>NZ_JQMS01000001.1:1263540-2527080 GCF_000744835.1 Flavobacterium sp. 83
GGCATGCTGGACTGGTTAGAAAAGAAAATGTAGGCATAAGTAACGATAATGCGGGCGAGAAACCCGCACACCGAAAGACTAAGGTTTCCACAGCTATGCTAATCAGCTGTGGGTTAGTCGGGACCTAAGGCGAACCCGAAAGGGACAGTCGATGGACAACGGGTTAATATTCCCGTACTAGTTATTACTGTGATGGGGTGACGGAGTGATGAAAGCGCCGCGAACTGACGGAATAGTTCGTTGAAGTACCTACCTATAAGCTGCGCAGGCAAATCCACGCGGCTTGGGGAAATACGATAGTACTCGGAGTCTTCGGACAAAGAGATAGTGCGCCTAAGGGCTTCCAAGAAAAACCTCTAAACTTCAGGTAATAAGTACCCGTACCGCAAACCGACACAGGTAGTCGAGGAGAGAATCCTAAGGTGCTCGAGAGATTCATGGCTAAGGAATTAGGCAAAATAGACCCGTAACTTCGGGAGAAGGGTCGCCAGCAGCAATGCTGGCCGCAGTGAAGAGGTCCAGGCGACTGTTTATCAAAAACACAGGGCTCTGCAAAATCGTAAGATGAAGTATAGGGCCTGACACCTGCCCGGTGCTGGAAGGTTAAGAGGAGATGTTATCTTCGGAGAAGCATTGAATTGAAGCCCCAGTAAACGGCGGCCGTAACTATAACGGTCCTAAGGTAGCGAAATTCCTTGTCGGGTAAGTTCCGACCTGCACGAATGGTGTAACGATCTGGACACTGTCTCAGCCATGAGCTCGGTGAAATTGTAGTAGCGGTGAAGATGCCGCTTACCCGCAGTGGGACGAAAAGACCCTGTGCACCTTTACTATAGCTTAGTATTGACCTTGGATAAATGATGTGTAGGATAGGTTGGAGACTGTGAAGTGGCGTCGCTAGGCGTTGTGGAGTCATTGTTGAAATACAACCCTTTGTTTATCTGAGGCCTAACCCCGTTTTGCGGGGGACATTGCTTGGTGGGTAGTTTGACTGGGGTGGTCGCCTCCAAAAGAGTAACGGAGGCTTCTAAAGGTTCCCTCAGTACGCTTGGTAACCGTGCGTAGAGTGCAATGGCATAAGGGAGCTTGACTGAGAGACATACAGGTCGATCAGGTACGAAAGTAGAGCATAGTGATCCGGTGGTTCCGCATGGAAGGGCCATCGCTCAAAGGATAAAAGGTACGCCGGGGATAACAGGCTGATCTCCCCCAAGAGCTCATATCGACGGGGGGGTTTGGCACCTCGATGTCGGCTCGTCACATCCTGGGGCTGGAGAAGGTCCCAAGGGTTGGGCTGTTCGCCCATTAAAGTGGCACGCGAGCTGGGTTCAGAACGTCGTGAGACAGTTCGGTCTCTATCTACTGTGGGCGCAAGAAATTTGAGTGGATCTGATTCTAGTACGAGAGGACCGAATTGGACAAACCTCTAGTGTATCTGTTGTCACGCCAGTGGCATCGCAGAGTAGCTACGTTTGGAAGGGATAAGCGCTGAAAGCATATAAGCGCGAAACCCACCACAAGATGAGATTTCTTTTAAGGATCGTGGGAGATGACCACGTTGATAGGCTATAGATGTAAAGGCAGTAATGTCATAGTCGAGTAGTACTAATAATCCGTAAGCTTATGTACGCTTTTCCCCGGGGTAACCCGGGGAAGAAACTTTCTCAACACTTTTTGTTTTCTTTATCTCAGTATGTTAAGATATTATGTAGTTAATTGTCAATTATAAATCGTCAATTGTTACAATAATTGCCCAAAGCAATTATAACCTCTTAAGGTGGTTATTGCGGCGGGGCTCACCTCTTCCCATCCCGAACAGAGTAGTTAAGCCCGCCTGCGCAGATGGTACTGCAGTTATGTGGGAGAGTATGTCGTCGCCTTTCTTTAATCTGAACTTGTTTCAGATTCTATTAAATCCTCATCATTAATTTGATGAGGATTTTTTTTGTTAATTAATTTTGATTATTAAGAATTAATGGGCTCAATTCTAAAAGTTGGGGATTAGACAAAAAGATTGCTTAATTTAAATAAGAAGAAATTGGTCTTTCGCAACCCTTAAACGGGCTTCTAAATGCTTTTATTTTGACATTGAATGACTCCGCAGATGCATTTGTACTTCTATTGTTAAAATTGTTTTGGATAGATTGGTAATTAAAAGTTATCCTATTAAGGATAATCTTGGAGTTTTTAAACCCTCACTGATTTACTTTTTTGTGCCAATTGGCTAATTTGGCAAAACCAATTATTTTACCAGTTGTTTTTTTTGTAAGATGGTACGCAAGTCTGTGTTAGATTATATGCTATGCGCATGTTCTCGAGGTGTCCAAGTGTTAATAAAGCTCAGGTGATTTTATATTGATTTTGGAGATTTTACCGTTGACTCCAAATAACCTCCAATAGTATGTCAGCTGGGAGTGCTATTAGCGATTAATTTCTTTTAAAATAGCCGCAAACTCTTGAGTCATCCGGATTTCCTTTGGCAACTATCTGCCAATCTCTAAAAATTACTTTTCCAATGACTTCATTTAGCCATCTTCTGTGAGTGATGTGAAGATATACTTTGTTACCTCAAATGGGGAAATCCCGAACGGTTATCTCGTCAAAGAATCTTTTGGAATTTAATTTTTTTTGTTGTGTTTTTTAAAGATCGAATTAATCTCCATTAAATTAAGACTTAGTATTTCTTTTCCTTTTTCATAAGAAGTCAGTTCAAAATATTCCACTATTATTTCTTGTAATGATAACTTGAGAATCTCAAGGAATGAATCTTGCATTTTTATAGATTTTTATAATACAAAAATCAATATTTTAATATTTTCTCATAACTTTTAGGATTGATACAAGGAAGGATTTTGTATTTATTAGTCCTCTTAATTGCGCTCTAAGTTGTTGATAGATAAAATGATAATAAATAAAAAAATAGCCGGATAAACTTTTAAAAAAGTCTATCCGGCTTTCGTTTGAAAATCAATTCTCTCTAAAACTATTTCTCCAATGCATATCTTCTTGAAACTTCAGTCCAGTTAATTACATTGAAAAAAGCTTCGATATAATCAGGTCTTCTGTTTTGATAATGTAAATAGTAAGCATGTTCCCAAACATCCATTCCTAAAATTGGAGTTCCGCCACAACCTACACCAGGCATTAATGGATTGTCTTGGTTTGGAGTTCCGCAAACATCTACTTTTCCACCTTTATGTACACAAAGCCAAGCCCATCCTGAGCCAAATTGTGTAACACCAGCTTTAGAAAATTTTGCTTTAAATTCTTCAAAAGTTCCAAAAGCAGCTTCAATTGCAACTAATAGGTCACCAGTTGGGAGTCCGCCACCGTTTGGTGTCATGACACTCCAATACAAATTATGATTGTAAAAACCACCACCATTGTTACGAACAGGCATATTTTTCATATCAAGATTAATCAAAATATTTTCGATAGTCTTACCTTCCATATCCGTTCCAGTAATAGCAGCATTCACGTTAGTAATATAAGCGTTATGATGTTTAGTGTGATGAATTTCCATCGTACGCGCATCAATATAAGGTTCTAATGCGTCATACGCATAAGGTAATTGTGGTAATTCAAAAGCCATAATATGATTGTTTAATGATTTATAAATATTTTTATTCAAATTTATACATTTAACTTTGGAATCGGAAATTCTATTTCGTTATAATTTCATTAAATTAATTGATAGTACGCTCTTTGGATTTGTAACAGACTTGTTTTAAAGTTATTCTTGCTTTTCACTCACATCTTTTATTCTACGAAAAGGCGTATAAAAAGGATTTCACTTCAAACAAAATTCACTGAACTTATAGGATAATAAAAGTTAAGTAATCAGGGTTAAAAAATGACTACGATTGAAATTGCCGTTCAGTTTTCAATACAATTGTTAGAACCTAAATCTCTACATTACGATTGCGCCATCGCCATGCAGACAATACTTATTTTTGCCCCTGGAATTTTCAATAAAGCACGTGAACAAGCTTCTAATGTAGATCCTGTTGTGATGACGTCATCAATTAAAAGAAAATGTTTGTCGTGGTCTTTTTCTGTAAAAAAAACATCAAAAGTGGTTTCGATTCCTTCGGTTCTTGCCAATAAATTTTTCTTAGATTGCGTTTTTGAATACACATTCCGAATCAATAGTGTATCATTATAATCGATATTTAAATTAGAAGAAAGCGCTTCTCCAAAAGCTGTGACTTGATTGTAGCCTCTTTCTTTTAACTTTTTTCGGTGCAAGGGAACTGGAATAATTTCATCGACTGTTTGTAATAGAGCAATTTTTTTTAAATCTTCAGCTAACCATTCGCCAAGAATAGTTCCTATTTCTTCGTGTCCTTTGTATTTTAAATTATGGATAAGTTCTTGGGCAATTCCTTTTTTATGAAAATATAATAATGCCGAAGTATGGATTACAGGAATCCTGCCATAAAACTTTTTGAATGCATCATTTTCATGATGTAAATGATGATTAGTCAGTGGAATATCATGCCTGCAAATAGTACAAATCACATTCTCATTAAGAAGTAAAAAGCCGCTGCATCCAGAACAAACTTTTGGAAAAAATAAATTAATAATGCTTTTAAACATGTAATCAGGGATTTATTTATAAAAATAGACAAATCAATGCTTCAATCTTTAACAATTTTCTTTTTTTTAAGTTCACTTTTTATATTTTTGCACTACTATGGCAAAACAAGAAGATTTATTTAAGAATGTAATTTCGCATGCAAAGGAATACGGATTTATTTTTCCGTCTAGCGAAATTTACGATGGTTTAAGTGCAGTCTATGATTATGCACAAAACGGAGTAGAATTAAAAAAGAACATACGTGAATATTGGTGGAAAGCGATGGTTCAAATGAACGATAACATTGTTGGTCTTGATGCGGCAATATTGATGCACCCAACCACTTGGAAAGCATCAGGTCACGTAGACGCTTTCAATGATCCATTAATTGATAACAAAGATTCGAAAAGAAGATATAGAGCTGATGTTTTGATTGAAGATTATGCCGAAAAGCTAAATCAAAAAGCAATCAAGGAAATTGAAAAAGCGCGTATTCGTTTTGGAGATGCTTTCAATGAACAAGAATTTGTTACTACAAACGCTAGAGTTGTTGAATACAAAGCTAAAGAAAGAGAAATTTTGGAAAGAATGGCTCGTTCGCTTGGTAACGAAGATCTTGAAGATGTAAAAGCTCTAATTGAAGAATTAGAAATTGCTTGTCCTGAATCAGGTTCAAGAAATTGGACTGAAGTGCGTCAATTTAACTTAATGTTTGGAACTAAATTAGGAGCATCTGCTGATACAGCAATGGATTTATACTTACGTCCGGAAACAGCTCAAGGTATTTTTGTGAATTTCTTGAACGTGCAAAAATCAGGAAGAATGAAAGTTCCTTTTGGAATCGCGCAAACGGGTAAGGCATTTAGGAATGAGATTGTCGCTAGACAATTTATTTTCCGTATGCGTGAGTTTGAACAAATGGAAATGCAATTTTTTGTACGTCCAGGTGATGAAATGAAATGGTACGAACATTGGAAAGCAGCTAGATTAAAATGGCATTTATCGCTTGGTTTAGGAAAAGAAAATTACCGTTTTCACGATCACGAAAAATTAGCACATTATGCTAATGCTGCGGCTGATATTGAGTTTAACTTCCCTTTTGGATTCAAAGAATTAGAAGGAATTCATTCACGTACTGATTTTGATTTGAAAGCACACGAACAGTTTTCAGGTAGAAAATTGCAATATTTTGATGCTGAATTGAATCAAAATTACGTTCCTTATGTAGTGGAAACTTCAGTGGGATTAGATAGAATGTTCTTAGCTGTTTTTGCTACTTCTCTAAAAGAAGAAACTTTAGAAGATGGTTCTACAAGAACGGTTCTGAAATTACCAGCAGTTCTGGCGCCAACAAAAGCCGCGATTTTGCCATTAGTAAAAAAAGCCGGATTGCCAGAAATCGCACACAAAATCATTGACGATTTACGTTGGGATTTCAATGTGGCGTATGACGAAAAAGATGCTGTAGGAAGACGTTATAGAAGACAAGATGCTTTGGGAACTCCTTTTTGTATTACTGTTGATCATCAAACTATTGAAGATCAAACGGTAACGATTCGTCACCGAGATACAATGAAACAAGACCGTGTGAAAATTTTAGATTTGAAATCAATTATTGAAAATGAAGTTTCGATGAAAAATTGGTTGATGAAAATGTAATTATTTTTTTGTTTATATAAAAAAAGCTTTCCGTTTTGGACATGCCCCAAAAAGTTAGACACTATTTGGGGCATTTTTTATGGAAAGAAAAGTTAAGTATGGTTACACATTTAAACTTGAATGTGTACAGGAGGTTTTAAACGAACATCAGTCTTGTTGTTCCGTTTCAAAGCAAAAGGGATTTTCGAAATCGCAACTACAAAAATGGGTTAGATTGTACAATAACTATGGAGGCAAAGGATTATTGCCATCTAAAAACAGGATCTATTCCATTGATTTTAAAATGAAAGTTTTAAAATCGTTATCAGAAGAACATCTATCTTTAAGTAAAGCATGTTTGTTGTTTAATATTCCATCAGAATCTACTATTGTAAAATGGAAGAAAGATTTTGCTAATTTTGGTATTGAAGGATTAAAACCAAAACTTAAAGGCAGACCAATATCTATGAGTGATTATAAGCGTAAAAAACGTAAATCAGACAAACCTTTAACAAGAGAGGAAGAACTCTTAAAAGAGAACGAAAGACTTCGTTGTGAGAATGAATTGCTAAAAAAGTTACAAGCCTTAATTCAAGCCAGGAGAAATCCCAAGCCATAATGGAGTTAAGGCATAAATTTGATTTAGAATTACTTCTAGATTTAACAAAAATGGCACGTAGTAGTTTTTATTATCATCAAAAGCAGAATAAATTACCTGATAAATACAAAGAAATCAAAGAGTTAATTAAAGCCATTTATCAAAGCCATAAAGGGCGCTATGGTTACAGAAGAATAACCGATGAACTCCAAAATAGAGCAATGATTATCAATCATAAAACAGTTTTTAGATTAATGAAATTACTGGGATTAAAAAGTCTTATTAGATTAAAGAAATATAAATCATATAAAGGCGAACAAGGTAAAATTGCACCAAATGTTCTAAAAAGAAATTTCAAAGCAGTTGCACCAAATCAAAAATGGGCAACCGATATAACCGAGTTTAATGTCTCGGGTCAAAAATTGTATCTATCGCCTATTATTGATTTATTTAATCAAGAAATAATCAGTTACGAACTAACAGAACGCCCAGTGTTTAATCAAGTAGTTATAATGCTCAAAAAAGCATTTAAAAAAATACCTAATAACACTAATCTAACACTGCATTCAGATCAAGGCTGGCAATATCAAATGAAACAATATCAGTATTTGCTGAAAGAAAAAGGAATTGTACAAAGTATGTCAAGAAAAGGAAATTGTTTAGACAATGCTATAATTGAAAACTTCTTTGGAATATTAAAATCTGAACTGTTTTATCTTAAAAAATACACATCATTAGACCAATTAAAAAAGGAAATAAATGAATATATAAAATATTACAATAAAGATAGAATCAAGTCGAATTTAAACAAAATGAGCCCGATACAATATCGAGCTCATTATTATCAAAATTAATTATAAATTTGTCTAAACTTTTGGGTGCAGTCTATTTAGGAAAGCTTTTTTATTTAGCATACGATCCGTATTTTTTTAAAGCACAATTAATTAGAAAGAAAATAGTTATTAATTCCTTTTGTAACAAGAATTTATGCGCTTTATCGGATTTATATGCGCTTCATCTTAATGTATCAACATTTGTTAAAAACATATTAACAACACATATTGAAAATTGGTTAAATGCTTATTTTTAGACTGTTAAATAAGGGTTTTTATGCAGTATTTCATGCTTTTGTTTAATTAGTTTCCCAAAACTACCAATATTACTTAATAATTTGAAGTACATTTTACTTTGGAAATCTGATGTTATGCCTAACGATTTTAGGAATAGCCATTGATGAATTACTCGTACATTGTTATTGACGATGATCAAGAAAGTGTTTCGAAAACAAAAGCCATTGCTGATAGTTTTTCGGAGCTTACTTTTGTGGCTTCAGCAAATAATTACACGGATGGCTTAAATCTTATTTTAGAACACACTCCTCAATTAGTTTTTCTTGAAATTGATCCTGCAAATAAAGAGAGTAATTTATCTTTGACTCTTATTAATGAGTTGTATAGGTATCTTAAAATAGTTCCTAAGATTATTATTACTACCGCCAAGAAAGATTTGGCTTTTGAAGCTATTCAATATGAAGTAGCAGATTATTTATTAAAACCATTAACACGTATCGATATTGTAAAATCAATTTTAAAATTGAACAAATCGACTAATGCAGAAGAAGTCCTTTCGAAACAACTACCAACTTTTGATGAAAAGCCTATAGTTTCAGTTAGGCAAGAGGCACCAAATCAGGAGCAGCCTCTCATTCTATGTATAAAATCGTATGGTGATTATAGGTATATTGATGCTAAAGATATTTGCTATTTCCAAGCGGATAATAATTCTACTGACATACACTTAAATAATGGTGAAATGATAACTGCTTTCAAAACATTGAAGCATTTTGAAGGAATTTTATCTTTCCCTTTTATCAGGATTCATAATAGTTATATAGTAAACCGAAATTACATTTCTAGAATTCATACAGGAAATACAGTTTGCTACATTAAAAATACTACTACAAAGCTTCCTTTCTCCAAATCGTATAAGGCAAATGTTGACCTAATTATTTCCGATTTTTCTAATGGAAATTATTTGGAAATTTAAAATTCAACCATCTACCATAATTTGACTGCCATTCACTATCAAACGGATATGATCTACCATAAATGCCTTTTTTTGTAGGAAATTTTAATAATGCTTATGTAATTTTACTAAACAATTTCCTGCAAAAGGAGGCGAAAAAGTAAAAAACATAACAATATAAAATCCCCAAATTATGAAAAAAGCAATCTTAACAATCGGTTTATTCTCTTTAGTAATGATATTAACATCATTCACTACACCAGAAACTAAAAACACTGTGAAATCTGATACTAATGTTAATATTATAGGTGGCGGAGCAACAGGAGGAAATGTAAAAGTGGATATCATTGGTGGTGGAGCAACAGGAGGAAATGTAAAAGTGGATATCATTGGTGGTGGAGCAACAGGAGGAAATGTAAAAGTGGATATCATTGGTGGTGGAGCAACAGGAGGAAATGTAAAAGTTGACTAATAATTTAAGTAAATTTTTTAAATAATATTTAGGCTATCAATAATTTGATAGCCTTTTTTTATGTCAATAGTTTTATTTCACTATTTTTGGCAAAATTCATTAGCGGCTATTGAAAAATAAATACTACATACTTCTATTATTGTTTCTGATTTTTGTTTGTTTTGGTTGTACCCCAAAAAAAGCAGAAGACATTACTGTTACTTCATCAGAAGACAGTCTTTCTACTTATTTTTCATTAGCAAATGATTTTACCTTAGCACGAGAAAAGAGACAAGAATATAGTCATAAAGCTTTTGAAATAGTAATCAATCAAGAAAACGATTCGTTAAATCGAGTCAATCTGTTCAAAGTTGCCAATAGGTATTATAACATTAACAACTGGAAAGATTTTAATAAAACGGTGCATTTAGTTTTGGAAAAGTCTGAAAGTGCTAAGGATACTACAAGTATAATAAAAGGCTATACTTATTTGGGGGATTATTATGAGTCACAAGCAATTTTGGACAGTTCTTTTCAGTTTTATTATAAAGCAGAAAAAATGTATGCTAAACTGGGAGATAATATTAATTTAGGTAAAACATTATTTAGTAAAGCAAATTTACTTTATAAAGCAGGGGATTTTTTAGGAAGCGAAAAATCAGTGTTCAATGTTTTGCGTATTGTTAAAGGAGAAAATAAAATAAATAGTATTTTATATGATGCCTATAATCTTTTAGGATTGATTTATAATGAGCTTGGGGATTATGAATCGGCTATAGTTTATAATAATAAGGCATTGACTGTAATTGATGATGAAATTATACCATTGGAATTTCAGTCTAGAGCCACTTCTTATAATAATATTGGCTTTCTCTATCTCAATTCGCAAAAATACTTATTTGCAAAAGAATATTTTCAAAAGGGATTGGAACAGAAAAATCTAATTATCCAAAAACCATACGTTTATACAATGTTGTTGGACAATTTGGCTTATTCTAAATTCAAATTAAATGAGACTGAAGGGCTCCCGAAAATGTTTTATCAGTCGTTGAAACTAAGAGATAGTTTGAAATTAACATCTGGAATATTTATTAATAAAATCCATTTATCAGAATATTTTGCTTCAAAAAAGGATACTATCAAAGCTTTACAGTATTCTAAAGAAGCATTATTACTTGCCCGAAGCACCAATATTTCTAGAGATATTTTAGTGGCGTTAAAACAATTGGCTGTTATAGAACCCGAAAAGGCATCTGATTATACAAAGGAATACATTCATATTAATGAAGAACTGCAGAAAGCAGAGCGTAAAATGGGCGATAAGTTTTCTCGCATTGAGTATGAAACAGATCAAATAAAAGGAGAGAATACAAATCTGGAAACTAAAAACCGAAATTTGTTATTTGGGTTTAGTGGTTTTACTATGTTAGGCCTCTTGTTGTTTGTAATTAAAGCTCAAAAAACGAAGAATAGAGAATTATTGTTCAAACAAGAGCAACAAAAAGTCAATGAAGAAATCTATAATTTAATGATTTCGCAACAAAGCACCATTGAAACGAGTAGGATTGTCGAGAAAAAAAGAGTGGCGCAAGAGTTGCACGATGGTGTTTTGGGAAGAATGTTTGGCGTACGGATGAATTTGGATGGTTTGAATAAATTTAATGATGAGATTGCAGTTAATCAAAGGAATAGTTATTTGGCAGAATTAAAAAATATTGAGCAAGATATTCGTGAAATTTCACATGACTTGAATAGAGAAAAATCGGAATTAATTAATAACTTCGTTGCCATTGTAAATAATTTATTTGAAGATCAGAAAAAAACATTTAAACCAAAATTAATAACGACAATTGATCCGGCTATAAAATGGGAGTTATTAAGTAATGCTATTAAAATAAACTTATACCGAATTATTCAAGAGTCACTTCAAAACATTAATAAGTATGCTAACGCAAATACAATTAAAGTGGAACTCAAGAAAAATGGTGAAAATTTATTTTTGTCAATAAATGATGATGGGGTTGGGTTTAATGTAAATAAAGCAAAAAGAGGTATTGGCATACAAAACATTCAATCTCGAACGAAAGAATGTATTGGAACAGTAGATATAAAATCAAATAAAGGGGAAGGAACAACAATTACAATTACAGTTCCAATAGAACAAAAATTAATACTTACATAGAAATGACAATTGCCTCAACTGAAAAGACAATGATTCAAAATAATATACTAATCGTTGATGATCATCCTTTTATTATTGAAGGATATAAAAATGCAATTACAAGATATAATCCTAAAGATTTTGAGTTTTTTATTAGTCAGGCTAAGGACTGTAAGTCGGCATATGATTTGATTACTAACCCAGATACTTTAGCTTTTGATATCGCTTTTTTAGATATTAGTATGCCTTCTTATGAAGAAAAAGGTATTTATTCTGGTGAGGATTTAGCGAAATTAATCAACGAAACAATGCCTTCCTGCAAAATCATTTTGCTGACTATGTATACTGAATTACTGAAATTAAAAACTATTATAAGTACTATAAGCCCAAATGGATTAGTAATAAAAAATGATTTGACATTCGACGAATTACTTTTTGCTTTTGACAAAGTCATAAATAATAAAATTTATTATAGTGAATCCGTTCAAAAAATGCTAAACTTAGCCGAAAAGGATACGATAGAAATTGATCAATTTGACAAACAAATTTTATTTCATTTATCAAAAGGGACTAAGCTGAATGAGATACCGCAATACATTCCTATTTCATTAGGAGAAATTGAAAGGAGAAAACTAAACTTAAAAGAATTATTGAAAATAGACAATGGTAGCGATATAGATTTAATTCGTGAGGCAAAAAATCAAGGATTACTTTTTTAGCTGTAAATGAACTTTAAACAAAAACGACACTTTTCAGGTGTCGTTTTTTGTTTATTTTACAGATTCCTATTGACTCAAAGCATCCCAACCACGGGCCTTTAAAGCAATTTTGGTATTGGCTCGAGTGACTAAGTGAATACCTTCACTTTCTTGTGTCATATGGCCTATAATAGTAAAATTTGGATTGCCCTTTATTTTTTCAAAGTCTTCCATGGCAATGGTGAAAAGTAATTCGTAATCTTCACCTCCGTTTATTGCTACTGTTGTACTGTCGATGTTGAATTCTTCGCAAACATTAATAAATTGTGGGTCGATTGGTAGTTTGTCTTCGTATAAATTACAACCCACTTTAGACTGTTTGCACAAATGCATAATTTCCGATGACAATCCATCTGAAATATCAATCATTGAAGTTGGTTTTATTTCTAAAGCGTGCAATAAAGTACGGACATCTTTTCTGGCTTCTGGCTTCAATTGACGTTCTATCAAATACGTATAAGCATCTAAATCTGGTTGCGAATTTGGATTAACCTGAAAAACTTGCTTTTCTCTTTCTAAAACTTGTAATCCCATATAGGCAGCACCAATATCACCAGTAACAACTAGTAAATCAGTTTGTTTGGCACCATTCCTATAAACGATTTCTTCAGCATCTGCCTCGCCAATGGCGGTTATACTGATGATTAATCCTTTTTGGGATGAAGTAGTATCGCCACCAATAACATCTACATTATATTCACGAGCAGCATGCGTAATCCCTGCGAATAATTCTTCTAAAGCTTCTAATGGAAACCGATTAGATACAGCAATTGAAACCGTTATTTGTGTTGGTTTGGCATTCATCGCGCAAATGTCAGAAACATTGACCACAACAGCTTTATAGCCTAAATGTTTTAGTGGCATATAAGCCAAATCAAAATGCACACCTTCAATCAACAAATCAGTTGAAACTACTACTTTTTTAGATGCAAAATCCAAGACGGCAGCATCATCTCCAATTCCCTTTAAAGTAGAAGCTTGGTTGATTTCAAAGTTTTTTGTCAAATGGTCTATTAATCCAAATTCTCCTAATTGAGCAATACTTGTGCGTTGTGGGGTTTTATCTTCGATCATTATTTTCGTTGTTTTGAGGTTGCAAATATACAAAGAAATATTCGCCTTGATTTGTATCAAATTCTATCAATTTTATCCGACCTTTAGAGTATTAAATTTGAGAAAAATGAAGCCATTTGATATAGTTACGCTTACAGTTAATCCTGCTTTAGATAAAAGTACTCATTTTAAAGGCTTAGTCCCGGAACAAAAAATACGATGTGATGAGCCTCGTTATGATGCGGGAGGTGGGGGAATCAATGTTTCTAAAGCAATTTCCCGTCTGGGAGGTACATCTTTAGCAGTATTTACTTCTGGTGGACCAATGGGTAAAATGCTGGAAGAATTGGTTGCGAAAGAATCAGTTGAATTTAAAGCAATCGAAGTTCAAACTTGGACAAGAGAAAGTTTTGTCGCTGTGGATGATAATACCAATTCACAATACCGATTTGGTTTTACAGGGGGAAAAATTACTCCTGACGAAAGTAACAGGATATTAGAAACCATAGCTAATTTTAAACTAAAATTTCTAGTAGCCAGCGGGAGTTTGAATGAAGGTCTGTCAGTAGATTTTTATCAAAAAATCGCAGAAATCGCCAAAAAATCAAATGCTAAATTAATTGTAGATACATCTGGCGAGGCATTAAGAAAAGCCTTAGAAGTTGGTGTCTATTTGATAAAACCCAATGTTGGTGAACTGGCAAAACTCATTGGTGTGGAGCGATTGGAACTGGAAGAAGTAAATGAAGCCGCAAAACAAATCATTGCTAAAGGAGGTGCTGAAATTGTTGTGGTTTCCCTAGGACCGCAGGGTGCTGTGCTGGTTACAAAAGATTCTTACGAATTTGTTCCTGCTCCCAATGTCGCAAAAAAAAGCACTGTGGGTGCAGGTGACAGTATGGTGGGTGGAATGGTTTGGGCACTTTCACAAAATAAAAGTCTGAAAGAAGTTATTCGCTGGGGAGTCGCTTGCGGTTCGGCAGCAACGATGAATGAAGGGACACAATTATTTAAAGGGGAAGATGCCGAGCGATTGTTTGAATGGTTGAAAGATAAATAAAAAAAAACCCTGACGATTTTAAAATCGTCAGGGTTCTATATATTTAATCTCCGTTCTTTTTTCTAAAAAAAATTAATCATTCAATTTCAAAACTGCCATAAACGCTTCTTGTGGAATTTCAACATTTCCAACCAATCTCATACGTTTTTTACCTTTTTTCTGCTTTTCCAATAATTTACGTTTGCGGGAAATATCCCCACCATAACATTTGGCGGTAACATCTTTACGCAATGCTTTTATTGTTTCACGCGAAATCACTTTTACACCTATAGCCGCTTGAACAGGAATGTCAAATTGTTGGCGAGGGATTAATTCTTTCAGCTTCTCACACATTTTTTTACCAATAGAATAGGCATTGTCTACGTGCATCAATGAAGATAAAGCATCAACAATAGTAGCATTTAATAAGATATCTACTTTAACCAAATTAGAAGTTCTCATTCCAATTGGTGTATAATCAAAGGAAGCATACCCTTTAGAAACCGTTTTTAATCGGTCATAAAAGTCAAATACAATCTCTGCTAATGGCATATCAAAAGTCAATTCTACACGTTCCGTAGTCAAATACGTTTGGTTGGTAATCAATCCACGTTTTTCAATACATAGACTCATTACGTTCCCAACATAATCGGCTTTTGTAATTATGGTAGCTTTAATAAATGGTTCTTCAACATGGTCCAAACGAGATGGCTCAGGTAAGTCGGATGGGTTGTTTACTATTAAAACCGTTTCAGGATTTTTTTTCGTAAATGCATGGTACGAAACGTTGGGGACCGTAGTTATAACCGTCATGTTGAACTCTCTCTCCAAACGCTCTTGGATAATTTCCATGTGCAACATCCCAAGGAATCCACAACGGAAACCAAATCCTAAAGCCGCTGAGCTTTCTGGTAAAAATACCAACGAAGCATCATTCAACTGTAATTTTTCCATAGAGTTTCTCAACTCCTCATAATCTTCAGTATCTACTGGGTAAATCCCTGCAAAAACCATTGGTTTCACATCCTCAAAACCAGTAATAATATTAGTAGTTGGGTTTTTCGCATCGGTTAGCGTATCACCCACTTTTACTTCTTTTGCTTCTTTAATTCCCGAAATCAAATACCCAACATCACCTGCTGAAATTACTTGTTTCGGAACTTGGTTTAATTTCAATGTACCAATTTCATCCGCAAAATATTCGTTTCCGGTAGCCATGAATTTAATCTTTTGGCCTTTTTTAATCTGTCCGTTTTTCACACGGAAAATAACCTCAATTCCGCGAAACGGATTGTAATGCGAGTCAAAAATCAATGCTTGTAATGGTTCGTCCACATTTCCTGATGGAGGCGGAATTCTTTCGATAATGGCTGCCAAAATATTTTCAACACCTAAGCCAGTTTTACCTGAAGCATGAATAATTTCTTCTAATTTGCAACCTAACAAGTCAACAATATCATCGCTCACTTCCTCAGGATTGGCGCTCGGTAAATCCACTTTATTCAAAACTGGAATAATTTCTAAGTCATTCTCCAAAGCCAAATATAAATTCGAAATCGTTTGTGCTTGTATACTTTGCGCTGCATCTACAATCAAAAGCGCACCTTCACAAGCAGCAATCGAACGAGAAACCTCATAGGAAAAATCCACGTGTCCCGGAGTATCAATTAAATTCAGGATGTATTCTTGTCCTTTATACGTGTATTCCATCTGAATCGCGTGACTCTTAATCGTAATCCCACGTTCACGCTCCAGGTCCATGTTATCAAGCAATTGCGCTTTTTCTTCACGAGCGGTAACGGTTTGTGTGGCGCCAAGAAGTCTGTCAGCAAGCGTACTTTTTCCGTGGTCAATATGTGCAATAATGCAAAAATTTCTAATATGCTTCATCTTCTGTATCTGTCAATTTTACTAATGCTTTCGCATTTAATCTGCAAATATAGGGTAAAAGTTTGACAGTTGAATTGGAATTAATTTTCAGGTATTTTAAAAAATTATATTTTACCTCATATTATATTTTGCATTGTAAAAAGTGGTGTCTTTTTCAGAAAATAGTACTCTTCTGTTTTCTTTATCTCTAAATTCAAAAGTGTCATTTACAACAAATTTCACTTCAGTAAATTTATATCCAGTTTCAAAAGTTACAGCTATTTCATAAAGACTGTCTTTTTTAATCTCTTTCATTTTGGTGTCATAATCCCAAGATAAAGGTTTGTCGTTTCCTCTAATTCCCACTTTTTTACTATTTTTTATTTCGGATGCATCCAAAGTAAAAACAATAGTCTTTTTATACGATTTCTGCACGCAACTTGTTACTAATAAAGTAAGTAATAATGCGATTATTGTTACTGGGGTTTTCATAATTATATTTTGGTTTTAGTTACTAGATAATCAATTCCAAATCTTCCTGAACCTAGAATTAAATGGAACATCACAACCCAAAGAAATCCCATGGCGGCTAGACAACTCCATAATCCGTTGTTGATTTGTTGCATAAAAATTGCTACTAACATGGTGCAAATAATAAGAAAAGAGGCTATTCTAGTTTGAAATCCGAACAATAACAATAATCCGCCAATGGCTTCAGAAAAGGCACCTATCCAAGCAAAGAAAACGGGAGCAATAGCAAAAATTCCACCGTATTTTGCTACATCATTTGGAAACCAAAAAGCTACTTCAAACAATCCTAAATTATTATCGACTGGAGACCAAGGCATTCCGAATTTTGCCGCTCCAAAATTAAAAGCAAGCAAGTAACCACAAACGATTCGTGGAATAGTTATAAATAAATCTTGCGACCAATGTGGCAACAAAATGGGTTTTGTAATTCTAGTGAGTAGTTTCATATTTTTTAGATTTGAAATTAATAGTACTATTTGTTAACATTTACAATATTTCCGTTTCCAGATTTGATTGATTCAATAATATTAGTTGCATTTACTCTTGCATTTCCATTGCCACTACAAGTTATTTTAGCATTTTTTGCGATTAGTTTTTCGGCGTTAAGATTTCCATTGCCTCGACAAATTATCTCAAGATTATCAACAAGTCCTGACAGAGTAGTACTTCCATTTACTGGATTTACTGATTTGAAATTTTTACTGTTTACACTAGTAACAGTTAAACCAGAATTACCATTATTGCTTACTTCTAGTATAAAAGGCATGGTTATTTTTACATAAATTTTAGTGTTTTCAATATACATTTTGTTATTTCGGTTTCCTTTTAATGCTATTGTCAATTGTTTGTCGTGAGAATATTCTACTAGTGTCAATAAGCTGGATAAATTATCATCAATCGTTATTGTAATTGAAAATGGTTTTCCTACTTCTATTTCGAGTTTTCCGTCTAAATCATCAAAACGTACTTTATCAAAATTTTTATAATCGTAAGTTTTGGTAATTGTTTTTCCTGAACCTCTTAGTTGTGCGTTTGCAAAAGTTGACGATAAAGCCAAAACAATTGAGATGATTAATTTTGTCATAATTAGTTTTTTAATGATTGATTTTTGATTGAAAACTCGTTTAATTTTTATAACCCATAGATAATCCGATATCGCCAGTAACATACAAATCGACCGATGCAATTTCATTGGATTTGTTTTCAATAACTAAAGCGGTATTGCTTTCTGCTTTTACTTTAATAGTTTCATTTGGACTAACAATAATTGGCGAATGCGTTCCTCCAGTAATAGGAGCCATAATTATTTGTAAATCGTGCTTGGAAACGTTTTTAAGTTTTACTTTAAAGGTTCCGTGTTCATTATTTCCTAAAACAAAACTTTCGTTTGGTTTAATAGTTGTGTTAGAAGTTAGCGAACCAAAAACACCACAAGAAGTAGTAAGTAATAAAATAGCGAATAATGCAATAGCTGTTTTCATAATTTAAATTTTAATGATTAATAACAGAACAAAATTGCGTCATAAATCATAGCCAATCGCTTCAAATTATGATTTGAGACTAACTAAATAGTATTTGGGAAGTGTCGTGAACGTTGAGGTTACAAAGTTTCGATAAATTCTTTCGGAGTTTTTCCAGTATTTTTCTTGAAAGAGCGGTTGAAAGTAGCTTTTGAATTGAATCCATTATCAAAAGCAATTCCTAATAAGGTAGATTTTTTTTGTTCGCCATTTGTAAAACTATTTTTTACGGCTTCAATTCGGTAATTATTGATGCAATCGTTAAAATTCATTTGAAAACCTTGATTGATAGTTTTAGAAATCACAGAAGCATTTGTTTCTAATTTTTTTGCCAAATCGGTAAGCGTCAATTCGGGATTTTTATACAATTTTTCAGTTTGAATTAAGGTTGCAATTTTTGATTTCCAAAGTTCAATTTCTGGCGAATTTTTTTCTTCAAAAGTTTCGTGCTGAATATCAATTATGGTTTCTGATTCATTTGTATTATTTTCATTCAATAAAAGAGTCGGATTTTTATCAAAAAACGACATCTTGAAAGGAATTGTAGTATTTATAGGATTGGAATATCCGGCAATTGCAATGTAATACATAACTATCGAAAAGGACAGAAAAAACCACCAACTGCCTTGATACGATTTTATTTCGGGATAAAAGAATCCTAAAATGTCAAAAAAAACAGGAAGAAGAAGCATCACTAAAAAAGCCATCTGATAGGTTTTTATCCATTCAAATAAAATGGAATCGGCATAACTAACTACTTGAAAAATTAGTTTTTTGTAAATATTATAATATTGAATACTCAAAATAAAATAGACAATCATGGAAACTAAACCTAGCTTTTGATACCAATAATCAAAATCTTTATCCATGCCGTTTTTATAGAAATAGTAATCACCAAAAATAAACTTGTCATAAATCCAAATTGCAATAATGTATAGGAGATAAATGAATCCAGGAATTAAATGGAGTACTTCTTTTTTTAAAAATTTGAAGGAGGGATTTAATAAACTTTGCGTGTAAAAAAAGATAATTGGGCCAACAAAAAATAAGTGTTGGAACGGAGTATAAAATAAAAAATCCCTGTATGGTTGATTGTCATACCAACCAGCAAAACCTAACATCCAGGGCGCAATATAAAGACAGCACAAAAAAATAAAAAGACTCAATAAATAATTGGATTTGTTTTGAGTTTTTATAGCCTTTGCGAGTATTAAAACGCTATAGATTAAACCTTGTGTAAAGGAAATAAGTAAAACCGAACTATAAAATCCAAATTGAAAAAGCATTGCTAAGTTTTCGTAAAAATAATTATTAATTTTAAATGATTGTCACACATAAGATTAAATTTCATAACCGAGTTTTCTTAACTATCTTTGCAAAAAAATAAATTGATGATCAAGATTGGCAACATAGAATTACCTGATTTCCCTTTACTTCTCGCGCCTATGGAAGACGTGAGTGATCCACCTTTCCGTAGATTATGTAAGGCTCATGGGGCTGATATGATGTATTCTGAATTTATTTCTTCCGAAGGTTTGATTCGTGACGCTATCAAAAGCCGAATGAAATTAGATATTTTTGATTACGAAAGACCTGTAGGAATCCAGATTTTCGGCGGAGACGAAGAAGCAATGGCAATGTCATCAAAAATTGTATCTACCGTAAACCCAGATATAATCGATATTAATTTTGGTTGTCCCGTTAAAAAAGTCGTTTGCAAAGGAGCCGGAGCCGGAGTTCTTAAAGATGTAGATTTAATGATTCGTCTTACTCAGGCCGTTATCGACAGTACACATTTACCTGTCACTGTAAAAACACGTTTGGGTTGGGATGATAATTCCATAAATATTGATGAAGTGGCAGAGCGTTTGCAAGACATTGGTGTTGCCGCTTTGAGTATACACGCCAGAACTCGTGCCCAAATGTACAAAGGTCATTCTGATTGGTCTCACATTGCCCGAGTAAAAAATAATCCTAGAATCACAATGCCTATTTTCGGTAACGGAGATATTGATTCCCCAGAAAAAGCATTGCAATACAAAAATGAATACGGCATCGACGGAATCATGATTGGTCGTGCAGCAATAGGTTATCCTTGGATTTTTGACGAAATCAAACATTATTTCAAAACGGGAGAACATTTGCCAAAACCTACTGTTATTGATAGAGTTGAAGCAGTGCGAAATCACCTTACTTGGGCAATGGAATGGAAAGGTGAAAGACTAGGAATTGTAGAAACGCGTCCACATTATACCAATTATTTTAAAGGAATTCATTCTTTTAAAACGCACAAACAAAAATTAGTTACGCTGGATCGTCCTGAAGAATTATTCGCCGCTTTGAATGAAATCGAAGAAGCGTATGCAGGATATGAGGTTGTTTAATCGTTCAGTCTTTTAGGATTTTAAACCCTAAAGGGATTAGTTTGGTTTTAGTCCAACAATTTTTTACTCACCCTACTACTTGCAATCAGCGAAGCGACAAAACCAAGTGAGACAATCGTTCCCATTACAATCAGTACATTTTCAAGAGAAAAAACAACAGGATAAGCTAGTGTAGGAGTAATCATAACCAGCTGAAAATGTTGTTGCAGTAATACAATTATAATGCCTAAAATGAGTCCAATAATTCCACCAAAAACACTTAATAAAGTACCTTGAAGCAGAAATATTTTTCGCAAATCTTTGATTTCAGTTCCTAGATTGAATAAGGTTTTAAGATTTCCTTTTTTGTCTAAAATCATCATAATCAGTGCGCCAATCAAGTTGAAAAGCGCCACTATAATCACCAAAGTAAAAATTAGATACACCGCAATATTTTCGGTATTCAACATTTTATACAATGATTCGTTAAGTTGTGCTCTGTTTTTTACGGTGATTTTATTATTGAAAATAGTTTTGAGTTTGTCAGTAATAGCACTTTCGTCAGCAGCACTTTTCATTTTGATTTCAATCCCAGAAACCTGATTGGTTTTGTATTCCAATAATTCTTGCGCTAAACCTAAATCTGCAAAAACATATTTGGAATCTAAATCCTCGCTAATTGCATAAATTCCAACCGGAATAATATCCGTTTTGTTAAAAGCTTGTTCTGGATTTTCAATAGCACCTTTTCCTGGTTTTGGAACTAAAACTTCCAATTGACGATTGAAATCCAATAATCCCATCGAGAATTTTTGGGCGATTCCGTAACCTACAACCACTTGATACGTATCTGGTTTAAGCCATTGTCCGTTGAAAAGTTTTGTTTCAATCGCATTTACTTTGACATAATTGGCATCAACTCCTTTTAAGTAGGTAACTTCCTGTTTTCCGTCAAAAGTAAATAAAACGCGCTCTTCAATAATTTTAGTGTACGAAACTAAGCCGTTAATTTTTTTAATTTGACTTTCTTGTGTGGGAGAAATAAAAAAAGATTTTCCTAGAATCGAACTCGCTTTCAAATCCGGATCAATGTCATTCGTAAACGAAAGGCTAAAAAGTTTCAGTCCGCTAAAAACGGACAAAACCACAAACAAAGCCATTGCGCCAACAATAATTCCCATGCTGGCAATTCGATTGATGATATTGATAGCATTATTTTTACTATTGCTAAGAATGTAGCGTTTGGCTATGTAAAGGGGAAAATTCAAATTTTATTGGAATCTGCGTTTGTCCAAAAGATCTCTATTTTCTATAGGATTATCTCTATTGGCTAACGCATTGTCAATTTTTTCAATGTAGTCTAAAGAGTCGTCAATAAAGAAAACCAAATTGGGAACTTTTCTTAATTGCAAACGAACTCGTTGCGATAAATCATGTTTTATGTTTTTAGCATTGGACTTAACCGCCTCTAAGATTTCTTTGGCTTTGTCCTGAGGGAAAACGCTTAAATGCACTGTCGCTACTGATAAATCGGTAGTCACCGTAACCTTGGATACCGAAATGACTAAGTTTGCCACTCCGTTTTTTCTCACCTCACCTTGCAGAATGTCAACCAAATCTTTTTGGATAACCCCACCTATTTTTTTCTGTCTATTTGTTTCCATGCTGCAAAAATACTACTTTTAAGTTTTATCCCGAAGTTTCGGGACAAATTTTAAAAGTAACCTATTAATACGTGTGTTTTTAGAAGCTATTTCCTGATGGAAACGGCATCCTTTTTATAAGATGATGAAAAATCACCTTATAAAAAGGATGCCGTTTCCATCAGGGCTAGGGAATTTGGGAAATTAGGACGCTCATTCTAAATCAGAAATCAAAAAACGTTAATCAGAAATCAAAAATATTAATGCAAAGACCTTCCTTCTCCATATACGACGCATCTGCCGGCTCCGGAAAAACCTATGCGCTTGTCAAAGAATACCTGAAAATTATCCTTGTTGCGCCCAAGAATGATGCATATCGCAACATTCTCGCCATTACGTTTACCAACAAAGCGGTACACGAAATGAAATCCCGAATCGTAGGCAGTTTGTCAGAATTTGCCAAAGAAGAGCCTAGTGGGAAAGCACTGGATTTAATGCAGGATTTGGTGAACGGAAAACGAAAAGAAAATAATCCTGAAGAATGGAGCGAAGAACCAATAGGGCTTTCAATCATTGAAATAAAAACTAAATCACAGCAAATCATCAAGCACATAATTCATAATTATGCTGCTTTTGATATTTCGACCATTGATAAATTCACGCATAAAGTGATTCGGGCTTTTGCACATGATTTGAATTTACCTATGACGTTTGAAGTTACTTTGGATACCGAAAATCTGCTTGTAGAAGCTGTTGATGCCATCATCGCCCAAGCCGGAGAAGATGAAACATTAACTAAATTGCTCATCGATTTTACGATGGAAAAAACCGATGATGACAAATCTTGGGACATTTCTCGTGAAATTCTTGAAACGGGTCGTTTGGTTTTAAATGAAAATAACCGAAATGAAATCACTCATTTTCAAGATAAATCTATCCTTGAGTTTGTCGAAATCAAAAACAAACTTTCTGAAGCCTGCAAAGACTTAGAAAAGCAAACTATTGTTTTTGCAGAAGAAGCGTTAGCCTTAATTGATAAAAACGGGATTGACACCAAATCCTTTTCTAGAGGCACTTTTCCCAATCATATTACGAGTATTCAGCAAGGGAAATTCAATCCCAAGAATAAAATGTTTCATGAGTTTGATGATATTGCTATCAATAAAACGGCAAAAGATCGTGCGATTATTGAAAATCTAATTCCTGAATTTTTACAAATTCTATCGAAAGTTTATTCGACTTTTGAAAAGATAAATTTCTATAAAGCGTTCCTAAAAAACATTACGCCTTTATCATTGTTAAATACGGTGAGTAATGAATTAGCCAAAATTCAGGAAGAACAAAATGTACTTTCCATTTCAGAATTTAATGCGATTATTCATCGGGAGATTCAAAATCAGCCGGCACCTTTTATATACGAACGATTGGGTGAACGCTACCGTCATTTTTTTATAGATGAATTTCAGGATACTTCCGAAATGCAATGGCAGAATCTGATTCCGCTGATTGACAATGCGCTTTCGGGTCAGGATGATTTTGGTGTAAAAGGAACCTTGATGATTGTTGGAGATCCTAAGCAATCCATTTACAGATGGCGTGGTGGAAAAGCAGAACAGTTTATTGAACTAAGTAAGGACCAAAATCCGTTCAATAATCCCGATAAAAGACTCGAACATTTAGATAAAAATTACCGTAGTTATTCGCAAATAATAGAATTTAATAATGATTTTTTTAAATTGTTATCGAATGAATTTGACCATTTGGATTATAAAGATTTGTATGAAAATCATAGCCATCAAAAAACGAATGATAAAACTGGTGGCTATGTAAATATTTCTTTCATTCCAAAAGTAGAAACTTCGGAAGATGACGACGAAACTTTAGATAAAACCGATTTGTATGTTTTAGCAACTTTAAATACGATTCAAAAAACGCTAAAACAAGGCTTTCAATACAAAGATATTGTGATTCTGACTAGAAAAAGAAGTCAGGGAATTGCAATTGCGAATTATCTAACCGAGCAAGGAATTCCGCTTTTGTCTTCGGAAACTTTGATGATTCAAAATGCGACCGAAGTTAGATTGATTATTCATTTATTGAAATATTTGAAAAACAGTTCAGACCTAGAATCCAAAGCAAATTTTCTTCAATATTTAGCGAAAAACAGTCAGGATAAATTACCGATTCATGATTTTATCGCTCAGGGAATGGCGTTGTTTCAAGAAACTGATTTCGAAAATTGGTTGATGAGTTTTGATGTTTCACTTTCTTTTCAAAATATTCGAAAAAAATCATTGTATGAAGCGGTGGAAACTATAATAGCAAAGTTCCTCACCCCAGCCCTCTCCAAAGGAAAGGGTGACGGAGTGGTTAATCGTGTGGATAAAAATAGTCTTATTGAATCAAATAAATTAGGGTTAATGACGGGTGGTAATTATTCTCATCTTTTGATAGAAAAAGCAAAAGAAATGCGAAAGCAGCCCACGCATGCTGAGAAAGTTCTTTGGATGGAACTTAAATCTAAATCACTGGAAGATTATAAATTTAGGCAACAACATTTGATAGATGATTTTATTGTTGATTTTGTTTGCTTGTCCAAAAAACTGGTTCTTGAAGTGGATGGTGAATACCATTTTACAGAAGAACAAATACAGTTGGATAATTATAGAACAATTACTTTAAATAAATTAGGCTATAAAGTCATTCGATTTACCAATGAGCAAGTAGTAAAGAGTATTTCAGAAGTTTTAAAAGAGATAAAAAAGGAGTTAGTAAGTCAAGAAATTTTTCTAGATTCTATTGCTCCAGTTTCGGCTCCTTCCCCTTCGGAGAGGGTTGGGGAGGGGAATGCTTACGTCCAATATTTCCTAGACATTGTTCTGGAGCGAGATATTCGGAACCAAGCAGGAATTTCAGATTTCTTGAATTTCTGGGATAAAAATGCGGAGAAATTCAGTATTCCATCTCCGGAAGGGACAAATGCGGTTCGAATTATGACCATTCACAAATCGAAAGGACTGGAGTTTCCAGTTGTAATTTTTCCTTTTGCGGAGGAAGATTACAATAGAAAACCAAAAGATAAATTATGGATTAATGCTGAGGAACAGGATTTTGGTTTGCCAAAAGTATTGATTGACAATAGTAGCGCAGTAGAAGGATTTGGAGAGGAAGCTGCTGAAGTTTATAACCAAAAGAAACAGGAAGAATTGTTGGATAATATTAATGTTTTATACGTTGCTTTAACCCGAGCTGAGGAACAATTGTATGTGATTTCGAATATGAATTTATCCAACAAAGGGGAGATTCCAAAGAATAATATGTGTAGCTTTTTTATTAATTATATAGGTAGTAAATGCGAATTTGATGAAAATAAAATGGAATATGAATTTGGTAATTTGATTAGATTGTCTGTAGGGAAAGAGCATGTCGATACTTCAAAAACGATTCCTTTAGTTTCAGAAATTCTAAATCCCCAAAATATAAAAATCGCACAACGCGAAGCTTTAATGTGGGGAACGCATCAGCAGGAAGCTATTGAATATGGAAATGTAATTCATGAAATTTTATCTTTTGTAAAAACCAAGAATGATGTTGATTTGGCAATTATAAAATCTATTGAAAACGGATTAATCACTTTTGCTCAAAAAGAAACAGTGTACAATACGATTCAAGAAATTGTTGGCCATTTGGAACTTTCCACTTATTTTGCCGAAGAAAATGAAATTTTGAATGAACAAACAATCATTCAAAAAGAAGGAAAAACAGTTAAACCAGACCGAATAGTTTTAACAAAAAACAAAGAAGTATTGTTGCTGGATTATAAAACAGGAACACATAATGTTAAATACCAACAACAATTAGCGAATTATCAACATGCTATTGAGAAAATGGGATACAAAGTAGTTAAAAAGGCATTAATATACATAGGGAAAGAAATCGATGTAGTAAATTTGTAAGCTTATAGAAAAAGGAATAAACAACGCTTTAACAAACGCATAAAATGTACGGAAAAATCAAAGAATACTTACAGGCAGAATTGCAAACTATAGAAGATAATGGAATCTTCAAATCGGAGCGAATAATTACTTCGCCTCAAGGTGCAGAAATCATTATTTCGACAGG
Source organism: Flavobacterium sp. 83 (assembly GCF_000744835.1). Lineage (NCBI taxonomy): Bacteria > Pseudomonadati > Bacteroidota > Flavobacteriia > Flavobacteriales > Flavobacteriaceae > Flavobacterium > Flavobacterium sp. 83. Next base: position 1,289,891 of record NZ_JQMS01000001.1, read on the forward strand.
AGAAACTGTTCTGAATTTTTGTGCCAATAATTATTTGGGATTAGCATCGCACCCTGAAGTAATACAGGCTGCAAAAGACACATTAGATTCTCATGGTTTTGGAATGTCGTCCGTCCGTTTTATTTGTGGGACCCAAGATATTCACAAAACATTGGAAAAAAAGATTTCTGAATTTTATGGTACAGAAGATACTATTCTTTATGCAGCAGCTTTTGATGCGAATGGAGGAGTTTTCGAACCTTTATTAGGTGAAAACGACGCAATAATCTCAGATAGTTTGAATCACGCTTCTATTATAGATGGTGTTCGTTTATGTAAAGCAGCCCGTTACCGTTATGAAAATAGTAACATGGAAGATTTAGAACAACAGCTGATTAAAGCTACTGAGGCTGGAACTCGTTTTAAATTAATTGTTACGGACGGTGTTTTCTCTATGGACGGAGTAATAGCGCCATTGGATAAAATTTGTGATTTAGCTGATAAATATGATGCAATGGTAATGGTTGATGAGTGTCATGCTGCCGGATTTATTGGTGCAACAGGAAAGGGTACGCTGGAAGTAAAAGGCGTAATGGGAAGAGTAGATATTATAACAGGGACATTAGGGAAAGCGCTTGGTGGAGCAATGGGAGGATATACGACTGCCAAAAAAGAAGTTATAGAAATATTGCGTCAACGTTCAAGACCTTACTTGTTTTCTAATTCTTTGGCACCAGCAATTGTTGGGGCTTCTATAAAGGTTTTTGAAATATTAGAAAGAGATACTGTTTTAAGAGATAAATTGGAATGGAATACCAGCTATTTCAAAAAAGGAATGAAAAAAGCCGGTTTTGATATCATTGATGGTGATTCTGCAATTGTTCCAGTGATGTTATATGATGCTAAATTATCTCAGAATATGGCTAATGAATTGTTGAAAAGAGGAATTTATGTTATAGGTTTCTTTTTTCCGGTGGTTCCTAAGGATAAGGCCAGAATTAGAGTACAACTATCTGCAGCGCACACAACAGCCCACTTGGATAAGGCAATTAGCGCTTTTGTTGAAGTAGGACGTATGTTGGGAGTTGTATAATTCTTGTTGAAAGTTATATAATTTCCACTTTACCGCTATTATTATTGTTTTTTTTAACATTCCATTTTGTAGTTAAAAATTTACGGGTTACTTTTGTTTAATAATTAACTAAATTGTAATTAAAAAAATTAAGTATGAAACATCTTAACAAACTTTTAGTTGCTGTAATGATGGTGTTGGGTTTAAGTTCTCACGCACAAGACAGTAACAATCCATGGGCAATCTCTTTTGGAGTTAATGCCGTTGACACTAAAGCTAGCGCCATGGGAGGACATGGATGGTTAGACCGTCACTTTTCTCAGCCATTTGCTGCTAAAAATGACTGGAATGTTCTTCCTTCTGTATCTTATTTAAGTGTATCTAGATTCATAGGAGATAATTTCTCGTTTGGACTTTCTGGATCAGTAAATAAAATTACAAAAGCAGTTTATTTTCGTCCAACTGCTGCAGGTCATGATTCTCGTGGTTATATCGTAACTAATCCTGGGGATTTAATGTATTATGGTATCGATGGTACTATCAGATACAGTTTTATGAACTTGATTAAATCTAAAGTAATTGATCCGTCTCTTGCTGTAGGTGGGGGGTATACTTTCTTAGGAAAAGATAGCTTTGGAACTGTTAATCCAGGAGCTGGATTAAATATCTGGTTTACTGAAAATATCGGACTTTCTTTTACTACAACTTACAAAAAATCTTTTGGAGATAGAGAAGACAACAACGGTGTTATTGATTCTCCTTCTCATTGGCAGCACACTGCAGGTCTTATCTTCAAATTTGGTGGTAAAGATACAGATGGTGATGGAATATATGATAAAGATGATGCTTGTCCAGAAGTTGCTGGTTTGAAACAATTCAACGGATGTCCTGATACTGATGGAGATGGAATTCAAGATAGTGCTGATGCTTGTCCAGAAGTTGCTGGTTTAGCTGCATTAAACGGATGTCCTGATACAGATGGAGATGGAATTGCTGATAAAGATGATGCTTGTCCAGAAGTTGCTGGTTTAGCTGCTTTAAAAGGTTGTCCAGATGCTGACGGAGATGGAGTTGCTGATAAAGATGACAAATGTCCAACTGTTGCTGGTCCTAAAGAAAATGCAGGTTGCCCTTGGCCAGATACTGATGGTGATTCAGTTTTAGATAAAGATGATGCTTGTCCTGCTGTTGCTGGTCCAGCTAGTAACAAAGGATGTCCTGAAGTAACTACTGAAGCTTTAGATAATCTTAAAATTCAAGCTAGAGCAGTTTACTTTAATTCAGGTAAAGCTACTTTTAAAACGGCTGACGTTCCTGTAAGATTAGATGCTATGGCAAATATTCTTAAAAATTATCCTAATGCTAAATTCCGTATCGAAGGACATACAGATAGCGATGGTTCAGATGAATACAACCAAAAACTTTCTGATGCTAGAGCAAGTGTTGTTAAAAATGCTTTAATCGAAAGAGGTATTAATGCTGATAATTTAAGTGCTGTAGGTTATGGTGAAACTGCACCAGTTGCAACAAACAAAACAGCTAAAGGTAAAGCTCAAAATAGAAGAACTGAAGTGTTGTTACAAAAATAATTTACTTCAAAATTTTTTAGAAAACGCCTCGATTTATCGGGGCGTTTTTTTTATTTTTATAAAATGACAAACACTTCTTTTTTAGATAAAATAGCTTCCGTTCTAATTGAAAACTATTTAGATAATCTTTCGAATACTATTGTAGTTTTACCAAATAAACGAGCAAAAATCTTCTTAATTGAAGGACTGAAAAATCAGGTAACCTCAAATATTTTTTCTCCTGAAATTATAAGTATTGAAGATTTTGTTCAAGACATAGCGGGCATTCGTACGATTGATCCGATAGAACTATTATTCGAATTCTATGAAGTCTATTTGTCAGTTACTGATAAAGCAAATCAACAATCCTTTGAATTATTTGCGAATTGGGCGAAAACGCTTTTACAGGATTTTAATGAAATCGATCGGTATTTATTAGACCCGTCACATGTTCTTTCTTATCTGAAGGATATTGAAGATATCAAAAAATGGGGAGTCGAAGTCGAAAATAAGACTACATTATTAGAGAAATACATTGATTTTTGGAAACTTCTGCCTAATTACTATCAATCACTTTATACTCATTTATTGAATAAAGGAATCGGTTATCAAGGTTTGATTTACAGAGAAGCGGTAAACAATTTAAACCATTTTTCGAATTCAGTACAAAACAAACAATTTCTGTTTGCAGGTTTTAATGCATTGAATGCCGCCGAAGAAAAAATAATCCAACACCTTATTGCTTTTGATCAAGCCAAAATATATTGGGATGTAGATCAAACTTTTCTAAATGATCCCTATCATGATGCAGGATTGTTTGTACGCCGTTTCAAAGAAAATTGGAAACATTATAAACAGCATCCGTTTGAATGGATCGTAAATGATTTTTCGCACACAAAAAACATTCAGGTTATTGGAACGCCTAAAACAATTGGTCAAGCCAAAATAGTCGGAAGTATTATTGAAAATGTAATTAATGAAAATCCAAATGGAAAGCTAGATAAAGTAGCTGTGGTTCTTGGCGAGGAAAATCTTTTGGTTCCGCTTTTATATTCGTTGCCGTCAAGCGTTGGCGCTTTGAATATTACTATGGGTTATTCAAGTAAGAACAATCCGGCTCAGATTTTGATTGCCAAATTATTTAAAATGCACACGAATGCGTTGTCAAGAAATGCCAAAAGTTATGTATTGTATTACAAAGATGTATTGGATATTTTGACGCATCCTTTAGTGGAACCGTATGCAAAGATCAGTTCTCTGGTCAAGATTATCAATCAAAACAATTATACTTTTATTACGCATGATAAATTAATGGAATTGAATGCAATTCCAAGTGAGTTGTTTTTATTGTTATTCCAAAAATGGGAAAATGGGTCGATTCCGGTATTGAAGACGATTTCTAAATTATTGCAAACCATAAAAGAAAATTTAAGCAACGATAATGAAGAAGAAAAAATCACTAAAGCTTTTGTTTTTGCTATTTTCAAAGTGATTAATAAACTGATTAATTATTATTCGAAACACGAACATATTGATAAAATAGAAACGCTTTATGCCATTTACAAACAAGTCATTGATTTAGCGGAAGTTTCTTTTGAAGGAGAACCGTTGAATGGTTTGCAGATTATGGGCGTTTTAGAAAGTCGTGTTTTGGATTTTGACACCGTTATTGTCACTTCGATGAATGAAGGGAAATTTCCAGCAGGGAAATCTCAGAATTCATTTATTCCCTATGATGTGAAACGCGAATTAGGCTTGCCGACATTCAAAGAAAAAGATGCCATTTATACCTATCATTTCTATCATTTGTTGCAACGCGCCAAAAATATCTACTTGCTTTACAATACCGAAAGTGAAGGCCTTGATGCCGGAGAAAAAAGTAGATTCATAACGCAACTAGAAGTAGAAAAACAAAATAATCATACTCTTACACACGAAATTTATAATGCTGTGTTACCTGAAACGGCATATCAGCCGATGGTAATTCCAAAATCGGAAAGTGTGATGGTGCGATTGAAGGAAATTGCTGAAAAAGGGTTTTCTCCATCGGCATTGACGAGTTATATTCGGAATCCGATTCAGTTTTATTTCCAGAAGATTTTACGCATCAGCGAAGTCGAAGAAGTCGAGGAAAATATTGCTTTGAATACTTTGGGAACCATTATCCACGAAACACTAAAAGTTTTGTACGAGCCATTTATTGGTAAATTTATTTCAGAAAGTAATATTTTAAATTGTTTCAAACAAATTGATGCTGAGGTTCTTCAGCAATTCAAATTGGTTTATAAAGAAGGTGAAATAAAAAAAGGAAGAAATTTATTGGCGTTTGAAGTTGCTAAACGGAACGTTTCAAATTTCCTGAAAGTGGAACTGGAAAGTATTAAAAACGGCGATGCAATAAAAATTCTAGCTTTGGAACAAACTTTTGAGCGAATTTTAAATCATCCGAATTTGCCTTTTCCGGTATTGATAAAAGGAAATGTGGATCGAATTGAAGAACGTAACGGAATAATTCGAATTATCGATTATAAAACCGGAAAAGTAGAGAAAGTAAGTGTCACTTTGAAATCCTGGAAAGGATTAACTGAAGACATTAAAAGCGACAAAATCATTCAAGTGCTGGCGTATGCTTATATGTATGAGCACGAAGCAAAAGGCAAGCCAATTGAAGCCGGAATTATCTCTTTCAAGAATTTAAAAGCGGGATTTCTTCCGTTTAATTTTAAAGAAGACAAAGAAATAAATGCAATTATAAATGAAGAAATTTTGAGTAATTATCTCGAACAAATGGTTCTTTTATTAAGCGAAATTTTAGATCAGAATATTCCTTTTGAAGAAAAAATTAATTAGATACTTTTCAAAAACAATAACAATACGCTTAATAACTGGTCTTGGTTCTCAATGTGACTCATGTGTCCGTCTGGAAAAGTTATAAATTGTACAGTAGTGTTTTCTATCTGTTCTTTGGTCTCTTCGTAATTTAAAACAGGATCTTTTTCGCCCAGAATCAAAAGTTTTGGGTAGGGGGTAAGGTGCAATAAAACTTCCCTGTCTTTTCTAATTTTCATTCCCTCTAGCGAGGCTACGATTCCTTGCAAAGGCGTTTTTAAAGCCTCCTTTTTTACTTGTTCAATTTCTGACGAAAGTCGCTCTCGATTGGTTTCGCTGAATAAGTTTGCGATGGAAAGTGATATAAAATTGATGAAAGATTGTTTTACTGCTTTAATAGCTCGATCCCGATTTATTTTTCGATCTTCGCTATCAGCTCTTGAGGTTGAGTTTAATAAAACTAATCCTTTTACAGTGCTAGAATACAATTCGGCGAATGCCAAAGCTACATAACCGCCCATAGAATGTCCTACAAAAATGGCTTTTCGGATGCGCAGTTCCGATAAAACGGCATGAACCGCATCAGCATTATCTTCCATCGTTTGTACGTAACTCAAACATTCCGATTTGCCATGTCCCAATAAATCAATCGTGATGACACGGTTTTTTTTAGCAAACTCTGGAATATAAAAATCCCACATGCCTTTGTTTTCCAGGAAACCATGAAGTAAGACAATAGCGGTTCCTTTCCCGGTATCGGAATAGGAGATGTTGGTGTTTTTAAAGAGAATTTGTTTCAAAATGGGAATTTAGTCTACAAAAGTAACATTTTATTTTTTTAACCATTTGAGAAATATAAGGTCATGTAAGCAATTCATGAATGCACTTGTATTAAAAATAGTATATTTGAGAAAAGCATTTATAAATATGAACAGACTTGTGATTATTGGAAACGGATTTGATTTAGCGCACGGATTACCGACTTCTTACAAAGATTTTATTGATGACTATTGGAGAGGAATCAAAGATTCAAATCATAATGATGAGTTTGTTTCATTTGATTGTAACTCTAAGGTAGAGTTCGAGAATGTCAAAAATATTGATTGTATATCAAAACAATTTATTGCACTTAATCAAGAAGTAAAGTTTTCTGAAGCTGAAATTTATACGGAATATGGCAATAATATTCTAACTGGAAAATATCCAAGAGCTCATATTCTTAATTATAAAAATATTTTTTTTAGATTAATTAATCAGAAATCGATTCAGAATTGGGTTGATGTTGAAAATGAATATTACAAACAATTGAAAGGTATTGTTAATTTAAAACCTGTAAATACATTAGTAGATAAATATGAATTTGAAATTTTAAGAAACAATAATATAATAAAACTTAACACTGAGTTTAATCAAGTAAGAGATAGTTTAGAAAAATATCTCAATGATAAAATAATTATAGATGAAGAAAGAATGGCAACTATTTCTGATTTGTTAAAAATTAATAGAGGTACAGATGAATATTTTTTAGAATTCCCAAGTCAAGATCAAATAGAATTAAAGGATTTTTATAAAGAATATAGTCCTAATAAAATAAAGGAAGTAATTACTTATTGTTTGAATTTTAATTACACAAAAACTATTGATAAGTATATAAGTTTTACTAAAGAACATGGAGAAGATAGGAGTTTTGGGAAAATTGAAAATTTACAAATTCACGGAAGATTGAATGATAATAGTAACAAAATTAATTTTGGTTTCGGAGATGAAATGGATGAAGATTATAATATAATCGAAAATTTAGATGATAATGAATATTTAAAGAATTTTAAATCATTTCAATACTTGCAGAACTCTAATTATAAAAATCTACTTGATTTTATTGATGCTAATAAATTCCAAGTTCTGATTATGGGGCATTCTTGCGGATTATCGGATAGAACATTATTGAATACTGTTTTTGAACATAATAACTGTCGCTCTATCAAGGTTTTTTATCATGAAACAGAAGATGAGAATGGGAAAGTGATTAAAGATAATTACACTGAAATAATTCAAAATATTTCAAGGCACTTTAATAAGAAGAAATTAATGAGGTCAAAAATTGTGAACAAAACACTTTGTAAACCTTTGCCGCAAATTCAGCTTCCTTTAAAATAAAAACGGCTCCCATTTCTGCAAGCCGTTTGTAAAATTTAAAATCGTCTATCGCCATCGAGCAAACTTCCTAATCCACCCAGTAAACTGCCTTCATCTCGACTGTTTCCGCCAGCTTTTGGAGCAGAAGCAATTATTCGATCCGCTAATCTGCTGAAAGGTAAAGATTGTACGTAAACCGTTCCGGGACCGCGAAGTTTGACGTAAAACAAACCTTCGCCACCAAAAATGGAATTCCTGATGCCGCCAATAAACTCAATGTCATAATCGACATCTTTGGTAAAACCTACAATACATCCTGTGTCGACTTTTAGTATTTCGCCTGCGGCTAATTCTTTTTTGGCTAATGTTCCGCCGGTATGTACAAATGCCATTCCGTCGCCTTCTATTTTTTGCATGATGAAACCTTCGCCGCCAAAAAGTCCGCGACCAAGTTTTTTAGAGAATTCGATTCCAACAGAAACGCCTTTGGCAGCGCAAAGGAAAGAATCTTTTTGGCAAATGAATTTTCCACCAAATTGGGTCAAGTCAATTGGGATTATTTTCCCAGGATAAGGCGATGCAAAGGAAACTTTACTTTTAGTATTGTTTTGGTTGATGAACGCAGTCATAAAAAGACTTTCGCCTGTCAGCACTCTTTTTCCGGCGCTTAAAAGTTTACCGAACAAACCGTTTTCCTGCCCAGAACCGTCCCCAAAAATGGTTTCCATTTGGATATTATTGTCCATCATCATAAAACTTCCCGCTTCGGCAATTACAATTTCCTGTGGATCCAATTCTATTTCCACATATTGCATTTCCTCGCCGTAAATGTGGTAGTCTATTTCGTGTGCTTGCATGGTTTCTGTGTTTTAAGTTTTTATTTAATTTTTTAACCATTAAGAAATTAAGTTTCATTAAGAATCAGTACTTAATTTTTCTTAATTTATTAATGGTTCAAATTACATATAGAATATGTTTTTCAAAATATTTATTGTGTTTAAATAAGTCGGAAGGATGATTATAAAGTTACAGCTTTAAGATAAATTTTGGAATTACAGATTTTCTCGTTGTAGCGCGCAAGGTATAATAGCGGAAAGCCCACAGTCTCGTTTTTTTTGACGAGACGAGGACTTATAGCGGATAGCCCGACGCAGCTGGAGTTTACGGAGGCTGGGTTGCGCCCAAAAAAAAATCGGTTCACATTGCTGTAAACCGATTTGTTATTAGTAGTTTGAAATTTTAAACGTTCATCAGCGTTTCAATTTCGTCCACTTCAATAGGAATGTTGCGCATTAAATTAAATGGTTCACCAGTTTCCTGAACGATTACATTGTCCTCTAAACGGATTCCGAAACCTTCAGCCGGAATGTAGATTCCCGGTTCTACGGTGAAAACCATATTGGCTTGCATTTGCTCTGTCAGGATTCCATAATCGTGCGTGTCTAATCCCATGTGGTGGGAAGTTCCATGCATGAAATATTTTTTGTAAGCAGGCCATTCCGGGTTTTCGTTTTGAACATCGGCTTTGTCCAGCAACCCTAAACCTAGTAATTCAGAAGTCATAATTTTCCCCACTTCGAAATGGTATTGTTTCCAGAGTGTTCCTGGAGTAAGCATTTTGGTTGCTTCATTTTTTACGCGAAGAACAGCTTCGTAAACGTCCTTTTGTCTGCTAGTAAATTTTCCTGAAACAGGAATCATTCGAGTCATATCACTGGAATAATTGGCGTATTCTGCAGCTACATCTAGTAAAACCAAATCGCCGGCATTGCATTGTTGGTTATTTTCGATGTAATGCAATACATTGGCATTATTTCCCGAAGCAATAATTGGTGTATAGGCAAAACCTTTGGAACGGTTGCGAATGAATTCATGAATCAGTTCGGCTTCAATTTCGTATTCGGTTACATTTGGTTTTACAAATGACAATAATCTTCTAAAACCAAGTTCGGTAATATTGCATGCTTTTTGGATTAAATCCAATTCTTCGCTTTCTTTTATGGAGCGAAGACGTTGCAATATTGGATTGCTTTTTGCAACAGTGTGCGCCGGATATTTTTCTTTCCACCATTTTACAAAACGGGCTTCACGGGTTTCGGTTTCCACCGTTGCGCGATAATGCTCATTTGTATTGATGTAAATAGTCTCCGAATGAGTCATCATTTCGAACAGAATTTTCTCGAAATCCTGCAGCCAATACACTGTTTTTATTCCTGAAACTTCCAGAGCGCGTTCTTTGGTCAGTTTTTCACCTTCCCAAATCGCAATGTGCGCGCTGGTTTCTTTCAGGAATAACATCTCTCTTTGATGTTCGTAAGGTGCATCTGGAAAAAGCAATAAAATACTTTCTTCCTGATCGACTCCACTTAAATAAAAAATATCGCGGTGTTGTGCAAAAGGCATTGTGCTATCAGCACTTATTGGGTAAATATCATTAGAGTTGAAAATAGCAACGCTTTTTGGCTTCATTTGAGCCATGAATTTAGTGCGATTTTTTATAAATAAATCCCGGTCAATTTGATGGTATTTCATAACAATTCGGTTTATATTTTTAATTACTCAAAAATACTAAGATTAAATCGTTTTTTGTTGTGAATTTGTTAAATTTTATATAAAAAAACACAAAATAAAATAAGCTGAAGTCTATCGTATTTTGTGTTTCAATAAATTGGTTTAAAAAATTATCTAATCAACCCATTTGTAATAACGTGCTCCTAATAGATTTGGGATTTCTTTTTCTATTCTGTCTAGAATCCATTCGTTTTTTGGAAGTAGAATGCTTTGTTTCTGCTCTTTTTTATGCAGTTTTTCATAAGTTGGGAAGTCAATTTCGAAACTTTTTTCTAAGGTTTCAAATAGATTGCTGTTGGCTATTGCATTTTTCCAATCAGGTTGAATTTCTCCTTCAAAAACTTTAGATTTAGAACCGCTTCCATAGGCTAGAAACCCAAATTTAGAATTTGTTATTTCTTTATTGGTGTCATAAAAATGTGCTAAAGTAGAAAGTAATCCCATAAAAATGGAACCGGTGTATAAATTACCTATTAGAGAAGAGGCTAATTCAGCAGGCATTAATTTCTCATTTACAAAATTTTGGTATTCTTCAGATTTGCTTATTCCTCTCAATTTGTTCTGGTATTCCGAAGCATCTTCATTTCCAGAAATAATTTTATTTTCTGCGTCCAAAGCATAAATCTCAGATAACATGCGGCGTCCTTGAAACGCATAAGGCAAATGCATGATGATGCTTTCCCATGAATTATAGATTGTTTCGCTTGTGTTTTTTAATTTTTTGAACGAGAAATAGGCGTTTCTCGTACGATCCATATAGCATTGGTTGGAATATTGTCCGTCAAAAACCGGTTGGTCTTTGTGAATTTCTATTTCGGCTTCAAGATTATCAAACCAAGATTCGTTATTTGTATTTCCTGTGATTGCTTCTTTTGAAAGTGTTCTGAATGGTTTGAAAAAGTCAAAAACACCTTTAGTGCTGGTTGCCCAATTATTTTCGAAAGCAATAATTCTGGGGTTTGAAGTGATTAACATTGCTAAAGCTCCGGCTCCTTGTGTGTATTCTCCAGTTGAATTCAAATCGTATTTGGCAAAATCAGTACTGACAACGATTGCTTTTTTGGTAGGGTTTAGTTTTATAAAATCGACACAGTTTTGCAATGCATCAACACCGCCAATACAAGCAAATGTAAAATCGACTACATCACATTCGGATAAAGTGTTTTCTCCAAATTTTTGTTCCATTAAGGCAATTAAAAAAGAACTTATAGGTTTTGAACTGTCGATAGCACTTTCAGTCCCAACATATATTCTTGCAATTTCATTCAAATCCAGTTTATTTTCTTGAATCAGTTTTGTCAAAGCGTTTGCTGCAAAAACTACGGTATCTTGATGTGTGTCTGGTAGTGTCATTTTGATTAAACCAAGACCTTTTTCTAATTTTTCAGGTTCAATATTTCTGGCTTTTGCCAAAGTTTTAATTGGTAAGTGTATTTTGGCAACATCAAAAGAGATGGAATCAATTCCTGTTTTCATTATTCGATTTTTAAGGTGTAAAGTTAAAAATGCATTGTCTAGGTACAATTATTTTAAGTGTATAAAATGAGTGTATGCAGCGTTTTTATTAATTTAGAATTAAATAATAATAAAAATTATGGAATTACTGATTTTAGTTCCTCTGTGGGTTGGTTTTTGATAAATTTCGTTATGCCTTATTTGAGGTTTTTTTCTTTTTTGTTTAACGGTTTCTTTTTCAGTTTTTTCAGTTTTGTTGAATTTTTAAGGATTTCTTGGCGTTTTGTGTAAAACACTTTAAATTCATTATAAATAACAGCGAAAAGGTTGTAGTTAGTGTCCAATTGCTTTATTTTTGTAGAATTTTTTAAAACAAATTATATAAATCTTATGGCAAAATCTGCATTATTGAAATCGTCAATAGCAAAAAAAGTAGCTATGGCACTTTCAGGACTTTTTTTGATGTTGTTTCTAGCACAGCATTTTTTTATCAATATGACGTCGGTCTTTAGTTCCGATACTTTTAACTCGATTTCTCATTTTATGGGGAATAATCCATTAGTTCAATTCGTAATTCAGCCTGTGTTGATTGTAGGGGTTGTTTTTCACTTTATTATGGGTTTTGTTTTGGATTTCAAAAATAGAAGTGCAAGACCTATTTCTTACGCAAAGAATAATGGAGCGGCAAATTCTTCTTGGGCTTCAAGAAATATGATTGTGAGCGGGTCAGTTATTTTGGCCTTTATTGCGTTGCATTTTTACGATTTCTGGTTTCCTGAAATGGTTTATAAATATGTAAATGTTAATCCATTAGATGCAACAAGATATTATCCTGAATTAGTAGAAAAATTTGAAAATCCAGTTCGCACCGCATTATATTGCTTGTCATTTGTATTGTTATCATTGCACTTAAACCATGGATTTAGTTCTTCTTTTCAATCGGTAGGATTTAATAACAAATATTCTAAAGGATTGAAAAATTTCGGATTAGGATTTGCTTATGTAGTTCCTTTCGGATTTATTTTTATTGCACTTTTTCATCATTTCAATCATTAATATTCAATTATAATGGCATTAGATTCAAAAATTCCTAGCGGTCCAATTTCGGACAAATGGACAAATTATAAAGATCATATTAATTTAGTAAACCCTGCTAACAAACGTAATTTAGATATAATTATAGTTGGTACAGGTTTAGCTGGAGGTTCTGCTGCTGCAACTTTAGCAGAATTAGGATATAACGTAAAAGCTTTTTGCTTTCAAGATTCACCACGTCGTGCGCACTCAATTGCTGCACAAGGGGGGATTAATGCTGCAAAAAATTATAAAGGAGATGGTGACTCTGTTCACAGATTGTTTTACGATACTGTAAAGGGTGGAGATTATCGTGCTCGTGAGGCTAACGTACACCGTCTAGCTGAAGTTTCAGGAAATATTATTGACCAGTGTGTGGCACAAGGTGTTCCATTGGCCCGTGAGTATGGCGGATTGTTAGATAACCGTTCTTTTGGAGGAACTTTGGTTTCTCGTACTTTTTATGCGCAAGGGCAAACAGGTCAGCAATTGCTTTTGGGTGCTTATTCAGCTATGAATCGTCAAATAGGTCGTGGTAAAGTAAAAATGCACAACCGTCACGAAATGCTGGATTTAGTAATTGTAAATGGAAAAGCAAGAGGAATCATCGCTCGTAACTTAGTTACTGGTGAAATAGAAAGACACTCAGCTCACGCTGTTGTTATTGCTTCTGGAGGATATGGAAACGTTTTCTTCTTATCGACTAATGCAATGGGATCTAATGCTACTGCAGCATGGAAAATCCATAAAAAAGGAGCTTTCTTCGCAAATCCTTGTTACACACAAATTCACCCAACTTGTATTCCAGTTTCTGGAGATCACCAATCGAAACTGACATTAATGTCGGAATCATTGCGTAATGATGGTCGAATCTGGGTTCCTGCAAAACTAGAAGATGCGCAAGCTATTCGTGAAGGAAAGAAAAAAGCAACCGACTTATCAGAAGTTGAAAGAGATTATTTCTTAGAAAGAAGGTATCCTGCTTTTGGTAACTTAGTGCCTCGTGATGTAGCTTCACGTGCTGCCAAAGAAAGATGTGATGCTGGTTTTGGAGTAAACAAAACAGGAGAAGCAGTTTATTTGGATTTTGCCGCAGCTATTCAACGTTACGGAAATGAGCAAGCATATGTAAAAGGTTTGGATACTAAGGATACTAAATTAGTAACTAAATTAGGTACTGAAATTGTTAAAAGCAAATACGGGAACTTGTTCCAGATGTATTATAAAATTGTAGATGAGGATCCTTATACTTCTCCAATGATGATTTACCCTGCGGTACATTATACAATGGGTGGTACTTGGGTTGATTATAATTTACAAACTACTATTCCAGGTTGTTTCTCTATCGGGGAATCAAACTTCTCAGATCATGGAGCGAACCGTTTGGGAGCTTCGGCTTTGATGCAAGGTTTAGCTGATGGTTATTTTGTATTGCCTTATACAATAGGTGATTATTTAGCTCCAGATATCAAAATGGGAACAATTTCTACAGATTTACCTGAGTTTATAGCTGCTGAGAAAGCGGTTAAAGATCAGATTGATAAATTCATAAACAATAAAGGAACACATTCTGTTGACTATTTCCATAAGAAATTAGGGAAAATTATGTGGGATAAAGTTGGAATGGCTCGTAACGAAAAAGGACTTAATGAAGCAATTGTAGAAATCGCTGCTTTACGTGAAGAGTTCTACAAAGAAGTAAAAGTTCCTGGTGATGCCAATGGCTTGAATCAAGAATTAGAAAAAGCAACTCGTGTTGCCGATTTCCTTGAATTGGGAGAATTATTCGCTAAAGATGCCTTACATCGTAATGAATCTTGTGGAGGACATTTCCGTGAAGAATATCAAACAGAAGAAGGTGAAGCGCAACGTGACGATGAGAATTTCGCATACGTAGCGGCATGGGAATATACCGGAAAACCAAGTGAAGCTGTATTGCACAAAGAGCCGTTGGTATTTGATAACGTGAAATTAGTTCAAAGAAGTTATAAATAGTATTTCGAAATCTTGAAGATTACTCTTAATACTTAATACTTAAAAAAAGATGAAACTTACATTAAAAATATGGCGTCAGAAAAATGCCGCTACAGAAGGGAAAATAGTTGAATATCCTATAGATCATATTGAACCAGATATGTCATTTCTTGAAATGCTTGACATTTTGAATGATGAATTAATCATGAAAGGGGATGAACCAATAGCTTTTGACCACGACTGTCGTGAAGGAATTTGCGGAATGTGTTCTTTGTATATCAATGGGGAGGCTCACGGGCCAGACAGAGGTGTTACAACATGTCAATTGCACATGAGAATGTTTAAAGATGGTGATACTATTTTTATTGAACCATTTAGAGCTAAAGCATTTCCTGTAATTAAAGATTTAGTTGTTGACAGAAGTTCTTTTGACAGGATTCAACATGCTGGAGGGTTTATATCTGTAAATACTTCTGGAAATACAATTGATGCAAATACAATTCCAATTAACAAGAAAGATGCTGATACTGCATTTGATGCTGCTGCTTGTATCGGTTGTGGAGCTTGTGTTGCTACTTGTAAAAACTCATCAGCAATGTTATTTGTTGCTGCAAAAGTGTCTCAATATGCGTTGTTACCACAAGGACGAATTGAAGCTACTGACAGAGTTTTAAATATGGTTAGTCAAATGGATGCTGAAGGTTTTGGTAACTGTACCAATACTGGAGCTTGTGAAGTAGAATGTCCAAAAGGAATCTCTCTTGAAAATATTGCTCGTATGAATAGAGAATATATGTCTGCAAGTCTGAAAGGATAAAATAGTAGGCTCAAAATAAGGAACGCATTCATTAATTTGGATGCGTTTTTTATTGGAATTTATTTTGTACTTTAGAAAAAAAAACATGGAATTACGCTCAATAGGATTACACAATTTCATTGGTAAAAATATGGTGTTGTCTTTTCTTTTCTTGCTCACTGGTTTGTTTTTATCAGCACAGGAAAAGGGAATTTCTTTAAAAAAAGAAAATAGTAAAAAAACAATTTTCTTAAAGGAAAACAAAAGGATAAAAATTATAACTAAAGCAGATAAAAAGATAATTGGAAATTATACTATTTTGGACGATAAAACGATTATGATAGCGGATCAGGTCATTGCAATTGATTCAATAGAATCAATCAGTAGTCATTCAAGATTTTCATCTGTTGCCTCGCCTTTGTTTGTGGTAACTGGGACTGTATTTATGGCGCTTGGAACATTCGGCTTAATTGTGGGGGGGGGGTATGGTATTATCTTATCTCCATTAATTCCTGTTGGCTTGCCTATGGTTTTGGTTCCCATACGTACTAATAAACATAAAAGTGAAAACTGGAAGTATCAAATTGTAAATTGATGTTTGAAATTCGGTATTAAATTCTAATATAGTATTTGTATATAAAGTAAATGAAACTTATCTAATGGAAGTAGCAATTATTCAATCGTCACTTTACTGGGAAAACCCAAGGCAAAATCGAAACTATTTCGAAGAAAAAATCAATACAATTAACAGTGATTTGATTGTACTTCCGGAAATGTTTACATCGGGTTTTACGATGAATCCGGTAAATGTTGCAGAGACAATGCAAGGAGAAACGATGATGTGGCTAAAGTCTTTGGCGAAAGCAAAAAAAACGGCTATTACAGGAAGTTTAGTTATAAAAGAAAATAATAATTTTTATAACAGAATGGTATTCGTTTTTCCATCAGGGGAAATTCAATTCTATGATAAAAAACACTTATTTACGTTGGCTGGAGAAGATAAAGTGTATACCAGTGGATCTCAAAAAAATATTGTAGCGTATTTGGATTGGAAAATTTGCCTGCAAGTATGTTATGATTTAAGATTTCCGGTGTTCTCCAGGAATTCTGAGGATTATGATTTGTTGATTTATGTAGCAAGTTGGCCAAAAATAAGAACAAATGCTTGGGATGCATTGCTTAAAGCCCGTGCAATAGAAAATATGTGCTATGCGATTGGGGTTAATAGGATAGGGGAAGACAATAATGGCTATCAATATATTGGCCACTCGCAAGTGATAGATTTTCTCGGGAATTACATTGTTGAACCAGTAGAGTCTGAAAGTATTCTCTTTGCGGAATTAAATAAAGAAAAGATGCTGCAAACCAGACAAAAGTTAGGTTTTTTGAATGATAGAGATGCTTTTGAAATAAAAAAATTATAGTTTTTTATTCTTTTTATCTGTTTTCTTTTTATCCGCTTTCTTTTTAGGTTCAGCAGTATAGGGAAGGCTTAAATCGAAAACTTGGTTAACGTCCCAATTAGCTCGAACGTCTATTTCTTTCGAAAAATAAATCACTTCTTCTGCCTGGCGTTTTTCTAAATAATTTCCTGAATCCCATTCTTTATTTTTGTTTTCATCGTAAACGGCTCTTAGGGTATAAAGTGCAGGTTCAATTAGATTAAAGTCGATTATTGTGTTTTTTTCAGAATATCCGGTAGCTAAAACTTCTCCTTTTGTATTAGTCAGTTCTACTATGACTGGAAATTGTTTCACATTTTGTAAAGACACACTAAGATTTCCATAGTCAGCGGTGTTTTTTGTAGTTAACTTATATGTTAGTGAATCATTTGATTTTTCAAAAAAATCAGTCAATGCACCTGGTAGGATGGAAACGGTATAGTTTTCAAGAGGTTCTTTCTTAAAATCGAAATACAATTTCTGGTTGAATTCATCATATTCAGTTGTAAAAGGAACAGAAGCCTTTGCTTTGTTAACTAGCTTTATTTTTGAATTATCAAAAGCTGCTAATGGTGTGGCGGTTTCTAAAGTAAATCGATCTCTGAAATGTAATACTCCGGTTTGTAAAGGTGCAATGTTTAAAGTGTCTTTTTTCTGGTCTTTTATTTTAAAAGAAAAAGTCATGTTATAGTTCTCTTTGGCTACTGCTAAAGTTAACGAATCTGCTTTTACAGGTTTGTACCATATTTGTAGGGAATCTTTTTTTGGTAATTGGGTGACAATTGTATTTAGGATTTCATTCTTATTTTTCAAGATTATTTTAGGTGTTGAATTGGCTTGATTAATCTTTCCTTCGTATCCCATTACTAATCGATTTCCTGATGCTTGGATTGGTTTGAAAGCCTTGAATGTAGGTACTTCTCTAAATAATGCTAAGTTGTAAATAGTATCGTTTGGGATAGAAATGAATTGTTTGTGAAATCCAATTTTGTCTTTTTTTGAATTGAATTTGTTATTATTGTTGTAGTCTTTCATTGCTACAAGAAGGTATTTTCCTGCTTTAAGATTTTCTAAACGGAATGTTTTTAGACTATCTAAAGTGTTTGTTATATATCGTGGATTTTCTTTATAAACTATTGAATCCTTAAAAGTATCATTTGCTTCATATAACATAACAGAAATGAATGATTCTGCATCTTTTTCATAAGCATCTTTTACAGTTCCTCCAATAGACAAAGAGTCAATATAGTTTCCGGTTGAAAACACATATTTGAACTGGTTGAATGGATTTCCTTCGTTGTTATCTGCTATACTCTGGCCAAAGTTGAAGCTATAAGTTGTGTTGGGCTGCAGTGTGTCTTTAATTTTTATAGTGATAAATTTACTGGCAGTTGTTGGTAGAATCAAAGGTTCATTTTTCATTGGAGGTGAAATAATCAACTGCTTGTTTAAATTCTTTAATTTGATATTTTCGTCAAAGACTAATTTAATCTCATTTCCTTTGAAGTTAGTATTGAAATTTTTTGGGAAACTTATTTTTAAAACGGGTGCAATGGTATCTTTCAAGCCTCCGGTAATGCTGCCTCTTTTTGCACAACCAACCATAATTAAAATTAAAAATAAGGAAATATATTTTAAATTGTTTTTCAACATATCAAGTCTAAATTAGAATTTACAAAATAACAATTATAATTAATGTAATTGAAACTTTTTATCGAATTATTATGAGGTATTTAACTTGGCTTGCTTTTGTAATTCTTCCTGCTTTTGTGATTTTTAATATGTAATTTTACAAGGTAGTAAGGTTTGTGAATTACAATAAATACAGTTATTATATCTTTAAATTTAATAATTAATTTTCAAAATAATATTTATAATGATGAAAAAAATAGAGCATATTGGTATTGCGGTCACTGATTTAGAAACATCGAATTTAATTTTTGAAAAGCTATTAGGCTCTGCTCCGTATAAATTTGAAGAAGTAGAAAGTGAAGGGGTAACGACCTCTTTCTTTAATGTTGGTTCTAATAAAATTGAACTTTTAGCCGCAACCAATCCAGATAGTCCTATTGCGAAATTTATTGCCAAGAAAGGAGAGGGGATACATCACATTGCTTTTGATGTAGAAGATATCATTTCAGAGATGTCGCGTTTGAAAGGAGAAGGATTTGTTGTTTTGAATGAAATCCCAAAAAAGGGAGCAGACAACAAGTTGGTTGTCTTTTTGCATCCTAAAAGTACTAATGGGGTCTTAATTGAATTGTGTCAGGAAATAAGGTAATTTATGTTAAGTTCTTTAGAATTCTAATATTCAGCTAGTTTCTGTTTTAAAGCGATTAATAATGAAACTATCTGAAAATCTAAGTCAAAAATATTTGGAGCGAATGAAAAATAGTGGTAATATTGCAAACTCTTAACCGGTCCTATAGCTCAGTTGGTTAGAGCACCTGACTCATAATCAGGTGGTCCCTGGTTCGAGCCCAGGTGGGACCACTAGTAGAATCAAGCCTTTACAGAGATGTAAAGGCTTTTTTGTTTTATAGGTTAAACATAGGTCAAACATTTAATTTTTATTTAATTTTGACTTATGGCTCAACAAATAAATTCTACATTAGACAATCCACTTCTCTTTTTGGAAAAATTTATAAAATCTGACTTGTTTACAGATTTTATAAATTCACATTATATAAATCCATCTGTAGAGATTAATAAGGATGACCTTTCAATTCAATACATCAAAGACTATTATGAAAACGAACCATTTTTACCTGTAAAAGTTTATTTTAAAGATTATTTAGAAAGCAGGCTGAATACTACAGTAACTAACAGTATTTATCTAATTGAAGAAAAGACTGAACAAATAGTAAACAATGGAAATTCAACAAAAAATTACCTTGACAAACAAAAACAGATTCTTGCTGATATAACGTTATATTCTGAAATTAATCAAGAGCATCACAACTTAATACATCCTTACTTAAAAAAAATTTCAAAAACATTAAGTAGAAAACAGCTGGGACATTTTAATGACACTAATGTTTATTCAAAAAAAACAAACGTAGAGCCATACTTCATACCATTGATAAGTAAAAAAAAAATTCGATTACTTTATCATATTGCAAAAGATTTGGGGCTTATTGATTTCGCTCAAGTAACACAACAAAGTTTTGAGAATGTTTTTACAGGATCAAATCCGTTGTTAAGTAATGATAAGATTTTATTCCAATGTTCAACGAGAGAAGCTGTCTACTTTTTGGAACAAATTAAAAAATACTTTAAAAATTTGAATCCAACATCAATTGGAAATAGCGAAGCTTTCATGACAAAATCAACTAAAAATAAACCTTCAGTCCCAATTTCTACAGTTAACTATATTAAGGTTAATTGCCAATTGAATAAAATTCAAAACGAAAAATTAAACAATATCAAGTCGAGAATACTGAGTTTGACTAGAATTTAACCTTACACTTTTCCTTACACTACTCCTTACACCCTCATTACACTTTTGAAATGAGGGTTTTTTTATGGCATTTCTTTGCATGATGAACAGGATGTGCACATCCATAATTTTAAAAAAATATGGAATTATTCCAAAAACAATTAGACAGAATTGAAGTCTTAATAGAGAAACAAAACATTCTAAAAAAAGAGATTTTATCTCTTGAAGAAGCAGCAAAGTATCTGCAATTATCAAAATCGTGTCTTTACAAAATTACAAGTAGTAAGGAAATCCCGCATTACGTACCTGGAGGTAAAAAAATCTACATCCTTAAAGGGGATCTTGACAATTGGGTTTTAAGTGGTAAGGTTAATTCTGTAAATGAAATTAACCTAGAAACAGAACGTTACTTGGGTAAAACTTCTAAAAACCAATCATGATGATAGATTTTATTAAAATAAATTTTGAGAATAAGGAAAAAGTAAAAATTATCATTTATGGTGAAGGGAACTTTGAAGAAATTTCAATGAGTTATGAAATTGACTCCGTAAAAGCGAAGTATCCTTTGATTATAAAGTTCCTAAGTGCTAATTTAATGTTTACTGAACATCTTATTGATATTAACAGTTTACTGCTTAAGTTCTATAATCCAATAATCAAGGGTAAAAATTTTAATGCAGAAAAATTAAATGCTGTTATAAATAGATTGAGTGAAAAGTTACCTTTTTTAAAAGACACACAAATAACACAAATGGAATTTGGTCTGGATTTTAAAAATCCAATTTGTATTGATGGTCTCAGACACAAAACCGCTTTATTATGTAAGGATATACAATATAGATTAACTTATGAAAAAAGAGAAATAAATAATCTAAGGTTTAAGGGTTTAAAATCAAAATATGTGAAACTAGAAATTATTCCCCAAAATGTTATAGATCCACAAAGGAAATTATATCGTTATACCATTAAAACTTAAAAAACATGTCAAATATAAAAATAGCCTTAAGAGATAAGCCTAATAGAGAGGGATTATATCCTATCGTATTTAAGATAACTAAAGATAGAAAAACGAAGATAATTACATTAGGCATGTATTGTCTTAAAAAAGATTGGGATGAGAAATCATCCCAATTTAAAAAAAGTTATCCTAACTATCTTCAAAGAAATAGAGCGTTATTAAACTTCAAACAAAAAGCTTTGACTATAATAGATGGATTTAATTTTGAAGAGATAGATTTTACTCTAAATCAATTTGAAGAGAAACTTAAGGGAAAGGAGCAGAGTAAAATAACTGTTTTAGAATTTTGGTTGGATAAAATTAATGATTTAAACCTTGCAGGAAGGACAGGGAATGCCCGTGCTCATCAAGACACAAAAAACTCTTTCTTTAAATTCCATAAAAACCAAAAGGTTTTATTCAGAGAAATCACTGTCGAAGTTTTGGATAAGTATGAGACTCATCTAAGAGCCAATGGCAGTAATGATGGGGGAATAGGAGTAAGAATGCGTGAACTAAGAGCATTATATAATGAAGCTATTAGAAGAGGTGTTGTTCTAGAGAAATACTATCCTTTCAAAGTTTATAAAGTCTCAAAATTAAAAGGGAAGGGTTTCAAAAAAGCCTTGACAAGAGATGAAGTTAAAAAGATTGAAAACCTGGATGAGAATAAACATCCTCATTTATCAGAAGCTAAATATCTATTTGTTTTTTCTTATTACACAAGAGGTATGAATTTTTATGACATGATGAAGCTAAGATGGGATAATATTGATAATGATAAAATTATCTATACTCGTTCTAAGACTAAAGGAAAATTTATTGTTAAGATTCTAGAACCAGTTCAGGAAATTCTCAATTTTTACAAAACAGTAAATATTTTAACAGGATATGTGTTTCCAATCCTTTTAAAAGAGGGGCTTACTCCTATTCAAATTGAGAATAGGAAATTTAAGAAGCTAAAGCAGTTTAATAGTGATCTGAAGAAAATTGCAAAAATAGTTGGTATTGAAAAGCCTGTTACGAGTTATGTAGCGAGACACAGTTTTGCCACTAATCTGAAAGAATTAGGGATTTCAACTGATATTATAAGTCAATCTATGGGGCATCATAACGTAAGTATCACTACGGCTTATCTAAAAGATTTTGATAATGATATTATTGATGATGCCAATGAAAAACTTTTAATGGAACCAATTTCAATTTACAATCTAAATTATGAGAAAAGATATACAGCCTAAAAATGAATTAAATATGCATGAAAAATTTAAAGATGCTGTGCCTTTTTTTACAAAAAACAAAGATGGTAAAATTTCCATAAGTAATTCAAATCTAATTAAGTTTTGGGAAAGTTTGGGTTATAGAAAAGTAGTTGATGAAAATGGCGACTACAAACTAGTTATCGTTAAAAGGAATTCAATTGTAAAAGAAATTAAAGAGCATCAGCTACGGGATGAAATTCGACAGTATACAACTTTTAAAAACGAAGAAGCTCTATGGATTCAATATTTAGATAAAGAATATGTTGTAAAAAAACTTTTCGAATCTTTTCATTCATTAGACATGAATAGAAATTCGGGAGATGAAAGAACAGGGTATCTATTTTACGAAAATACCATAGTAGAAGTGACTCAGGATAAATTGGAATTAGTAGAATATGAAAATTTTCAAGGGTATGTATGGGAACTTGAAATACTAAAAAGAGAGTTTTATATTAGAGATAATAAGGAGTGTGTATTTTGGGAATTTATTCAGATAATTGCTGACCATAAAGAGGAGCGAATTAAAAGTATAGTATCTATTATTGGATACCTTATACATTCTTACAAGGATCCTTCTTGTGCAAAAGCAATTATTTTGATGGATTCAGAAATTGATGTAGAATCTGATGAAGCTAATGGCAGAACGGGTAAATCACTCATAGGAAAGGCTATTGGTTATGTAATTCCTTCATTATTTATTGATGGTAAAACAATGAAAAGTCAAGATAAATTTAGATTGTCAGGACTTAATAGCCAACATAGGCTTATCTTTTTTGATGACGTAAAAAAAGATTTTGATTTTGAAAGTTTGTATCCACTCATAACAGGAGACCTTCATATTGAAAAAAAATATAAAAACGCAGTAGTGATCCCAAATAAGGAGTCTCCAAAAATTCTTATCACATCAAACTATATTGTCAAAGGAGGTGGTGGTAATGCAGAAAAACGAAGAAAAGTGGAATTTGAAGTGTCATCATATTTTAAAAATGAATTATCACCATTAGAGGAATTTGATCATCGTTTATTTGATGATTGGGATAAAGACGAATGGGTTCAATTCGATAATTTTATGATTAAAGCAGTACAATTCTATCTTAAAAATGGACTTATTGAACCCATGTCAATAAACATTGATTATAATAGATTAAAAACGGAAACTAGTGTTGATTTTATTGAGTTTATGGATGCTTTAATAAGCGAAAAAAGTCAACTTGAAGGGGAGTTAACCTCAGAAATAATTGTTTTTGATAAAGTGGAACTATTTAAAGAGTTTATAAAAACTAATCCAAGTTTTTCGGAAGGAGTTGCAATTAAAACATTAAAAAAATGGATTGATAAATATTGTGCTTTTTATCAAATAAAAAGTAGTCATTATAAAAGTAATGGAAAAGTGTTGGTAAAACTAAATATTAGTGAAAGAATTAGAAGTGATGAAGTTCACGATAAAGGAGATAAAAACAGTGCTTAAAAAATATAAGAAGTAATGTTAAACTAAAATTTTAAAAATGAATAATTTTAGATAAGCATCTGAATTATTCCAAAAAGACTTTTTAAGATGTTACCAACATATTATAAATTTTAAACTTAAAAAGTGACAAAGTGACTTTAAGTTTTAGAAAGTATTTTTAAAAGCACCTCTTAATATCGTTCTTTCAGATATTCTTTTAACTTTTTTTACTTTTCAAAAAAAGTTTTCAAAAGCGATTGTCACTATGTCACTGTGATAGTCGCTTTTTCATTTTAATCTAAACAAACTTAAATAATAACCTTTAAAATTATAAATTATGGAATTAAAAAAATCAGAAAGAAGTAAAGCCAAAATCAAAATGGCTTTACAGGCTCCATCAGGAGCAGGAAAAAGTTACAGTGCTTTATTATTAGCTCAAGGTTTAACCAATGGAAACCTTTCTAAAGTGGCTGTGATAGACACAGAAGCAGGCTCAAGCAATCTTTATGCTCACATAGGTAGTTACAATGTTCTTAACCTAGAGTCTCCTCATTCCCCTGAAAGATATATTGAGGCAATAGACTTATGCATCAAGTCAGGGATGGAAGTGATAATTCTTGATAGCATCAGCCATTGCTGGGATTTCTTATTGGATTATCATGCTTCCCTTACTGGAAACTCATTTACAAATTGGAACAAGATAACTCCTAGACAAAAAGCATTTGTAGAAAAGATTCTTCAAAGTGATGTTCATATCATTTGCACAATGCGAGTAAAACAAGACTATGTGTTAAGTGAAAAAAACGGGAAAATGGTTCCTGAAAAAGTAGGGTTAAAAGCAATTCAAAGAGATGAGATTAGCTACGAGTTTACAATAGTTTTTGACATCGATTATAAACATTTTGCAACTGCTTCCAAAGACAGAACCAATTTGTTTGAGGGGAAACCTCAGTTTGTTATTAACTCAAACACTGGTAAGAAGATTTTAGATTGGTGCAACAGCAACATGACTAAAGGAGAGCTACAGGTTAAGGTAAGTGAATGTAATAACCTATCAGAGCTTACAAACCTTTATAATGCAAACCTAGAGTTGGCTAAAACTATTGAACAGGACTTTGTAGCCAAGAAAAACCTTCTACAACAACTAACCTCAAATGTATCATCAAATGGAAATGGAACTCACTAAAATCAGAAACGAGGAGACTCTTTCACAAATACCTGGAGCCTTAAAAAAGATTATATCTCCAGGTTTAAGTGACTCTTCACAAATACTCACAAATACTTCTTTTATTGAATCTAATTCAGAAAATAGAAGTGAAAATTTGGGAGAAGATAGACAAGTTTCACCTGTACCTGTATTCCTTAACTATATAAAGGATCCAGGTTTATACGAATCTTCTAATATTATACAAAAATCACCTTTCATAGAAGCTAACACAGAAGTTACAACGCTATTTCAGCTCGAAAATGAATGCACAACGGCTGTCTTTTCCAAAGATAATGAGTTAACAATTGCGCATCACGATTTTATTGTGGCGATGCGTGAATGTGCTTCTAAAGTCTTTGGTAATGAAGTTATTTCAGAACCTGACATTAGAGTTTCACACGTTATAAAAGGTCGAATATCCGAAGCACTGCGAAAACCTGTTCAAGAACTTTTACCACACGAAAAAACCATGTACTGGGAAAGATTAGCATTCGTTATTGAAATTCCCACTATTACTAGAGTTGTCGGAGGAAACACTTTAACATTATGTGTAGGTGGCGTAAGAGCTTTAAACCATCAAAATCTGTACAGCAAAAAAAGTGTGGAACGCTTTAAAGTATTCACTGGTTTCAGAAATAAAATTTGTACAAATACCTGTGTTTCAACTGATGGCATATTAAATGATGTAAAAGTTTTAAGCATCAATGAACTAAAAAATCACATTATGCAACTACTTTCCAGTTACAATATGGAAAATCATTTTTCACAGATGCAAAATTTGGAAAACAAGTACTTGACTGAAAACCAGTTTTGCCAAATTCTTGGTAGAGGAAGATTATATCAACATTTGCCGAAAAAGTTAAAAGCAGGTATTCCTGAACTTCTATTTAATGATGGGCAGTTAAACGCTATAGCTAAAGCCTACTTTGAAGATGAAAATTTCTCTAAAAATGAAAATGGAGATATTAATTGTTGGAAAATGTATAACCTTTTGACTGGCGCAAATAAGTCGAGTTATATCGATAACTTTTTAGATAAAAGTTTAAATGCCTTCCATTTTTCGGAAGGAATTTCAAAGGCAATTGACGGCGATAGTGCTTACCGTTGGTTTTTGAGTTGACAATCTCCCAACCTCTCTTTTGGGGTTGGGAATTGTTTTTTTATTTATGACTTTTGCAAGATGATTTAGGAAAAAGACCATTTGGATTATCAACCTTGCATTGAATTTTAGTTCAACTTTTTCAATTGGAGGATAAAGAAACATATAACTATTAGCAATTAATTGTTATAATATCTTTCAAATTGGTGCTATAACAAGGTGACAAACTATCCTGTTTCATTTTCCATTTTCTTTTTAAATCTTGACCACCAAACTTCACCTTCTCACCCATCTTAATATTCAGTTTATCTAACACATTCATTAGAACTTTATGCTTTGGATTTTCATACTCAAACATTGATAATTGTTGTGTTTCATCTTGACTGATTCCCATTAATATCACACCCGCTTTTTTGTAACTATACCCATCTTTATAAATTGAATTTAAAGCCATTTGGGCATACTTATTTAACTCAAATGTGGAAGAAGTTGGGAATGGCAATTTGACTGTTTTATAGCCACTGTATTGCGGTAAATCTTGCCTAAACCTGTTGGTATAAATAAAGACCTGTATCAATTCACAATTACTATTTTGACTCCTTAATTTAACTCCAGCCAGTGATGCAAATGTAGAAACTCGCTCTCTCAATTCATCCTGTGTTTTCATCATCACATCAAAACTTCGTGTTGTTGCAATATTCTGTTTAGGCTTTATATCTTCAAAATTTATTGTTGGTTCTCCTTCCAAATCTTTTTTAAGCCTTAACCCAACAACGGTATAATACTTTCTAACATAGGAATCGCTTAATTGAGTAAATTGATATGCGTTGATAACACCTATTGACTGAAGTCTTTTTGAAAACTGTCTTCCAATACCCCACACATCTTCAATTTTAGTCCATTTTAGTGCTTTAATTCTCTTTTCTTCGTTATCTATTATGTAATAGTTCTTGGTTCTTTCAGGGAACTTCTTGGCAATTTTGTTAGCAACCTTGGCAAGTGCTTTTGTGGGTGCAAAACCTATTGAAATTGGAATTCCAACTCCTTTTTTTACAATACGGTGCATCTCTAAACCTATTTCATCCAGATTGGCATATTTGTGGTTTTGGAATTTAAGGAATGCTTCATCAATACTGTACACTTCAACATCGGGAGAAAATTGTTTAATTAAAGTCATTACTCTATTGGATAAATCACCGTAAAGAGTATAGTTTGAAGAACAAACCACAATACTGTGCTGTTTAACTATATCATTAATCTGAAAAATGGGAACACCCATTTTAACTCCCAGTGCTTTAGATTCATTGGAACGTGCAACAACACATCCGTCATTGTTACTTAAAACAACAATAGGTTTATTTCTTAGACTAGGCCTAAAAACTCGTTCACAGCTAGCATAAAAATTGTTACAATCAATTAAAGCATACATAGCTATTTTCTTTTGCGGTGGAATTTTAAGGTGTTGATAACAATACCCCAGATCTGAAACGATTCGTTATCTGTAATTTGGATTGGTTTGTAATTATCGTTTTCTGGCATTAACCAAATACAGTCCTTATCAACCTTTAATCTTTTAAGTGTGAATTCATCGTGAATAAGACAAACTGCAATATCACCATCTTCTGGGTCAAGTAATCTATCAACTGCAATAATGTCATTATTTGAAATCCCAGCACCTTCCATAGATGAACCACTAACTCTGGTACAAAAAATAGTTGATGGCGAAGTACCAAACACCTCTTTATCAAAGCTTATTTTCAACTCTTGGAAATCATCAGCAGGAGAAGGAAAACCAGCGGAGATACCCTCATCAAAAAATGGAACCTCATTAATTGATGTTAAATCGGATTTTAAGAATTCGAGGGTAACGCTATTAATATTTCTTACTTTCATTTTGCCTTTTCATTTGATAATACAAAATTAGATAAAAATAAAATCTGATTTTTAACTGTTGATAAATAAAACTAATCCATTCAAATTTTCTAAATGTTGACCATTTGGAAATGCAAAATAAACCACTATAAAAATATTAAAATCCTTTAAAATTTTAAATAACATATTTTAATAATTCCAAAAAAAGACTATTTTTACTCAAATCCAAAATATTTTTCTTATTTAACCAAGAAATAGGACAATAGAACCAAGCTTGTTATTTGAACCTCACTTTACAGATTTGAATGATTAAGGATTACTAAGAATTTTTGAAGTTGATGATACAAATAAGTAATATGAATTAGAGAACGCATTAATTAAAATGCAATGATAAGTTAGAAAAACAATTATTATGGATGACATAAGGATAATAGCAAAAGAATTATTGGATGAGTTGGAGAATATTAAATCAGGAGATTTAGATTCGAAACTCAGGTTTCAAGGAAAAATGAAAAAAATTATTAATTTAAGTGATGAAATAATTTTGTCACAAGACTTAAACGACCTTAATACAAAAATAAATTGTTTAAGGGATATTGGAAATGTACATTCTTTTTTTCTTAAATCACCAGAACTAAAAGACAGAGAAAGATTTTTTTTAGAATAGCATCTAAAATAGAAAGCTAACTGAGAAATAGGTATGTGGGAATTTTAAAACTTGCTCACAGGCTTAAATAAATCATCTTATGCAGATGACATCCCCGAAAGAGGAGCTAATTAATGCCTTCAGCTTTTCTGAAGGTATCTCAAAAGCACTAAGTAATAGTTCTACCAACTATTCTTGGTCCTTGAGTTGAAGAATTCAACCCCTTTAACTAGTAGTTGGGTTTAATTCAAGTACTGAAGAGGCTTTTAAATACAATACTAATTATTAAGGCAATGGATACAATTTAATATTATTTCCAAAGATTTTGCTTTTGCCAACCAGTAGGAAATCCCATTTCTTTTTCCTGTTGCATGGGACATCTTTGCATTGCTTTAATGATTTGTAACTTAAAAGTATTTTCGGGATCTATCTGATTTAACATATATAACATACAGCTTGCAATTGCATAAAATTTATTCGGATATATTCCTTTTATATCTGCCTTACTATAAAAGGGTTTTGCTGTATTATATGGCAAAAGTGGCTTAGCTGTATACCTTCTGTTCCATAATCTTCCATGGTGAGCACAAATATTTCTTAGATTACTAAAACACAATAACCAATTTTCCATAATTACTACATTAGGCAGACCAAAATAGGAAGCTACCGATTTCTTTTCAGGACCATCTTTTAAATTTTGGTACAATTTAGAGAGAAGACCCATGCTTGCTACCTCTAATGTCATCCAAGATGGTGGTTGAGTAGGCTGAGTATATTTTGTCTTATAGTGCTTAATAAATGTTTCATCTGAGCGGTCTATTTCTTCATTCAATGATTGTATATGCCTAGCAAATCTAGGTATATCCCTATAAAGCGAAGGTTCTAATTGCCAATGACTCCCATAATTCAAAGAAAACTGATATATGATTTGTGTCCTTATAGCCACTTCCATCTTTTCCACTGCATCAAATATAATTAGACGTAGTTTTCTGTCAAATTTATAAAGTTCAATAATACTCTCGAAAGTCACAGGAATAATAAATGGATGACTTGGATTAATATTATCTTGAAAAGGATAAGTATATGCTCTTAGCCTATAGAAGCTAATCGTAGATAGAATATGTTCAGCTTTAGCTTCATCCTTAAATTGGAGTCCTCTTTGTTTTAAAATACTTACTTGATCCGGGAAGGTCACCGCAGGCTTTGTGTATTTCATGAATTGGTCAGGTATAAAAAATCGAAAACCTGCCCAGGTGCGCTGTTCTCAAGGGAAGCGTGGCAGGTATTATTAGGGCAAAGATATCAACATT
Organism: Flavobacterium sp. 83; assembly: GCF_000744835.1. Taxonomy (NCBI): domain Bacteria; kingdom Pseudomonadati; phylum Bacteroidota; class Flavobacteriia; order Flavobacteriales; family Flavobacteriaceae; genus Flavobacterium; species Flavobacterium sp. 83. Next base: position 1,320,066 of record NZ_JQMS01000001.1, read on the forward strand.
TTGTTAATAACCAAAAAAAGAATCGTTAATTTTCACAGAAGCATTTCATTTTTATGAATATAACAATACTTCCATTATACTTTTTTAAATTCATTATAAGATTTTAGTTTATGTGTATCTATATAAGAGACGACTTTTTTCCTTAATTCATTATCAGTCGCTATACCTCGACATTCCTTGCTTATGGTAAAATTTATGACATATTGCACCTCTGAAGTTTCATCTTTTTTTGAAATATATTCCGGAAAATTTATTTTCACAATACAATCTCCTTTAACTCCATCAATATTAAACTTATACTTTAATGATATAGAAGCAAAGATTACCTTATTATGATATTTATTATCAGTAACAAGAGAATGATTTTGAAGTTTTTTTCCATTAAGTTTCAAAGATTCTAATTCGTCTAAGAACTTTTTTAAATCTTCAGGAGTTTTTTCATTTTCATCTAAATATATATCTATATCTGAAACAGAAATAAACTCCAAATAAATACAAATTTTAGTGGTAAATGAATATAAAAATTGCAATCTATTGGGGTTGGTAAAATCATTGAATCTAATTTTAATATAATCGTCTTTAGGAGAAATAATTTCATCTTTAGTAAAAATATTTTTTATCTCCTTGTTAATTAAATCATTGATAAACTTGGTTTCCTTTGAAGTAGAATTCTGCTCAACTTTTAGTTCTATATTACCATTATTCAGTTTTTTTACAAATATAGTTCCTTTGTGAGAGGTTGTGTTACTTGTCCAATCATCAAGCAAATTTATTCTTTCAATTTCATAATCAAGAATGCCAATTTCATCTTCGAAATAAAATTTCGGTGTGCCTTTTATTGTGAAGTTTTGTTTGTAATCACTTGATTTCTCTATAAGTTCATTTATATCAAATCCAGTTCTTAATATGTCCGGCAAATTGAAGTCTTTACTACATTTTAATACAGCTGAATTAATCTTAATATTATCTTCTCTCTTTTTTTGAGTATCATATAATTCTTCAAATTCAGAAGGAGTTATTATTGTTTTCATTATGAGAGGAACAGAATCATTCTTTTCATTATTACCTAAAAAAACACCCTTTTCTCTTAAGAACAAATTTAGATTTGAGTTGGTAATATTGGACTTTACAAGTAATTGTCTCAATCTATCCCCATAAGGTAATATTCTATCTTTCATATTATCTATTTTTAAAATCTAAAGTATGTTTGGTTACTATCAAATTTGATTTAAAACTATCATTTCCAAAAAACGAAAGTGCTTTTTTAACTTCTTCACTGTTTTTTGTTTCATTGTAATCAGGAAATGAAACAATAACATTATTTGATGAGTCTAAATGGTCAAAACTTTTAATGAATGATAAAATTCTTAAAAAATCCTCATATTTAAAATTATCTCTTATACCTATTAAAAAATCTACTTTATTATCAGCTTCAATTCTCATTGGAATAATGTCAGAAAATAAATATTGAATTGGTAAAAACTCCCCATAACTTTTTGACTGCAATCCAATTGAATTTAACCCTGAATTATGATATATAAAAGAGACATTTTTTTCTCCATATTTATTTTTAACATTTTCAATTAAGTTTACAAAAAAAGAAATTTTAGAATTATCTAAAACTACAATTCTATTAAAATGATATTCTGAACCTAGTGACAAATTTGATACTTTAGAAACAATTTCAGAATCTAAATCACTTTCATTTGACGCCCAAACTAATATCCCTGTTATATCCGTTTTAGTAATGTTAGAAAAATTCTTATTAACCTCTGAACTTAACTTTGACGTTTCAAAACATTCTAAAGTATAAATTAAATCCATCAAATGTTTTTTAAAATCTCCTTTTGGAGCACTTGGATATTCATTTGAAGTAAACTTAACAGAAATTACACCAACATCTAAAACCTTATCTTCTAAAGTGGAATTTACCGTTATAAGTCCATCAATACCGTGAGTAGTTTTTGGGCTCTCTTTTACTTTATGTTTTTCTCCATTATTACAGTTAATAGTAAGGTTTTGTCTGATTGTTTTGTATCCTAATACATTTTCAAATAAATATTCTACAATTTTTTCACCTTGCTCCCCAACACTTTTTGACCATTCCCCCATATTTTATGCCTTTTAAATTATTATTTCAATTTTTCCATTATTTCAAGAACTATATTCTCACTTCTTCTTATACCATTATCCACTATACTCACAAACCCTAACTTGCATTTCTTCTCTAAACCATCAAAATGATAAACTCCAAACTTGCTATCCTCTTGGTTTATTTTTGGATATAAGAGCATGCTTTTTTCTGCTTCCCAATGTAGATTATAAGTGAACATTTGCTTCAAATCATCATCAGAAGGGTTTCTGGAATCTACTATTTTCCATTTAGTGTCGATAACAAATATTTCATTGGTATCAGAAGCTATCAGTATATCAGGTCTAATGGTTTTATGCTCCCAAAAACTTGTCTTGTTTTGAAAATTAACTCTGTATCCTTCTGGTTTATGTTTCTGCAAAATTCTATAAATGTATTCCTCCCAAAGTTTATTCATGTCAAACAATAGTGTGAGCATATTGTCATTCCCTGAATTCAAATTAGGTGAGTAATTTAGGATTAGCATTTTCGCTATATCAACAGCTTTTTGATAAGGTAAAGACTTTCTTTCTAAATTTATCTTATCAAAATGTGTTGCATTGATATTGATTTCTTTATAATCATAGAACTCAAATAACAGCCTGTTTAGTTTGTCTTTTAAATGGCTACTGATAAGCGAATCTAAGACCTTTAGACCTCTCAACAATATTAAATGTAATAAGTGTTCTTTATCATAAATTTGATGCTCACAATAGAACCTTTCTTTATGAACTATATTTTTCTGTATGTTTTGTGAAAACAACAATTTCCCTCTAAGAGCTAATTGATTGCTTTGAACTCTTCTGTATTTTTTTATTAAACCTCTCTTTACTAAGCTTTCTACTTCATTTAAGTACATTTCAAAATATACTTCTAAAATTGAATTGTATCTTTTGCTTAAATTAGTTTCTGAGACATTGTCAACTGTAATGTGTTTACAAACTCGGAGCATATTTAAAAGTACACCTTGCCACTTTTTCTTTTGTTCTTCTGAATGCGAAATGTCATTATCTGCTTTAGGCAGTATCTCTATAGTTAAGCCTCCTATTTGAATTACTCCTACGTAACTATTGAACTGAATACCTTTATGAATAACTGTAAAATGTTTACTTTGGTTCTTTTCATTATATAGCACCATAGAATCAAAATGATGACTTTTGAAATCACCATTTGCATCATATCTAATTTTTTGATATTCAAAAACCTGTATAAAATTGCCCTTACTCAATTATTTATAAATTTGAATAAAATCATTAGCTTTCCAATCAGCACATTTGGAAAATAGATAAATTGCCTTTTCTCTTAAAATATCTTTGTCATCATGGTCAAAATCAGCAAAGGCAACTTTATCTTTAACATCTGCTTTTTCAATAAATCCTTTACCTAGAACTAAACCTACCTTTCCAAAATCTCCAAAGAAATACTCCTCTAATAAAGGAATTACTTTGTCTTTAAAAACAAGTTTTAATTCTTGAAAAGTTTTAGTATTTATGAAAAAAGAATGTCCAATTTTATGGTCCTTATCTATCAAAATTTCAATTCTGCCATTAATTGTTTCCAAAAGCTGCACAAGATCTATTTCTCCTTCTTCATTTGAAATAATACCTTTAGAGTCATGCTCATTTTTCAGGATTTCGGAATTAGGATACATTTCTACAAATGAAAATCTTCTTCTTAATGCAGTATCTAACGACTCTACACTTCTGTCAGCAGTATTCATTGTTCCTATGATATAAAGATTGTCAGGAACAGAAAATTTATCATCAGAATAAGGTAATTCAACCTCTATAGCTTCTTTATTTTCTTTTAAAATTCCTTTCCTTTTATCATCTTCTAATAAAGTAATTAACTCTCCAAAGATTGAAGAAATATTTCCTCTATTTATTTCGTCAATGATTAATACATATTTTTTATGTTCCGCTTTCTTGTTTTCTTTTTTGAAATTCTCATTGAATACATCAATTTTAACGTCATCATTATAGAACTGATAAATAGCTTGTTGAGATATGTTCTTATCTATAAATAATTGAGGAGAAGCATTCATATTAGTAGCTAACCATTTTACTTTTCTAAATTGATAATGATCAATTTCCTGTGAGTCGTCATAAAAATATTCACTTTCAATAATACCTATAGCATCTAGTACATTATTCCCTTTAGTAATAACTACTACATCACCTATCTTCATATTTTGAAAGGCATAAACTGCTTGAATCACAAATTTACTGTCCTCTACTAATTCTGGAAATTCCTTTTTAAAGGTGTCTCTGAAAGTTTTCCAATCTTTAATATCTTTAAGTTTTGTAAAATCTTTATCACGACCCCAACCTAGAAAAACCAAATTATTTTTAATACTCCAATTATGCTTTTCTAAATGATTTTTTCCTCCTAGACTCATTTTGTAGAAATTTTTGTTCTGAAAATCAAAATTTTCAACAACTTCAATATTTCCCGAAACACCTTCTGCTAGTCTACATAAATTTTTGAAAAGACCATCTTTAATTTCATATTCAATAGTATCTTTCGTAATAATAGTATCATCATTATCATCATCAGATTTTAATACCGGTTTTATCCCTTCAATAAAATCCTCGTAACTGGAACTTTGATGAAAAGTTGTAAAATTGATTTGTTTTGAACTATACAATTCCTGATACCTTTTTAAAACAGTATTTCTATCTGATTTGGAATAATCTAAGCCATCAATTATTTCTACTGCTAATCTTTTAGTATTATAGGTTTTACCAGTTCCAGGTGCACCATAAAGAATCTGATTTAAAGGATGAGTCATACAGTTAACTTTTGGTTTAATGTTGTAGAAAATATTTTTTATATCTAAATTTTCATCTTCGTTACAGTAAGGCTGAATCTCATAGAAATCTAAAGTGCCTGGATTGCAAATTAAGTCAACAGTAAAACTTTCAAAATCAGAATCCCATTCAACTTTTAATTCAAATCCATTGTTAGGGTTATTAATAACAGTCCCAAGTGCTCCAATTTTTATTTGATTTTTATTAATTCTGCTATAAATTGCTAACCTAGAGTCTTTGTGAAATCCATTTACATACTGCTCATATGCTTTTTTATTATCCCCGCTCCAGTAGTTATTCTTTGTAAATTTTTCAAATTCTGCTCTATTACTTACTGTAACTAATCCGTATTTTATGAATAAATCTATTCCTGTCTTATCTGTTAATTGGGTAAATACAAAGTTGTTATAATGTTCATAACAACCATTCCAATTTTCTGAAATAGGGTCCTGAAATGACAACTGTACAACATCATCATAGGTTGTGCAATCATATATTGGTTTAGAAAAATAACCTTTTGCTAGAACATCATCTGATAGGGATTCTAAATCTTCAGCTATTTCAGGGTCTAGATTACTTGAGATTAACCAATTTATAAAAAGTTGTTTTTGGTTTACAGATATAGATTCTGTTCTTTTTAAAGAGTCTTCATATTCTCTCCATAAGTTATGGGCATAAGTAAAGTAGTCTTCTTCATCAGATTTTAAATTCATTAGGAATTTTTGATATTCTGAAATAGGCTGTCTTTTAGTTTTATCAAATCCTTTTCCTAAAGCAAGAAACTTTAAAGCTTCATATTTAAAAATATTTATGATATTAAAATCACTGTACAAAAAAGCAATTTTCCATTTGTAAGCAGCTCCTAAATCAATTTTATCTATTCTTTCAAGTCTGTTGTTTTTTACACATTCAATTATATCAATGATTATTCCTTTTACAGATTCGAAAGCTTCTTCCTTTGTGTTTGCTCCATATTTTGTAAACCAAGCATATTCACCATCTGTTTTTCTATTATCAGCCTCAACAGCTCTACTTAAATCACTTCTTTTGTAAATGCCAAATTTATAAGCAGAGCCTCCCCCAATACCTCCTAAATCAGTAGTCCTACTTTCTAACCAATAACAAAAAGAATCATCTCTATTTAAGTTTGTATATTCTTCAAGAGTCATGCTTCTAACTCTATCTAATGACCATATATTTAAAAACTCTTCTTTGAGTTTGTATAAGTTCTCCATTTATTTATTATTTAAACTTTTCAAAAATGCCTCCTGGTAAAGTTGGCGATGAATCTTCTTTTAAAAGCCCAGTGTCAGTTCTACTAAATAGTGATTGCAAAATCATTAATCTTTCCTCTTCTTTGATTTCTGTATCTTTTAATAAGGATAAATAGAAAAATGTTAATGTATGCCTTTCTTCCGCGTCTCTAGCAAGATGGTAAGAACTAAACATATATTTTGACAAAGCCTTAATTGTAAAAGCAATTAATGTTATTAGTGTCAGAAAAACAAAAGACCATCTGATTATTTTTACTGGGTTCGCATCAAATACTTTTTCAAAAATATAATCAGGTGCAATAACTAAAATTAAGGCAAGAAATAGTGATGAGATTCCTATAATCCATTTTAAATAGTATTGAGCATTTTCTGCTTGGTCAAAATACTTCGTTGACTTTGTTTGCCAATACCTTGCAGGTTTTTCAAGTTTTAAATTTGTTTCATAGGTTTTTTCTAATCTTGTCAAAGTTTCTTTTTTTTCATCATACCATTTTTTCCATTCTTCATTTTTTGTATTTTCAAACCAAGTATTAAATTCAGAATCTTTTTCTTCTTTTAAAGTATCAATTTCTTCTAAATGAGTTTTATAATTTTTTTCAGTATTAATAATATGTTCAGTTAAATCATGTTCTGCATCTACTATTTTTTTATTATATGCATTTCTCAAATCTGATAACTCTTTTTTATCGTTTTGGACTCTTGCACTTCTATTGGATTTATCTTTTTCTTTAAATTCAGATCCTAATAATAATCCATTAAAATAATCTTTATCATTTCTAATTTGAAAATTAGAATTAGTCAAATAATTAAAAGCGCCTTCAAATTCCTTTGTGTTATTTTTGAAAATATCTAATAAAAATTTTGTTTCAGTAACCTCAAAAGGGAAAATTAAACTGCTATAATTTTGAAGATAACTAAGCAACTCATTTTTATAAGATGTGAAGTAGTAATTAAAGTTTTCAATGGTGTCAAAATAATTACTTATCGAGAAAAACTTATTGTGAAAATTTAAGTAAAAATCTTTAGAAGTTTTGAAATCATCAGGTATATTCTGCGTTGCTTCCCAATTTGTCTTTTGCTCTAAAAAAAAACTATAGATAGACGAAAGACCCTTTAAGTTTTTATTATAATTTAAATGAGATAAATTAATTTCAATTTCAACCTTATTTATTTCTTCTGCAAAATTACTTTCAGCAATTTTTTTTCTTAAGTCTTTTATTGTCATCTTTCTTATATTTAACTTTTTTCAACTATTGCAATTTCCTCTTCACTCAAACCATACAACTCATATACCATTTTATCAATGGCTTTATCTGTAGCATCTATTGTAGCTTTTAACTCCAATGCTTTTTTGGACTCTACAATAAAGTAATCTTCCCACTCTGCTTCTTGAGATAAGGATAGTTTTACTTTCTTTTTGCCAAGTTCTTTGATAAATTCAGAGTAAGACAATTTGTACCAATCCTGTAGTTTCTTTGGCAACTCCTCTAACTCAAATTTTCTTTGAATAGTTCTTTGGAATTTTTGAGAATTTTCTTGAAGTTCCTTGTTTAATGAAAGTATAGAACTTCCTTTTGCTATGAATGGCTGTTGATGTTTTAAAGAAATTTTTGGAATAGGTAAATCCTTAATGTCTTTGGGGTTAAGTTTTGGAAATGTCTTTTTAGAAAAGTTAGAACATTTTACTGAAGCATACCAACTTAATAAATCTGAATTCACAATTGATAGAATGTATGAAATATCAAAATCTTGAATTTCAGTTAATATAAAAGGTGTTATACTATGACCGTAATAATATAATTTGTCAGTATAAGAGGCTTGAATTTTCTTATTTTGCCCTGGAATTTCTCTAAATAAAATTCTAGGGTTTTCAAAAAATTTAGGTTCTCTTGGGGCTGCTAACCAATCTCCATATCTTAACCATTCATTTCCTTCAGTCAAGGAATACCTATTTAAATTTTTACCATCTAACCACTTGCCACAAAATTCATCAGCTTTTTCTGTGAAATGAAAAGCTCGGGATTTAATTATTTCTTGAGAATGTCCTCTATAACTGTCATAAGCTGTCAGTCCTTGAACACATTCGCCTAATTTGCCTAAATAGGTTGATTTTTGAATGATTTTGCTAAGAATAGAATCTAAATTCTCAGATATTTCATATTCAAGTATTAGATTTTCACTGTTTTTCCATTTTACTGAAGTGAACTCATTAATCACATCAGCTTCAGATTTTATATTGAAAATATAATTGTCACATTTAATATTTTTAATGGTTAAAACAACAGAATTAACCTTTACATCTTGAAAAACATTTTCCCCGCATAATTTAATTTCTATAACTTTTGAATTCTCAATTAAATACTTTCTAATGTTTTCAGATTTCTCTAATCTTAAAAATAATTCGGGTGTGATAAATGATAACCATCCATTTTGTTTTAAAATTTTTAATCCTAATTCATAAAAATATAAATAACTTTCAAACTTGTATTGGTAACTAATGTATTTATTTGAAATGAAGTCCTTTTCTTTATTGTTAAAAAACGCACCATAAGGTGGATTTCCAATAACTACATCAAAGCCACCCTTCTCAAATATTTTAGGAAAAGCCTCTTGCCAATTAAAAGATTTGTCTCCTGCAACTTCAATATCATCTATTAAGGAGTTACCACATTTTATATTGCTATTCAAGTCATTAAGCTTTCTATTTGGCTGTGCAGTTCTTAACCATAAAGAGAGCTTGGCAATTTCTACACTTTCTTCATTTAAGTCAACTCCAAAAAGATTGTTTTCTAAAATGCTTTTCTCAACATCACTCAAAATCATTGCATCTCCAAACAACTTGGCTTGCAGTTCATCAATGTACCTATGTTCCGTAATCAGGAAATCCAAAGCTTGGTTCAGAAAAGCTCCTGAGCCACAAGCTGGGTCACAAATAGTAAGCTGCAATAACCAATCTCTATATTCACTAAGTTTATCTACAAGTGCTTTTATAGTTTTCTTTTGACGCTTTTTATCTGTGAAGTAATCTTCTTCAATAATGTTAAGTTCAACTTTCTTTTCTGAACACAATTTCCCAACGGTATTGTCAACTATATATTTGGTAATGTATTTTGGGGTATAAAAAACACCATCTTTTTTTCTTCTTGTTTTAGTTTTATCAATTTCCTGTCCTTCTAGTTGGGCTTTTACTTCATCTAAATCATTGAGAGAATTTTCAAAAATATGTCCCAAAATATTGACATCAACTTCACTGGCAAAATCATAATTGCTTAAATTTTCAGTATATTTAAACAATATATCATCATCTATTTTTAGGGAGTTTAGTATTTCATCTTCCTTAAATAATCCACCATTATAAGCGAAAATTTGATATTCTTCTTTTTGTTGATGAGTAGTTTCATTAAATGCAGGTAAAGATACTTTTGCTCCTATATTTAGGTCTTCAAAATATATTTTGTACCTCTCATACAAAGAAACTTCAATACGCATTTGTCTCAATTGTTGCCACTCTTTATTAATCCTGAAGATTAAATTAGTAGGTAACAATTGTCTGTCTTCTGCAAAGAATACAAACAGAAATCTATCCAACAATTTTTGAGATTTTTGGAAGAGTTCTAAAGGTTCATATTGCGGGTTTAATTCAACTAGATTTTGATGTAACTCTCTTTTGAATAAAGAGTAATCTTTATATAGTTTTTTAGTAATTATATCTTCTTGACTTACAGATTCTTCTTTTATCCTTTTAGGAATATTTTTTTCTATGTTATCATAAGCCAAACACAAATAGAGTAGCTCAAATTCCTTCTCAGTTAGTGTAAACAAATTAAATTCTATATGCTCAATAGCATTGTCAATGTAAAAACGAAGCTTTTCAAAGTTAGAAGTAATTACATAAACACAGTCTGGTTGATTATTTTTATAGCCAAAAGCCTGAGATTCAATTTTGCCTAAATCAGTGGTATTTGTTCCCTTTAATTCAATTACTGCTTTTACACTATCATTTACTATAATAGCACCATCAGCTTTTTTGCTGTCTTTAACATTTTTATATTCTGTAGTAAGATTAAATTTTGTTTCAGAAGAGGATGCAGGTTTAGTGTAGCCTAAGATTTTCACAAACAAATCCTCCAGAAATTCTCCTTGGTACTGCTCTTCTTTTAAACCTTTAATATCTTCTTGAACTTTTGGATCCAGAAAATGATTTTTAAACAAATTCCACTGATTTGCTAAAGTGGTTTTATTCTGGTTTTGAAGATATTTTGTGACTACTGAATTCTGAAATAAGGACATAAAACTCAAATATTAATTGTTTAAAAGTAATAAAAAAAAACTTACATATTTTTTTAAAAAATTTTTTAGATTTTTTCTGGACTCAAAATTACTCGTGCATATACTACCTTGACAATACTCCCCCCTCTAACTTACCCCAACTCAATACCCCCACCCATCACTAGCATATCAAAAAAATATTCCCCATAGATATAGATACAAGTTGATAGCTGTATTTTAAGCTACAGGTTTATGTGTTTGAATGCTAAAATGTATAACTCAAAAAAATCAAGAAAATGGTAAGAATTATTAGCTACAAAAAAAGAGAAACAGAGGACGGGAAAGAATTCTTTGTACTCGAACTTCAAGGTGGAATTGAAATGGTCAAATCCAAAGAAACAGGCAAATTCTATGTAACTGCTAGAAAGGCATCTATCTCTTCAACTTTTGATGAATTAACCTGTCAAGCTTTAATTGGAACTGAATTGCCTGGAAAGGTGGAGAAAGTGGAATGTGAAGCTTACGAATACGTAATCAAAGATACTGGAGAGGTTATCACCTTAACCCATAGATTTGAATATGTTGAAGAAGAAAAAGCAACTGCTCCCAAAGTGGAGAAAAGCAAAACAACTGTTGATGAATTTATGAGCAATATTCCTAGTGGAAATTCCTTCTCAACTAATGGTCAATATCAACATTAATTTCATCTAAAATATCCTCTATTCATGTAAACCTGGATGGTTAAATTGTATAGAGGATATTTAATTTCTTTTCCAATTATCTAAATACCCGTAAATTATGACGACAACCAACACAATAAATGAATTAGCAGAGATACAGGTTTACTACTCTACACAGAATACTCAAAAGGAGAAGATTAATTCTGTCCAAACAGCTTACGAGTTTTTATTAAATTCTTGGGATCTAGGTACACTGGAACTGCAGGAAGAGTTCAAAGTCATTTTACTCAATAGAGCCAATGAAGCTCTTGGTATTTATTCTTTGTCTAAAGGCGGTATTACTGGAACTGTAGTAGATGTAAGGTTACTATTTGCAGTAGCTCTAAAATGCAATGCATGTGGCATAATAATTTCTCATAATCACCCATCTGGCAATACAAAACCAAGTGATGCTGATATTAGTTTAACTAAGAAAATTAAAAAGTGTTCTGATTTACTTGATATTACTTTAATAGATCACTTAATAATTACTAAAGTTACTTTTTATAGCTTTTCAAGTGAAGGAATGTTAATATGAAAGCGTGAACCAGTAAAGATACACCTTGGAATAACTAAATTCCAAAGATTTACTTTTTTACAGATTACTATTAATAGCGTTTTACTTAATTTGGTGTTTAAATATTTTTAAGAATATTCTTTATGTTCTTAATCTAAATAAACTAATTTAGTTTTTTATGTATCATTCAATTTTAAATACATAAGAAGTCTATATCTAGGAATTTAATACTTTTAACATAGAACAATATGGCTGACATTCAGGAGTTTTTTGCTAACATGAGAATTGAAAAGTTTGAGAATTTCAAATTAGATAGTAATTTGTCAAATTTTGATGTAAGTGAAAACACGGTTGTTTTCTTTGATTTAGAGGATAATCCTCAGATTAGTCAATACATTGAAAATCAATTTTCAGAATTAAATAAAAAATTTGCTGAAGTTAATAGAAATCTCATCTATATATCAAATTTAGATTATCCCAAAGACATAAGAGATCTTTTAAAATTCTATTTACCTTATCTATCCGCAAGTGATTTAAAAAAATTCTATTCTGAGGAACATATACTTTCAAAGATGGTGAATGAGATGTTTGAACTATTTGAGGGAAAATCAAGTGGCTCAGTTTTTAAATCTGAATACCAAAGCATATTAGATTATATAGGTTATAAAGGAAATATTAAATCCGGTTTTATATTTTTTGACCATCCAGATTACCGTAATTACAATACGCATTACAATACCTCAATACTTGAATGTAATGATTTACTCCTAAAAGACAGCCCAGATGCCTTCTTTGAGAAATTAATACAATTCTTTAAGAATGAAAATGATAGGATTGAGGAATATGATTGCATGATTGACAATTCCCCAGAATATTATGCATATCAAAATCTTGATGACGATACCAAAGAAAAAGTACTAGAAATACAAAGCCAATTAAGAGAATTGAGAGATAGTGGGCAATTACTATTTGCTTTACCTATTCTTAAAGATATTCTGAATAGCGAAGCTAATAAGATTAACCTGAATAGTGTAAGTAAAGTACTCATCATGAGCAATTATAGAATTGTACTCCCTTATTTTGATAATTTGGAAATACAGTTAAGTCACTTGACAAAGGCTATTTATATTTTGTTCTATAATAATCCACAAGGCATAAATATTAAAGAACTTTACAAGTACAGAAAGGAATTATTAGATTTATATTCCAATATTTCATATCAAATTGATTACGACAAAATCCAGCAAAGTATTGATGATTTAGTTAATCCCGAAAGCAAAGCCATCTATACTCATATTTCAAGAATAAAGACAGCATTTTATAAACAAATGTATTACGTCTATGCAAAAAACTATATTGTAGCTGGAAAAAACTTTGGGGATGATTTTAAATATATTCCAATAATAAGAACCAATGTAATTTATGACCCTGAATTTAATGATTAAGACTTGCAAATTTGCAACACTTAAATGTTTATGCAATATGATTTTATATTTGCTTTATGTTTAGTCAAAAAAGTAAAATGAAAAAGTCATTAATAAAGTTGTCTCAAAATCTGAAAAGCTCTATAATTTCAACACCTAATGCCTTACAAACAATATCTAACGTTGAAAGCGTTGCATTTGCTCCACCTGACTCTAATCTGGACATATTACTTTTTTCAAAGTTGCATCTCGCAGCCAAGTCTTGCTGAGATAAATTTTTCTCAATCCTGATTTCTTGAATACGTTTACCAACTCTTTTTTGTAATAAATCTCTCAATTGTTGATTATCTTATATGATAAACAAAATTTGTCTATTTTTGGCTTTAGTTGGTTATCGTATATGATAATTACGGGATTAAGAAGCTAAGCACTAAATTAAAAATTCACATTTAAAACGAATGAGTCACTTTATAAATAATAACATATGAACACTTTTGAAAAAGCATTTGGAAGAAGCAGAAAAACAAATTATAAAAATCTAAAACCAAAAAAAGGATTATTTGGATTATTTAAAAGCGGTATAAAGGAATATACAAAATATTATGTTTCAGCGCAACAATATTACTCAAGTGGAAATTACATTAAATCTTTAGAATTAATAAATAAAACAATGGAAGATTGCGACTTTGACGATTGGAGACAAAGAGCGTTTAAAGCAAATGTATTCGAAGATTTGAAAATTTATCAATCAGCTATTAAAGAATATGAAATAGCAATCGACATATGTAATAATGATATAAATACATACGCATTATATCACCAAATAGGTTATTGCTATTTAAGTTTAGGAGATAGCAATAAAGCTATTTCTTTTTATACTTATGCAATAGAGTTAAAAAAATCACACCCAAATACTGAATTTAACCCAGATGACGAAGGCATAGATTTAGGAGTTATGCTTGGTGTTAAATTTAATAGAATGTATAATAACCGTGCTAATGCCTTCAAAAACATTAACAAACTTAATGAAGCATTTGAAGACTGTAAAACTTCATTAAGCTTTGATAAAAACTATTCAAACCCATACTTAATGATGTCTCAAATTTTTAGTAAGGCAGGTAAAGAACCTGAAGCTATTAAATATCTAAAAATATCAGCAGAGTTAGGAAATAAAAATGCCATTAATATGTTAAGCCAAATCAGATGAGACAAAAACATTTGCTCACAGGCGTTTTGGATATATTTTACGCAACTAAGTGAAAATAAGCTAAACATACAACAATTATATAAATGCAATTAAAAAAAGAATCATTCACAGGCGTAGACAATCATTTTGATCAATTTGCTTTTTTCGATAAAAATTATTACGAAAATGGCTTACTTAAATCTAATCAGGTATCGGGGTATCGCTCAGAATTTGAATACACTGAAGACGGGAAAATACTAGTTGAAAAAATATCACAAGATAACGGTGGCGGGGATGATTTTTTTAAACGTGAATATAAATATGAAGGGTTAACAACGCGTATTTTTCATTATAAAACGGGTTATTTTGATTTAAGAGATCAATTTGTACCTGATGAAACATACTCACATCTGTCAAGACTTCGTGATGTTTGTGATGGTCCCTTACCTATTTATCCTTTAAATGAATTATTAAGCATTGAAGAAATAATTTATAATGAAAGTAAAGAAATAATTTCAAGAAAGAAAACGGATTTAAAAAATAATTCATTTTCAGAAGAAAAAAGAAGCTTTGATGATTTAGGTAATTTGATTAATCGTGTTTATATAGAAAACAATATAATACAGAGTAATTTCACATACAATTATAAGGATGGTGCACTAGAATCATTTTTAGTTGATAACGCAATTTCATATTTAAAATATAATGATGATGGAAGCATTATTGAAATTGATTGTTTTGAAAAAGTTGATGGCATAGAAGTTTTCTATTCTAAAACAGTTTTGGAATACTTACAAAATAGACTTATTGGTGTAAATTTTAATGTTTCAAATGAAGGGGAATTTTGGCTTAATGATGAACTTAGTTTTTTTGGCTGGGAAAGGTTATTTGAAAAGGAAAACGAATCGGCATTAAAGTTAAATTGTCTACTAAATCCTTACTATGATTATTGTCAAAAAAGTTATGAAGTCAAATTTATATATGGTTTAAACAATGAAATCAAACAATCCACTGTTATAAATACACAAAAAAATTGGAAAACAGAATTGGATTCTAATGATTATGAAGATACTATGTTTTTTGAGGAAAAAATAGAAGAAAATAGATTTTTCATTTATAAATATAATGAGAATTTATTAATAAATAAAAGTCCTGAAAATTATATGATAATGAATCATCCGATTGAATATATTGACGGGTTTACTATCAAAGACAATAAGATTGAACACCTGTTTACACACAAGTTTGAATATTATGAATAAAATATAGAGCTATGGCCCTAACCGCAACCCTAATCCAATTACTCCCTCTCCAATCAGGAGAATCTAAAAATGGTACTTGGAGAAAACAAGATGTTATTGTAGAAACAGAGGGACAATATCCAAAAAAAATATGCGTGAGCATTTGGGGAGATAAAATAAATGAAAGTCAATTGCAAGTTGGTAATTCTCTTATCATATCCTATGAATTGGAAAGTCGTGAATTCAATAGCAAATGGTACACTGATGTAAAAGCATGGAAAATAGAAATAGCAGAGACTAAAGTACCAATTGTTGAAAATAGTGTTTTTATAACCCCAGATTCTATTCCAGAAGACGATGAAGACTTACCTTTTTAAGTAAACTACTATAATTATTCCTTTTAAATATAAAATCAAAAATGGACGAATACACTAAGTATATAATTTTAATGCACTTGCATTGGATAAAAATTGGTTTTACTAAAAAAGACATACAGAAAATTCATTTTAAGGTTACCGATGAGTATATGTTTGAAAATGTAACGATGAAAAGAATGCAGAATAAAACAGGAGGTTTAATTGAATACCAAAATGTTATACAGACTTCTGATTTTGAAAAAATAACATGTCTTTATTTAAATTATTCCGAGCATATTCTCGATTTGTCTTTCTTGAAGTATTGTGTAAACCTTGAAGAGATTACTATAAAAAATCAAAAATTAAAAAATTTAGATGTCTTAGAAAATCTGGAAAATATCAAATTTATTGATGCCAGAGACAATGATATTGAAAACATAGATATTCTTTATTCTTTCAAAACCTTAGAAGAACTCGATCTAGAACGTAATCCGATTAGATCTTTAAAGGCTATTACGCATCTTAAAAAATTGAGAAAAGTAAATATTGATGAAATTAATAATGAAAATGAGGTTGTTGAAATACTCAAGAACAATAAAATTTGTTCCGTTAATTATATTATTAAAGGCAATGATACAGATTTTGAAAATTTTATTTTTCCTAAATACCATATTATACTTTCAAAAAAAGAGAATACTATTTCAATCGATTTGGAAGCTACAACTGATGAATATAAAATAGGTACAAAAATAAATTTTCCAAAAGAACTGGGAATTCAACCAGATTTCAAGGATAGATATATCACTAAAATAAAGCACGAAGCAATAGAAAGATTAGTGGAAATTATAGGAAACACAATTCAAATAAATGATAAACAAATGTTTTATGATATGGATTATTATTGGTTTCAATATAAACATGATTTGGTTTGATGAATACCTGAGAAATTGAAAAAACTGAAATTCTATTATGTATCAGATTATGGAGAGTAAGAAATCTTATTCTCTTATTAAAAGAGAAATTTTAAAATTAAAAAGAAACAAAATATGGAAAGAAAATTTGTACAGGGAAAAGAATATGTTTTTGACAGAGTAAATGTTGACGATAAAATAATAACATTGGCTGGAATAATTTCAACAGTAAACCCCGAGATGGTAGAGTTTTCAAGTTATCGACCAAAAAAAATAAACTCAAGTTTTGAAGATTTAAAAATTATTTGTTCAGTAAATGAATTTATGAGTGAATTAAAATTTTTATGTGAGTATATGAACAAAAAAGGAATTGGAGATGATACATTTTCTAAAGCTTTTTCTTTGCTTTTAGAGAAACATATTAAAGAAATTGGAAGGTTAATTGATACCGATTTATATACTTATGTTGATAAAGCATTGATTTTATGGAACTCAATTATGGTAAGTTATCGTGCTCAATTATTACCTGACGATGCTGAGAAACTATGGGTAAAGATATTTCAAACTGCACTTAAAGAATATAAAAACTTCATATATATAACTCAATATGATTTGACTAATCCACTTAATCCAAAACCTTATTTAGTTAAACTAACTGATTTACAAAAATAGTTGACACCCAAAAATGAAATTAAAAATCATATCAATACTAATACTTTTTACTACAATTATCTCTTGTAGTAAAGATGAAGAAGCTTGCAAATGTAATGAATACCTAAAATCCTCTAATGGTACTTTAACTCTGTATGGTGGAGCAGCGATGGGACTTTGTAATGGAACTATTCCAAATCCTTCACCACAATTAACTGTTTATAAAAAAGAATGTAAATAAAATCTCATATGAAAAAATTTTTAATATTTTTAGTCCTTATAGGACTTAATAAATCATATTCTCAAAATGATTATGCGACTATAAATATCTACAGACCAAAAATGATGCTAGGTTCCGCAATTACTCATACTATTAATTTGAATGGCAAAAAAGTTTGCAAAATGGATAACGGTGGTCATTTAGAATATAAGATGTTTACCCAAGCAAATGTTTATATTACTATTGATGGCAAAGAAGATATTGAGAGAAAAGATGGTGTTAAAATTAGCGTCGAAAAAGGTAAAATTTATAACATTAAAATCTACCCTAAATTCGGTAAAATGGGTATAGAACAAATTGGAAACCCGATTGAAAAAGAGGATTTAAAATCTAAATATTATATTTCCCTAAATGACATTGGATTTGATGGTAATGCGACTAATAATGAAATGCCAAAAACTGAATGGACAAAAGAAAACTTAATTAAGCATTGGAATGAAAACGGCATATCCGAGATCGAAGGCATTTATGAAGTTGTAGGTGGAAAAATTAAGTATGAGCTTGCAGTAATAAAAAACAATGGTACTTATTCTCTAATCTATTTATCCGGGGCAAATGGCTCGTCTTGGAATACAGGAGACATTAAGGCAACACTAAAGAAAACGGCTTCTTTTGGTATGTTTATGTCAAATTGGTATTTACTTAATAAATTACAATCCAAAGATGTACTGATAACATTCAAAGATTCAACATTTTCAGTTGTATCAGGAGAGAGTAACGATAATGATACCTATGTAAAAACATATCCCACTTATGAAAGTAAAGTGAAGAAAAAAGAATAATAGATAGCCGATGCTGTAACACCTTGACACATAATTTTCAATTACCAAAAGACGAAGATTTGTCTTTTTAAACTAAAATTACAATTATTCAATATACAAATGACTTCAAAAAAAGAATTGATTATTAAAGCATTTTCTGAAATGAATATCTCATTATTAGAAGTGACTTTAGATGAAAATAAGTACTATCACAACGGTCTTGATAAAAAATCCTTTATAGATAAAATAAGTGATGTTTTTGATAGATTTAAAAAAGAAAATGACACTATTTTAACACCTTATAAAGGAAATTGTAAAGACTGTGAGTGCTTTGGCAAAGTAAAATGTACTGGATTTGCATTTGTTGGTAATGTTTCAAACAATGGGATTAACATGAAATTTGAAGAGATTGAAAACGACTACTTTAACATTCAGAGGTGTCATGATTTTAAAATTCATAACAAAAGCATAAAGCCAATTTCTAATTTAACGATTGAGGAATTTGATGATCTTCGTATTTAGAACTATATCTTAATTATACCGTTGTAAAATGGTTAAGGATTATAATGATTTTTTTCCAATATTAAAAAACACCAATTTATTTGACCACCTCGAAAGGGTGGTTTTATTATTTAATACAGCACCAATGAATAGAAAACTACAAAAAGAGTTAAAATTTAAAATAGGAGAGCAGTATGGAAAATACGAATTTGAGTTAGATTGGGTAACAACTGTATTGGATAATAATTTGAGATATGAAGTTTACCAGTATATAGGCAATGATAAAAACACTATATTTGACTTTGAAGTTCACAAAATCTTATTAGCTTATAATTGTGATTTTCTTGCTGGTATTTTCTATTTTATTAAAGGAGATAGCTATTCTAAAATACTCTCAGAAGTTCAAAATGAATTTTCTTGTACCACAAAAATAAAAATAAATGTGGTTAAAAAGAGTAAAAATATTACGGAGCTATTTATACTAAGCCATAGGCTTTCAAGTAACTCTTTTCATATATGAAACAAGTTCAGGTTAAACATAGGTTAAACATTTATAAGATTAAAAGTAAAAAAGAGATAAGTAAAGATGATTCAAAACTTTCTAAATACTTGGTTTCTTTGTATTTGAAAGCAAAAGAGAATAAATGTAACATATATAGGAGTGACTCATAATCAGGTGGTCCCTGGTTCGAGCCCAGGTGGGACCACAGAAAAAAGACCCTAAAAGACAAATGTTTTTTAGGGTTTTCTTAAATGTGCTGAAAACCAATCAAGTGTAAAAAACGTATCTTTGTTATATTAAGGATAAGTATTTGTTATTTATGATTTAGTAAGTTTTGTTATTTCAGTAAATTTATTATTTTTGAAGCCATGAAAATTGAGTCAAACAAATTTTATTTTTTAGCATTTTTCCTTTTTGGGATTATGAATATTTTTGCAGCAGACCCTCCTACGCCATCACCATTTGGGAGAAGGAGACTACCGCCTCCGCCTCCAGGCTTGCCTATTGATGAAAATATTTTTATTTTAATGATAATTGCAATTTTATTTGGTATTTATATCATTTATAGCTTCAAACTAAAAACAAAAACTCCAATTTAAATTGGAGTTTTTGTTTTTATAGAGCTTACCTGCTTTTCTATTTTTTAGAGTACAGTCTGGAAACGTATTTGCCAATCACGTCAAACTCAAGGTTGATTTTTGTTCCTACTTTAAAGGATTTGAAATTGGTATGTTCGTGTGTGTAAGGGATAATAGCTACGCTAAACTGATTTTTCTTCGAGTTTACTACAGTTAAACTTACTCCGTTTACAGTAATTGATCCTTTTTCGATGGTGATGTTGTTGAGCGTTTCGTCGTATTCAAAAGTATAAAGCCAACTGCCGTTCGTCTCTTCGGCTACGATGCAGGTTCCTATTTGGTCGACATGGCCTTGTACGATGTGACCGTCCAGTCTATCTCCCAGTTTCATTGCTCTTTCAAGATTTACACTGTCGCCTTCTTGCCAATATCCTAGATTTGTTTTTTTTATAGTCTCGTCAATAGCAGTTACTGTGTAAAAAGTATCATTAAGTGCAACTACAGTTAAACAGATTCCGTTGTGGGCTACGCTTTGGTCTATTTGCAATTCGCTGGTGATTGATGAATTCACCGTGATGTGAATATTGTCTTTCTCTTTTTTTATTTCTTGGATTGTACCAAGGGTTTCTATGATTCCTGTAAACATTTCTTATTTTATTTTACTAAATTTGCACTTCAAAATTAGCAATAAATAACGTGAGGTCATGATGAAAAAAGCAGAAAATATAATCGTTGGGATTTCTATAGGAGATTTGAACGGTATTGGAAGCGAAGTGGTATTGAAAACATTTGAGGATTCACGCATGTTGGAACTTTGTACGCCGGTTATTTTTGCCAATGTTAAGATAATGTCATTTGTAAAAAAGAGTTTTGAATCTACTTCTACACTTCACGGGATTGATAGGTTAGATCAAATTGTTTTGGGAAAAATCAATGTTTTGAATCTTTGGAAAGAGGGTATTGATTTAAATCCGGGTGCAAATGATGAGAAAGTGGGTCAATACGCTATAAAATCATTTGTTGCGGCGACTAAGGCTTTAAAAGAAGGATTGATTGATGTGTTAGTAACAGCTCCTATTAATAAATACAATATACAGTCAGAAACGTTTAAGTTTCCGGGTCATACAGATTATTTAGACCAAGAGTTAGAAGGGAATGCGTTGATGTTGATGGTGCAGGATAATTTGAGGATTGGTTTATTGACGGATCATATTCCTTTAAATGAAGTTGCATCACATTTGACAGAAGAATTGATAAAGCAAAAAATTGAAACTATAAAACAATCGTTAATTCAGGATTTTAGCATTAATAAACCAAAAATCGCTGTTTTAGGATTGAATCCGCATTGCGGTGATGGAGGAGTTATAGGAACAGAAGATGATTTGATAATAAAACCAGCATTGAAAAAAATATTTGATAAAGGAACGTTGGTTTTTGGTCCTTTTGCGGCGGATGGTTTTTTTGGCAGCAATCAATATGAGAAATATGATGCTGTTATTGCGACTTATCATGATCAGGGATTAATTCCTTTCAAAACATTGTCTTTTGGGAAAGGGGTGAATTATACGGCGGGTTTAGATAAAATTAGAACTTCGCCTGATCACGGTACCGCTTATGATATTGCGGGAAAAGGGGTTGCGGATTATAACTCATTTAAGGAGGCTGTTTATCTTGCTATAGATATCTTTCATTCGAGAAATCAATACAAGGAAATCAGTCAAAAACCTTTGAAAACAAAAGAAAAACAGTTGTGAACAAAAAAAGGTGAATAACATTATTAGATTTGTAATAATTTTATATCTTTGCACTCCCGAAGTTTAGGGTAAATTGTTGTTGAAATGAACAAGACAAAAGAATATTTAATTCCTTTCGTAGGATTAAAGCTAGGGAAACATCAATTTGAATATCAAATAAGTAATGCGTTCTTTGAAATCTTTGATTATAATGAATTTCAAAATTCAGACATCAAAGTAAATGTAGTTTTAGAGAAAAAAAGTACAATGCTGGAATTAAGTTTAAAGCATAAAGGAACAGTAAATGTTCCTTGTGATCTTACCAGTGAAGATTTTAATTTACCTATTAAAGGCAAAATGAAATTGATTGTTCGTTTTGGAGAAATGTATAATAATGACAATGAAGAATTGTTGATTTTGCCACACGGAGAGTTTGAAATAGATGTTGCACAGTATATCTATGAAATGATAGTGTTGTCCGTGCCTCTAAGACGAGTTCATCCAGGAATAAAAGATGGAAGTTTAAAAACTGAAGCTTTGGTAAAACTGAAAGAACTGACAATTAAAGAACAAAAAAAAGAGCATAAACAAGAACAAAAAGAAGAAAATATTGACCCACGTTGGGACAAATTAAAGCAACTATTAACGGATAAATAATATAGTAAAATGGCGCATCCTAAGAGAAAAATCTCCAAAACAAGAAGAGATAAAAGAAGAACACATTACAAAGCTACTGTAGCACAAATCGCTACTTGCCCAATTACAGGGGAAGCACATTTATATCACAGAGCCTACTGGCACGAAGGAAAAATGTATTACAGAGGGCAAGTTGTTATAGATAAATCTGTAGCTGTTGCTTAATACCTTTTTGTAAATGATATTCGAACTCTCACATCGTGAGAGTTTTTTTGTTGTTTATAATTTTCATTAAATAAGAAGTTATAAATCAATACGCTTTGGTATTTTTTTTGTAATTTTCAAGTCTTTTAAAAATTTTTCAGATGGAAGCATTTGATAAGAAATAATTGAATACAATGAATACAATTACAGCCGCAATTACAGCAGTTGGTGCCTATGTGCCGGACTTTGTACTTTCAAACAAAGTGCTAGAAACAATGGTTGACACTAATGACGAGTGGATTACCTCTCGTACAGGAATAAAAGAAAGAAGAATTCTTAAAGATGAAGATAAAGGGACTTCCTACTTAGCCATAATGGCTGCAAAAGATTTATTAGCTAAAGCAAATATTAATCCTTTAGAAATTGATCTTTTAATAATGGCAACCGCAACGCCAGATATGCCCGTAGCATCAACGGGAGTATATGTAGCAACTGAAATAGGAGCTACAAATGCTTTCTCGTACGATTTGCAAGCTGCATGTTCTAGTTTTTTATATGGAATGTCAACAGCAGCAGCTTATATTCAATCAGGTAGGTATAAAAAAGTACTTTTGATTGGGGCAGATAAAATGTCCTCGATAGTTGATTATACGGATAGATCAACTTGTATTATTTTTGGTGATGGTGCTGGAGCAGTTTTGTTTGAGCCTAATTACGAAGGTCTGGGATTACAAGATGAATATTTGCGCAGTGATGGTGTAGGGCGTGATTTCTTAAAAATTCCTGCTGGAGGTTCTTTAGTTCCGACTACCTTAGAAACTGTAAAAGATAATCGACACAATATTATCCAAGATGGTAAAACTGTTTTTAAATATGCAGTTACGAATATGGCTGATGCGAGTGAACAAATTTTGAAAAGAAATAATTTGACCAATGATGATGTAGATTGGTTGGTTCCACATCAAGCGAATAAACGAATCATTGATGCTACAGCGAGTCGAATGAATTTAGAAGACTCAAAAGTTTTAATGAACATTGAGAAATACGGAAACACCACCTCTGCAACTTTACCGTTAGTAATAAGCGATTTTGAACATTTATTCAAAAAAGGCGATACAATTATTTTTGCAGCTTTCGGAGGAGGATTTACTTGGGGTTCTATATACTTGAAATGGGCATACGATAAAAAATAAATTTAAACTAAAAATAAATAATTATGGATTTAAAAGAAATTCAAAATCTAATCAAGTTTGTGGCAAATTCAGGTGTTGCAGAAGTTAAATTAGAGATGGATGATGTTAAAATCACCATTAGAACAACTTTAGAAGGGAATGTAACTGAGACGACGTATGTTCAACAAATGCCTGCTCAAAATGCACTTCCACAAGCGGCAGCTCCACAACAAATTGCTCCTGTAGCTCCCGTTGCTGAAGCTCCAGTAGTAGAAAATTCTCATTATATTACCATAAAATCTCCAATCATTGGAACATTCTATAGAAAGCCATCACCAGATAAACCTATGTTTGTTGAAGTAGGTAAAACAATTTCTAAAGGAGATGTACTTTGTGTGATTGAAGCAATGAAATTATTTAATGAAATTGAATCTGAAGTATCTGGTAAAATTGTAAAAATATTGGTTGACGATATGTCTCCAGTAGAATTTGACCAACCTTTATTCTTAGTAGATCCATCATAAGAAATTTTGAATGATGAATTTTGAATGAGACATTGTTTTTCAATCATTCAAATAATTTAAAATTTATAATTATAATTTATAATTTCAAGAAGATGTTTAAAAAAATATTAATTGCAAATAGGGGAGAAATTGCGCTTCGCGTGATTAGAACATGCAAGGAAATGGGTATAAAAACAGTAGCTGTTTATTCTACTGCTGATGCTGAAAGTCTGCATGTAAAGTTTGCTGATGAAGCGGTTTGTATAGGGCCACCTCCAAGTAACTTATCCTATTTGAAAATGTCAAATATTATTGCCGCTGCCGAAATTACTAACGCAGATGCAATACATCCAGGGTATGGATTCCTTTCCGAAAACTCAAAATTTTCTAAAATTTGTCAAGAACATGGTATCAAATTCATTGGAGCATCTCCTGAAATGATTGATAGAATGGGTGACAAAGCTTCTGCAAAAGCAACTATGATTGAAGCTGGCGTTCCTTGTGTTCCCGGTTCAGTAGGAATTTTAGAATCATATGAACAAGCCTTGCAATTATCAAGAGATTTTGGTTATCCAGTAATGCTTAAAGCAACTGCTGGTGGTGGTGGAAAAGGAATGCGAGCTGTTTGGAAAGAAGATGAATTGTTGAAAGCTTGGGAAGGTGCCCGTCAGGAATCTGCTGCAGCTTTTGGAAATGATGGAATGTATCTGGAAAAATTAATCGAAGAGCCTCGTCATATTGAGATTCAAGTAGTAGGTGATTCTTACGGAAAAGCCTGTCATCTTTCTGAAAGAGATTGTTCCGTTCAAAGACGTCATCAAAAATTGACCGAAGAGACTCCATCTCCATTTATGACAGATGAACTTCGTGCTAAAATGGGTGAAGCAGCTGTAAAAGCAGCCGAATATATTAAATACGAAGGTGCTGGTACAGTAGAATTTTTGGTTGACAAACACCGTAATTTCTACTTCATGGAAATGAATACCCGTATTCAAGTAGAGCATCCTATTACAGAACAAGTTATTGATTATGACTTGATCCGTGAGCAAATTATGGTTGCTGCTGGAATACCTATTTCAGGAAAAAACTACTTGCCACAATTGCATGCCATAGAATGTAGAATAAATGCGGAAGATCCTTATAATGATTTCCGTCCATCTCCAGGAAAAATCACAACACTTCATATGCCAGGAGGACACGGTGTTCGTTTAGACACTCATGTTTATTCAGGATATACCATTCCACCAAATTACGATTCCATGATTGCTAAGTTGATTACAACTGCACAATCTCGTGAAGAAGCAATTAGCAAAATGAGAAGAGCGTTGGATGAATTTGTGATTGAAGGTATAAAAACGACCATTCCATTTCACAGACAATTAATGGATGATCCAAGATACATCGCAGGAGATTATACAACTGCTTTTATGGATACTTTCAAAATGAATGATCCTGAATAGTTAACTATTTTATATTAAATATATAAAACCTCACTTTTTAGTGAGGTTTTTGTTTTTAGCATATATTTATTATAAAGTTTCTTTCAGCCATTTGAAAAATTCACCTTGCCAAACTTGAGCATTTTGAGGTTTCAATACCCAATGGTTTTCTTCTGGAAAATATAGAAATCTACTTTTTATACCTCGCAATTGAGCCGCTTGAAAAGCTTCTTGCCCTTGTCCTATTGGTACACGGAAATCTTTACCGCCTTGGATGATTAAAATGGGTTTGTTCCATTTCTCCACAAGACTCATCGGGTTGAACGTAGTATAGGCTTTTTGAGCAACAGCATTGTCTTTTTCCCAATATGCGCCGCCAAAGTCCCATTTGTTAAAAAAAACTTCTTCGGTAGTTCCAAACATACTTTGAGTGTTGAAAACACCATCATGGGCAATGAATGTTTTGAAACGGTTATTATGGATTCCTGCTAAATAAAACACAGAATAACCACCATAGCTGGCGCCAACGCAACCTAAACGAGTGGCATCAACATATTTTTCTTTAGCAACATCATCAATTGCTGATAGATAATCGTTCATTACTTGCCCACCCCAGTCTTTGCTGATTTGTTCGTTCCAAGCCACTCCGTGACCTTGCATTCCGCGGCGGTTTGGTGCCACTACAATATAACCTTTAGCAGCCATCAACTGGAAATTCCAACGGAAAGAATACCCTTGTGTCAATGGAGCTTGTGGTCCACCCTGACAAAATAAAAGTGTTGGGTATTTTTTTGAAGCATCAAAATTAGGAGGAAGGATTACCCAAACTAACATTTTTTTACCGTCGGTTGTGGTTACGTATCTTCTTTCAGTTTTGCTTAATGCCAATGAATTGTATGTTGCTGTATTACTATTAGATAGTTGTTTCCAAGTGTTTTTCTTCAGGTTATAAGAATAAATTTCTGCAGCATGGTTCATATCTGTTCTTGTAACGATGATGTTGTCACCTGAAAAACCAACTAAATCATTCACGTCAAAATCCCCATTAGTGATTTGATGAACATTGACAGCAATTTTGGTTAATCCTGGAAAATTAACTTCAAATAATTGTTTTGTTCCGTCTATTGGTGCAATAAAGTAGATTTTTTTACCATCATTGCTCCACATAAAATTATCAACTGTTCCGTCCCAGTTTGAAGTCAGGTTAATATTCATTCCTTTAAAGCTGACAATAATATCATTTTTATCTGATTCGTAACCGTCACGCTTCATTTGCAACCAAGTCAAATTTCCTGTTGGAGAAAAGAGAGGAGCTGTGTCATAACCTTGATTTTCTTTAGTTCTGTTACTAGTTTTTCCAGTTTCGAGATTGTATTCGAAAATATTAGTATTGGTCGAAATGGCATATTCTGTACCCGCTTTTTTCTTACAGACATACAAAATGCTTTTACTGTCTGGCGACCAAATATAGTCTTCGTCGCCACCAAAAGGTTTTTGAGGGCTATCAAAATTCTCTCCTTTCAGAATGTCGATTCCAACGGCGCCTTCTTTGTTTTCTTTATAAAAAACATGGTTGAATTTACCTTCGTTCCAAGTGTCCCAATGGCGATAATCTAGTCCATTGTAGATTTGGACTTCTGATTTTTCAAGAGTAGGATAAAAATCTTTTCCTAGAACCTTATCGATTTTTACTTCTTCGTTGTAAACAATATACTTTCCGTCAGGCGAAATGTTCTTGTCTTTTAAAACATTTTTAGTATCGGTTATTTCAGTTGGATTTCCGCCACTTAAGGGTAAGGTGTAAATCTTAGAGTTTGATTTGTTTTCTTCAACGGAAGGAGTTGATACCTTATAAACTACATTTTTTGCATCTTTTGAAATGCCTAGGGGTGTTACTCTTCCTAGTTTCCAAAGTAATTCGGGGGTCATTACATTTTGTGCCATAGCATTTAGACTCATCATTATTAGTGTTGTAAACAGTATTTTCTTCATTTTAAAAATAGAATTTTTTGAGCCATAAAAATAGCTTATTTAAGTTGATGTTTTTTCGTTTTTAACACTTGCTTTTTAGCCCCGATAATAGAGGAAATCCTTTCCAGTCCTGAATTTGTTTCTAGATCTTGAAACAAATTCAGGACTGGAAAGATTGAAACGGCTAGCGGGATTAGCTCCTGAAATAAATTTAGAATAAATCCTAAAAATCATTATTTTTATAAAAAATATGTGGGCATGGATTTGAGCTATTGGGAATTGAAAAACTGGTTTACTGACATAGATTATACGATTGTAGGGAGCGGTATTGTGGGTTTACACGCCGCATTACGCTTGCGTGAAAGATTTCCTGACAGTAAAATTCTTGTTTTGGAAAAAGGGATGTTGCCGCAAGGAGCCAGCACTAAAAATGCCGGTTTTGCCTGTTTTGGAAGCCTTTCGGAAATTATAGATGATTTAAAATCCCATTCGGAAGAGGATGTGGTCAATCTTGTTCAGAAACGATGGAAAGGACTGCAGCTGTTGCGAAAAAGACTTGGTGATGAGGTAATTGATTTCAAGCCATACGGCGGTTATGAGTTGTTTTTGAATACGGAAGAAAGCAGTTATAACGAATGCGTGGGGAAATTACCATTTATCAATGAAATTTTAAGACCGCTTTTTAAGACCGATGTTTTTGCAAAAGAAGTGGATCGTTTTGGGTTTGGCTGTATTCGGGAATATTTGATTTTTAATCCTTTTGAGGCACAGATTGACACTGGAAATATGATGCAGGCTTTATTGAAACAAGCGATTAATGAAAATATTTTGATTCTGAACCAGCAAACGGTAACAGCGTATTTAGACAAAGGAAATTGTGTAGAAGTAGCGCTTGGGGATTTTAGTTTCACTACTAAAAAAATGTTGTTTGCTACTAACGGTTTTGCAAATGCACTAACTGATGGTGCTGTAAAACCTGCCAGAGCACAAGTTTTGATTACTGAGCCAATTAAAAATTTAGATATAAAAGGGACTTTTCATTTGGACAAAGGCTATTATTATTTCAGGAATATTGGAGATAGAATATTGTTAGGCGGAGGGAGAAACCTTGATTTTGAGACGGAAACAACAACCGAATTTGGTCAAACGGAAATTGTGCAAAAAAAATTGGAACAATTATTAAAAGAAGTAATTTTGCCGAATCAGGATTTCAAAATTGCACACCGTTGGAGTGGAATTATGGGTATAGGCAACAGCAAGAATCCTATCGTTACACAATTGTCAGAAAATGTGTATTGTGGTGTACGATTAGGCGGAATGGGAGTGGCAATAGGAAGTTTAATAGGAACAGAATTAGCAGAATTAGTATAATGGCAACGAAAATAACACCAAAAAGATCAAAACAACCTACAAAAAAAGAATCAACAACCTTTATGGCTAAAGTAAAACGTTTTCTGCTTAAAATTTTCTTATGGTTCATTGGACTTTCTTTGTTTTTTGTAGTCCTTTTTAAATTTGTACCGGTTCCATTTACTCCTTTAATGGTGATT
This sequence comes from Flavobacterium sp. 83, assembly GCF_000744835.1. Lineage (NCBI taxonomy): Bacteria > Pseudomonadati > Bacteroidota > Flavobacteriia > Flavobacteriales > Flavobacteriaceae > Flavobacterium > Flavobacterium sp. 83. The sequence goes on from NZ_JQMS01000001.1 coordinate 1,349,385, forward strand.
CGAGCCATTGAAAATAAAATGGCGGGGAAGGAAAATTACTTCAGTCATGACTGGGAGCCTATAGAAAATATATCAGTTAATTTACAAAAAGCGGTTATTGCCAGTGAAGATGGAACCTTTTTGAAACATAATGGTTTTGATTTTACTGCGATGCAAAAAGCATATAAAAGCAACGAAAGAGGTCGCAGAATAAAAGGTGGGAGTACAATATCCCAACAAACTGCAAAGAATGTATTTCTGTGGCAGGGGAGAAGTTATTTAAGAAAAGGACTCGAAGCTTATTTTACTGTTTTGATAGAAGCAATCTGGGGAAAAAAACGAATTATGGAAGTGTATTTAAATAGCATTGAAATGGGTGATGGGGTGTATGGAGCGGAAGCAGCAGCTCAACACTGGTATAGAAAAGATGTTTCTAGTTTAACCCCACAACAAGCTGCAGGAATAGCTGCAATATTACCAAATCCAAGAAAATATTCAGCGACTAGTTCGTCATCTTACATTAACAGAAGAAAAGACAAAATTGTTCGTGTCATGAGACATGTGGGAAAAATTGAATATTAGATTTAGGTCAGATTTCTCTTTTAATGTAATCCTAAAAACTGTTAAAACTAAAAAACCGTAAACTCTTAATTAAAAGATTTTACGGTTTTTTTGTGGAGAATATCGCACCACTTAAAACGTAAAGTAGAATTACCTCAACACTTAATTTTATTGCAAACTTAGTAATAAATGCAATGATTACAATACTTTATAAGTTATTAAAAATGTATTGTAATTTGCAGTAGATTGCGACAAACACGCTTTTACCGTACAACTATCGTACAAGTTGATTATATTTGTAGTGTTCAAATATCAAACACTATGGCAACTATCAATTTTCTTTACCGTTCTACAAAAGACAAAGCAAATTTACATTTACGTTTATTGTATCGTTTCAATGAAAATGATTTTGTTATTGGAGCAAATACAAAGTTTGAAGTTTTAAAAGACTACTGGAACAACCAACATAAAAAACGAGTATTTAAGAAAACGAATAACGTTGATGAGTTAAACCAAATTCAAGATATTAAGGCAAAGCAAAACGATGTTGATAATGAACTCAACAAAATTGAAAATCATATTTTAAACGCTTTTAATTCTGTTAATCCTGATAAGGTAAATAAAGGCTGGTTGCAAACTCAAATTGATTTGTATTACAATCCTGTAAAAGTTATTGAAGTTATGCCAACAGAATTGATAAACTACATTGAAACGTACAAGGAGGACAGACGTAATGAAGTAACCGAAAGCACCATAAAAAAATGTAATGTAGTTAGAGAACTTTTAAAAAGGTATCAAACGGAAATAGTTAAAACGCTTTTATTAACCGACATCGATACTGAATTTAAAAAAGACTTCGAAAACTATTGTATTACTCAAAATTACGCACCAAATACCATTTCGAGAACGATACGATTTATAAAAACTATTTGTATTCACGCAAAGAGCAAAAAAGAAGACGTAAACCCAGATTTATACAATATCAAAGTAAAATATTATAAAGTTGATAGTATTCATTTAACTTTTGATGAGATACAAAAAATTGAGAATATCCAAAAAGATAAATTAACCGAGAGTTTAGAAAATGCAAAAGACTGGTTAATTATTAGTTGTTATACAGGTCAAAGAGTATCGGACTTTTTGAGGTTTACAAATAAAATGATACGTATTGAAGACGGTAAAAGTTTTATTGAATTTACTCAAAAGAAAACCGATAAAATTATGACTGTTCCAGTACACCCAAAAGTTATTGAAATACTCAACAAAAGAAACGGTATGTTTCCCTATGCTATTTCAGACCAAAAATATAATGACTATATCAAAACCGTTTGTGAGATTGCCGAAATTACTCAAATGGTTTACGGTAGTAAGAAAACAGAAACCGCACCCGAAAGCGGAATATTTCGCAAAGAAACAAAAGAATACAGAAAATGCGATTTAGTTACCTCTCACATTGGAAGACGTTCCTTTGCATCAAATTTTTACGGAACTATTCCAACTTCTTTATTGATAAATATTACTGGCCACAGTACCGAAACAATGTTTTTAACGTACATAGGCAAAAGCAATAAAGATTTAGCAAAAGAAACCCACAAGTATTTTAAATAGTAAAAAATAAATGTTTTATTTTAAGTACATATTTTACACCTTTTACACCTACAAAAGTAAAAGCAGAAAAAGTTTGCGAAAGATTAAAAATCTATTAGAGTAAAAACACAAATATATTTGTAAGGTTATTCTTTAAAATATAAAAAATATGCTATTTAATGAAAATTATTTTTCAAGCCTTATTAACATTCGAAGCGTAAAAAATACAGTTTCTAATTGTGCGTTTTGAATATTCAATAACTAATTGATTTACAATTTGTTAGAACAAAATGATATATCAAAATCATAGTATATCATTTTTAACTAATTGATTTTCACTATTAAATAAAAATAAAAAAAAGTTTAAAAGAAATTAAATTTTAAAAAGTAAGAAAAATTTACGGAATCAAAAACGATAAAATATTAAATACAAAATTGAATTTGTCAAATTGCAAAAGTAAAGTGCGACATCAGATGTTAATAATTAAATCATCTAAATTGCTATCTAACATAAAAAGAAGAAATATCTTTGTAAGGAAAATAAGTAGGAATAAAAAAACCCACTATCTTCAAAAAACTGAAAACAATGAGTTTATTTTGAAATTTTGAAGTAGCAAGTACAACAAAAGTATTAAATTTTGGTCGGTCTAATACTTTGCAAATATAACTAAAATCTTAATTAGTTGTATTTTTTGTACAGTTACTTCTCATCACTTCATTTTAGCATTTTGTTTTTCAGTTAAATAAATTATTTACTAACTGTTAAGAGCAAAATTATGCACTACCTAACAACAAGGGAGGTTTCTCAATTATTGGGATACACTCAAAGAAACATTTGCTATTTGATTAAAGCAAAAAAGATCACTCCAGCCATTACATTACAGAATGGACACTTTTTATTTACTGCAGAAGATGTGGCTTTGTATAATTCTAAAAAATTGAATTATGCAGTATAGTACATTAGTTCAGGTAACACCCGAAGCATTAGTAAAACTAATTAATGAGGGTGTAAAAAGTCAATTAGAAGAATTTAAAAAGAACCTTAACACCAACGATCCTGACATTTTACTCACTCGAGCCGAAGCGTGCGAGTTTCTAAAAATTGAGCAAACCACTTTGTACCATTGGGTAAAGGCTGGTAAAGTTCAATGTTACGGTATTGCAAACAGACGGTTTTTTAAAAAATCCGACTTAATGAATAGTTTAACCTTACTAAAAAAATAGGCTATGAACTACACAGGCAAAAACGAAACAGACCAGTTAAGAAAAGTATTTAATGCTTTTTTTGAAAACCCAATGACAATGAAAGAAGTCGATGTTTATACAGGCATAATGCGTGAAAACATTTGTAGGTATGTAATGACTTTCAGGAATGAAAACCGCATTGAATTAATTGGATATAGAAAATGTAGTATTACAGGACATAATAAGGTTGGTATTTATACGACAAACCCCGATTTATTTCCAAAGTCGAACCAATTAAAAATGTTTTAGGCTATGGAAGTAAATACACTAAAAAGTATCATTGCAAGTGATATTGAGAGCAAAGTTAATTCGTTTGAGATTGCAAAACAGAAAACGCCAAACGATATTTTAAAGGAACTTACAAACAGTATAGGGCATTTAGATTTTCAAATATTGGCATTTCCAAACATCGATGAGTTAAGAAAGTCTTATTCAAAATTGCAACTTGAATTATTTGGAAGTATTTCGGACGGTATAGAACCACTTTATACTGATAAACAAAGCACCGAGTACAAAGAAGTATTTAAACAATGGCAGAAAGTCAGTAGGGAATTAGATAAATGCAAGCTATCTAAAAACCATTATCTAATCCTTTGCATTGAAAAGCTTTTGGATATTGCAAATGCGAATAAATGGGATTTATGTAAAAATGAAGCCTTTATTTATTTGTATAATGGTTGTTACTGGAATGAAATAAGCAAAGAATTACTTCAATCTTTCTTAGGCAAAACGTCTTTAAAAATGGGAGTTGAAAAATTCAAAGCTAAAATTCATACGTTCCAAGATGAGTTGTTTCGACAATTTATGGCCGAAGCTTATTTGCCGAAACCCGAACCGAAACCCAATAGTGTTTTGATTAATTTACAAAACGGTACGTTTGAAATAACACCCACAAAAAGAGGTTTACGGAACTTTGAGCAAAAAGACTTTATTACCCACCAATTGCCGTTCGAATATGACCCCGAAGCAACCGCCCCACAATGGCAAAAGTTTTTAGATGAGGTATTGCCTGATAAAGACAAACAAAAAGTATTTGCAGAATTTTTCGGTTACATTTTTATAAAACCAAGTGTATTGAAACTTGAAAAGATGTTAATCTTATACGGAACTGGAGCAAATGGTAAAAGTGTTTGTTTTGAAGTCTTAAACGCCCTTTTAGGAAGTGAAAATGTAAGCAACTACTCTTTACAAAGCTTGACAGATGCAAACGGTTATTACAGGGCAAAAATAGCTAATAAACTGGTAAACTATGCAAGTGAGATAAACGGCAAACTTGAAACCGATGTATTTAAACAAATGGCTTCGGGCGAACCAATAGAAGCACGTTTGCCCTATGGAAACCCTATGATTTTAAAAGAGTATGCAAAGTTAATTTTCAATTGTAATGAATTACCAAAAGACGTGGAACACACGAACGCATATTTTAGACGGTTTTTAATTATTTGTTTTGATGTAACTATTCCTGAAGACAGACAGGACAAACAACTACCAAACAAAATAATACAAAATGAATTATCGGGCGTATTCAACTGGATTTTGCAAGGACTTGACAGGGTATTGGAACAAAAGAATTTCAGTAAATGTGAAGCAATAGAAAACGCCCGAAGCGATTACGAAAAGCAAAGTGATAGCGTGCAAATATTTATTAATGAATTGAATTTTAAAACTTCAACTACTGATTACACATTAATAAAAACACTATACGAACAATTTAAAATATTTTGTATTGAAGACGGTTTTCGCCCCGTAAATAAGTCAAATTTTATGAAGCGATTAACAGCATACAAAATTTATGTTACACGCTTAAACGTGGGTAATGTGGCCTACATTACTACTGATATAAGTTTTATTTAATGGAAGTTTACAGATACACTTTGGACAAGGGAAGTAAGAAATTTCTTTGTCCAAATTGCACCAAAAAAACATTTGTAAAGTACATTGATACTGAAACAAGAAACTATTTGTCTGATGAGTTTGGTAAATGTGACAGGGAGCAAAACTGTAACTATCACAAAGCACCCCCAAAAGGCAATAAGTACTATTTAATAAAGGTTTTATCTATAAAGGAAATAACAGATAAGGCAATTAAAACAACTGATATAAACGGCCTTATTTCGATAGTGCCAAAATCACAAATACTGGAGCAGTCAAAAAATGATTGCTGGATTTCGGAATGGTTTTTAAAAAGTAGTACTATTCAATATTTAACGAATGAGTTTAAATATAATTATTCAAATGTATCGGGGTTTATAAATGAAGTTAAACAAATGGTACAACCTTTACCAATAGCACCGAGTTACCATAGTATCGAATTATTAGACAAAATGTATACTGAAATTCAAATTGACAATTTAACCGAGTTTTTAAAGATGAGGTTTTCAAAAGATGAGGTGTTCAAAGCAACACAAAATTATTTGATTACAGGAACAAATATTTGCTGGTTTAACTCAACTGTATTTTGGCAAATAGATGACAAAGAACAAATACACGCTGGTAAAATAATGCAATACGATAGGTTTACTGGCAAAAGAATTAAAGAACCTTACAATCGCATAAACTGGTTACATAAAGCCACCAAAGAGCCTGATTTTAATCTTAATCAATGCTTATTTGGATTGCACCGAGTTACTGAAGACTATCAAAAAACTATTGCTATTGTTGAAAGCGAAAAGACGGCAATAATAATGAGTATTTTGTTACCGCATTACATTTGGATTGCCACAGGAAGCAAAGGAAACTTTAAATTTGAGATGTTGAAACCAATCAAAAAAAGAAATATTGTTTCGTTTCCTGATAAAGGCGAATACATTAACTGGTTAAACAAAGCCACCGAGTTAAACGCAATAGGTTTTAAAATTTCAGTTAGCGAAATAATTGAAAACACCGAGTTTGAAAACGGTTTTGATTTGGCAGACTATTATTTGAATTTATAAAATAAATTAACTCGTTTACGGGAAACCGTAAAGTAATTGATTTTTAATAAATTACATTTAAAAATTATTAATCTAAATCTTAAAAAAATGAAAAAAGTATTATTGTTAAGTCTGTTATTAATAAGTGTAATGAGTTGTACAACAAACAGCAAAATTGAATCTGAAATTGATAAAAAAATGAGTGAAATTTTAAAAGATTATAGTAGTTATGAACCAATTGAAACACAAATAATAGATACAATTTTCGTAGGAGTAATTGCTAAAAAACAAATAATAGACCCTGTTAATTTAAGACATCCAAGTGCGACAAAAACGGCTAAATATAGAAAACTTGAAAATTCAAAAGAAGTTATTGCCTATGTGGTTAATCATAAATATAGAGCTAAAAACGGATTAGGTGCATTGGATATTTATACAAAAGATTTTGTTTTTGATAAAAACTATAAACTGTTTGGAGTGTCAAATAATTCAATTGACAATATTTTGTTCCCCCAACAGTTATTTTTTAAGGAATACATAAACTAAATTAATCTGTGATAATAAAACACAAAAGGCGAACCATAACGGAACGCCTTTTTTTTGTTCAAAACGTAAACCACAGGCAAGCGGTAAACCTCATCAAAGATACGCTATAATTAAATACTATTGAAATAATTCATTACATTTGTTTTATCTATAATTGACAAAAATAGGTTTAATGTTCCTTAATAATTTAGGTTTTAAATTCAGACAATATGCCACGATATGCAAATTATAATACAACCGTTGAAGACTGTTTAAAATACAGGGTTAAGAGTTTAACCGAAAACAACAATAATTACTTAAAATCGTACGGAATACGCACGGGCGTTACAAGTTGGACTATAAACGGGCAACCGCACGCGAAAATTGATTTTAAAGTAACACATACAGAAAACGGCACGTTTATAACATTTAATTATAGATGCAACGGCGAACCCATCAATTATAACGTTAATCTTATTAGTAGGGTTTCAAATTTAGGCAAGGGCGAAATGTGGTTTTTTGTTTGCCCCATAACGGGTAACTGTTGCCGTAAATTATATTTAAACGGTACACACTTTTTGCATAGAGAAGCGTATAAGGGTTTAATGTACGAAAGTCAAATAAAATCACAAAGCACCCGAGCAATGTATAAAGTCTTTGACGCGGTTTATGTAAAAGATGAGGTTTATGATGAGTTATACAAAAAGCATTTCAAAACCCATTACAACGGCAAAGAAACAAAACGCTATAAAAAACTAAAAAATATAATTGAAACGGCAAAAAGGTATCCAGCAAACACACTCGAAAGTTTATTAATGATGTAATACATATCTAAAGTAGAGCAAAGTAGATAAAACTAATATATTAACGTAACTATTTTGTTTGCACACCAATAAAGTTTTTGAGTTTGAAATAATATTAAAAAAGAGGTTTTTTTTAAGTAGATAGTGTAAAAGGTGTAAAAAATGTACCCAAAAAAACAAACTTATTTTTACCTAAAAAAAGTACTTTTATACAAAATCACAACCTAACAATACAAAAATCGTACAATTTTAAAATAAAAAAAACCGTAATAGCTTTGTCTATAGCTTGTTACGGTTTTTGTTTGTGGAGAATATCGGATTCGAACCGATCACCTCTTGCCTGCCAGGCAAGCACTCTAGCCAAATGAGCTAATCCCCCAAACTGTTTCGCAAATATAACATATAAATTTTCCAAAAAACAATTTTCCAAACTCAAATCCATACTATTTGAAAAAAAAGCAAAAGCATCCTTTACTTTTTTTAACTTTACATCAAAATAGGTGCTATGGTAACAGAAATCCCAACAGGTTCGCTCATCACAACAATCGAAAATAAAATCGTAACAATTCAATTTGGTCATCCGGCGAGCAATTCCTTTCCAAGAGAATTGTTAGATCGATTAACAAATGAATTCAATAATTTGAACAATAATCCTGCTGTTTCAGTGATTATTGTAAAAAGCGAAGGTACCGGTGTTTTTTGTGCAGGAGCTTCATTTGATGAACTTTTGGCAGTTTCTAATCAGGAAGTAGGAACCCGATTTTTCTCGGGATTCGCACATTTGATTAATGCAATGAGAAATTGCTCAAAACTTATTGTTGGTCGCGTTCATGGCAAAGCAGTTGGCGGAGGCGTAGGAATTGCTTCGGCTTGCGATTACACATTGGCAACAAAAAATGCGGCTATAAAATTATCCGAGTTGGCGATAGGAATTGGGCCGTTCGTAATAGAACCCGCAGTTTCACGAAAAATGGGAAAAATGGCCATGGCCGAAATGACGCTGGCAGCACACGAATGGAAAACGGCCGACTGGGCAAAAGACAAGGGTTTGTACGCCAATACTTTCGAAACGATTCAAGAACTTGATAGTGCAGTAGCTGATTTCAGTGCTAAATTATCCAGTTATAATCCAGAAGCGTTAACCGAAATGAAAAAGGTTTTGTGGGAAGGAACCCAAGATTGGGAGACTTTATTGCTGGAACGAGCCGCTATTTCGGGAAAATTAGTCTTGTCTGATTTTACCAAAAAGGCATTATCTCAATTCAAAAAATAATTTTTTCAGGATGTATTTTAGGAGCTATTTCCTGCTGTCCGCTATATCTATCGTGGCGAACCCCGCCACAATAGGATGCCGCTTCCATCAGGGCTAGACCTCATTGAAATTCGAATACCAACATTTACATCTCATTTCTCATATCAATTTGCTAAATTTGCAATCAAAATTAAACTTCGATGAGCAATATCAGAATTACAAAACAATTTGGTTTCGAAACCGGTCACGCTTTATATGGTTATGACGGGAAATGTAAAAATGTTCACGGACATAGTTATAAATTGTCAGTAACCGTGATAGGGAAACCAATCGAAAACCGTAACGACGTAAAATTTGGAATGGTAATCGATTTTTCGGATTTAAAGAAAATTGTAAAAGAAGAAATTGTAGATCAGTTTGACCACGCAACGGTTTTTAACGAAACCACTCCTCATATTGAATTGGCAAACGAATTGATAAATCGTGGGCATCACGTTATTTTGGTGGATTATCAGCCAACGAGCGAGAATATGGTAGTCGATTTTTCTCAAAGAATCATGAGAAGATTACCGGAAGGAATTAAACTGTTCTCCTTAAAATTGCAAGAAACAGAATCTTCTTTCGCCGAATGGTTTGCAAGTGACAATATGAAATCGATACTGTAGCTTCATGAAATTACCAAACAACAAAAAAGTATATTTCGCCTCCGATCAGCATTTTGGTGCGCCAACCCCAGAATTGAGTTTTCCAAGAGAACAAAAATTTGTGGCTTGGCTCGATGAGGTAAAAAAAGACGCGGAAGCTATTTTTTTAGTAGGTGATTTATTTGATTTCTGGTTCGAATACAAAACAGTGGTTCCAAAAGGATTTATTCGTGTTTTAGGTAAATTGGCTGAAATTCACGACAGCGGAATCCCTATTTATTTCTTCGTGGGAAATCACGATTTATGGATGGATGATTATTTCCAGAAAGAATTGAATATTCCAGTGTACCACGATAATCAAGAATATACTTTTGGTGATAAAACGTTCTTAGTGGGTCATGGTGATGGGAAAGGTCCCGGTGACATGGGGTACAAACGCATGAAGAAAGTATTTACAAATCCATTCTCCAAATGGCTTTTTAGATGGCTTCATCCTGATATTGGAGTAGGACTGGCGCAATATCTTTCCGTAAAAAATAAATTGATTTCTGGTGATGAAGACGTTACCTTTCTTGGCGAAGACAACGAATGGTTGATTCTCTATTCCAAACGAAAACTAGAAACCAAACACTACAATTACCTTGTTTTTGGGCACCGTCATTTACCTATGAAAGTAACTGTAGGAGAAAATTCAGAATATGTGAATTTAGGTGACTGGATTACTTATTTCACCTATGGCGTTTTTGATGGGGAAACTTTCGAAATCAAAAAATACGAGAATTAATTCATCCCCACACCATATAAATAATCATCCAGATTCATCTTAAATAAAGATCCCTCCACCAAGTCTTTTACAGCATTTAATTCTTCCATGGAAACAGCCAAATCAATTTGGGAACAAGGTGTTTTTGGTAAGAATTTGTGGCATTTGTTTCTAAGTTCGCAATCGTCACAACATTTATTTAGAATGCTACTTTCTTCAATGAGTATTTAAATAGTTGGAGTTCGTGTTTGGTAAAATAAAACCCCGTTTCTCTAAAAATCAATTGTACTTTATCAGTTACCACTTCATCCTCTTTTTTCCAGTAGAAAGAAGTTCCTGAATCATTGTAGTATATCTGTTTTATTTCTTTCATTTTGTGAATTATTTGAAACAAATACAATAATTATTTAGATTTATTCTAAATAAAAAAATATAAAAGATTCATAAAAAAATCGGTAAGTAATCCTGGGATTATTTTACCGACTTTTTAAATTATATTACAATGATTTTAAGATTCCCACTTTTCATGTTCATCAATGTCTTTTTATAAGTATGTAAATGAATTACCCAGTTTTAGTAATAATTCAAGATTGCTCTTGATTATAGAATAAATAATGTTTTTATTCTTTGAATCGGAGATTGTTTAAGATGATATAGAATTAAAAAACAAACCCTTTCAGTATTCAAAATGCTGAAAGGGTAATAATTTAAATTTATTAGTTTTAATAACGTTTTTGCTTATTTAATTTCTGAAACTGTTTATTGTGTTTTACTTTTTGTCATTTTACAGTTTGGTTAATCGCATCCCGTTTCTAGGCAATAATTGTTCAGCCAGTTTTAATCCTGTACAACTATCCTCAGTTAAAAGGATTTTTTCTGGTTCAAAAGTTAAAGACATGTCAGTATTGGATATGTTTTTCATACGGATATATACCGTTCCTTTTTGACCACAGCCAGAATTCTTACCGTAATAATTTGATACATAATAAGTCAAGTCTTTACTGAAATAATATCCTTCAATTACATAAGTACTTGTATCAGGCAAATTTCTTGTGTCTTCTATGATCACACCGTTAGTAGTAGTTATTAAATATCGTATAAGTAATTTGTCATAGGTTACATTTTGTGGTTTACAAGTATATTTTTTTACTATAAATGTATAATTTTTGTTTTCAAAAGTCCCTTTCCATGTTCCTATATATTTGCCAAGTAAATTATTTACATCTTTTAGATAAGTTCCTTCAGGTATACCATTTTGAGCGATCATATAATCAATTGTTTTTTCTACAGGTACAATTGTTTGGGCTTTGCAGGATATTGCAATTGTTAATAAATATCCTATTATTACTAATTTTTTCATGTTTATATTTTATTAAAGTATTAATTACAATTTATTGTTATTTTTTTACCGTTGATATCCAATGTTATTTTTTTATTTCCTGTATCTTCTATTTTATACAATTCAATACCGTCGATACCAATTTTGTCTATTAAGAATTTTAATAAACCTTTTTCCAAACCATTTTCGAGAATTGTTGTTATATAAATTTTATCTAGACTCTCGCCCCAATTAATAGTGTTGGCTTTTACATTAATATCGGCTGCATTTCCAGTAAAACCTAGTTGATAGGTTCCAGCACTTGACACCAACACCCCATAAGTATCACTTATAGGATTACCATAATTTTGTGCATTAATGATTAAAATTAAAAACTGTTTTACATCTTCTGGAGAAAATATTTTAATAGGAAAAACATCAATTAATTCTCCTTCTGCATTTGTTTTTTGATAGGAATCTAAATGAGTGTGCATATAACCTATCCTGTTAATGTCTCTTGGCAAAGTAACGGCATCAGAACCATTTGCAGTCAAAGTAGTGAAGGACCCGTCCTTTGTTTGTGCATAACCATTTTCTTTTGTTTGTCCAGTTTGCGTTTTTAGGACATCAATTTTTGCTTTATATATTGGATTGTTATATTGAGCTTTTAATTTTTCACAAGGGTCAATTACTACATCAACTACATCTCTACTTATTGTAGTTCTGTATAGAATATAATTGGAATCTCCATTTGTCCCACAAGGATAAGGAGTATTCATGAAAGAAGTTGTAATTATTGTCTCTTGCGTCGTATTTCTGTAGGTAAGTTTGGTATAATTTCCAACAGTAACTGAAGAATAATGATTTGTATTTTCTAATGCATACGTATATACAATATATGTTTCAATACATTCTGGTGCTTTATTGGTTGCAGATTGATTGAAATTGTGTAAGTTGATAATATCGTTTAAGGGTTCTATTATATTTTTTTCGGTAGTATTTTTGCTATGGCCATTAAAAATAACAAGTTGTCCTAATGAAGTTCCATTTAGTTGAAATACATTCAGAGTTCCAATAAAGTTACTAAGATTTTCAATGGAATTAGAGAATAAAGTATGGTTTAAACTTGTATACGCTTCCACTAAGTAGGAATGGATTTCAGTTCCTTTTTTTATTGCAATCAATTCGTATTTTAATTGATTTTGAAATAAATTGGATTCAATTTGAGTTGGCTTTTTTTCAGAGACTTCAATTTCATAAATTTCGAATCCGTCTTTCTCAATTTTGGAGAACGTTTCCCAATTTACAACTAAATTATCAGCAATGTTTTTATTGGTAAATTGTTCCAGTTTTAAATCGTTTTTTAGTTGATTTACAATTGGGTTTGTTGTGTTGTCCTGCAGATCATCTTTAGTACAAGAAAAGAGCATTAAAACCAAGAATATTCCTAAAAATGTGGGGGGGGGGTAAATAATTTTACTTTCATATTATGATTTAAAATTAGTGTTTTTTCGTGTAAAAAACATCGTTTTCAAACTTATGACTAATTTACTACAAATGAAATACCCAGTTTTAGTGATATTTTGTTTTTCTTTTTAAAAATGATATCCATAAAAAAAGTCGGTAACGAATCCTGAGAATATTTACCGACTTTTTAAAATTTATCACAGATTTATTTTTAATTAAAAAAATCTGCTTAATCTGTCAAATCTGTGTTCTATTCTAATGTATAAATATATTTTTATCCAGAAAGTGATTACTCTCCCTTTTCATGTTCGTCAATATCCTTTTGTAAGTCCAATTTTCTGAATGAAGGAGAAAATATTCCAGTTCCAAGAACGATCAATAAAGTCATACATCCACCAAATACTACTGAAGTTACTGTTCCCATCAGTTTGGCGGTCAATCCGCTTTCAAAAGCCCCCAATTCATTAGAAGAACCCACAAAAATAGAATTCACTGCCGAAACTCGACCTCGCATGTGGTCTGGTGTTTTTAATTGTAAAATAGTTTGTCGTATCACTACCGAAATTCCATCTACGGCACCACTTAAAAACAAAGCAAACACTGATAAAGCAAAAATTGTAGAAAGTCCAAATGTAATTATACAAAGTCCAAAAGCAAAAATAGCTGCTAAAAGTTTCATTCCGGCATTTTTATTCATAGGCACATAAGCCGAAATAAGCAAGGTTAAAAAAGAACCAACGGCTGGTGCAGCTCTCAATACGCCAAATCCTTCAGGACCAACTTTCAAGATATCCTGTGCAAAAACCGGTAACAGCGCAACCGCTCCACCAAAAAGAACAGCAACCATGTCCAATGATAATGCTCCCAAAACGGTTTTGTTATTAAAAACAAATTTCACGCCTTCTTTTAAACTTTCCATAATAGGTTCCCCAATGTTTGGATTCAAAATAGGCTTTGCGGCTATTTGTGATAAAGCGATTAATGAAAAAATAGAACACGCAAATACGGAACACATTGACCAGTGAACCCCAATCAAAGTAATAGAAAAACCAGCTACTGCAGGCCCTAAAACAGCCCCTATTTGCCAAACCGAACTGCTCCATGTAGCTGCATTTGGATATACTTTTTTAGGAACAATTAAGGATAAAAGTGAAAATATAGTTGGTCCGAGAAAAGAGCGAACGATTCCTCCCAGAAAGACCATAAAATAGATTCCATATAAAATTACAGTTGTAGAATAGCCACTCACAACTGGTGGCCAGGTTAATAAAAACAAGCCAAAACTAATTACCGAAAATCCTAAAATACATTTAACAAGAAGCCCTTTCTTCTCATTTTGATCTACAATATGTCCTGCAAATAACGCCATGGCTATAGCAGGGATGATTTCCATCAATCCGATGATTCCCAGTGAAAGAGGATTTTTGGTTAAACTATATACTTGCCATTCAATAACAATAAACTGCATGGACCAGGCAAAAACCATGGCAAAACGTAATAATAAAAAGGTATTGAATTCTTTATAGCGCAAGGCTGCGTAGGGGTCATGTGTTTTTTTCATTGTGTTAACCTAATTATTTAATATCTCTTAATCGTAATTGTAAACTGATATTTCCTTTCCATTCGTTTTCATCAATAGAATAAACGATTTCAAAAGGTTGTCCGTTTTTAGTAGTTTCTAATTTTTTGCCTAAGCCAAAACCAATTGCAGCAATGCCATCGGAATTATTTTGTTTTACAAACAGTTTTAAATGTTCGTCTTCTTGTCCCATTGGCTTTCCGTAACCGGTATCTTTTACATTTTTGGTCAGGAAAACGGGTGTCATATTTTGCGGTCCAAAAGGTTCAAATTGTTTTAGAATCCGAGTCAGTTTTGGAGTAATATCGGCAAAATTAATTTCTGCGTCAACTGAAATTTCAGGAGTTAACATATCCGGATGGATGGTTTTTTCTACTTCTTTTTCGAAAGCATCTTTGAAAAGTTGGTAATTTTCTTCCTTCAAAGTCATTCCGGCAGCATACATATGACCACCAAATTGTTCTAAATGTTCCGCACAGGCTTCCAATGCATTATAAACATCAAATCCTTTCACAGAACGTGCTGAAGCGGCATATTTATCGCCGCTTTTAGTAAAAACCAAGGTTGGCCGATAATAGGTTTCTATCAATCGGGACGCTACAATCCCAATAACTCCTTTGTGCCAATCTTCTTGAAAAACAACGGATGTAAACCGCTCTTTTTCCTGATTGTCTTCAATTTGTGAAAGCGCTTCTTTAGTAATTTGTTTGTCTAATTCTTTCCGGTCTGAATTGTATTTTTCTATTTCAGAGGCAAATTGTTGCGCTTGCTCAAAATCAAATTCGGTTAACAATTCCACCGCATGATTGCCGTGTTTAATGCGTCCCGCAGCATTTATTCGTGGTGCGATGATGAAAACAACATCGGTAATATCTAAAATTTGTTTTTTTACTTGATGGATTAACGCTTTTATTCCGGGTCTTGGTTGTGAGTTGATAACTTGCAATCCAAAATATGCCAACACTCTATTTTCCCCAGTCATCGGTACAATATCAGCCGCAATGGCTGCCGCAACCAAATCCAAATAGGGGAATAAGTCTTCAATAGTTTCCTCTCGATTTTGCCCTAAAGCCTGAATTAATTTGAAACCAATTCCGCAACCGCATAATTCGTCATACGGATAGTTGCAATCGTCCCGTTTTGGGTCGAGAACTGCAACTGCTTTCGGTAAATTTTTACCAGGTCTGTGGTGATCACAAATGATAAAATCAATGTTTCGCTCTTTGGCGTAAGCCACATGATCGATGGATTTTATACCACAATCCAAAGCAATGATGAGCGAAAATCCATTGTCATCCGCAAAGTCAATTCCTTTAAACGAAACGCCATAACCTTCGTCATAACGATCCGGAATGTAGGTCGCCACGTTTGGATAATAGGTCTTTAAATAGGAAGAAACGAGTGAAACTGCTGTGGTTCCATCGACATCATAATCGCCAAAAACGAGAATATTTTCCTCATTTTCAATCGCTTTTTCGATTCGGGCAACTGCTTTTTCCATATCTTTCATCAAATATGGATCGTGTAAATCATCTAAACTGGGACGAAAAAATCGTTTGGCATCTTCAAAAGTTTCAATACCGCGTTGCACTAATAAGGTTGCCACAAAATCTTCCACATTCAGAGATTGAGCGAGATGTTTTATCTTTTCTTCAGAAGGTTTTGATTTAATGGTCCAACGCATATTGATTTGGTATTATAAAATTGTGTTAGGAATTTTGTCAGGTCGAGCGCAGTCGAGACCAACCGATGTGTCTCGACTGCGCTCGACCTGACAGCGAATTTTAATTTTTATTTCAACACTAAAGCACTTCCATAAAACGCAATTCCATTCCAGTCGGTTTTCATAAAATTACGAATGTTTTGGTGATCTGTTCCGTTTGGGTTTTTCAAAACATCATCGTAGTAATACGCTCCAAAACAAGCCAGTGTAGCTGCTTTTGATAAGTTATGAATTTCGCCGAAAGCAAATAATTTGCAAGATCCTGAATTTTCTCCTGCTGCATTGTGTTGCAAACCGTTCTCGAATGCTGTTGGTGTAAAGTCGTAGTTTTCTTCGATAGTTGCAATGGTCTCCGAAAATGCTATTGATTCAGGAGTTTGTGTTAATTTTTCTAAAAAAGCGGCTATAGTCATATTGATTTTAATTGTTTAAAATTGTGAAGCGATTGTTTTCGCGGCAAAAATAGCGCCATCCATGTAACCAGGGTTTTGAGTAGCGGTTTCGGCCCCGGAAATATATAGTTTATCTGTTAATAATGGGGTTTTAAAGAGTAAATGTCCGTTATTTTGGTGCGGTAATACGAGTTGCTCGTACGGATGAAATGCTAAAGGTTCTTCCCTCCAAACGTTTTCATAATAGCATACATAATCGGTAGCTTCTGACCCAAAGAAAGTCGTTAATTGTGCAATCACTTTCTCTTTACGTTCCTCCAAGGAAAGAACTGCGGTTCCACCATTTAGGAATCCTTTCAGCGCAAAACCGGAATTGTCGGCGGTGCTGTGGTCGTACATTTCCTGAATGATACTGGCTTGGCTGAATAACGTTCCAGAGTAGTTATTCTTTTTCCAAAATGGAGTTTTATATTCCACAGCGAATTTTATGGATTCGCCCATCCAAGTATGGGTTTTCTTGGCTAGTTGTGTGAAATTTTCGGGTAATTTAGGTTCGAAAATCACCGAGTTTACCAGTAAATTAGGCGGAATAGTACTAATCACTTTATCAGCTGAATAACTATTACCACTTGAATCAGTTACGATTAATTGGTTGTTTTCCTCTTTTATTCCCGTTATTATGGTTTGTGTTTTAATATGCTGCATGTCAATCTCAGATGCTAATTTCTCAATTAGTGTTGCTGTTCCGCCCTCAATGCGAAAAGAAGGTTCTTCGGAATCTGAGATTTTAAATTTTTGTGGCGGTACAAAAGACATCGTTTCAAATAATGAAATACCTTTTGTATGTTGTCTAAAATAGGGTAATTTTAAAGTGTGGAGTACTTCCAAAAGATGTTGATGTTGGTTTCCAAACCAAGTCGCACCCATTTCCATCGTGACACCTGTTATGCCCGTTATGGTTTTTATGCGACCTCCAATTCTGGTATTAGCCTCCAATATTAGAACTTCTATTCCTTTTTTTTGAAGTAAAAAAGCGGTGTAAAGTCCGCAAAGTCCCGCACCGATTACAATAACTTTTTCCTTTTTCATGATTATTCTTCAGCTGAGAATTTAGATTTTTTAGGTTCTTTTGTTATTGGTTTTCCGCCCACAACCACAACAATTTCTCCTCTAGGAGCTGTTTTTTCAAAATGAGTTAAAACTTCTCGTACTGTTCCTCGAATATTTTCTTCGTGCAGTTTGGATAGTTCCCTAGAAACTGATATTTGACGGTCTTCGCCAAAATAAGTAATGAATTCGGCTAAAGTCTTCACTAATTTGTGCGGTGAAACATATAAAATCATTGTACGGGTTTCTTCGGCTAAAGCTAAATAACGGGTTTGTTTCCCTTTTTTATCAGGCAAGAATCCTTCAAAAACAAACTTGTCATTGGGTAAACCGCTGTTTACTAATGCAGGGACAAATGCCGTTGCACCAGGCAAACATTCTACTTCAACTCCATTTTCGACACAAGCGCGGGTTAATAAAAAGCCTGGATCAGAAATGGCCGGCGTTCCCGCATCCGAAATTAAGGCGATATTTTCTCCAGCTTTTAATCTAGAAATTAAATTTTCGATAGTTTTGTGTTCATTGTGCATGTGATGGCTGTACATGTGTGTGCCAATTTCAAAATGCTTCAACAATTTCCCGCTGGTTCGCGTGTCTTCGGCTAGAATCAAATCGACTTCTTTAAGAATCCGAATTGCTCGGAAAGTCATGTCTTCGAGATTGCCGATAGGCGTGGGAACGATATATAATTTTGACATAAATTAAAAAATTAAACGCATCCCGAATTTTCGAGATAAGAAGTAAAACGGAATGAATTTTAAAACTTAAAATCCATTCCGTTTTTTATTATTTTGTTGTTTTTTAAAGGAACTTAGAACAATTCAAATGGAATTACAAGAATTTTTTCTCGATAATATCCATAAAACGTTCCTCGTAATCTTGTTTGCCTTCCCAGTTATTGTAATCTGGTTTCACCATTTCCTGAATAAAGTCTCTAGTTTCGTAGAAAGTGTCAAACGTGATTAATTGATTTAAAACACGGTTGTAATCCTCGCTGCTGTTGCCAAAAAGGTGTTTTGTAAAGGCAATGCGATCATTCAAATCGATATTGATATTTTTGGCTAATTTTTCGTTTAGGGAAGCTATTTTTGGTTCTACCGGTTCCGCTTTTACTTCTTCAATGGTGTCCAGTTGTTTTTCTTCAAAATCAATGGCAATGGCGGTAGGAATATTTTCAAGCGGATGTACTTTTACAAACTGAGTATCGCTGTAATTACCACCTAATAAATCTTCAAAAGAAATTTGGACTGCTTCCATTTTCTTTGGTGTTTCAATTTCAGCTACTTTTTCTTCTTCAACTTCTTCAACTTCTTCTTCTGATAATTCGAAAGCTGGTACGAATGGAGCGGTTTCTGGCGCAGATATTTCTTCTTTAATTTCAGCGTCCGCAACTATCTCTTCTTCAATTTCAGGTTCTTTCTCGGTAACTGTTTCTTCTTTTTCCTCTAACGGATTTTCCTCGGTTTCCTCAGAAATTATTTCTTCTGGAACAATAGTCGCAGTTGGTTGAAATAATCCAGTTTTTTCTGTTGTAATGTCTTCAATAGCTACTTTCGTTTCAGGTTTAGTAGTTTCTTGTTGTTCAAAAACTTCCGTAATTTTTTTCTCTATTTCGGTAATTCCAATAGTTGGTTTTGCGTCACTAAAATGCTCGTCTACAAATCGCAAGACAGAAAGTTTTTCATACAGTTTCTGAGTTTCCAAATATAATTGATTGATATCAGATTTATTTTTTAGTTGTAATATTCTGTGTGCAATGCTGATTAAATCGGCTTCCAATTTTTTTTTCATAACTTAGAAATTATAGTGTGTTAGGCGGGTCTTTTTCAATAAATTCCTTCCTGAGTTTTATTTAGCCTTAGGAAGAAGTAACCTTTAATAAAAATGTTATACTTTTGAAACGACGTAAAAGTATAAAATTTTTAAGTCGGTTTTATCCGTTACAAAGTAATAAAAACTATTCATTTTTTAAGTCAGAAAAATACAAAATGTTTCTCGAAAATACAGTAAATCATAAAGAACAATTTGGTTGGATTGAAGTCATTTGTGGCTCTATGTTTTCGGGTAAAACCGAGGAACTCATTCGTCGTTTGAAAAGAGCGCAATTTGCCAAACAAAAAGTTGAAATTTTCAAACCGGAAATAGATACACGCTATCATGACGATATGGTAGTTTCGCATGATGCTAACGAAATTCGTTCCACGCCCGTTCCCGCTGCTGCAAATATTGCTATTTTGGCGCAAGGTTGTGATGTGGTGGGAATTGACGAAGCTCAGTTTTTTGATGATGAAATTGTCAAAATTTGTAATGATTTGGCAAACCAGGGAATCCGTGTAATTGTTGCCGGATTGGATATGGATTTTAAGGGAAATCCTTTTGGCCCGATGCCCGCATTAATGGCTACTGCCGAATATGTTACTAAAGTTCATGCTGTATGCACTCGCACCGGAAATCTGGCGAATTACAGTTTCCGTAAAACAGATAATGACAAACTAGTCATGCTGGGGGAAACGGAAGAGTACGAGCCATTGAGTCGTGCTGCGTATTATCACGCAATGCGCAAAGATCAGGATAAATAGATATTTGGAAATATAATTTAAAAAAGGGGAAATTTGTTTCAAACAAACTTCCCCTTTTTAGTATTTTTAATTTTCCGTTTACATCTTCTTTCTCATTCTCGCCACTGGAATATCCAGTTGTTCTCTGTATTTTGCAATCGTTCTTCTCGCAATTGGATAGCCTTTTTCTTTAAGGATTTCGGCTAATTGATCGTCTGGAAGCGGTTTGAGTTTGTCCTCTTCATCAATAACATCTTTTAGGATTTTCTTGATTTCAAGGGTGGAAACTTCCTCACCTTGGTCGTTAGTCATCGCTTCCGAGAAGAATTCTTTTATCAATTTAGTGCCATAAGGCGTTTCTACGTATTTGCTGTTGGCTACACGGGAAACAGTCGAAATGTCAAGACCTACCATATCCGCAATGTCTTTTAGAATCATCGGTTTTAGCTTAGTTTCATCACCGTCGAGGAAATATTCTTCCTGATAATGCATAATAGCATTCATGGTGACAAAAAGCGTTTCTTGGCGTTGGCGTATCGCATCGATAAACCATTTAGCCGAATCGAGTTTTTGCTTGATGAACTGCACGGCATCTTTTTGCTGCGCTGATTTATCACGGGAATCCTTATAGGTTTGCATCATTTCCTGATAATCTTTGGAAACGTGCAGGGAAGGAGCATTTCGTCCGTTTAAGGTCAGTTCCAGCTCGCCGTCCACAATTCGTATAGCAAAATCAGGAACTACATTTTCAGTTACTTTGTTATTTCCGGTGAAAGATCCTCCTGGTTTTGGATTCAGTTTTTCTATTTCGTGAATGGCTTTTTTAAGCTGCTCATTCGAAACGTTGTATTTTTGAATTAATTTATCGTAATGTTTTTTGGTAAATGCATCAAACTGATTTTCGATAATATCAGTGGCTAATTCAACTGATTCCGTTGGTGTTTTGTGTTTCAATTGCAACAACAAACATTCCTGCAAATCTCGTGCTCCCACGCCTGAAGGTTCCAGTTCATGAATGACCTGCAACATTTTTTCTACCATTTTCTCATCAGTATAAATACCTTGAGTAAATGCCATATCGTCTACCATATCAGGTACACTGCGACGAATGTAGCCCATATCGTCAATACTTCCTACTAGAAATTCGGCAATTTCACGCTCTTCATCATTCAGAATGAACGTATTCAACTGATTGATTAAATCCTGATGAAAACTTACTGGAGCCGCAAAAGGAGTTTCGCGATCATCGTCATCGTCACTGTAATTGTTGGCTTGAGTTTTGTAATCGGGTGTTTCGTCGTTACTTAAATATTCGTCGATGTTAATGTCTTCGGCTTCAATTCTGTCTGATTCCGAATCATCATAATCGTCATAATCTTCATTTTCGAACTCGTCTTTTTCGTAATCCTCTTCTTCTTTTCCAGTTTCCAGCGCTGGATTTTCGTTCATTTCTTCCAATAAACGTTGTTCAAAAGCTTGCGTTGGCAATTGAATTAACTTCATCAACTGTATTTGTTGAGGAGATAATTTCTGTGATAATTTTAAATTTAAGAATTGCTTTAGCATTTTATATTTTGTTGTTTTTGTTTAAGGTTTAAAGTTTCAGGTTGTTGAACTTGACACTTTAAACGGGAAACAAATTTTTAAAATTCCGCATTCAATGGTGTTCTTGGAAAAGGAATTACATCACGTATGTTGGTCATTCCTGTTACAAATAATACCAATCTTTCGAATCCAAGACCAAAACCTGAGTGAACTGCTGAACCGAATCGTCGGGTATCAAGGTACCACCACAATTCTTCTTCATTAATTCCTAAGGCTTTCATTTTTTCAACCAAAACATCAAAACGTTCTTCTCTTTGAGAACCTCCTACGATTTCTCCAATTCCAGGGAAAAGGATATCCATGGCGCGAACTGTTTTTCCGTCTTCGTTCAAACGCATATAAAATGCTTTGATATTTGCCGGGTAATCAAACAAGATTACAGGACATTTAAAGTGTTTTTCTACCAAATAACGTTCGTGCTCTGACTGTAAATCAGCACCCCATTCGTTGAGAATATAGTTGAATTTTTTCTTTTTATTTGGTGTACAATCTCTTAAAATGTCAATGGCTTCCGTATACGAAACACGTTTGAAATTGTTTTCCAAAACAAAGTTTAATTTTTCTAAAAGAGGCATTTCGCTTCTGTCTGCCGCTGGTTTAGATTTCTCTTCGTCCAATAATCTTCCTTCAAGGAATTTCAAATCCTCCGGACATTTGTCCATAGCATATTTGATTACATATTGAATGAAATCTTCAGCCAAATCCATGTTGTCATTCAAATCATTGAAAGCCACTTCCGGCTCAATCATCCAAAATTCCGCAAGGTGACGCGAAGTATTCGAGTTTTCGGCTCTAAAAGTTGGTCCAAAAGTATAAATTTGACCCAAAGCCATGGCGAAAGTTTCTCCTTCCAGTTGCCCCGAAACCGTTAGGTTCGTTTCTTTTCCGAAGAAATCTTCCTTGTAATTCACTTTTCCGTCTTCATTTCTTGGTGTTCCGTCAAATGGCAAAGCGGTAACTTTAAACATTTCACCGGCACCTTCAGCATCCGAACCTGTAATGATTGGCGTATTCACATACACAAAACCTTTCTCTTGAAAATAACTGTGAACCGCATACGACAATACCGAACGTACTCTCATTATGGCTCCAAATATATTCGTACGCACTCTTAAATGCGCATTTTCACGCAAGAAATCCAAGCTTGGTTTGTTTTTTGGCTGTATCGGGAATTTCTCTGCATCTGAATCTCCAAGAATTTCTAGTTTTGCCACTTGAATTTCAAATTTCTGTCCGGCACCTTTACTTTCTACCAAAGTTCCCGTTACAGATATTGCTGCTCCAGTCGTAATTCTCCTTAAAGTCTCATCAGGAGTATTCTCAAAATCGACAACACATTGTATATTATCAATGGTTGAACCATCGTTTAAGGCAATAAATTGATTGTTTCTAAAAGTTCTCACCCATCCTTTTGCATTTACTTCATGAAGCGTCATGGCGCTGTTTAGTAAGTCTTTAACTTTTGTATGTCTCATTTTAAGTATATAATTGATATTAAAAAACATCGTGTATCCGAACTGCAAATATAAAGGATTTGTTTTAAAAGTCATTGCGACAAATAGGGTAATCAGGAGCTATTTCCCGCTATTCGCTGTATCGTTGTGTTTTTAAAGAAAAAACACAAAGGATGCCGCTTCTATCGGGGCTAAACGAATGGGAATAGTTAGAAATTTTTCGTTTCTATTGTCATTGCTTCGCCAGTCCGGATGTTACCCTCGTGTTTGACCGAGGAGGAATGATAAGTTAGCAAGTGAAGTTTTGAATAAAGATGTTTTTAGTTTACTGCAATTACCTAGCCCCCAATTACTTCACTTAGCTATAATTTTTATAGGAGTTTAGTGAACTATGTTTGCAGTGAAAATCCTTTTTTCTCGTTTTTTAGAACGAGAAAAAAGATTGAAACGAATAGCATGAACTAGCTCCTAAAAAACTTAATTAAGTTCTTCAATAAGTTCTTCTTTTTTAGCTTTTTTCTTTTCAAAAGTCAATACTAGTGCAGGTAAAACCAATAAGTTTGCAAACATGGCAAACAGTAATGTACAAGAAATCAAACCGCCAAGCGCAATCGTACCGCTAAAGCTGGAAAGAGTGAAAGTTGCAAATCCTAGAATCAATACCACCGAAGTGTAAAATGTACTAATTCCTGTTTCTCTCAGTGAACTGAATACTGATTTTTTTACTTTCCCTTTGTTTTGCTGTAAGTCAAGGCGGTATTTTGCCATAAACTGAATCGCATTATCCACCGAAATTCCAAAAGCAATACTGAAAACCAAAATCGTTGATGGCTTCAGCGGAATCCCAAAATAACCCATTAATCCTGAGGTGATGCAAAGCGGCAAAACATTAGTAATTACGGATGCCATTACCATTTTACCTGATCTAAATAAATAGGCCATTAATAATGCAATAAGAAAAATAGCGAAAATCAAGGATTCAATAAGGTTGTCAATTAAGTAGGAAGTTCCTTTTTGAAATACCAACGCTTTTCCGGTAAGGGTCACTTCGTAACGGTCTTTAGGAAAAACTTTGTCAATTTTTTGTCGCAGTTGATTTTCTACTCTTGCCATTTCTACGGTCCCTATGTCTTTCATGAAAGTAGTGATTCTGGCATATTGTCCAGTAGAATCTACATAACTTTTCATCAAGTTTTCTTTGGTGTTTTTAGTAGCATTTTTGGCATACGAAAGAATGAAGGCCTGTTCTTGTGATGTTGGTAATTCGTAATATTCCGGATTACCGTTGTAATACGCTTGTTTGGAATATTTAACCAAATTTACAATAGAAATAGGTTTCGATAATTCTGGAATTGTAGCAATGGTTTCTTGCAATTCGTCCATTTTTTTCATTGTGGATAATTTCATAACTCCTTTTTTGCGTTTGGTGTTAATCATGATTTCCAGAGGCATAACGCCGTTGAATTCCTTTTCGAAAAAAACAATGTCTTTAAAGAAAGAAGCACTTTTTGGCATTTCGCCAATTAAACTTCCCGAAACTTTCATCTGTGAAACCCCAATTACACTGAATATAAGCAATAAAGCGTAGATGATATAAATCGTTTTTCGTTTGTATTTTACAATATTCTCCACCCAATCCAACAAGGTCGAAATGTATGTTTTACTCAGGTGATACAAGTGTTTTTCCTTTGGCAAAGGCATAAAACTATAAATAATTGGTACAACAACCAGTGTCAATAGATATACGGAGATTACGTTGATAGAAGTCACTAATCCAAACTCAAAAAGTAAGTCGTTACCCGTAATCATAAACGTTGCAAAACCGGCAGCTGTTGTTAAATTCGTCATTAGGGTTGAAACCCCAATTTTTGAAATGACACGTTGCAAGGCTTTCGCTTGATTATTATGCAGTTTTATTTCCTGCTGGTATTTGTTAATCAGGAAAATACAGTTTGTAATTCCAATGACAATAATTAGTGGCGGAATAATAGCCGTTAAAATTGTGATTTTGTAATGGAATAACCCCAATGTTCCAAAAGACCACATTACTCCAAAAAGCAAAATACAAATGGATATAAATGTCGCTCGAAAGGAACGGAAGAATAAAAAGAATATTAATGAAGTAATTAACAAAGCCGCACCAATGAAAAGGCCAATTTCCCCTTTCATATTTTCGGCATTTATGGTTCGGATGTAAGGCATTCCTGAAACGCGAAGGTCGATTCCGGTAGTTTTTTCAAATTTTTCAATTTTTGGAACCAGATTCTCAATAATAAAAGTTTTTCTTCCTGCAGTATTTACAATTTTCTTGTTTAAATAAATCGCTGATCGAATACTTCCTGATTTTTTATTAAACAATAATCCTTCGTAAAAAGGCAAATTATTGAAGAGTTCGTTCTTTATTTTCTGTAAGTATCCTGGATTTACTGTTTGAGTTTGGTCGATAAGTGGTACCAATTCAAATTTTTCTTCTGCTTCGTTTTTTTCTAATTTTTTTAAATCGTTCAATGAAACAACCAGCTCTACTTCTTTGGAGTTTTTTAAACCAGTCATTAATTCATTCCAGGCAGCAAAAGCTTTTGGTGTGAAAAAAGTATTGTCTTTGAAACCTATAACAATCAAATTGCCTTCTTCACCGAATTTATTTAAGAAATCTTCATATTGTCGATTTACAATGTGTTTTTTAGGAAGTAGATTGGCTTCGGTATAGGTCATACCAAGATTTTTCCATTGAAATGCCAAAAAAACGGTTAGGGCAAGAATAACTCCTAGTATTACGATTCTATTTTTAAGCACAATTCGGGCGATTAATTCCCAAAATCCTACTGTTATTTTCTTTTTCATAGCTGTTTTAAAAATGCATGCAAATGTAATGAAAACCGTTACAAATCATGAAGTTTAAAGCAAACTTTTTGTATTGGCGCTAGGATGGTTCTTAGTTTTTATTTTACATTAAGATAATTTATGAGATATAAATTATATATTTGGTTTTCTCATCTTTGCTTTTTTTAGAGATGAGTAAGTCTATTCAAAAATAAATATGAAAAATTATAAAAATGCAATATTTTATTTCGGTGTAACTGGTGGTTTCACCGCTTTAATGTACTGGATTATTAAAAAAGGAAAGCATTTAGAAGTAAGCAAAAAAGTTACCCTTGCTACAATTGAAAATGGTTCTTGGAATGATTTTATAGCTTCCATGCAACATAGCTTTCAAGATCCTTTAGCGATACTTTTAGCCCAAATTATAACGATAATACTTGTAGCCCGATTTTTTGGTTGGGTTTTTAAAAAAATTGGACAACCCTCAGTAATAGGGGAGATTATTGCCGGTATTGTTTTAGGTCCATCCTTATTAGGGATGTATTTTCCTGAATTTTCAGCGGCATTGTTTCCAGTGGAATCGTTAGGGAATTTAAAGTTTTTAAGTCAAATAGGGTTGATACTGTTCATGTTCGTTATAGGCATGGAACTCGATTTGAAAGTATTAAAAAATAAAGCCAATGAAGCCGTAGTGATTAGTCACGCCAGTATTGTAATTCCTTTTACGCTAGGCATTGGATTGGCTTACTTTGTTTACAATAGATTTGCTCCAGAAGGAGTCAAATTTCTTTCTTTTAGTTTGTTTATGGGAATAGCCATGAGTATAACTGCTTTTCCAGTTTTGGCAAGAATCGTTCAGGAAAGAGGAATTCATAAAACTAAATTAGGTGCTATTGTCATTACCTGTGCCGCAGCTGATGATATTACTGCTTGGTGTATACTGGCAGTTGTAATTGCAATTGTAAAAGCTGGAACTTTTGTCAGTTCGTTATACATCATTTCACTAGCTATAATTTATGTTCTATTGATGATTTTTATTGTAAAGCCTTTTTTGAAAAGAATAGGTGATTTATATGGAAGTAAGGATAGTATTATAAAACCGGTTGTTGCCATCTTTTTTCTTGTTCTTATACTTTCTTCTTATGCTACTGAAGTGATTGGTATTCATGCGCTTTTTGGTGCTTTTATGGCAGGGGCTATCATGCCTGATGTTCCAAAATTCAGATCTATATTTATTGAGAAAGTAGAAGATGTTGCCTTGATACTTTTATTGCCTTTATTTTTCGTTTTTACTGGTTTAAAAACGGAGATTGGACTTATCAATGATCCTTACTTATGGAAAGTAACGGGATTTATTATTCTGGTTGCGGTTGTCGGGAAGTTTTTAGGGAGTGCTTTAGCTGCTAAATTTGTAGGTCAGAGTTGGCGCGATAGTTTAACTATTGGTGCCTTGATGAATACTAGAGGTTTAATGGAATTAATTGTGTTGAACATTGGATTAGAACTTAAAGTATTGACTCCCGAAGTTTTTACAATGATGGTTATCATGGCGTTAGTGACTACTTTTATGACTGGCCCAGCTTTGGATTTAATTAATTACATTTTTAAGACGAAAGACAATATTGACAATGAGGAAGTGTCAAATAATAAATTCCGAATTTTAATCTCCTTTGGTAATAACGAAAAAGGGAAATCCCTTTTACGATTGGCCAACAGTTTAATCAAGAAAACAAAAGAAACAGCATCAGTTACGGTTATGCATTTGTCATTGAGTGATGAAATGCATCAATTTAATATGGAAGACAAAGAGAAAAATAGTTTTATTCCAATTGTTGAAGAATCTAGAATACTAAAACAAGAAATTACCACTATTTTTAAAGCAACAATCGATATTGAAACCGACATTGCTGATATTGCAAATCAAGGAGATTTCGACTTACTGCTTATTGGTTTAGGGAAATCAATTTTTGAAGGAACCATTCTCGGAAAAGTAATTGGTTTCACCACGAGAATAATCAATCCGGACCGACTGATTGATAAGTTTACCGGAAAAGAAGGATTGTTTGAAAATTCTCCTTTTGATGAAAGAACTAGACAAATTATTTCTAAAACCAAGATGCCGATTGGGATTTTGATTGACAAAGATTTGCAAAATGTAAATGAAATTTTTCTTCCTATTTTTTGTCAAGAAGATTCATTTTTGATTGAATATGTTCAAAAATTAATTTATAATAACAATTCCAAAATAATGATTTTGGATGTAAATGGTCATATTGATTCTAATTTTGTAATTAAGAGTGCGATAAATTCATTGGAACAAAAATACCCAAACAACATAGGTATAATCACGGATAGAATTGTGAAAAAGGAATTTTTAGCTAAACAGGATTTAATGCTAATTAGTCTCGAAAGTTGGAAAACATTGGTGGATTCCAGAAGTGTTTGGTTGAGTGGTGTTCCATCGGTATTGATATTGAAACATTAATAATGAACTGGATTTTATTGATTATCGGAGGCCTTTTTGAAGTGGGTTTTGCCACTTGTTTAGGCAAAGCCAAAGAGAGTTCAGGTGTTGCCGCTACACTATGGCTGGGTGGGTTTTTACTTTGTTTGACTATCAGTATGCTATTACTTTATAAAGCCACACAAACATTACCTATAGGAACTGCTTATGCGGTTTGGACTGGTATAGGTGCTGTAGGAACCGTTTTAGTGGGAATTTTTGTTTTTAAAGAACCAGCTGATTTTTGGAGGGTTTTCTTTATCACTACTTTAATAGCTTCGATTATTGGACTAAAATTTGTGTCGAGTCATTAAATGAAATGCGAAAATGATTTTTACTTTCTAAAGTATTTTAAACATAAAATATGAATCAAATTCAAGAAAATAATGGTGTGATTTATATGTTTCTGGCTATTATTTTAATCCTGATAATTGCCCTTTGCTATGTTATTTATCGATTAATCCAATCTGGAAGAGCCAAAGAAAGCGTAGAGGAAAAGTTTCATTTACTGGAAATGAAAGTAAATAATTTACAGTTGGAAACATTAGAATCAAAGCTTAATCCCCATCTTTTTAAAAATATTCTCAATTCCATTCAGTCACATGCATACCAAACCTATTTTGCGTTAGATAAATTAGCGAATGTGCTGGATTACATTTTATACGAAAGCCAGAAAAAATTTGTTTCACCAAAAGAAGAAATCGAGTTTGCACTGAATCTGATAGAAATCAATAAAATTAAAGTCAGTCCACTTTTTGAATTGAAGGTAAAAACCAAAATTAACGAAGGTGAAATGCTTTATGAACAGCGACTTTTAGCACCTTTAATTTCGATAGATTTAATTGAAAATGCTTTTAAACATGCTGATTTGCAAAGTGCGGATGCTTTTATTTCGGTGTTGTTTGAATTTAAAGACAATTGTTTCTATTTGACGGTTTCGAATAAAATTTCAGATAAAAAGATATTGAAAAAAGAACGAAGCGGTATTGGAGCCACCGCATTGGAACAACGATTGAAAATTATATACAAAAATCAGTTTAAACTGGATAAATTTGTAGAAAATGACATTTATATTGCGCACTTAAAAATCAATCTTCTTGAATACAAAACTCAAATGCTTACTGCTGGACGATGAATTACCTGGATTGACGTACCTGAAGATGCTTTGTGAGCAAATTCCAGAATTAGAAATCGTAAAAGCATTCGACAATCCTGAAAGATTACTGGCTGAAATTCCAAAACTCGATTTTGATTTATGTATTTCAGATATCGAAATGCCAGGAATTGATGGCTTGAGTCTGGCGGGTTTATTACAAAATAAATTAGTCATTTTTACCACTGCCTATAAAAACTACGCTGCCGAAGCATTTGATATTGATGCCGTTGATTACATCACAAAACCGGTTACAAAAGAGCGTTTGCAAAAAGCAGTCACAAAGGCTTTGGAACGATTTAATAAACCTGAGATTACTAAAAAATTCATCCATTTAAATACGGATAAAGGGAAAGCATTATTGTATTTCCATCAGATTCATTATGTAAAAACTGCAGTGACTGACAGTAGAGATAAAGAAGTATTTCTTACTGACGGCAGTTCTCTGATTTTAAAAAACATTAATTTCGATTCCCTTTTAAGTCAGCTTCCTGAAACTGATTTTTGCAGGGTGAATAAAAAAGAAATCATTGCGATGAAGGCCGTGAAATTTTTCAATCACAATGAAATTACGCTAAGCCATCAAGAACAAAACGGAAAATTCACCACGCTAATTTTAAGTGAAACTTATCGTTTTGATTTTTTAATCAAAGTCAAAATCTAACTTATTACAAAGTTTTCCAATCTTGTTACATTCGGAAGAAATTACCTTGTGCTTTCCTTTATTTCTCAAAAATCACTTCCCATATTTGCATCGTAAAGCATTGCTAATTAAAAAAACAGGTTGTATGAGAAGTTTTAAAAATTCACTTTTTTATTTGATAATTATAGGCGGATTTTCTGCCTTGATGTATTGGATTGTCCTAAAAGGGAAAACCCTCGAAATAGGACAAAACATTGTTCATCACCAAATAGAAAACGGACATTGGAATGATTTTTTAGCATCGATGAACCATAATTTGCAACATCCACTGGCCATTCTTCTGGCGCAAATTGTCACTATTATTTTAGTCGCTCGATTTTTTGGATGGGTTTGCAGAAGAATTGGGCAGCCAACTGTAATAGGGGAGATGATTGCGGGGATAGTTTTAGGACCTTCTTTAATCGGGATGTATTTTCCTGAATTTTCGGCAATGTTGTTTCCAAAAGATTCGTTAGGCAACCTGCAGTTTTTGAGCCAAATTGGATTAATTCTTTTCATGTTTGTTATTGGGATGGAATTGGATTTAAAAGTGCTTAAAAATAAAGCGCACGATGCTGTTGTTATTAGTCACGCCAGTATTATTATTCCGTTTACTTTAGGGTTAGGATTGGCTTATTTTATATACCATTCTTTTGCGCCTCCCGGAGTTGAATTTCTTTCTTTTGGATTGTTCCTGGGAATTGCCATGAGTATTACGGCTTTTCCAGTTTTGGCGGGTATCGTTAGGGAACGCGGAATTCATAAGACTAAATTAGGCGCAATTGTAATTACCTGTGCCGCCGCCGATGATATTACGGCATGGTGTATTCTTGCAGCAGTAATTGCAATTGTAAAAGCAGGATCTTTTATGAGCTCTTTGTATGTTATTGCACTCGCAATACTTTATGTAATTGTAATGCTGAATGTAGTTAGACCTTTCTTAAAAAGAGTAGGGGATTTGAATTCCACAAGAGAAAGTCTTAACAAACCGGTTGTGGCTATTTTCTTTTTGACATTGTTATTGTCTTCTTATGCGTCTGAGTTGATAGGGATTCACGCTTTATTTGGAGCATTTTTGGCGGGGGTAATCATGCCGGAAAATAATAAATTCCGCACTATTTTTATCGAAAAAGTAGAAGACGTTTCCGTTGTAATATTACTCCCTTTATTCTTTGTTTTTACAGGTTTACGAACCCAAATAGGATTGATTGACGATCCTCATTTATGGAAAATTACAGGCTTGATTATTTTGGTTGCTGTGGTTGGTAAGTTTTTTGGTAGCGCGCTTGCGGCAAAGTTCGTAGGACATAGCTGGAAAGACAGTCTGTCTATTGGTACCTTAATGAATACGAGAGGTTTGATGGAGTTGGTTGTGCTAAATATTGGATATGATTTAGGGGTTTTATCAACCGAAATTTTTACCATGATGGTTATTATGGCATTGGCGACGACCTTTATGACGGGTCCGGCTTTGGATTTAATAAATTATCTTTTCAAAACAAAAGACAGTATTATCCCGGAAGAGATCAGTAATAAAAGTAAATATAAAGTGCTGATTTCTTTTGCCACACCCGAAAAAGGAAAAACATTATTGAAAGTAGCTAATAGTTTAGTCAAAAAGCAAAGTGGAAATACGGTGATTACCGCAATGCATTTATCGTTAAGTTCAGAGCTGCATTCTTTTGATATGAAAGATTATGAACGAGATATGTTTTTGCCGGTTATCTCGGAATCAGAAAGTCTGAATCAAAAAATAATTACCCTTTTCAAAGCGTCAAATGATATTGATTCAGATATAACGGATACGGCTAATCAAGGCGAATACGATTTACTGTTAGTAGGTTTAGGACAATCTATTTTCGAAGGAACGTTACTGGGTAAAGTACTTGGTTTTACGACAAGAATTATTAATCCGGATCGTTTGATTGATAAATTTACTGGAAAAGAAGGCTTGTTTGAAAATTCGCCTTTTGATGAAAGAACGAGGCAAATTATTGCTAAAAGCAAAATGTCAGTTGGAATTCTTGTGGATAAAGAATTAGAGGAGATTAATCAGGTCTTTATGCCCATTTTTAGTGATGAAGATGTTTTTTTGATTGAATTTGCCCAAAAATTGATTCGCAATAACGGTTCTCAAATTACCGTTTTGGATGCTGTTGGACACATTAGAAACAATAGAAAAATCCAAGAAGGAATTCGTTCGATAGAACAAATAGCTCCTAATCATATTATGGTGATGCAGGAAAGGACAATTAAAAAAGAGTTTTTAGAGCAACAGGATTTGATGATTATCAGTTTAGAAAGCTGGAAAAAACTGCTGGATTCTCATAGTATTTGGCTCAATAATACACCATCAGTGTTGATTATTAAACCTTAAAATATTTTAAATTAAAATAAATAAAGTTCTGCTTTTCTATAAAAAAGTCAGGACTTTGTTTTTTAGTTTAAAGGCCTAAATTAAGTACGTAGTTTATTTTTACAGCAATATTATCTTCAAATTTAGGAAGTTGATTCGGGCCGTAACGGTAAAATGCGCTTATTCCCAAGCCTTTAAAAATTTGGTTGAGTTCTATTCCTGATTCAAAAAAACCTTTATTTAAAGTTTTGTAATCGACACCAACATGTTGTTCTGGTTTTTTCATGTTTCCCCAAGCCATTCGGGATACAAGGACTAAGGAAGGTTTTATTTTTTTGAATATAGTAACCCGACTAAAGCTGTGCTTGAATTGAAAAAAAGCAAATTCACTGGAGAAAAATTCATTAAAATACATGGTTTCAAAGCTGTTTTTTCCTGCAAAAGTAATTCTTTGAATTATTGTTTCTTTATTTAAGTTGTTAGGGGAAGTATTGTACAAATGGGTCAATGGAATGTCGCCAAAAGCATATCCCGCTTCAAAAATCAAACTCGTTTTTTGACCATTTAAATACTTTTTTTCATATTCTGTTTTGAAGTCAATTTTACTGAAGACAAAATTATTTTGCCATATTTTTGGTAGTGATTGCGTGTATTGAAAGGTAAATTTCGGAAAACGTTTTTCTACTTCGATTCTTCCTGTTGGTGTTTGCATATAATCACTGAAAGGATTCCATCGCAACGAAACCATAGCTGTTGTCATCGTATAATTAGAATATAATTTTCCATTCAGATTATAAATATAATTGAATTTGGGTTCAACAACAGAATGGGATAGTTCCCATATACTTTCTGTTTTAGGGATGATTTTAGTTTCTATAAATGTTTTCCAACTCACATATTTGTAAAATGTACTGATGTTTATAGGTCTTGGATCATAGAGTTTAAAAATTCTTTTATCTATTGCGTAGGAAGTACTGGCAATTTCCCGAACATCATCAGTGTAGGAAGCACCAATCCAGGAATTAGAGAATTTCCCCACCCGAGTTGCCGTTCCTAAATTATACTTGAAATTGCCATCCTTTGTACCATATGCAGAATAGCCTTCAATTCTATATTTTTTTGAAAAATCTTCGTTTGTGATACCGCCTATTCCCAGTCGGAAGCCTTCGTAATTATTGTAGCTGAATAATTTTCGAAGATCTAAGTCAAACTTTCCTATCGGCAAATAACCATTGATGATTTTTCTACCAAAACGGATGCGACTTTCGATTCTTTTTTTTACGGAAATGCTATCAAGTGCCAAATAGGTATTATGGCTTCGACTGTCTAGGCTGTCTTTTCTGTAAGTATTCCAAAAATTTTCAGGTTTGTTAATAGCATCATCTTTAATCTCGATGTAAATGGATGCTTTTTTAATTTCTATTGGAGTATTATAATGAATATCAAAATTATTGCTTTGCGATAACAAGTAAGTATAATCTGAGGCTTCTTTTTTTCGTCGTTTAAAATCTTTTTCGACATCACCATCAAATTGAATGGTTCCCCCCAGAATTTTTAGGTCGTCATCATTTTTGCCTTTTACTATTTTAAAAGTTTTATCAGATGGGAACCATAAGTTCTCACTGGGAATGTATTTAAAATTATGTGTTCCGCTAATGTCAAGTACGCCTTTTATGCGCATAATGGCTTTGGCGACAGCAAAATTATTTTGATCAATATAAAGTACGCCTTCCAGTCCGGATGCTTTTCTTTTCTTCTTGTTCTTGAAATAAATCATATAGGTATTCCTACCATCTATTGTCAAAGAATCGAGTATTTTGTAGTTGTAGTCTTTTAAAGCATCATTAGCAATTGGACTATTGTATTTGGTTTCAAAAAGTTCATAACTCGAATCATAAATCGAGAAAGATTGCAAATTAAAAGCGAGGATTTCATAAATAGGTTGTTTGAAACCAGCCATTTTAGTACCTAAAATCGTTTCCTTTAATTTCGAATTATGGAATTGGTATTGCGACACTTTTTCGGTTTGAAACAAATGTTGTTTTCGAATAATTTCTTTAAACTTATAATCCGAGGAATCAATTTTGGAGAATTTTTTCCCAATGGATTTCTGTATGAAAACTGAATCAATTCTACCATCAATAGAGTCAGGATTAGCAGTTACAATTAATTTATTGTAGGATTTAAACTCAAAACTGCGTAGTTTTTTTTGGGGATTATTGTTGTTTTTGTTTTCAATTACTTTCTTTATAATTAGCAAAGCCGGATTCTCTTTTGGAATAACCACCTCGTTGAGGTCGTGCAATTTTTGAGAAAGCACTACGATATAATAGTTTTTGTTTTTTTGAATAAAAACAGTCGCTTTGGTGAAACCAATATAAGAAACATCAAAAGTTGAAAAGGGAATTGAAGATAAAATACTGAATTTACCATCAACATCAGTGATGGTATTAGTACCGTTATTTACAGTAATGCTGGCAAAAGGAAGTGGTTTATTTGTGGAGGCTTCTTTTACAATCCCATTTGCCTGAAATTGCGCATGTAGCGAAATCGTAAATAAAAAGAACAACAAACACAATTGCTTCATAAATACATTTTATTACAAAACGGGTACAACCTCATTTTGTTATAGTAAAAATAAGAATAAAAAATCCGTCTCGTAATTTTGACGGGACGGATTTTTAATATTGATTGATAGAGAACTTAAACCTTCATAATCTCAGCTTCTTTCAGTACTAGAAGTTCATCTATTTTTCTGATAAAACCATTGGTTAAGTTTTGAACTTCTTCTTCGGCACTTTTGCAAATGTCTTCGGATGTTCCCTCTTTTTCTAGTTTTTTAATCTCAGTATTGGCGTCTTTTCTTGCGTTACGAATACCAATTTTTGCATCTTCGGCTTCTACTTTTGCTTGTTTGGCAAGTTCACGTCTTCTTTCTTCAGTTAATGCAGGAACGCTTATGATTATTACATCACCGTTGTTCATTGGATTAAAACCAATGTTTGCTATCATAATCGCTTTTTCGATTGCTTGTAGCATGTTTTTTTCAAATGGCTGCAAAGTGATCGTTCTTGCATCAGGAACACTGATTTTAGATACTTGTGAAAGAGGTGTTGCTGAGCCATAATAATCTACAAAAACACTTCCTAACATTGCAGGAGATGCTTTTCCGGCACGAATATTTAAAAATTCTTTTTCTAAATGAGCAATAGAACCAGTCATCGATTCTTTAGTGCTATCTAATATAAATTCAATTTCTTCAGTCATAATTTTAGATTTCTTAGATTTTTAGATTTAGGACTATCTAACCATCTATTTATATATTTACTACTGTTCCTATGTTTTCTCCTGAGCAAATTTTCAATAGATTTCCTAATTTGTTCATGTCAAAAACTACAATGGGTAGTTTGTTTTCCTGGCTTAATGTGAATGCTGTGGTGTCCATTACGTTCAGTCCTTTTTTAAGGACATCATCAAAAGAAATAAAGTCAAATTTCACAGCGGAAGCATTTTTCTCAGGATCACAATCATAAACACCATCAACACGAGTTCCTTTTAGTATTACATCAGAGTCAATTTCTACACCACGCAAAACAGCAGCGGTATCAGTTGTAAAATAAGGGTTTCCTGTTCCTGCACCAAAAATCACAATTCTTCCTTTTTCAAGATGACGAACGGCTCTTCTTTTGATATAAGGCTCGGCGATTGATTCCATTTTTAAGGCGGTCTGCAAACGAGTTTTCATTCCTTTATCCTCTAATGCGCCTTGCAAAGCCATTCCGTTAATTACTGTAGCTAACATTCCCATATAATCTCCTTGCACTCTGTCCATTCCTGCACTTGCTCCGGCAACTCCTCTAAAAATATTTCCACCACCTATTACAATGGCTATTTCTACTCCTTTATCATGAATTTGCTTAATTTCGTCAGCATATTCAGCTAATCTTTTTGGGTCAATTCCGTAGTGCATATCGCCCATTAAAGCTTCGCCACTTAGTTTTAGAAGAATTCTTTTATATTTCATTTTTGTGTTGCGTTGATTGGTGCAAATATATGCATATTCTGTTTTTTAAAAAAAGCGTTCCCTAAATTTTATAAATTAAGTTTTTCATAGGATTTTTTTGTGGCTTCATAGCCAATATTGAAAATAGCATCCATTTTTATTTTATTTGTTTCAAAAGTGCTGTAAAGGCACAAATCCTTTGGCTCAATAACCCAATCGCAAACGTTGAATTTATGCATATTTGAATTTGCCGAAAGGATATCAAAAGCACGGGTGGTTACAGCTTTTATGGAACTCAAGTCTTTAGCTTCAATTTTTTGAATTGGACTTACATAAACACCAATGACGGTTTCACATTGTCCTTGAAGGATATCTGTGGGGAAATGATTTAAGATACCACCGTCACTATACAGTTTTCCTTTGATTTCGTACGGAGACAAAATTCCGGGGAATGCTGATGAGGCTAAAATAGCATCAATAATGGTTGTTTCAGAACCAAATATTTTTAGTCTCCCTCTAACCATATCAGTTGCTGTAATGTGAATTGGAATCTTTAAGTCCGCTAGCAAGGCATCTTTGAAAATAGCATGAAAATAGCTTTTGAATGATTCCGAATCAATCAGACCGGCTTTTGTGAAGGTAAAATGTTTCCAATGAAAAAGGTAGATAGACTTAAAAAATTCCAGGATTTCATCCGGTGTTTTCCCCCACGCATACAAGGCGCCAACAATTGAACCAGCACTTGTTCCAGCAATTCGAGAAGGGAAAATGTTTTTTTCTTCCAAGAATTTAATGGCTCCTGCGTGTGCGATGCCTTTTGATCCTCCGCCAGATAATACCAGTCCTATTGATTTCGTTTTTAAATCCATTCTTACATATTTATTATAAAATTACTCTTTTTGTGGAATTGTAACTGATATAAGTCATATTTAAACCCCGTTTTTATGGTAACTTTGTGTGAATAAAGATTTTATCATGAAAGCAACTATAGCTAAAGCATTATTTCACAGTCATTCGTATTCTGAATATAGAAAATTGGTTTCTGATTTATTATTGGAAGGG
Source organism: Flavobacterium sp. 83 (assembly GCF_000744835.1). Classification (NCBI taxonomy): domain Bacteria; kingdom Pseudomonadati; phylum Bacteroidota; class Flavobacteriia; order Flavobacteriales; family Flavobacteriaceae; genus Flavobacterium; species Flavobacterium sp. 83. The sequence continues at coordinate 1,387,441 of NZ_JQMS01000001.1, forward strand.
AAATCAACAGGGAATGAACAATCCGAAAATTTGACACATTACAGTTCTTTGAATGAAACGCGCATGGATCGTTTGGATAAAACAATAAGAATTCCAGATGAGAATATCTTGAAATTAAAAAACTTAGAAAATCATTACATTTGGTTGGTTATTTCCGAAGGCTGGTGTGGAGATACAGCGCAAATAGTGCCTGTTCTTAATAAAATGGTCATCGCTTCCGAAGATAAAATTGAAATGAGAATTGTTTTGCGTGATGAAAACGAGGAGTTGATGGACTTATTTTTGACGAATAAAAAGAAAGCGATTCCGAAATTAATCATAATTGATAAAGCAACAGGAAGTCTGATTGGCAGTTGGGGGCCAAGACCAAAAGGTGCAACGGATTTGATAAATGATTACAAAAATAAATTTGGGGTTATTGATGAAAAAGTTAAAATAGAATTACAATTGTGGTATTTAAAAGATAAAGGTCTAAGAACGCAAAACGAAGTGATTGACTTGATACAGAATATTTAAAGGTAAAAAATAGGTTTAGTGATGTGTGTTTTTTCTATATCAAAAAAATGTTTTTATTTTTTGTTGAATCAAAAAAAAATCGTAATTTAGTAACAGCCAACCAGATTTACTATTTTATTTACGCTTTGCTTTTTTTATAGGTGTTTAAATATTGTTTCAATTTTAAAAAACATCATTATGAAAAAACTATTTGAAAGGTTTTATGATTATTTATCGCGTTTACTATTTGGAGGTAAAAACTTAACTCATTATTAAAACCAACGGCGTAGCCCAGTAAACAAAAAAGTATGGATTAAAACTACTTTAACTTTTTAGAAAAGACACATCGCAAGTTCAATTTTGTATTTGTCATGTGTTTTTGCTTTTGATTACAATTGAGGAGCTAAACTTTGTTCAAATACCTCAACATTTATTCCGTTAGTTACATTGTAATCTCCGATTTTTGTGCGGCGTAAAGCGGTTAAATGCGAACCTGAATTCATGGCCTTTCCAAAATCGAAAGCCAGTGAACGAATGTAGGTTCCCTTGCTGCAAACTACTCTGAAATCGACTTCAGGAAGTTCAATTCTTGTAATTTCAAATTCGTGTATAGTTGTTTTTCTAGTTGCAATTTCTACTGTTTCTCCTGCTCTGGCATGCTCGTACAAGCGAACGCCGTCTTTTTTTATAGCAGAGTAAATAGGTGGTTTCTGGTCGATTTCCCCCAAAAATTGTTTTACGGTTTCCGTGATTAAAGCCTCGTTAATATGTTCAATTGGAAATGTTTGGTCAATTTCGGTTTCTAAATCGTACGAAGGAGTAGTCGCTCCAATATGAAAAGTCCCTGTGTATTCTTTGGCTTGACCTTGAAGTTCCGTAATTCTTTTTGTAAATTTTCCCGTGCATACTAAAAGCAATCCCGTTGCCAAAGGATCTAAAGTTCCAGCATGACCAATCTTAAATTTTTTTGGAAGTCCCATTTTGGTTATCAAAGCCCATTTCATTTTATTCACTGCCTGGAAAGAAGTCCAATTCAAAGGTTTGTCAATGAGTATAATCTGTCCTTCTAAAAAATCTTCGGTTGTCATTAAATAATAGTCAATGGATGAATGAAAAAGTGGATTATTAACAGTATAATTCCAGCTATAATTCTGTAATAACCAAAAATCTTAAATCCTTTTCGGCTTAAAAAACCTATGAATGATTTTATTGCTAAAAGTGCGACAATAAATGCCACCACATTGCCAATGATAAGAAAGTTGATTTGCTCGTGCGTCAATACATATCCGTCTTTGTAATAGTCGTAACATTTTTTTGCGGTAGCACCTAACATGGTAGGAACGGCAAGGAAAAAGGAGAATTCTGCGGCAGTAGTTCGAGATAGTTTCTGAGACATTCCGCCTACGATACTAGCACCACTTCGTGAAACACCCGGAATCATGGCAAGACATTGAAACATTCCAATTTTAAATGCTTGCAGGTAAGTAATTTCCTTACTTACTGGATATCCAACTTCTGGAACTGCAAACCAATCATCTACTTTTAGTAAAATGATTCCTCCTATCAAAAGAGAAACGGCAACAGTAACCGGACTTTCCAGTAAAGCGTCTATTTTTTTGCTGAAAAGCAATCCAAAAACAACTGCGGGAATAAAAGCAACCAGTAATTTGAAATAAAAATCAAAGGATTGAAAGAATCTTTTAAAATATAAAACGACAACCGAAAGAATAGCCCCCAATTGAATAACAATAGTAAAAAGTTTCGTAAAATCATCATGTGCAATTCCAAAAAAAGAAGATGCGATAATCATGTGACCGGTAGAAGAAACAGGTAGAAATTCAGTGATTCCTTCAATAATGGCAAGAATAATTGCTTGTAAAGTATTCATTTATGCTTTTTTTGGGTTTTTAAGAATGGCATAAACGGTGATTCCAAAACCGATTAAAACAGTTGTTGGAGCAAGACGAATTCTTCTGAAATCGAAGATTGCTTCGCTAAACACTTTTGGATCATTACTTCCACCACCTGACATTAGAATAAATCCTAAAGCAATTACTCCAATCCCAATTAATAGGATTTTATAATTTATTTTATCAAAAAGGAATTCTTGTTTTTGATTGTTATCTTTCATTTATGCTGAATTATAATGCTGTTTTTTTTATATCTGTAATCTTAAATTAATAAAGATCGTCCGTTCTTAAGTTTAAAAATCGTTGTGTTGCAAAATATGTACTTAGCCAAGTAATTACAATACCAATGCCTAAAACACCTAATAAAACTAAGCTAACTAATAATTTGTCGTCAAGAATACCAAGGTCGGGAAAATTAGTTTGAACGTAAACCAAAACGCCAATCAATGCTAAAATGGCTAAACCTGCACCAATCATCCCCAGTTTTATGCTTCGCATCACAAATGGCTTTCTGATAAATGCTTTTGTAGCTCCTACCATTTGCATGGTTTTGATGATAAATCGATTCGAATGTATGGATAAACGTAAAGAGCTGTTGATTAATAAAACGGCAATAACGGTGAAAAATCCGCTAATAATTAAAATCCACATACTCACTTTTTTGATATTATCATTGACAAGATTTACTAATTGTTTGTCATAAACAATATCCGAAATCATAGCGTTTTTGCGTAAACGAGTTTCTATTTTTGCAATACTATCCTTGATTACATAATCTGCTTTTAAGTGAATATCGTAGGAGTTTTGCAAAGGGTTTTCGCCAAGAAATTCCATAAAATCCTCACCTATAATATCAGTATGTTGCTTTGCAGCAGCTTCTTTGGTAACGTAAACAGATGATTTTGCAAAAGGAGCTGTTTTTAATTCAGTTCCAAAAGCTTTCAGGATACTGTCATTAGCATCGTTTTTGAAAAACACTGTCATGGCAATTTTTTCCTTGAAATCATCGGCCAGTTTTTTAGAATTTATAATGAAAAACCCTAACATTCCTAATAGGAATAGCACTAAGAATACACTTAATACTACTGAAAAATAAGAAGAAATTAACCTGCGTTTTTGAAATTTATCAAAGGAAGAACTCATAGTTTATTTAAATTATGGGGTAAAAATAATAAAGAATTTCTTTATTTAAAGTTAATAACGCTCAAAGTTTTAACTTTCGTACAATAAACGTAAATTTGGCACCTGAAAATAGTCATCGCAATAAAACTTAGAACCTTAGTTACTCAGTTACTCACAACCTTAAAAAAATGACTTGAGTATGCGATAGCATGAATCCATTAAAAGAACAATTAAGAAAGTAGAATGAAATACAATCCGAACGAAATAGAGGCCAAATGGCAGAAATATTGGTTAGATAACGCAACTTTTAAAGCTGAAAACAACTCAACAAAACCTAAATATTATGTCCTAGATATGTTTCCTTATCCATCTGGAGCGGGATTGCACGTAGGACATCCGCTGGGATACATCGCTTCCGATGTGTATTCCAGATACAAAAGACACCAAGGTTTTAATGTCTTACACCCAATGGGCTACGACAGTTTTGGTTTGCCTGCGGAACAATACGCTATTCAAACGGGACAACGTCCGGAAGATACGACTTCGGTAAATATTGACGGAGGAACAGATAAAGAAGGAAATAAAATTGCGGGTTACAGAAAGCAATTGGACAAAATTGGATTCTCTTTCGATTGGAGCAGAGAAGTCCGTACCTCAAATCCGGATTATTACAAACACACCCAATGGATTTTCATCCAATTATTCAATTCTTGGTACAATAAAAACAGCGATAAAGCCGAAGATATTTCGACTTTGGTTTCCATTTTTTCAACAGAAGGAAATGCAAATGTCAATGCGGTTTGCGATGAAAATATTGAAGCATTTTCTGCCAATAAATGGAACGCTTTCGCAAAAGAACAGCAGGAGAGAATTTTGTTGCAATACAGATTGACGTATTTAGCCGAGACTGAGGTGAATTGGTGTCCGGGATTAGGAACGGTTTTGGCAAATGACGAAATTGTAAATGGCGTTTCGGAGCGTGGCGGTTTTACGGTGGTGCGCAAGAAAATGACGCAATGGAGCATGAGAATTTCGGCTTATGCAGAACGTTTGTTGCAAGGTTTGAACGTTATTGATTGGAGCGAAAGCATCAAAGAAAGTCAAAGAAACTGGATTGGTAAATCCGTTGGGGCTACTGTAGAATTCAATGTCATCCCGAGCGCAGTCGAGGGAACTTCTCCTAAAATTGCGGTTTTCACGACAAGACCTGATACTATTTTTGGGGTTACGTTTATGACTTTGGCTCCAGAACATGAATTGGTTTCACAAATTACAACTGCAGAACAAAAAGCGGATGTAGAAGCTTATATAGAAAAAACATCAAAACGTTCCGAAAGAGAGCGTATGGCTGATGTGAAAACCATTTCGGGAGTATTCACCGGAGCGTATGCAGAACATCCGTTTACGAAAGAACCAATTCCGGTTTGGATTGGGGATTATGTTTTGGCAGGTTACGGAACAGGCGCTGTTATGGCGGTTCCTTGTGGTGACGAAAGAGATTATGCGTTTGCGAATTTCTTCAAAGGGCAAAACGGAATGCAGGAAATCAAGAACATTTTTGACAAAGATATATCTGAGGCTGCTTTTGGAGCCAAAGAAGGTTTTCAACTGGTAGATTCTGATTTCCTAAATGGATTAGATTATAAAAAAGGAACTCAAAAAGTAATTGAAGAATTAGAAAAAATAAACCAAGGAAAAGGAAAAACGAATTACCGTTTGCGTGATGCTGTTTTCTCTCGTCAGCGTTATTGGGGAGAACCGTTTCCGGTATATTATGTGAATGGCTTGCCGCAAATGATTGATGCGAAACATTTGCCAATCATCTTGCCAGAAGTAGAGAAGTATTTGCCAACTGAAGATGGTTTGCCACCTTTAGGAAATGCTTTGGTCTGGGCTTGGGACAGTGTAAAAAACAAAGTTGTTTCTACCGATCTTGTCAACTCGAGCGCAGTCGAGGGTCAAACGATATTTGCTTTAGAATTGAACACGATGCCGGGTTGGGCAGGAAGTTCTTGGTATTGGATGCGTTATATGGATGCACACGATGAAAATGAATTTGCGAGTAAAGACGCGCTTGCGTATTGGGAAAGCGTAGATTTATACATTGGCGGAAGCGAACACGCAACAGGTCACTTATTGTATTCCCGTTTTTGGAACAAATTCCTAAAAGACAAAGGTTTTGCACCAACGGAAGAACCGTTCAAAAAACTGATTAATCAGGGAATGATTTTGGGAATGAGTGCTTTTGTGTATAGATTAGACGGAACAAATGCGTATGTTTCTAAAAATAAAATCGATGGACAAAAAGTGCAGCCTATTCATGTTGATGTTTCAATGGTAAATTCATCTGATGAATTAGATATTGCAAGATTCAAAAGTTGGAGAGAGGATTATGCTGATGCAGAATTCATCACCGAAGAAAACGGAAAATACATTGTAGGTCGCGAAATCGAAAAAATGTCAAAATCCAAATACAATGTGGTTACTCCAGATGATATTTGTAATGAATATGGAGCGGATACGTTGCGTTTGTATGAAATGTTCTTAGGACCATTGGAGCAAGCAAAACCTTGGAACACTGCAGGAATTTCGGGAGTTTTTGGTTTCTTGAAAAAACTGTGTCGTTTGTATTTTGATGATAATGGTTTGATTGTGAATAATGAAGCGCCTACGAAAGACAACTTGAAATCATTGCACAAAACCATCAAAAAAGTAGCGGAAGATATCGAGGGTTTCTCTTTTAATACATCGGTTTCTCAGTTTATGATTTGTGTGAATGAATTGTCCACTCAAAACTGTCATTCTCGTGCAATTTTGGAACCATTGGCAATTGTGATTTCGCCCTATGCGCCACACATCGCTGAAGAGTTATGGTCGTTGTTAGGGAATTCAGGTTCGATTGCAACAGTTGCTTTTCCAGTATTCGATGCACAGCATTTGGTAGAAAGTAGCAAGGAATATCCGGTTTCTTTCAACGGAAAAATGCGTTTCACGATGGTTTTACCTTTGGATTTAACCAAGGAAGAAATCGAGGAAATCGTAATGAAAGATGAAAGAACCATCAAGCAATTAGAAGGAAGAACGCCAAATAAGGTGATTATTGTTCCAGGAAAAATAATCAATTTGGTGGGGTAATACCTTCTTCAATAAATATATTAAAATCCAAATTCCAAAATCATTTTTGGAATTTGGATTTTTTGTTTCAATTCATAAAATCCTTGCAAATCCATTTTATCCGCGTTCCATTTTTCCAATGCCAAATTGACACTGTAAATAATTGGTTCAAAATTTGATGTTTTATTTTAAACATTTAAAAAAATAAACAAAAATATGGGAATGAGTTATTTGATTCTTGCTGGAGCAATTATGCTATTTAGCTGGTTAGTTAGTTCAAGACTGAAAAGCAAATTTGAACATTATTCTAAATTACAATTACAAAACGGAATGAGCGGAGCTGAAATCGCCGAAAAAATGCTTGCTGATAATGGAATTCGCGATGTGAGAGTAATTTCGGTTGCGGGACAATTAACGGATCATTACAATCCAGTTGATAAAACGGTGAATTTAAGTGAAGCGGTTTACAACCAACGAAATGCTGCTGCTGCTGCTGTTGCTGCTCACGAATGTGGTCACGCGGTGCAACATGCTGTAGGATATCAATGGTTGACGATGCGATCGCAATTAGTTCCAATCGTAAATGTGGCTTCAACATACATGCAGTGGATTTTGCTCGCAGGAATCTTAATGATGAAAACTTTTCCTCAATTGTTATTAGTGGGAATCGTGATTTTTGCCGCAACAACTTTGTTTTCGATTGTTACTTTACCGGTAGAATATGATGCGAGCAATCGTGCATTGGCTTGGTTAGAAAATAAAAGAATGTTGACACCACAAGAGCAGGCAGGAGCAAAAGATTCGCTTAAATGGGCAGCGAGAACCTATGTAGTGGCTGCTTTAGGGTCAATTGCTACGTTGCTGTACTATGTTTCTATTTATATGGGAGGAAACAGAAGAAATTAAAAAAAAAATCCGTCTATTTAGACGGATTTTTTAGAAAAGTATTATTCAGGCATATTTTGTTGCTGCCATTTTACTAAAACTGCAATTAGACTGTCATTTAATGCTGGTTTTTTATTTCTAGGAGGCATAAATTTTCGATCTTCTTGAGGCAATTTAACACGGTCAATTATTGCCCCGATATTTTCCTTCACATGGATATAGTTTTCTAAAGGTTCTTTTCTTCCTTGAGGAGGAATATGACATGGTGTACAACTAGTTTCGATAATTGGTTTGATATCCTTATTGTAGCTTAATTCTTTTTGTACTGCGGTATATTCAGTTCCTTTTTTTGTGGAGTTGCAGTTCATTAAAACAATAGCGAAAGGAAGTATTACAAGGGTAAGTTTTATTTTTCTCATACGGTTTTATTTTTTTTGCTTTTAAAGTTAAGTTTTTCTTTCAATTTGTTTTGTCTAAGGATATGGAGGTTTCTGTTCTGGAAATACCTTTATAGCCTTGATTTTGGTATTTAGTAAATGTATTAATGTTTGCGTCGTCGAGGCAAATGATTTTGATTAAAATAAACCAGTTTTCCGTGTGTAATGGCATTTCAATACTTTGTAAATTTTCTATAATTCCCTTACTACTTCTGGATTTCATCCAGCTTTATCTAAGAAAATCCCAACATAAGTAATCGTGTCATAACCTAAAAAGTAAACTTTGATCCCGAAACTCCTATTTTGGTTGCGATTTGAAGAATTGACTTTCCGGTATCGTTCAATAGGTTTCTGAAAATTCTTTATCGATGCCGTCTGTTTTTACTAAGAGGGAATTTATTTTCATGAGTTATTATTTGAACTAAAATGTAGTATTTAGTTTTAATTCTAAATCAAATTTAAGTAAAAAGCGATTAGTAAAATGAGTGTAGTGGTATTTTTCTAATTGTTAGAAATAAAAAAAGCCATTCGGATTGCGAATGGCTTTGTAGTTTTATCTAAAAAGTACTATTTTATTTTCCTTTATTAGCTTCGATAATGTATTTTTCTAAAGCCATTGTCATCGATGGTGTTGCTGGCGTTGGTGCTAGAATATCCACTCTAAGCCCATGATCCAATGCTTCTTTTTGTGTAGTACTTCCAAAAACGGCAATACGAGTGTTGTTTTGCTTGAAGTCAGGGAAGTTTTTAAACAATGATTTTATCCCGGTTGGACTAAAGAAAGCCAGAACATCATAATAGACATCAGCTAAGTCAGACAGGTCACTCATCACCGTTTTATAAAACACGGCTGGTGTCCAGTCTACCTTCAAAGCATTCAGCGTTATTGGCGCATCGGCATTCAATTGATCTGAAGCTGGTAATAAGAATTTTTCGTCTTTGTATTTTTTTATCAATGGTGATAAATCAGCAAAATCTTTAGGTCCTACGTAAATTTTACGTTTTCTATACACAACGTATTTTTGCAGGTAAAATGCAATTGCTTCTGACTGGCAGAAATATTTCAGTCCTTCAGGAACTTTAAACCGCATTTCATCAGCAACTCTAAAGAAATGATCTACAGCATTTTTGCTTGTCAAAATAATTGCTGTGTAATGATTGAGATCGATTTTTTGAAGTCTAATCTCTTTTGCATTAACGCCTTCTACATGAATAAAAGGTCTGAAATCAATTTTAACTTTATGCTTTTGTTGAAGCTCAAAATAAGGGGAATTTTCCACTTTAGGTTCGGGCTGTGACACCAAAATTGTTTTCACTTTCATATTTTAACATTTTCTACGCACTCCCTTTTGTGAGCCAATAATACATAAAATAATAGGGGGCTATTTCAAGAGCGCAAAGATATAAAATAAAATAAAACAACTTACCGAATATTAAGTTTTGATAGTTTTTTATTGAAATTGAATATGTTAAAACATTTATTATCAATACAGTAGCGATAATAAATAATGGAATATTTCTTGATATTGTGTCGTAATAGAACAGAATAATATTGATTGGTAGTATAAATAATCCAATATAGGTTCTGTAAGTTACTTTTTGGAGGTTAAATTGTTCTACAAATTCCTCCATATTGAATGCTGTACCGATAATTTTTTCTATGAGATATTTCGATAAAATAAAAAAGATAAGAAATGTGATTATTTGAATATATAAAATCCAATCTGTTTTTGTAGCATATCCAAACTGACTTAATGAAATCTGAATGAAAAATGCAAATGAAACAACTTGAACAAAAAACAATGCAATGGTAAAGCCACTTTTAAGATGGCTGCTGTCTTTATAAATTTTAGTGTATTTATCTGAAAAAATTAATTTGGAGAAATCGCCAAAACGGTTTTCAAAAACTGATTTAGTAATAGCAATAATAGCTAAAGACAACACAAATAAAAGTGTAGCCCAATCTTTATTTCCGATTATCCTTGGATGAAGTACGTGTTCAATCATAGCGACGCAAAATTACTATTTTTTTGCATCATTCTTTTTTATTATAAATTTATTATGAATCAAATGGCATAAAAAGTTTACTTTTGCGTTGAAATTACTCAAAAGATGAACGATTGTATTGTTATAATTCCTACCTATAACGAAATTGAAAATATCGAAAGCATTATCAGAACAGTGCTTTCTCAACACAAGCTTTTTCATGTTCTTATTATTGATGATAATTCGCCTGATGGTACTGCGGATAGAGTAGTTATGCTTCAGTCTGAATTTAAAGGCAGGTTGTTTTTGGAAAAAAGAGCAAAAAAAGCAGGATTAGGAACTGCGTATGTACATGGTTTTAAATGGGCTTTAGAGCGTAAATATGATTTTATTTTTGAAATGGATGCGGATTTCTCACATAATCCAAGTGATTTAGAGAAATTGTATAATGCCTGTCATTTAGGAGATGCTGATTTAGCAATTGGTTCCAGGTATGTAACAGGTGTAAATGTAGTGAACTGGCCTTTGAGTCGTGTTTTACTATCCTATTTTGCCTCTGTTTATGTACGCTTTATAACTGGAATGAAAATTCATGATGCAACTGCAGGTTTTGTTTGTTACAAAAGACAAGTATTGGAAAGCATTGATTTAAATAAAATAAAATTTGTAGGGTATGCTTTTCAAATTGAAATGAAATACAGAACCTACTGTAAAAAATTTCAAATTGTTGAGGTACCTATCATTTTTACGGATAGGACTAAAGGGCAATCCAAAATGAGTAATTTAATTATTAAAGAAGCAATTTTGGGAGTTATTTCACTTAGATTAAAAAAATTAGTCAACACATTATAAGAAGAAGATACGATGAATAGGATTTTAATTAAGAATGCCAAAATAGTAAATGAAGGAACGATTTTTGAAGGCGATGTATTAATTGAAGATGACTTAATTGTTGAAATTGCGGAAAGCATTAGCGCTAAATCTTCTCAATGTAAAATAATCGATGCCGAAGGAAATTACTTAATTCCTGGAGCGATTGATGATCAAGTTCATTTTAGAGAGCCAGGTCTAACCTACAAAGGAGATATTGAATCAGAATCTAAAGCTGCAGTTGCTGGAGGAATTACATCTTACATTGAGCAGCCAAACACGGTTCCAAACGCGGTAACCCAAGAAATTTTAGAAGAAAAATATCAAATCGCTGCCGAGAAATCCTATGCGAACTATTCTTTTATGATGGGTGCTACAAATGATAATTTAGAAGAAGTTCTAAAAACAAATCCAAAGAATGTTGCAGGAATAAAAATATTTTTAGGTTCATCAACCGGAAATATGTTGGTCGATAACGAAGCTACTTTAGAGAAAATATTCTCCAGCACGCCTATGCTTATCGCTGTTCATTGTGAGGACGAAACGACCATCAAAAATAATCTTGAAAAGTACAAAGAAGAGTTTGGAGAAGATGTTCCTGTAACGGTTCATCACCTGATCAGAAGCGAAGAAGCGTGCTATATTTCCTCTTCAAAAGCAATTGCTTTGGCTAAGAAAACCGGCGCACGTTTGCATATATTTCATCTTTCGACTGCTAAAGAAATGGATTTGTTTACCAATAAAATTCCATTGGAAGACAAGAAAATCACTGCTGAAGTTTGTGTTCATCATTTATGGTTTACCAATGATGATTATGCAACCAAAGGCAATTTAATCAAATGGAATCCAGCCGTAAAAACTGCTAATGATAGAAAAGTGCTTTGGGAAGCATTGCTTGACGACCGTATTGATGTGGTTGCCACTGATCACGCTCCGCATACACTAGAAGAGAAAAAGCTACCCTATCTAAAGGCTCCTTCAGGCGGTCCATTAGTTCAGCATGCTGTTGTGGCTATGTTTGAAGCGCATCACCAAGGTAAAATCAGCATTGAGAAAATTGTTGAAAAAATGTGCCATAATCCGGCTAAGATTTTCAAAATTGAAAAACGTGGTTTTATAAAAGAAGGCTATTATGCGGATTTGGTTATTATCAATTCAGGTTTGCCGTGGAGTGTAAAGAAAGAAAATATTCTTGCTAAATGTGGATGGTCTCCATTTGAAGGATTTACGTTTAAATCAAGAATAACGCATACTTTTGTAAACGGACAATTAGTGTATACCGCTTTCAAAGTAAAAGAAATTCGTGCCGGAAAACGATTGTTGTTTGATAGGTAAATAAGGAGTATATGAAGAAAGTAATAGCATTTTTAGTGATTGTTGCAGTTCTTGTAAGCTGTAAGGATGCGGTTTTAAAAAAACCAAGTCGACTTATAGAAAAAGACAAAATGATTGATATTATGTATGATTTATCACTTTTAGAAGCTATAAAATACCAAAATCCTATTTCTTTAGATACTTTTAAAATAAATCCTAAAGTATATATTTATAAAAAATATAAGATTGACAGTCTACAATTTTCTAAAAGCAATACGTATTATGCTTCTAATTATGAAGAGTATTCAGGTATTGTAGGTCAAGTTAATGATAGGTTGACTAAAAATAAAATTGCTGTTAATGCCACAATTAAGGCTGAAGAGAAAAAGAAAAAGAAGAAAAATTCAGTTGTAAAGACAGTTTCGCCTACTAGTAAAATGATAGATTCTTTAGAGATACAACAAAGAAAAAGGCTTTAATTATATAAAGTTGAAATTTCTCTAATGTATTGATGGATTTCTAAAAAATCTGTTTTTAAAATAGCTGTGATTTTTTCATTGGAATACTTGTTTGTAGAATATGATGCTTCTGCAGTTGAGCTAGGCAATTTTCTCTTTTGCATAAAAATATTTGATAGAACCCAGTCTATTCGACAAAAAACATTTATAAAAAACGGGTTTATATGAATGTTAGGTCTTTTTACAAGTAGCGAATCAGCAATACTGTTCAAGACTTCTCGGAAAACGATGTTTTTTGCAATTAATGTAAATCGTTCATTGTGAATTTCGCTTTTCATTAATTGAGCTGCAATTCGGACTACATCTGTCACGGCGACAAACCCAGAACTTCCCAAGGTGTAAAATGATAATCCTTTTTTTACTTTCGTAAAAAGTTGACCGCTTCCCTGTTCCCAAAAACCAGGACCAATAATAACACCGGGATTTACAATTATAACTTGCAATCCTTCCTGTTGTCCACGCCAAATCTCCATTTCGGCGCCATATTTAGAAATAGCATAATCGCTGTGCGGCTTTTCGGGATTCCATTCAGTTTCTTCCGTAATTAGATTTTCATGGGCTGCTAAATCTCCAAGCGCAGCAATAGAGCTTACAAAACACAATTTTTTTATAGTATTGGCAATACAAAAATTGACAATATTTGCAGTTCCCTCAATATTAGTTTTCCGAATTAAATTTTCGTCTTTTGGATCGAAAGATATCAAAGCTGCACAATGATAAACATAATCGATTCCCACGAATGCAATTTCTAATGTAGGAATGTCTGTTATGTCTGATTGAATCCACTCGATAGTATCAAACAAGTTCGATTTTTTGTATAAATGAAATAGATTTTTAGTCTTTTCTATACTTCTTGTAGTGCGATAAATGGCACGTACATTTTCTCCATTTTCAATTAAATGAAGCAATACATGCGCACCTACTAAACCTGTTCCTCCTGTGACTAAAATCATTTGGTAAAGATAATAGATTGTTCGATTTTATATAGATAGATTTTCAAATTATGCAATTAAAACTATCTTTGTGCAAATTGATTTTTATAAAATGAAAAATATTATTTCCGAATTACAATGGCGTGGTTTAGTTCATGACATTATGCCTGGGACCGAAGAGCAACTTCTAAAAGAAATGACGACTACTTATATAGGATTTGATCCAACATCTGATTCCTTACATATTGGAAGTTTGGTTCCTATAATTCTTTTGGTTCATTTGAAAAATTTTGGTCACAAACCTATTGCATTGGTTGGTGGAGCTACAGGAATGATCGGGGATCCATCCGGTAAATCTGATGAGAGAAATCTTTTGGATGAAGCTACTTTGAATCATAATGTAGATGGGATAAAAAGTGTTTTATCTCGTTTTTTAGATTTTAATTCGAATGAAATAAACGCGGCAGTTCTGGTAAATAATTATGATTGGATGAAGAATTTGTCATTCATTAATTTCGCTCGTGACGTGGGTAAAAGAATCACCGTAAATTATATGATGGCCAAAGATTCTGTAAAGAAAAGATTGTCAGGCGAAGGTGAAGGGATGTCATTTACAGAGTTTACGTACCAATTAATTCAAGGATATGATTTTTACCATTTGCATAAAGAATACAACTGTTTGTTGCAAATGGGAGGTTCTGACCAATGGGGAAATATTACTACTGGAACTGAATTAGTTCGTCGTATGAATGTAGGTGAAGAGGCTAAAGCATTCGCGATGACTTGTCCTTTAATAACAAAAGCGGATGGTTCTAAATTTGGTAAATCAGAAGGAGGGAATGTTTGGTTAACTGCTGATAAAACTTCGGTTTATAAATTTTACCAGTTTTGGTTGAATACTACTGATGTTGATGCAGAGAAATACATTAAGATTTTTACTTTTTTAGACAAAGAGACAATAGATAAACTTATTGAAGAACATAAAACGGCTCCGCATTTAAGAGTTTTACAAAGAAGACTGGCCGAAGAGTTAACGGTTTTTGTTCATTCAAAAGAAGATTTAGAAAAAGCTATTAAAGCTTCTAATATTTTGTTTGGAAATGCAACTGCCGATGATTTGAAACAATTAGACGAGGCTACTTTCCTAGAAGTTTTTGAAGGTGTTCCTCAAGCTGAAATTGCCAGAAATGAAATCGAAGTCGGACTTGATATTGTAACCGTTTTGAATGAAAAAACAGCGTTTATGAAGTCAAATGGTGAGGCAAGACGTGCTTTGACTGCAAATTCAATATCTGTCAATAAAGAAAAAGTTACAGAAGAATTTGTGCTTTCGACCAAAGATTTGATTAACAACCAATTTGTGTTGTTGCAAAGCGGAAAGAAAAATTATTTTGTAGTAAGAATTGTTTAACAGCTTAATTGGTTATTTGTTTAATCAATACTAATTAAACAAATCAACGATTAAACTTTATAAAACCATCAAGTTACAACCTCGAATATCAGAATTATCAAAACGTCCCAATACCTCGAAAGAGTTGTTGGGATTTTTTTTGCCTAAATCCTGAGTGGCAATAAAAGAGCAGGAATTGATATTGGCTAAATCAATTACGTTGATGCCCCCCGTTTTTCCGTCTGGAATGTAGGTCAAAGCATCTTCGGTATCACGAATGAGGATTTGCATCCAAGAAGGGCATTCAAATACGCCATTTCCTAAAGAATACGCTTGTGAAAGTAATTCGGTCATCCCGTATTCTGAATGAATCGCTGAAACGCCAAATCCTGCACACAGTTGTTCGTGTAATTCTTCCCGAATCATTTCTTTTCGTTTGCCTTTCATTCCGCCTGTTTCCATGATTATGGTGTTTTGCAGTTTAAAGTCATGTTTTTCAATCAAATCTAGCAATGCATAAGTGACACCAATCAGAATGACATTTTGACCGGCTTGATCCAGAGCAATTAGTTTCGCTATAAGTTCATCATGGTTGTGTAGATAAAAGCCACTTTCTGGATGATTGGAAAGTGTTATCAAATCTTCAACCATATAAATCAAAGAAGAACCTTCTCTTTCCAAATAAGAAGGCAACAAAGCCAAAACAACATAATCTTCGATGTTGCCATAAAACTGAGAGAATCCTTTGCGGTAACTTTCTTCGTAGATGGAAGCGTCTGTGACTAAATGCTTACTAGTAATCATTCCGGTGGTTCCACTGCTGGTGAAGGTTTCTTCAATTGTATCGGTATTAGAAACCACTTCATGGCTCTTAAAGAACTGAATCGGTAAAAAGGGAATTTGCCCTAAAGATTTTACTTTATGAGGGTCTGTTTTTAAAAAATTGCAAAATTCATGATAGACGGTATTGTTTTCGTATTGGAAACGAAATACTTTTAAGGCAATTTTCTCAAATTGTTTTTGACTAGAAATAGCAAATATATCGGAGGATGTAATCAAGGATTTTTTTTGCAAAAGTAACTAAAAAAATTATTGGTATTTCATTCACAAAACAGGAATAATATGTTTTTTGGAGGCTATTGCGTTATGATTCTACATAAAAAAAGCTCCAAATACTATTGGAGCTTTAATGTTTAAATTTTGATATTATCGGATAATCAATTTTCTGGTTGCAGTTGCATCATTCTCATTGATTTTAATGATGTAAACGCCAGAAGTAAGATTTGAAACATTTAGTTCTCTTGAACTCAGCATTGTTTGGAGTACTTTTTTTCCTAAAACATCAAAGATAATTATTTCTTTATCCAAGTCATTTTTTGAAGTAATGTAAACTTTTCCATTACTCACGGGGTTCGGATACAAGCTTAAGCCTTCTATCGAAGCAGTTTCTTGTGTTCTTGGCTGTTGTTTGTTTTCTTGAGCGGAAAGGCTCACTGAAAAGAAAAAAACCAATAAGATAGTAATATAAAAGTAGTTTTTCGCCATGATTTAGATTTGTTACGTAAATATATAAAAAATATTTCAAATATTGTACCACAAAAAAAAACACCTCTCATAAAGAGAAGTGTTCATCTTTTATTTATTAGTGTTTTTAGACTAAGAACTACTTGATTAAGCTTGTGCCACCAACGGTTGCCCAAGCACCAGCAGTTAATGAAGCACCGGTTGCAGTTGTACTTGGTACAAAATTTCCAACTGGGAAATTAACTACAATACTTGAAGTTGCTCCCACAGGTATAATTTGTGAAGTTGAAGAGATAGTCACATTAGTTAATTTTAATTTTGAACCATTAACTTGATTTGTGTTTGTAGTAGCATCTTGAATTTTTACCGCAGCACCTTGGTAAACAGTTGTCCCTTCAGTATAGTCTCCGTATCCTGAGATAATGATATTGCTATAATCTCCATTACCTTCTTTTTTGAATTGGAAAGCATCAACTTGAATATCACCAGCAGTTTCTGGTGTACATCCTGCTTCTCTTTTTAAAGTGATGTTAGTAACTTTTGGAAAGAAGGCATTATTGTTGTTAGAACATTCAATTTCCATTCCGAAGTTTCCTTTACCCGTTTGGTAAGCATACCAGTTAGAGTTGTTTTGACCTTGCCATCCATCTTGCCAGTCAAAAGCATCATCGTAGTTACCGTAAGAGATAGCATTTGTCATGCTTACAGTTCCTCCAAAAAATTCATATCCATCATCAGCACCTTTGTAAGAAACTAAGTGGTCTAATGTTGTTCCTGAACCTACTGAATAAAATGTGAATCCATTATTTTCTTTTGTTCCATCAGCTAATTTTGCTCCAGCATATTCAACTCTTGCATAGGTTAATGAACCTCCGTTGTGAGTAGCATTTGTTCCTCCATAAGGTAATGCATTCCCATCTTCAGAAGTAGATGTAGTTACACCACCAATTGCTTTTATAGGTGCATCACCATAGATGATGATTCCTCCCCAAGAACCTGGAGTTGCAGATGCTTCAGTAAATACTACTGGTTTGTCAGCTGTACCGTTAATGTTCAATTTTCCTCCGTTTAAAACAACTAATGCGTTGTCTCCGGTAGTTTTATTAGCTGTAATTGTAGAACCTGCTTCGAAAGTTACTGTTACTCCTGAAGCAACTTTAACAATACCTTTTAAAGTATAATTTCCGTATGCAAAAGTTTTATTTGCAGTTATTGTACCTGTAATTTCGCCTGTTGCCGCTGGTGTAACAGGAGTTGGACTGTCACTACTTGAGCAAGAATTTAGAAATAACCCTGTAGCAAGTGCTAAAGCAAAAAATTTAGTTTTCATAGTTTATTGTATTATTTATTGTTTTTTATTTTTGTCAAAATTATGGGATAACTTTACAAAATGTGTTAGCTGAACATTACAATAATGTTACTAAAAAAACACTTAAATGTGAAGCGAATGTTAAGGTCATAACATAAGTTTTAAGTATTAAAAAAGCCCTAAATGAATAGGGCCTTTTCAGTGTTTTCTATTGTGTGTGTTAAAAAGTGTATCCTAAATTAATTGAGAACCCTCTTCCTTTTTTATAACTATTCGTTATGTTTGATTGCTCAACAATAGATGAAGTTCCGTTATTTCCTTGTTCGGATTTTCGCATTGGATCAAGTAGATTATCAGCGCTGAATTTTAAATCAAAATGATCTGATAATTTGCTGCTCCAAATAAAATCTAATTGTTGAACAGGTAGTTCATAAATATGGTCTAATCCTCCTGTTCCTACTGCATAAATTCTTTTTCCAAATACTGAATAAACTAACGAAATCGTATTGCTCCAAGATTCACTTAAATCAAATTGGTATTTTAAATCAGAGTTGATTAACCATTTTGAAGCTCCCTGAAGTTCTCTGTTTTTAAAAGTTTCAATTGATGTTGTTACGTTTCCGTCACTGTCAGTTGTGGTTGGTTTTACAGCTACTTTTGTATGCATTAATGAAGTGTTGAATCCAAAAGAGAAATCAGATAAACTTTTGTTGATTCTTGCAAAGTCAAAGATAAACTCGATTTCAGCTCCGTATAAAACGGCATTATCAGAATTCAAATAAGTGGTAATAGTTGAATTTGCGGCATTAGAGATGAATGTTCTTTCGATAGGCTGATCAATTTTTTTACCGAATAATCCAAGTACAAAAACTTCTTTTGATGTTGGGAATAATTCATATTTTAAATCAACATTATAATTGTTGCTGTTTTCTAAAAATGGATTTCCTTTTGTTGAGGTTCCGTCAGCATTGATGTACTCGATAGGATATGATTCCATAACAACAGGTCTTGTGTATGTTTTTCCAGTAGCAAAACGTAGATTCGAATTTTCATTTAAGCCATATTTCACATTTAAAGCAGGTAAAACATACAAGTTGTCGTATTTTAAAGTTTTGAATGGATCTGAGAATGAACCTTGTGTTCTGTATTTTGTTTCCCTCATTGTACTTTCTAAACGAATTCCTCCGTTTACTTCCCATTTTTCTCCAAACTTGTAAAGTAAGTTAGCATAACCCGCATTAGCAGTTTCTTTTAATTTTGCCTGATAAGTTGCATTAGAACTTTCTCTGAAACTAATAGCATTTGACCCAAGATAACTATTTAATTGAGTGTCCAATGAATTTAATGGTGCTGTAAAACTGTTCGGAGCACTATTGTTTATCGGGGTAATAAAACGATAAGTTGAATTCATATTAGACATGTTTCCATTATATCCAGCGGTGAAAATGTTATTTTTTTCGTTTTTACCAAATTTCAAACTGTATTCTCCTAAACCAGAAAAGTAAGAATCACCAGAAATATCCAAATACTGTTTGATGAAATTGTTTCCTGCAACAGAAACTAATATATCGTCTGTTCCTGATCTTGTTCCTGAAAAGAACTTTCTGTCCGGTTGCGCATATTTAGTGATTGCATACGAAACGGCTGCTTTTATATTTTGAGTTTTGTCTTCATTCAATGCATATTCTCCCAATAACTGGTTGTTCAAATAATTAGATTCGTCTAATTGATTCGTTCTTATTAAAGTGTTATTGTTGCTTGAGTTTGAATCAGCTACACCAAATTGATCTTTAACCAAATTTTCAGTAGTTCTAATGAAAAGGGTGTTGTACGAAAGTTTTAATCTATCAGTGGTGTAATTTAATCCAACTAAAGAAGACAATGATGTTTTATAGCGGTATTCTGTATTGTCAAAATCATTTCTGTAGGTAAAGCCAGAAGGGTTATTTGTAAATGTTCTTTCCACTCCGTTTCTAATAGAATAATTATTATCAAAATTGATGGAAAGTAAGTAAGAAAAAGTCTTGTCATCTTTCAGGTTGAATTTCTCTGAATGAAGAAAACCTACACTAGTGTTTAAAGGGCTGTTTATTTTTGAAACATCAAATCCACTTTTAAAAGATTTTAAAGATTGATCAGGGGTAAGTGTATAACTTGAAGGAGTATTTCCTAAAAGTTTAGGAATTTTTCTGTCGTTTCCAGTCAAGCCAAATAATCCTTTGGTAGAATTAGCATCTTTGGAAATTAAGAAGTCTTCTAAATTGTTATTCATAGTGTAGCCTAATCCAATATTTAATTTGGTTACGCTTTTTGAACCTTTAGAGGTTTGGATGTTAAAAGTACCTCCAGCAAAATCCCCATAAATGTTTGGGTTAAATGTTTTGTATACTTCTATTACACCTACAATGTCAGTAGAAAATAAGTCTAAGGGAATGATTTTTTTGAAAGGATTGTTAGTTGGAGCAGCAAGGTCATTTATCAATAAGTTATTGTATCGGTCTTCTAATCCACGAACAAATAAACCTCTTGAGCCTACTTTAGTAATTCCTGTTATTTTGGTAAGCCCTTCTTCTACATCACTAACTCCTTTACGAGCCATTTCTTGCGCACCAATACTTTGCTTTATTACAACAGCTTTCTTTTGGTCAAGTAATAAAACCGTTTCTTTTTCTCTGCTTGTCGTGTTCTTTATTACTACATCTTCCAGTTTGTAGCTTCCTGAACCAATCGCTTGATTTATCGTTGATGTTTCATTGGCAACTACTGTTACCGGAACATCTATAGATTCATAACCTACAAAGCTGAATTGAACTATATAGGTTCCAGGTGCAACAGCGATAGTGTATTTACCATCAATATCAGTATTTGCTCCTACATTAGTTCCTTTTATAAGTACGTTTGCAAAAGGTAATGATTGATTGTTAGCGTCTTTATCAGTAAGGATCCCTGAAATGGTACCTTTATTCTGTGAAAAAGAAAAACTTGTGATTAATAATGCTATAAACAATATTTTAAATTTCATTTTTTATCTGTTTTATTTTTATGCAAAGTAATGGCCGCTTTGTAAATTAAATGTTAGTTAGTTATTACCATTTAGTTTCTTGAATATTAATAAATCGTTAACATATTAAATTACGGTTAATGTGATTTTTAAACGATTCTTTTATTGTTATATTTACAATCGGAATTGAATATCACTGAGTATTTCAGGAGTAAATTCCTTTAGAATAATATAATTTTTCTATTTATGAAAAAAAGAAATACAAAGATTTTACTGGTAGATGACGAGCCGGATATTTTAGAAATAGTGGGGTATAATCTTACCCAGGAAGGGTATCAGATATTTACGGCGGCCAACGGAAAAGAAGCTATTATAAAGGCCAAAAAAGAGTTGCCTGATCTTATTATAATGGATGTAATGATGCCGGAAATGGATGGAATGGAAGCTTGTGAAAATATTAGAAAAATACCGGAATTGAATAATGTAATCATCACTTTTCTTACAGCAAGAAGCGAAGATTATTCTCAAGTTGCAGGCTTTGATGCCGGCGCTGATGATTATATTACAAAACCAATCAAGCCAAAATTATTAGTAAGTAAAGTTAAAGCATTGCTAAGACGCTTGAAAGAGCAGGAGCAAAATAGTGAAACCCTTAACGTAGGTGGAATTGAAATCAATCGGGAAGAATATAAAATTAGAAAAGATAATGTAGAGATTGCTTTGCCACGAAAAGAATTTGAATTATTTTATTTGTTAGCTTCAAAGCCTGGAAAAGTATTTAAACGTGATGAGATTTTAGATAAGGTCTGGGGTAACGAAGTCGTTGTTGGGGGGAGAACCATAGATGTTCATATTAGAAAATTACGAGAAAAAATTGGTGAAGATTTATTCAAAACAATAAAAGGAGTAGGGTATAAGTTTGAAGTATAATTAAACTCACTTTTTTATTAGAATAACAAAATGCAAATCAAATCGCTGTAATGGTGAGATGTGAAATCAATGAAAATAAATTTTAAAAAAACCTACAAGTTTGCTATAAAGTCAGCCTTATTCATTAGCCTTTTTGCTACTGGATTTGTTATTTTAATGGTGTTATTATTTTTTGATTCCAAAATTAAAAATATACTGCTTTTTGGAATTGTTTGTCTTTTGATTATATATATATTCTCTTTTTTGGTTTTGCAATATCGTGTAGAACGATTCATTTATAGACGTGTAAAAAAAATATACGATGACGTTTCGCTATTAGAATCCAGTACTTTTATAAATCAACCCATTACAACTGATATGGAAACTTTGACACGAGAAGTTAAGAAGTTTGCCACTGATAAAAAATTAGAAATTGAAATGCTGCAAATTCGTGAAGAATACCGAAGAGAGTTTCTTGGGAATGTTTCACACGAGCTAAAAACGCCTTTGTTTACTGTTCAAGGTTATATTTCTACTTTGCTGGATGGAGCAATGGATGATAAAAACATTAGGAAAAAATATTTAAAGCGTGCAGAGAAAGGTGTAGAGCGATTAATTTATATCGTGGAGGATTTAGATATGATTACTAAATTAGAATCAGGGGATTTGAATCTAGAGTTTTCAGAATTTGATATTGTGGAATTAATACAAAATGTTTTCGATTTATTGGAAATGAAAGCTGATAAAAAGAAAATTACCTTGTCTTTTGAAAATTATCATATACAGCCCATTTTTGTGCAAGGAGACAAAGATAAGATACAGCAAGTTGTTGAGAATCTCATTGTGAACTCCATAAAATATGGTCGAGAAGGAGGTTTTACGGAAGTAGCCGTCATTAATTTGACTAAAAAAAAGGTTTTGGTTCGAATAACTGATAATGGAGAAGGAATTGAAAAGCAAAATATTTCAAGACTTTTTGAGCGTTTTTACAGGGTAGATAAAAGCGGTTCTCGTTCTGAAGGAGGGTCAGGTTTAGGGTTAGCAATTGTAAAGCACATTATCGAAGCCCATAAAGAGAAAATATATGTGGAAAGTGAATTTGGAATTGGTTCTGAGTTTTCCTTTACGATTGAGAAGGCCGCATTAAGAAAAGTGGAATTGGATGCTGAGCAAATTTATAGTAAAAGTCTTAAAATCAATAAATTAAATAAATAATAGGTCTAATAGAGAGTATAAGAAAATCCTATAAAAAAGATTGAAAACATTAAGGAAACACTAACTTATCATCAACATAATATTGTGTTAACATTAGCTTAACATAACTGATTCATCTTTGCAAAAAAATTAATCAGATAACAACAATGAAAAAAATTTTATTTGCAGTTTTAGTTATGACTTCAGTTTTGGCTAATGCACAAGATATTAAGAGTGATACTATTAAAGCAGTGCCTGTTGATTCTATAGAAACAACAAGTATTGATTCAGTTAAGACGGTAAGTATAGAATCTTTGAAAGAATCTCTTGATGAGCATACTATGAAATTTAGTGGTCTTGATGAAAGACTTGCGGCTATGGATAGTGATCTTGGTAAATTAACTAAGATTAAATTTTCAGGTTACTTACAAGCACAATACGAAATGTATAATTATCAAGATAATATTGGGCCTGGGCCATCTACTACAGCGGTGCCGATAACAAATACTTTTTTTATCAGAAGAGCTCGTGTTAAATTGACTTATGAGCCAGTTACTGGTGCGGTATTTGTAATTCAACCGGATTATGCTTTTGATAAAGTTACTTTAAGAGATGCTTATGTTCAGTTAAATGATAAATGGTTGCAAACATTTAAATTGTTTTTAGGGCAATTCAACAGAACAAGTTACGAAGTAGAGTTTTCTTCTCGTTCAAGAGAATTATTAGAAAGAAGTAGAATGTCTGGAATTTTGTATCCGCAAGAAAGAGACTTAGGAGCAAAAATCGAAATGGATTTAGAGACTAAATATGAGATTCCATTTAAATTTCAGTTAGCCGTTTTTAACGGAAATTATGGTGAAGGTTCTTTGACAAATAATCTTAGAGACGTCGATAACAAGAAAGATGTTATGGTAAGAGGTGTTTACGCTTTCAAGTTTCCTTCTAAAGGATTGGGAATTGATATAGGTGCACATACTTATTTAGGTAACACGGCTGTTTTACAAGCCGGAACTTTCAGTGACGCTAATAATAATAATTTCACAGCTAAAGTAGGGGACAGTTTCCAAAAAAGATGGTTTGGTGGTGAAATGAGAGTTTATTATGATTTTCTTGGTGGAATGTCTCTTAAAGGAGAATATATTTCGGGAACCATATCAGGGGAAAAGTCAACTACAGCATTACCTGTAGCGAATAGCAATCCTAGTTTTAATTTTAATGGGATAAGAGATTTTTCAGGGTATTACGCGACTTTGGTTAAAAACATTGGAAAGAGTAATCAAATCGCAGTACGATATGATAGTTGGGATCCAAACAGACATTTAGCAGGAAATACAGTGACTATTAAAGAAGATTTAAAATATAATAACTGGTCATTCTCATGGCAATATTTTTATGATGATAATGTAAAAATTGTTGCAGGATATAGTTTGCCAATCAATGAAAAAAGTACCACAGTAGGGGGTGATTATATAAAAGACAAATTAGATAACACGTTTACAATTAGAATTCAAGCAGGTTTTTAATACAATAAATTAGATTTTAATACAATAATAAATAAATAAAATGAAAACAACAAAAATTAAATTAGCGGCTATTTTATTAGTTGTTATGGCAGTAGGATTTTCTTTTACTTCATTAAATAAAATAACAGTTAAAGGTTCTGATACCATGGTTATTTTGTCCCAAAAATGGGCTGAAGTGTACATGCAAAAAAATCCAGGAACAACAATTCAGGTTACTGGTGGTGGGTCAGGAGTAGGTCTTGCAGCTTTAATAAACGGATCAACTGATATTGCAAATTCAAGCCGTCCTATCAAAGCTACTGAAGTTGAAAAATTAAAAGCAAGATATAATACTTTAGGTGTTGAGATTCCTTGTGCAAAAGACGGATTGTCTGTTTATTTAAACAAAGCAAATGGTGTTTCAGAACTTACAGTAAAACAAATTGGTCAAATCTTTGCTGGGAAAATTACAAACTGGAAAGAAGTTGGTGGTATAGATGCAAATATTAGATTGTATGGTAGAGAAAGTAGCTCAGGGACTTTTGCTTTTTTTAAAGATAATGTAGTCAAAACAGATTATTCTCCATCTTGTCAAACATTACCAGGAACAGCAGCAATTGTAAATGCAGTTAAGAAAGATAAATTAGGAATTGGATATGGTGGTGCTGCTTATGCAGAAGGTGTGAAAGATTGTAAAGTAAAAAAAGACGATAAAAGCCCTGGTATTGCTCCAACTGCAGAGACAATAAAAAATAAAACATATCCTATTACAAGATATTTATACATGTATTTAAAATCAAGACCAACAGGTGAAACAAAAGCTTTTGTTGATTGGATCTTAAGTCCAGAAGGTCAAAAAATCATTACTTCAGTAGGATACTTTCCTGTAAAATAATTATGCTTTTAGTATCCCTTATTGGTTTTTCCAATAGGGGATACTTTTTGTATTTAAGTAATATTTGAATTCTTAAATAGATTAATATAAGTTGCCCATTTAAAGGTGATTAAAAGTTAAGGATAAGATAGAAAAGAATATAGGTTTAATATTTACCGTATTAATATAATGATTATGAAAACAAGTAAGTTAAAAATTGCAGTAATCTTATTAGTTATAATGACAGTAGGATGTAGTTCTAATGAATCGAAAAAGATTACCGTAAAAGGTTCTGATACTATGGTGATTCTATCTCAAAAGTGGGCAGAAGCATTTATGAAAAAAAATCCTAAAACCACTATTCAGGTGACAGGAGGAGGTTCAGGTGTAGGTATTGCGGCACTAATCAACGGTTCAACGGATATTGCAAATGCAAGTCGTCCTATGAAACCTTCTGAAATAGATAAATTAAAAGAAAAATATCAAACAAGTGGGTTAGAAATCGCTTGTGCCAAAGATGGTTTATCCGTTTTTTTAAACAAAGAAAATCCAGTTGCAGAACTTACTTTAGAACAATTAAGTAGTATTTTTTCGGGAAAAATAACTAATTGGAAAGAAGTAGGTGGTGATGATGAAAAAATTCAATTGTATGGTAGAGAAAGCAGTTCAGGTACTTTTGAGTTTTTTAAAGAACATGTAGTAAAAACCGACTTTTCAAAATCATGTCAGACTTTGCCTGGTACAGCTGCAATTGTAAATGCAGTTAAAAAAGATAAATATAGTATTGGATACGGCGGTGCTGCTTATGCAGAAGGTGTAAAAGATTGTAAAATAAAAGTAGATGCTAAAAGTGAAGGGGTTTTGCCGACTGCAGAGACTATTAAAGATAAAACCTATCCCATTTCAAGATATTTATATATGTACTTGAAATCACAGCCAACTGGAGAAGCCAAAGCTTTTATTGATTGGATTTTAAGTCAGGAAGGACAAAAAATGATTGAAGAAGTTGGGTATTATCCTTTAAAATAATACGTATTTTTGCATTGTTCATCGTTTTTGCATGAGCTTTTTTTAACAAATAACTTATGAATTCTTAAATAAAATAAATGAATTCCGAATTTCCAAATAAACAAAATTTCACTAAAGAAAGTTTAAAAAAACAATTTAGACTTTCTGAGTTTCTGGCTGAAAAAATCATCTCATCGGTTGCTTTTTTATCAATAGCTATAATTATCCTTATTTTTGTTTTTGTTTTTAAAGAGTCCCTACCTATTTTTAATTTTGGTACACTCGAGAAAGCTAAAACAGAAGTTGAGGTTACCTCCAGTTCAGTAGCAAAACCTAAATCTTATGGGGCTGAACCTACAGATGAATTGAAACCTGAGACATACGGTTCAGAAGCGGTTGCTAATGAAGACTTAAAGCCTGAAACCTATGGTTCAGAACCTGTCACAAATGAGGGTCTGCAACCGGAGACTTATGGCGATGTAAAAGCTGAAACTACTATTGCTGACTCTTCAGATGATATGAAAGAAGTTGTTGGGAGTAATAATGAAGGTGCTGATAAAACATGGAGTACCTTTTTTACTACTGAATGGGTACCTGTATCGGAACATCCCAGATTTGGGTTGTTAGGTTTGCTTATTGGAACTTTGAAAGTGACCATAATAGCAATGTTAATCGCAGGACCTATTGCAGTATTAGCAGCAGTTTATACATCTTGTTTCGCATCAAAAAGAACCAAAGAGATTATTAAACCTATCATTGAGATGCTAGCAGCATTTCCATCAGTAGTTATTGGGTTTTTTGCATTGATGGTTTTAGCTACATTCTTTCAGGATATATTTGGATATGAATCAAGATTAAATGCTTTTATTGGTGGTGTTGCTATGGCTTTGGCTGCAATTCCAATCATTTATACAATATCAGAAGATGCACTTTCAGCAATACCTAAAACATTTACTGAGGCAAGTTTAGCACTAGGTGCTAGTAAGTGGCAAACTGCTTTTTTTGTAATATTACCAGCAGCTACGCCTGGGATTTTTGCTGCTTTACTTTTAGGAGTTGGACGCGTTTTTGGAGAAACTATGATTGCACTTATGGCAACCGGAAATGCAGCACTATTATCAGCAAATCCTTTTGAGAGTGTGCGTACTTTTGCAGCTACAATTGGTTCCGAAATGGCGGAAACGGTATTTGGTGAAACGCATTACAGTGTTTTGTTTTTCATAGGATCATTGCTTTTCATTTTTTCATTTGCATTAAATGCCGTTGCAGAGTTTTATGTTAAAGGTAAATTAATCAAAAAATTTCAAGGTAAATAAATCATGAATACAAGCATTAACGAAACAGAAGACCAGTTTTTTTTAAATAAAAAAAAGGTTTTAGATTTAAAAGGAAAATTTATTGTTGGAATAACTCAAATTGCAGTTCTGTTAATTATAGCTGTTCTTTTTGTAATATTAGGGATTATTATTTATGAAGGGCGTGAAAAGTTTTCATGGGAGTTCATTAGTTCATTTCCTACGAATGGAATGACAGAAGGAGGGATATTTCCTGCTTTAATCGGTACGTTTATATTGGTTATTGTTATGTCAATAGCAGCCGTTCCTTTTGGCACTATTACGGCTATTTATTTAACAGAATATGCTAAAGAAAATTCAAAAATTGCAGCCGCAGTTCGATTTTCTATTCGAACATTAGCAGTTGTGCCGTCAATTATTTTTGGTTTATTTGGACTTGGATTTTTTATTCAATTTGTAGGAGGAGGAATTGATAAAACATTTAATGGCGGACAATTGCATTGGGGACAACCTAATATTATTTGGGCAAGTCTTACTATGGCATTACTTACTTTACCTGTAATTATTGTTTCAGTTGAAGAAGCCTTGAAAACAATTCCCCGCGAACTGCGCGAAGCAAGTTTAGCTTTAGGTGCAACAAAGTGGCAAACCATTAAAAATGTAGTGCTTCCTGGATCTATTTCTGGGATTATGACAGGGACAATTCTTGCTGTTAGTAGAGGTGCTGGTGAAGTTGCTCCAATTTTGTTTACAGGAGCAGCATATTATTTAGCTACTTTACCAGCTTCTTTGAGCGATCAATTTATGAATTTGGGATATCATATTTATATCATGTCAACTCAATCTTCAGATGTTGAAAAAACAATGCCAATACAATTTGCTACAACATTAGTATTGTTAATTCTTACTTTATCCTTAAACTTAGTGGCAGTAATTATTAGATCCAGAATTAGAAGAAAAGCAAAATAATTTTGAAATCTACCTAATAAATTATATTTTAGACATAATAAAAAAGACATGAAAGACATAAAAATACAAGTAAATGATTTGTCATTGTACTATGGAGAAAAAAAAGCGTTAAAGGAGATTTCAATGCAAATTCCAGCTAATAAAGTAACGGCTTTAATCGGTCCTTCTGGTTGTGGTAAGTCTACTTTTCTTAGATGTATCAATAGAATGAATGACCTTATTCCAGATGTTACAATAACAGGAAATATGCTTGTTGAAGGCGTTGATATTTATAATAAAGATGTTGATGTTGTTAATATCAGAAAAAAAATTGGAATGGTTTTTCAAAAATCAAACCCATTTCCAAAATCTATTTATGAGAATATTGCTTATGGTCCAAAAATTAATGGGATAAAAGATAAAACTCAATTGGACGAAATCGTAGAAACTTCATTAAGACAAGCTGCTATTTGGGAAGAAGTGAAAGATAGATTGGGGGATTCCGCATTAGGGCTTTCAGGAGGGCAACAACAACGACTTTGTATTGCAAGAACTTTGGCAGTAAGTCCAGACATTATTCTTATGGATGAGCCTGCAAGTGCATTAGATCCAATATCTACGTCAAAAATAGAAGAGTTAGTTCATGAATTGAAAGAACAGTACACTATAATTATTGTAACCCATAATATGCAGCAAGCAGCAAGAACGAGTGATTATACCGCGTTCTTTTACATGGGTGAATTGATCGAAATTGGTAAAACTAATGCTATATTTACTAAACCAGAGCAAAAACAAACGGAAGATTATATCACAGGAAGATTTGGTTAAAATCAAAAAAAATAAAAGTAGGCATTTAGTCTAGTTTTAGTTTTGTGAATTTTATAAATCTTTAATTTTAAACATAAAAATATGGCATCACACTTTGAAATAGAATTAGAAAAACTTAAAAATATTATCCAAAAAATAGGTGTTTTAGCTGAGAGTCAAGTAGGAGAATCAATGAACGCTTTGCTTTCAGGACCTTTTGTTGAAGCTAAAGAAGTAAAAAAGACAGAAGATAAGATTGATAAATTAGATATAAAAATTGATGAAATTTGCCAAAGCATTTTTGCTTTGCAACAGCCAGTCGCTTCTGATTTGCGTTTTATTATGTCTGCTATGCAAATTAGTAATGAGATTGAAAGAATAGGAGATTTGGCGATAAGCATTATAAAAAAATCTAAGAATATTAAAGACAAACATGATTTAATTGTTAAATTTAATATTGCCGATGTATCCAGACATGTTGAGGTTATTACTGTAAAAACGAATGAATGTTTCTTGACTCGTAATGA
This sequence comes from Flavobacterium sp. 83, assembly GCF_000744835.1. Lineage (NCBI taxonomy): Bacteria > Pseudomonadati > Bacteroidota > Flavobacteriia > Flavobacteriales > Flavobacteriaceae > Flavobacterium > Flavobacterium sp. 83. The sequence goes on from NZ_JQMS01000001.1 coordinate 1,417,312, forward strand.
AAGTACGATTGGGGAGATTTTCGTTTTGAACAATACCATAAAAAATGAATGTGATGACGCAATACATGATATAATCAATGAAATGAAGTCAAATTCTAAGACGGTAGTGTCAGGAACAAATCTTGTGATTGTTTTAAAACATTTAGAACGTATTTCTGAACATTGTACTAATATTGCGGAGTATGTTTATTTTATGATTAATGCCAAAATAATCAAACACGAAAAATTTGGTGAGAAAAAATCAGAGGATTAATCTGACGCTGAGAATCTAATTAAGTTATAGATTTTACATAAACACCCTAATTATATAATTTGAAAGTATATAATTAGGGTGTTTTTAGATTTTTAAGACGCTATTCAAAAATCTGAAACAATGTTTTCCAGTTTAATGCGGTATCTAATTGTGGCAGTCCTTTGTATAGCTTAATCTCTTCGAGGTTTTCTATTTTAAAATCATTTTGGTCAGCATAAGGAACTAACCCTTCTTTTTTTAGTTTTTTTGCTAAATATTCCTGTTCATATTGACCCGGAGTAGGAATGAAAAAAGCTTTTTTATTGAGTTTAGCTAAATCCATAACGGTTGTATATCCTGATCTGCATAATACGGTATCACTTTCGTTAAAAGTTTGTTCAAGTTGTCTCGTATTCATGAAATTATAATAGGTAACATGGTCAATTTGTTCCTTAATTTGGTCTTTTTCTACAATTCCTTTTATAAAAACTACATTCCCATTATATTTACATACTTCAGTCTTTAATTTTTCTTCCAACATACCCCGTTGTGGTTCTGGTCCCGATAAAATAACCATCAAATCATATTTTTTTGCAGTTTCGCGTTTATGTAATCGGCTCAGTGGACCAATATATTTTGTGACAAAATCAGCCTTTTTTATATGTCCTAGTTTACCTGTCAAATTTGAAGTTCCTTCCAAATCCGGAATCCAGCATTCTGCATATTTTTTTATAATATGCTGATGCAGCATACTGGTAATCCAAGTGGTATTGCCTGTCATCACATTTAATTGATGTGTAATAAACACGGATGGTACTTTTTTACTAAATACGCCAAGCCTATTATCAGATAGTACGCCATCAATGGAATATTTCTTAACCCACTTTTTCACTAATTTTTTTTCAGCCCAAATTGCTTCAATCATTTTTGGACAATTTTGTAATAATTTCCATTTGAAATTTTTGCCGTTTTTAGAATATTCTATTTCGTATGAAGGCAATTCCAAAGTTTTTAGATATGGAAATTCTTTTCGTAATAATTCTAGTGCAATCCCATCAGAAGCTATTATTGGAATGTAATTATTGTCTTGTAGTGCCTTAATGATAGGGATGCAACGCGTAGCATGTCCCAACCCCCAATTTAAAGGCGCAATCAAAATAGTTTTATTGTTAGTATTCAAATCCATTTGGCGATATACGTTCGTTATTTAAATTTGAAAGTTACTCAATGAAGTGGGTTTTTATATTTCGAGCATATTACCAAACTATTAATTTATTATGGTAAATATACTTTACTATTTATTAAATAGAAAGAGGCTGTTCAAAAAAGAACAGCCTCTTGTTTTTGTATTAAATGGAAAATATTACTCTTCAATATAGGTTTTGTTTCCGTTTTTATTGATATAATATTTCCCTCCTCTAGGACCTGTATACACTTTTTTACCGTTGTATTCTCCGGTAATTTTATCAGCTACTTTAGGTGCTTTTTCATTAGTTTCTTTAACTTTTGAAGCAGCTTTTTTGGTTGCCATTTTTGCTGATGAAGTTTCTTTCTTAGCCTTTTCTATTTTTTTATCGGTCTCTGTAATTTTGTTTTTAATGTCTTTCTCTGTTTTAGTTGCTTTAGCTTCACTTTTTACTTTAGTGGCTTTGTTTTTAGCTTCTGTTTCAGTTTTGACCGCTTTGTCTTTAGCATCACTTTTTAATTTAGTAGCTTTATTTTTAGCTTCTGTTTCAGTTTTTGCTGCTTTGTCTTTTGCATCGTTTTTTACTTTGGCTGCTTTGTCTTTTGCATCTGTTTCGGTTTTAGTTGCTTTAGCTTTAGCCATTTTTTCTTTGGCTTCATTTGTTGCTTTTACACCTTTTTCGGTTTTTGTTTTTGCTTTTGCAATTTTCTTTTCAGCTGCAGTTTCTTGCGCATAAAAGGTTCCAGATAGAATAAATACTAAACAGAATAACACTAATTTTTTCATGATGATGTTAATTTAAAGTTTGGATTATTATGAGATAATTTTATAATAAATTTAGTGATTTTATTTCTAATAATTGAGCTAAATCCTTAAAAATAAGCTCTTAATTGTATGTTTCCTGTATGTATGGTCTTGCTTGATTCGCTTTTTCTTCCTTGATAATTTAAGTTTATATCTAAAAATTGTGTCAGATTTTTTTGCAACAATAATCTCCAAGTCATATTTTGCCCCGTTTGTAGTCCTTCTAACATTTGGAATCCAACCGAAGAAAATTCATTTCCGGTGAATTTATTCTGATAAAATGAAACTTCTCCATTTAGTGTCAATTTTTTATCACTTGAGTAAGAAAATGAAGTTCCAAAACGATTTTGTGTCAATTTCTCGAAAATCCCAATCTGATTTTCTTTGTTTTGTAATTCATAAAATAAATCCCAGCTAGTATTTTTGGAGAATAAATAACTGATTTTTGGAGCCAATTGGTATCCGTTAATATTATAATTTTTTTCAGTAAAATTTTCAGATTCAATAGCGGTTTGGATTGTTTTTGCAAAAAAATTGAATAACCAACTTTTCCTGTATAAGTTGGTATATTGTAGTTGATGTGAACTGTTTTTTGCTTCTTGTGATCCTATAGACAATAAATTTTTTGTTTTATTTTGTAAATAAGTGTAGGTTACAGAATGTTTTTGTTTTCCTCGATTATAAAACAAACTATTCCTTAAACTGGAATTTAATCCCAGCACATTTTCTTTAGACGTGCTAAAAGGATTTAATTCAAAATTGTCGCCTTCATTTTTTATTTTTCGATCCATTATAAATGAAGTCTGATTATAAAAATAGGACAGTAATTTTTTTAATCCAAGTTGGTTTTGCCATTGATTTGGATTTATGGTTACTGATTGAGAGAACTTATTTTGGTGTGTTTTTATGTAAATTCGGTTCGGTAAGAATATCCGAATGTATTTTGCCTGGTCGATAAATGGTGCGATTTCAAATTCTTGTAATTCCTGAATTCGATTATTATTATAGTCATTCCATGTATAAATTCCTTGGCCAGCCGGAACTTCAAGATAGGTGAATTCCTGTTGAGAAATACTCCCAGAATTAGTTTCATAAACAGTTGTACTTTGAATTAATTGATTGAAAAAACGATCGGAATACATTATTCTGGAATTCATTGAGGATTCTTTTTTCTTTGTCACATCAGCAAAATCAAGCACTCTATAATTCACATAAGCGGTTAAGTCACTTTTCTTTGTTTGGATTAGTTTTGATTTTAAGTAATAGGTTTGTGAGGTATTTACATGCCGAACGAATCCATTTTGTAAACTGTCGTTTGCTCTTTTAAGATAACCTAATTCAACAAAAACTCTGGTGCTGTCTCCTCGTCCTGTAAAAAAGCCATATTCAGTGAATCTTTGGCTTAAAGCCGAAAATTGATTGGTGCTTTTAAATTTCTCCTGATTATCTTCTAATCGAAGGTGTGTCCCAATCCAGTTTTTATTAAAATGAAATCTAGCTTGAGTTTGGTTTCTATAAAATTTAGAAGCCGATTCAATTCCATTGCTTTTTAAGAAACTGCCGTGATTTTGAATCGACCAATTTTTCAATATAAGTGCTCCATCAATTCTATGCCGGTTTCCCGAAATGCTTTCTGAAAAATCCAATTTTTCAAATTGATAGTTGAATAGTGCTTTGTTTTGAGGATTTTCTTTTGGATTTAATTCGAAATGAAGGCCAGAAATTAATAAACTTTGATTTCCTATTGCTGTCGTGTTTAAATTCCAATCTCGGTCAAATTCAATGTTATAAAGACGTTCCACAGATTTAAAATTTTTCTGGATAAATTGATAACTGGCAAAAGCATCAATATTCCATTTTTTTGAAAATAAGCGTTGTTTAGCATTTATTTTGGCGGCTAATCCACGGTTATCAGCATCGTCTGTTGTGGAGAAAAGATTTTTGTCATTGTTGCTAATTCCTATTTCATAATCAAAAGCTGTTTTTTCGGTGGGTTTATATTTTCCTAAAAATGTTGCCACTTGAATTTTTGTTGGAGCAACTAATGGTATAACTGGCTCATAATTTCCTTGTGGAACAGCATTAATTGGCTGGAGAAACTCATAAATTCGACCATTAGCCGATGTGTTTTTCAAGATGTAATTTCCTTTATTTGTTCCCACTAAACTAAAACGAACATTGAAAAGTTCGTCATCTGAATTGTTCGAATATTCGAAAATTTCTGCCGAATTAAATGTTGTTTTTCGGTACAACACTTTGTTATCCGAATAGGAATCTGCATAAGCGGAAGGCGCTGTCATCAAATCTGGATTATCTCCGGCATTCACTAAAATCTGGGCTTGTTCTTGAGAAAGATTTTGTTGTAAAGGCTGATTTTTCAAATCGCTTTCGGAGTACAAATACCCACCAAAACTCCATTTTTCATTCTCGTGTGAAGCTCCGGCATAGGCTACAAATCGAGAGTAATTTCTGTCTGAATATTGGTATTCTATAGCGATTCGCATTTCCGAAGTAATGGTGAATAGCGGTGTAAATACAATTTCTCCAGCATTATAATCTATGGTGTAATCATTATTTTCTCCTCGTTTCAATAAAACTCCGTTCACATAAACCCGTTCCGAACCTGAAATCACAAGAACATACAATTCACCATTTTGGCCTTTTAATTTATAGGGTCCCTGATTGCCTTCCTGACCAACAAAATTACTTTTGGCATATTGTCCTTTCACTAAAGCTACCGATGCAAAAATATTGGTTTTACTGTCTTCAGTTCCAAAATCGAAATTAGTGGCAAGTCCCTGAACCTTTTTATTGAAGTTGAGAAACTGTGTTTTTTTGTTTTCAAGAAAGACATCGCCGGCTCTAATATTCCATTTGTCACTATAAAGTTCCATAAAAATATTATCAAATTGATCTAACTTTTGAGAATAACCTCCGTCTTGCAACGGAATATTGCTGTCTTGTAAGGAAGCCCTAAGGCTGACTTTATCAGATAACTTGCCTGTAATTTGTAGATCCAGATTTGAATTTAAAACCGTGTTTTGATTGTTGCCAACAGTAACTCCACGCGTAATACTTCCAGAAGTGTTTAATCCGTCAAAAGGGATATTTTTTTTGACTGGATCGGTTTCAATTTTATATAAATTTCCAGAAGTTGCTTCATTGCTTACTATGCGGCTTGAATCATAAATATGATATTCTTTGGTTAGAATTTCAGGGAATTTCAGATATTGAATCGTTATGGAATCAGTTGGTTGAGTGAAATTATTTTTAAAAATCAAGAAGGCTCTTTGAAAATTTACTTTATAAAAAGTGGTGTCAATAGTATTCTCATTGGCGTCAAGCACTTTGAAGAAACTAGAATTGATATTTTCATTTTCAATATGGATAGTGTCACGAGTAGCAGCGATTTTTTTTATTTGATATAACGATTTGATTTCCTGGGCTTGTAGTCCGGAAAAAAACATTATTAAAAACAAAAACACTACTTTTTTCAACATAGATAGTATAACGTCTATGCATCAAAAGTAGTGTATTCTGTAAAACAATAAGTACAAGTCAGGTCTTTAGGATGAAAAGATTTTCTAATTTTCTTTGGTTACTACCTGCATGGTCTCACGGCTCACTTGTTTCAATAATACGGTTTTGTTTTCCTCAACTGTTGCTGCTGCTTTATCATTGAAATGTCGAATGGTATATAAGGTGACATTTTCATCAAATTCCACTTTGAATTTTTTCGAAAGAATGGCGTTCAAATCTTTGAAATTTTCAAATTTATCCTCAACGCAAACAGAAAAACTAATTGCTGAATTTTGAATTAAATTTACTTTTATTTTAAATTGGTGAAACAAAGCAAAAATTTCACTAATGTTTTCTTCCATTATAAAAGAGAAATCTATTGACGAAAGCGAAATCAAGAGTTGGTTTCTTTTGACAATAAAACAAGGCAAATACGGTTCTAAATCGGCTCCTTTTGCAACACGAGTTCCCGGTAGTAAAGGATTAATAAACGATTTTACAAATAAAGGAATCTCCTTTTTTTGCAAAGGCTGTAATGTTTTTGGGTGTATAACTGTAGCGCCATAAAAAGCTAATTCAATCGCTTCACGGTAGGAAATTTGGTTAAGTAAACTTGCATTTTCGAAATACCTTGGGTCAGCATTCATGACACCTGGAACATCTTTCCAGATGGTTACACTTTCGGCATTTAGGCAATAAGCAAAAATTGCAGCAGTATAATCAGAACCTTCACGACCTAAAGTAGTGGTGAAGTTATTTTCGTCAGAACCTAAAAATCCTTGAGTAATGTTTAATATTTTTCTTTTTACATTTTTGGCAATATTCTTCTGTGTTAATTCCCAGTCAACTTCTGCATCTCTATAAGTAGCATCTGTTTTTATATAATTTCGCACATCTAACCATTGTGTTTTTATTCCCATAAAGCTCATAAAATGGCTCAGAATAGTGGTAGATATCAATTCGCCATAACTTACAATTTGATCGTAAACGAAATTATAATTTGGCGATTTATTATGCGCTAAAAAATATTCTAATTCAGAAAATTGATTATTTACCGCAGTAAACACTTCGTGCTTTTCTTCTTCAAACAAATCCATAAGAATTTGATTGTGGTATTTTTTTACTTCTTGAACGGATGAATTTAATTCAGCCGATTTGTCAAAATAATTTTTTATAACGGTTTCAAGTGCGTTAGTAGTTTTTCCCATTGCAGAAACAACTAATAATACATCCTCATAACCTGCTTTTTGCAAAACGTCATATACGTTTTTTATTCCTGCAGCATCTTTTACAGAAGCACCACCAAATTTGAATACTCTCATTTTAAAATTCAGATTTCAGTTTTTCAGATTTCAGTTTAAATATTTGAAATTTGAAATTATTATTTATTGTTATTTATTGTTATTTATTTTTTTCTAAGAACGCGTCAATTCCTGCTTCATCCATTTGAACAACATCCCAATCTCTTAATACTTTTGCTCCTGATTTTTCATAAAAATCAACTGCTGGAGTATTCCAGTCAAGGACATGCCAGTCAATTCTTCGGACATTATCTCTTTTACCTTGTTTGATGATTTCAGAATATAAGGCATAGCCTAGTCCGGTTCCGCGCATTTTATCTTTTACCACTAAATCCTCCAGATGAATTATTTTTCCTTTCCAGGTAGAATAGCGATAATAATACAAAGCGATACCCACAATTTCCGATTCCACCTCGGCTACAAAAACATGAAATAAAGGAGTTGTGCCAAAACCATCGCGAACTAAATCATCAACAGTGATAAGAACTGCATCAGGTTCTTTTTCAAAGTCTGCCAATTCTTGAATTAGTCCTAAAACCGCTTCCATGTCTTCGTGATTTCCTTTTCTAATATTCATATATTCTTATTTTAAATGATTGAATTGCTCAAAATAAAGCATTTTTCATTCATTATTCAACTATTTTATAAGCAAATATACAATAGAGCTAAACTAAGTAAATATTATTCAAATCATTTTCACAAAAAGAGCGATATTTGTGACTTCAAATTAACTACAACGATTTCGTAATGGAAAAACTCAACAGAACTTTAGGTGAATTTATCATCGAAAACCAAAATGCTTTTCAATATTCGTCAGGTGAATTATCCCGGATTATTAACTCAATTCGGTTGGCTGCAAAAGTAGTGAACTACAAAGTAAACAAAGCGGGACTAGTAGACATAATTGGAGCCGCAGGAGAGCAAAATATACAGGGAGAAGACCAACAAAAACTAGATGTATATGCCAATGACATTTTTATTCAAACTTTAATCAACCGTGAAATTGTATGCGGTATCGCTTCAGAAGAAAATGATGACTTTATTACAGTGGAAGGTAGTGACAAAAGCCACAACAATAAATATGTGGTTTTGATGGATCCGCTAGATGGATCTTCAAATATTGATGTGAATGTTTCCGTAGGGACAATATTCTCTGTGTATAGACGTGTAACTCCAATAGGTACTCCGGTTACAATTGAGGATTTTTTACAGTCAGGAACGAATCAGGTTGCGGCAGGTTATGTAATTTATGGAACGTCAACAATGCTGGTTTATACTACAGGTCATGGTGTAAATGGGTTTACTTTAAATCCTGCAATAGGAACTTTTTATTTATCGCATCCCAATATGCAGTTTTCTAAGGATGGAAATATTTATTCCATCAATGAAGGAAACTATGTTCATTTTCCGCAAGGAGTTAAAGACTATATTAAATATTGCCAGCTTGAAGAGGAAGACAGACCTTATACTTCACGCTATATAGGGAGTTTAGTTTCTGATATTCATAGAAATATGATAAAAGGCGGAATTTATATTTACCCAACTAGTTCCAAAGCGCCAAAAGGAAAATTACGCCTGTTATATGAATGTAATCCAATGGCATTTATTGTAGAACAAGCAGGAGGTAAGGCCTCTGATGGTTTTGGACGTATAATGGAAATTGAGCCTACTGAATTACACCAACGCGTTCCTTTTTTCTGCGGTAGTTATAATATGGTTGAGAAAGCAGAAGATTTCATGTACAAAGCAAAATTGAGCAAGTACTAAAAAATAACTATAAAAAAAGCTCCCGATTTGGGAGCTTTTTATGATTTTATTTATGCATGTTTTGCATTTCGAAAAGGAAAGTGTCTAAATCTACTTTTTTATCTACTAGTGATAATGCTTTCGAAATAATATAATTCACGTTATCGGAATTAAAACCTAATGCTACTCCAATTTTTCTTAACAATAATTCTTGTTTGTCTCCTAAATGATGATCCACATGAACCATTCTGGCTAGATCAAACAAACGTTCTAATCTTTGCTCGTGCAAATAAGGAGCATTAATAGGATATTTTAATGGGTTTTCTAAAATTTCCGCATATTCTTCTGGAGAAATTTCTAGTCTAACGGCCAGTTTGTCTAAAAATAATTTTTCTTCTGGAGCAAACTTTTCATCGGCAAGCGCGACACGAACTATGGCTGAAAAATGACCTTTATTTCTTTGTTTGAATTCGCTATCAAATAAATCTGAAAATGACATAATTATTAATTTTTTATCTTACAAAGATAAATCTATTTTTAAATTATTGATTTTAATTTTATTTAAAATTTTGATTTGTTAATCAAAGTATTTTAAATCCTTGTTTAAAGAATGATTTATATTTTCAAAACATTCATTTTCAAAATTAATCGTAAGTTTACAACCCCATATCAATTTAATAAATAGCCTATGTCAGATTTTTGGATTTACTTTCAAATAGGATTAAAGCATGTTTTAGATATTCATGCATATGACCATGTTTTGTTTTTAATAGCATTAGCCGTTCCTTTCTCTTTCAAGGATTGGCAGCGGATAGTTCTCTTGATAACGCTATTTACAATTGGACATACTGTGGCTTTAGTACTTTCTGTTTTTGGAATAATTGCAATAAAAGTAAATGTTGTGGAGTTGTTAATACCAATAACAATATTGATAACGGCGCTGTTTAATCTTTTTACGGCTGGTAAATCCAGTAAAAAAGAAAGTATAAATTTAGTTTTTTTTATAACACTTTTCTTTGGAATTATTCATGGTTTGGGTTTTTCAAACTATTTTAAATCCATTTTGGGCGGAAGTGCAACCTCTAAATTATTGCCTTTGGGCGAATTTGCATTAGGAATAGAAGCGGCTCAAATTATTGTTGTTTTTGTAGTGTTGGTATTATCTTATATTGTTCAATCTGTTTTTAGATTTTCTAAACGTGATTGGACTTTAGTGATGTCAGCATTTATAATAGGAGTAGTTTTGCCAATGATTATTGAAAATGAAATCTGGATTAGATAAAAAATAATGGAATCAAAAAAATTAAATAAATACGATAAAGCATATCTTAGAATCGCCACTGAATGGGGACTTTTGTCTTATTGTAAAAGAAAACAAGTGGGTGCAATTATTGTAAGAGACCGTATGATTATTTCTGACGGGTATAATGGTACACCTTCAGGATTTGAAAACTGCTGTGAAGATGAAGAAGGGTTAACACGTTGGGATGTGTTGCATGCTGAAGCAAATGCTATTCTAAAAGTAGCTCGATCCACACAGTCTTGTGAAGGAGCTACTTTATATATAACACTTTCGCCTTGTAAAGAATGCAGTAAATTAATTCATCAATCCGGGATAAAAAGAGTGGTGTACCACAATGGATATCGCGATGATTCCGGAATTCAGTTTTTGATAAAAGCAGGAGTTGAAGTAGAACATATTCCAGTATTAGAAGAATAAAATGAAAATCGATAATAAATACTTGCCTATATTTATCAGTGTAGCTCTTGGTCTGGGAGTTGTTCTGGGCGGGTTGTTGAATGCTCCAAATCAAAGCCAATTTTTTGCTAAAAATAGTTCAAAGAATAAACTTAATAAATTAATTGATTTTATTGATGATGAATATGTTGATAATATTAATACAGATTCTATTGTAAGTCTGACTGTTGATAATATTTTGGCAAAATTGGATCCTCATTCTGTTTACATTCCACCAAGTGAGCAAGCAGAAGTAGTTGAAAGCATGAAAGGAGATTTTGTGGGTATAGGTGTCAATTTCTATATGTACAACGATTCTGTGGCGATAATAAAACCAGTTGAAAATGGCCCTTCGGCAAAAGCTGGGATAAAAGCTGGTGACCGAATTTTATATGCTGACAAAACCAAATTGTTTGGCCGGAAATTGCCAAATGACAGTTTGTTTTCTAAATTAAAAGGGTCTGTAGGTTCCGAGATTGAACTTACGCTTTACAGAAAATCAGAACGAAAAAAAATTAAATTAAAAGTAAAACGGGATGTTATTCCTTTGAAAAGCGTTGATATTTCCATGCTTTTAAAAAATAATACCGGTTATATAAAAATAAATCGATTTGCCGAAACTACTTATGGAGAGTTTAAAACAGGTTTAGATGCCTTGAAAAAGCAAGGTGCTAAATCATTAATTATAGATCTTCGGGATAATGGTGGCGGTTATATGGAAGAAGCAATTGCAATTGCCGATGAATTACTAAAAGACAAACAATTAATTGTTTTCACCAAAAATAAAAAAGGGAATATAGATAAAACTTTTGCAACTGAAAGAGGGAGTTTTGAAAGCGGAAATGTGTTTGTGTTAATTAATGAAAATAGTGCATCTGCAAGTGAAATTCTGGCGGGAGCTATTCAAGATAATGACAGAGGAACTATTGTGGGTCGCCGTTCTTTTGGGAAAGGATTAGTCCAACGTGAAATGGATTTTGAAGATGGTTCAGCCGTTCGGTTAACAATTGCAAGGTATTATACGCCAACGGGTCGCTCGATCCAAAAGCCATATTCGAAAGGGAATGATGCTTATTTCAAAGAATCAGACACGCGTTTTGTAAACGGGGAGTTGTATGAAAAAGACAGTATAAAAGTTTCGGAATCTTTAAAATTTAAAACCAAAAAAGGTAAAATTGTTTACGGCGGCGGCGGAATTGTACCGGATGTTTTTGTGCCGCTTGAAGTAGAACATGGAAATGAAACTACTGCTTATTTATTACAATCGGGTGTTGTTGGACATTTTGTATTTGAACAATTAGATAAAAATAGAAGTGTATTTAACGGATTGACTTTTCAACAATTCACAGCTAAAATGGACGAAACAGACCTATACTTCAATGCTTTCCAAAAGTATATTTTTGATAACGGATTGGATCTTAAATTTGGAAAAAGCAAATCATTAGCAAAACGATACCTTGCCGCAGAATTTGCAAGACAATTGTATGGTGAAAAATTTTATTATGAAATTGCTTTGAAAGAAGATGCGATGATTAAAGCGGTTTTAAATCAGAAGTAGAAACAAATTTAAAACTCTAATTACCTAATACTATCGTGGCAATGTGTTTGTGTCCCACCATTCCATAAAGTTAGGATGTCAGTTGCAACGGCTGCACCACTTCCGGCAGCAATGGCCAGTTGGCTTCTCCAGCCCGCTAAAGTTCCTATGACATAAATCCCGTCAGTAACTTTGTGGTCGCTATTTTTGAGTTGGATTCGTTGTTTCTCAGGAAGTGCTTTTTGGTGTGGCTCTACATAATGCATTAATCCATCTATTGCAAAAGTGTTTGCAGACCCAATGCCTATGACGATTATTTTAGTTTTGTAAGAGCCCTTGTTTGTAGTCACGGTAAATTCAGGAAAAATGCCTTCAATTTTCAGCACTTTTTCATTCGGAATTTGTGTAATGTGTGGATAGGTTTCTGAAAGATGTTGAATGCTTTCCGTTAATAATTCGGAACCTAATTTGCCTGGAATTATTCCGTAAGCATTATTAAACAATGCGTCTTGAAGTGCCGATGCTTTTTGATGGGTGAAAACACCAATTTTTTTATCAATGGCAAAGGGTTTGTTTTTTGCAGAACCCAATACAAGTGCACATGACATTCCGGAAACGCCACCGCCAATAATTAGAACATCAAGCATGTTAGAACTTATCGTTTGATTTTTCTTCTATTTTTTTTGACATTCTAAAGATAAGAAGAATCAAAACAGCACAAAAAGAGGCTGCAATCCCAATAAAAGCGACAACACTGTCTCCTTTAAACGGATTTCTGAAATCAAGCAAGGTAACATTAAATATGATTAAAGCGATTGCTAAAAACACCAGTATGTTAGTAAAGATTTTCATGATATGTTTTGTTTTTAATATAAAAAATTACGTTTAGAACTATTGATTTTAGAAATCAAGTCCCAAATAAAATCAAATTATTTTATATTATTGCGTTATGGGGTAAATTTATGAAAATTTATTTTAGACAAACAAACCTTTAACATTAGCAGCGAATAATTTAACAGCTATAGCCAGAAGTACAACTCCAAATGTCTTTCTGATCACTCCAAGGCCATTTTCTCCTAAAAGTCTTTCAATTCTTGCAGAGGATTTCAAAACAATGTAAACTAAAGTAATATTTAAAATAATAGCAACGATAATATTGACAGTTTGAAATTCAGCTTTTAATGATAATAAAGTGGTCATGGTTCCTGCTCCGGCAACAAGTGGGAAGGCTATTGGGACTATTGAAGCTGAGCTGGCTGCTTCATCTCGATACAATCGGATGCCTAAAATCATTTCTAGTGCCAGAAAAAACAAGACAAAGGATCCTGCTACCGCAAAGGAGTGAACATCAATGCCAATCAGATTTAAAAATTCTTCCCCTATAAAAAGAAAGACAATCATAATTGCTCCTGAAGCCAAAGATGCTTTTTCGGATTCAATATGACCAAATTTTGCTCTTAAATCGATGATAATTGGAATAGTACCTATGATGTCAATTACTGCAAAAAGCACCATACTTACGGTAACAATTTCTCTGATGTCAAATCCTATCATAGCTTTTTATTTACAAAGTTAAACTTTTTGTTATATTATTGTTTAAAAGAGCACTGTATTAAGATTTTTTTTCGACACTTTTTTCGATTATAAAAAAACTAATATTTTGTCTTTTTTATTTCTATTGTATTCACTTTTAGCTTGTTGTTGTCAATATAACGGTTTGTTTGGTTTGAAAGTTAAAGTTGGTTTTTATCTAAAAAATTACAAATTACTTTAACTACCTTTGCGCTTTATAATCTCAGTACCCCAAAATAATGTTTCAATTAGGAAAAACCATCGTCTCAGAAGACATACTAGAAAAAGATTTTGTTTGCAATTTGTCAGCTTGTAAAGGGGCTTGTTGCGTAGATGGTGATGCCGGAGCTCCATTAAGCGAAGAGGAAACTAAGATATTGGAAGAAATCTATCCTAAGGTAAAACCGTTTCTTCGTAAACAAGGAATTGCCGCTATCGAAGCTCAAGGAACTTGGGTAAAAGGAACTGATGGCGACTTAGAAACACCGCTGATTGACAATAAAGATTGTGCTTATGTAATTTTTGACGGCAAAACTGCGCTTTGTGGAATCGAACAAGCGTACAACCAAGGTATAATTGACTGGAAAAAACCAGTTTCTTGTCATTTGTATCCTATTCGAGTGAAAGATTTTACTGAATTTGCTGCGGTTAATTATGACAAATGGGACATTTGCGATCCAGCCTGTTCTTTAGGCCAAGAACTTGAAGTGCCAGTATATAAATTTGTCAAAGAAGCTTTGGTTAGAAAGTTTGGTGAGGACTGGTATGCGGAGCTTGAAATAGTCGCACAAGAACTAAAAAAATAATTCAAAATAGAATAAAAACTTCTTGTTTTCTATTTTTAAAACCCTATATTTTACGGTGGTTTACGGTATTTTATAAATTTTAAATAGCTGATATACAGTTTTTTAAAATTTAAATAAAATTATCCTTATTTTTTCTATTTGTTAAAAACTAGGTCCGATTGTGAATAAGTTTGACTTTTAATATCGGCAATATTTCACAATCTTTGTAATCCACATAAAGCATAAAATCTCAAAAAATAAACTACTATAATGGCGCAAGTTGAACCAATTTTACAAGAAAATAAAAATCGTTTTGTGATTTTCCCTATCAAACACCACGATATTTGGGAATTTTATAAAAGTATGGAAGCTAGTTTCTGGACTGCTGAAGAAATTGATTTATCGCAAGATTTAAATGACTGGAATAATAAACTTTCAGATGAAGAGCGTTATTTTGTAAAACATATTCTTGCTTTTTTTGCTGCTTCAGATGGAATTGTAAACGAGAATTTGGCTGAAAACTTTGTGAACGAAGTGCAATATGCTGAGGCAAAATTCTTTTATGGTTTTCAAATCATGATGGAAAACATTCATAGCGAAACGTATTCTTTATTGATTGATACTTATGTGAAAGATGAAGCAGAGAAAGATGAATTATTCAATGCTTTAGAAGTTTTTCCGGCGATTAAGAAAAAAGCAGACTGGGCTTTGAAATGGATTGAGTCTGATTCGTTTGCGGAGCGATTGATTGCTTTTGCAGCTGTGGAAGGAATTTTCTTTTCGGGAGCTTTTTGTTCTATTTATTGGTTGAAAAAACGTGGGTTAATGCCAGGTTTGACATTCTCTAACGAATTGATTTCTCGTGATGAAGGTGTTCACTGTGATTTTGCAGTGCATTTACACAACCACCACTTAGTTAATAAAGTTTCAAAAGAAAGAATCCGCGAAATTATCGTTGATGCTTTAAATATTGAAAGAGAATTTATCACTGAATCACTTCCTGTGAGTTTAATAGGAATGAATGCAGTGTTAATGACACAATATTTGGAATTTGTTGCTGATCGTTTATTAGTGGAATTAGGTTGCGACAGAGAATACAATACTTCAAATCCGTTTGATTTTATGGATATGATTTCGCTTCAAGGGAAAACAAATTTCTTTGAAAAGAAAGTTGCTGAATATCAAAAGTCAGGAGTTATGAATACGGATGAGGATGCTCAGAAAATTAGTTTTGACGCTGATTTTTAATATTTTAATTTTTCTCGAACCATCGCGATTTATTTTGCCATTGTGGTTTGAATTACATTGAATTTCTTCATGCTTCTGATGTAATAGCCCAGATAGTAGTGGAAATCCTTTTTATTTTTTTCTTTAAAAAATAAAAAGATTACCTCACTTTGCTTTTATTTCCATAAGAGTTCAGTGAATTTCATTTGCAATGGATATCTGGACACGAGCGCAGCGAACTGACGAAGTAAATAGCTTCCAAAAAAAGATGCTGAAATAACTTTAGCATAAATTACAAATAACGAAAAACAGTGAAGGGATTCTCTGTTTTAAAAAACAAACAAAAGTATGTACGTAGTAAAAAGAGATGGCCACAAAGAGCCGGTAATGTTCGACAAAATCACAGATAGAATTAAAAAACTATGTTATGGTTTGAATGATTTGGTTGATGCTGTGAAAGTGGCAATGCGAGTAATTGAGGGGCTTTACGATGGTGTTTCAACATCTGAATTAGATAATCTTGCTGCCGAAACTGCTGCTTCAATGACAATTGCGCATCCAGATTATGCTCAATTAGCAGCTCGTATTGCAATCTCAAATTTACATTCGAATACAAAAAAATCTTTCTCGGAAACGATGAATGATATGTTCAATTATGTAAATCCAAGAAACGGTCAATATGCTCCGTTACTTTCGGAAGAAGTACATAAAGTAATTATGGAAAATGCTGAGTTTTTAGACTCACATGTTATATACAATAGAGATTTCAACTACGATTATTTTGGTTTTAAAACCTTGGAAAGATCGTATTTGCTAAAAATAAACGGTAAAATCGTAGAACGTCCGCAACATATGTTAATGCGTGTGTCTGTTGGGATTCACTTAGATGATTTGAAATCAGTGATAGAAACATACGACTTAATGTCGAAAAAGTTCTTTACACATGCGACACCAACATTGTTTAACGCTGGAACTCCAAAACCGCAAATGTCTTCTTGCTTCCTTTTGGCCATGCAAGACGACAGTATTGACGGGATTTATGACACGTTGAAACAAACTGCTAAAATTTCCCAGTCAGCTGGTGGAGTTGGGCTTTCTATTCATAATGTTCGTGCTACTGGTTCTTACATTCGTGGAACAAACGGTACGTCTAACGGAATTGTTCCTATGTTGCGTGTTTTTAATGATACTGCACGTTATGTAGACCAAGGTGGAGGAAAACGTAAAGGTAGTTTTGCTATTTACATCGAAACTTGGCATGCGGATATTTTCGAATTCCTAGACTTGAAAAAGAATACCGGAAAAGAAGAAATGCGTGCAAGAGATTTATTTTTTGCGATGTGGACTTCGGATTTATTTATGAAACGAGTGCAGGAAGATAGTTATTGGACGTTAATGTGTCCTAATGAATGTCCAGGATTGTATGATGTGTATGGCGAAGAATTTGAAGCCATGTACATTGATTATGAAAAACGAGGAAAAGGTAGAAAAACCATCAAAGCACACGAATTGTGGGAAAAAATTCTGGAATCACAAATTGAAACTGGAACGCCTTATATGTTGTACAAAGATGCAGCCAACAGAAAATCAAACCAAAAAAATCTTGGTACAATTCGTTCTTCGAATTTGTGTACCGAAATTATGGAATACACTTCGAAAGATGAAATTGCGGTTTGTAACCTGGCTTCACTTTCGTTGCCAATGTTTGTGGAAAACAAAAAATTCAATCACGATTTGCTGTACACCGTTACAAAACGCGTGACCAGAAACTTGAATAAAGTTATTGACAGAAATTATTATCCGGTAAAAGAAGCCGAAAATTCAAATATGCGTCACAGACCAGTTGGTCTTGGAGTACAAGGATTAGCCGATGCTTTCATTATGTTGCGTTTGCCATTTACAAGTGACGAAGCTAAAAAGCTGAACCAAGAAATTTTCGAAACCTTATATTTTGCAGCCGTTACCGCTTCAATGGAAATGGCTAAAGAAGAAGGGCCTTATTCTACTTTCCAAGGTTCGCCAATGTCACAAGGAGAATTTCAGTTCAATTTGTGGGGAATGAAAGATGAGGATTTATCAGGGCGTTGGGACTGGGCTTCTTTAAGAAAAGAAGTAATGGAACATGGAGTGAGAAACTCATTGTTAGTGGCGCCAATGCCAACGGCTTCAACTTCTCAAATCTTGGGTAACAATGAAGCATTCGAACCATACACTTCTAATATTTACACCAGAAGAGTACTTTCGGGTGAATTTATTGTGGTAAACAAGCATTTATTACACGATTTAGTGGAGCGTGGTTTGTGGAACGAAACTTTGAAACAAGAATTAATGCGAAATAATGGTTCTGTTCAAGCCTTAAACATTCCGCAAGACTTGAAAGAATTGTACAAAACTGTTTGGGAAATGTCTATGAAAGACATTATTGATATGTCTCGTCAACGTGGTTATTTTGTGGATCAATCACAATCGTTGAACTTATTCATGCAAAATGCCAATTATTCTAAATTGACATCGATGCATTTCTACGCTTGGCAATCCGGATTGAAAACGGGAATGTATTATTTAAGAACAAAAGCTGCGGTGGATGCGATTAAATTCACATTGAACAACGACAAAAAAGCGGAGCCAATCGAGATTAAAGAGCAGCCAATCGCAGTTCCTGTAGTAGCGGAACAAGTAGAAATGACGGCTGAAGAATATAGAGCAATGATTGAATTGGCTAAAAACGCAGGTCCAGACGAATGTGAAATGTGTGGGTCATAAAGATTTTAAAAAAGGAAAAAATGGAAATATTGTTTAGTAAAGAAAGTGTAGATGTAACTAATGAACTAATAAAAAAAATCACCAGTGACATTGAAAAATTAACATCCATAACTGAAGATAATATATTATTACACCAAAAGAAAATTTTCAATGATTATGAATTTAAGGCTTTAGAATTTGACATCAACAGTAGTGAAATTAGTATTAATAACACCAAGCCCGTACCAAAATTCCTTTTTCTCTCTGAAGGTAGAAGTGATAGTGATCTAAATGGCTATATTACTATTTCGTTAAAAGTATCTTCATCAGGTGCAAAAGATTTATTATTTAAAAAACCAGTAGATTTTAAAATTGATAGTCATATTATAGGTACTTTTAATAAAGACAGAATTGAAGTTGAATTACCAACAACAATATATTGGGGAGAAGAAGAAAAAAAAGAAAACGAATTAATTCCTGAAAAGAAGATTTTATTTAATAAACAAAAGGAAATTTTAAAGAATTATTTAGAATTTGGAAAAAATGAAATAAATAAGGGAATTTCCGAAGAGAATATTCAACTTGGAGTAACTATTTTAGAATTACTAAATAGAAGAAGACTAGAATTGAAAAAAAAAGACGATTTAGATGATTTTTTAAATCAATAACTTTTAATTGAAAAGCTATCATATAAATGGTAGCTTTTTTTTAAACCCAAATCTTATGAAACTCAATATCTTTCAAAAAATTGCATTTCTAGTTTACATCTCAATAATCGTATTGATTTGTGTTTATTTTGTTCCTTACCAAAACAATGACAACTACACTTTTCATTCAAGTATAATGTCTGATGGTTATGGTACAATGAGCTATTTTAGATTTCTAATTTACCTTATCGTTCCTACAATATCATTTTATTTTGTATGCAAATATTTAGAGGCAATGAGTTCCTTAGAATCCAATGTTTACAAGAAAAAGGCAAAAAAAGAATTATATGTTCTCTTTTTTTTCGTTTCTATTATAGCCGGAACGATTTTGTTTTCATATGGTAAAAATGAGTATTCTGAAATTAGAAAAAAACGGTTAGAAAATCAAATTTCAGAGATTAATAATTCATTTGACATACTTAAAGAAGAGTTGAATAAAAGACCTCCATTTGTATATGAAATATTAAATAATGACTCAAAAAAACCTTGGGAACAGAATTATGAAGTTTTAGAAAAAGATTCAGAAATTCGAAGCAATAATTTTGTTCCACCTTCTGACGGAACAATATTAAAAGGGGAAAGACCTCCTCTCGATTTATCAGGAGCTCGAGATATATTAAAAGGGAATGTTGATGAATATGGTATCAAAATAAAAAAATCTACCAGAAAATTAAACTTGGATTTAAGTGGATATTATAAAGATTTTCAAAAAGTAGTTGATAATGTTTTAAAGGAAATATATAATGTTAGGTTCAGTATTAATAGAAAGACACAAATAGAAAGAAATGTTAAACAATTAATTTACAGCGAATCAAGTTCAGAGGATTTAAACAATATGATAATTGACTATGTAAAAGTATTTTCTGAAGATGGAATCAAAAAAACAAAACTTGAATTTGAATTAAAAGAGTTGAATTTTTATAATATCAAATTTAATGTGGTTTTTGCTTTTCTAGGTTCGCTTATTTTGCTTTATATAATCAGACCTTTATTTTCAATGTTTAAAGGGATGTTGAACGAAGTTAGATAAAGAAATTTTCAATTTATTAAATCATATGGCTTATGAAAAACGAGTTAATAAAAAGTTTGACGAATGATTTTGAAGACTATTCACAAACCACCGAAAATGGAATTGAATTTTGGTTTGCGAGAGATATTCAACATCTTTTAGGATATTCAGAATGGAGGAATTTCAATAAAGTAATTTCTAAAGCAAAAACTTCTTGTGAAGTCTCTGATAATCTTATATTAGACCATTTTGTTGACGTCAACAAAATGGTTGTAATTGGTTCTGGAACAGAAAGAGAAATTGATGACATAATGCTTACTCGTTATGCTTGTTATTTAATCGCTCAAAATGGTGATCCGAGAAAAGAACAAATTGCTTTTGCTCAAAATTATTTTGCAATTCAAACAAGAAAATTTGAGTTGATAGCTAAAAGAATTGATGATTGGGAAAGGTTAAATGCTAGGCAAAAATTAACTTTATCTGAAAAGGAATTATCGGAACTTATTTTTGAAAAAACAGGGAATGATAAAAATTTTGGTATAATCAGGAGTAAAGGAGATCAAGCATTATTTGGAGGGAAAAACACTTCACAAATGAAAAAGAGACTTGGTGTACCGGAAAGCAGACCACTTGCTGATTTTCTTCCAACAATCGTCATAAAAGCAAAAGATTTTGCTACTGAAATTACCGTTTTTAATACAAAATATAAAGGGTTGTCGTCAGAAAGAAGTATTTCTTCTGAGCATGTTAAAAATAATTTGGGAGTAAGAAAATTATTATTGGACAGAAAGATTGTACCTGAAAATCTTCCGCCAGAAGAAGATATTAAAAAATTAGAAAGAAGAGTAAACTCTGAGACAAAAAGTATAAGTAAAAATCCTGATAAATTGACCTAATTTTGCTATATTTGAGATAGTTATCATTATAAAATCACTATCATGGAAAATAAAAAATTTACTGTTACAGATGATTTATTAGCTTCCAAAAGCCAGCGTCTGCTGAATTTCATAATCGATGTGTTAATTATCTATATTATTGCAATAAGCATTGTTGCCACCATTAATATAATTGGAGATACAACCAATAGTTATGGGGCGTCGAACTGGATTAAATCCTTGAGTTTGATTGAAAATTTGTTCTTTGGACTTATCATTTTGTTTTTTTACTATTTATTTACAGAGATGTATTTCTCCAGAACATTCGCTAAGTATTTTACTAAAACTATTGTGATAAGAGTCGATGGTTCGAAACCAAACACCAAAAATTTTATGATACGAACCGTATCCCGTTTAAATCCTATTGATCCTTTTTCATTTTTAGGTAAAACAGAAAGAGGATTGCATGATACCTTATCCGCAACTTATGTTGTGAAAAAGCATGAGTTTGTTGCTAAAAAGAAAATGTTTTCTGTGGAATATGGAAATAAGAAAAGATAAATAAGCGGTCATTTTTAGACTGCTTTTTTGTTTTTAAACACATCATTTTCTTTATATTCGCTCCTTCTAAATACCAAAAATAAAATGATGAACTGGGAACAACTTTTATCACTAAGACGACAAGGCGACAAAGGCAAAAGATTGCGTGTAGAACAAGACGATACCCGTTTGGGTTTTGAAGTTGATTATGACCGTATTATCTTTTCATCCGCTTTTAGAAGTTTACAGGATAAAACACAAGTTATTCCCTTATCAAAAACTGATTTTGTACATACCCGATTGACGCACAGTTTAGAAGTATCGGTTGTAGGTCGTTCTTTAGGACGATTGGTAGGTAAAAAAATTATAGAAAAATATCCACACTTGAAAGAGGTTCATGGCTATCACATGAATGATTTTGGTGCTATTGTTGCTGCAGCATCATTAGCTCATGATATTGGGAATCCTCCTTTTGGGCATTCTGGTGAAAAAGCGATTGGAGAATATTTTTCAATTGGGAAAGGACAGCAATACAAAGACCAGCTTACGGCAAAAGAATGGCAGGATTTAATTGATTTTGAAGGGAATGCCAATGGATTTTCGGTACTTACGGCAAGTCGTCCCGGAATTGACGGCGGGCTTCGAATTTCGTTTGCCACTCTCGGTGCTTTTATGAAATACCCAAAAGAAAGCTTACCGAAAAAACCAACCGCAGCTATTGCCGATAAAAAATATGGTTTTTTTCAAACGGACAAAGCTTTTTTTCAAAATGTGGCTTCTGATATGGGTTTGATTCCAAATAAATCTGGAGATAATATAGGTTTCGAAAGACATCCTTTGGCTTATTTAGTCGAAGCTGCAGATGATATTTGCTACACCATTATTGATTTTGAAGATGGAATCAATTTAGGATTAGTTTCCGAAGATTTCGCGTTGGAATATTTGATAAAATTGGTAAAAGACAGCATTGATACTTCTAAATATAAAACATTAGAGACGAAAGAAGACCGAATAAGTTATTTACGTGCTTTGGCAATTGGGAGTTTAATTAATGATGCGGTCAAAGTTTTCATCGAAAATGAAGCATTAATTCTGGAAGGTAAATTTCCTTTTGCAATTATGGACAAGAGTAAATACAAAGCGCAGATGGACGACATTATAAAAATCAGCGTCAAAAATATTTACCAAAGTAGAGAAGTTATCGAGAAAGAAATCGTTGGGTATCAAATTATACAAACTTTATTAGATAAATTCATCACCGCTTTCAATAATAAATTCGACGGAAATGCTTCTAACTATGATTCCTTAATCCTCAAAATGTTACCCGAGAAACATCACTTAGAAAAGGAAAACCTTTATGGAAGGTTGCTTCATATTTGTCATTATGTATCGCTTTTGACAGATGGGAATGCGCTCGAATTATTTGAAACCATCAATGGTAGAAAGAAGGCTTAATTTTTAAAAAATATAAACGATTCCAACGCCCAACAGCTGTTTTAGTTGGGCTTTAGCACCTTGTGTAACTTGTGCGCCATCGACTTCTTTTTTTGATTTTATATCGTCATCATAAACAATACGCGTTCCTATATTCGCTTTTACGTATTGATTTACAACTAAGTCTAATAGTAAATCGCAATCCACATCGACATTACCAAAATTATTAATATAATCAGAGTATAAACTCAAGCGATTTTCTAAATTGATATTTTTGGCAATTTCTTTTTTATAAAAACTAGTCATTAAAAAACCAAGTTCCGTTTTGGATTTTTTACCTTCACTAATTAAAACACCGTTTGCGTCATAGATAGCTTTTGTAACTCCAAAAGCTCCTTGATTTGCCAATCTTTGATCTAAAACCAAAGTTGTTTTAAATGTAAAAGGCGAAACGTAAAATGTTCTTTTTTTCTCTTTGTTTACATTTTCAGCTCCTACTCCCATAAAAATGTAAGCTGGTGCAAATGGTTTTGAAATAGCAATTTCCTTGTTGGGATAGGAATATCCATTGGTAAATTGGCTATTGAAATTAAACTTTGCAGAGTGATACCAGTTAGACATGGTATCTTGGCGATAACCAAATGTAGAACTGAATTGAATTGCATCATCAGTTTTTCTAACTTCAATTCCGTCTTGCTTATTTAAACCATAGCGAACAATAAGTTCATTGGACCATTTGTAGTTTTCTCGATTATAAACCCTTAAAAAATTACCTTTAAAAAGCCCTGATATTGAACTTGTACCCCCAGCACTCCAATTGACAAAAGCAATTTCTGATATGTCAAAGCTCAAAGTGTTTTTTTTTATCCAATGTGACAAAGGAAGATAATATGTTTTTGTTTGTATTTTTAATGCCACAGCTAATGGAGTATATGGAGTCACTTTTACGAGTGTTGAAGCAGCTGTGAGTTCTGGTATTGTTGTTTCTTGAGAAAAACTATTAGTAGAAATTGTAACTATAAAGGAAAAAATAAAGTAGGATAGTAATTTCATTATGAGGGTTTTAAATTTAAGGCTGCAAAATAATTATTTTAATAGCTTGAAAAAAGTATTTCAAGACTTTTAACGTCAATTTTGCAATATTGTTGTAATTCAGTAACAGTTCCCTGTTCTATAAATTCATCTGGAACACCAAGAACTGTTGTTTTTGAGGTATAATTATTCTCGGCTGCAAACTCCAGAATCGCACTTCCAAAACCGCCTTTGATAACACTATCTTCAATTGTTATTATGTTTTCAAATTTAGTAAAAATGAAATGTAATGTGTTTTCATCTAATGGTTTAACGAAAGGGAAGTCGTAATGCGCAATGTTTTCAGGATGAATTATTTTGGCAATAGCCAAAGTAACATTGTTTCCAATTGTGCCGTTGGATAATACGGCTACTTTCGTGCCTTCTTTTATGCAAATACTTTTTCCGATTTTTATTTTTTCATAGCTCCCCAAATATTGACTTTGCCAATTAACAATGACACCGCGACCACGCGGATAACGAATTGCTATTGGATGGTTTAACCCCAATTGTGCTGTATATAAGATGTTTTGTAATGCTATTTCGTTCATTGGAGCATGTACAATCATATTTGGAATGCAACGTAAATAAGCCAAGTCAAAAACGCCGTGATGTGTTGCTCCGTCTTCACCAACTAATCCTGCTCTATCCAAACAAAAAATAACCGGTAGATTTTGCAAAGCCACATCATGAATCAGCTGATCGTAACCTCTTTGTAAAAAAGTAGAATAAATATTGCAAAAAACCATCATGTCTTGTGTTGCCATTCCGGCCGCAAGAGTTACTGCATGCTGCTCTGCAATTCCCACGTCAAAAGCACGTTTTGGAAACGCATCCATCATAAATTTCAAGGAGCTTCCAGAAGGCATTGCGGGTGTAATTCCGATAATTTTTTCATTCTTTTTGGCTAAATCCAATAGGGTTAAACCAAAAACATCTTGGTATTTTGGTGGTAAATTTTCTTCCGATTTTATATGGATTTCACCTGTGTTGGCATCAAATTTTCCTGGTGCATGGTATTTCACCTGATTTTCTTCAGCTTGTTGCAATCCTTTTCCTTTTGTGGTAATGATATGCAGGAATTTTGGGCCTTTTATTTTTTGTAAACGTTTCAATTCGTTGACAACAGCAAAAATATCGTGACCGTCTATCGGACCTGAATAATTAAAATTCAGGGACTTAATCATGTTATTTTGTCTTGGGTTCTTTCCTTCTTTTACGGCAGTG
The DNA here is from genome assembly GCF_000744835.1 of Flavobacterium sp. 83. Taxonomy (NCBI): domain Bacteria; kingdom Pseudomonadati; phylum Bacteroidota; class Flavobacteriia; order Flavobacteriales; family Flavobacteriaceae; genus Flavobacterium; species Flavobacterium sp. 83. The sequence continues at coordinate 1,442,564 of NZ_JQMS01000001.1, forward strand.
AGGTATTTTTTCAATGCGCCTACGCTTGGGTCAATTCCAATAGCATTATCATTGAGAATTACTAATAAATTAGCATCAGTAACACCTGCATGATTTAAGCCTTCAAAAGCCATTCCTGATGCTATGGAAGCATCACCAATTACCGCAATGTGTTGTTTGTTGAAATCGCCTTTCAAATTAGAAGCAATCGCCATTCCTAAAGCTGCCGAAATTGAAGTAGAGGAGTGGCCTACGCCAAAAGCATCGTAAATACTCTCACTTCTTTTTGGGAAACCGGAAATGCCGCCCAATTGCCTGTTGGTATGAAAATTTTCTCTTCTGCCCGTCAGTATTTTATGTCCGTAGGCTTGATGTCCTACATCCCATATTAATAAATCGTTTGGTGTGTCAAAAACATAATGCAGGGCAATAGTAAGTTCTACAACTCCAAGGCTTGCGCCGAGATGCCCTTCTTTTACGGATACAATGTCAATAATGAAATTACGTAATTCTTGAGCAACTTGAGGAAGTAGGGCTTCTTCTAGTAAGCGTAAATCGGTTGGGTTATTGATGTTTGAAAGTAAATTATCTGACATAAAGCAAAGGTACGATTTGAAATTGTATTTTTGCATTCGATAAAAAAAGTTGTTTCACAAAGAATTTAAATTGCGAATTTGCGGTCTATACTATGATAAATCCTTTCACCGACGAATATTTTATGAAAAAAGCTTTGCAGGAAGCTGAAATGGCTTTCGAAAAAGGCGAAATTCCTGTTGGTGCCCTTATTGTAATCGACAATAAAGTGATAGCACGAGGTCATAACCTTACCGAAATGCTGGTTGATGTAACAGCTCATGCCGAAATGCAAGCTATTACTGCTGCTGCAAATTATCTTGGTGGCAAATATTTAATTGGCTGTACGCTTTATGTGACTTTGGAACCTTGTCAAATGTGTGCTGGCGCTTTGTATTGGAGCCAAATTTCGAAAATTGTTTTTGGTGCAACCGATGAAAACCGGGGTTTTGGTAAAATGGGAACGCAATTACATCCTAAAACTACTGTTGTTTCTGGAATTATGGCAAATGAAGCTTCGGAGTTGATGAAGCGATTTTTTGCAGAAAGAAGAAAGTAGCTTATGCATGTCAGTGACTTGCTTTCACATTTTATCTTCCTTTATAGCCTTCAAGTAAATAAACAAACATATTCCTCACTGGCTTTTTATTTCGGAACTGTTTTATAATTATGGGAGAATTGATTTTCGAAAAAATCAATTTGTATTGCTCGTTGGGATCCTGAAAATTAGTAGAAACAGTAATAAAATAAGCATCATCACCCATTTTAATTTTTTTTCTATACTTATTCAGCCATTCGTAAGTATGAATATCTTCGAGTTTCCCAATTGCAATAAAATCTAAATGCAGTGGTTGCGCAATATAATTATCAATGTGAGAGCCAGGAAACCATTTGTTATTAATGATAAAAGTAGTCTTCGTTTTTCTGGATTGTAGGTCTTTAGTATGTATTTTATCAAACTCATTTTTAAAAAAGTCCCAATTATACATATCTAATGTAAAATCACCTTTACCTAATAATTCTTCTTGATGATTGCCTATTGTGCCTGGATAGTAATTGATTAGTCCAATCCCTGTGAATGAAATAAATACTATAAAAACACAAGAAGTGACTACTAATTTTGGTAGTCTAAAATTAACATTTAAATCCTGTGCAACCTCTGCAAGATAGCAAGCCGTAAGTATAATTAACGCTACAAATGCAGGCCCTGACCAATGTGGTAAAGTGTCTCTAAATAATGAAATAAAAAATAATAAAAGAATTAATGGCAGACTTAATAAAAGTAAAAGTCGCTTTATGGGTATCGAAATAGTGATTCTATTTTTGTAAACAGCAATTAATGCCGTAATAATCAAAAAATAATTAATTGGATTATTATAAAAAATACCACCTAAAAATTCTCTAAAAAAACTACTAGGATTAATTCCTCTATTTATTGCAACTCTATTGCTATGGAAAGTATATGTGATAAATTGATTGTCAATGTTCCAGATCAAAATAGGAGAAATGATAACTAATGAAAGTATTACCGAAGCATAAAGATACCCATTTGAAAGTAGACATCTTTTATAAAATAAAATATATAAACCAAAACCTATCCATAAAAACACACCATGTATCTTACTCATAATACACAATCCAGCGACTATGCCAAACATCAAAATGCTATAATTAAAATTCTTACCAGTTTCAATCGCTGAAACAATTTTAATTAGTAAGGAAATACTAACCATCCAAAAAAATAGTTGTGGAGCATCCGGTAAAATAAACACCCCAGCAATTATGCTGGAATAAAAGGAGCAAGAAAACAACAAAGCAGCCAAAAAACCAGCATTTTCATTTTTTATTTTACTACAAATACCATAAATTAAATACGTATTTATTGCCGCTAAAAGAATGGGACCCAACCGGATGAAAAATTCACTTGTAAAAAGTAAATTAACTGTAGTCAGGCGTATAAGCAATGCAACCATCGGAGGATGATCAAAATAGTTCCATTGTAAATGTTGGGCATAAGTAAGATAGTAAACTTCATCGTTGCCAAGTCCTATTGTTGCGGCAATAATACTTCGCATTAAAGTTGCAATGCATATTAGGATGAGTATTTTGTGTTTTTCTATCATTGTATTTTAAAAGTATACAGTGTGTTAGCGCTAAAATTCCAAAAGAAAACCATAATCGTTACAATTGCTTTACAGACATAAAAATTGATTTTAGTGTTTTTTTGAAGCAGATAGAGTAGGAAAGTATTCAGTGCAAAACCTATAATAGAAATCATTAAAAAACTAAAAAATTGTGAGGCAAGATTACTGTCGTTATTTTGAAAAGTAAAATATTTATTAAGGAAATAATTATTTATAACACCAAATAAAAAACCCAAACCATTTGAGACATATTTGTTTAAACCTATTTTTTCTTTAAAAAGCCAAGTAATAAAAAAATCAATCACAAGTCCAGAAACACCAACCAAGCCAAATTTTATAAATCGAAAAATATCCATTTATCTATTAATTAAAGAAGAATTAGAAAAAGCATTTGCCCAGGGATTGGGTGCAAAAGAGTTCTTTTTAAATATTTTAATGATTTTTAATCGAACTGCATCATACCAAATCACAGATAAGGAACCAGAAACAATACCTATAAAAATACCTCCCAAAACATCAATTAAAAAATGATGCGCTAAATATATTCTTGAATATCCTACTAAAAGACCAAAGACTAGTGAAAAAATACAAACATATTTTCTATTGGCATAAATTGAAAATATTGTTGCCATTGCAAAAGCGGAGGCAGAATGTCCTGAAGGAAAACTTCTAAATCCAACTCGGCTATTTGCAAAAGTGTCAAGATAGTATTTGTAATGATGCATCTCAAAATAGACACTTGGCCGAGGCGAACTGATCAAAGATTTGAAAATCTGTGCGAAAACTCCAGAAACTAAATATGCTAATAATAAAAGGAATGCTAGTTTTCTATGTTTTTTAAAAAAAACAAGAATAATGAAGCTGACAAACAGAATAAAGATTCCATCGCCTAAAAAAGTAATGTTCTGAAAAAAAATATTTAGTGATTTTGTATGAAAACTATTCAAAAGAACAAATCCTTCAGATTTTGAAAAACGACATAAAAAAAAACCAATAATTCCCATTAACAACAAACCGTTCCTATAGAAGAGACTGTTTTTATATACAACATTAAAAACTGTATTCATTTTACAAAAATTTATTTTTGTAAAATTACCTGCTAATTGAGTTTTTAATAAAAATGAAAGATTATAAAAACAAAATTAAATTGTAAATCAAATATTAAGGAAATAGAGTTGAAAGCTTAAAAAAAAGGCATAAAAAAACCGCCAATCTCACGAAAGGCGGTTTTAATTTATTCTATAATAACATTTTCTTTTTTATCGTAGAAATGATATTCTAAATACGTGTAAGCGTCACGAGGTATGATTTTCACCCACTTTTTATGTTCAAGAAACCATTTTGAACGTAATGATGGAAAACCTTTGGTAAGGTATGCGGCCACAAACGGATGTACATTGAGTACTACTTCTTTGTGGTTTTTTAAAACTGTTTCTAAATCGGAAGCAATTTTATCAATGATTAATATAGGAGCTTCAATTTCTCCATTTTCATTGTTTGGGTCTTCTTCTCTAGTTTTAATGTTTACTTCTGGTCTTACTCTTTGTCTTGTAATTTGAACTAATCCAAATTTACTCGGAGGTAAGATTTTATGTTTTGCTTTATCGTCGCTCATTTCTTCCCTTAGGAATTCGAACAAAACTTTACGATTTTCTGGATTTGACATATCGATAAAATCTACTACGATTATTCCACCCATATCACGAAGACGCAATTGTCTTGCAATTTCAGCAGCAGCAATCATATTTACTTCCATGGCTGTATCTTCCTGGTTAGTAGCTTTATTAGAACGATTTCCACTATTTACGTCTATAACGTGCAAAGCTTCAGTGTGTTCAATAATAAGATAAGCTCCTTTACTCATGGAAACAGTTTTTCCAAAGGATGTTTTGATTTGTCTCTCTATATTGTATTTCTCAAAAATTGGCGTATCATTTGACTGATAAAACTTAACAATTGATTGTTTTGAAGGTGCAATTTCTTGCAAATAATCCTTGGTTTGGTTGTACAACTCTTCGTCATCAATTTGAATACCACTGAAGGTATCATTAAATACGTCTCTTAATATTGAAGAAGCTCTGTTGAGTTCTCCTAATACTTTGGAAGGATGATGAGCAGTTGGTAATTTTTTACACATTGCAGTCCATCTGCTAAGCAGGTTCTGCAAATCTTTTTCTAATTCGGCTGTATTTTTGCCTTCGGCTACTGTGCGAACAATAACACCAAATCCTTTTGGTTTGACGGATTGCACTAATCGTTTCAAGCGTTCTTTTTCTTTTTTGTCTTCTATTTTTTGAGAAATAGAAACGCGGTCAGAAAACGGAACCAAAACTATAAATCTTCCGGCAAGAGAAAGCTCAGCGCTAATTCTTGGTCCTTTGGTAGATATAGGTTCTTTGACGACTTGTACTAAAACAGACTGATTGGCACTTAATACATCAGTAATGGTACCATCTTTATCTATTTCTTTTTCAAACTGAAAGGTTTTTAGGGAGAAATCTTTTAATTTACCTGCGCTTACAAGTTTTATGAATTTCAGTTGGGAAGATAAGTTAGGACCTAAATCGTGATAATGTAAAAAAGCATCTTTTTCGAAGCCTACATTTACAAAAGCAGCGTTAAGTCCGGCAACTGGTTTCCTGATTTTGGCAATGAAAATATCACCTACCTGGAAGTTGCTTTTTTCTTCTTCTTTGTGTAATTCAATTAGTTTTCCATCTTTTAATAAGGCAAAATCTACGGCTTCAGAACTAGATCTAATGATTAATTCTTTATTCACGCTGTAAATTTTTTATCTATTCGTCGAGACGAACAAATGGATTAAACAATATTTAACAGGTATTGAACCCGGGGAAAATTAGCTGGCAGTTTGCAGTGTTAAGTTCGAAGTTAACGGAATACTAAAAACTGAATACTGATTACTAACTTTCAATTTCAATGAACGTTTAAAAAGAAAAAAGTAGTTTAAAACTACTTTTTCTTTTTGTGACGGTTAGCTCTCGCTCTTTTTTTACGTTTGTGAGTTGCTACCTTATGTCTTTTTCTTTTTTTACCGCTTGGCATATCTTGAAGATTTATGATTAATTAATATATTATTTTGCTTCGTTATTTATTTTTACACCCTCAACAAAAACTTTTGCAGGTTTGAATGCAGGAATGTTATGTGCAGGAATTTTTATTGTTGTATTTTTAGAGATATTTCTACCTGTTTTCTCTGCTCTAGTTTTTACTATAAAACTTCCAAAACCTCTTAAATAAACATTGTCTCCAGTTTCTAATGAATTTTTAACTTCATTCATAAAAGTCTCTACAGTTGCTTGCACATCTCCTTTTTCAAGACCTAATTTCTCTGAAATTTTTGCTACGATATCTGCTTTCGTCATTTTCTTTCCTATTTATTATGTTGTACTATTTTTTTGAGTTTGCAAATATAGGAATTTAAAAAACAATTATTCAAGCTAATTCATTAAATTTTAATAACATAAACTTTTACTTTTGCCTATAAATAATTAAAACATGACTTTTTCTAACTTGCTAATACAATGGTATTTACAAAACAAACGCGATTTGCCTTGGCGAAATACCACCAATCCTTATCCTATTTGGCTCTCTGAAATCATGTTGCAACAGACCCGGGTCGCGCAAGGGACGCCTTATTTTCTGTCTTTTACAGCTGAATTTCCTACTGTTTTTGATTTGGCGAAAGCCGATGAAGAACAGGTTTTGAAACTTTGGCAAGGTTTGGGGTATTATTCTCGTGCCCGAAATTTACATAAAACGGCTCAATATGTTGCGGACGAATTATCGGGTGTTTTTCCCGGAACTTATAAGGAGTTATTGCAGTTGAAAGGTGTTGGAGAATATACCGCTGCTGCAATTGCTTCCTTCTCCTATAATGAAGTGGTTCCTGTGGTTGATGGGAATGTGTTTAGGGTTTTGTCACGCTATTTTGATGTAGAAACAGATATTGCTGCGGCTTCCGCCAAAAAAGAATTTGCTGCCTTGGCTTTTGAATTAATGCCAAAAGACAATCCTGCGATTTTCAATCAAGCTATCATGGAGTTTGGCGCATTACAATGTGTTCCTAAAAGTCCCAATTGTGGTATTTGTATTTTTAACGAAAGTTGTGCCGCTTTGCAGAAAAATAAAGTAGATCAATTGCCCGTAAAATCTAAGAAACTCAAAGTTAGAAAACGATATTTTAATTACTTAGTGGCTAATGATGAGAATAAAAATACAGTAATTCAAAAGCGAACTGACAAAGGAATTTGGCATAATCTATATGAGTTTCCTTTAATTGAAACAGAGAAAGAGGAGGGTTTTGACTTTATAAGCTCGCGTATTCTAAATGAATTTTTTATTAATAATGGGATTGTTAGTATAATGGAGTATAATGAAAAGAGTATCATTCATAAACTTTCGCATCAACACTTGTATATCAAGTTTTGGAAAGTAAATATACAAGGTGCAATTCAAAACGGAATAGATACCGAGACATTGACATCCTTTCCCTTTCCCATTGTCATCCATAATTTTATTAAAAACGATTAATAAAGTTTCTGAAAAAATGTATCTTTGATAGAAATACGATTTAAATACCATGAACGGAACATTAAATAAGGTTATGCTAATTGGCTATTTGGGAGATGATGTCAAAATGCATTATTTTGATGGAGGAAATTGTATCGGTAGATTTCAACTGGCTACAAATGAAGTTTACATCAACAAGACAACCAATGAGAAAATCACTTCTACTGAATGGCATAATTTGGTCGTGCGCAATAAAGCGGCTGAGCTTTGTGAAAAGTACCTTTCAAAAGGAGATAAAATATATATAGAAGGCCGTTTAAAATCGCGTCAATGGCAGGCAGAAGATGGCTCTACTAAATATACAACTGAAATTCAAGTAACCGAATTTACTTTTTTATCCACAAAAAAGGATAACGAGAACAGTAAACAAATTCAAAATCCAGAATCCGTAAAAAACACTAACTTTGACCCGCAAAATAACGGTTTGCCAGTCAATGATTTACCGTTTTGATTGTTTAACTAATCTTTTTTAATTTGGACCCAGAGCCCAGTTTATTTTTTTCGTACGCAATAGACACTGACTTAGTGTTTGGTTTTGTGGGTATTTTTGCTTTACTTTTTTGTTCTGCAATTGTATCAGGAGCTGAAGTAGCCTTATTTTCATTGTCACAAAAAGACATTGATGAAACAATACACGAAAATGTTTCAAAAGGAAAAATTATCTCTGATCTTTTAGAAAAGCCCAAAAAGCTTTTAGCTACTCTTCTTGTCGCCAATAATTTCATCAACATTGGGGTTGTAATCTTATTTTCATTTGTTGGGAAAAACCTGTTTGCAGCCGTAACATCACCTATTTTAAAATTCATTCTTGAAGTAATTGTGGTTACTTTTCTATTGTTGTTATTTGGAGAGGTTTTGCCAAAAGTCTATGCCAGTAGAAACAATATTAAGTTTGCCAAGTTGATTGCGTATCCTGTTGCAGCGCTAGATAAATTGCTTTCGCCAATAAGCCTACCGATGCGAAAAACGACTATTTATTTGCATAATAAATTAGGAAAACAAAAGACAAATTTTTCCGTAAATCAATTGTCACAAGCGTTAGAACTTACTGATTCAGAAGAAACTTCCTCTGATGAGCAAAAAATATTAGAAGGAATTGTGAGTTTTGGTAATACAGATACAAAACAGGTGATGAGTCCAAGAATTGATATTTTTGCTTTGGAAATTGACGAACCGTTTTCAGTTATTTGCCCAAAAATTATAGAAAAAGGATATTCCAGAATTCCTGTTTACCGAGATAATATAGATCAGATAGAAGGCGTTTTGTTTGTAAAAGATTTATTGCCGCACATTAATACGAGTGAATTTGATTGGAAGTCATTAGTAAGAGAACCGTTTTTTGTGCCTGAAAATAAAAAATTAGACAATTTGCTGAAAGATTTTCAAAGTATGAAAAGTCATTTAGCTATTGTAGTTGATGAATACGGGGGAACTTCTGGATTAGTATCGCTTGAAGATGTAATTGAGGAAATTGTAGGTGATATCAGTGATGAATTTGATGATGAAAATATCAATTTTTCTCAAATTGATGACAATAATTACCTTTTTGAAGGGAAAATAAATCTCAAGGATTTTTATAGAATTGTTGATGTTGACGAAGAGTTATTCGAAATTAAAAAAGGAGAAGCTGAAACATTAGCTGGATTTATTCTTGAAATTTTAGGAAATTTTCCAAAAAAAGATCAGAAAATCTCATTTGAAAACTGCCAATTCACTGTAGAATCGGTAGATAAGAAACGAATTAAACAAATAAAAGTAACGATTGAATAATTAAAAATGTTTAAAAAAATAATCACTTTTTCAACTATACTATTGTCATTATTGAGCATTAGCTGCAAAGACGATGTTATACCAAAACCATCCAGCTATTTACGATTGGATTATCCCGAGGCAAAATATGTAGGTTTTGAAAATGAATGTCCTTTTGCTTTCGAGATGAATTCAGAAGCGGTTATCAAAGGAGAGAAAGATTGTGGATTTACTATTACTTATCCAAAAATGAAAGCCACTATTTATTTGACTTATAAACCAGTAAATAATAATATCGCAAAATTATTGAAAGACGCTCAAAAATTGACTTATGAGCATGTGATAAAAGCTGATGATATATTGGAACAACCGTATTTAAATCCTCAAAAAAAGGTATATGGTATGTTTTATCAAGTAGATGGGAATGCGGCGACAAACTCACAATTCTACGCAACAGATAGTACAAAACATTTTGTGACAGGATCTATTTATTTCTATGCTAAACCTAATTTTGATTCTATTATGCCAGCGGCAAGTTATGTCAAAAATGATATGCAAAGGTTAATGGAAACCTTGAAGTGGAAATGATTTTAATAGAAAATTTATTGAAAGCAATTTCTTCTATGGTTAAAAAAAAGCTTCTCAATTGAGAAGCTTTTTTTATGAAATGAAATAATTTCGATTACGATTTCATATTCGAAACCTTATATGTTTTTCCGTCAGCGGTTGCTTCGACAACTTTAGTAAGGCTCTCAGGATTTTGAACCGTTTTATCAAAAGTTACAGTTGCCAGTTTTTTATCAAAATCTACGGTAGCTTTTTGTACACCATCAAGATCTGATAATTCGCTTTCTATTGTTTTGGCACAACCAATAGCACAAGTCATCCCGTCTACTTTAAAACTGGCTGTTTGCAAGTTAGCGACTGCAATTTCTTTTTTAACTTTTGGAGCGGTATTTTCTGTTGAAGCTGTTGTAGTTGCAGTAGTTTCTTCAGTGTTTTTTTTGCAACTTACAAATAAAAGACCTGCAAGGGCTATCGCTACTATTGATTTTGTGAAATTCATTTTTATTTGGATTTAAATTAAAGGTCTAATTATCAGCTGCAAAATTAATAAAAAAAAGAAGTGCTATTTCATAAAATTATTACAATTTTGGGGCAAAATTAGATTTATGAATGCAAGACAATTGAAATGGGTTTACTTGATGATTCTTGCCTTAATCTGGGGAAGTTCATTTATATTAATAAAAAAGGGATTGGTTGGTTTAACTGCGTTGCAGTTAGGTTCTTTAAGGATCTTGTTTGCAGCCATTTTTTTATTATTAATAGGTTTTAAAAGTTTAATGAAAATTCCAAAAGGAAAATGGAAATACATTGCACTTACTTCGTTGTTTGGGACATTTACTCCTGCGTATCTTTTTGCCATTGCCGAAACTGAAATTGATAGTTCCATAACCGCGATTCTTAATTCCCTGACTCCATTAAATACGTTGATTTTGGGAGCGATGGCTTTTGGAATACATTTCAAAAGAAGTCAGGTTTGGGGGGTTTTTATAGGTCTTGTAGGAAGTATGCTTTTGGTTTTTAACGGAGCAATAAACCATCCGGAGCAAAATTATTATTACGCTATTTTAGTCATAGTTGCTTCAATTTGCTATGCTATAAACGTAAATTTATTAAAAAAATATTTACATGATTTGAGTCCGTTGAGTATCACTACCGGGAATTTTGCATTTCTGTTGTTGCCAACATTGCTTATTTTATTTTTCTCTGGTTTTTTTGATGTAATTCATGTTGATACCGTACAGCATTCGGTTTTGTTTATCATGATATTAGGAGTGGTAGGAACTGGAATCGCTAATATTCTGTTCTTTAAATTAATCCAAATGTCCTCGCCGGTTTTTGCTACTTCTGTTACTTATTTGATTCCAATAGTTGCTTTTTTCTGGGGGTTATTAGACGATGAAATGTTAACACCAGTTCAGTTTTTTGGCGCTTTTATTATTTTGATAGGAGTATATTTATCTGCAAAAAAGTAGTTTTTAGGTTGCGGATTGCAGGTGATACGATAGTAAAACCAACAAAGGCAGTTCAATAAAGACAGCCTTTGTTGGTTTTTAAAATAAAACTATGGTATTTTATTTGTAAACGGGTTTTTCTGTAGGAGTGCCGTATTTGTCAAAATAAAATATAGGGATATTTAGTTTTTCTAATCCCGGAAGCACTTCTGAGCCTTTTCCTGCAATTATAATTCGTGTGTTATCTAAAAGGAAATACTTGTTAGCAGCACGAAGAATATCGTCTTGCGTTACCGCATTGATTGTTTTGATGTAATTTTCATAGAAATCAGCAGGGAGATCTTCGGTTTCAATGTTCAAAGCATATCGTGCAATTGCCTGTGGTTTTTCTACTTGCATTACAAATCGTCCAATGTAGCCGGCTTTTACGTTTTTAAGTAATTCAGGAGATACTTCTTCTGTTCTTATTTTTTTAATTTCTTTAATGAATTCCACAACTGCACTATCGGTGACGGTACTTTTTACAGCTGAAGCAGATCTTATTTTTGTTACGTATTTTCCGGAGCCTATGATTGCATTTGCACCATAAGTCCAACCATTTTTTTCTCTTAAATTCATATTGAGGTAACTATTGAAATCTCCGCCAAGAATATAAGTGGCAATAACTGCGGGAAAGAAATCTTTATCGCTCATTTTTAAATCTACGGTGTTTACCAATGAAATCTCTGATTGAACGGCATTGGGGACATCAACAAAATTGATTTGAGTAAAAGGTACATTTTGGGGAGCAGCATAGGTCAGTTTTGGAGTACTTCTTTTTTCCCATGAACCAAAAAGCTTTTCAACAATAGGTTTAACATCGTCATATTTAATATCTCCAATAATTACCAAATATCCATTTTCGGGAACGAAGTAGTTTTGATAATTGGATTCCACATCAGCAAGCGTTACGTTTTTAAGTGTTTCTTCGGTCATGTATTCGCCGGAAGGATGGTTTTTTCCAAAGGCAAGTGCATCAACCACTCTGTTAGCAATTGCGGGTACGCTTTTTTCCTGCGCTTTAAGTCCTTCTAGTAATTTGGCTTTCTCTTTATCGAATTCTTCTTGCGTGAATTTTGGATGCAATGCTCCTGAAGCCATGAGTTCTAATATTCTTCCTGAATATTTAGAAAGAGAACTGGCATAAGCGCCTTGCGAACTGAAGTTGATGTTGGCACCCAAAAAATCAATTTCTTCGTTGAACGCGTCTTTCGCAATTTTTACACTTCCGTTTCCTATCAGGTTATTGCATAATTCATCGACACCTTTTTTAGTGCCTTCTGCAAATGGAGCGTTGTCTAATGCAAGGTTAAAAGTTACTCTGGGTAATTTGTGATTTTCTACAATCATTACTTTTAAACCATTGTCTAAAGTAAAGGTTTGCGGTTTTTTTATATTTACAACTGGAGTGGCTCCAGGTTTTGGTTGTGGACGATTTTGTGCTTGCATGATTCCTGTTATGAACAAAATGAATAATAGAATAGTTGTTTTTTTCATGATTGAAAAGATCTTAATTTTGAGCCTCCGCTTTTGAAGGAACATAATCCAAAATAAGTCTTTGATTTGGATTTAAATATTTGTTGGCTACCTCTCTAATTTCTTCACGAGTTATGGAATGAAATAAATCAATCTCTGTGTTAATTAAATTCACATCATCATAAAGCAAATAGTAAGTCGCTAAATTTTCAGCTATTCCTTCTAAATTTCCATTCTTATTCACAAAACGATTGTCAAATGTATTTTTCAATTTTTGAAAATCTTTCTCCGAAATCAATTCGGTCTGTATTTTTACAATTTCTTCGTCAACTTCTTTTATTAAATCGGCAGAAGTATGTGTGCCCATTGGCAAACCATACAAAATATACATACCGTAATCTTCTTGACTAAAACCAACAGCATCTATTTGTAAAGCCATTTTTTTCTCATCAACAATTTTCTTGTATAATTTAGAACTTTTTCCATCGCTTAAGTAGGAAGAAATTAAATCTAAAACTCTCGCATCTCTAGTTTTCATCGAAGGAGTTCTGTAAGTAGCCACAACCATTGGTATTTGGATATTATGATCCTCGTATGTCGCTTTTATAGTTTGTGTAATTGGTTCTTCTGCAAAGGTTTGTTTTTTTATTTTTTTTCCTTTTTTGATTGATCCAAAATAGTTACGAATCCATTCTTTGGCTTTGTTTTTTTCGAAATCTCCTGCGACTACCAAAACTGCGTTGTTAGGAATGTAGAACTTCTTGTTAAAAGCTTGAAATTCTTCTAAAGTGGCTGCGTCTAAATGTTCCATCGAGCCAATTGTAGTCCAACGGTACGGATGATTCTTGAACATATTTTCTTTTACAGCACCAATAATATTACCATAAGGCTGATTGTCGTAACGACTTCGTTTCTCTTCTTTGATCACTCCGTTTTGAGTGTCTACGCCAATTTTATTGATTACAGGATGCATTAATCTTTCGGATTCCATCCAAAGTGCTAATTCTAAATTGTTTGATGGGAATACTTCATAATAATAGGTACGATCATCAGAAGTGTTGGCGTTATTTATCCCGCCATTAGAAGTTACGATTTTAAACCATTCGCCACGTTTAATATTTTCTGTTCCTTCGAATAAAAGATGTTCAAAGAAATGAGCAAATCCAGTTCTATCCGGTGTTTCATCTTTTGAACCTACATGATACATTACAGAAGTCAAAACCACTGGCGCCGATGGATCGTTATGTAATATGACATGCATGCCATTATCTAAATCATATTCTTCAAAAGCTATTTTTTGAGCCGAAGCTATTCCTCCTAGCATAAGTGCAGTACTTAACATTATTATTAATTTTTTCATACGGATTAATACATTTCTATTTACAATAGATAAAAACGAAAAATATTTATACTTCAAAAATACCTTTTTTTAATTACGATTGCTTGGTCATTTAAAGTTTCGATTAATTTTAACAAATTTTGACTGGATAAATACTGTTTAGGAATATATAAAGTGTTGAAAAACAAAGTTTAAAACAGATGAAGTATTTTTTCGCTTGAGGGATTGCAGGATAAATATTTAATTGTATATTTGCAACCTTAAAAATTATTAAAACTATTCAGTATGTATGCAATCGTAGAGATAGCAGGGCAACAATTCAAAGTAAGCAAAGACCTTAAGGTTTACGTTCACCGTTTGGCAAATGAAGAAGGATCGAAAGTTTCTTTCGACAAAGTTTATTTGTTAGATGATAACGGTACAATCACAATAGGCGCCCCAGCTATAGAAGGTGCTTCAGTAGAAGCTAAAGTGTTACAACACTTAAAAGGAGATAAAGTTATCATTTTCAAAAAGAAAAGAAGAAAAGGATACAAAAAGAGAAACGGTCACAGACAATATCTTACTCAAATTGTAATTGAAGGTATTACTGCATCAGGTGCTAAGAAAGCAGCTCCTAAAAAAGCAGCAGTTGAAGCAACTACAGAAGAAGTTGAAGCTCCTAAGAAAAAGGCAGCTAAAGCTAAAAAAGAAGATACACAAGAATAATAACAAAATAAAACTAATACGTCATGGCTCACAAGAAAGGTGTCGGTAGTTCTAAGAATGGTAGAGAATCAGAATCAAAACGTTTAGGTGTTAAGATTTTTGGTGGTCAAGCTGCTATTGCTGGGAACATCATCGTAAGACAAAGAGGTTCAAAACATAATCCAGGTGAAAATGTTTACATCAGTAAAGATCACACACTACACGCAAGAGTAGATGGAGTTGTTTTCTTCCAAAAGAAAAGAGATAACAAATCATATGTTTCTATACTTCCATTTGAAGTTGAAGCATAATTGATTTTCTCAATTATTAAAAAACCCGTTTCGATTTTTATCGATACGGGTTTTTTGTTTTAATTTGAAATCTGATTAAATAGTATTTTGGTGACAAATAAATAAAACTATTTCGAATAAATTTACATTAAAGTCCTATACAAAATGTAGGTGTTAAGTACGAAATAAAAAAACGCTGGTAGAGATATTAATAAAGAATCTTTCATCTTGATGCGAACTCCAGTGCCAAGAAGCATTAACAAAGCCAACCCTCCTGAGGCCAGAAGCAAGATAGTGTTGTTCTGAATCCCAATGCCAATAAACAAACCAATAGCTCCCGCCAATTCTAAAACAGCTGTTAATGGTCCAAATTTTTCAAGTCCAAATCGCTTAAACTCATTTTTCATGTTCGTTGATACAAAATAAGCTATTCCGTAAATAAGAAAAGAAGTTGCTGAAAATAAAATAAGTATATCTAAATAACTCATATTTTGATTATTTGGAAACGTATATTGCCACAAAAAGAGATATTGCCAAAAGTAGTAAAGAAGGAAGATGTTTGATCCATGGATTTTTTACTTTGAAATGAAAAAACTGTGCCGAAGCCATTAAAAAAGCCATTAAAAGAGCAGGGATAAAAATGAGTTCTGGATACCATATTCCAGTTATTAATAATGTTGCTAACACTATTTTTGAAGCGCCTACCATATTTCGTGTCAAATCAGAAAGTCCGTATTGTTTAAATTCTTTTACAATGTTATCAAATCTAAAAATCCAAACATAACCTACAGACAATGCGATTATTAGTTGGGCAATGATGGAATAAGTATTCATGATTATATAATTAAGGTTTTTACAAGCTTTATATGGAGTTCTTCAAACAAAGAAATTCTTTTAAATTTTATAAGTAATCAAAGATACCATAAACTTAAATTAGAACTGGGTTGTGGTGTATATTTCTTAGGAAATAATGCTTGTTTATTAATAGTTAGCTTCAGATCTAGCTGAGGTTGATACAATTTACGTTTAGCATAAGATAGACTTTTCTTTTGAAAGTTAGTTTGTCATTGAGATGTACACAGCGTTAATGTTAATAATATCGCATCTCAGTGTGTTTTTTGAATTATGATAGTTAATATCAATTTATTGCTGTTGTATTATTACTTTTTGGTTTAGAATATTTTACTTCAATTAACCCAAAAGCGCTTTTATAATGCAATTTTTTAAAGAATAAAAACAAAAAACCCTCACATTTCTGCAAGGGTTCTAATAATCTAAAAAACTAATTTCAGACTAGTATCTGTAATATTCTGGTTTGAATGGACCTTCAACTGGAACTCCAATATAATCAGCCTGATCAACACGTAACGTTTCCAATTCAACACCTAGTTTAGCTAAGTGTAACATCGCTACTTTCTCATCTAAATGTTTAGGTAACATGTACACATCATTATTGTATGCTGCGCTGTTTTTCCACAATTCAATTTGAGCCAAAGTTTGGTTTGTAAATGAGTTACTCATTACAAAACTTGGGTGGCCTGTAGCACAACCAAGGTTTACCAAACGACCCTCAGCCAAAATGATGATGTCATTTCCAGCGATAGTATATTTGTCAACTTGTGGTTTGATTTCGATCTTTGATGCGCCATGGTTTTCGTTCAACCAAGCCATATCAATTTCGTTATCAAAATGTCCGATGTTACAAACGATAGTTTTGTCTTTCATTTTTTCGAAATGAGAACCCAAAACAATATCTTTATTTCCAGTAGTCGTAATGATAATATCAGCAGTAGCAATAACTGTGTCTAATTTCTTTACTTCAAAACCGTCCATTGCAGCTTGAAGCGCACAAATTGGGTCAATTTCAGTAACAGTAACAATAGAACCAGCACCTCTAAAAGAAGCCGCAGTTCCTTTACCTACGTCACCGTAACCACAAACGATTACTCTTTTTGCAGCAAGCATAATATCAGTTGCACGACGAACCGCATCAACTGCAGATTCTTTACAACCGTATTTGTTATCAAATTTCGATTTAGTAACTGAGTCATTAACATTGATTGCCGGCATTGGCAATGTTCCCGCTTTCACTCTTTCGTATAATCTGTGAACACCAGTAGTAGTTTCTTCAGACAAACCTTTGATACCAGCAACCAATTCTGGGAAACGGTCAATAACCATATTCGTCAAATCTCCACCGTCATCAAGAATCATGTTCAATGGTTTTCTGTCTTCACCAAAGAATAAGGTTTGCTCAATACACCAGTCAAAATCTTCTTCGTTCAAACCTTTCCAAGCATAAACTTGAATTCCTGCAGCAGCAATTGCAGCAGCAGCCTGATCTTGAGTAGAGAAAATATTACAAGAACTCCAAGTCACCTCAGCACCAAGAGCAATTAAAGTTTCAATCAAAACCGCAGTTTGGATTGTCATGTGCAAACATCCTGCAATACGAGCACCAGCAAGTGGTTGTTCGTTTTTGTATTCCGCACGAAGCGCCATTAAACCTGGCATTTCAGCTTCTGCTAGTTCAATTTCTTTTCTTCCCCAAGCTGCTAGAGAAATGTCTTTAACTTTGAAAGCCACAAAAGGCATAGTCGATGTACTCATTTATAGTATATTTGTATTGTAAAAATTTTTGCAAATTTACGTAATAACTTTAGAATTTTACTGTTTTCTAAAAGATTTATGAATTGTTTAATTTGCTAATCTTTTGAACATTAACTAAATAATTTCTTAAAGCTGAACTTGTTTCAGTTTCAGGAGCTATTTCCCGTTATTCGCTATATCTTTTTTCACGCAAAAAAGCGTGAAAAAAGGATGCCGCTGCTACCGGGGCTAAAAACGAAACCAGAACACGATGCCGCTTTTCAAAACGATAAAATTCAATTCTACAACAAAAATCCTTGTTTGGAAAGTAACCGAATCCTATACGGAATTATTCGAACAAGTTGTCTTAAACGAGAGTAATCGAATCCGACTGGAAGGAATGAAATCCGAAATGCACCAGCGCGCATTCCTCAGTGTTCGCATGTTATTGCAGGAAGCGGGCCAAACGGATTTAGATTTGTATTATGACGAATTC
This sequence comes from Flavobacterium sp. 83, assembly GCF_000744835.1. Classification (NCBI taxonomy): domain Bacteria; kingdom Pseudomonadati; phylum Bacteroidota; class Flavobacteriia; order Flavobacteriales; family Flavobacteriaceae; genus Flavobacterium; species Flavobacterium sp. 83. The sequence continues at coordinate 1,460,533 of NZ_JQMS01000001.1, forward strand.
GGGAAACCACATCTTCATGGAGAAAATCACATTTCGATAACGCATTCCCATAATTTTTCGGCAATTATTATCAGTGATAAAACCGTAGGGATCGACATCGAGTTGCAAAGAGATAAAATTACCCGAATCGCCGATAAATTTTGTGATACAGAATTCCAATTTTTGGATTCAGATAGTGAAGAATACATTCGAAAATTGACCGTTATTTGGGGTGCTAAAGAAGCCATTTTTAAAATCCGAAACGAAAAAGGAATCAGTTTTAAAGACCATATAAGTGTTTACTCATTTGAATTAAACGATAAACAACACAATACCCAACTTCATTTTAATAATTTAGTAAAGAATTTTAATATTCATTTTGAAGAAATAGAGTCGTTTCCCGAAAGCTTTCAGAACGAAGAGGGGAAACAAGATTTCACTTTGGTTTACGCTTTCGAAAAGTAGTATTTAGTCTTCTATCGCATAATCTGTTTTATCTTCTTGCCAAAACTAAGTCAATAATTCTTTGTTTCTACTTTCAAAAATATTCATATAAAGGAACGTACCCATTTTTCGGGCTCTTCGCTTCAATATTTCGACATTTTCACCTTCAAAAAGTTCATCTAAAGTTTCGAACCATAAGTTCAACCAAATGCCAAATTCATTAGGCGAAATCCGATGATCAAAATGTTTGTCTACTTCATTATGCACCGCAATGGGGTTTCCTTTGTATTTCTTTATCGCAAATAAATTCATTTCCCAAAAATCCGTCAGCTTTTCTAAGTGTTCATCCCAATTGGTAATCGTTTCATTAAAAAAGAATCCGATTTCTTTGTCGGCTCTTATTTTAGTATAGAATGAATGGACGAGAAGGGTCAAGTCGTCTCGATTTTCAATTATTTTTTTCATAAAGCAACGTTATTTAAAATAATAAACAAAATGCTACAAAGCACGCTTGAAATGATGAGGTTGAATACTAATTTATGGTTCATTTGAGACAATATAGAAGTATTTACTAACATGCAAATTAAAACAGTAATGGCCAATTGTGTCATTTGTAAAATAGACGTGCCGTTAGATAGAATAAACATTGCAGCAGCGGCACCTAGACAACTTTGTCCAATAACTGCCATTGTTGAAGAACCAATAAAATTTTGTTCAAAATTTTCGAATGTTTTTTTATAGAGTGTCATAGTGTGTGAATTTTATAGAGCAAATTTAGTTGCACTTCCATCCAGTTTTTTATGACTTAAATCATAAAGCGAAAATTAACGGTACACTTTTCGGTTAATGATTTTCAAAACTCCTTTTTTTTCTAATGATTTAATGGCTCGAATAACAGTTTCTACGCGGAGTCCGGTTAAATCGCCAATTTGCTGCCGGGTTAAATCGATTCGATATCCGTTTTTATCTTCTTTAAAATTAAGATAAGCAATAGAATAATCAATGAGCCGCAATACCCTGTGTTCCGGTTCGTGAGTGGAAATCTCAGCTGCCATAACCGATTTATAATGCAAACGTTGGGCCAGATTCTCAATTATTTTTATGGATACTGATGGGTTTTCATTTAGCAATTTCATAAAATTATCTTTTGAAATACTTAGGATTTCTGAATCTTCAACAGCTATTGCATTAGCTGGATAGGGACGATTTAAAAATAAAGGAGGTTCTCCAAAACTTTGATTTTTATTAAAAAAACCTTGAATGAATTCCCGACCGTCATCGTTAAAGTTATTCATTTTTACTTCTCCTGAAAGTATTTGATAGTAATGCATCGCTAGATTTCCTTCTATAAAAATGGTCTTTGTTTTTTTATACAACTTTAAAGTGGCGCCATATTTTTCCAGTAATTCAGTAGCTATCATAATATTGTATTTGTTTTGGTTGAGAACTGTATGACAAATATAATTGATTCAAAAATAGTTCTTAGACTTAAAAAAAACTTTTACTTTTACACCTCTATGAAGCAAAATATTTACAATCAACTACTCCAAGGCAAGTTAGGAAACAAAAAGATGTTGGCCATTCTTCTGGATCCCGATAAAGTCGATTTGAATACTGTAGAAATTTTAATTGAAAAAATAAACCAATCACCTGCAACTCATGTTTTTGTTGGCGGAAGCATCGTTGAAAACAATATTCTTAGCGAATTAATACAAAAGATTAAACAAGACTGCCAGTTGCCGGTTGTTCTTTTTCCCGGAAATCCATCTCAAATTTCAGATCTAGCCGATGCTATTTTATTTCTATCTCTGATATCAGGAAGAAATCCAGATTATTTAATAGAACATCAAGTAAAAGCGGCTCCTATTTTAAAACAAACTCAACTCGAAATCATTTCCACAGGATATATTTTAATCGAAAGCGGAACAGAAACAGCTGTAGAACGCGTAAGTAAAACCAAACCTTTAGATAGGAATAATCCCGAATTGGCATTGGCAACGGCACAAGCAGGCGAAATGTTAGGCAATAAGTTGGTTTATCTGGAAGCGGGAAGTGGTGCAAAACAAGCCGTCCCGTTAAAAATGATTGAATTAGTTTCTCAAAATATTGAAATACCATTACTTGTTGGCGGTGGTATAGTAGATTTGCAAGGAATTCAAAATGCATATGATTCGGGTGCCGATTTAGTCATAATAGGGACAGCTTTTGAAAATGACATGAACTTTTTTAAATAAAATTAATAATAAAATTATCTAATGTTTGAATATTTGTTTTCTCAATATCGAGAGTATCCTACGATTGATATAGTTTTAGAAATTATAGCAGTGCTATTTGGTTTATTAAGTGTTTGGTATGCCAAAAAAGATGATATTTTGGTTTTTCCAACCGGATTAGTGAGTACATTTATTTATGTTTACTTGTTGTGGAAATGGACTTTATGGGGTGATATGATGATCAATGGTTATTATTTTATAATGAGTATTTATGGTTGGTACCATTGGACACGGAAGAAAGGAAACATTGTCGAATACCCAATTTCAAAAATTTCCAATTATGAAAAACGAATTTCCATAATTATTTTTATATTTACAATTGTATTTGTAGTTTCAGTTTATCACTATTTTGATAAGTTCACTACTTGGTATGCTTTCGTTGATACCTTTTTAACAGGTGTTTTCTTTATAGGGATGTGGTTAATGGCAAAAAGAAAAATCGAGAATTGGATATTTTGGATTATTGGAGATGTCATTTCTATTCCTCTATATTTCGCAAAAGGTTTTACCTTTACAAGTTTTCAATATATAATATTCACAATTGTTGCCGTTTATGGCTATTTAGAATGGAAAAAAAACTTATACAATACCAACAGTCCGGAATTACCAAAATTGTAAAAATCGCCCTTTTTGGTCCTGAAAGTACGGGTAAAACTACATTAGCAAAACAGCTTGCGGAATATTACAAAACAGAATGGGTTCCCGAATTTGCTCGAGACTATCTTCAAGAAAAGTGGGATATAAATCAAGGTGTTTGCGATATTGATGATATGTTACCAATTGCTTATGGTCAGATAAAATTAGAAAATGAATTTTTATCTACAGCCAATGGATATCTTTTTTGTGATACTAATTTAATGGTTACCAAGGTGTTTTCAGAAGTGTATTATAACTATTGCAATCCCTTATTAAACCAAGCAGCTCTTGAACATGAATATGATTTGTTTTTTCTGACTGATATTGATCTTCCGTGGGAGAAAGACGACTTAAGAGATGATTCCAAAGAAAGAAAATTGATGTTTAATGCTTTCAAGCAATCTTTAATAGAAAACAAAAAGCCATTTATTACTCTTTCTGGAGATAAAATTTCACGATTAAACAAAGCTATTTCAATCATTGATAATTTGACAGAAGCCAAAAAAATAGGTTTCTCATCTATTGATTTTGTTCAAATTTATGAAAATGAAGTTTCATTGGAAAACATCAAACTACAATTGAATTTCTTTAGAAATGGAATAGTAAAGAGTAATCTGGTAAAACCAGCAACTTTATTAGACGGAATTTTAAAATTATCTGAAAGTGATTTTCAAGAGAAAGCAGTTTTTTTTGATGAAAACAAATCAAATTTTAAACTGGAAAAATTTGTACCTGCTTCTGGAGCGGCAACCAGAATGTTTAAGTTTTTGATCACTTTCATGAAAGATTATGATATTGAAAATGATACAATTAATGGATATATAAATAAAAATAAAGATCTTGAGCTTTCAATTTTTATTGTAGGTTTAGAAAAATTCCCATTTTTTAAGACAATTGACAAGAAGCTTAGAGAAGAATTTCCTAATTTTGAATCTCTTGAGAGAGATTATAAAAACTATTATTTCATACAATTACTTTTAGCTAAAAATCATTTCGATTTTTCAAGCAAACCTAAAGGGGCATTGCCTTTCCATAAAAACCAAAAAAAAATCGTAACGCCAGTCGAAGAACATCTTGATGAATGCATTTTCTATACAAATTCAAATAATAGTTCAAATTTGCATTTTACGGTTTCTGAAACCCATTTTGGACAATTTGAAAGCATTATTGATAAACTTAAAGATGGCTTTGAAACAAAATCAAAAACAGCAATAAATGTAAACTATTCTTGTCAGAATAAGAAAACAGACACCATTGCAGTTGATTTTGAGAACAACCCTTTTAGAGATGAAAATGGGAGGTTATTTTTTAGACCAGGAGGTCATGGTGCGTTAATAGAAAATTTGAATCAATTGGATTCAGATATTGTATTTATTAAAAATATCGATAACGTAATTCAGAATAATGTTGAAAAAACTGGAATATATAAAAAAGCATTAGCAGGAATTTTAATTGAATTACAACAACAAATATTTAAATATTTGCAGGCGTTTGATGATGGAGAAATTCAAGAAGAAAACATGGATGAAATTCTTCTTTTTTTGAAGGAAAAATTAAATATCAGAATTTCAGATGAATTCCGAAAGTTTACTTTTGAGAATAAAGTTATCGAAATACAATCCGTTTTAAACAAACCCATAAGAGTTTGTGGGATGGTTAAAAATGAGGGTGAAGCAGGTGGAGGTCCTTTTTGGGTAAAAGACTATGAAGGAGGTATTTCGTTACAAATCGTAGAAAGTTCACAAGTTGACAGGTTGAATGAAAATCAAAATAAAATTCTAAATGCATCTACACATTTTAACCCTGTAGATTTAGTTTGTGGGATAAAAAATTACAAAAATGAGAAGTATGATTTGGTTCAGTTTGTAGATCATAATAGCGGATTTATAGTCGAGAAAACTGCTTTTGGAAGAGATGTTAAATCATATGAATTGCCGGGATTATGGAATGGTGCCATGAAAAACTGGATCACCATATTTGTTCAGGTTCCTTTAATCACGTTTAATCCCGTGAAAAGTGTAAATGATTTATTAAAAACGGCACACCAACCTGAAAAAATTGAAAAGAGAAAAAATAATAACCGAATTAGGTCTTAAAGCTGTTCGGAGTAGTGGTGCCGGCGGACAAAATGTAAATAAGGTTTCTTCTAAGGTAGTCTTAACTTTTGATTTGAAAAATTCTCAAGCATTGACCGAAGAAGAGAAATTGTTGCTTGAAACTAAATTGTCTTCGAGGCTAACAACGGATTTGGTTTTGATTTTGAACTGTGATGAAGATCGAAGTCAACTTAAAAACAAAGAAATTGTAATCAAACGATTTTTACAAATTATAACTAACGGGTTAATTATTCCTAAAGAACGAAAGGCTACTAAAATTCCAAAGTCAATTATCCGAAAGCGAATAAAAGATAAAAAAAATGTTTCTGAAATCAAGAAAAACAGAAAGAGACCTAGTCTAGATTAGGTCTCTTTCTGTTTTTATGTTCTAAAGCTTTTAACTTTAAACTAAAAAAACTACTTTTGTACCGTCTCAAAGGGGTGCTCTAAATTACGAGCTGAGATTATACCCAAAGAACCTGGACAAGTAATGTTGTCAAGGGAAAAAATGACAGAAAAGAGTGTTTTATAATTCGATTTGTCATAGGAAACAATCATTTATTAATTTAACAAAAGAATAATTCCCCCTTTTATTCGTAATCTTTTTACGGATGAACACTTTATTTTATTTTATTGGCCGCAAAGGCGAAAACACACACAGCACAAAGACGAAACCTTCTAACCTAGTATTAATTCGTCTGTTATCTATTATCTTTTCTCTATTTTCTGTAGTCTCTTTTTCTCAAGTAAAAGACACCACAAAAGTAAACCAACTGGATGAAGTCTTGGTTTCGGCAGTTCGTGTTACTTCAAAAACACCAGTTAGTTTTAGTAATTTGGACAAAAAAGAAATCAAGTTTCGAAACTTAGGACAAGACATTCCCATTTTGATGAATTATTTGCCTTCAGTTGTCACGACATCTGATGCTGGAAATGGAGTGGGGTATACTGGAATCCGTGTTCGTGGTAGCGATGCAACAAGAGTTAATGTCACTATCAACGGAATTCCTTATAATGATTCCGAAAGCCATGGAACGTATTGGGTAAATATGCCGGATTTTGCCTCTTCGGTGGAGAGTCTGCAATTGCAGCGTGGTGTAGGAACTTCAACAAATGGAGCAGGTGCTTTTGGGGCGAGTTTAAACATGTTGACGGATTCCTATTCTGATAAACCATCTGGAGAAATTTCTAATTCATTTGGAAGTTTTAATACTCAAAAGCATACCGTAAAATTTAGCACAGGATTGATGAATGACCATTTTGAAATTGCAGGTCGTTTGTCAGCATTAAAATCAGATGGTTATGTAGATAGAGGTGCTTCTGACTTGAAATCGTATTTTCTACAAGGAACTTATGTAGGGAAAACTACTTTAATTAAAGCGTTGGCTTTTGGTGGAAAAGAAAAAACCTACCAATCTTGGAACGGAATTGACGAAGCAACTTTAAACAGTGACAGAACGTTTAATTCCTCTGGAATTTTTACGGATGAGTTAGGTAATGTAAGATATTATAATAACGAAACGGATAATTATCAACAAGATCATTATCAATTACATTGGAACGAAAAAGTATCTAGTAATTGGAGTACTAATTTAGCTTTTCATTATACTAAAGGAAAAGGATATTATGAAAATTATAAAGAAGACGCTAATTTTTCTGACTATGGATTGCAGCCAGTAGGCGTTTTAACAACAACGGATTTAATTCGTCAAAAATGGTTGGATAATGATTTCTATGGAACTACATTTTCTGCAAATTATGCAACTGAAAAGCTTGATGTTATTTTTGGCGGTGGTTACAATAAATATGAAGGCAGTCATTTTGGAAAAGTAATTTGGGCTCGTTATGCCTCTCAAAGTGAGTTGGGAGATCATTATTATGATGATTTTGCAACTAAAACAGATGGTAATGTTTTTGCAAAAGCAAACTATCAAATAACGGACGGAATAAGTTTATTTGGAGATTTGCAACTTAGAAATGTACATTATAAAGCAGATAGTTATGAAACTGGTTCCGTAAATGATAATTTTAATTTTTTCAACCCAAAGGCGGGATTGAATTTTGACATCAATAGTAAAAACAAGCTTTATTTTTCCTATGCAAGAGCTAATCGGGAACCAAACAGAACGGATTATGAAGGCGGAAATGCTAAGCCAGAAAAGTTGAATGACTTTGAATTAGGTTGGAGATATGCTTCTGACAAAGTGAAATTTAATTCGAACGTATATTATATGGCCTACAAAGACCAGTTGATATTAACTGGAAAATTAGATGATGTAGGAAGTCCAATTCGATCTAATAGCGAAAAAAGTTACCGTTTAGGACTTGAAGTTGATGCTACAATCGCGGTATCGGAACAATTTATCATTCGCCCTAATTTTACCTTGAGTGCTAATAAAAATATTGATTTAGCGGTTGAAGGGGAGAATTACGGAACTACTGATATTGCTTATTCACCATCTGTAATTGTTGGAAATATTTTGGTTTATAAACCTATAGAAAATTTTCAGATCTCTTGGATGCAAAAATTTGTAGGAAAACAATACATGAATAATATCGAATTACCGGCTGCAAAGTTGGCAGATTATTTCGTGAACGATTTGAATATAGCTTATGAAATCAAACCAAAATCAGTTTTTAAATCAATTATTGTGACTGGTTTGATAAATAATGTTTTAGACAAGAAATATGTTTCCAATGGGTATATGTGGGATGTTTATCCCTACTATTATCCACAAGCCGGAATTAACTTTTTGGTTGGATTAACGCTGAAGTTTTAGGTTATTATTGATTAAAACAAAAAATCCTGATAGTTTAACTGTCAGGATTTTTTTATGCTTTAATTGTACACTCTAAGGATATTTCCATTAACTTCCACACGATATTGTTTTAAGGGATATTGTGCACCACCTTGGGCTTGGCCCGTAAACAAACTGTATTCTTTATTATCACAAGAGCATATAGCGTTAATTCCTTTTATAGTCATGGTAGAACAAGTACTCAGTGCTTGATTAGGACACGCAGCATCGAATGCATTATAACCACTTCCTGTATTGAATACAAAGATCCCTTTGGCTCCAACTCCAGAATAATAAACTGCGTTACTAGGATATTGTAGAATCGAGTAAGCGGGCAAATTCATATTGAGATCTAAAGTAAAAGTGTAATTAGGTATATATGGGTTTTTATTGTTAAAACCATTATCACTGCAAGCAAAGAAAAAAGGAATAATCAGGGATACCAAAAGCAGTTTTTTCATTATTCAAAATATATTAAAAGAATTAGCGAAACAAATTTAATTTATTTAACTTTGAATTATATATGATTAACATATATTTATAGGCTATAAAAAATTAATAGTATCTTTGTGGAAAGAAATCCCGTCCTGATGGGATTTTTTCTATTTATATAAATGACGAAATTATGAGCACAGTATCTTATTACACCGCGGAAGGATTAAAGAAGTTAAGAGAAGAATTAGATTATTTGAAAAGTGTAATGCGTCCAAAAGCATCTGCAGATATAGCTGAAGCAAGAGACAAAGGAGATTTGTCTGAGAATGCAGAATATGATGCAGCCAAAGAAGCGCAAGGAATGCTTGAAATGAGAATTGCAAAACTGGAAGAAGTACATTCTAACGCTAGATTAATAGATGAAACGCATCTAGATCTTTCTAAAGTATTGGTTTTGTCGAACGTAAAAATCAAAAACCAAACCAATGGAATGGAAATGAAATATACTTTGGTTGCTGAAAGTGAAGCAGATTTAAAAACTGGAAAAATCTCTGTAACTTCTCCAATTGGCAAAGGATTACTAGGAAAATCAGTTGGTCAGTTTGCTGAAATTACGGTTCCTAATGGTGTTTTGAAGTTTGAGATTTTAGAAATTTCACGCGACTAAATATATAAAAGTTCAATCGGTTAATTGTTTAATCGATTAATCAATTCAATAATTAATCATATTCACGATGTCAAGTATTTTTACAAAAATCATAAACGGAGAAATCCCTTGTTATAAAATTGCTGAGGATGAAAATTTTATCGCTTTTTTGGACGTAAATCCAAATGCAAAAGGACATACGCTTTGTATTCCAAAACAGGAAATTGATAAGATTTTTGAGATTGAAGATGAGTTGTATATCGGGCTTATGCAGTTCTCAAAAAAGATAGCCATTGCATTAGAGAAAACGGTTCAGTGTAAAAGAATTGGAATGGCTGTTATAGGTCTTGAAGTTCCTCATGCTCATGTTCATTTGATACCATTGAATGAAATGGATGAAATGCGTTTTCAAAATAAGGTTTCAATGTCTAAAGAGGAATTTGAAGCATTGGCAATACATATAAAAGCCAATTTATAATATTTTTTCAATAAAAATAAATTGGTATGGTTTTCGTTAAGGAAGGGAATAGGTGAAAATCTATTCCCTTTTAATTTATATGTTTACACGTTAAGATGAAAAATATTTATTTAGCGATTTCTTTATTTTTATCCCTTGTAAGTTTTGGTCAGGATAGCTCAGGATATATTTTGATTGATAATAAAATGGATGCTATCTCAGCGAATTCTACAAATTCTACAGAGGCTATTGCCAATTATATAAATACCAATTTTAAAACAGAAACGGACAAAGTACGCGCGGCTTTTTATTGGACTGCGTCAAATATTAGCTACGATGCCGCTAATATGTTTTCTGTTAATTTTAATATAACTCCACAAGAGCAAATACTAAAAACCTTGAAAACAAGGAAAGGTGTTTGTATTCATTACGCTACCGTATTTAATGATATTATGAATAAAATGGGGATACAATCCTATATAATTGAAGGTTATACTAAGCAATATGGGAAAGTGTCAAATTTGGCCCATGCTTGGTGTGCGGCAAAACTTGGATCTAAGTGGTATTTATTTGACCCTACTTGGGCTTCAGGGTATGTAAACAATGGGAGATTTTTCAAAAAATTAAATGAATCTTATTTTAAAGTAGAACCAAGTAAATTAATTTCTTCCCATATTCCATTTGATTATTTGTGGCAGTTTCTAAATTACCCTACGACCAATAATGAATTTTATGAAGGTTTAACTCAAATTAATAAGTCAAAGAAGTACTTCAATTTTGAAAGTGAAATTGTGAAATACAATGCTTTATCAGAAAGTGATAAATTATTAGAATCTGCAGCACGGATAGAGAAAAACGGTGTGATAAACTCAATAATTTTAGAACGTTTAGAACGTAAGAAAAAAGAAATCGCTTATTTGCTACATAATACAAATATTGAAAAATTGAATTCAATAGTCAACAATTACAATGATGCTGTTGATTTATTAAATGAATTTATTCATTATAGGAATAATAAGTTCAAGCCCGTTTTATCTGATGATGAAATCAGCCAAATGATCGAATTGCCGATTAAAAAATTAACGCAATGCCAAGACACTATTTATAGCGTTGGTGCGGTTGGAAAGAGTAATTCTTCTAATTTAAGTTCATTAAAAAAATCTATCAATGATGTTTTAGGACAGGCAAAAGAACATGAAAAATTTGTGCAAGAATATTTAAGTAAACCAAGAACCTTAAGAAAAACGATGTTTACAAAGGTTTTTTGGTCTGGAGTTCCATTAAATTAAGTTGCTTTTTTAAAACTAACTTGCATAGTAGTCCCTTTTCCTATTTCGGAGTTAAGCACTTTTATGGTTCCTTTGTGGTATTCTTCCACAATTCGCTTGGTTAAAGAAAGTCCTAAACCCCAACCGCGTTTTTTAGTGGTAAAGCCAGGTTCAAAGATAGTTTTGAATTGCTTTTTCTGAATCCCACCTCCGGAATCGATAATGTTTATTTTTACATAGTCACCTTCTTGTTCTATTTCTAAAGCTAGTTTTCCGCGTCCTTTCATAGCGTCAATAGCATTTTTTACCAGATTTTCTATTGTCCAACTGTGTAAAGTAGGGTTTAATGATACTATTATTGGAAATTTAGGCGCTTTAAAGGAAAATTCAATTTGTTTCGAAAATCGGGATTGTAAATAATCATAAGATTGCTGTGTTTCTGCTACAATATCTTTGTTTTCTAATTTTGGTTCAGAACCAATTTTTGAGAAACGATCTGTTATGGTTTGTAAACGTTCAATGTCTTTTTCAATTTCGAAAGTAGTAGTTTCATCTACATTTTCGGATTTCAGGAGTTCAACCCAGCCTATTAAGGAGGAAAGTGGCGTCCCTATTTGATGTGCGGTTTCTTTAGCCATTCCAGCCCAAAGTTTGTTTTGCGTGGCCATTTTTGTACTTCTGTAAAAGTTGTAAACCAATCCGCCAAAAAGCACTATGATTAGTACTAATGCAACGGGATAGTATTTTAGTTTATTCAGTAATGCGGAATTACCGTAATATAGTTTTTGAAATTTTCCAGGGACATATTCAATTACAATCGGGTCGTTTTCGTTTTTCAAATCGTGTAAAAATGCATTTGCCTTAGTTTTATTTTTTACAATTGCATCATCAATATTTACCGTATTTATGATGCTATCATTTTCCGTCAATATTATGGGGATTGAGGTATTATTACTGAAAATCTGAAGAGGAAGTTCAACATCTGTATTTTCGCCAGCGTTAATAAGAGTTTTTTGAGCCTTTGCCCAAAGGTTCATTTTTAATCGTTCTTCATTTTTAAAGATTTGAAAAAACGTATAAGTGTTCCAAAGAATCAATGAAATTATTAAAAAGGAAGCGAAAATAATGATCCAACGGGTTGTATTTCTTCTTTCAGAAAACTGCATAAATTAAATTTTGAATTATAAATATAACGAAATTATTGCTTTAGTATTTTAGTTTTAATCAAAGAATATTTTTTCAAAAAATCACACCTTGTTTTTATTCTAAATCTCGATTACTACTTCTTAAACTTGATTCAATTGTCTACTTTTGTATCTTTAGAAGATAAATTAAAAATATATGATTAGTATTGATCCCAAAAGTATTGAAACGGCTAAGTTGCAAGGCTATTTGCAAAGCTCTGTTGGACCAAGACCTATCGCTTTTGCAAGTACTATTGGTGTCAATGGAATTCCTAATGTATCGCCTTTTAGTTTCTTTAATGTGTTCAGTGCCAATCCGCCAATCCTTATTTTTTCACCGGCAAGACGGGTTCGTGATAATTCGATTAAACATACTTTAATTAATGCCGAAGCAACTCGTGAAGTAGTAATTAATGTGGTGAATTATGATATGGTTCAACAAACTTCTCTGGCAAGTACGGAATATGCTGATGGAGTAAATGAGTTTATAAAGTCAGGTTTGACTCCAATTCCTTCCGAAGTGGTAAAGCCTTTCAGGGTAAAAGAATCACCGGTTCAATTTGAATGTAAAGTTACTCAGATTATTCCTTTGGGAAGTGAAGGAGGTGCAGGAAATTTGATTCTTTGTGAAGTATTGCGTATTCATATTGACGAATCTATTTTGGACGAAAACGGAGCAATTGATCAGTATAAAATAGATTTAGTTTCAAGATTAGGTGGCAACTGGTATTCCAGATCAAATCAAGGACTATTTGAAGTGCCAAAACCATTGTCAACACTAGGAATTGGAGTGGATGCAATTCCAAATTTTGTAAAAGAAAGCATTGTTTTTAATGGGAATGATTTAGGTAAATTAGGAAATGTAGAAGCCTTGCCTACATTGGAGGAAGTTAGTATATTTGTACAGCAAAATTTTGCAGTAAAAGGGGTTTTAAGTTCCGATGATGTTGTGAAAGTACATTTAGAAGCTAAAAAATATTTAGATAATAATGATGTATTTTCAGCGTGGAAAGTACTTTTGGCAGAAAGAAAAAAATAGAGCAAAACAATTAAAACATAGAAGATGGAAGTTACAGGAAAAATTAAAATGATCGATCAAACTAAAGAAGTTGGATCTGGAGGTTTCAAAAAAAGAGATGTAGTTGTTACAACTGACGAGCAGTATCCACAACATATTCTAGTTCAGTTTGTTCAGGATAAATGTGACTTATTGAACGGTTTTCAAGCAGGTGAAGCTGTAAAAATTGATATTAATTTAAGAGGTAGAGAATGGACAAATCCTCAGGGAGAAACTGTTTATTTCAATACAATCCAAGGATGGAGAATAGGAAAGTTACAAGCTGAAGCTCCAGCTGCACAAATGCCTCCTATGCCTGCAGCTGCAGCATTTGCGCCAGCTACAAACTTAAACGAAGAAGAAGCAGACGATTTACCATTTTAATCATTTGATTTTCTATTGATGTATAATCAAACCCGACAGCTATTTTATTAACTGTCGGGTTTTATTTTTTAATAAAGAATGTATTATTTAACTGCAGCATTATCCTTTCCTCCGGTTTCGCAGACTAATTCTTCGGGCATTCTTGCTCTTGGAGGAGATTTGTCGACTGAGCGTCTACAGCTTGCTTATGCGAATGGGATTTTTCCATGGTTTGAAGATGGGGAACCTATTACATGGTGGTCACCTAATCCCAGAATGGTTTTGTTTCTGGATGAATTGATTGTTTCCAAGAGTATGCGTAACATTCTCAATAGGAATATTTTCAAGGTTACGTTTAATCAGAATTTTAGAGAGGTAATCTCTAATTGTCAAAACATAAAACGCGATGGTCAAAATGGAACTTGGATTACCAATGATATGATTGAAGCCTATTGCAAATTGAACGAATTAGGTATTGCTAAATCAGTAGAAGTCTGGCAAGATGAGGTTTTGGTTGGTGGTTTGTATGGTGTCGATTTAGGTCATGTTTTTTGTGGTGAAAGTATGTTTTCTACAGTTTCTAATGCTTCAAAAGTAGCCTTTATTACTTTGGTAAAACAATTGAAAACAGCCAATTATAAATTGCTAGATTGTCAGGTTTATAATCCTCATCTCGAAAGTTTAGGCTGTAGGGAAATTGACAGAAACGAATTCATTAGTATTTTGAATGTTTCTAAAAAGTAAGTTTGGATATCTTTCTTTGATTTTTGATTTTGAAAAATAAGTGTTTTTGTAGCCAACTAAATTTTAATATATAATGGATAATATTCTTTTTATTAGCGAAATCTACATCTATCCCATTAAAAGTTTAGGAGGAATTAGCTGTCAAAGTGCCAAGGCCGAAGAAATGGGTTTTGAAAATGACAGACGATGGATGTTGATTGATGAAAATAATCAATTTATAAGTCAAAGAGAGCATCCTATTCTCAGTCAATTTCAGCCTCAAATTTTAGAAGATACAATTGAGATCACGTATCAAGGTAAAAAGCATACTTTTTTTATTAACGAAAGTCTAAATAGTCCAATTTCAGTGCCTGTTTGGGATGATCAAAGCGAAGTTTTCGAAGTTAATAAAACGACCTCCGATTGGTTTAGTGAATGTCTTAGTTTTACTTGTAAATTGGTAAAAATCCTAGAAGTTGGAGATCGAAAACATAAAAGTACGGCATTGAATGTTACTTTTAATGTTAGTCTAGCCGATGGTTACCCCTATTTATTAGTAGGGAGCGAAAGTTTAGATCATTTAAATGAAAAATTAAAAGATAAAATTACTATTGCTAGATTTAGACCCAATATTGTTATTAATAGTAGCATTGCTCATGAAGAGGATCATTTTGGTATTATAAAAATAGGCAATGTTACCTTCCAAAATGTAAAACCTTGCGGCAGATGCATAATGGTTAATAATGATCCATTGAAAAGTATTGTATTAAAAGAACCGCTAAAGACATTAAGTAAATACCGAAAAGTGGATAATAGTGTTCTTTTTGGGACTAATTTAGTCTGCGTTGAAAAAGGGATTGTTAGCGTAGGGGATGTTTTGAGTTTTTAGAATTTAAGTTTATTGAAACTCCAATTCAAGCTATCAAAAAGTACTAATTCATTTTCTAAAGTCGGTAAATCCATAATCAGTTTCAAAGTTTCATTCGCCATCATTGTGCCGATAATTCCCGGAAGCGTACCTAATACGCCATTCAAATTACAATTGGGAACGTCTTTTGGATTTGGAGGTTCAGGGAACAAATCCCGAAGATTCTTACTTCCGTTATGATTGAAAACCGCCATTTGTCCCTCAAATTTCAATATGCTGCCATAGATTAATGGTTTTCCTAACGTTACGCAAATATCATTTACTAAATAGCGTGTAGCAAAATTATCACAACCGTCAACAACCACATCAAAGGCTTTAATAATTTGTGCGGCGTTTTCCATTGTTAATTTTTCTTCAAAGGCGATAACAGCAATCAATGGATTTAAAGTTTCTAAAACTGATTTTGCCGTAATTGATTTTGATTGACCAACATGTTTCTCAGTATATAATATTTGCCGGTGCAGGTTGTGCAATTCTATTGTGTCAAAATCTACAATTCCTATGGTTCCTACTCCAGCCGTTGCTATATATTGTAAAATAGGACAACCCAGTCCGCCTGCACCAATTACCAAAACGCTAGCTTTCTTGAGTTTTTCTTGTCCCGAATCACCTATCTCGGGCAATATCATTTGTCTGTTATATCGTAAAAAGTCTTGAATAATACTCATATTTATTAAGCTTAAAGTTGAAAAGTCATAAAGTTGAAAGTCAAAATTATTTTAAATCCTTTGACTTTCGACATTCGGCTTTTGACTGAAGGTTTTATCCCAATCTTTCCAAACGGGTTCGTATCCTCTACTGGAAATTACTTTTGCAATTTCCCAAGCTGAACGCTCATCACTGATTTCAAATTGCTCCAAGGATTGCGGATCCACAACATAGCCTCCAGGATTGGTTTTAGAACCGGCACTCATACTGGTAATCCCAATAGGAATGATATTATCACGAAATTTTTCATTTTCACGGGTTGACATGGAGATTTCTAAATCTTCATTCCACAAACGGTAGGCACAAATGAGTTGGGTTAAATCGGTATCATCCATGATAAAGTTGGGCTCAATAACTCCTTCTGCGGGTCTTAATCTAGGGAAAGAAACTGCATACTTAGTTTGCCAATACGTTTTTTGCAAATAATCTAAATGCAAGGCGTTGAAAAAACTGTCCGTACGCCAATCTTCCAATCCTAATAAAACACCCAATCCAATTTTATGAATACCTGCAGTTCCTACTCGATCCGGTGTTTCCAAACGATAATCGAAATTGGATTTTTTCCCTTTTGTATGGTATTGTTTATAAACATCACGATGATACGTTTCCTGATATACTAAAATTGAATAGACACCAGCATCATGTAATTGCTCGTATTCTTCTGTTGATAAAGGCTGCACTTCGGCTGAAATGGTGGAAAAGTCATTTTTTATTTGTGTAATTGCCTTTAGAAAATAATGAATGTTTACCGTATAATTGGCTTCGCCGGTAACCAACAAAACATGATCAAATCCCGCTTTTTTTAAGACCTCAATTTCTAACGTAATTTCACTTTCAGTGAGTGTTTTTCGTTTTATTTTGTTATCCAAACTAAAACCACAATAGGTGCAAATGTTCTGACATTCGTTACTTAAATACAAAGGAGCATACATCTGAATCGTTTTGCCGAATCTTTTTTTAGTTAATTCATGTGCCAGTTGCGCCATTTGCTCTAAATAGGGCTTAGCAGCAGGTGAAATTAATGCCAGAAAATCATCGAGACTGCGTTTGTTTTTGGCTAATGCATATTCGACCTGTAGTGAATTAGTGCTGTATATTTTGGTTTTAATAGTGTCCCAATTATAATTATCAAAAACTGATTTGAATGTGTTCATTGTTTAGTTGGTTATTTAATAATCGTCATTTGATTGTCATGTTTAGCTTTTTCTTCCTTTCAGGGACGATTATTCATATAAAAATGCTGTCAAAGGACTCGAAGCCACTGCTCGATTTACTTTTTGTGCTAATTGCGCTTCGTATGCTTTTCGACCAGCGACTACAGCTTCTCTGAAAGCTTCTGCCATCAGTATTGGATTTCCTGCCACAGCAATTGCAGTATTTACTAAAACCGCATCAGCTCCAAGTTCCATTGCTTTTGCTGCATCAGATGGCGCGCCAATTCCGGCATCAATAATTACAGGAACTCTACTTTGTTCGATAATGATTTCTAAAAAATCAATGGTTTTTAATCCTTTGTTGCTGCCTATCGGCGAGCCCAAAGGCATTACCGCTGAAGTTCCGGCGTCTTCCAAACGTTTGCACAAAACGGGGTCCGCATGAATGTAAGGCAAAACGATAAATCCTAACTTGGCCAATTCTTCTGTGGCTTTTAAGGTTTCGATAGGATCAGGTAATAAAAATCTTGGATCGGGATGAATTTCCAGTTTCAGCCAATTGGTTTCTAATGCTTCCCTGGCTAATTGTGCTGCAAAAATGGCTTCTTTAGCATTTCTTGCACCCGAAGTATTGGGTAATAAATTAATTCTTGGGTGTTTGAGATGTGCTAAAATAGCATCGGTTTCGGTTTCTAAATCGACACGTTTCAGTGCCACGGTAACTAATTCGCTCCCAGACGCCAAAATGGCTTCTTCCATTTGTTGGTTGGAACCGAATTTCCCTGTGCCTAAAAACAAGCGGGATTCGAAGGTTTTGTCTCCTATTTTATATAATGAAGTTGCCATGTAATTTTTCGTTAAGTTCAGTAATGAGTTTGTTTTTTTGGTCACTTTTGGTAATGATTCCAGAAACCGCAATACCATGAATTCCAGTTTCCATTAGACTTTCTACATTTTCCAATGTAATACCGCCAATGGCATAGATGGGAATTTCAATTTGCTTCTCTTTCAGTTTGCTAATTATGGATTCGTAGCCCTCAAGTCCCAGAATCGGACTTAAATTATTTTTGGTTTTTGTATATTGAAAAGGACCTAAACCAATGTAATCACAACCATTATTTACTTGACGGATTATGTCTTCAACCGTATTTGCAGTTGCTCCAATGATTTTGGTTTTGCCCAAAATTTCTCTTGCTTCTGCAACTCCCATATCCGAAAGTCCAAGATGAACACCGTCGGCAGCAAATTGTTTGGCTAAATCTACATTGTCGTTGATGATGAAATTGGCGAGGTATTCTTCACACAAAAATTTTATGGCTTCCGCCAAAGCAAATGTTTTTTTCGGTTTCTGGTACTTGAATCGCATTTGAATCCAGTCGCAGCCATTGTCCAAAGCTTGATGGATGTTGTATAATTGTTCTTTGACTGTGGTTCCTTGCGAAATGTATTGTAATTGGTTATACATGATGATATCCTAATTTAGTTTGGTTAGATTGTAAATAGGTTTCTGTATACTTTTTAGCGTTGCTGCATGCTGTTTTTAGGTCTTGTCCCAAGGCTAAATTGGCTGTAATAGCGGATGATAGTACACAGCCGGAGCCATGCTTTTCGAAAACTAAAGTGTTATTTGGCGTAAGCCTGAAGATTTCAATTCCGGTATATAAATAATCAATACCTACTGCAAATGGATTATGACCTCCTTTAAGTAAAGTGGAACAGTATTTTGACAGTTCAAGTGCAATTAAAACAGGATTATTTTCTCCCGTTGACAATTGTAGAATCTCATTGTAATTGGGTGTTATTAAATCTATTTTTTTTAAGATTTCTATCAAAATATATTGGTTCTCGATGGTTGTAAAATTGAATTCGCTACTGGACTTCAAAACCGTATCCCAAATTATTTTTGTTTTTGGCGAAAGCTTTTTTATAAGTGAAACAATTTCTTTTAAATAATCCAATGAAGGAATAATTCCAATTTTTACAGCTTTGATAGAATAGTTGTCGAACAATTTTTCCATTGATTTCAAAACAAAATCTAAGTCAGTCCATTGCATTTCGAAGAATTCATTTTCAGTTTGAATGGTATTACCGGTATTCACTGCAAATCCATAGACATGATGTTGCTCGAATGTTTTCGCATCTGCCAAAATTCCTGCACCACCAGAAGGATCAAAACCTGCAATTGTTAATACGAAAGGGCGATTTGTTGACATAGTTTGTAATTTTCTATTGGGTTGTTGCTGTTCCAAATGATGCCTAAAAGCGCCACATCATCAAAACCATATCCTAATGCAGTTTTGATTCTCTCAGATGTAATTCCTCCTAGCGCAATCAATGTTGTTATGTTATTCTTTCTTTGTTCCAATTCTTTTTTAAAATCAAGATTCGAAATGTAATTTGGTTTAGAAATACTTTCGAAAACGGGTCCAAAAAACGCATAATCGAAAACATCAGATAATTTTTCAAAATCAACCATTTTGTGAAGGGAAGTAGAGAGTGTAAATTTTTTTTCTTTCCATTTTTTTAAACGTTCTTCAGATGTTTCGGTTCTCATTTTTTCTGTAAAATGAATGCGATTAATTCCAATTGCTTCTGCTAATTGATGATGGCTGTGTAAAACTAAATTTCGTCTATGATCTGATTTTATTTCCGATAAGAAAGCTTTCATTTCGGCTGTAGAAAA
Organism: Flavobacterium sp. 83; assembly: GCF_000744835.1. NCBI lineage: Bacteria > Pseudomonadati > Bacteroidota > Flavobacteriia > Flavobacteriales > Flavobacteriaceae > Flavobacterium > Flavobacterium sp. 83. The sequence continues at coordinate 1,480,365 of NZ_JQMS01000001.1, forward strand.
ATCGGGTTTACGAACATGAAATAACTCCATCCCATTCTCGAAAAGATCATGTATAGTGCTGATTTCATTCTTTATAAAAGTGGGATTGGAAATAACTATCATTTATTTAGCTATAAATTTCTTTTCCACTTTCTACAAATTCTTGTGATTTCTCTTGCATCCCTTTTTCGGCTTCGGCAACATCACGTATTTCTTGTGAAATTTTCATAGAGCAGAATTTTGGTCCGCACATTGAGCAAAAATGAGCCACTTTTGCACCATCTGCTGGTAAGGTTTCATCATGAAATTCACGAGCAGTATCTGGGTCCAATGACAAGTTGAATTGGTCTTCCCAACGGAATTCAAATCGTGCTTTGCTCAATGCATTGTCACGGTATTGTGATCCTGGATGACCTTTGGCCAAATCAGCTGCATGTGCGGAAATCTTATAAGTAATAACACCATCTTTAACGTCTTTTTTGTTGGGTAAGCCAAGGTGTTCTTTTGGTGTTACATAGCATAACATTGCGCAGCCGTACCAACCAATCATCGCTGCACCAATAGCAGAAGTGATGTGATCATAACCTGGAGCGATATCTGTTGTTAATGGTCCTAAAGTATAAAAAGGAGCTTCGTCACAATGTTCTAATTGTTTGTCCATGTTTTCTTTAATCATGTGCATTGGTACGTGACCGGGTCCTTCAATAAATACCTGAACGTCATGTTTCCATGCTATTTTTGTCAGTTCTCCAAGTGTTTCCAATTCGGCGAATTGTGCGGCGTCATTTGCGTCGGCAATAGAACCGGGACGTAAACCATCTCCTAATGAGAAAGCTACATCATACTGTTTCATGATTTCGCAAATCTCCTCGAAATGAGTATAAAGAAAGTTTTCTTTGTGGTGAAACAGACACCATTTTGCCATAATAGAACCACCGCGGGAAACAATTCCGGTAACGCGGTTGGCTGTTAAATGGATGTAACGCAATAAAACGCCGGCATGAATAGTGAAATAAGACACACCTTGTTCGGCTTGTTCTATTAAAGTATCGCGGAATACTCCCCAAGTTAAATCTTCGGCAACGCCATTAACTTTTTCCAAAGCTTGGTAAATAGGAACCGTTCCAATAGGTACTGGAGAATTTCTAATAATCCATTCTCTGGTTTCGTGAATATTTTTACCTGTTGACAAGTCCATAATCGTGTCAGCTCCCCAACGGCAAGCCCAAACTGCCTTTTCTACTTCTTCTTCTATTGTTGAGGTCACGGCACTGTTACCAATGTTTGCATTGATTTTTACCAAGAAATTACGGCCTACAATCATAGGTTCACTTTCGGGATGGTTGATGTTATTTGGAATAATAGCACGACCTCTAGCCACTTCGCTACGAACAAATTCAGGTGTGATTTTAGATTTTGGGGTATTAGCTCCAAAACTTTGACCAGCGTGTTGGCATTGCATTGTCTTAGTTTGTTCATTTATTAGTTCTAAGCGTTGGTTTTCACGAATGGCGATGTATTCCATTTCGGGAGTAATGATCCCTTGTTTTGCATAGTACAATTGGGACACATTGGCTCCTTTTTTGGCACGCATGGGTTTGTGTAAATATTCAAAACGCAATTCATTTAGTCTTTCGTCATTCAAGCGCTTTTTTCCATACTCAGATGAGATTTCGGTTAACTCTTCGACGTCATTACGATCCAGAATCCATTGTTCGCGAATGCGCGGCAATCCTTTTCTAATGTCAATTTCGATATTTGGGTCCGTAAATGGGCCCGAAGTATCGTAAACGGTTACTGGAGGGTTTTTTTCTATTCTGCCATTTGACATTTTAGTGTCTGCCAATGCAATTTCACGCATCGCTACTTTTATGGGATGAATAGTTCCGTCTACGTAAATTTTTGTCGAATTTGGAAAAGGAGTTCTTGAGATTTTTTCTTCGTTATTCATTTGTTTGAAGTTTAATATTTTAGGGATTTTCGTCTTCTGCTAGGGATAGTAATGGAAAGCCCGTAAAGAGGAAAGCCTAATAAAATAAGGATTGGTGAAGCGACCGTAAGGAAGCTTTGACTAAGACTCTATTTTATAGGTTTGCAACTGCGGACTTGAAGTGGATAGCCCGCCCGAGCAGCCAAACTATCCTCCTTGAGTTGCAGAAATGATAATAATGTCGTCGGTTTCTTGTATGAGATGGGAATTCCAGTTGGATTTTGGAATCACGGTATTGTTAATGGCTATGGCAATTCCACTTTGTTTTATGGGAATTTCCAAGTCAAGTAATGCTTGAACAGTTAGACTGTCAGATGCAAATTGTTTTGTTTGATTGTTGATTTTGAGCTCCATTCCTTTTGAATTTAGTATACAGTTATACTTTAGGAATGGCTACAATGGCGCATAAATATGCGCAGAAGTCATCTTACTTTTCCCTACGCTAGTATGAACTAGATCAGGTTCAGAGGGTAATTCTCAGCCTACAATGTTGTAGACACCCCTAAAGTGTGGAGCAAAAATAGGATATTATTTAATACGTAATTCTTAAATTTTGAAAAAAAATAAAACTTTTCGAACTTTTTTTGTTATTGATTTTGAAAAAGTTACTGTTTTTTCCAGCAATCTTCTATGTGATCGTCTACCATTCCGGTCGCTTGCATGTGCGCATAAACTACTGTAGAGCCCATGAATTTAAACCCGTGTTTTTTTAAATCTTTACTGATAGCGTCCGAAAGTGGAGTGGTGGCAGGAACTTCTTTTAGCGTTTTGCGATTGTTATTTATTGGTTGACCTTCGGTGAATTCCCAAATGTATTTGGAAAAACTGCCAAATTCATCCTGTATTTTCATAAACGAAATAGCATTTGAAACCGCAGAACGGATTTTTAATTGATTGCGAATAATACCAGTGTCTTGTAATAATTCTTGGATTTTATCTTCGGTGTAAAGTGCAACTTTCGTATAGTCAAAATTATCAAAAGCTAATTTGAAATTTTCTCTCTTTTTTAAAATTGTAATCCAACTTAAACCAGCCTGAAAGGTTTCCAAAATTAGGAATTCAAATAATTTTTGATCATCATAGACTGGAACACCCCATTCTTCGTCATGGTATTTTTCGTAAATAGCAATACCAACACACCATTTACATCTTGTTTTTTCTTGCATGATTTATTCTGTTTCTTCTGATAAATATTTTTTTATTAAATGGTGTCCTAAATAAATCAAGGGAGTCAATAAAATAGCAATTCCTAATTTGAATGTATAACCGGTTATCGCAGAACTAAGGAAAGTGTCAAAGTTGATTTTTCCAGGTAACCAAAATGCAATTCCTAGTACAATAAAGGAATCGAATAATTGTGAAACTACTGTTGAACCGGTCGTTCGGAGCCATATTTTTCGTTCTCCTGTTCTGTTTTTGAAGAACCAAAAAACGGTTACATCAATTAATTGGGAAACTAAAAAAGCAATTATACTACCGGCAATAATCCACATACTTTGACCAAATACTGCGTAAAATTGGGAATCATTTACGGGACTAATTCCTTTTGCAGCGGGAACAAGTATTGCTAAAAGCAGAATGATGAAGGCATAGGCAATTAAGCAAGCGGTGATATAGGACAATTTTTTCACTCCCTTTTCTCCAAAGTATTCGTTGATTAAGTCGGTAGTTAGGAAAACTACTGGCCACGGCAAAATTCCGATGCTCATAACGAAAGGACCAACTTGTATCAATTTCCCACCAATTAATTCTGCTACAACTGCATTGGTAATGAAGATTCCTGCTAGAATAACAAACACAACATCTTTTTTTGATCTAAACATAAAAAATTATTAGTTTTTCAAATTTAGGATTTTATTTTTAAAAGAAAAATCCCATCTCGTTTTTTCAAATAAGATGGGATTTTATATAAATTCGGGTTGTGAAATTTACTAATGTAATCTTCGTTCCTCGCAATAAATTATCCTAAAGTAACTCTTTTGAAACCTGTAATCTCAACGTTGAATCCTTTAACATAATCGCTAACTTTTTTACTGTCATCTTTGATGAAGTTTTGATCTAATAAGGCTTTCTCTTGATCTAAAGTAGTATTGTCAGAGATGAAACGTTGAACTTTTCCAGGGATAATTTTATCCCAAATTTGTTCTGGTTTACCTTCAGCTTTTAATTCAGCTTTAGCATCCTCTTCAGCTTGTTTTAAAACTTCTTCAGTTAATTGAGAGAAAGAAATGTGTTTAGGAACATTTTTCAATGTTTTTCCTAAACGTTTTGCTTCTTCATTTTCTTTTTCGATGATAGCAATACGAGCAGCAAGTTCAGAATCAACGAAAGATGGGTCAAAATCTTTATAAGATAATGTATCAGCTCCCATAGAAGCCACTTGCATAGAGATGTCTTTAGTTAAAACGTCACCATTAGCAATTGGTGCAGATATTGCAGTTAAAGCAGCAATTTTGTTAACGTGAACATAAGATCCAACGAAAGCACCTTCTAAAATTTCAAAACCACCGATTTCAATTTTTTCTCCAATTACTCCAGTTTGCTCGATTAGTTTTTCAGCAACAGTAATTCCGTTGAAATCTGAAGCTAAAAATTCCTCTTTAGAAGAGTAGTTAATCGCTCTTTCAACTAATTCTTTAGCTAAAGTTACGAAAGCTTCGTTTTTACCTACGAAATCTGTCTCACAGTTTAAAGTGATGATAGCTCCTTTAGTTTTGTCTGCATTAATAAAAGATACAGCAGCTCCTTCAGAAGATTCACGGTCAGAACGGTTAGCAGCTACTTTTTGTCCTTTTTCTCTAAGGTTTTGAATAGCTTTGTCAAAATCTCCATCAGCTTCAACTAAAGCCTTTTTACAGTCCATCATTCCGGCGCCTGTAGTTTGTCTTAATTTATTTACGTCTGCAGCAGTAATTGTTGCCATGTTGTATTATTTTTTAAGGTTAAAAGTAAAAAATTCCAAGTGTTAAATCCAATTTCCAATTTTATTAAATTATCAACATATTGTTTCTAATTATTTTTGGAGAGGAATTTAAAACTTGGAATTAAATGTTTATTTATTCTTCAGTTGCAGTTGGAGCAGCAGCTTCTACAGCAGGAGCAACTTCTACAGCTTCAGCAGCAGGAGCAACAACTTCAGCAGTTGCGTCACCTTCTTTGTCAGAACCTCTATCAGAAAGTCCTTCAACAATTGCAGCTGTAACTAAAGATAAAATTTTATCAATTGATTTAGAAGCATCATCGTTAGATGGGATTACGTATTCAACCTCTCTTGGGTCAGAATTAGTATCCACCATTGCGAAAACTGGAATGTTTAATTTTTGAGCTTCTTTTATTGCGATATGTTCCGCTTTGATATCAACTACGAACAATGCAGCTGGTAGTCTAGACATGTCAGCGATTGAACCTAAATTTTTCTCTAATTTAGCACGAAGACGATCAACTTGTAAACGCTCTTTTTTAGAAAGGGTCATGAATGTACCATCTTTCTTCATTTTATCAATAGTAGCCATTTTTTTAACAGCTTTACGGATAGTTACGAAGTTAGTTAGCATTCCACCAGGCCATCTTTCAGTGATGTAAGGCATGTTTGCAGCTTTTGCTTTTTCAGCAACGATGTCTTTTGCTTGTTTTTTGGTAGCAACGAATAATATTTTTCTACCTGATGCAGCGATTTTTTTCAAAGCTTCATTAGCTTCTTCAATTTTTGCTGCAGTTTTATATAGATTGATAATGTGAATACCATTACGCTCCATATAAATGTAAGGAGCCATGTTTGGATCCCATTTTCTAGTCATGTGTCCAAAGTGAACACCTGCTTCTAGTAATTCTTTTACTTCTACTTTGTTTGCCATTTTGTTCTAGTTTACGTTCTGTTGATTAGCAATGCATAAATGGCGATTTCTCGGCTATATACATTTAGATGCTAAACTATTTCCTACCTCAGTAGGAGAGCAACAACAACTGTTTTTTTTAATTTCAATAAATAATTGACAATGTCTTGTCCTATTTGAACAAGACAGGTAATATTAACGTTTAGAGAATTGGAATCTCTTACGAGCTTTCTTCTGACCGAATTTCTTACGTTCAACCATTCTTGGATCTCTTGTCAATAAACCTTCTGGTTTCAAAATCCCTCTGTTTTCAGCATTTACTTCACACATAACGCGTGCTAATGCCATTCTTACAGCTTCTGCTTGACCAGTTGAACCACCACCATAAACGTTAACTTTTACGTCAAAGTTGCTTACGTTTTCTGTCATAGACATAGGTTGTAATACTTTGTATTGTAAAGTTGCAGTTGGGAAGTATGTTTCGAATGCTTTTTTGTTCACAGTGATTACTCCTGTTCCTTCCGAAACATAAACACGTGCAACAGCGGTTTTTCTTCTACCGATTTTGTGAATAACTCCCATTACTTAAGATCGTTAAGGTTAACTGTTTTAGGTTTTTGAGCGCCTTGTTTGTGCTCTGATCCTACAACAACATTTAAATTTCTAAAAAGTTCAGCTCCTAATTTGTTTTTAGGTAACATCCCTTTTATTGCTTTTTCAACTAGTAATGCAGGGTTTTTTGATTGCAATACTTTAGCAGTTAAAGTTCTTTGACCTCCTGGGTAACCAGTGTGACGGATGTATGTTTTTTCATCCATTTTGTTACCTGTAAGGTTGATTTTTTCTGAGTTGATAACGATTACGTTATCACCGCAGTCCACGTGTGGTGTGTAACTTGGCTTGTACTTACCTCTTAAAATCATAGCGACTTTTGAAGCAAGACGACCTAAGTTATGACCATCAGCATCTACAACAATCCACTCTTTTGTAACTGTGGCTTTGCTTGCTGATTGTGTCTTGTAGCTTAATGCGTCCATAATATATTTTTAATTAAACATTCCATCCCCAATAAAGGGGTTGCAAAAGTACAATTAATTATTTTAAATACAAATACCTTAAAAGAATATTTTTTATATGTTTTTGTACTGATAATCAAATGTATATTTAAAATAAATTTATGATGTGTTTTTTGGATTATACTTATATTAGGTCTTTAAATAATTGTATTACATTTGTTGTGAAATAAAATACGTATATTATAGTTTTGTAAAAGGGGGTTTATGTTACGAAATAACTATAATTTTATACAAGAAAATAAATTAAATGATTCTTTTAATCATCAAAAAACAATAAATTCTGATCTATGAAAGCTAAAGCAACTTTAAAACAAATTGCAAAAGAATTAAATGTTTCTGTTTCAACAGTTTCAAAAGCACTTAACGATAGTCCTGAAATAAGTGAATTAACAAAAATTAAAATTAAGGAATATGCAAAACTTAAAAATTATAAACCAAATGTTATTGGTTTAAACCTTAAAAACAGAAAGACAAAAACCATAGGTGTTATTATTCCTAACATACTGAATTCTTTTTTTGCAAAAGTATTTAGCGGAATTGAAAAAATTGCTGATGAAAAAGGATATAATGTAATAATGTGTATCTCTAATGAATCATTAGAAAAAGAAGCGCATACCCTTGAAATGTTGAGTAATGGGACAATTGATGGCTTTATTCTATCGGTTTCAGAAGAAGCTCAAAAACTTCATGAATACAATCATTTCAAAGAAATTATTAATGATGGAACTCCTATAGTGATGTTTGATAGAATTGCTGAGGGAGTAGATTGTGATAAAGTAATAGTTGATGATTTTGATTCTGCTTTAAATTCTACTCAATATTTAATAGATTTAGGGTGCAAGAATATAGCTTTATTCTCCTCGGTAGATAATTTAAGTGTTGGTATATTACGAAGTGAAGGGTATCTTAAAGCATTGGCGAATAATAATATTCCTGTGAATGAGAATTTAATTATTCGTACAGATTCAGAGGATGATTTAAAGGATAAAATTGAAAACATTTTTGAGAAAAATATAATTGATGGGATTTTTGCCTTGGAGGAAAATGACTCAGTGGCTGCATTGCGTATTGCTATCAAAAAAGGATATAAAGTACCGGAAGAAATTTCTATTATAGGTTTTGCAGATGGCATTCTTGCATCAAGAAGGTTATCGCCAAGTCTAACTACTGTTAGCCAGCATGGAATTGAGATAGGAGAAGTTGCAGCTAAGTTGCTTATTGACAGATTAGAATCGAAAGAAGAGAATTTGCCGTATGAGACGGTTGTTATTAAAACAAAATTGAAAGAAAGAGAATCTACAAGGGCTCTTTAGTAATTAGTTAAATAACAGAAACATAACATTGTTTAAATTTTTTCAGGCATATAAAGATATTTCTTTGTATTATATAAAAGCTGTATGAAAAAAATCTACTTTATTGTTGTGCATTTGCTTTTCTTCAACACTACTTTTTCTCAAGTGAAATTGGATGTTTTTGATGTGTCAAGAAATGGAAATCTTAAACAAATGAAAGAGATTTTCGAAAATAACCCGAAAGCTATATTTTTGACAAATGAAAATGGGTTCTCACCATTGATTTTAGCCTGTTATCACAACAATTACGAAACGGCAAAATTTCTTCTTGAACACCACAGCAACGTAAATACTTCAAGTCCTATGGGGACCTCGCTAATGGCTGCAGTTGTTAAAGGGAACATTCAAATAACCCAGTTGTTATTAAAAAACAAAGCGGACGTTAACAGTGCGGATTCAAACGGAACTACTGCCTTGATTTTCGCCATTATGTTTAAAAGTATCGTATTGGTAAAATTACTTTTATTTTATAATGCTGATAAAACAAAAATTGACAATAAAGGGAAAACCGCTTTTGAGTATGCTGTATTTTTAGGAGATGAAAAAATAATAAATTTATTAAAGTAAAAAATGAAAAAGTTAGTAAATTTATTATTAATACTATTTTACTTTGTTGGTTTTTCTCAACAAAAATCTACTGGAATAGTGATCCTTACTACGGATATGACGGCTAATTTAACTTTAGACAATTTAACAAGTAAGGTTGCTTTAAAAATAACGGGACCTTCAGACAGGTGGTTTGGAATACATTTTGGAAAGTTTGGCTTTAATGAAGGGATGAAAGCAGCAGAAGATATAGTTTATGTTAATCAAAATACAATAATTGATTGCAATTTTGCTGGAGGTTATACTACCCCAAATGTTGACGTAACAAACAATTGGGTTGTTTTGTCGGACACAGTAAATGGAAGCGTAAGGACAATTATTTTACAAAGAAACTTTTTAGGTGATGGTGTAAACGATTTTAATTTCAATTTCTCTGATACCAATATAGATTTTGCTTGGGCAAGAGGAAGTGGTATTGCGCCAGCTTTTCAAATGGGTTATCACGGCGAAAGCAATTGGGGATATTCCCTCTCTAATTATTTTAGTACTCTTGGAGTAGAAGATTTTACTTTGAATGCATCTGTGATTTATCCAAATCCAGCGAATGATAAATTTATTATAAAAACTAAATCAACTTTACGAAAAATTAGTATTTATTCCCAAGTTGGGGTTTTGGTAAAAACTATAAATGTCGAAAATAATAAAGCTTCAGATCTTGAAGTGAGAGGTTTACAATCAGGAGTTTATTTAATAGAACTTCAAAACGAAAACGAAAAATCTTGGAAAAAAGTGATGATCATTCAATAGTTGTAATTATAAAAAAAAAGGCTAATTTATTAATTTAAATTAGCCTTTTTTTGTTTTAAATTACTGTCTTAATGCGCTTCTAGCCAATCTTTCCCGGCTCCTAAATCGACATCCAAAGGAACATCGAGTTTAAACGCATGTTCCATTTCGTATTTTATTAAAGGTTGGATTTTTTCGAGCTCTGAATTATGAACATCAAAAACAAGTTCATCATGTACCTGTAATAACATTTTGCTTTTCCAGTTTTCGGCTGTTAGTTTTTCATGAATATTAATCATCGCAATTTTAATAATATCAGCAGCACTTCCTTGTATTGGAGCATTCACGGCATTCCTTTCTGCAGCACCTCTAACGATGGCATTTGCGGAATTAATGTCTTTCAAGTAGCGGCGACGGCCAAGAATTGTTTGCACAAATCCATTTTCTCGTGCATATTCAATTTGTTCTTGTATGTAAGATTTTAATCTTGGATACGTTTTATAATAGGCTTCAATCAATGCGGCGCTTTCGGAACGGGAAAGCGAGGTTTGGTTACTCAATCCAAATGCCGAAACACCATAAATAATACCAAAATTTACCGTTTTGGCATGGCTTCGTTGTTCACGAGTAACGTCTTCTAATGGAACATTAAAGACTTTTGATGCGGTAGATTTGTGAATGTCTTCATGATTTTGAAAGGCAGCAATCATGTTTTCTTCACCACTCAATGCTGCAATAATGCGAAGTTCTATTTGAGAATAATCGGCAGAAACAATCGTGTAATTTTCGTCTCTGGCTACAAATGCTTTTCTGATTTGTCTTCCACGTTCGGTACGAATCGGAATATTTTGTAAGTTAGGATTATTAGAACTCAAACGCCCAGTTGCAGCTACGGTTTGCATATAATCGGTATGTATTCGGTTCGTGATTTTATCTACTTGGTTTGGTAAAGCATCAACGTAAGTGTTTTGAAGTTTAATTAATTGACGCCAATCAAGAATGTCTTTTACTATTGGATTTTCCAAAGCCAAATAGCTTAGAATCTCTTCTCCTGTAGCATATTGGCCAGTTTTTGTTTTCTTTTGTTTAACGCCTCCAATTTTTAATTTGTCGAATAAAATATCGCCTAATTGTTTTGGAGAGGCTAAATTGAATTTTTCTCCAGCAGTTTCAAATATGTTTGCTTCTAATATTTTAATATCATCATCTAATGTTTTTGATAGAGATTTCAAGAAAGCTACATCAACACGAATTCCCTCTTTTTCCATATCAGCCAAAACTTTTACCAATGGAATTTCGATTTCTTCAAAAAGCTTTTTGGTACCGGTTTTGTCTAATTCCAAAGTGAATATTTCTTTGAGTTGCAAAGTTACATCAGCATCTTCGACTGCATATTCTTTTATTTCTTCCAGTTCAACGTCGCGCATTGATTTCTGGTTTTTTCCTTTTTTTCCAATTAAAGCTTCGATAGATTTCGGAGAATATTTCAAATAAGTTTCTGCTAGAATATCCATATTATGACGCATATCGGGATTAATCAGATAATGTGCAATCATGGTATCGAATAATTTTCCTTCTACTTTAATGTTGTAATTAGAAAGAATTTTTAAATCGTATTTTAAATTCTGCCCAATTTTCTCAATATTTTCATTTTCGAAAAAAGGAATGAACTTTTCGATTAAAGATTGTGCTTCATCTTGATTTTCTGGAAAGGGAACATAAAATCCTTTTCCTTTTTCATAAGAAAAAGAGATTCCTACTAATTCCGCATGCAAAGCATCTAATCCTGTTGTTTCAGTATCAAAACAAACGGAAGATTGGTTTCGTAAATTTTGTAATAATAATTTTAGCCCTAATTCACCTTGAATAATTTGATAGGAATGTTCAGAGTTCTCTAACGAATTGTAATATTGATGACGAGTTTCATCTGAAGTTTCATCTGGAATTGTACTTCCAAAAAGATCAAATTGCTCTTCGTTCTTGGCTTGCGGTTTTTTATATAATTTAGCTTCGTCAACAGGATTGGTAACTGTTACTGTTCCACCTTTTTTAAATATAGCGTCAAACTGCTCAGCCATTCTTCTGAATTCTAATTCGTTGAAAAGTGCATCTGTTTTCTCCACATCAGGAGTTGATAATTCGTAATCGGTTTCATCAAAAACTACAGGGCAGTCTAATAAAATAGTTGCTAAAGTTTTAGATAATAATCCTTTTTCTTTGTTTGCTTCAATATTCTCCTTCATTTTGCCTTTTAGCTTGTCTGTATTTGCCAAAAGGTTTTCCATTGTTCCAAATTCCTTTAATAATTTTTTTGCAGTTACTTCTCCTACACCTGGTAGCCCGGGGATATTATCTGCAGCATCTCCCATCATTCCAAGAAAATCAATTACTTGATCGGGTCTTTCAATTTCAAATTTTGCCAAAACTTCTGGAATTCCCCAAATTTCTATTCCGTTGCCCATTCTGGCGGGTTTGTACATAAAAATATTTTCAGAAACCAATTGTGCAAAATCTTTATCTGGGGTTACCATAAAGACTTTGTAGTTTTGTTTTTCAGCTTGTTTTGCAATAGTTCCTATCAAATCGTCAGCTTCATACCCTTTTACTTCTATGATAGGAATGTGCATGGCTTTCAATAAATCTTGAATGTATGGAATAGCAATTTTAATAGCTTCAGGGGTTGCATCTCGATGTGCTTTGTATTCAGGGAATATTTCATTTCTCAATTGACTGCCTCCATTATCAAAAGCAACGGCTAAATGGTCCGGTTTCTCTCTTTTGATGACATCCATTAATGAGTTCATAAATCCCATGATGGCTGATGTGTCCATTCCTTTAGAATTGATTCTAGGGTTTTTTATAAAAGCATAATACCCACGAAAGATTAAAGCATAAGCATCAAGAAGGAACAGGCGTTTTTGTTGTGACATGATTGAAATTTTGTATAGTTTTCAAAAGTACAAAACTTGTCAGATAAAGAGAAGAGGGTTTTGAATATTTCTTGGAAATCATATTCTTATGTTGGGTATTTCAAAATCAGTATGTTAAACAAATTTTTTAACTAAAATTTATTTAGTGGACTGATTTTGAGTGAAAATAATTTCAATATTAATTAGTAGTAATTTTTTATAATAGATTTTATTATTTGTATGATTTTAAATATAAAATAATAAAAATCATGTATTTAATCGGTTAAATTATGCTTTTAAACGATATATTTTATAACTTTATTGTACAGAATAAGGTCCTCGTGTTATTCTTTATATTTAATCTTTTAATTTGTTTATTATGAAAAAAAATTACGCTTCTAAAAAGGTATTGCCAGCCTGTCTATTATTTTTCATGATAATAACGACAAGTATGTTTGCCCAAGTTGGGATTGGAACTGTTACGCCAGATGCGAGTTCAGTTTTAGATATAAGCTCTACTACCCAAGGGATGTTAGCGCCAAGGATGACAACTGCGCAAAGGACATCTATTGTTAGCCCTGCAAATGGTTTGATGGTTTATGATACGGATATCAAAGCGCTGCAATATTATGATTCTTCAGCCTCATTATGGAATAAAATATATGGAGATAAAGATGGGCGATTGAAGTTCAAGCGTATTAAATCTACGGATGTTTTAGCTACAGTTTTAGCTGCAGAAAAAACAGCAGGTGGAAGTACTAAATATCTGCTAGATGCAAATACGTTGTATGAAATTAATGGCATTATTAATGTTGATCTACCAATTGAATTGAATAATTCTTATATTGTTGGTATGGATGCTGGGGAAGATAAATTAGTTAAGGCGTCAGGCGATCTTTTTACAGGAACAACAGGAGGTTCCATTAAGATACTAACTTTGACAGCAACAAGCGGGAATGTTTTTAATGTTACTGGAACAGGATCAATCGCGGCTGGAACACAAACTCAAAGTTTAGTTTTGAGGGATTGTATTATTGCAAGTTCTTCTAATATAGGTAAGATAGAAAATTTCGCATTAGCTTTTGTAAGTATTGTTCAGTATTTAGGGAATACAACTGGGATTGTATATAAAGATATTAGTAAAGTCTTGCTTAGTAATGCCGCTTGGTTTGGAAATAATTCAGGAACCTATGAAACATTTCAAGGAACTTTTGGTTTAGTTGAAAAAACAGGAGGATTTAGTGAAGTTTATGGTGCGGTTGTTGGTCTTGATGTTTCCAGTAATCCAACAATTACAGGGGATGCAGTAGTAGAATCAGTTGTTTTTACGGGAACTCTTACAACTGGGCTATATATAAAAGGGTATACAACTGGTAGTTACACTGGTTATAACTTTGATAATAGATGGGCAATTAGATCTGCAGGAGTGCCAAATGAAGGAGATGCATTTGCTACGGGTTTTTTATATGATAGTAACAACACTTCTTCAACAAGAACTACCGCAACTGCTCAAAATACAGATTATAAAGTGAATACTAATGCAACAAGTGTTTCTAATTTATTTAGGGTTAAATCAGATGTTAGCGGAAGATTGACATATGTAGGTAAAAAAACGAGAACTTTTCAGGTAAATACCTCGATTTCATTTGCTGAAGTGACTAGTGGAACAAATGCGACCTATGTTTTTTATATCGCAAAAATTTCAACTAATGGTACTACTGTTGTACCTCTGCCAGAAACAGAGACTTATATTGATACCAATAGCGGTTATGTTCAATCTTTTCCTGTTACGGGAACAGTTGCTTTAAATTATAATGAGTCACTAGAAGTTCATGTGAAAAGACTAAATACAGGTACAAAAATAAATTTGGATGTGTATTCGTTGAATTTGTCTATAAAATAAAAACCAATGCGTATTTATAATTTTAAGACTTCACTTTTTAATTAAAAGTGAAGTCTTTTTTAATTCTAATAAAGCTCTAAAATCTAATTAAAAGTTAAATTTTCCTAGGCAAGCAAATCTTCATTTTTTCTTCATTTATCACTAGTACATTTGATCTATAAATAACAAATTATTAATATTAAATTTAGAAAAAATGAAAAAAGTATTGATGTTAGTTGCAATTATGTTAGGGACAAGTGTTATGGTAAATGCTAAAACAACTCCAGCAAAAACAGGTCCTGCCAAAGAAGTGAGAATGGAAAAACATTCAAAACACAAAAAAGCTAGAGCGGAGAAAAAAGCGGCTGTTATAGCAAAAGAAACGTCTAAAGCAAAAAAATAATCAACATTTTTGTTTTGCTTTCTGAGTAATGTAAAATGAATTGCCAAGATGGCAAAACAAAAGGGTTAATTGTTGAAAAAGCTGGTAAATAAATTTATCAGCTTTTTTTTATTACCAACTTTCAGTTAAATTTATAACTATTAAAACAGTTACATTTACATTATTTGTTACTTTAAATAGTTTTACTACACAAATCATTTATGAATATTCTTATCGTAGAAGACAATGCTGAATTAGCTATTGAGTTGAAAGATTTTCTTTCCACGAGTGGCTATGTTTGTAAAATTGCTAAAAACTGTGCCACAGCATTAGAGGAAATTAGCAGTAATGATTATGATATTATGTTATTGGATCTAGGATTGCCTGATGGAAGCGGATTTGAGATTTTAAAAACGGTTCGGAAAATACAATCTAAAATGGCAGTCATAATATTGACGGCTCGTGGCGAACTCGATGATAGAATTAATGGATTACAGCTTGGGGCAGACGATTATCTTACAAAACCTTTTGCTTTGACAGAATTAGGCGCGCGTTTATTTGCTATCATCAGACGCATACACGGTTTTGTTGTTAATGATTTAGAGATACATGACTTTAGTTTACAGCTTCAAGATTATAAAGTGCATTGTGATGGAATTCAAGTTAAACTCACAAAAAAAGAATTTGATATATTTCAATATTTAGTTTTAAATAAAAATCGAGTAATTACCAGATTACAATTAACAGAACATATTTGGGGTGACATCCTTGAGGTTAATTCTGATTCGAATTTTATTGATGTGCATGTACGGAATTTGCGTAAGAAACTAGAAAAGTATGCTCCTATTGAATGGTTTGAGACCGTAAGAAGTGTTGGTTACCGGATAAACGATTGATTTATGAAAATAAAACACCAATTAACAATCTTCAATGCGATAACCAGATTACTTGTAATTTTGGTTTTATGGATGATGTTACCTATTTTGGTTGAAAAAGTAGTTTACAAGCATATTAATAAAAGTTTATTAGAAAAAAAGCAAAAATTCATTGAACATTTAGATAAGAAAGAAATCAATGATTTCATTGTTAGAAATGACTCAATGGAAACCTACGCAAGCTTTTCTACATTACATAATGAATTTTTGCAATTATCCAGATTGCCAATAAATTCCGAAATAGATAAAACTGTTTTTATCAATGAACCTAGAATAATTGAGGAGGAAAAAGGTGACTACAGAATTTTACAATACCAATTCCTTTATGAAAAAATGCCTTATCAGCTTGAAATAGGCAATAGTCTGAGTGAAGTAGAGGAACTAACTTTTACGATTCGATTTTTTGTGTTAATCGTACTTGTTATTATTCTATTAGTTACTTTTTTGATAGATACTTTTTATATAGAATACCTATTGAAGCCTTTCTATAAAATTATCGATACTAAAATCCGTCGGGTAAATGAACCGGATACGTTTGATCATACCCCTATAAACTCTCATTCTGCAGATTTTCAGGAATTGGATATGGTTTTGAATCAAATGATGAATCGGATAAGTGAACTTTTTAAGAAAGAGAAACAATTTATTGCCAATGTTTCTCATGAACTTTTAACCCCAATTGCATTATTAAAAAACAAATTTGAAAACTTACTTCAGAATGATTCACTAAACGATAGTGCTATTGATAAAATTGCAAATTCTTTAAAAATATTAGATATGCTCAAGAAAGTAATCAATAATTTATTGCTTATTTCAAGAATTGAAAACCATCAATACGAGTCTAATGAAACCATAAATTTAGGAGAATTAATTACTGATTTATATCAAGATTTGAAAGATCGTATGGATGAAAAAAGATTGACTTTTACGATGAATCTTCAATATGATTTTCATTTTATTGGGAATAAAACTCTAATTCACATTCTTTTATATAATTTGATCGTAAATGCTATTAAATACAATAAAAAAAACGGAAACATTACCATTATAGATGGATTTTTAGATTCTAATTATTTTTTGTCAGTTTCTGATACTGGAATTGGAATGAATGAAAATCAAAAAGATCAGATATTCAATAGATTTTCTAGAATTGATGCTAATGAAGAAGGAAATGGTTTAGGCCTTGCTATTGCTGATAGTATTGCTCTTTTTCATCATATAAAAATAGAAGTTACTTCAAGAATTAATGAAGGGACAACATTTTGTTTGTGTTTTGCCAATAATGAAAAACATAATTAATAGTTAAAATTTATCTAAGTACTGAATCTTCATTAAATCTTCATTTAGCGGTAATACATTTGGTCTATAAATAAATCAAATTATTAATAATAAAATTCACAATCATGAAAAAAGTATTGATGTTAGCTGCAATGGTTTTAGGAACTACAGTAATGGTAAACGCTCAAACTGCTCCGGCAAAAACAACTCCTGCTAAAGAAGTTAAAGCTACTAAAAAAACAGAAAAAAAAGCTAAAAAAGTAGAAGCAGCTAAAGCCGAACCTGCAAAAGCTAAAAAATAATTAATTACTATTGTTTTGCTTTTTTAAATTGTTTAGATAGGTTATAAAAGGTAGTTGTTAAAGATTTTTTTAATTGAAGATGAGCTGATAAATTTATTTATCAGCTTTTTTTGTAAAAAAGGGATGCAATGATATATTTGATGCGATTTTAGTTAAATTTTGATTAATAAAAACTAAAAGTATTTTCTTAATTTGTTATTTTGTATAAAATATTATAAAATGATTCTTCGCATACTGTTATTGTGTTTTGTACTTCTTATTATTGAGCTTTATGCATTTCAAGCATTGCGAACCTTAATAAAGGTAAAGTGGGTTTTGGTGTGTTATCAGATTATTAGTTTTCTGCTATTAGTATTTATTATTTATTCATTCATGCAATTTGACCGTTCAGTAGGGCAGACCAAGCAAACAATGTTTACTATGGGTTTAGTGCTTCTAGTGTATGTTCCAAAAATGGTTTTAGCGCTCGTATTACTTGGAGAAGATATCTTTAGAATTGGAGCAGGATCAGTAAACTATTTTATTGAGAATAATGATAATGTGACTTTTTTAGCCTCTAGAAGAAAATTTGTAAGTCAGATTGGATTAGGGTTGGCTGCAGTTCCTTTTTTATCTTTAATATATGGTGTGACCGTTGGTAAGTACAATTATAAAGTAATCAAACAACGAATCTTTTTTCCAGATTTGCCTGATGCTTTTGATGGTTTTACGATTACTCAAATATCTGACGTTCATAGTGGCAGCTTTGATAATCCTGAAAAAATAAATTATGCAATAGATTTAGTAAATGAGCAAAATTCAGATATGATTTTGTTTACCGGAGATATTGTAAATACAGATGCCAAAGAAATGCATCCTTGGATAGAAACATTCAACCGAATAAAAAAACACGAGTATGGAAAATATTCAGTTTTAGGGAATCATGATTATGGCGAATATGTAACTTGGCCAACTGATGCGGCTAAAGAAAAAAATTTTCAAGACATAAAAAATCTATACGGGCAAATTGGTTTTAAATTAATGTTGAATGAGCATACTTTTATCAAAAAAGGGAATGATAAAATTGCACTGATTGGTGTGGAAAATTGGGGGCAAAATTTTAAGAAAGCGGGTGATATCAATAAAGCATCACAGTATGTAAATAAAGAAGATTTCAAAATTTTGATGAGTCATGATCCTTCACATTGGGACTACGAAGTGCAGCATCATGAGAAAAACTTCCATCTTACATTATCTGGACACACTCATGGAATGCAATTTGGGATTGAAATTCCAGGTTATTTCAAATGGAGTTTAGCGCAATATGTATACACTCAGTGGGCCGGTTTATATGAAAATTTAGGTCGATATGTCTATGTGAATAGAGGTTTTGGTTTTCATGCTTATCCGGGTAGAGTCGGAATAATGCCTGAAATCACTGTCATCGAACTAAAAAAAGGCAAGGATGTGGCTTAATTCGTTTAAAATGTTACATTTGTAGAATAATTATCTTTTTTTTAGTAGATTTAGGAAATTAAATTTTTGGTTTTATGTCAAAATTTGGAGAACTTATAAACGCACAAATTCCTGTGTTGATTGATTTTTATACGGATTGGAACGAATCTTCTGTTTCAATGCATCCTGTAATTAGAGATGTTGCTGCTGCTCTTGGTGATAAAGCAAAAGTGATTAAGATTGACGTTGATAAAAATCAAGAATTAGCCGAAGCACTTCGAATAAAAGGTCTTCCTACACTTATGATTTATAAAGAAGGTTTAATGATCTGGAGACAATCCGGAGAGTTAGATGCTAACACTATTATTAGTATTGTTCAGGAACAATTTTAATAATTACTTTTTTTATTCTATAATATCACAAATAAAATTATTTTTTTCTAGATAAGCTAAAGTCCTCGGAAGCACATATTCTAAGTTTTTAAATGCTTTAAGACTGTCATGGAATACAATTATACTTCCTGATTGTATATTGTATAAAACGTTTTCTAAACATTCTTCTTTAGATAAGTTTTGGTCAAAATCTGCGCTTAGGACATCCCACATTATTATCTTGTAGTCTAGTTTACGTATTTGTTTAGATTGTGCTGTTTTTATTTTGCCGTAAGGTGGGCGAAAAATTTTAGATCTTATTTTTTGTGCAGGGAATCGGCTAATTACTTCTTCACATTTTTTAAAATTCTCTATATAGATCTCGCTAGTAGTTTTCCACCCATTAAGATGATTGAATGTATGATTTCCAATTGAATGGCCTTCAGCGATTACTTTTTTGAATATTTCGGGATGTTTTTCAATGTTATCACCAATACAAAAAAAAGTCGCTTTTGCTTTGCTTTTTTTTAATTCTTCCAAAACCCATTCCGTGATTTCCGGAATAGGACCGTCGTCAAAGCTGAGATATATTTTCTTTTCATTGTTAGGTAGGTCCCACGTGTAATTTGCGAATAATTTTTTTATAATCCAATTCGTTTTTATCCAATGAAGTTTCATTTTCTTTTCTTTTAAAAGTAAAAAAAAATAGCGATATTTTTCAATATCGCTATAGTTTCTGATAGTCTTATTTTATTCTTTCTCGCGACCAAAACGTTCAAACATTTTGATATATGTGTTGAAAATTATTTTGTTTTTATTGTAAAAAGCGGAGTCACCACTTTCTTTCATCACATGAAGTAATCCTCTATAGCGCTCGATATCTGTTATGATGTCAATTGCAATACCAGTCTGATCTACAGGTTTTAAATGGATATAATAATTAAGGTTCTCTTTGTATTTCGTCATTAGTCTTTCAAGAAGATCCTGAGCTTTTGCTTTCTCTCCAATATTATAATATCCTTTTGCAAAAGGCTCTACTAACGAATAATAACCAAATTTGTCCAAAGGCATTTTTGTCATGGCTAAATCGATAATGTTTTTAGCCTTGTCATTCTTTCCTTCGGCGATTAATTGATTCATTAATCGGGCAAGATTCATTCGGTAAGTGATACTATTTCTTCTGGTTTCCGGGTCATGATATATAGTTGGACTTTCACTATTTCCCCAGTCCCATTGCATAACATTTGCATACATTTTGTCTGCATCAATTTGTCCCATTTCCATCTGGTTGTCATCTTTGTTTAGTTTAGTTCTTAAAGGAACTAACTTGTAAACCATTCCGTCTAATTGAAGATAATTCTTCATCCAGATGTAATCTTCGTCATCAAATGCGCCACCACTAAAATAAATTGGTCTTTTCCAATTGTTATTGGCTACAATATCAAGCATCATCAATCTGTTTTTGTATAGAGCATTTCCTTTGATGTCTATGTCTATATAAGGGACGATAGAATCGTTGTATTTTGCAGAAACCACCTTGTTGTTGATAATAGTGTTTTTGTCAATAGGAATTCGTATTTTATTTGTTGGATAAAAATGAATGGTTTGACCATTTTGCATTTCAACAGTAGATTTTGGATTTTTAATAAAATTGATAAAATCTTTTATTTCCCATCTGGTTTCCACTTTTGGGATATGTGCTACGTAATCCAGTTTGTCACCTACATATTCGTCGTGGACAAATGATATCGGCAAAGGGTCTGACTCGTATGTTTTAGTTTTCATTTGGTCAATATACCAATCGGTCATGAAAAGACTCGTGTTTACAATTTTTACATCGGTTCTCACTTTTTCTATTTCTTGAGCATACCAAAGCGGGAATGTATCATTATCGCCAATGGTAAATAATATCGCATCTTTATCGCATGAGTTTAAATATGCTTTTGCCATCGCAACTGCAGTGTATCTATTAGAGCGGTCATGATCGTCCCAGTTTTGAGATGCCATTAAGACTGGAGCTGTTAATAAGCAGGATGCTATAAGTACGGGGCCGGCTATTTTTGGGGCCAAATATTTCTGTGCACTTTCGTATAGCGCATAGACACCAAATCCTATCCAGATAGCAAAAACATAGAACGAACCTACTAATGCATAATCTCTTTCTCTAGGTTCAAAAGGTCTTTCGTTTAAGTAAATTTTCAGTGCTATTCCTGTAAATAGAAATAGAGCTAACAAGACGTAAAAACTCTTTAGGTCTTTATTCGCATGATACATTAAACCAATAAGTCCAAGTATAAAGGGTAAAAAGAAATAAACATTTCTTCCCTTATTGTTTAATACATCTGAAGGTAAATTATCTTGAGAACCTAAATGTAAATCATCAATAAATTTGATTCCGCTAATCCAATTTCCATCTAAATTGTCGTATTTTCCTTGAACATCGCTTTGGCGTCCTACAAAGTTCCACATCAAATATCTCCAGTACATGTAGCCAAATTGATATTCAAACATGAAGCTGAAATTGTCTGCCGTTGTTGGTTTTTCTATAATCAGGTAATCTCCGTAACTTTTTAAGAAAGAAACATAGCCGTCATTGTCAATTTGTTTTTGAGCATAAGCTTGTCTAAATTCGGCAACTGTTTTTTCGACTTCATTTTTCAACTGCGCAATGGCTTTGTTGTACTCTTCTTCTGTTAATTTACTAGGGTCAATTCCGTATTTTGCTAAATCATCTTCATAGGGATAATCAGGATTAATTTTAAATTGTGGCGGATTTGTGAAATTCATGTAATTCGCTACATGCTCCGAACTCCACATTCTGGGTAAAATAGTTTTTTGATTGTCGTCGCTATTTTGTTCGGCATTTTTGTAATTATTTGTGATAAGATATTTGCCCGTTTTATAATCTCTTTCATAGTTTGGAGCTTTGTCTAGGTAAGGATTTTTTTTATCTAGTCCAGCAAAAGTTTCTGTATACTGAGCTCCGTAAAACAAAGGGTTTACCCCATATTGTTCTCTATTGTAATACGCTAGAACTTCTGCTGCATCCGAAGGTTTGTTTTCGTTAATTACCGTATTGGCATTCGCTCTGATAGGTAACATCATCCAAGTAGAGAATCCTATCAAAATAAATAAAATGCATAATATGATGGTATTGTAAAATATGAACCCTTTTTGTTTGGTATATTTTAGGCCAAAATAAAAGAAAGCAATAAAAAGTAAGGCTACAAAAATAGTTCCTGAATCAAAAGGCATTCCCATGTCGTTTACCATAAAAACTTCGGTTTTTCCAAAAAAAGCCATTGTTAATGGTAGTAATAATTTGAATATAAAAAGCAATATTGCAATTACGACAACATTTGCAATAATAAAATTTTTGACGGTAACAACTTTATAATGCTTAAAAAAATAAAGAAAACCAATGGCTGGAATTGTTAATAAAGCCATGAAGTGTACTCCGAACGAAAGCCCAACAACTAATGAAATAATCAATAGCCACTTATTTCCTCTAGGAGTTTCCATATCTTGTTCCCAACGTAAACCTAACCAAAACAACAATGCGATGAATAAGGAAGCCATCGCATAAACTTCGGCTTCAACTGCATTAAACCAAAAACTATCGGAAAAAGTATAAGCTAATGCACCTACAAAAGCACTACCTAAAACAACAATGTCATTGTTTTTTTCATTTTCAGAAAATCTTGAAATTAGTTTTTTTAATAGCATCGTAGAGGACCAATACATGAAAAGTATGGTAAATGCGCTTGAAAAAACAGACACCATATTAACCATCAAAGCAATATGTTTGTCATCTGAAGCAAACATTGCAAAAAAGGCACCCATCATTTGAAATAAAGGGGCTCCGGGTGGATGTCCTACTTCTAATTTTGCAGCTGTGGCAATATATTCTCCACAATCCCAAAAACTCATTGTGGGTTCAACGGTAAGTGTATATGTTACTAATGCGATTCCAAATGTAAACCAACCTATAATCGTATTCCATTTATTGAAATTAAATGTTGCCATATTTCAGTGCTAAATTGTAGTTAAATTTTGAGATACAAAGAAAATGTTTTTTTATGTAATGATGCGAGCATTAACAAAAATTTCTAAAAAACAAATATTGGAAACTAATGGTTTGGTTTCTAGCGTTTTTGAAAAATCAACAGGCTATTTCTGTTCGCGGTGAAAATTTTTTTCAATAAAAAGCGATAAAAAATTTGTGCAAATTAAAATTTGTTCTAAATTTGCACTCGCTAAGCAATAGCAAAGCAATGCTGGTCTATGGTGTAATGGTAACACAACTGTTTTTGGTGCAGTCTTTCAAGGTTCGAGTCCTTGTAGACCAACGTAAAGCCTCTCAATTTTTGAGAGGCTTTTTTTATGGATTTTTTTGAAAAAATCTAATGTGATTTTTAGGGATTTAATTTAAAGTATTAAAAAGGGTTGAGAATTAAATCTTAAAAGTAATTACTGGTTTTGTGGTGTGGTTTATCAAGTCTTCACTGATGCTGCCGTTGAAAAAATGTGCTAGTCCAGTTCTGTCATGCGTACAAAGACCTATTAAATCCGCATTTACTGAATTTGATAAATTAAGAATGCCCTTTTCTATATTACTATCGTAAAAAATATGTAAGGAGTAGTTGTTGGTAGTAAAGTTGGTAATAAATTCTTTCATTATTTTTTCGGAAATTAAAGTGGTTTTGAAACTGTTAGGAGTGCAAATCATTACTAAAAATAGATTTGCATTGAAGATTTTAGTGAATTCTAGTATTTTTTTGAAAGGTTTTTTTATTTCTTGTGAAAAGTCAGAAGCGAAAACAAAGTTTCTAACTTCAAATTTGTCAATATCTTTTTTAATGGCTAAAAATAGGTATGTATGGACGGCAGACTACTTTCTCAGTCTTCAATCCTATGAGTATCTCTTCAATTCCTGATGAGTCATGAGACCTCATGATTATTAAATCAATTTTATTTTTTTTTGCTGAACGATAGTATGTCATTTGAGACCTCTTTCAAAATGTACTCTTTCACTGACTGAGATGCCGTTTAAAGAAGGTTGTTCCTTGATTTTTTGAAAGGTTTCATTTGCTTTTTTTATGAATAACAGTACTTCAGGAATGCTGCTTACGCCTGAAATAGTTTCGCCTATTTGACTTAGTAATTCTAGCATATGAAGTAGGAATATCTCATAATTATTTTTTTTGGCAATTTATGCGGCGGCTTTTAATGCGTATTCAGCGTGCTCTGAAAAATCGGTTGGTGCTAAAAATCGCTTCATAATCAATAAGTTTTAAGTCATGTAAAACTGGTATTTTATGCTGTATTAACTATAAGAAATATTTTAACAGCGGTCGTTTATTTTAATTAATAAAAAAAAACACTATATTTGCACCGTTATTTATTAAAATCTAGATAATGAGGGGACTAAATGTCCCCTCTTTTTATAAAAATATGACATTTAAAGAAAAAGTAAATTCGTTATTGACAGAATGTCTTTCAGAAAAGTCATCAAATTTTTTGATAGACCTTATTATCACTGATGCTTTTAAGGTTATTGTGAATTTGGATGGTGATAAAGGAGTCGCGCTTCAGGACTGTATCGATGTGAGTCGTTTTATAGATAATAACTTGGATCGTGAGGAGCAAGATTACTCTTTAGAAGTAGCTTCGGTAGGGGTTGGTTCGCCGCTGAAATTAGTAAGACAATACAAGAAAAATATAGGGCGCACATTAATTGTGAAGACTGGTACAGAAATAATTGAAGCAGAATTAGTGGAAGCTAATGATGATTTTGTAGTTTTGTCTTGGAAAGCTAGAGAACCTAAAAAAATAGGAAAAGGAAAAGAGACAGTTCAAAAAGAACTAAAACTGTCCTACGCCGATGTAAAAGAAGCAATCGTTACAGTAACATTTTAATTAAAGAATTCGCATGGAAAATTTAGCATTAATCGATTCATTCTCAGAGTTTAAAGATGATAAACTTATTGATCGTGTAACGCTTATGGCAATTTTAGAAGATGTATTTAGAAATGCATTGAAAAAAAAATACGGTTCAGATGATAATTTCGATATTATTATAAATCCTGATAAAGGAGATATGGAGATATGGCAAAGAAGAGTGATCGTTGCGGATGAAGATTTAGATTTTGACCACCTTGAAATTACTTTGACAGAGGCTAGAAAAATAGAACCTGATTTTGAAATTGGTGAAGAGGTTTCCGAAGAAGTGAAATTAATTGATTTGGGTAGAAGAGCTATTTTAGCTTTACGCCAAAATTTAATTTCAAAAATTCATGAACATGATAATACAAATCTTTATAAGCAATTTAAAGATTTAATAGGTGATATCTATACTGCTGAAGTGCACCATGTGCGTCCAAGAGTTGTGATTTTGGTCGATGATGAAGGAAATGAAATCATTTTGCCTAAAGAAAAACAAATACCTTCTGACTTTTTTCGTAAAGGAGATAATGTTAGAGGAATAATAGAAAGCGTTGAACTAAAAGGAAATAAACCTCAAATTATTATGTCTAGAACTTCTGAGAAGTTTTTAGAGAAATTATTTGAACAAGAAATTCCGGAAGTTTTTGACGGTTTAATTATGGTTAAAAAAGTGGTAAGAATTCCGGGTGAAAAAGCAAAAGTAGCCGTAGATTCTTATGATGACAGAATTGATCCTGTTGGAGCTTGTGTAGGTATGAAAGGTTCTCGTATTCACGGAATTGTTCGTGAATTAGGAAATGAAAATATTGACGTAATCAATTATACCAGTAATATTCAATTGTTTATAACTAGAGCGTTAAGTCCGGCTAAAGTTTCTTCTATCAAAATTAATGAAGACACAAAAAGAGCAGAAGTGTTCTTAAAGCTGGAGGAAGTTTCTAAAGCTATTGGTAGAGGTGGGCATAATATTAAATTAGCAGGGTTATTGACTGGTTATGAATTAGATGTTATTCGTGAGGGTGATATTGCTGGTTCAACTTCAGATGATGATGATGTTGAATTAACTGAGTTTTCAGATGAAATTGAAGACTGGGTTATCGAAGAATTTGCAAAAATTGGTTTAGATACTGCGAAAAGTATCTTGAAACAAGATGTAGAAGATTTAGTAAGAAGAACAGACCTGGAAGAGGAAACTATTCTGGATGTAATGAGAATATTGAAAGAAGAATTTGACAGTTAGTTAATGTGTCTTCAACGATAAACATGCCATTTTACAATTAATTCTTGCTCGGTAGGTGTCGAGTTGGGAGTAAAGTGAGGAATAACAAAAAAGGTAATAATAAAAAGGTTTTATGTCTGAAGAGAGAATTATTAGAATAAACAAAGTTTTAAGGGAATTGAATATTTCTTTAGAAAGAGCTGTGGATTATCTAAAAGATAAGGGAATTGCTATTGAAGCAAATCCAAACACAAAAATTTCTGATGATGTATACAATGTCTTGTGCGGTCAGTTTGCTGGTGACAAAGGGAATAAGGAGGCTTCAAAAGAAGTAGGGGAAGAGAAAAGAAAAGAAAAAGAAGCTTTACGATTGGAACGAGAGAAAGAAATCGAAGACAAGCGCAAGCAAGACGAAGAACGACTAAAACAACAAGAAGTTATCAAAGCGAGAGCTGTTTTAGCTGGACCGGTTCAGGTTGGAAAAATAGATCTCAATCCAAAAAGATCAGCAGTTGTTCCTACTCCTCCAGTTAAGGTTGTTGAAAAAATCGAAACTCCTGTAGTTAAAGTTCCGGTCTCGGTTGAAAAACCTGCTATTGTTGAAGCTATTCAAAAAGAGCCAGTTCAGAAAGAACTTTCACAAGACAAACTTGTTTCAGACAGAAAAGAAGTTAAACCTATTGTTGGAATAAAAGAAGTAAAGAAAGAGCCTGTAAAAGAGGTTGTTTCTGAACCTGTAAAAGTTGAAAAAGTTGAAGAAGCTCCAGTTGATGAAACTATAACGACTCAATATCAAAAATTATCAGGTACTACTTTAACAGGCCAGATAATTGACTTATCTCAATTCAATAAGCCTAAGAAGAAAAAAGAAGAGCCTAAAATTACTCCAAACAAGCCGGGTGCGCCTGGAGCTATAGGAGCTAATAATGCAAATAAAAATAAACGCAAAAGAATTGCTCCAAAACCAGGTACTCCAAGGCCACCTGCTGTTCCTGGAGTTCCTGGAGCGCCAAATCCAAACAAAATCATTCCTAATGCTGGTGGTTTTAACGCTAATAGAAGTGCAAGGCCTGGTTTTGTGAAAGGAAACAGACCTGCAATTGTCGCAAAAGTTGAGCCTACGGAAGAGGAAGTAAAAAATCAAATTAGAGAGACTTTAGAGAAACTGCAAGGAAAAGGTGGTAAATCAAAAGCGGCTAAATACAGAAGAGATAAAAGAGATACGCACCGTCAGAAATCTGATGATGAGCAAAGAGCTTTGGACGAAGGAAGTAAAACTATTAAAGTTACGGAGTTTGTTACTGTAGGTGAAATTGCTATTATGATGGATGTGCCAATTACTAAAGTTATTGGAACTTGTATGTCACTTGGAATCATGGTTACCATGAATCAACGTCTTGATGCTGAAACTTTGACTATTGTAGCTGATGAATTTGGTTACGAAGTTGAGTTTATAACTGTTGATATTGAAGAAGCAATTCAAGTAGTTGCTGATAAAGAAGAAGATTTAGTCTTTAGAGCGCCTATTGTTACTGTAATGGGTCACGTCGATCATGGTAAAACATCTTTACTTGATTATATTCGTAAAGAAAATGTTATTGCTGGTGAGTCGGGTGGAATTACACAGCATATTGGTGCCTACGGAGTAACATTAGATAATGGCCAAAAAATTGCATTTTTAGATACACCGGGTCACGAAGCATTTACTGCGATGCGTGCGCGTGGTGCTCAAGTTACGGATATTGCTATTATTGTAATTGCAGCTGATGACGATATCATGCCACAAACAAAAGAGGCGATTTCTCATGCTCAAGCTGCAGGAGTTCCAATAATATTTGCTATCAATAAAATTGATAAGCCAAATGCTAATCCTGAAAAAGTAAAAGAAAGATTAGCAGGTATGAATTTATTGGTAGAAGACTGGGGTGGGAAAATTCAATCGCATGATATTTCTGCAAAAGTAGGTACTGGTGTCAAAGAATTATTAGAGAAAGTATTATTGGAAGCAGAATTATTAGATCTGAAATCAAATCCAAATAAAGCTGCACAAGGAACTGTTGTTGAGGCTTTCTTGGATAAAGGAAAAGGATATGTTTCTACAATATTAGTTCAACATGGAACTCTTAAAATTGGGGATTATATGTTGGCTGGAAAGCATCATGGTAAAATTAAAGCCATGCATGATGAGAGAGGTAATATTGTCACTGTTGCGGGTCCTTCGACTCCAGTATCAGTTTTAGGTCTTGATGGTGCGGCTACGGCAGGTGATAAATTCAATATCTTTGAAGATGAAAAAGAGGCGAAACAAATTGCTTCAAAACGTTCTCAATTGATGCGTGAACAATCTGTTCGTACGCAAAGACATATTACATTAGATGAAATTGGACGTAGAATTGCATTAGGTCAATTTAAAGAATTAAACATAATTCTTAAAGGTGACGTGGATGGTTCAGTTGAAGCCTTGTCAGATTCGTTCTCAAAATTATCTACTGAAGAAATTCAAATCAATATTATACATAAAGGTGTTGGAGCAATTACGGAGACTGATGTTATGTTGGCTTCTGCTTCTGATGCTATTATTATCGGATTTAATGTTCGTCCTGCTGGAAATGCTAGACAATTGGCGGACAAAGAAGAAATCGATATCCGCTATTATTCTATTATCTACGCAGCTATTGATGACTTGAAAGATGCAATGGAAGGAATGTTAGCGCCAGAGATGAAAGAAGAAATTCTTGGAACTGCTGAAATTAGAGAGATTTTTAAAATTTCTAAAGTGGGTTCTATTGCTGGAAGTATGGTTATGGATGGTAAAATTGTTAAAAATGCCAAAATGAGAATCATCAGAGAAGGTGTAGTTGTGTTTACAGGTGAACTGTTAGCATTGAAACGATTTAAAGATGATGTAAGAGAAGTAGCCAAAGGTTACGATTGTGGTATTCAAGTGAAAGGTTATAATGATATCGAAGAAAGAGATATTATTGAATCGTATCATGAAGTAGCTATCAAAAAGAAATTAAAATAGTATTTAATACATTAATTTTTTAATATAAAATCCCGATTCGTCGGGATTTTTTTGTGCTAGTTATAATGGTTTTTTAAGTTTTGTTTAAAAGTATAAGTACAACGGGAAGGAATTGCAAGACGAACTGGGGCTTAACTTCTACGACTATGGCACAAGGAATTATGACCCTGTTTTAGGTAGATGGATGAATATTGACCCGTTAGCAGAAACTTCAAGAAGGTTTTCTGCCTATACCTATGCTCTTAATAATCCTGTATATTTTATTGACTCTGATGGAATGATGGCGACACCACCACCAGATTGGTTTGTCAATAATAAAACTCCAGCAGTCGAACAGGTTGAAGGGCAATGAAAATTAACGTAAGCAACTGCAGATAAAATAGGTGCTGGCGATGCTAAGAATTATGATAGATTAGGTGCAGACAATATGTTTGGTAATGATGAAAGAGCAAATAATATTAGAGATTTAGGTGCTAATGTTGTTGAAAATCCTGAGGATTTTATGGAAAATCGAGGTTATGAAAAAGCAGAGAAAGTAACCATAAAAGAAAGAGAATTTGTTAGTGGAGGTGCTATGGGAGAAGAGAAAATAACACCTACAAATACTGATATGAAACAAATAGGCGATACAAAATTACGTATGCTAAATCAGAGCAAATGAATGAGAAGAAAGTTTTAGGAGAAACAAGTGGACAAAGTTCATGGAGTTCTTCAAGAAGTACTACATATAGTTTAACAAAACTAGCAGGATAGGAAAATGCAATGACAGCTGAATATTACGGCAATAAGCATACAGATTATGCTTCAGGTATAAAAATAGTAGATAATTTACTTCAAGTAGCTAAAGGTTTAATTGAAGCAATAAAAAAATGATGAAATTTAATGTATTCCTAATATCACTAATTATCGCTTTTAACGTTTGTAGTGATAAAAAAACTTTTAATAATGTAACAAATCAAAGATTTTTAACATTTAAAAGTCAATTTGATTCTACTTTGGTTAACCATTTTCACAATGCGTTAAATTCAACTGACAACTTAACAGTTTCTAATACGAATTCTGAAAAAAATGATGTTGGATTGTTCTTATTTGAATATAATTTGTCCTCAAATAGTATAAAAGATTTAGAGAAAAAAATTATTCAGAAAAATAAAAGTGTTTATACAAACAAGGATTTGTGTCTACTAGTAGTAAATAGATTCGAAACTATCAGAACAAAGGATAGTCTTGAAATGGTAGAAATAAAAGACTCTTCCTTGATTGATAAGCCATGTTATAAAAAGCTATTGCCGATTTTAAATTTTATTGATTTTTCGATTGCAAATAATCTAGATTTCTGGAAAGATGAAAATTTCCAAATTTATGTTTTAAATGCAGAATCGTGTAATTTTTATAAAAAATTTGATTTAGAACCAAATCCACAAATGCCGAAGGGATGGGAAAATGGATTCTCAAAGGGTGTGGCAATAAATAAAACTAAAAAGACAGTTATTTATTGGAGCATAATTTGGTAAATCATAATAATCAATTTTAAATATTAAAGTCATTCCTGATGGTTCGAATATGTCGGCAACGATAGCGCAGATTTGTAATCTGTGCCCGCAAAGTTGAGCAAACAAAACAAGTCAAGTCAATAAAAAACCCGTAATTTTGCGAGGTTTTCTTGTTTTATAGAGCTGCTGTATTTTTAGCGAAAAAGTCTTTGAATTTTTTATTGGTGAGCATCTTATCAATGAGTTTAAAGATGGTTCGTTTGTCAATTTCTTCTAGTTGCTGGATAAGTCTCATTTGTTAAACGGTTGTTTTATCTTCAATAATTACTTCGGTTGGAATTTTACCATTATAATTAATAATTTGTTCAGTAGTCAAATTAAATAGTTGATCCATTTTTTGCAGTTCATCTGCGATTAAGTCGCCCGCTGGTGCATTCTACAACGAGTGCCTACTTAAATAGTAAAGACAAATCGTAGCGTTCGTAATGAGGATAACAAACGACAATAACTTTAAAATATAGAACTGCTGTTTTTTATATTTAATTGTTTTTTTTATAAAAACCCACGTAGTAGATTTGTAATTAATACTATGTTTTGGGTAGTGTAGCTTTTTATTCTGTGTCTGTAAATGAGAACAAAGCAAAAAACAGAGCAATTTGCTCGGTTTTTTAATAGGGTTAACTTGGCTAAATCCTGATTATTATTCTATTCACTTCAAGAAGATGTATTATATGTGTTCTTTTTTTAGATCTATCCATGAAGCTTATCGAAGTGATTTTTATCGAAAATAAACGTTTATTTAATTTATGCAAGCTATTTTTTATTTATTTGGCTTTATCAAAAATATATTTTTGTATTTTTTTCGAATGTCAATTAAATTACGTTCAGCTTCAATTCGAGTTTTAAAATTTCCAACCCAAACTTTATAATTGGGTGTATTGAATACTATTGTTCCTTCCATATCGCCAAACTCTTGTTTGAATTCGTTTAATGTGTTTTTCGCTTTTTCGCTATCGCCGCTAAATATTTGAACTTTATATCGGTCATTTACAGTGTTAGAAATGTTTGTTTTTCTTTTTTCATTTAGTAATTGTTCAAATTTAGGGTCTTGATTTATCGTGATATTTTGATCTTGCGCATTTATATAGCTACTAGTAAGGCACAAAGTGACAGCGTAAAAAAAAGCTTTTTGGGGTGTTAAAATTCTCATAATGTGATAGTTTTTATGCAAAAATACTATTTAATGAATGAAACGAAATAATAAATATTATTTAGAATTAATATAAATTGAATTTAAGACTATTTTAAGGTTTTGAGAATAGTTCTTAAGTCGTATTTTTGTCGAAGTTTTAAAAGAATGTATTGTTTTTTCTAATTATTGTTAATAGAAAAAATCGTACCAATTTTAGTAGATAATCATTTATAATATGAAAAAGGTGGGTAACCATAATTCGATCTCAAGGAAATTATATTTAGGCTTAGGGCTAGCGGTAATTTTCTCCTTAAATTCATTTGCGCAAACTGCGGCTCCTGCGGCTTTACCGGCTGCAACACCAGATGTGGCTGTTGCAAGTCAAGGTGGTGATCCTGTAAAAGGGAAAGAGCTTTTTAATGCAAATTGTGCTGCGTGTCACAAGCTTGATGCTAAAGCAACTGGTCCTATGTTGCGAGGTGTGTCTGCAAAACATGAAATGGCTTGGATTTACAAGTGGGTTCATAATAGTTCTGACCTAATTAAATCTGGTGATGCCGCTGCGGTAAAACTTTTTGAAGAGAACAACAAATCTGTAATGACTGCTTTTCCGCAACTAGCAACAACAGATATTGATAATATTATAGCTTACACCTCAGAGCCAAAAGCTGAGACTCCGGTTGTGGCTGGTGCTGCTGCTGTCCCAGGTGCTCCTGCTGCTGAAAGTGGTTTGTCTAATAATATTATATTAGGCGCTCTTGGTTTGGTTATGGCTATGTTGGTTGTCATGTTGTTTTTAGTAAACAATGTTTTAACTAAAGTTGCTAAGGCTAATGGTATTGAAGTAACTCCAAAAACTCCAACTACTCCTATTTGGAAAGCATTTGCTAGAAATCAATTTTTAGTATTGGTGACTTCTATCTTTTTGTTATTGTCTGGGGCTTATTTTGTGTATTCTTTCTTGATGCAAGTAGGTGTCGATCAAAATTACGAACCGATACAACCAATTCATTATTCACACAGAATACATGCTGGTAGTAATGGGATAAATTGTAAATATTGTCACTCTTCTGCTAGAGTTAGTAAACATTCTGGAATTCCTTCCCTAAATGTTTGTATGAATTGCCATAAAAACATTGCAGAGGTTTCTGATACAACAGCGACTCCAGATCATACTAAGGCTTTTTATGACGGGGAAATTCAAAAATTATATAAAGCAGTTGGTTGGGATCAATCTACTCAAAAATACACCGGTAAAACAGAGCCTGTTAAATGGATTCGTATTCATAATTTGCCTGATTTTGTTTATTTCAATCACTCACAACACGTTACTGTAGCAGGTATTGAATGTCAAACTTGTCATGGACCTGTTCAAACTTATGAAATAATGAAACAATTTTCTCCTCTTACAATGGGGTGGTGTATCAATTGTCACAGAAAAACAGAAGTTAAAATGGAGGGCAATGAATATTATACCAAGATTCATGAGGAACTTTCTAAAAAATACGGTGTAGACAAATTGACTGCGGCGCAAATGGGAGGTTTAGAATGTGGTAAATGCCACTATTAATCAAATTATTAAGATTTTAATATTTATATATGTCATCAAACAAAAAATACTGGAAAAGTGTTGAAGAACTAGACGAAAATAGTTCTATTGTTGAGGCGCTTAAAAATAACGAATTTGTTGAAGAAATTCCTACTGATGAATTTTTAGGAAATAATGATGCTTTGTCATCTTCGTCAACAACACGTCGTGATTTTTTAAAGTACGTTGGGTTTAGTACTGCAGCAGCTACACTTGCAGCTTGTGAAGGTCCTGTTCATAAGTCGATACCTTATGTGCTTCAGCCAGAACAAATCATTCCTGGAGTAGCTGATTATTATGCAACCTCGGTTTTTGATGGTTTCGATTTTGCAAATCTTTTGGTAAAAACACGTGAAGGGCGTCCTATTAAAATAGATAATAATACTATTGCTGGAGCAAAATTTAGTGCTAATGCTAGAATTCATGCATCTATATTGTCATTGTACGATAGTATGCGTTTAAAAGAGCCTAAAGTTGAAGGTAAAACTTCAACTTGGTCGGCCGTTGATTCTGCTATTAAGTTAAGTTTAGCTGATGCAAAAGCTAAGGGTGGTCAAATTGTACTTTTAACAAATACATTGGCAAGTCCGTCAACTGAAAAGTTGATTGCTGAATTCATTGGTAAAAATCCAAATACTAAACATGTTGTTTATGATGCTGTCTCTTCTTCTGAAGCTTTAGATGCTTTTGAAGTGGTTTATGGTGAAAGGGCTTTAGTTGATTACGATTTTTCAAAAGCATCTCTAATAGTTTCTGTTGGTGCAGATTTTCTTGGAGACTGGCAAGGTGGGGGGTATGACTCGGGTTATGCACAAGGCAGAATTCCAAAAAACGGAAAAATGTCTCGTCATTTTCAATTAGAATCAAATATGACTTTGTCTGGTGCTGCTGCTGATAAGCGTTTGGCAATGTCAACTGCAAATCAAAAGCAAGCATTAATTCATATATATAATGTTATAACTGGCTCTTCTGTGGCGGTTAGTTTAGAGGATAAATTTAAATCTGAGGTTAATAAATCTGCTCAGCAATTAAAAGCTGCTGGTTCAAAAGGAGTTTTAGTTTCGGGTATTCAAGATAAAAATGCTCAATTATTAGTTTTGGCTATCAATCAAGTATTGGCAAGCGAAGCTTTTAATACTTCAGGAACAAGACAAATAAGAAAAGGATCAAACGAAAAAGTTACTCAATTAGTTAAAGAAATGAAAGCGGGAAGCATTCATACTTTGATTATGAGTGGTGTTAATCCTGTTTATACTTTAGCAGATAGTAAATCATTTGTTGAAGGTTTGAAAAAAGTTAAAACTTCAGTCACTTTTTCTTTAAAAGAAGATGAAACTGCTTTGCTTACTACAATAGCTGCTGCGGCTCCACATTATTTAGAGTCATGGGGTGATTTAAGTTTGACAAAAGGTACTTACAGTATTACTCAGCCAACTATTCGTCCATTATTTGATACCAAACAATTTCAAGACGTTTTATTGTCATTGAATGGTGTTGGCGGAACTTTTTACGATTATTTAAAAGGAAATGCTTCAGGAATTGTTTCGGGTTCTACTTGGAATAAAGTGTTGCATGATGGTGTTTTTGTTGGAGCTATTCCAGCTTCTTCTGCATCGTCTGCTGATTATAGTGCTGCGGCTAATGCTTTGGCTCGATCAAAAGCTTCTGAAGGATTTGAATTGGTTTTGTATACAAAAACTGGATTGGGAGATGGTCAGCAAGCGAACAACCCTTGGTTGCAAGAATTGCCAGATCCAATGACAAGAGTTTCTTGGGATAATTATTTGACTGTTTCGAATGCAGATGCTAAAAAGTATGCTTTGTCTAATGAAATCGTAGCGAATGGTGGTTTGAACGGTAGTTATGCTACTATTACAACTACTGATGGTTTGAAATTAGAAAATGTACCAGTAATCGTTCAGCCAGGTCAAGCTGTTGGTACAATTGGTTTAGCTTTAGGTTATGGTCGTAAAGCGGCTTTGAAAGAAGAAATGCAAGTAGGTTTAAATGCTTACTCATTATATAAAGGTTTTAATGATGTTCAATCTGTAACGTTGGTTAAGGCTGACGGTGAGCATGAATTTGCTTGTGTTCAAGGTCAAAAAACTTTGATGGGAAGAGGTGATATTATTAAAGAAACCACTTTAGAAATTTTTAATACTAAAGATGCTGAGTTCTGGAATGAACAACCAATGGTATCTTTGGATCACAAAGAAGTTGAAGCTACAAAAGTAGATTTATGGGATTCATTTGATCGTTCTACAGGACATCACTTTAATCTTTCTATCGATTTGAATGCTTGTACTGGTTGTGGTGCTTG
The DNA here is from genome assembly GCF_000744835.1 of Flavobacterium sp. 83. Lineage (NCBI taxonomy): Bacteria > Pseudomonadati > Bacteroidota > Flavobacteriia > Flavobacteriales > Flavobacteriaceae > Flavobacterium > Flavobacterium sp. 83. The sequence continues at coordinate 1,516,203 of NZ_JQMS01000001.1, forward strand.
TGTAATTGCTTGTCATGCGGAAAACAACGTTCCAGTTGTTGGGAAAGCTGAAATTAGAAGAAGTCGTGATATGCACTGGTTGCGTATTGACAGATATTATTCTTCTGAAAGTACATTTGCAGGAGATAATGAAAGAAAAGAAAATATTGCAGGTTTATCAAGTTCATTATCTACTTTTAATGAAATGGAGAAAGCAGGTGATAATCCTCAGGTTTCTTTCCAACCGGTAATGTGTCAACACTGTAATCATGCTCCTTGTGAAACTGTTTGTCCAGTTGCAGCTACTTCACATGGTCGTCAAGGTCAGAATCAAATGGCTTATAACAGATGTGTTGGTACTCGTTACTGTGCTAATAACTGTCCTTATAAAGTACGTCGTTTTAACTGGTTCTTGTATAACAAAAACAGTGAATTCGATTATCATATGAATGACGATTTAGGACGTATGGTGTTAAATCCAGATGTAAATGTTCGTTCTCGTGGAGTTATGGAAAAATGTTCTATGTGTATTCAAATGACACAAGCTACAATTTTAAATGCAAAAAGAGAGGGAAGAGTAATCGTTGATGGAGAATTTCAAACGGCTTGTTCAAATGCTTGTTCTACTGGAGCAATGATTTTTGGAGATGTAAATGATAAAGAATCTAAAGTTACTAAATTAGCTGAAGATGAAAGAATGTATCATTTATTAGAGCACGTTGGAACAAAACCAAATGTGATTTATCATGTTAAAGTTAGAAATACCTAGTACAAAAAATAATTAATTAAGAATCAATATAAAGGATTATGTCGTCTCACTACGAAGCAACCATTAGAAAACCCTTAGTTATAGGTGATAAATCTTATCACGATGTAACTGTAGATGTAGCTGCGCCTGTAGAAGGTAAAGCAAACAAACATTGGTGGATTGTATTTTCAATTGCATTAACCGCGTTTCTTTGGGGAATGGGTTGTATCATTTACACCGTGTCTACAGGTATTGGAACATGGGGATTAAATAAAACTGTAGGTTGGGCTTGGGATATCACTAACTTCGTTTGGTGGGTAGGTATCGGTCACGCAGGAACATTAATTTCAGCCGTATTATTGCTTTTCCGTCAAAGATGGAGAATGGCAATTAACCGTTCTGCGGAGGCAATGACCATTTTTTCTGTAATTCAAGCAGGTTTATTTCCAATTATACACATGGGTCGTCCATGGTTAGCCTATTGGGTTTTACCAATTCCGAATCAATTTGGTTCTTTATGGGTAAATTTTAACTCTCCTTTGCTTTGGGACGTATTTGCAATCTCTACGTATCTTTCAGTTTCATTAGTTTTCTGGTGGACTGGTTTGTTACCTGATTTTGCTATGTTGAGAGATAGAGCTATTACTCCTTTTAACAAACGTGTATATTCTATATTGAGTTTTGGATGGAGCGGTAGAGCAAAAGATTGGCAACGTTTTGAAGAAGTTTCTTTGGTTCTTGCAGGTTTGGCAACTCCTTTAGTACTTTCTGTACATACCATTGTATCCATGGACTTTGCTACCTCGGTAATTCCAGGTTGGCATACTACGATTTTCCCTCCGTACTTTGTTGCTGGAGCTGTTTTCTCAGGATTTGCAATGGTAAATACCTTGCTTATCATCATGAGAAAAGTATCTAACCTTGAAGCGTACATTACTATTCAACATATAGAATTAATGAACATCGTAATCATGATTACAGGTTCTATTGTTGGGGTTGCGTATATCACGGAGCTTTTTATAGCTTGGTATTCAGGAGTTGAATATGAACAATATGCATTCTTAAACAGAGCAACTGGACCTTACTGGTGGGCATATTGGTCAATGATGACTTGTAACGTTTTCTCTCCACAGTTTATGTGGTTCAAAAAATTAAGAACAAGTATCATGTTCTCTTTTATTATTTCGATTGTTGTTAATATTGGAATGTGGTTTGAAAGATTTGTAATTATTGTAACATCGTTACATAGAGATTATCTTCCTTCTTCATGGACAATGTTTTCTCCAACATTTGTCGATATTGGAATTTTTATTGGAACAATTGGTTTTTTCTTTGTGTTGTTTTTGTTATATTCTAGAACATTCCCTGTAATAGCACAAGCTGAAGTAAAAACAATTTTAAAAGGAACAGGAGATAATTACAAAAGAGAAAGAGAAGCAAATAAAGATTTACATCATGAGTAATAAAGTAATATACGCCATTTATAATGACGATGATGTTTTGATGGACGCGGTTAAAAAAACACGTGCAGCTCATCATCATATTGAGGAAGTTTTTACTCCTTTTCCTGTCCACGGATTGGATAAAGCCATGGGTCTTGCCCCAACAAGGATAGCTATATGTTCTTTTATATATGGTTTAATAGGTTTGTCTTTTGGTACTTGGATGATGAATTACATTATGATTCAAGATTGGCCTCAAGATATTGGTGGTAAGCCAAGTTTTAGTTATATTCAAAACATGCCTTCTTTCGTGCCAATTATGTTTGAAGAAACAGTTTTTTTCGCTGCGCATTTAATGGTTATTACTTTTTATATGAGAAGTAAGTTATGGCCCTTTAAACAAGCAGAGAATCCTGATGTTAGAACAACAGATGATCACTTTTTGATGGAAGTTGCAGTAAATGACAATGAAAGTGAATTAGTTTCCTTTTTTGAAGGCACAGGGGCAGTAGAAGTTAAAGTAATTGTAAAGAATTAATTGTCGATATGAAAAGTCTATATAAAATAACATTTGTAATTTGTATTACTATTTTAGTTTCGTCTTGTCATGATAATTCGAAGCCTAATTACCAATACATGCCTAATATGTATGAACCCGTAAGTTATGAAACTTATGAAGAGTCAAATGCATTTAAGAATGGTAAAGAAGGTCAGCTACCTCCAGAAGGTACAGTAAATAGGGGTTTTGAACCTTATGGATATGAGAATTCTACAGCTGGTTATGATTTAGCTAAATTAAATTTAAAATCACCTCTTGATTCAATTTCTGAAAAGGATGCTGAAAAATCTAAAGAGTTGTTTGAAATTTATTGTGGTATCTGTCATGGTAATGAAGGAAACGGTAAAGGTAAATTAGTAACCCAAGGAAAATTTCTTGGTGTACCAAGTTATAAAGATAGGGTGATAACTGAAGGAAGTGTTTTTCATGTTCAAACTTACGGTTTAAATTCAATGGGGTCTTATGCGAACCAGTTGAATCAACACGAACGTTGGTTAGTAGCATCTTATGTTTTAAAACTGAAAGCTAAATTATAATTGTTGAACAAACTGATCGTAATAGATATGTATACATTTTCAAGTAAATTAAAAACATTTTCTCTTGTCTTAATGGCTGTTGGCCTTTTAGGAATTGGATATGGTTTTTTAACTGCACCAAAAGATATTCAAGAAGTTGAAAAGCTACTTGCTGCCGAAACTCATGAAGGACATGGGGAATCAAAGCATGAAGTTTCAACATCTTTAGCTGAAGCTCATACAGAAATTAGTAAATCTGATGAAGCTAAAGAAGCTGCTGAACACAAGGAACATGTTGTTCATGTTCTAACACAACTACAAAATAAACCATGGGCTGCATTATATGTTGCTTGTATTTTCTTCATGCTTATTGCTATGGGTGTTTTAGCATTTTACGCTATACAACAAGTAGCTCAAGCAGGTTGGTCCCCTGTTTTATTTAGAGTAATGCAAGGTATTACGGCATATCTTCCGGTTGGATCGGTTATATTTTTCGTAATTCTTATTATTTGTGGACTACATATTTTTCCTTCTAATAGTTTATTTATTTGGTTGGATCCTGAGGTTGTTGCTCACGATAAAATTATTGCTAATAAATCTGGCTATTTAAACTTTCCTTTTTGGATAGTTAGAGCTGCAATTTTCCTAGTTGGTTGGAATTTGTATCGTTATTATTCAAGAAAAAATTGTATTGACCAAGACGCATCTTCTGACAATCTTTCTTATAAAAAGAACTTTAATATCTCAGCAGGTTTCTTAGTTTTCTTTATTGTGACAGAATCTATTATGTCTTGGGATTGGATTATGTCAATTGATCCACATTGGTCCAGTACATTGTTTGGATGGTACGTCTTTGCTAGTTTCTTTGTAAGTGGAATAACTATGATTACTATGGTTACTTTATATTTAAAATCTAGAGGTTACTTAGAAAATGTTAATACGAGTCACATTCATGATTTAGCTAAATTTATGTTTGGAATAAGTGTTTTCTGGACTTACTTATGGTTTTCTCAATTTATGCTTATCTGGTATGCTAATATACCAGAAGAAATAACTTATTTTGTAACTAGAATTCAATTATATAATCTTCCTTTCTTTGGTGCTGTAGTTATGAACTTCTTATTTCCAATATTGATTTTAATCAATACTGATTTTAAAAGAATAACTTGGATTTTAGTTATGGCAGGTACAGTAATTTTATTAGGTCATTATATTGATTTCTTCAATATGATTATGCCTGGTACAGTTGGAGACAGATGGTTTATTGGTGTTTCTGAAATTGCTTCTGTTCTTTTCTTCCTTGGATTATTTATTTTTGTTGTTTTTACAGCATTAACTAAAGCTCCTTTGTTGCCAAAAAGAAATCCATACATAGAAGAGAGTAAACATTTTCATTATTAATATTTAAACAAAGAAACAGATGACAAGTTTGTTGGTAATTATAGTTTTAGTTTTATTAGCTGTTGCTTTATGGCAATTGACGAAAATATTTGACTTAACTCAAGTAGGTTCTAATTCGGACAGTTCTCAAGTGGCTACTGATAATGATAATAATGTTCAAGGTTATTTAATGTTTGGTTTCTTGGCATTCATTTATATTTTTACGATCTATGGATTGTTTAAATGGGGATCATTAGTTCTTCACACACCAGCTTCAGAGCATGGTGCTCTTGTTGATAATCTTATGAATATCACTTGGGTTTTAATATTTATTGTTCAGGCAATCACTCAAGTTTTGTTGCATTATTTTGCCTTTAAATATAGAGGTAAAAAAGATCAAAAGGCTTTATATTTTGCTGATAATAATAAATTAGAAGCAATTTGGAGTGTTATTCCAGCAGTTGTACTTGCGGGTTTAATTCTTTATGGTCTTTATGCTTGGACTAATATTATGTTTATTGATGATGAAGATGATACAGTAGTAATTGAGTTATATGCACAACAATTCAAATGGACTGCTAGATATGCAGGAAATGATAATGTTTTGGGTAAAGCAAATGTTAGATATATTGAAGGTGTTAATACGCTTGGTGTGGATTTAGGTGATCCTTATTCACAAGATGATATTGTTGTGTCAGAATTACATATTCCTAAAGGAAAAAAAATACATTTTAAGATGCGTTCTCAGGATGTTTTGCATTCAGCTTATATGCCATATTTTAGAGCTCAAATGAATTGTGTTCCGGGTATGGTTACTGAATTCGCTTTTACTCCAATATACACTACTTCTGAATATAGAGATTTACCTTTTATGATTGAAAAGGTAGCCAATATTAATGCTATAAGAACTAAGAAAAGTGCTGAGTTAGTAGCTAATGGTGAAACCGCTTTAGATCCTTACGCATTTGATTATTTGTTATTATGTAATAAAATTTGCGGAGCTTCACATTATAACATGCAAATGAAAGTTATAGTTGATACTCCTGAAGAGTATAAAAAATGGTTAAGCGAAAAAGCGACTTTAGTACAAGAAGTAAAAACGTCGAAAATTCCTGCTCCAGTAGAAGGAGGAACTGGAAAAGATTCTACTAGTGCTAAAGACACGGCAGCTGTTGCTAAAATAGCTATGAAATAATATTATTAAGAAAAATTTAAAGTATACACATATGTCAGCAGAAGGTCACGATCACGGACACGATCACGAACACGAACATCATCATAAAGACACTTTCATTACTAAATATATTTTTAGTATTGATCACAAAATGATTGCCAAACAGTACTTGCTAACCGGTATTATTATGGGAGTTATTGGTGTAGGTATGTCTATGCTTTTTAGAATGCAATTGGCATGGCCAGAGCAATCATTCAAGATTTTCAATATATTACTTGGAGATAAATGGGCTCCAAACGGGGTAATGGCTAATGATATCTATTTATCATTAGTTACCATACATGGTACTATAATGGTATTTTTTGTTCTTACTGCAGGTTTAAGTGGAACTTTTAGTAATTTATTGATACCACTTCAAATTGGAGCGCGAGATATGGCTTCAGGATTTATGAATATGATTTCTTATTGGTTGTTTTTCTTGTCAAGTGTTATCATGATAAGTTCTTTATTTGTTGAATCAGGACCTGCAAATGCTGGTTGGACTATTTATCCGCCTTTAAGTGCTCTCCCTCAAGCGATCTCTGGTTCTGGTCTTGGTATGACTTTATGGTTAGTTTCCATGGCTATATTTATTGCTTCTTCTTTAATGGGATCTTTAAATTACGTTGTGACTGTAATTAATCTTAGAACTAAAGGGATGTCAATGACAAGATTGCCACTTACAATTTGGGCTTTCTTTGTAACTGCTATTATTGGTATAGTTTCTTTTCCAGTTTTGTTATCAGCAGCTTTATTGTTAATTTTTGATAGAAGTTTTGGTACTTCATTCTTCTTGTCTGATATTTATATAGCAGGTGAAGTTTTACATTACCAAGGAGGTTCACCAGTATTGTTTGAACACTTATTTTGGTTCTTGGGACACCCGGAAGTATATATTGTATTATTACCGGCTTTAGGTATTACTTCTGAAGTTATTGCTACTAACTCTCGAAAACCAATTTTTGGTTATAGAGCGATGATTATGTCAATTTTGGCTATCGCATTTTTATCTACAATTGTTTGGGGTCACCATATGTTTATCTCTGGTATGAATCCATTCTTAGGATCTGTATTTACATTTACAACTTTGTTGATTGCTATTCCTTCTGCAGTAAAAGCGTTTAATTATATTACAACACTTTGGAAAGGAAATTTACAATTGAATCCTGCTATGTTGTTTTCAATAGGTTTAGTTTCTACTTTTATTACAGGTGGTTTGACAGGTATTATTCTTGGGGATAGTACATTGGATATTAATGTTCACGATACATATTTTGTAGTTGCTCACTTTCACTTAGTAATGGGTATATCTGCTCTTTATGGTATGTTTGCAGGTATTTATCACTGGTTTCCAAGAATGTTTGGAAGAATGTTAAACAAGAATTTAGGATATGTACACTTTTGGGTGACTGCAATCTGTGCTTATGGTGTTTTCTTCCCAATGCACTTTATAGGATTAGCAGGTTTGCCAAGACGTTATTATACAAACACAAACTTTCCATTATTTGATGATTTACAAAATGTAAATGTTCTTATTACTACTTTTGCATTAATTGGTGGAGCTTTTCAATTGGTATTTTTATACAACTTTTTCAGTAGTATATTCTATGGTAAAAAATCTGTTCAGAATCCATGGAAATCAAATACTCTTGAATGGACGGCTCCAGTAGAACATATTCACGGTAACTGGCCGGGTGAGATACCTGAAGTACACCGTTGGCCTTATGATTACAGTAATCCTGCTCATGATGTAGATTTTGTGCCTCAAAATGTTCCAATGAAAGAAGGTGAAGAAGTTCTTCATCATTAAAATAAAGCTTTTAGCCCCTACTGATAAAGTAGGGGCTTTTTTATTTAGTTGAGGTATCTATATAGCGACATATTTGTTGTATTGCTTTTTTATTATTGTGATTATTGATAATTTTTATAAAGTCTTCAAAGGGAATTCTTCCAAACTAAATTCTTTCTTTATCTTTGTTTCATGAATGAAAATTTAGATCCAACTAAAAACGGTTATAATGCGGATGAACTTGATCTTGAAAAAAGATTGCGACCTCTTTCATTCGATGATTTTGCCGGTCAAGATCAGATATTGGAAAATTTAAAAGTTTTTGTTCAGGCAGCTAATCAAAGAAATGAAGCGCTTGATCACACCCTTTTCCATGGACCTCCAGGTTTAGGGAAAACTACTCTTGCTAATATTCTTGCAAATGAGCTTCAAGTAGGAATTAAGATTACTTCTGGTCCTGTTTTAGATAAGCCAGGAGACTTAGCCGGTTTATTAACGAATCTTGAAGAAAGAGATGTGTTATTTATTGATGAAATCCATCGTTTAAGCCCCATAGTTGAAGAATATTTATATTCGGCAATGGAAGACTTTAAAATTGATATTATGATTGAATCTGGTCCAAATGCACGTACTGTTCAAATCAATCTAAATCCATTTACTTTAATTGGTGCTACAACACGATCTGGACTACTAACAGCACCCATGAGAGCGCGTTTTGGGATATCATCCAGGTTGCAATATTATACGACCGAGTTATTAACCACTATTGTGGAGAGAAGTGCAGCTATTTTTAAAATGCCTATCACAATGGAAGCAGCAATAGAGATTGCAGGTAGAAGTAGAGGTACTCCCCGAATTGCAAATGCTTTATTGCGTCGTGTTCGTGATTTTGCACAAATTAAAGGTAATGGTAAGATAGACATTGAAATTGCTCGTTATGCGCTAAAAGCACTTAATGTAGATGCTCATGGTCTTGACGAAATGGATAATAAAATACTTACTACAATTATTGAAAAATTCAAAGGAGGCCCTGTAGGTTTATCAACTTTGGCAACTGCCGTATCTGAAAGTAGTGAAACTATCGAAGAAGTTTATGAACCATTCCTTATTCAAGAGGGTTTTATTATGAGGACTCCAAGAGGTAGAGAAGTCACAGATAAAGCCTATAAACATTTGGGTAAGTTAAAAACAAATATTCAAGGCGGATTGTTTTAATATCTTAAGTTAATTCCTGTTATTTACTAAATCTATCTTGTCAAATAACGAGATAGGATATCAATTCAAACGAAGTTCACTAAACACTAATAAAAATAGCAGTTAAGTGAACTAATCAGGGCCAGTATTTAATTGCCAATTTTAAATTTTTAGTCATAAGTTTAAAATCTAAATATACAGCGTTCATTAAATCCGAGGCAAAACGCCTTGGTTTTTTTGCGTGTGGTATTTCCAAAGCTCAGTTTTTAGAAGAGGAAGCGCCTCGATTAGAAAATTGGTTAAATAAAAACAGAAATGGTGAAATGTCCTATATGGAAAATCATTTCGACAAACGTTTAAACCCTACCTTGCTAGTTGATGATGCAAAAAGTGTAATTTCTCTTTTGTTGAATTATTATCCAGAAAAATTTCAAAATCCAGATTCTTTCAAAATTTCTAAATATGCTTTTGGACAAGATTATCATTTTGTCATTAAAGAAAAGCTTAAGGAGTTATTATTTTCTATCCAATCAACTATTGGTGAGGTTTCAGGTCGTGCATTTGTAGATTCTGCGCCAGTATTGGATAAAGCTTGGGCTGCAAAAAGTGGCTTAGGCTGGATAGGTAAAAATAGTAATTTATTAACTCAAAAAGTAGGTTCTTTTTACTTCATAGCTGAACTCATTATAGATTTAGATTTAGATTATGATAATTCTACATCGGATCATTGTGGAACCTGTACATCTTGTATCGACGCTTGTCCAACTGAAGCGATTGTAGCACCGTATATTGTAGATGGAAGTAAATGTATCTCTTATTTTACTATAGAACTTAAAGAGAATATTCCTCATGAAATGAAAGGAAATTTTGATGATTGGGTATTTGGATGTGATGTCTGTCAGGACGTTTGTCCATGGAATAAGTTTTCAAAAGCACATAATGAACCTTTATTTAATCCAAATCCAGAATTACTTTCTATGTCCAAAAAAGATTGGAAAGAAATTACCGAAGAAACGTTTAAAGTTGTGTTTGAAAATTCGCCTCTTAAAAGGGCAAAGTTCGATGGGTTAAAGAGAAATATTGATTTTCTAGAATAACTTTGAGTACTAGATTAAGCTAATTAATTTGAATGTTTTTTATAGAAGATTCTCTAATAATAACATTAGTGTCTAATTCAATAGTTCTTGGCTTAAAAGGAGTTCCTTCTTTATGGCAATTCATTTCTTCTAATAATAAGTTGAAAGACTCAATTCCCATTTCATGGCTAGGTTGATTTACAGTACTTAACTTTGGTGTAAGCACTTGTGACATAAACCAATTGCTAAAACCGATTACTGATACTTGATCTGGAACTTTAATTTTATTGTCATTAAAATAAGACAAAACTCCAACGGCAACCAAATCCGTAACTGCAAATATTCCATCAACATCTGGATGGTCTTTTATTATTTGTTTTGCAAAATCTAATCCTTCTTGAAAGTTTACTGTTTCACAAGTATAGACTAATTTGGTATCAAAAGGAATGTTGTTTTTTTCTAATGCTTTTTTATATCCAATATAACGGTCAATTGAATTTTGAGGATTTAAAGGACCACGAATATGAACAATCTTTTTACAATTATTATCTATTAAATGTTGAACAGCATTAAATGCTGCTTTTTGATCATCTATAATTACTTTCGAACAAGAAATTAGTTTGTTGATTTTATCAAACATTACAAAAGGAATATTCCGAGTGATTATTTCTTTTAAGTGATCATCATTATTTGACTCATTAGAGAGTGAAATTATAATTCCATCGACTCTTTTTTTAATCAATAATTCTACTTGTTTTTTTTCTAAAGTCAGTGACTCATTTGATTGTAATATTATAACTAAATAGCCGTTTTTCTCCGCTTCATCAATAATTGCATTTACTACATTCGAAAAAAAATGGTGTACAACTTCTGGAATAATTAATCCTATAGTTTTAGATTCTTTTGTTCTTAAATTTACAGCAAAACTATTAGGGGTATAATGTAGATTTTGAGCAAGATCAATTACTGCTTGTTTAGTTTTTGCACTAACATCAGGATAATTTTTTAAAGCTTTTGAAACGGTTGTTATTGAAATTCCGAGTTTGGTTGCAATTTCTTTAAGAGTTATGTCTTTCATGAATCGTATTTCTACTTATTTAATTTTGAAAATATTTCTTAGAAACGGTTTCTCTTTAGGATTTGATGTATGCCTTGTTGTTGCTTATGAAAAAGTGTTTTAACTTCAAATATTCTTCACCAAGATATTAATTTTAATCTTATTTCTGAAATTTTTGTCAAAAAAAATAAATTAATATGGATTTGTTAAATCATAAAATGGTTGATCATTGTTTTATTAAAAAAGCTACTTTTTAAGTGGAATCTCTTTCTATTATGCTAGTTTCTAATTCAATTGATTGAAAAATTATAGGAGAATTATTCTTTTTTAAATTAATTTCATCAAATAAAATTGAGGCTGATTTTTTTCCAATTTCAAATCCAGGTTGGTCAACTGTTGTAAGTTTAGGACTCATTACGCTAGACATAAACCAATTGCTAAATCCCAAAACGGCTATTTTTTCTGGAATTGCAATCCTTACTTCATTGAAATATTTAATGATTCCTATTGCGACTAAATCAGTAACTGCAAAAATTGCATCGATATCAGGATGCTCAGTAACGACTTTTTTTGCATTTTCGTAACCATTTTCAAAATCCATGTTGTTTTCACACACATAGACCAAAGATGAGTCATAGGCTATATTATTGTCTTCTAAAGCTTTTTTGTATCCTAAAAATCGATCTATGGAATTTTGTGGTAAATATGACCCTCTAAAATGGGCAATTTTTTTATATCCTTTTTTTATAAGATAGGTAACAGCATCATAAGCGGCTTTTCTATCATTAATAGTCACTTTAGAACAATTGACTAGTTTTGCAATTTTATCAAAAAGCACAAGTGGTGTGTTATGAGAAAGGATTGTATTTAAATGCTCAAATTCTCCAGTCTCATTTGATAAGGATATAAGGATTCCATCAACTCTTTTGTTTAATAAAAGCTCAATTTGTTTTTTCTCAAATTCTAATTTTTCATTTGATTGTAAAATAATAACCAAATAATCTCTCTTTTCTGCTTCTTCAAGAATTCCTTGAATTACATTTGAAAAGAAATCATGAACCAAGGTTGGGATTATCAAGCCAATTGTCTTCGACTCTTTTGTTCTTAAGTTTACTGCAAAACTGTTTGGAGTATAATTTAGTTTATTGGCTAGCTCTATAACTGCTTTTTTTGTCTTTTCGCTTACATCTGGATAGCCTTTCAAAGCCTTTGAAACAGTTGTTATCGAAATTCCTAATTGGGAGGCAATTTGTTTGAGAGTGGTATTATTCATATTTCATTACTCTAAATAGTAAAAGCCGAATAAAAAACTGCTTCGTGAAAACGAATTTACAATTAATTTATTGTAATTCAATTTCCCGAAACAGTTTAATTTGAAATTACTGATTTTATATATTTTATTATTATTTAAGTTCCATTATAATAGCTTCATAAGGTCTTAAAATATTGTTTTTTGCTTTTTTAGCTTCGGTATAATTGTTCAAAATAATTTTAGATCTGGAAGTTGAAACCCCTGTTTTGTAGGGACTATTTTTATCAGTAAAATTTAATAGTACTAATAATTTTTTACCATTTAATTCTCTTGTGTAGGCATATACATTAGGATTTTCTCTGTCTAATAGCGTATATTTTCCATATACAAGCGTTGGTTCTTTTTTGCGTAATTGTACTAATTTTCTAAAATAATTCAATACTGAATTTGGATCTTTTTCTTGTGCTTCGGCATTCAAGGTCTTGTAATTTGGGTTTGCCTTAAGCCATGGTGTTCCTGTAGTAAAACCAGCATTCTTAGTTGTATTCCATTGAAAGGGAGTTCTTCCATTTTCTCTTGATGTTTGTTTTTGTCCTTCTAAAAACGCATTCAAATCTCCTCCTTTATTTTTTAATCCAATGTATTTGTTACGAGTATCCACATCATGATAATCATCAATAGAATTGAAACGAATATTATCCATTCCTAATTCATCTCCATAATAATAATAAGGAGTTCCTCTCATGGTCATTATAAAAGTAGACAGCATTTTTGAAGAAATAGCTCTAAATTTTGGAGTGTCATTACCAAACTTACTGACCATTCTGGGTTGATCGTGATTGGCTAAGAATATAGCAAGCCATCCTTTATCTTTGAACGCTTTGTCGTATCTAGAAAAAATATCTTTGTATTTTATAAGACCAATATCTTTTAAATGTTTACCAATATCAACACTTTCAAAATGGTATGCCATGTTTAATTCTTTTCGATCTGGATCTACAAATAGCATAGCATCTTCAGGAGAACTCCCTGCACCTTCAGCAACTGTCATGATATCATACTTGCTAAAAACTTCTCTATTCATTTCTTGTAAATAGTCATGTAAATGGGGGCCTACACCATAATATTTTATGATATTTTTTTCATATCCTTTGGGTAATTCTGGCCAAGTGGTGTCTTTAGAGGCAAATTGGAAAGCATCCATTCTAAAGCCGTCTATGCCTTTGTCTAACCAAAACTTCATAATGTCATACACCTCATTTCTAACTTTTGGATTTTCCCAATTTAAATCGGGTTGCTTTTGAGAAAAATAATGAAGATAATAAGAGTCTGTTTGTTTATCATATTTCCAAGCATCACTATTTACGTCAAAAAAACTCCATCTATAAGGTGGTTTTCCTTTTTCAGCTGGCCACCAATGGTAGTAATCTCTGTATTTATTATCTCGGGAACTTCTGGATTGTTTGAACCATTCATGCTCGTCGCTACTGTGATTGACCACTAGATCCATGATAAGTTTAATGCCGCGTTTGTGCATTTCCTTTAACAAAAGATCAAAATCGGCCATAGTTCCAAAATCCTTCATGATTTCACGATAATTGCTAATGTCATAGCCGTTATCATCATTAGGGGAAGTGTAAATTGGATTAAGCCAAACTGCATCAACTCCTAGGCTTTTTACATAATCTAGTTTAGATATAATACCTTTTAAATCACCAACTCCATCACCATCGCTATCCTTGAAACTTCTAGGGTATATTTGATAGACTACTGCTTCTTTCCACCATTTGGAATCATTTTGTGGAGTTGTTTTTACTGACATGTTTTGTGCGAATATACCCTGAGTTGATAATAGCAACAGAGTAGAAAATAAGCATAAAGAAAAAATCGGTTTCATGGTTCTTTGTATTAAAAGTATCGGTATTAGTTGAAATTATTTTTTTGCTGGATTCATAAATTCATCAATTTCCTTAATAGGTATTTTTGGATTTGCGCCCGTATTTTTTGCTACTAAAGCTCCCATTGCACAAGCAAAATCAATTGCTTTTTGAGGTTCATTCGTGGTCAATAGCTTGCTTAACAAAGCGGCTAAGAAGGAATCCCCTGACCCTACAGTATCGACGACGTCTATTTTATAACCGCTGTTATAATACATTTTTTCATTATAATATAAAACAGCGCCATGACTTCCTTTTGTTATACAAATATGTTTGGTATTCGTGCGTTCAGCAATAAAAAGAATGTTTTGTTCTAAGGAATGATATGGTGAGTTTAGGAAAGTACTTATTTCATATAATTCATCATCATTAAATTTAATAAAATCAGATTGTAGCATCAAACTGATCAGTATTTCTTTTGTGTAAAAAGGGGTACGTAAATTTACATCAAATATTTTATATTTTGCATAATTTATCAATTCTAATAAGGTATCGTACGAAGTTAAGTCTCTGCAAACGAGGCTTCCAAATGCAAAAGCATCTGCTTTTTTTACAGTATTTTCAGCTTCAGGATTGCATTCAATTTTATCCCATGCAGCCGGATAATTGATGGTATAAGATGCGGATCCTTTATCATTCAATTGAACGAGTACTTCTCCGGTAGGTAAGTTGTCGTCTATTTGAATGCTGTTTGTAGAAACACCGTTTTTTTTAATGTAATCTAACATTTCTCGGCCAATTTCATCATTACCTATACGGCTTATTATTTCTGCTTTTACGCCAAGTGATGCTAATCTAAGAGCAACATTTAGAGGTGCTCCGCCAATTTTTTTGTGTGTCGGAAAAACATCAAATAATACTTCTCCAAAACAAACAATACTGAGTTCTTTTTTACTTTTATCCATTTTTAAGCATTTTATGTTCTAATTCTTCGAGTGATAGTCCTTTGGTTTCGGGCATCATAAACAATACAAAAACTAATTGTAATACCATCATAAATGCAAAAAACGCAAATATTGGCCAAGGATTTTCTTTAAATACATCAATAACTACGGGGCCAGCCAAAGTAATTAATGCTGCGAAAATCCAGTGAATTCCTGTGCCGAAAGATTGTCCATTTGCACGAACATTATTTGGGAATATCTCTGAGATAAAAACCCATATTACGGCTCCTTGTCCAATAGCATGAGAGGCTATAAATAGCATAATAGATGACATTAATATAATGGCTCCCATATTGTAGTAAAAGGCTAACGCTACCAAGCCTAAACTAATGATATAACCTAAAGAACCAATAATCATCAATTGTTTTCTTCCTAAAACATCTATTAATCGCATTCCAGCAATCGTGAAAATTAGATTAGTCAATCCAATTAAAATGGAATTCATTAAAGATTCTTTCGAACCTAATCCTGCCATTTCTAATATCTCGGGAGCATAATATAGGATAAAATTGATTCCAGATAATTGATTGAAAAATGCCAATAAAAAAGCTAAAATAATGGGTAGTTTGTATTTTTTTGAAAAAATAGTTTCTTTGATTGTTACGTCTATCAAATCTTTTTTAATTTCATGGAAATTTTCTAAAGCCTCTTCTTTGTTATAAATCATTTCAAGAACTTTCATTCCTTCTTTATCATATCTTTTTTTTAAGATTAACCAGCGCGGACTGTCTGGAATTTGTAAAACTATGATGCTATAAATCAAAGCAGGAACGGCTACGATTCCTATCATCCATCGCCAGTCATTGGCTCCGGCAAAACCTTCGAATAAATAATTAGAGAAAAATGCAATCAGGATTCCAAATACGATATTGAATTGGAATAATGTTCCTAATTTACCTCTGTTTTCCGGAGTTGAAATCTCCGATATGTAGATTGGTGCAGCAACTGAGGAAGCTCCAACTCCTATTCCGCCAATAAAACGAAAAAAAGAGAAGATGTAGGGATTTGGCGCTAAGGCAGAACCTAAAGCCGATACTAAAAACAGGATTCCAATCCAAAATAATGTTTTCTTTCGGCCCCATTTATCACATGGAATTCCTCCTAATAAAGAACCTAAAACAGTTCCCCACAATGCCATTGACATGATAAAAATTCCATGAAATAATGGTGTTGTATGCCATAATTCTTTTATTGGTAAGTTAGCGCCGGATATTACTACGGTATCAAAGCCAAATAAAAATCCCGCTACAGCTACGGTAAGAGACCAATTTCGAACGTTATTCATTTTTATATTTTTTGGTTGTTAGTTTGGTTGTTTTTATTTTTTATGAAAGTCTTTTAGTCTTGCCAAATTCCTTTTATTTTTGCTATTTTTATGTTTTTAATTTCTTGATTTTCATTAGATTGAATGCTGAGTTTATTGTAAGGCTTTTTTGGGAAAATTTGCTCAGTGAATGTATAAATACCATCATTGAGAAAAATTTCTATCGAAGACCAATCTAAAATTATATGGTAGTTTATAGTTTTTGAAATAATATTTGGGGTTGAAGTCTTGTGAATTTCTTTTCCAAAATTGGCTTCAAAATTTACAATTCCGGAATGTCTTCTGTCTATAGAGAATGTTTTTTGTTTGGCATCATAATCAATTACTAAAGAATCTTTTGCATCGTTAGAAAATACTAATTTTAAATTTTTTGAATAGGCTTCAAACTTTATATTGGATTGATTTATATTGTCGTAATTTATTGTGAGAGTATGATTTGCATTTAGCGATAACAAATTTTTAGATAGTTCAGTAGTAAATTGTTTGTTTAGTTCTTCAACTGGAGTACTCTTTAGGATATAATTATTATTTAATTTTTCTAGTGCAAGTTCTCTTGGAAGTGTCATGGCACTTCTCCAGTTTTTTGTCGGTGTATTTCGTGCGTATTGCCAGTTACTCATCCAGCCAATAAAGAGGCGTCTGTCATTTGGGGCATCATTATACGTAACACCTGCGTAGTTATCTGTTCCATAATCAATCCATTTAGTTTCTTTTTGGGTTGTTTGGAAATTTTTACCGTCAAAATCTCCTATGAAGTATTGTGTCCCTGAACCACCATTTGGTGCCCCAGGATTGATACTAACAAGTAATACCCATTTTTCTTCATTTGAATTGGCTACTTTTAATTTGAAAATATCAGGACATTCCCAAACGCCACCATGAGCGCCATTATTTTTGCCAAATTCGCTTGCGAATGTCCAATTTATTAAGTTTTTTGAAGTATAAAATTGTGCGTGGTCACCAGCTACCAATACTAAATTCCAAAGATTAGTTTTTGTATTCCAAAAAACTTTAGGATCTCTAAAATCTTTTAACCCCGAGTTTTCTATAATTGGATTTCCTTTATATTTCTCCCAAGTGTTTCCATCGTCTAAACTGTAAGCCAGCCCTTGTGTTTGAAAGTTTGTTTTTCCAGCCTTTTCTCCTTCCATATTGTGATAGGTATAAATGGCGACCATTGGAGGGGTTTCTTTAGTTCCCAGTCCGGAAGTGTTGTTTAAGTCTACTACTGCGCTGCCCGAAAATATGAGTCCAAGTTTATCAGGGAATAAGGCGATTTTTTTATGTTTCCAATGAATTAAATCGGTACTCGTCGCATGTCCCCAATGCATCGGTCCCCATACAATATCATTTGGATAGTATTGGTAAAACAGGTGATAGATACCTTTATAATATACCATCCCATTAGGGTCATTCATCCATTTTTTTTCTGGGGAGAAATGAAATTGCGGTCGAAAAGGTTCTTTGAATATTTTTGAAGAATCACTTTTTATTTTTTCAGAAGAATTAACAGTTATGACGGCATTATTTTCTTCTTTTTTACAAGAAAATAATAATTTTAAAGTCCCGAATAATAATAAGATTAGTAGCGTTTTACTTGTGAACTTCATTTAAAAATTCATTTATTTTTATTGTATCTCTATAAAAATAGAATTATTTTTTTTAATTATTCAATTCGTAATAATCAAAAACGTTTTCGATTTGTCGAAAACGTTTTCGATTTGTAATCAATGTACTATATCGAATTATATAATTATTTAACGGATTAATTGTATAAGTTTGAGTATATTATTAAAAATTACGACTATGAATTCAAATTTTAAAAGCTTGTTCTTCTTGTTTTTGGTAAGTCCAATTGTTTTTGGTCAAATAAAATCAGATGAATGGCATTTGTATGCAAACTCCAGACAAAATTATTATGGAGTTGCTATGGCAAATGGTCAAATCGGGATTGTTACTGACGATACCCCTTTAAAAACAAAAGAGATAATTCTTAATGGCGTTTACGATGGTAGTCCTGAAAATGGAATAAGCAGAATTGTAAGAGGAATTGAATTTTTAAACCTACACCTTATTATAAACAATCAAGAAATAAAATCGGACAATATTGATAATTGGAGTCAAGTCGTTTCTATGAAAGAAGGGACTAGTACAACTTCATTTATGTTTAAAGATTTTGCAAGTATTAATTATACTATTTTAGCTAATAGAGCGGTTCCTTATTCAGCTATGGCAATTGTCGAAATTACTCCTAACAAAGACATCGAAATAGCAGCTAATAATTATATGGTTGTTCCTGATGAGCTGAAAGATGCGAAAAGTCAGTTTCGTGTATTAAAAGATAATCAGTATTTAATGCCGGTTTTTGGAACAACTGCAAAAACATTAACTGGGAAATATACTGTTTCAGCCTCTACAACTTTTCTTTTTGACGGGCAAAGTGAAGCGTTGAAGCAAACTGGAAATGAAGTTGGTTTTTCTAAAAAATTATTAAAAGGAAAAAAATATCGATTTGCTATTGCCGGAGGGATTTGTACTTCAAAGGATATAACGGATCCATTGAACGAATCAGAAAGACAACCTATATATGCATTGCAACAAGGAATTGATAATTTATTGAATCGTCATAAAGAAGCTTGGGCTGAATTATGGAATACTGGAGACATTCAAATTGAAGGAGATTTAGATGCACAACAGCGGGTAAGATTCGCTTTGTATAATTTGTATTCCTATATACGTCCAGAAACTAGACAAAGTGTTGCGCCTATGGGATTGTCTTCTCAAGGTTATAATGGGCATATTTTTTGGGATAGCGAACTTTGGATGTATCCTACACTTTTGGCATTGCAGCCTGATATGGCAAAATCATGTTTGGATTATCGTTATGATCGCTTGCAGAAAGCAAAACAGAAAGCTACGATATATGGATATAAAGGTGCTATGTTTCCATGGGAATCTGATGACACAGGAGAAGAAGCAACGCCAACTTGGGCTTTGACAGGAATCTTTGAACAACACATTACAGCTGATGTTTCGATTGCATTTTGGAATTATTACGCTTACACTCAGGATAAGTCTTGGTTAAGAAAAGAATGGAGTGTATTAAAAGAAACTGCTGATTTTTGGGTAAGTCGAGTTGTTAAGAATCAAGATGGAAGTTATTCTATTTTAAATGTTGTAGGAGCCGATGAATATGCGCAGCATGTCGATGATAATGCTTTTACAAATGCTTCAGCTATTGAATCATTAAAAAATACTATTAAGGCAGCCACAATTTTGAATGAGCCAATTGATCCGAAATGGATTGCTGTTTCTGAAAAATTAGTAATTCATACTGAAAATGGAATTACCCAAAATTACAAAGGATATAAAGGACAGATTATAAAACAAGCCGATGTGAATTTATTAGCATATCCGTTACATATTATTACTGATAAAGCACAAATAGAAAAAGATTTGGAATATTACACTGAAAAAATTGATAAAAAAGATGGTCCGGCAATGGCTTCAGGAGTTTTGTCCGTTTTGTATGCTAGATTAGGGGATAAGGAAAAAGCGTATAGTTATTTTGTAAAATCCTATTTGCCAAATAGCCGACCTCCTTTTGGTGTGTTTTCTGAATCAGCAAATAGTAATAATCCTTATTTTGCAACGGGAGCTGGTGCGATGCTTCAAGCCGTAATTTATGGTTTTGGAGGTGTTGAACAAACAGATCATGGATTGAAGTATAATAAAGGACTGCTTCCTAAAAAATGGAAGTCGTTAAAAATAATTGGTTTGGGAATGGATAACAAAACAATTACAATAGAATAATAGTTTACAATAGTTTATTGCCACGAATACACTTGTTAATCTTTTCTAAAGGATCTGAACAGGTATATTCGTGGTTTTTTTATGAAATTAACTTATTATTTATATTTATTGTAAAATCATAATAGAGAGGTTAGTTGTTTAAAAAAGTCTGAATTTCAATTTAGTATTGCTTTTATGATAAAAAGAGAAGAGGTTTGCTGGTATAAGCGCTTTAGGGAATAAGTGTAAAAAAAGCCTTTAGATTAAAGAATCTGCAACGATTTTAGACGTGAGGCTTTTTTTTTAACAAATATTTACAAATTGAATTTAATAGATGATGCTAAATTGTTACAATATGTTTTTTTTATTACTTTTTTTTGAATTTTATATAATTTTAATATTAATATTTTGAAGGATTAATTTTTAAAATCGAAAACGTTTTCGGCTTAACGAAAACGTTATAGTTTGTAATTTTCTTAATTTTATCATAAAATTAGTATTATGTTTACGCTGTTTTTAAAACAAACCATTAAAACAAATTATTAACCAACTTATTTATTACGTATGAAAAATAGTCTAAAAAAAGGCTTAATGGTGTTTCTAACGATACTATGTACTAGTTTGGCATATTCGCAAGATGTGTCCGGTACAGTATCTGATGCTAGTGGTCCGCTTCCAGGGGCTTCTATATTAGTTAAAGGAACAACAAATGGAGCGCAAACAGATCTCGATGGAAAATTTACTATCAAAAATGTTGGCTCAAACGCAGTTTTGGTTTTCAGTTACATTGGCCTTAAAAGTCAAGAAGTAAGTGTAGCCGGAAAAAGCTCAGTTAAAGTAATCTTGAAAGAAGACTCAGCTGAATTAAAAGAAGTAGTCGTTATCGGTTACGGTTCTGTTAAAAAGAAAGATGCAACTGGAGCTGTTGATCAGTTAAGTTCAAAGAAATTTGATAATGTTGCTGCTACAAATCCAGCGGAACTTTTGAGAGGAAAAGTTGCTGGTGTTCAAATCACTTCTTCAAGTGGGGAGCCGGGAGCTTCGAATTCAGTTAGAATTCGTGGTAATAGTTCTTTGCGTGGAGGTAATGGTCCTCTTATTGTTGTAGACGGTGTTCCTTTAGCTGGTGGTGATGTAACTTCTGGTGGAGCAAGTTTAGGTAACGGTACGTCGTCAGCTAAAGATCCATTAAGTTTTATTAATCAAAATGATATCGAAAGTATGTCTATTTTGAAAGATGCTTCTTCTACGGCTATTTATGGTGCTAGAGGTGCTAATGGGGTAATTATTATTACAACTAAAAAAGGGAAAAATAAAGAGCCAGAATTAACTTATTCTACTTCATTTACTACTTCTTCTTATTCTTCAAAATTCAATGTATTGTCTACTGATGCATTTATTGCAGCTACTCCAAACAATGATGCAAATCATTTTGGTGGATCTTTCGATTGGAAAAAAGAAGTGTTGCAAACTGGAAGTACTGTCAACCATGATTTGTCTTTTGCAAGCGGAACAGATAAGTCTAACACTAGATTGTCTTTAGGTATGGCTAATACTGATGGTATTGTGAGAAAAACAGGTTTGAATAAATATACTGCAAGTTTTTACAATTCAAATGATTTCTTAGATGGAAAATTGAAAATAGAAACTCGTATATCTTATTCTAATGTAAAAGATCAAAGAGGATTAATGACTGATAATACAGGATATATTGGTGATTTATTAAGTTCTTCTTTGTACTGGAATCCAACACGTTCAGTTTATGACCCTGCAGGTCCTGCTGGATACACACAAGTAAGTGGTGATTATGTTAACCCAGTTCATATTTTGAATTCGTACACAAATAATGGTGATTTATCTAAATTGTTAGGAAGTATCACAACTACTGTGAAATTAACTGATAAATTGAAATACAACATGGTTTTTGGTATGGAGACTTCTAATTCAACTGTAAAACAACAAGCGCTTCCGGATATTATTATTCAAGATTTTGCAACAGCAACAAATCCTGCAGATTTAAAAACATACAGAGGTCAGGCTGCTGTTTCTACTGATCAAAGAATTAATAAAACTATCGAGCACAATTTAACATACACAACAGATATTACAAAAGATATCAATTTGAATGCAATTGCTGGATATTCTTACTATAACTATAATTCTAATGGTACCTTCGTATCTGCAAAAGGTTTTGCTCCTACACAAACTAATTTATTAGACAACATGGAAGGTGGAATCCCTACAGAAACAAGAACTGGTTCTTACAGAGGATTAGTTGAAATGCAATCTGTTTTTGCTAGAGCATCTTTGGCATTCTACAATAAATTGAATTTAGATTTAACAGTAAGACGTGATGGATCATCTAAAGCGGCAGCTGGTAAAAAATACGGAAATTTCCCTTCATTAGGTTTGGCTTACAAACTAGTTGATGGAAAAGATGGATTAGTTAATGATTTGAAATTAAGAGTAAATGCAGGTAAAACAGGTAATACTGAATTCCCAAGAAACTCTTCTGTAAGTATCATTGAATACAATGGTCCAGATCAATTTAATGTTGTTAATAATGCAAATTCTCAATTAACTTGGGAAACTACAACTTCATATGGAGTAGGTACGGATTTTACATTATTAAATAACAAATTAACAGGATCTGTTGATTATTTCAACAAAAATACTACTGATTTAATTATTGGTATTCCTTCAACTTCAGGACAGCCATCTCCACAAGGGATTAAATACCAAAATTTACCGGCTAACCTTATTAATAAAGGAGTAGAGGTTTCATTATCTTATAAAGTAATTGATACAGATGATTTAACTTGGGATATTTCTGGTAATGCAGCATTCTTATCAAATACTATCAAAAATCTTGGTGCAGCTAATATTTATAATGTTGGTTCTATTGCAGGAGCGGGTTTGACTGATTCTTTTGTACAAAGAATTCAAGATGGATATTCATTGTATACTTATTATCTTCCAACATTCACTGGATATGATGCAAATGGGATTTCTCAATATGCAGATGGTGGTGCTTTGAAAATGTTAGATAAACAACCGTTGCCTAAAATGACTGTTGGTTTTTCAACAAGTTTAGCTTATAAAGGTTTAGATTTTTCAACATCTTTATATGGAAATTTCGGAAATTATTTATTTAACAATACTAATATCGCTCTTTTCTATAAAAATCAATTGGGAGGTAAAAACGTAACTCCTGATGTTGCAAATTCTGTTCAATCAAGATCTGATGCTAACACACCTTCTACTAAATATCTTGAAAAAGGAGACTTCATTAGAATGGGTAATTTAACTTTAGGTTATACTGTTAAAGGAGATGTTTTAGAGCGTTTTAAAATGAAATCAGCTCGTTTTTATGTAAACGGTTCTAACTTATTTGTAATTACTAAATACTCAGGTTTTGATCCAGAAGTTGATACTAATAAAGCTTTAAATGGTATCCCTTCAGCAGGTATAGATTATTTATCTTATCCAAAAGCTAGAACTTTTTCAGTAGGTCTTAACGTAACATTTTAATTAGAGTAAAAATGAAAAAAAATAATTTTATAAAGTACAGCATCTATGCAGGAGTATTGGTTCTTGGAGTTAGTTGTACTAATTTAGATGAAAAAATCCTTGATGCAACTGAAACTTCAAAAGCAGATCCAGATGCAGTGTTGACTTCAGCATACAATGGGTTGAAACAATTCGAGACTCAGGACGGTATATTTGCAGTATCTGAGGTTTCAACGGATTTTGTAATTGTACCAACAAGAGCAGGTGACTGGGGTGATGGTGGAGCTTGGTTGCAAGATCACTTTCATACTTGGAAAGCAGACAGTAGAGAGGTTAATACTGCTTGGAAACAAATGTTGTCAAGTGTTTACAGTTGTGATTTAGCATTAGCTATTGAAGGAATTCCAGCTGGTAAGAAAGCAGAAGCTCAATTTTTGAAAGCATTTTATTACTATAATGCAATCGATTTGTATGGTCAAGTTCCTTACAGAGAAGCAGGTAGTTCACCAGATGATTTTCCTAAAGTTTGGACTTCTCCTGAAGCTACAACTCAAATTATTGCTTTGCTTGAAGAAGCATTGCCTAATTTACCTGCTAAAAATAGTTCTGATCCTTCTATTGCAAGTAAAGATGCAGCTCACTTTTTATTAGCAAAAATCTATTTGAATAAAGCGATATTTGATTCGCCTACTCACACAGGTTTTAATGCGAACAATGTGGCTAATATGAATAAAGTAATTGCACATGTTGATGCTATTTCTGCAGGAACTACATTAGCAGCTGATTACTGGGATAACTTTAAACCATCAAATAATACTTCTCCTGAGTTAATCTTAACATCTAAAAACGTTCTTGGTGTTGATGCTGTAGCGGGATTAGGAATAAATGGAATAAGATCAAGATGGTACATGAGTACACATTACAATCAAGTTCCTAGTGGTTGGAATGGATTTTCTGTATTACAGGAATATTATGACAAATTTGACCCTTCTGATAGACGTATTAAAAATAATGATGCATCTGTTATTGCCTCTTTTGGAAGTCCTCTAGGAATGCGTAAAGGTCAACAATACGCTAAAGGTGGAGTTGCTCCATTAACTACAAGAGGTCAAAACGGTTCATTGCCGTTGGTTTTTGAAAGTGATCCTGCAGGTTTGCCAGCTGATGGTAAAATTGTATCTGATAACTGGTTAGAAAGATGGGGTATTCGTCCACAAAAATACATTCCAGATGTATCTAATATGGAGAAACCTGAAAATGATTATGTATTATTCCGTTACGCAGATGCTTTATTGATGAAAGCTGAAGCTATCGTAAGAGGTGGTTCAAGTTCTACTACAACTGCTTCTATTGCTGCCATGTTATCTTCTCGTCAAGGGATTACTACAGCAGTTGATTTGTCAACTTTAGCGGGTATCGATCATGCAAGAGCTACTGAATTGTGGGAAGAAGGTTGGAGAAGAAATGATATGATTCGTTTTGGAACTTATACGACTGCTAGAGCTACAATGACTAATACGGATGCATATAGAGTATTGTTACCAATACCAACAACAGCTTTGTTGAATCCTAATATTAAGCAAAATCCTGGATACTAAAAGTATTGTTTACTATTAATTATGTTTTGAGTTAGTTATTAAGAGGGTAATTTATTACCCTCTTAATTTTTTATAATAAAGAGCTTCTTAGGAGCTCTTTTTTTTGTTTTATTTTAACTATTTTTCATGATTTTAGGCTGTTTTTAATTTTTTTATAAACTGAAAAAAACATAAATTGCTCCCTAATATTTATTTAAATTAATTCATTTTTAAGATGTTGAAACGTATAGCGTGTTTTTTTCTATTTATAATTTTTGCAAGTTGTTCCAAAGGAAATTCGGATTCCTTGTTTACCAAATTAGATTCCTCAGAAACTGGAATTAATTTTCAGAATGATGTGAAAAACGGCAAAAACATGAATATTTTCAAATACCGTAATTTTTACAATGGTGGCGGTGTAGCGATTGGGGATATCAATAATGATGGCTTGGCTGATGTCTTTTTTACTTCTAATCAAGGTACTAATAAGTTGTATTTGAATAAAGGCAATTTTAAATTTGAAGACATTTCAACAAAATCTGGAATTGAAGGTAAAAAAGCGTGGTCTACAGGTGTAGTTATGGTTGATATTAATGGGGATGGTTTTTTAGATATTTATGTTTGTGATGCAGGAAGTAATATAGATGCTATTAGAAAAAGTCAATTGTATATTAATAATAAGAACGGAACTTTTACTGAGAAAGCGGCCGAATATAATTTGGCAGATACTGGAATTACAACCCATGCAGCCTTTTTTGACTATGATAAGGATGGGGATTTAGATTGTTATATTTTAAATAACAGTTTTATTCCGGTGGGGACTTTAAATTATTCTAATAAAAGAGAATTACGTGATAAAGATTGGGATGTTGCCGAAATCCTTAAAGGAGGTGGCGATAAATTAATGCGAAATGACAATGGTAAATTTGTAGATGTTAGCAAATCAGCGGGAATTTTCAGTAGTTTAATTGGTTTTGGTTTAGGAGTAACTGTAGGCGATGTAAATGGCGATTTATATCCAGATATTTATATCTCAAATGATTTTTATGAAAGAGATTATTTATACATAAACAATAAGAACGGTACATTTTCAGAACAAATTCAAGGTTGGGCAACTCATATCAGTCAATCTTCTATGGGGGCTGATCTAGCAGATGTTAATAACGATGGGAAATCTGATGTTTTTACCACTGATATGTTGCCAGAAGGGGATGTCCGTTTAAAAACAACAACTAGTTTTGACAATTATGACCTATTGACTAGAAAATTGAATTTGGATTTTTTTAATCAATATATGTCTAATGCATTACAAATCAATGACGATAATAATAAATTTGTTGAAGTAGCTAATTATGCAGGTGTGGCTAAAACAGATTGGAGTTGGGGAGCCTTGTTATTTGACATGGATAATGATGGGTATAAAGATATTTATGTTTGTAATGGTATTTATCATGACTTGACTAATCAGGATTTTATGGACTTTTTTGCAAATGAATTTTTGCAAAAAATGATTGTTACTGGAAAAAAAGAAGAAATTGAAACTATTATTGCTAAAATGCCAAGCACCCCTATTTCAAATTATGCATATAAAAACAATCATAATCTCACTTTTACAAATAATGCGGTAAGTTGGGGATTGGATACTCCAAGTTTTTCAAATGGTGCAGCATATGGTGATTTAGACAATGATGGCGACCTAGATTTAGTGGTGAATAACGTTAATATGGAGTCTTTCATTTACAGGAACAATTCAGAGAAAAATAAAGCAAATCATTTTGTTAAATTAAAATTGAAAGGAGAAAATCAAAATAAATTTGCAATTGGTAGTGTAGTTGAATTATATGCAGGGAAAGAAATTATTCGCCAAGAACTGATTCCGTCAAGAGGTTTTCAATCTTCTATAGATTATGTAATGACCTTTGGACTTGGAAATAAAAAAATAGATTCTTTACAAGTAATTTGGCCAAATGGAAAATCCCAAACGATAAAAAAAGTAGTACTCAATTCAACTATTAATTTATCCATTGGGGATGCTAAAAAAGAGTATGTTTTTAAAAAAATACAACCAAAAGCAGTATTAAAAGAACTAAAATCAAACTTCTTAGCTCATAAAGAAAATGACTACATTGATTTTGATTATGAAGGATTAATCTCTAAAATGCTTTCGCAAGAAGGTCCGTCGTTAGCTATAGGAGATATTAATGGCGATGGTAATGATGATGTGTTTATTGGGGGTGCTAAAGGACAAGCAGGAAAAATTTATCTGAATAAAGGCAATGATGCTTTCGCTATTTCTTCTCAAAAAGATATAGATAGTGATGCTGGTTTTGAAGATACAGCAGCAAGTTTTTTTGATGCTGATAGTGATGGTGACCTAGATTTATTTGTAGGTTCAGGCGGAAATGAAAAATCAGATCAAGCTAATTATAAAAATCGTTTGTATTTGAATAATGGGAAAGGGATTTTTGTAAAAAGCAAAAGCAGTATTCCAACAACTAACAACAATGTATCGGTGATTGCGCCTTGTGATTTTGATAATGACGGTGATGTTGATGTTTTTGTGGGCAGTAGAAGTGTTCCAGGGGTTTATGGAATCGATCCAAAACATTTGCTTTTAGAAAATGATGGAAAAGGAAATTTTATAAATATCATCGATAAAAAAGCTTTCAAACTTAATTCGACAGGAATGATCACTGATGCTGTTTGGGAGGATATTGATAACGACTCTAAGAAAGATTTGATTGTAGTAGGCGATTGGATGGCTCCACAAATCTTTAAAAATACTGGACGACGTTTAGCTGATTTCAAATCAAATTTGACAAGCTTTACCGGTTTTTGGAATTCAGTAAACTGCGTTGATTTGAACAATGACGGCAAAAAGGATTTTATTCTTGGGAACAAAGGAACTAATACAACGTATAAAGCTTCTTCTAAAAATCCAATGAAATTGTTTGTCAATGATTTTGATAATAACGGAACTATTGAACAAATTACTACTCGTTCTATTGATGGTAAGGATATGCCAATAAACTTAAAACAAGAATTAGCAAAACAGATTCCATCTATTAAAAAGAAAAATTTAAGTTACACTGATTATGCAAGTAAATCAGTACAAGAAATATTTGCTCAAGATGTAGTTGGTAATTCTTTGCAAAAAACAGCTGTGATTCAGGAAAGTGTTGTGGCTATAAATAAAGGGAATGGTCAGTTTGAAATTAAAATTTTACCAAAAGAAGTGCAATTTTCTTCGGTAAATACTAGTTGCGTTGTGGATGTTAATAAGGATGGGATTTTAGATATTATTATTGGAGGAAATCAATATGAATTCAAGCCGCAATTTGGACGATTAGATGCCAGTCATGGAAGTGTTTTGTTAGGGAATAAAAAAGGTTATTTTTCTTGGCTTCCTTATGCTAATTCAGGTTTCTTTTTAACTGGAGAAGTGCAAAAGATTAAAACTATTAAAAACAAAAATAATACAACAGCAATTTTAGCTGTACTCAATAATAATACTCCAAAACTATTTACAAGCAATGAATAATTTTTTTAAAATAGGCCTAGCATCATTGCTATTTATTAGTTGTTCGAAAAATGAAAATTTATTATTTGAAAAACTATCACCAGAAGAAAGCAATATAAAGTTTAATAATCAATTAGATGCCTCAAAAAACATTTCCATTTTAGATTATCTCTATTATTACAATGGAGGCGGGGTAGCTTTGGGAGATATTAATAATGATGGTTTAGTAGATATTTATTTTACGTCCAATCAAGGAAAAAATAAGTTATACCTCAATAAAGGCGGTAATAAATTTGAGGATATTTCTGTAAAAGCAGGAATAGAGGGAGAAAGTGATTGGAAAACAGGTTCTATTATGGCCGATGTCAATGGAGATGGGTATTTAGATATCTATGTTTGCGCGGTAGTTGGAATCAATGGATTTGAAGGTCATAATGAATTGTTTATTAATAACAAAAACAATACCTTCACTGAGAGTGCTGCAGAATATGGATTAGATCTTGATAATTATAGTTCTTCAGTAGCGTTTTTTGATTACGATGGCGATGGTGATTTAGATATGTATTTGTTAAATCATGCTATTCATTCAGAAGCATCTTATGGTAAAGCTGATATTCGAAATAAAAGAAATTATGAAAGTGGCGATAAACTATTTAGAAATGACAATGGTAAATTTGTTGATGTCAGCGAGCAAGCAGGAATTTTTGGTGGTGCTAATGGATATGGTTTAGGTATTGCAGTTTCTGATTTTAATTTAGATGGAAATCCTGACATTTATATTTGTAACGATTTTCATGAAGATGATTATTATTACTTGAATAATGGGGATGGTACATTTACTGAAAGCATGAAGAATTATTTTGGGCATACCAGCAGATTCTCAATGGGAGTTGATGTCGCTGATATCAATCACGATGGTTTTCCAGATATAATGACATTAGACATGCTTCCTGAGGATGAAAAAGTCTTGAAATCTTCAGCTGGTGATGATAATCCTCAAATGTTAAAAGTTAGAACGGAGAAATTGGGGTATCATTATCAGTATACCAGAAATATGTTGCAAATCAACCAGGCAGGGAAACACTTTACAGAAACAGCTTTGTTGAGCGGGATTGCAGCATCAGACTGGAGTTGGAGTACATTATTTGCAGATTATGATCAAGATGGGGAACAAGATATATTTATTTGTAATGGAATTCCAAAACGACCAAATGATTTGGATTACATTAAGTATTTTTCAAATGACAATGTAAAAAATAAACTAAATACAACGAAGTTATTAGATAAACAGGCATTGAAGAAAATGCCTAAAGGTAATGTGACCAATTATGTGTTTCAAGGAGGTAAAGATTTGCGATTTAAGAATAGGTCTAATGAATGGATAGAAAACGATTCTATTATTTCAAATGGAGGTGCTTATGCCGATTTAGATAATGATGGTGACTTGGATATTGTAACTAATAATTTGAATAGTGTTGCTTCTATTTATATTAATAAGACCGATAATAAGGCTAATTATCTAAAATTAAAATTGCGTTTTGGAGGTAAGAACACTTTTGGAATAGGAAGTAAAGTGATTTCATATGTAAAAGGTAAAAAACAATTTAAAGAAATTCAAACCACTCGTGGTTTTCAATCTAGTTCAGAACCTATAATTCATTTTGGTTTTGGAAAAATAAAGCAAGTAGATTCTATTCAGGTAATTTGGCCCGATAAAACGGTTCAAACCCTTAAAAATGTAAAAACCAATCAGACCATTACAATTCAACCTAATAAGGGTCGTAAAACATTTAATTATGCAAAATTACATCCTGCGATTTTGCCTGTTTTTAAAAAATCAGAAGCTAATTTAGGAATCGATTTTACGCATCAAGAAAATGACTTTGTTGATTTTACTGCTCAAAAATTAATACCATATCAACGTTCTGATCGTGGACCAGCAACTGTTGTAGGAGACTTGAATAATGACGGTAAACAAGATATTTTCTTTGGAGGTTCACAAGGAAAGTTGGCGGCGATTTACCTTCAAAATGAAAAAGGATTTACAAAAAAAGGATTCAATTCAATTTCTTTAGATTCCATTTATGAAGATGCATCTGCAGTGATTGGAGATTTCAATGGAGACAAACAAAATGATTTGATTGTTGCGTCTGGTAGTGGACAATATGCTGCTGATTTAGTTCATAGATTGTATTTAGGAAATACACTAATTAAAAGTGGTTTTCCAGACACAAAAGCAATGAATGCTTCGGTTATTAAAACAATTGATTATGATAAAGACGGTGATTTAGATTTATTTATTGGAAATAATTCTAAGTATAATAGTTTTGGGCGTATGCCGGATTGTTACCTATTAAATAATAACAAAGGGAAGTTTTCGATAGTTCAAAGTAATAGCTTTGCTGGAATCGGAATGGTTACAGATGCGGTGGTTACAGATTTTAATAATGACGGAAGTCTAGATTTGATAGTTGTGGGTGAATGGATGAAACCTAAATTTTTCGCTAATGTAAAAGGAAGCTTTAAAGAGGTTACAGAAAGTCTTTTACCAGGAAATCAGAATGGTTTGTGGCAGTCTATTTGTGCATTTGATATTGACCATGATGGTGATCAGGATTATTTAGTGGGCAACTGGGGAATGAATTCAAAATTCAAAGCCTCTCAAGATTTTCCTATGAAGATGTATTATGATGATTTTGATACAAACGACACTTTTGAAACAATTGTTGCTATCGAAAAAAACGGAA
This sequence comes from Flavobacterium sp. 83, assembly GCF_000744835.1. NCBI lineage: Bacteria > Pseudomonadati > Bacteroidota > Flavobacteriia > Flavobacteriales > Flavobacteriaceae > Flavobacterium > Flavobacterium sp. 83. Next base: position 1,547,758 of record NZ_JQMS01000001.1, read on the forward strand.
AATACTACACTACATTGGGATTAGATGAGTTAGCAGAAGAATTTAGTGGGATGTTGAAAAAGAAATTTAATAGTTATAAATCCTTTGCTGGGAAAACACTTGAGGAAGTTTTTGATCCTAAGATGTTAGATAAAGCTAAATTATATGAAGTTCATAATCTAAAATCGGGATATTTAAGAAATGACAAAGGGAAGTTTACTTTTGTTCCTTTTTCGAATAAGATGCAAGTAAGCCCAATTACAAGTTTTGTAAAAGCTGATTTTGATGGTGACGGTCAAGACGAAGTTTTTGCTGCGGGAAATTATTTTGGGGTGACTCCATATCATAGCCGATTTGATGGCTTTTCGGGAGCGTTAATTAAAAACCAAAAAACAATATATTTGGGAAATCAAATAGGAATTGATTTGACACAAAAAGCAGTTCGTCATTTAAATATTATACCATTTAATGGGAAGAACTATTTATTGGTAACTATAAACAATAAAAAATCGGAAGTATATGAACTTCCGATGAATAAGAACTAAAAACAATCAAATAATAAAAATGAAAACTAAAATTTATCTTTTAGGAATTATGGTGCTTCTTTTTGCTTCTTGTAAAAAAGAAAAAACCATTGTTATTACAACCAGTGATTATTGCTCAGCGATTGATACAGTGACAGGGATTATGGTTCATGATATTTTCTCTCCCCCGGTCGCCAGTAGAATTTATGTTTATCCAAATATTGCAGCTTATGAAATTATGGCTCAAAACAGCCCTAAATATAAAAGTCTACAAGGACAATTAAAAGGATTGGATTCGATTCCTAAACTAGATCCAAAAAGTGGAGTAAATAAAAAGTTAGCTGCAGTTATTGCCCATATTGAGGTGAGTAAACAATTAATTTTTTCAGAAGAAGCATTAGGGATATACAGAGATAGTTTGTACCAAAAATGGGAAGATGAGAATGCTAAAGAATTTTTAGTTTCTAAAGAATATGGCTTAAAAGTAGCGGATCGAATTAAAAAATGGATGGGAAAAGACAATTACAAGCAAACCCGAACTTTTTCTAAATTTTCGGTTCATGCTAATCAGCCTGGAAGATGGCAACCTACTCCTCCGGCTTATATGGATGCAGTTGAACCACATTGGGGTGAAATAAGAACTTTAGTTATGGATTCGGCTGCTCAATTTAAAGCAATTCCGCCTCATCCTTTTTCTACGGATAAAAATTCTGCTTTTTACAAAGAAGCAAAAGAAACCTATGATGTGGGAAATATGATTTCCAAAAAATTAATTGCAATGGAGAAAAATAAAAGTGCTGTTATTCCAGAAGAATCTGCAATTGCAACTTTTTGGGACTGTAATCCATATGCTACGGTAACTCAAGGGCACATGATGTTTGCCAAGAAGAAAAATTCACCAGATGCACATTGGATGAATATTACTAAAATTGCATTGACAAAATCTAATGCTGATTTTGAAACTGCTGTTTTTGCCTATACTAAAACCTCGATAGGTGTTTTTGAAAGTATTATTAGTTGTTGGAATGGAAAATTTAAAACTAATGTAGTTAGACCCGAAACTTATATTAATCAAAATATTGATGAAAATTGGAGGCCTCAATTGCAAACGCCTCCTTTTCCTGAATACACTAGTGGACATTCAGTGATTTCTTCTTGTTCGTCACTGATTTTGACTTCTATTTTTGGTGATAATTTTAGTTACATTGATGATTCTGAAATTCCTTTCGGGCTTCCTAAAAGACCTTTCAAATCATTTAAGCAAGCTGCGGCAGAGGCTTCAATTAGTAGATTGTATGGAGGTATTCATTATAGAGCTGCAATTGAAAATGGCGTAGTTCAAGGCACAAATATAGGTACATATATTAATAGTAAAATCAATTTTTTTAAATCTAAATAAATCAAATTTATATAATGAATAACAAGTTAAAATGGTTATTAGTTGTCGTTTTGCTTTCTGTTTTAGGATGGTATTTCTTTTTAAAGCAATCGGATTACACTATTACTTTTAAGGTTAATGCCGCTTCAGGAACTATATCGCAAGGGATCATGGAATGGACTTCTATTCGATCTAAAAATCAAAATGAATTTTATACTCTTGTAGAAAAGAGGAATTATGATTTCATCAAACAAAAGATGAAAAAAGGAAATGAAGAACTGGAATACACTTGGGACATGAAATCAATAAACGATTCAACGACGAATGTTACCATTGGAATAAAAGATTTAAATCATTCACTTTACAATAGGTTAACGGCTCCTTTTGTTTCAACCAAGTTTAAAACGGAACAAATCGATAAAATAAAATCATTTAAACTGGGTCTTGAAGACCATATTGACGATTTTAAAATTAAAATTGATGGTGAAGGATCTTCTAAAGAAATGTATGTAGCGTATATTTCTTTAAAAAGTGTCATGCAAGAAAAAGCACAGACTATGATTGGATATGATCCCAGTATTGTAGGGTATTTAGATAAAAATAAAATTAAAATAATTGGTTATCGTCCCTATTTAGAAATTACCGATTGGGATCAGGATAAAGAAACGGTTAGTTTTAATTATTGTTTTCCAATTACCAAAAATGCAAAATATGTTCCAGATGTAAATGTCAAGTTTAAAACGATACCTGCTATTAAGGGTCTTCAGGCAACATATTTTGGGAATTATAGGACTTCTGATAGAGCTTGGTTTGCACTATTGGATTATGCAAAGGAACATGGTTATAAATTAGAAAATAAACCATTGGAGCATTTTCTCGCAAATCCCTTTAATGGTGGCGATGAAATGCAGTGGGAAACAAAAATAATTATCCCATTTGAGAAAAAATAAAGGTTAAAAATTTAGATAATTTCAATGTTTCGAAAACGTTTTCGGTTGTCCCGAAAACGTTTTTGTTTTAATAATGTATTGAATTGGGAATTTTAAAATTAAATTTAAAAAAAATTAACAAATTAACGAACTAGAATGAATTTAAAACTGAAATTGAGTTTTTGGCAAATAATCAATATGAATGTTGGTTTTTTTGGCATACAGTACAGCTTTGGTTTGCAGCAAAGTGCTGTGAATCCAATTTATGATTTTTTACATGCTAGCCCAGATCAAATTCCGATACTGAATCTTGCAGGTCCTTTAACGGGATTGTTGATTCAACCAATAATTGGAGCAATGAGTGATAAAACTTGGCATCCAAGATGGGGAAGACGTAAACCTTACTTTTTTATCGGTGCATTAGTTTGTAGTATTGCTTTGTTTTTATTTCCATTTAGTAGTTCATTATGGATGGCTGCAGGTTTGCTTTGGATTCTGGATGTTGGGAACAACACTGCTATGGAGCCATATCGTGCCTTTATTGCGGATACATTGAGCGAAGACCAGCAACCCATGGGTTTTCAAGCGCAAAGTTTTTTTACTGGTTTCGGGCAGTTTTTGGCTTATATCTCTCTTTTTCTATTTCCAATAATTTTCGTTGGTTATACAGGATCATTGCCCACTTGGATTTATGCCTCCTTTTTTCTAGGGGCGGTACTTTCTGTAACTTCTATTTGGTGGAGTATGAGTAAAACTAAAGAAATTCCACCAACTGAAGCAGAATTAGCAATTCTACAAGCCGAGCCATTAAATGTTTTTTCACCTTTTAAAGATATTTATAAAGCGGTTTTAGAAATGCCATCGGTTATGTGGCAACTATTTTTGGTCTATTTGTTTCAATGGTATGCCATGATGTGTTATTGGCAAAACAATTCAAAAAGTATTGCCTTGTCCGTTTGGAATGTGACGCCAAAGAATACAGTAGGATATGAAAAAGCAGTGGAGTGGAATGGATTGATTGGTGCATTTGGGTTTATAGTTACTTTTTCTATAGCTTTTTATTTGGCCAAATTAGCCAAAAAACATGGTGCTAAGATGATTCATTTCGTCTGTTTGTTATTAGGAGCGGTTTCTCTTTTATGTTTTCCAATGGTACAAAATCAGTATATGTTTTTTGCTGTAGTTATTGGTTACGGTATTGCTTGGGCAAGTATGATGGGAATTCCTTATTTGATGGTTGTTGCTGTTGTTCCAAAAGAGCGTTACGGAGTCTATATGGGAATTATTAATATGATGATTGTGATTCCAATGATTATCCAAAACCTATCGTTTGGTTATATTTTAAAAAACTTTTTAGATAATGATCCTCGGCAAGCGATCAGTTTTGCAGGAGTATTGTTAGTTATTGCTGCTCTATGTACATTATTAATTAAAATAAAAAAGACAAAATTAAGTGAATAATTCAATAAATAATAATGTGGATGAAATAGACATCCTTTGTGTTGGTGAAGTTCTTGTAGATTTTATTGGTCATCAAGAAGGGGTACTTATTAATGAAACTAGGGATTATCATAGATATTTAGGAGGCTCACCTACTAATGTTGCTATGAATTCAACAAGATTGGGCTTGAATACTATAATGGTTGCAACTGTTGGGAACGATGGTTTTGGGTCTTACATTACAGAACGATTAACGAGTGTTGGTATAAATACAAATCATCTTAACGTCCTAGATGATAAATCGACTAGTGTAATTTTTGTTTCAAGGTCTGAGGGTACGCCAGATTTTATTCCGTATCGTTCAGCAGATTGTTGTATTTATGAAGAACAAATTTCAAAGGAAATACTATCTCGTACAAAGATATTTCATACCACTTGTTTCGCATTAAGCAAAAATCCTGCTCAGAAAACGATCTTAAAGAAAGCACAAGAAGCATATGATTTAGGATGCAAGCTAAGTATTGATGTTAACTATGCAAGAAAGCTTTGGAAAAGTCAAAAGAAAGCTTTCAAAGTAATCAAAACCTATTGTCAGTTCAATCCATTGATAAAAATTAGTGAAGATGATATGTTGCGTCTTTTTGAGAAGGAACTTCCTCATGAAGAGATATTTGAATTTTTTCACCAACAAGGAGTAGAAACTGTTTGCTTAACTTTAGGGAGCAAAGGGGTGAAATTATCTCAAAAAGGAAAAGAAGTAATACAGATGCCAGCAATAAAAATTGACAAAGTTATGGATTCTACTGGAGCAGGTGATGCTTTTTGGTCCGGATTTTTGTTTGCTTACATAAAAGAAAAATCAATTAATGAATGTTTGGATATTGCTTTAAAATTAGCAGCTTTAAAACTGCAGAATGTAGGGAGATTACCGGATAACATTAATATCCTTTCTAAACTTTTATAAAATACGATGCAACAAAATAATACAAAAATAAGTAATGGTGTAATGCTAAATGTTTATCCAGATAGTATTGGGGTAAAATTTAGTGATACTATAGCCATGCTTAAAATGGCCAAGTTTAAAGAGGTGTTTTCTTTAATTTACGTTTTACCCACCTTTTTTAATAGTGATTTAGATAGAGGTTTTTCTATTATTGATTACAATATAAATAAAGATTTAGTTGACACAAAAGATTTAGAAGACTTGAATGAGCTTCAGATTAAACTGAAATTTGACATTGTGTTAAATCATCTTTCTGTAGCTTCTCCTCAGTTTAAAGATATGCTGCAACACGGTAATGAATCTAAATTTAAAGATTTTTTTATCAACTGGAATGAGTTCTGGGATGGTAACGGAGTGAAAAATGAAGATGGAATTGTAATTCCGGAACCAGAGTTTCTGAATAAATTATTCATGAGAAAGTCGGGTTTACCCATATTGAAAGTCCGTTTTCCGGATGGCACAGAACAACCTTATTGGAATACTTTTTATCAACAAATAACTTACAATCCGATTGCTGTATCAGATTTACAAAATGTAAAAGGATTAACAGAAGAGCAAAGTCTATTTATTGTTGCTGTAATTAATACCGCAATTAAGGCGAATCAAGATTTTACGACCATTGATTTTGAAGATTGTACTCCTTTTAAATCAGAAATTTTACAAATTGTTGAACAAAAGCGTTCATATTTAGGACAAATGGATGTCAATGCGGCATCGCCTCTAGTATGGGATTTCTATGAAGAGACATTAAAGAAATTAAATGGTTATGGTTGTAATATTCTTCGGTTAGATGCTTTTGCTTATTTGCATAAACAAGTAGGAGAATCCAATTTTTTTAATAAACCAGGAACTTGGGAATATTTAGAGCGTATTAAGAAAATAGCACAACAAAATAATTTGATGCTGTTGCCAGAAATTCACGCCGAATATGGTTTGCATTTACATGATGAGGTAGCTAATAAAGGATATTATATTTATGACTTTTTCTTACCTGGTTTAGCGATACATACTATCGAAAATAAAACGAGTAAAGCCTTATTAACTTGGGCTAAGGAAATTATTGCTAAAGGATACAAAACAGTAAACATGCTTGGTTGCCATGATGGAATACCTGTTCTAGATTTGAAAGGCAAGGAGGTAAATGGCGCTTATAATAAAGGATTGTTAGAAGATACCGAGATTGAAAGTATCATGAATACGATCATGGAGCGTGGTGGTCGTGTAAAGAATCTTTATGATCCCTCAGGAAACAAAATTTCTTATTATCAAATAAATGCTACATTTTTTAGTGCACTAGGGGAAGACGAACAAAAGTTGCTTCTTGCGAGAGCCATTCAAATGTTTATGCCAGGAATACCGCAGGTTTGGTACCTAGATATTTTTGCAGGTAAAAACAATTATGAAGCAGCAGATAATGGAGGTAGTGCCGGACATAAAGAAATTAACCGTACCACATTGACCATGCAGGATATTGAACAAGGGTTGAAAACTGAAGTTGTAAATAAACAACTAGAAATTATGCGATTAAGAAATACTTCAAATGCATTTTCAGGTCATATAGAAATAAATGATGCCGTGGATACTATTATAGATATCAAATGGGTAAATGGTACAACAGTTGCGCACCTAAAGGCAAATCTTGAAACCAATGGTTTTACAATTGACCATACGGAAAATGGAATTACAAACACTATGAGTTTTTAAATTTCAAACTGTAATCGAAAAATTAGGTGTGTTAAAATATCAAAATAAAGATTAGGCGCACGCTTCACGAAGTTTCATTTTCTTGAAACGTGAGTTGAGCGAAGTGTGCGCCTTTTGAGTGAAATGCTTCCGCGCATTTCGCTCAAAATAATTACTGAAGTGATTTAAAATCTGATTTGTTCAAATGATTAAAAAATAAAACATGAAGAAAAATGCCGTCAAAATTGCGATGTATCTCAACTATTTTGTTTTTGCAATTTTGCTGAACAGCGTAGGAATTGTAATACTAAAATCGCAAGCAAATTATGGAGTAGATGAATTGCAAGCCAGCATTTTGGAAGCTTTCAAAGATTTGCCTATTGCGATAGTTTCTTTTTTGATAGCTTCTTTTTTACCACGTATTGGTTATAAAAAAGCCATGCTTATTGGATTAGCATTGGTTTCTGTGGCTTGTGTAAATATGTATTTTGGAAATTCTTTTGGAACAGCAAAGGTACTATTTGCAACGGTTGGAGTTTCATTTGCCTTGATCAAAGTTTCTATTTATTCATTAATAGGGACAATTACGGAAAATCAGAAAGAGCATAATAGCTTGATGAGTAGTATTGAAGGTGTTTTTATGATAGGAATTGCCTTAGCTTACTTTTTATTTCCAGCTTTTAATTCGGATATAAATCCAGATTCATGGTTAAATGTGTATTGGTTGTTGGCGGGGCTTTCATTAGTGTCATTTGGATTTTTATTTTTTACCAAATTTGAAAATCAAACCGAAATTCCGGGTGCTAATTTGATCGATGATTTTGCACAAATGTTCAAATTATTTGCTCAGCTTCTAACAATTGTTTTTGTAATTAGTGCTTTTTTGTTTGTAATGATTGAACAAGGAATAATGTCTTGGTTGCCCACATTCAATAGTAAAGTGCTGCATTTGCCACAAAATATTAGTATAATGATGGCGAGTATATTGGCAATTACTTTAGCGGCTGGAAGACTTTTAGCGGGTGTGATTACAAAAAAAATAAATTGGATTTGGGTACTCAGTTTTTGTGTCATAATGGCGATGTTACTTGTTGTTTTTTTACTTCCCAAAACAATTGGGTTAGAGGTAAAAGAAATCAATTCACTTAGCGATATTCCATTAATAGGGTTTGCATTCCCGTTGATTGGACTTTTTATTGCACCAATTTATCCACTTTTAAATTCGGTTGTTTTGAGTGCTTTGCCAAAAAAAATGCACAGTTCAATGACGGGTTTAATCGTTGTTTTTTCAGCTCTTGGTGGTACAATTGGTTCCCGAATAATTGGTTATTTGTTTAAAAACGAAGGCCCTGAAAATGCATTTTTCTATACTTTAATTCCTATGTCATTGCTGCTTGTTTCTTTTTTTATATTAAAAAAACTTACTTCTAAAATATGAATTTTTCAATTAACGTAGACAAGGTATTTCGTGAATTACTACTTCAGGAAGATACCGATAATGATAAAAAAATCACTAAAGATGATAATGGTCCCAAAAAGTTTGCTTTAGTAGATGAAAACACAAAACATGAAATTGTTATTGTGGGAACGTATCATTTGTCAAATTTACTTCAAGAATTAGCTTTGTTGAAAGAAAATAAAGTAGAAAAAGGGGAGGTGGATTTGAGCCGTATTCAAGAGGATCCGGTTGAACGAATTTCAAGAAAAATTAGAGAAGACTATTGGAATGAATTGACTAGAACTATTGACAGGAAAGGTTTAGATCAAATTCTTCAGGACGAGAAAACGACTAATGAAGTTCCTACACTTTATGTTTCTGCAAAAGACAAGCAAGGTGTTGTCTATTTTCAGGAATTGGAAAAAGAACTGAAAAATTTTAAAGTAAGTATTTTACCCGAAAATTTTTCAATGGAATATGTTGATACATTGAATAGTAAACCGGGTATTTTGGCTTTGGCTTTAGAGCAAAAAATATACAGTTTACAAGGAGTACCTTTTGTGGTTCCTGGAGGAAGATTCAATGAAATGTATGGGTGGGATAGTTATTTTATTGGGGTTGGTTTAATTATCGATAATCAATTGGAAAAAGCAATGTCAATTGCTGAAAACTTTAAATATCAAATTATACATTACGGTAAAATTCTAAATGCGAACAGAAGTTATTACTTAACAAGAACGCAACCTCCTTTGTATTCTTCCTTATTAATTGAAATTGCAAAAAATAAAGTGCCAAGTTTAGAATGGTTGCGAAGTCATTTGGAAACAGTTATTTTGGAATATAATACGGTTTGGATGGTTCAAGGAAACCGATTGACTCCAACAGGTTTAAATCGTTACAAAGCTGATGGTGTAGGAATGCCGTTTGAAGTAGAACCGGGGCACTTTGATGATGTTCTTGAACCGTTTGCTAAAAAATATAATTTGCCAATTCGGGAGTTTGAAAAACAATATTTAAACCGAACTCTTGTTGATGCGGATCTTGATGTCTATTTTGTTCATGATCGTAGCTTGAGAGAAAGCGGTCACGATACAACCGATAGACTTATAAATACATGTGCCAATTTAAACTCGGTAGATATCAATAGCTTTCTTTATAAATACGAAAAGGACATTGCGTATTTGGTAAAAGAGTATTTCAATAATGTTTTCCAAGTTGGAGATGTGACGTATACTTCGGAAGAATGGGAACATAAAGCACTTTTTAGAAAAGAGAAAATTGATGAATTGTGTTGGAATGAAGAATTAAGCATGTATTTTGATTATGATTTTGTAAATAAAAAACAATTTCCATTTGAAGCAGCAACTACATTTTTTCCTTTATGGGCTGGGTTATGTAATGAACACCAAGCTAAAAAACTAGTAGAAATAGCCTTGCCGCAATTTATAAAAACAGGGGGAATTACAGGAAGTACAAAAGCGAGTAGTGATAGTTTTTCAAAAGACGGACCACAACGACAATGGGACTATCCGTTTGGTTGGGCACCACATCAAATGTTATTGTGGGAGGGTTTGATTAAATATAAATTCTTCAATAAGGCTCAGGAAATGGTTTACAGATGGTTGTGGTTAATTACTAAAAATGCAGTTGAATATAACGGAACTATTCCTGAAAAATTTGATTTAGAAATAAGTTCGCATAAGGTTTTTGCTGAATATGGTAATGTGGGAACCGAATTTGATTATATCGCCAAGGAAGGGTTTGGTTGGGTGAATGCATCATACCAATACGGTTTGGAAATATTGAGTGTCAATTTGAAAGAAGAACTAAATAAACTGACTTCTCCCGATGAATTGTTTTAATGTGAAATAAATAAATAAATAAATAAATAAATAAATCATTTGAATGCTATTTTTTTTAACTTTATAATAAATTAAACCTATCTATTATGACTGTTAATCAAATATTAAGCACAAAAGGGAAGGAAGTGTATTCCATACTTTCCACTAACACTGTATACGAAGCATTGACAGTGATGAGCGAAAAAAACATTGGAGCAATTCTTATTATTGAAGAAGGAATTCTCAAAGGAGTTTTGTCTGAAAGAGATTATGCCAGAAAAATTGTTTTGAAAGCTAAATCTTCAAAGAAAGCATTGGTTCATGAAATTATGGAGGCAAATGTAGTTACAGTAAAACCATCCGATAATTTAGATTATTGCATGGAATTAATGAGTACTAAAAGAGTACGACATTTACCTGTTTTAGAAAACGATACTGTCATAGGAATTATATCTATAAGTGATGTTGTAAAAGCAATAATAGAAATTCAAAAAGATACAATTCAACATTTAAATTCATACATCACACAATAAAAATTTTATAGTCCAATAACTAAAATAGCTGCAAATTTTTGCAGCTATTTTTATTTGTTTTTGCGGGAAGTATCTGTTTTTTATAAAAGAATAGGATAAAAGCTGACTTTTTAAACCAAGTCTTCTATCTTTGTGTGATAGCAAAAAATCTAAAACAATGGATAAAAACAGTAAAAGAAGAGAAGCATTATTATACCACGCAAAGCCAACTCCTGGTAAAATTCAAGTAGTTCCCACTAAGAAATATGCAACACAAAGAGATTTATCTTTGGCTTATTCACCTGGTGTGGCCGAGCCATGTTTGGAGATTGCTAAAGATGTTAACAATGTTTATAAATATACTGCAAAGGGGAATTTAGTTGCTGTAATTACCAATGGTACTGCAGTCTTAGGGCTTGGAGATATAGGTCCTGAAGCATCTAAGCCAGTAATGGAAGGTAAGGGATTGTTGTTTAAAATATTTGCCGATATTGATGTATTTGACATCGAAATTGGGACAAAAGACATTGAAGAATTTATCCAAACTGTAAAGAATATAGCACCAACTTTTGGTGGAATAAATTTAGAGGATATTAAAGCTCCTGAGTCTTTTGAAATTGAAAGAAGATTAGTAGAAGAGTTGAATATTCCGGTAATGCACGATGATCAACACGGAACTGCAATTATATCGTCGGCCGCTTTATTGAATGCATTAGAGTTGGCTAATAAAAAATCAGAAGATGTGAAAATGGTAGTTTCGGGAGCAGGTTCTGCGGCTCTGGCTTGTGCCGATTTGTATGTTTTGTTAGGGGTAAAAGTCGAAAATATATTGATGTTTAACAGTAAAGGAGTTTTGACAAAAGACAATGCTTCCCTTTCTGCTTTACAGCAAAAATATGCCAAAGACATAAAACCAATGAGTCTTGAAGAAGCATTAGTTGGTGCCGATATTTTCTTAGGTTTATCTACAGGAGGAATTATGTCTCCACAAATGTTGATGGGAATGGCCGAAAATCCAATCGTTTTTGCAATGGCAAATCCAGATCCTGAAATTGATTATAATCTGGCTGTCGCAACTCGAAAAGATGTTATCATGGCTACGGGGCGTTCTGATTTTCCTAATCAGGTGAATAATGTTCTTGGGTTTCCATATATTTTTAGAGGGGCACTCGATGTTCGTGCAACTAAAATAAATGAAGAAATGAAGATGGCAGCTGTAAAAGCACTAGCTTTATTAACTAAAGAATCAGTTCCTGAACAAGTAAATGTTGCTTATGGAGCTACAAAATTAATTTTCGGAAAAGAATACATTATTCCTAAACCATTCGATCCAAGGTTAATAACTATTGTAGCACCAGCTGTTGCAAAAGCTGCTATGGATTCAGGGGTAGCATTAAATCCTATTACTGATTGGAAAAAGTATGAAGAAGAACTTTTAGATCGTTTAGGGAATGATAATAAAATGGTTCGATTGATTACCAATAGAGCTAAAATGGATCCAAAAAGTATCGTTTTTGCGGAAGCTGATCATTTAGATGTTCTTAAAGCAGCTCAAATTGTATTGGAAGAAGGAATTGGTTTTCCAATTTTATTGGGAAATAAGGAAATTATTTTAGAATTAAAAGAAGAGCTAGGTTTTGATGCGGATGTTCAAATTATAGATCCAAAAATAAAAGAAGAAGAGCCTAGAAGAAATAAGTTTGCCAAAACCTATTGGGAATCAAGACAAAGACGTGGAATATCTTTATTTGATGCTCAGAAATTAATGCGTGAAAGAAACTATTTTGCCGCGATGATGGTCAATGAAGGTGAAGCTGATGCGCTAGTTACAGGTCATTCCAGAAGTTATCCGTCTGTTGTGAAACCCATGTTACAACTTATTGAAAAAGCCCATGGCGCTTCTCTTGTAGCTACTACAAATATGATGATGACGGCTCGTGGACCAATGTTTTTATCTGACACTGCAATAAATATAAATCCTTCTGCAGATGATTTGGCAAAAATTGCTATAATGACAGCAAAAACAGCAAAAATGTTTGGAGTTGAACCAGTAATAGCAATGATATCTTATTCTAATTTTGGTTCTTCAACAAATGAAAGCGCTGCAAAAGTTAGGGAAGCAGTTGCTTATTTACATAAAAACCATCCGGAAATGATTATAGATGGTGAGTTGCAAGCTGATTTTGCTTTGAATCCTGAAATGTTAAAAGAGAAATTCCCGTTTTCAAAATTAGCAGGTAAAAAAGTAAATACTTTAATTTTCCCTAATTTAGAATCGGCTAATATTACCTATAAACTGTTGAAAGAACTGAATAAAGTTGATTCAATAGGACCAATAATGTTAGGAATGGGAAAACCAGTTCACATATTTCAATTAGGAGCAAGTGTAGAAGAGATGGTTAATATGGCAGCTATTGCTGTTATTGATGCTCAGGAAAAACAGAATAAAAAAATAAATGTAGGGTAAGGTTGCTTTTAGAACAAGGGCATCTAAATTAATTTTTGTTAATTATGTGCTAATTTTATTATATTTGGTCACATATTTTATAAAAAAATGATTACACACATACAAGGGAAATTAGTCGAAAAGACACCAACACAAGTAGTTATTGATTGTGGAGGTGTTGGGTATCATGTAAACATATCCTTACATACATACTCGTTACTCCCTAATGCAGACTTTATAAAATTGTATACGCATCTTCAAATAAAAGAAGATGCGCATACTTTGTTTGGTTTTGTAGAAAAATCGGAAAGAGAGATTTTTAAGTTATTATTATCTGTTTCAGGTATTGGTGCCAGCATTGCAAGAACAATGTTGTCGTCATTAGATCCTAAACAAATTACAAATGCTATTGCATCAGGTGATGTTGTCACAATACAATCTATTAAAGGAATTGGGAGTAAAACGGCACAGAGAGTAATACTCGATTTGAAAGAAAAAGTATTAAAATTGTATGATTTAGATGAAGTTTCTATGTCGCAAAGCAATACAAATCGAGATGAAGCGTTATCTGCTTTGGAGGTATTAGGTTTTGTCCGAAAAACTTCTGAACGAATCGTTGAAAAAATTGTAAAAGAGGATCCAGATGCGTCTGTTGAATCAATTATTAAAAAAGCTTTAAAAAACTTATAAAGGCACCCAAAACACGGATTATATGCATAAAATTTGTACTTTTTTGCTAGTCATATTTTGTGGTTATGTATCGCAAGCTCAGGTGACACCAGCCGCTCAGGATACAATTAAAACTGGTTTCTCTACAGGGAAAGTTCAGTTAAAAGATCCACAAAGTGTTCTTTCAGCCTATACGTATGATCCAGTTACTGATAGGTATATTTACACCAATTCAGTTGATGGATTTTCTATTAATTATCCCATAATACTAACTCCAAAAGAGTATGAAAACTTGGTTTTGAAAGAATCTATGAGAGATTATTTCAAGAAAAAAGCAGATGCTATTGATGGAAAAAAAGAAGGCAGTGAAGCCGCCAAAAAAGATTTATTGCCAAGATATTATGTAAAATCTGGGCTTTTTGAATCTATTTTTGGAAGTAATACAATCGACGTAAAACCTACCGGATCAATAGAAATGGATTTAGGAATGCGTTATACAAAACAAGACAATCCTTCATTTTCACCTAGAAACAGATCGAATCTTTCTTTTGACTTTAATCAAAGAATAAGTATGAGTTTGATGGGGAAAGTAGGGACGCGACTCAATGTAAATGCTAATTATGATACACAGTCTACTTTTGCTTTTCAAAACTTAATTAAGTTAGAATACGCTCCTTCAGAAGATGATATTATTCAAAAAATTGAAGTCGGAAATGTAAGTCTACCTTTGAATAGTTCTTTAATTAGAGGTGCTCAAAGTTTATTTGGAGTAAAAACACAATTAAAATTTGGTAAAACAACCGTTACAGGTATATTTTCAGAACAAAAATCCCAGACAAAAAGCATCATTGCTCAAGGAGGTGGGACGATTCAGGATTTTGATATGTATGCATTGGACTATGACAATGACCGACACTTTTTCTTGTCACAATATTTTAGAAACAAATACGATGCATCCTTAAAAAATTATCCTTTTATTGACAGTAGAGTTCAAATTTCAAGATTAGAGGTTTGGGTTACCAATAAGCAAAATAGAGTAAATACTACCAGTAATAATTTGCGAAATATTATTGCACTTCAGGATTTAGGAGAAGGACGATTAACGGGTTTGGCAGATAATGAAGTGGTAGTGCTAGATCCTTCTACAGGTATCTTCAATAATCAAATTGATTCTCCTTCTGACAATTCAAATAATGATTACGATCCTGCCCAAATAGCTTCAGGCACGGGTTTGTTGAATAGTAATATACGTGAAATAGTAACTTCAAGTTCAGGTTTTAATGCCACAGTAAGTGAAGGACAAGACTATTCTAAACTCGAAAATGCAAGAAAATTAAATCCCAACGAATATACTTTTAATGCGCAATTAGGGTATATTTCATTACAACAGCGACTAGCAAATGATGAGGTTTTAGCGGTTGCGTATCAATATACAATTGGTGATAAAGTGTATCAGGTGGGTGAATTTGGTAATGACGGAGTCGATGCAACTGTTGTAACTGGGACTACTCAATCAAATCAGGCAATTATTACACAGAGTTTGATATTGAAAATGCTAAAAAGTAATTTGACCAATGTCAAAAATCCAGTTTGGAACTTGATGATGAAGAATATTTATCAGATTCAAGGCGCCTATCAAGTAAAGCAGGAAGATTTTAGATTCAACATTCTTTATACAGATCCATCGCCTTTAAATTATATTACTGAGGTTTCTGGAAGTCCTTTTCCGGTTAATCCAACAGCAGATAACAAAGTTGCTGAAACACCTTTGTTGAAAGTATTCAATTTAGATAAACTCAATTATAATAACGATCCACAAACAGGTGGTGATGGTTTTTTTGATTTTATGCAGGGCTTGACGATAGATGCTCAAAATGGTAGAATTATATTTACTACCAAAGAGCCCTTTGGAGAGCTTTTGTTTTCTAAATTATCAAATGGTGGAGAAAGTTATAATGATGTTAATTCGTACAATCCAAATCAAAAGAAATATGTGTTTAGAAACATGTATCGAAATACGCAATCTGGTGCTTTACAAGATAGTGATAAGAATAAATTTTTATTAAGAGGTAAATATAAATCTACTGGTGGCGATGGAATCCCAATTGGTGCTTTCAATGTTCCAAGAGGTTCAGTTGTTGTCACTGCTGGAGGAAGGGTTTTGGTTGAAGGAATTGATTACAGTGTGAATTATCAATTGGGTAGAGTTCAGATTTTAGATCCTTCGCTTCAAGCATCAAATACACCGATTAGTGTTTCTTTGGAAAACAATTCTGTTTTTGGTCAGCAAACCAGAAGGTTTATGGGTGTAAATGTTGAACACAAAATTTCTGATAATTTTTTGGTGGGAGCGACTTTTTTAAAAATGACGGAGAAACCATTTACTCAAAAATCTAGTTTTGGACAAGAATCTGTTAATAATACCATTTTTGGATTTAATACCAATTTCTCAACTGAAGTGCCATTCTTTACTCGATTAGTGAATAAATTACCTAATATAGATACTGATGTCCCTTCAAATCTTTCTATAAGAGGAGAAATTGCATTTTTGAAACCGGATTCCCCAAAAGCAGATCAATTTCAAGGTGAATCTACTATTTATGTTGATGATTTTGAAGGATCTCAATCAACTATTGATATGCGTTCTCCATATGCTTGGAGCTTGTCATCGACTCCAGAGAAAAACACTAGAAGTACTTATGATTTCAATGCTAGTGCCAATGATTTGAGTTATGGTTTTAAAAGAGCAAAGCTAGCATGGTACTCAGTAGATCCTGTTTTTTATACTCAAAAACCATCTGGAATTACAAATGAAGAATTATCTTTCAATACAACCAGAAGGATTTTTAGTGAAGAGTTGTATCCATTGACGGATATAGCGCAAGGACAATCCCAAGTAGTTAATACACTTGATTTAAGTTATTATCCTTCTGAAAGAGGTCCGTATAATAATAATGCAAATGTAGCTGCAAATCCAACTTCTAATTTTGGTGGGATTATGAGGTCATTGAATTCTACTAATTTCGAACAAGGAAATGTAGAGTATATTCAGTTTTGGATATTAGATCCTTATGTGGGAAGTGGCGAAATACCTCAGTCAAATACCGGTAAAATCTATTTCAATTTAGGTGAAGTCTCAGAGGATGTTTTGAAAGATGGTCGAAAACAATATGAAAATGGACTTGGACCAGATCAAATATTGGCAAATCCTCAGTCTATTTGGGGAGACGTTCCTGCTTCACAATCTTTAATATATGCATTTGATACTAATGCAGCCAATAGAACGAATCAGGATGTTGGTTTAGATGGTTTGGCTAATGCCAAAGAAGCTGCGATTTATAGTAATTTTGCATCAGAATCAGATCCTGCAGCAGATGATTACAACTATTATTTGAATGCTTCAGGAAATGTTTTAGACCGTTATAAAAACTATAATGGTGTAGATGGTAATTCTGCTGTTGATATTAATGATCCTAATAGAGGCTCGACTTCGTTTCCAGATGTAGAAGATATCAATAGAGACAACACCATGAATACTATCAATGCCTATTACGAATATAGTATTGATGTTAAGCCTAATATGAATGTTGGTCAAAATTACATTACCGATATCAGAAATACTCAAGTTACATTGCCTAATGGAGCTACAACAGAAGCTAGATGGATTCAGTTTAAAATACCAGTTTCACAACCTGAAAATACAATTGGAAATATCTCTGATTTTAGATCAATTCGTTTCATGAGAATGTTTATGACCGGTTTTAATGATTTGGTAACCGTTCGTTTTGGAGCACTGGATTTAGTTAGAGGTGAATGGAGACGCTATACTAGTGCGCTTGATTTTAATGATACGAATGTTGCAGATGATAAAACTGATTTAGATGTGTTAGCTGTAAATGTTCAAGAAAATAACGAAAGATGTCCGGTGAATTATATTACTCCACCAGGAGTAGTACGAGAACAATTGTACAACAATAATACGGTTATTAATCAAAATGAACAATCGCTATCGTTAAGGGTTTCTGGGAATGGATTGGAACCAGAGGATTCAAGAGCAGTTTTTAAAAATGTGAGTATTGATATGCGTCAGTTTAAAAAATTGAAAATGTTTTTACATGCTGAATCTTTACCAAATGAAATTGCGCTTCGAGACAATCAAATGGTAGGTTTTATTCGTTTTGGGAATGACTTTACACAGAATTTTTACCAAATCGAAATTCCTTTGAAAGTTACTGTCCCGTCCTCTTCATCCACTTCGGATTGTTCAGCATTAAGTGCCGAAACAGTTTGGCCAGAAGATAATGAAATTGATTTGTCATTAGCATTATTGACACAATTGAAGATTCAGGCAATGAGTATTGACAAAAGTACGCTTCCACTGGATGGGATTTATTATCAATATGAAGATGATCTTGATAAGTCATTGGCAAACAAAAGTAACAAGCTGAGATTGGGTATAAAAGGAAATCCTAATTTTGGCCAGGCACGAACTTTAATGGTGGGTGTGAAAAGTAATGAAACGCATCAAGACATTAAAGGAGAAGTTTGGTTTAATGAGTTGCGCTTAGCGGATATGGATAATAAAGGCGGTATGGCTGCTGTATTGAATGTAGATTCAAACTTTGCTGATTTTGCTACGGTATCTGCAACTGGTAAAAAAAGCACTATTGGTTTTGGAGCTTTAGAACAAGGACCAAATGAGCGAAGTAGAGAAGATACAAAACAATATAATATAGTTACCAATGTTAATTTAGGGAAATTATTACCTCCAAAATGGGGTGTTAATTTACCGTTCAATTACGCAATTGGTGAAGAAATGATTACGCCGGAATATGATCCTTTTAATCAGGATATCAAATTAAAACAGTTATTAAATAATACTTCAGATAAAGCCGAAAGAGATAATATTCAAAGTAGAGCAACTGATTACACTAAACGTCAAAGTATCAATTTTATCGGGGTTAGAAAAGAAAGAAGAGCAGAGCAGAAGCAACACGTTTATGACGTTGAAAATTTCACTTTTTCTCAATCTTTTAATCAGGTAGAGCGACATGATTTTGAAATAGAAGATTATGTAGATCAGCATGCGAATTCATCTGTAGATTACGCATATACTTTTCAGTCAAAACCAGTCGAACCGTTCAAGAAAACTGCTTTCATGAAGAAAAGCAATTACTGGAAATTATTAAGTGATTTTAATTTTAATTATCTTCCTTCTAATATTTCTTTTAATACCAATATTATTAGACAATTCAATCGCCAACAATTTAGACAAGTTGATGTAGAAGGAATAGGCTTGGATCCATTATATAGAAGGAATTTTGCATTCAACTACCAGTATGGATTTAATTTTAATTTGACAAAATCATTAAAATTAAACTATACGGCATCTTCTAGCAATATTGTAAAAAGCTACCTTAATAAGGATAATGAACCTATTGATAGTTTTACAATATGGGACAGTTATTGGAATATTGGGGATCCTAATCAGCATATGCAGCAATTGGTTTTAAATTATGAGATACCAATTAATAAAATCCCGCTATTTAGTTTTGTAAAAGCAAATTATTCTTATACGGGCGATTATAGTTGGCAACGATCTTCGAATGCATTATCACAAATAGAGATTGATGGTGCTAGTTATAACTTAGGAAATACGGTTCAAAATGCTAGTTCCAATAATTTGAATGCTACATTCAATATGGATGCATTGTACAAGTATTTAGGATTGACAAAAAACAATAATAAATCAGTTGTTAAGCCAAAAGCAGCTGCGCCAAAACCCGGTGAAAAAATTGTAAATACAAATACCCAGCAAATTGCAAAAAGCAATGAATTTGTTGATGGCTTAATTGGGGTTTTGACTAGTGTCAAAAACATTCAAATGAATTATACAGAGAATAGTGGTACAATATTGCCAGGGTATACACCAAGTGTTGGGTTCCTAGGTTCGTCTAGACCATCGTTAGGTTTTATTTTTGGAAGTCAAGATGATGTGCGTTATGAGGCGGCTAAGAACGGCTGGCTTACTAATTATCCTAATTTTAATCAAAATTATTCTCAAGTGACTAATAAGTTATTTAAAGCTACTGCAAATGTTGATTTGTTCCCAGATTTAAAAATCGATTTGTCATTGGATCGATCGTATTCCAAAAATTTTTCAGAGCAATATGATATAACTGATGGGCAGTATAATGCTCGATCTCCTTATAGTTATGGTCTTTTCTCCATTTCTACAGTTCTTATAAGAACATCGTTTTCAACAAGTGATGAAAATTCATCTGCAGCTTTTGATGATTTTAGAAGTAATAGACTTACCGTTGCAAATCGATTAGCAACCCAACGTGGAATAGATATTAGTAATCCGGTTAATCTTGATGCAGAAGGATATCCTGTAGGTTATGGTAAAAATAATCAAGCTGTTTTACTGCCTGCTTTCTTAGCGGCGTATTCCGGATCTAATGCTTCGGGAGTATCGTTAGGAATTTTTAGAAGTTTTCCAATACCCAATTGGGCAGTTAAGTACAATGGTTTGATGCGATATAATTTTTTCAAAAAGAATTTTAAGCGCTTTTCGATGCAACATAGTTATAGGGCTTCTTATACGATTAGTGCATTTAGATCTAACTTTGAGTATGATAAAACACCAAACGGTTCAGATGCGAGCGGTAATTTTTTCAATAGCACAATCATGTCAAATGTCAATTTAGTTGAGCAATTCAGTCCGCTTATTAGAATGGATTTTGAGTTGAAAAGTTCTTTAAAAGTGCTTACCGAAATAAAGAAAGATAGAGCTTTATCAATGAGTTTTGATAATAATTTATTGACCGAGGTAAAAGGTATTGAGTATGTTGTAGGGCTTGGTTACCGATTTAAAGATGTCATTTTCTCTTCTAGACTTGCAGATAATCCAACAGGAATTATAAAAAGTGATATTAACTTGAAAGCTGATCTTTCCTATCGAAACAATCAAACGATTGTTCGATATTTAGATTACGATAATAATCAATTAGCCGGAGGGCAAAATATATGGTCTCTAAAAATAACTGCGGATTATGCATTCAGTAAAAATTTGACCGCGATTTTCTATTATGATCATTCCTTTTCAAAAGCTGTAATATCAACTTCTTTCCCGTTGACAAATATAAGATCAGGATTTACCATGCGCTATAATTTTGGAAATTAATTTTTTAAAATCTAAACAAGATTTGAATTGAGATTGTTACATTTGTCACATAAAATTCAATTATCAATTAATAATTATCAATTAGTATTTATATGAACATACCAGCAAATTTAAAGTACACTAAAGATCACGAATGGGTTAGTATTGAAGGCGATATTGCAACAGTGGGAATTACTGATTTTGCACAAAAAGAATTAGGGGATATCGTATATGTTGAGGTAGAAACTTTAGACCAGACTTTAGAAAAAGATGAGGTTTTTGGAACTGTTGAAGCAGTTAAAACGGTTTCTGATTTGTTTCTTCCATTGTCGGGGGAAATTATAGAGTTTAATGAAGCATTGGAAAATACACCGGAAAGTGTAAATTCTGACCCTTATGGTGCTGGATGGATGATAAAAATTAAAATTGCAAACGAAGCTGAAATTGATTCATTGCTTTCAAGTGAATCTTACAAAGAACTCATTGGTGCCTAAACAATTCTATTTTTGGACAGCTTTAACTTGGACAGGTTTAATCATTTTTTTTTGTTTAATTAAATCAAGTGATATTCCTGTTGTTAAAATTACAAATTTAGATAAAGTTGTACATGCATTTTTTCATTTGGTGCTTACATTACTTTGGTTTTTCTTTCTTAAGAAGCAATCAAATAGTTTAGCTATTTTTAAGCCTTTGGTATTTTCCTTTATAATTTCCATTTTTTTTGGAATAGCGATTGAAATTGCACAGACATTATTTACAACAACCAGAAAAGGTGATTTGCTTGATGTTTTAGCAAATTTATCTGGAGCGACTCTTGCTGTTTGTATAATTTTGTTTTTTAATAAGTACA
The DNA here is from genome assembly GCF_000744835.1 of Flavobacterium sp. 83. Lineage (NCBI taxonomy): Bacteria > Pseudomonadati > Bacteroidota > Flavobacteriia > Flavobacteriales > Flavobacteriaceae > Flavobacterium > Flavobacterium sp. 83. The sequence continues at coordinate 1,569,615 of NZ_JQMS01000001.1, forward strand.
CGAACTTAAATAAAGTTTGATACGGATTATAATCCCACTTCGGTGGGATTTTTTTTATTTATTAAAAATGCTTTTTATTTTTAACAAGCAAGAAATTTTAAAATAAGATTGCATCTTTACGAAGTAAGTATTAATATTTAATAAATGTGAATTTAAAATGTATTTTTGCTAATTGGATAGTAATAGGTTTTATCAAGCTATTAGAAAAATGAATGTTAAACAATATTTAGATTCTACTTATTTAAAAACAGCAACACAGGCAGGGCTTAGTGAAGCTGATAATATTGTTATTGTTGAAAAATTTATTCTGGAAGCTATTAATGAGCATTTTAAGCTTATAATGATTCGTCCAAATATGGTTTCAATCGCTCAACAAATGATAATTGATGCTCATTCGAATTTGCAAATAGGCACCGTTATTGATTTTCCAGAAGGAAAGTCTAGTGTGGAAGATAAACTTTTAGAAGCAATTAAAGCCATAGAATATGGAGCTGATGATTTAGATTTTGTTTGTAATTATGAAGCGTTCAAAAATGGCGAAATTGATTTGGTTAAAGATGAAGTTCTAAAATGTACACTATTAGGGCTTGAAAATAATAAAGTTGTAAAATGGATTATAGAAGTGGCTGCATTAAACGATAAAGAGATTGTGCAATTATCTGCTTTGATAAAAAATGTAGTTATTTCAAATTTTAAAGAAGAATTGTACCAATCGGTTTTTGTAAAATCATCAACAGGGTTTTATAAAACTGAACATAATTTGCCAAACGGAGCCACAATTCCAGCCATTATTATGATGTTAGAAAATGCTTCGCCGCTTCCTGTTAAAGCAGCTGGTGGAGTAAGAACTTATGAAGAAGCTGTTGAGATGATTCGTCTGGGGGTAAAACGAATAGGGACTTCTGGAGCAAAAGCAATTGCTAACGGACAAAATTAAAAAATAGATTATTAAATTCACAAGAAAAACCAATATGAAAAAGGGGTTGTTAACGTTACTTTTATTATTTTATTCGTTTTTTATTTATTCGCAAGACATAAATAATATTGAAAATCAATCAAGACTTTCAGCTGAACGATTTCCTGTTTTTTTGAATTGCGAAAATCTGCAATCTAAGCAATTGGAGAAGTGTTTTTATTACCAAGTGCAAAATTTTGTTTTTCAGAATTTTCAAATTCCTGAAAATCTAAAACAAAATAATTTCAAAGGTAATGTGGAAGTGCTTTTTGAAGTTGATGCTAATGGCGTTTTTAAAGTAATTTATGTAAATGCTACTGATGAGGGTTTGATAAAAGAAACTAAACGAGTTTTTGGAGTATTCCCAAAAATTAAATCGTCAACTTATAATGGAAAACCAATGTATTCTAGGTACACAATTACCATTGCGATTCCGTTAAAAAACCCAGAGTTGTTAGCCTCCGAAGTGCTCACTCGTGCAGAAATTTTGCCAAATAAAACTAAACAGCTTACCGAATTAGATAGTATTGTTTATAAAAAATTCAATAGCCCTCAGTTTGAAAGTCATTTGAATATTCCTTTTTCGCATAGTTTTTATTCTCAGTTTGATGCATCTTTAAATCAAGTTGGCAGCAATAATCACACCGCATCAAAACCGTATACGTATACAGAAGTTTCAAAATATTATGATTTTAATTCGGTAAATGATAAGCTAAAGAAAAATGTTTCCGGTTGGTGGGCAAGAAAACTATGGAATGAAAGTACAGTCGAAATTCAAGGAGACGGCTACTGGTTCACTTTTAATCCTATTTTAGATTTACAAGTTGGTAAGGCATCTCAAACTAAAGCTAATTACACTTACGTAAATACTCGAGGGATTAATTTTCGTGGAGGATTAGGAACGCAAATTAATTTTACGGCTACTGTTTTTGAAAGTCAGGGACGATTTGCGGATTACTATAATCGGTATGCAGTATCTATAAAGCCTTCAGGTGGGAATCCTGCAATTATTCCAGGTATGGGAATTGCTAAGGATTTTAAAACAGATGCGTATGATTTTCCTTTGGCTGAAGCTAATTTAACTTTTGCTCCTAGTAAATATTTTGATTTGCAATTGGGTTATGGGAGAAATTTTATAGGAGATGGATACCGTTCCTTGCTAGAAAGTGACGGAGCGAGTCCGTATCCATATTTTAAAATAAATACTAATTTTTGGAAAATTAAATATACAAATACCTACATGTGGCTTAAAGATGTTCGTCCGGAGGTTACTCTAGAAAAAACATATGCTACGAAATTTATGGCAAATCATTATTTGAGTTGGAATGTGTCTAATAAATTGAATCTTGGTTTCTTTGAATCTGTAATTTGGACAGATACGAATAACAGAGGATTTGATATGAATTTTGTTAACCCAATTATATTTTATCGATCAGTTGAATTTGCTTCCTCAGCGAGAAGCGGAAATGCGCTTTTGGGATTGACTTATAAATATAAAGTGAATAATCAAATTAATACCTACGGACAGTTTCTTCTTGATGAATTTTCTCTTGGAGATGTAAAAAAAGGCGACAATAGTTGGAAAAATAAATTTGGATATCAATTAGGGTTGAAATATTATAATGCTTTTCATATTGATAATTTGGTATTGCAGTTAGAGTACAATCATGTACGTCCTTATGTGTATTCCCATAGTAATCCCATTACAAATTATGGACATAACAATCAAAGTATAGGGCATCAATGGGGAGGGAATTTCAAGGAATTTTTAGTTATAGCCCGTTATCATAAAGATAGGTATTTTGCTGATGCAAAAATAACTATGGGTACCCGAGGATTGGATTTTGATACAGCAGAAGATAGTTATAATTATGGAGGTAATATCTATAAGGATTATGACGAAAACAGAGCTTTAGATAGCGGTGTAAAAGTAGGTCAGGGCAATAAAACGTCGGTTTTTATCACGGATATTCAAGCTGGGTATTTGATAAATCCATCAACTAATCTAAAACTTTTTGGAAGCTATATTTATAGAAGTTTTGATCCAACAAAGAATACCGCAACTACTTTTAATGAAAGTACTAATTGGTTTACTTTAGGGGTGCGTTCTGATGTTTTTAACTGGTATTTTGATTATTAGCATTAATAATATTTCTAAAAAAGCTTTTTTATGAATTGTTTTTTGTCAAATCCCTTTTGATAAACTACTTTTGCAAAAGTTTTTACAAAGCAAATAAATATTAGTATTGAACGCAACACAAAATACCCTTTCATTAAAGTCTGCCTATATTGATTTCCGTGAGATTACTAAAGCACGTCTCGCTGTTAGCGTTGTGTTTTCGTCTATTGCTGGATTTATGCTCGGGATTACTGATATACATACTTTCAGTTGGATAGTATTATTAAAGCTTGCTATTGGCGGGTATTGTATGGTAGGGGCTTCTAATGCTTTTAATCAGGTTATTGAAAAGGATTTAGATGCTTTGATGGATCGGACAAAAAACCGACCCGTTCCAGCGGGCAGAATGTCTTCTAATACTGCTTTGATTATTGCAAGTCTTCTTACTATTATTGGAATTGTATTGTTGTATACAATCAATTCTAAAACTGCTATGTTTGGCGCAATTTCTATATTTCTTTATACAAGTGTCTATACGCCTTTGAAAACAATGACTTCGTTGTCTGTTTTTGTAGGAGCATTTCCTGGAGCAATTCCATTTATGTTGGGATGGGTCGCTGCAACTGGAGAATTTGGAATTGAAGCAGGGACTTTATTTTTAATTCAATTTTTCTGGCAGTTTCCTCATTTTTGGGCTATTGGATGGTTCTTATATGAAGATTATGAAAAAGCAGGTTTTTTTATGCTCCCTACAGGAAAAAAAGATAAATCAACTGCTTTACAGGTTATTTTATACACAGTTTGGTTGATTATAGCTTCACTTTTACCTGTTTTGGGTTATACGGGTCAGTTGTTTATCACGCCTGTTGCTGCTATTATTGTATTTTTACTTGGACTTTGGATGCTTTATTATGGAGTACAATTATATAAATTACGAACGGCTAAAGCAGCGAGAACATTGATGCTTGTAAGCGTTTCTTATATTACGTTGTTACAATTGGTTTATATATTTGATAAATTTTTAAGATAGTTATGGAGATTACAATGACAACAGATGAACATAAATTGAGAACAGCGCGATCCTATAAGTTGATTTTGCTGTTTGCTATGGTTAGTATGACTATGATGTTTGCGGGACTTACTAGTGCTTTTGTGGTAAGTAAGTCTAGAACAGATTGGTTGAAAGATTTTCAACTGCCAACGGCATTTTACTTTAGTACGGTTGCAATCATCGGATGCAGTATTACTTTTCATTTGGCAAAAAAAGCAATTCAAAAAGACAAACAAAGTGCGACTACATTATTTCTTTTGTCTACTTTAGCATTGGGAATATTATTTGTTATTTTACAGTTTGTAGGTTTTGGACAGATAGTGGCTAATGGTTATTATTTTACCGGAAGTGAAAGTTCTATAACGACTACTTTTCTCTATATTGTAACGGTTGTGCACTTGATTCACCTTGCTGGGGGGGTAATTTCACTTCTAATTATAATTTATAATCATTTTAAACAAAAATACAATTCAGCTCAAACTCTTGGAATTGAACTAGGTGCGATGTATTGGCACTTTCTTGATTTCTTATGGGTTTATTTATTTTTATTTTTATATTTCTTTAAATAATAAAAAAACGTAAATTTGGGAACTTTTTAACGAATAACTTATATGGAAGCGACAGTTACTACTGCAAATAGTGAAGGAAAAATTTGGGGAGGCGGCAATGAGCCAATGGGGTCTAGTTATGGCAAATTAATGATGTGGTTTTTTATCGTGTCAGATGCACTAACATTCTCTGGTTTTTTAGCAGCTTATGGTTTTTCTAGATTTAAATTTATTGAAACGTGGCCCTTGGCCGATGAAGTGTTCACTCACTTCCCATTTATGCACGGCGTTTCGGCCCCGATGTATTATGTGGCATTGATGACTTTTATTTTGATTTTTTCATCAGTAACAATGGTTTTAGCTGTTGATGCTGGTCATCAGATGAAAAAAGACAAAGTGACAATATATTTGTTTTTAACAATCATTGGAGGTATTATTTTCGTTGGTTCTCAAGCTTGGGAATGGAAAAACTTTATTAAAGGGGAGTACGGAGCTATTGAGACAAAAGGTGGGAGTTTACTTCAGTTTGTTGATAAAGAAGGTCACCGAGTAGCTATTGCTGATTTTGCGGCAACTTTGCCAGAGGATAGAGAGCAATTGACAAGAAATAAAGGTAAATGGTTTATGGATGAGGCGGCTATTTCGACTTATTCTGTAGCTGAAGTTCAAGCAGGTTTTAAAGCACATCCTGATCTTTTGATTAGAACAGAAACTATCACTGCTAAAAAACAGAAAACTATTCTATCAAGAAAAGATTCTGAATTGAGATTAGCTCAAGGAAGTTTGGTTATTGAAGGAGCTAATTTAACCCACAACGAATACGGAAGTAAATTATTTGCTGATTTCTTTTTCTTCATAACAGGATTTCACGGTTTTCACGTATTTTCAGGTATAATCATTAACATCATCATATTTTTCAATGTTCTAGTAGGGACTTATGAAAAAAGAGGAAGTTACGAAATGGTTGAAAAAGTGGGGTTATACTGGCACTTTGTCGATTTAGTTTGGGTATTTGTATTTACGTTTTTCTACTTAGTTTAATTTTAGATTTATCATTATGTCACACGAACATGTTTCTAATACAAAAAGAATTTGGACAGTTTTTGCTCTTTTGTCTGTAATAACTATTGTTGAAGTAATTTTTGGAATTATAAAGCCAGATGCTCTTCATATGAATAGTTTTATGGCAATGAGTTTGTTAAACTGGTTATTCATAATTTTAACACTTGTAAAAGCATATTTTATTGTATGGGCCTTCATGCACATGGAAGGAGAAAAAAGTACTCTAAGAAATGCAGTTGTTTTACCAGTAATTTTTTTAATATTATATTTACTTTTCATTCTTTTGACTGAAGGGAATTATATTTATGAGGTTTTTAAGAATTCTACGATTAAATGGAATTTTTAACAAGATATTAATTCAAAAAAAGGGTACGCATTGCGTGCCTTTTTTTATTTTTGTACTTTAAATTTTATCATTGTAATGAAAAAAAATATTGTTCTTTTTGTACTTTTTATTTTGCCTATTGTAGCCTATCTTTTTTTTGCATCAGGTATAAATAGTTTTACTAAGTTACCTATTATTACTCCTAAAGTTGCTGATTTTGGAAACTGGAAATCACTTAAAGGTGAAAAAGTTAGTTTGAATAATAAGATAACTATTTTAGGTTTTTCGGGGACTGAAATTCTTAAAAACAGAGGTAATTTTTTTAATCTTAATGAAAAAATATATCAGCAATACCACACTTTCAAAGATTTACAATTTGTTGTGATTTGTCCTTTAGGAACTGAAAAGGATGCTGATAAAGTAGTAACTGCATTAGGAGCTTTTACAGATGTTAGCCAATGGCATTTTGTGTTTACTTCACCGCAAGAAATAAGTGGTTATTATAAACAACTTAAACTAGTTGGAAAACTTGATGAAAATTTAGGGACTCCAAATGTTTATATTGTAGATAAAGTCAGAAATCTAAGAGGAAGAAAGAAGAATAAGGAATACAAAGAAGGATATAATACCTTTCATCCAGCCGATTTGAGTAACGAGATGCTTGATGATTTTAGGGTGATTTTATATGAATACCGTGCAGCCCTTAAGAAAAATCATAATGCAACTAAAGAACTTTAATTTTTAGAAATAATGCTTAAAAACAAATCTTACATAGGAATCTCCTTTATAATTTTACTTTTTGGAATTTATGCAGTACCAAAAATAATTAATAGAATAGAAAACAATGATGTAGTAAAAGGAGATCGATTGGATAAAGTAGGATTAACTGCTAAACATGATGACAAATTAGTGAAAATTGGTCCAGCTCCAAAATTTGAATTAGTGAACCAGGATAATGTTAAAATTACAAATGAGACTTATAAGGATAAAGTTTATGTCTTAGAATTTTTCTTTACTACTTGTCCTTCTATTTGTCCAAAGATGAATTTGAGTATGTTAGCTATTGAAAATACTTTTTTTGGAAATCCTAATTTTGGAATTGTATCAATTACTATAGACCCTATACATGATACTCCGGCTATTTTGAAAGCACATGCTAAATTATTGGGGGTAAAATCATCTAATTGGAATTTCCTTACAGGAGACAGAGAATATATTTTTGGACTTGCCAATAAAGGCTTCAATTTATATGTTGGGGAAAACAGTAAAGTAAGTGGTGGTTTTGAGCATTCAGGATTGTTTGCCTTAATTGATAAAAATGGAAATATCCGTTGTAGAAAAGATGATTTTGGTAACCCGATTTTATATTATGATGGATTAGATAAAAAAGGGGTTAGAGATATTCAACAAGATATTAATATTTTATTAAAAGATTAAAAATGGAAGAGAATTCACTTGAAGAAAAATTCAGCAAATTTATTATAATTATTTCGGTTGTAATTCCTGTAGTAGTTGCTATCTTATTTGGTGTAAAGTTAAAAGATTTTGGTTACAGTGTGGAGCCACTATCTTTTTTACCACCGATTTACGCAACAACAAATGGATTAACGGCTATTATTTTAGTTGTAGCTGTAATTGCAATAAAAAATGGCAAAAGAAAATTACACGAACAGTTAATGACAAGTGCAATTGTGTTGTCAGTAGCTTTTCTGGTAATGTATGTAGCTTATCATATGACTGCTGATTCTACTAAATTTGGTGGTGAAGGAGTTGTTAGATACGTATATTTCTTCATCTTGATTACACATATTATATTATCAATAGTAATTATTCCTCTTGTTATGATTACTTATGTTAGAGCTTTGTCATCAAGATTCGATAAGCATAAAAAAATTGCCAAAATAACTTTTCCTATTTGGTTATATGTAGCAGTTACTGGCGTAGTTGTTTACTTAATGATTTCTCCTTATTATGTTCAATAAAGAAAAAATGAAAAAGAGTGTGTCAATGCCATTTTCAAGATTTGTAAAAACGAGTTTTTTTCTTCTGGTGTCTTTATTTTTATACCTACCGGTAAATGCTCAGTGTGCCATGTGCCGTGCTGCATTATCTGGCGAAGGGAATAAGGTCAAAGCAGCAGCCGTAAATGACGGAATTGTTTATTTAATGGTCATACCATATGTTCTTGTTGCAGGTATTGGTTATGCAGTGTATCGCATGAGAAAGAATAAATCGAAATAGTTTTTTATCAAGATTATTTTAAACCATCTACCGAAACATTTACCGTTCCTCTTACTTTTATAAAAGCAATGATAGCCTGATTGGTTAATTCAATTTTTTGGAATTGAATATCCTCCAATTTTCCATTTACAAAAACACCCGGCATTGGGGAATAATTTTTCAAATAATTCATCATGCTTTTTTTGCCTTCATCTAAATTTGGTTTTATGGAGTAACGACAATTTTGTTGAATTTTCTTTAAAATTAACCCTTGGGCAAGCCAATTTGCAGTACGCATTAATTTGCTTTTTGTGTCCAATGCATAATCTAACTTGTCAAAAAACACTTCTTTTGTTTTATCATTATATTGAGGGAAACCTGCTAAATAAATGGTTCCGTTTACAGATCCCAATAGATCTAAAGCAATTATCATTTTGCCGTTTTTGTGCCAAATAGTTACATTTTGAACTTTTACTTTCTTATTTGCTGCGCTAAATTCCTGTCCGGAAAAATTCTTAGTCATTATTTTTGAAGCTTCTTCATAAGTAGAAACTGCAATAATATTGGCAGTGATATCTTCGGGGATTTTAAAGACGGGTTTTAAAGCAATTTTATTTTTGTCAAATCTCGATTCTGGCTTCTTTCCTATTAATGTCTCCATTGTGCATTTCATGCCCATGTCTAGCAAGAAAGAATCGTTTTTTAGTTTTGCAGTAGTGGAATAGATTTCAATTGGAATAATACGAAGCCAGCTTTCATATTCCTCATTCATTTGAAAAGGAGTGCAAATTTTCTCTAATGCGGAAAGAACATTAGGTTTGAAGTCCATAGATTTTGCAATAGCATCGTCAATCTTTTTTTCAATTTTCGATTTAAAAAGTTTGATTCCGGGATTTATCAGGTATGTTACGGGAATATTTTTTCCAAAAATGGACATCGTCGGACTTTCGTTCCAATCTAATGATTTTAGTTCTGTTTTAGTATTTAATTTCCAATTAATTAATCCGGTTTCACTTATTAAAGTCACCACGCCATCTAGATTGAATTCTCGTGTGTCGTAAAATTCAACGCCCATTTTTTTTGTTCCGATTCTATATTTCACTATGGCTTTCAACGGTAAAATAGTTTTTATTTTTTCTCCAGAAACGCCTTTGTCATTTGTAATCGTAATTGGTGCCTGTTTCCAAACTTTTATTTCAATATCGTCGTCCTCAATATTGTTGTCCTCATAGATTAGTCCATTTAAGATTGTGTTCGTTTGGTTTTCAATATCTTTTAGCCTTATGCTGATAGGTAAATTAATAAAGGAAGGAATATTTTCGTAAACTAATGGAACAGCGTCATCAGGTTCTGGTTTTAAAGTTGCTATTTTTTGAGAAGTAGAACAACCGGAAATTAAAATGATAAGCGCTATCGAGAGTAAGAATGAAAAGAATTTCAGCATTTTATATAAGTTTAAAAAGCAAAAATAACAAAACAAATATATTTTTGGGATTTTTTGTAACAAATGCTAATTTTCAAAGTCTAATTGTTTTATAACGGATTATGAGATAAATTATTTACTTTATCTCACAAGTTTTAATAGAAAAAGTTAAATTTGTTTAGCAGTGATACTGCACTTTTATTCGAAATATATGGGAAAAAGAAGTTTTCTTAGTTTAATTCTAATGTTAGTTTTTAGCATTACTATTCAGGCACAATCTAAAAAGTGGACCTTAGAAGAATGTGTAAAATATGCTATACAAAACAATATTTCTATCAAGCAAACCGAATTAGATTCTAAAACGGCTGCAATTGATAAAAAAGGCGCAATAGGAAATTTTCTTCCTTCTTTAAATGCTAATGCGTCCCACTCTTGGAATATTGGTTTGAATCAGGATATTACAACAGGACTTTTACAAAATAAAACAACTCAGTTTACCTCTGCAGGAGCAAATATTGGGATTGATATTTATAAAGGCTTGCAAAACCAAAATACACTTCGCAAAGCCAATCTTTCAATAGTTGCAGCTAAATATCAATTGCAAAAAATGCAGGAAGATGTTGCACTAAATGTTGCCAATGCGTTTTTACAGATTCTTTTTAATAAGGAGAATTTGAAAGTGCAACAAGAACAATTGGGAATTAATCAAAAACAATATTCTCGTTCAGAAGAATTAGTTAAGGCAGGGTCAATTCCTCGTGGCGATTTGTTAGACATCAAAGCAACAGTTGCATCTAATAATCAAAATGTTATTACAGCTGAGAATGCTTTATTGATTTCAAAATTGAGTTTAGCTCAGTTATTACAATTAAAAGAATTTGAGAGCTTTGACATCATTGATGACACTAATGCTAAAGATGAGAACAATATTTTAGCACAAACTCCAGTAGCAATTTACGATAAGGCAAAAGAAACTAAAATTGAATTGAAAATTGCCAAAACTAATTTAGAAATAGCCGAGAAAAATGTTGCGATTGCAAAAGGCGCTTTTCAACCGACTCTTCAAGGATTTTATAGTTTTAGTTCTAGAGTTGCTTACAGTGACAGGGTAGTTGGTGTTCAGCCTAATACTTCAAATCCTACATCTGTAGTTGGATATGTACAAGGAACAAATCAAAATGTTTTGCAAAATAATTTTTCTCCAGTATTAGGAAATGCATTGCCATTTTGGGATCAATTTAGCAATAATAAAGGACAATCTTTTGGGGCGCAATTGTCTGTTCCAATTTTTAATGGATTTTCGGCAAGAAATAATGTGGAACGTTCTAAAGTAAGTTTAGAGAAGTCAAAAATTGCATTAGAACAACAGGATTTAGATTTGCAGAGAAATGTTTTTACTGCATTTACAGATGCTAAAGGCGCTTTAAATGCGCATGAATCTTCCATTGTAGCATTAGAATCAAGACAAGAAGCCTATAATTATGCGAAAGAAAAATATGCTGTAGGTTTGATGAATTCTTTTGATTTTAATCAATCGCAAACGTTGCTCACCAATGCACAATCTGAGGTTCTTAGAACAAAATACGATTACATTTTTAAAATTAAAATTTTAGAATTCTATTTTGGAATTCCAATCATTAAAAACTAGATTATTATGTCAAAAAAAACAATTTATATCTTAATTGGTAGTGCTGTCGTTATTATTGCATTATTAGTAGTGCTTTCAAAAAATGGAATTATTGGGAATAAAGATAAAGGTAAAGAAGTAGAAATAGCAAATGTTGATGCTACGACTATAGTTGAAACGGTTTCTGCTACTGGAAAAATTCAGCCTGAAATTGAAGTGAAAATATCCTCAATGGTTTCAGGAGAAATTATTTCCTTACCAATAAAAGAAGGACAAGTAGTCAAAAAAGGAGATTTGTTGGTAAAGATAAATCCTGATTTATATACTTCTGGATTAAACAGAACTGTTGCTAATTTATCAGGAACGAAAGCAGGTTTGAGTCAGGCAGATGCTTCATTTAAAGAAGCCAAAGCAAGTTATGACAGAAACAAAACGTTATTCGATAAAGGAATTATTTCCAAATCAGATTGGGATAAATCAATTGCGTCATTTGAGGTTGCAAAAGCAGCGAAGCAAACTGCTTACTTTAATGTTAGAAGCGCTTCTGCTTCGGTTAATGAAGCTCAAGATAATCTTGGACGAACAATTATTTATGCACCTGCCGATGGAACAGTTTCAGTACTTAATGTAGAGCTTGGCGAACGTGTTTTGGGAACGCAACAAATGGCTGGAACAGAATTGTTGCGAGTTGCGAACTTAAATAACATGGAAGTTGAAGTTGATGTAAATGAAAATGATATTGTAAAAATAAAAGTAGGTGACGAAGCAAAAGTTGAAGTTGATGCCTATTTGAAAAAACAGTTTAAAGGAATTGTTACCAGTATTTCTAACTCGGCAAGTTCTTCTTTGACCGCTGATCAAGTAACTAATTTTAAAGTAAAAGTAAGAATACTTAAAGAATCATATCAGGATTTATTAGAAGGAAGACCAGCGGCATATTCTCCTTTTAGACCGGGAATGACCGCAACAGTAGATATTATTACTAAAACAAAAAAGAATGTATTGTCTGTGCCAATTAGTTCCGTTGTGGTAAAATCAGATACAGCTGCGGTTAAGGAAATAAAAATTGAGGATCCTAAATCTGAGGAGAAAAAAGTAGCACCTAAAAGTGATAAGAAATTTGAATGTGTTTTTGTAAAAGTAGGCGATAAGGCTAAAATAAGAATCATTAAAACTGGAATTCAGGATGATACAAATATTGAAGTTTTAACTGGACTTAAAAAAGGCGATGTAGTTATTACAGGTCCATACACTACAGTTTCTAAAGAGCTTAATTCTGGAGATAAAGTGACATTAAAAACAGAAAAAGATAAGGAAGAAAGCAAGAAATAATACATAAAGTACCTATATTTGAAAATCACAATTGTAAATTTTATTTTATGGTTGTGATTTTCACGTTAAAAATAAAAATGGATTACATACTTAACATCGAAACCGCTACAAAAAACTGTTCTGTTGCTCTTGCAAAAGAAGGAAAAACGATTCTGTGCAAAGAAATTGCAGAAGAAGGGTATTCTCACGCCGAACGGTTACACGTTTTTATTGAAGAAATAATACAGGAAGCAGGAATTACTTTGAACGATTTAGTTGCTGTTGCGGTAAGTCAAGGTCCTGGATCTTATACGGGATTGCGAATAGGAGTTTCTGCCGCAAAAGGGCTGTGTTTCGCTTTAAATATACCTTTGATTGCTATTGATACCTTGAAAACTTTAGCTTCTCAGGTAACTGTTTCAGATGGATTGATTATTCCTATGATTGATGCCAGAAGAATGGAAGTGTACAGCGCTATTTTTACTTCTAATTTTGAGAATAGGAGAGGAACTTTAGCTGAAATTATAACTGAAAATTCATTTGAAGATTTTCAGGAAACGCTTTATTTTGTGGGAGATTGTGCGGAGAAATGCAAAACAGTTTTAACCAAAGATAATTTTGTTTTCTTGGAAGATATCAAATATCCTTCAGCTAAGGAAATGAGTTTGTTAAGTTTTGAAAAATTCAAAACAAACGACACTGTAGATGTCGCTTATTTTGAACCTTTTTATTTGAAAGATTTTATGATTACTACTTCAAAGAAATAACATCATATAATTAAGAATCTGTTCTAGATAATCCTTTTGCAAATGGCTGAATAACGATTCCTGCAGCATCAAAAGCTATCTTGCAGCTTTCTAAAGTTTGAGAGAAAACGGCACCAAAATCTTCATTATTTGCCCATGGCCTAACTGCAAGTTGGATGGCATTATCAGTCAAATTCTTCACTGAAACTTCAGCAGCGGGAGTTTTAAGTATTTTTGGGTTACTATTTAAAACAGCAGTAATAATATCTTTTGCCTTTTTTATATCAGTGTCATAGGAAATAGCGATAGTCAAATCGGCTCTTCTAAATCCTTGTAAAGAATAATTGATGATAGTGCCATTGGATAATGATCCATTTGGAATAAAAATAGTTTGGTTGTTTCCGTTGATTAATTTGGTCACAAATATTTGGATTTCGCTAACTGTTCCTATGTTACCTTGTGCTTCAATAGTATGTCCTACTTTAAATGGTTTGAACATAATAATTAGCATTCCACCTGCAAAATTGGATAAAGAGCCTTGAAGTGATAAACCTACTGCAAGTCCCATTGCTCCTAATATAGCCACAAAAGAAGAGGTTTCTATCCCTAGATTTGAAATAAAAGTTACAAATAGTAATACTCTTAAAACCCAAAGTAAAATATCGGCAAGAAACTTAGTTAAAGTAGGGTCTAAATCTCTCTTGACCATTATTTTTCTGATTAATCTATTGATAAGTCGAATGGCATAAAGCCCTACAAACAAAACAACAACAGCAGAAATTAATTTGGGAGAATAATCGATTAATAGTTGAATAAAAGTACTGGCGTAATCAGTAATTTGATTAGGATTTAAGATCATTTTTTTAATAATAAAAAACCCTCTCAAAAGAGAAGGTTAAGTTTTGAAGTGCAAAAATACAAATAAATTATTTTTATATAAATTAATCAGCGTCTTCTTCTATTCTATTTATGTTTTCTTTAGCAGTTTGAGTGGCTTCAGAATCAGCATCACTTATAAAAGTACTCGTTTTTTCAGAAACCGTATCAACAGCGTCAGTTGCAATTGTTTTAGTTTCACTTACTACGTCCTCAACTTTGTTTACTGCTGTGGCAGCTTTTTCTTTTACAGTTTCTACTACTTTTCCTAAAACATCACCTGCTTTTTCAGAATAGTCACTTACAGCTTCCTTGGCTTGGTCAGCATATACTTCTGCTTTGTCTAATATTGGGGCGGCAGCCACTTTTGCTTTGTCTATTGTTTCAGATGCAAAAGTCTCTACTTTATCTAAAATTGGAGTGGCAGCTTCTTTTGCCTTGTCTAAAGTTTCTTCTGCAAATGCCTCTGCTTTTTCAATATAAGGTGCTGCAGTTTCTTTTGCTTGTTCAAAAGTTGTTTCTGCCTTGTCTGCTAATTGACCAGCAGTTTCTTTGGCTGAGCCAAATAAATTTTTAAAAAATGAAGATAGTCCCATGATATTTATTTTGATTAGTCTTACAATATTAAGCAATTTTTTCTAAGAACGCTTTATTGAATCATTAATAATTTGCTGAAAATCAGTGTTTGGGATTAAATATGTTTGGTTTTGATAAGCATGAAATAGCTTCTGAAAATAAATTATAAAAAAAAAGCGTCTCAAATGAAACGCTTAAATTAATTGGGTCAAATTAAGCTATTCGAGTTCGAAAGTTAATTTTAAATTTACTCTATATTCTGTTATTTCTCCTCCACTTACGGTTGCACTTTGGTCTTTAATGTATACAGAACGTATGTGTTTTACGGATTTAGCCGCCTTTGCAACACCTTTTCGTGCTGCGTCTTCCCAACTTATATCTGAACTGGAAAGTACTTCAATTACTTTTAATACTGACATAATTTCTATTTGTTAAGTTAAAGATTAAATGTACCTATTTTATTTAAAATCAAAGGCTATTTTAATATAACTATAACATTGTCAGTATTATATGTTTTTATTGAGTTATGCGTTTACTGCTTCCACTTTGATTCCTTCGTCATTCAACATACTTTTTAGCATGTTTTCAATACCGCTTTTTAAGGTAAATGTTGATGAAGGACAGCCACTGCAAGCACCTTGAAGGATTACTTTTACGGTTTTGTCACTTTCGTTATAAGAGTCAAATGCAATATTACCTCCGTCAGCTTGTACGGCTGGTTTTACATATTCCTCTAATATGTTGATGATTTGTTGTGAAGTGACATCTAGATTATCAAAACTTTGCGCTTTAGTGTTTTCTTCTGCGGTTGCTGCTTGGATAAAATTTTCATCTAAAACGGTTCCTCCGTTTTCAATATATTGCTTGATGAAACTTCTTATTTCTAAGGTGATTTCCTGCCACTCATTGATTTCATATTTGGTTACAGATATGTAGTTTTCGTCAATGAAGACTTCTTTTACATAAGGAAATTTGAAAAGTTCTTTAGCCAATGGCGATGAACCAGTTTGATCAATGTTTTTATATTCAACAGCATTTTTGGTCAACATTCTGCTTACTACAAACTTTAAAGCGGATGGGTTAGGAGTTGTTTCTCCGTAAACTGTTATAGGCTGTTTTTTTGTTTTGTTTTCGTCTGGTGTAATGATTATTCCGCCATTATTTACAAATGTTTCTATTTGCTCTGACACCGCATCTTTTACATCTTCCCATTCTACAATGCTGTATTTTTCAATAGCGATGAAGTTTCCAGAGATGTAAACTGTTTTTACGAATGGTAGGTAAAATAATTGTTGTGCTAATGGTGAAGATTTTGCCTCATCTATATTTTTGAATTCAAAACTTTCATTTTGAGTAATGAAATCCTGAAATTCAAATTTTAATATGGTTGGGTTTTGAGTTTCTTTTATGGTAACTTTTATCATGATCTTTGTAAATTTTTACAAATTTAGTAAAGTTATTTTCCACGAATAGCTATATTTGAATTTTAATAAAATAAATTAACAATAATTTAGTTATCTAAAGAGTTGTTACTGCATTTTATTGGCTAACGAATCATTTTATATATTAGTTTTTCTATGTATAACAAAATTAAATTATTAGCAGTCTTCTTTTTTATGTACCAATATTCTTTTTCACAAGAGGGTATTGCGGTGTATTCTGATTATTTGTCGGATAATTATTATTTGATCCATCCGTCTATGGCTGGAGCGTCAAATTGCGCAAAAATTAGACTTACAGCCCGTAAACAATGGTTTAGCCAGGAAGATGCACCAGAATTGCAAACACTTAGTTTTAATGGTAGAGTGGGAGAAAAGGCTGGTGCGGGGATTATTTTGTTCAATGATAAAAATGGATATCATTCTCAGAAAGGAGTTAAGTTTACTTATGCGTATCATCTTATGTTTTCTAGAGATGAAATTGATTTAAATCAACTATCTTTTGGGATTAGTGCAGGTTTGATTCAAAGCCAACTAGATGAAACCAGTTTTTTACAATCAGGTGACTTTGATCCTATTATTAATGGGACTGTTGTGCAAAAAGATTCGTATTTCAATTTTGATATTGGAGCATCCTATAATTATTTAGATTTTTATGTGCACGGTACAGTAAAAAATGCTGTTGAAACCAGACGAGATATTTATACGGAATATGAAAGTGATAATTTAAGAAAATATTTGTTGAGCGCTGGTTATGTTTTTGGAGATAAAGATAGAGTATTGTGGGAACCGTCATTTTTATTTCAACTGGTCGACAAGACCAAAGAAAAATCAATTGACTTCAACATTAAAGCATACAAAAACATGGATTTCGGAAAGCTTTGGGGAGGTTTGTCCTACCGTAGAAGTTTAGACGGGGCTGAATATACTAATGGTTCAGGAATTTCTAAACAAAAACTTCAATACATAACTCCTATAGTTGGAGTTAATTATAATAATTTCATGTTTGCTTATACCTACTCACATGTTTCAGGTCCTGTGAAATTTGATAATGGTGGCTTTCACCAAATCACCTTGGGAATCAACTTATTTTGTAAGCCTGAAAAATACGAATGTAACTGCCCGGCAATTAATTAATTATTTTATTCCATGTTAATCAAATCTGTTAATGGAAAAACACCCTTAATACCTGAGGATTGTTATGTAGCCGAGAATGCTACTATTGTTGGTGATGTTAGTTTTGGTTCTTCTTGTAGTGTTTGGTTTAATGCAGTTATAAGAGGGGATGTCAATTTTATTAAAATAGGTAATAAAGTTAATATTCAGGATGGGGCTGTTATTCATTGTACATATAAAAAACATCCAACAATTATAGGGAATAATGTGTCAATTGGTCATAATGCTATTGTGCATGGTTGTACCGTTCATGATAATGTATTGATTGGAATGGGAGCGATTGTAATGGATAATTGTGTTGTTGAAAGTAATTCTATTGTTGCTGCCGGAGCTGTTATTACCCAAAATACAGTTGTTGGTTCAGGATCGATTTGGGCCGGAGTTCCTGCCAAAAAGGTCAAAGATATTGACCAATCTGATTTTGCAGGAGAAATTGAGCGTATTTCTAATAATTACGTAATGTATTCCAGCTGGTTTAAAGAGGAATAGGTTTTATTTACTTTTCAATAATTAAGGCAATGGGAAAAAGAAAAGATAAAGCGTCGCATATATTAAACACTTCGGCAACTTTACTCGGAATTTGTTTTATTGTTCTTACATCGATTCATTTGAATAATACAAATGAAAATACGATTATTGATCAACTCATTGCTGTTTCTATTGTTATGTTCATGACAAGCAGTATTCTTTCATTTTTGTCCATGCGAAAGACTAAAAAGCCTAGTGCACGATTCGAAAAAACAGCAGATATAATTTTTCTGATAGGACTTTTTTCTTTGTTTATTATAACCATGTTGGTTATGTTGAATATCATTAAATAATTTATGTATATAAATTATAAATTGATTTTTTCAAAGAATGAGTTTTTGTAGCTTTCACTGATCGGTATTCTTTTTTCAGCAATTATCACTTTGTTTTTTTGGATAGATTTTACGTGTTTAATATTGATGATATACGACCTGTGAATTCGTGCAAATCCTTTGCTGGTAAGTAAATTCTCCAGTTTTATAAGACTTATTAATGTTAGTGTGTATTTATTGTCAGTAGTGTATATTTTGACATAATCCTTCAATCCTTCAATAAATAATATATCTGCAAAATTCAATTTTACATTTTCATATTCAGCTCTCACAAACATGAAATCCTGTTCTATTTCAGGAGTGGAAATCAGATTTGTACTTGCAGGTAAATTTTGTGGATTGAAAATTTGTTGTGCTCGTAAAACGGATTTTAAAAAGCGATGAAACGGAATAGGTTTTACTAAATAATCGACTGCACCAAGATTAAATCCTTCTACAGCATAATTAGAATATGCGGTTGTAAATATGATTAGAGGCTTTTTTTCAATGGCATTAATAAAATCAATACCAGAAAAATGAGGCATTTCTATGTCTAAAAAAATCAAATCAATATTAGAATGATTGATTATTGAAATGGCATCAATAGCATTAGTGAATGTATTGACTAGTTCCAGAGAATCCACTTTACTAACAAATTCTTTAATTAAATCAACCGCTAAAGGTTCATCATCTATGATTACACATTTCATTTTTTTGTTTTTTTAATTAAAATAAGTCCAATCTACATCAAATTTCTAATCAAAAGAAGATTAAATCTGGTCTAATTTTAAATTTAGATGAACACTATAATTAGTGTCAGTTTCAATAATTGTAAGTTGATGTGCATTAGGATAAAGAATATTCAGTCGATTTTCTATATTCTTCATTCCTATTCCTGAATTTTCAGGATCTTTCTTATGATTTTCAATTTTGTTTTCTACCCAAAAATCTAAAATATCCTCTTCAATTATTATTTTTATTTTTACAAAAGCGGCTCCTTTGTAATCAGTACCGTATTTAAACGCATTTTCGATAAATGAAATCAAAAGTAACGGCTCGATGTATTTATTTTTTGTGTCACCGTGAATATTAATGGTGATATTTTCAATATTATTCAATCGTAGTTTTTGTAACTCAAGATAGTTTTTAATGTAATTAATTTCTTTTTCCAAAAACACCGATTTATTATCGGTTTCATACAACATATATCGCATCATTTCTGATAAAGTTACTATTGCATCTGGGACTAAATCAGATTTTTTATAGGCTAATGAATAAATGCTATTTAGCGAATTAAATAAAAAATGGGGATTAGTTTGTTTTCTCAGATAGTTTAATTCTGTTGAAGCACGATGTGTTTCGGCAATTAATTTATTTTGCTGATTGTTGTATAATTCAGATAAGGTTTTAATAATTGTACCAATTGTAATGATTAGTATGTAGAAAAAAGAAGGAGCCAATTTTAAAAAAAACGGTTGCTTTCTTTTGAAATGAGGGTTCGCTAAAATCTCTTTTCCAGATGAATTAATCATTCTGATTGGTCTCATATCTTTAAATTCAGGCATAAAAAAATTATACCGGATAACCATAAAGAGGATTATTATAGAAATTAGAATAGTAAAATATTCCCAATATTTTTTTTGCAAAAGCAATACAGGAACTAAATATAAATAATTCAGATAGAATAATAGGATTCCCGTAATCCACTGGGCATAGAAATCAGTATTAATGCTAAAAGGGCTTTCGTAAAACTGGATTAATGAGGTAACAATGAAGAAGCACCAAATCATACTATGAAAAAGTATTTGGTTTAGATTATTGTTTTTAATTCCTTCTATGTTCATCTAGATTTTTACAGCTAATAAAAATAAATCTTTTTTTGTTATGGTAGGCGATAAATCGTGTTTCAATTTTTGCAATACTAAGTTCCCTACTTTCATTGCTTCTTCTTCGGTTTTAAAACTTTTATTTTCGCTGATAACGGGTATTACGGTTTGTTTTATTATAATTTTATCATTGTTAGTTATATAATAACCCCAGCCTGTAGGTGTTTTCAGGGATTTTATATTTAAATCTTCATTTTTGTTACAAGATATAAAAAGTAGTAAACCTAGAAGTAGGAATGCATTATTTCTTGTAGTTAGAAATGATAAATTCTTCTGGATTGCTGTCCAGAAGAATTTATTAATTGAATTAATTGTCATCATCATTTTGTTCTTCTAAAGGTTTAAATTCCCATGAATCATCAAAATATGATGTTCCAGTTCTTCCCAGCATTATGAAACCTCTTTGGTCAATTGAAAAACCAGTAGCATCTGTTCTTGCTGATCCTTCCAGCGGTGTTCTTTCTAACCAAATATCAGTTGATGGATTGTATTCCCAAATTGATTTTGAACTTTCACCACAAGCAACATATCCTAATCCGTTCATAGAAAAACTGGATGCATTAGAACGAACAATTACATAATCATCGTTGTAATCATAATCATCTTCTGTGTCTTGATCAATGTCGCGTTTCCTTGTCCATACATCAGTTGCGGGATCAAACATCCAGAAATCAACTTGATATACTCCGCTATTTATTCCTGTTCCAAGATAGGCTTTATCGTCAATTACAAATACGGTTGCATTCCTTCTCTTATTTCCACTGAAGCCTGTTGCCAATGTCCAAGAATTTGAAGTTGGGTTGTATTGATAAAAATCTTTTAGATAATTCCCATCGTAACCAGTTCCAAAATACGCTTTATCACCTACTTGAAATCCTACGGCTGAGTAACGTGCTGTTCCTGCAAAATCAGCTTTTTGTGTCCAAGTATTGCTGATAGGGTCGTATTGATAGAAATCTTTCAATTTATTAGTGCCATCATAACCTAGACCTACATAACCTTTGTCGTTTAATTCAAATCCTGAGGCAGAACTTCTTGCTGCTCCAATAAAATCAGCTTTTTGTTCCCAATAATCACCCGTTGAATTGTAGGCCCATAGATCTTTTAGATATTCATCTCCTGTATATCCAGTAGTTATAAATGCATAAGTGCCAATGACGAAACTAGTAGCGCTTGATCTTGCAGGTCCGTCAAAGGAAGATTTTTTAATCCAGTTACCAACTAAATCTTCGGAATCATCACTACTGCAGCCTGTAAATACTAAACTTGCA
Organism: Flavobacterium sp. 83; assembly: GCF_000744835.1. Lineage (NCBI taxonomy): Bacteria > Pseudomonadati > Bacteroidota > Flavobacteriia > Flavobacteriales > Flavobacteriaceae > Flavobacterium > Flavobacterium sp. 83. The sequence continues at coordinate 1,591,065 of NZ_JQMS01000001.1, forward strand.
AAAAGTGTGGTGAACAATATTCCTTTTTTTAAACTATTCATAATGTATTTATTTATTAATGTTTGTATTTTATTCCAATGTTAAAAATGTAGCCATTAGTGCTTTTAAAATCAAATTTTGAGTCTCTATTATTGTTTGTCAAGTTGTAATTTTTGTTAATTTCATATCCTCCTTTTAAATTGACAAACCAGTTTGAATCCAAGTTTCTTTCATATTGTAAGGTGGATGTCATTTGCGAAAAACTAACTTTTGTTGCAGTATTTAAATTATCTACAACTCGCGGTCCGTCTAGATTATATAAATTCCCATTGAAACTATTTGTAATACTGAATGTATTTCGAATGTTATTTGAATAAGAAATTGTTGAGTTAGGAAATCCTATGGTTACAAAAGCATTTTGGTTGATTTGATGATAAAAAGAAAAAGTAGGAAGAATTTCCGGTTTGCCAAAAAGCGTCATTCTTTTTACACCAATACTAATGGTATTTGTAGAATTTAAAGAATGGTTAACTTCTAAACCACCGAGAATCGACACATCAGAAATTCCAAGATTGCGCTCAAAATTAACAGTTGGATTAATTTCTAAATTCAATTTTGTATTTCCAGTTAATTGATGAGAAAATTCAAAATCATTTTCTATACTAGTAAACTGATTCAGACTATTTTGTAAATCATAATTTTCCAATGAATAATCGAGTCCAATATTTTTAAATTTGAGTGTGTTGGTTATTTTGTTATTCGAATCAATGTTATCAAAAAAACGTAATCCAATTCCGGTTTCATTCACTGTAATTTTTTCAGTGGGTTGTGTTTTTAGGTTCAACTCTAAGGAGTATCCGCTTTGTGCCGATGCGTTAAGAATTGAAATCATAAATAACAGGTTTGCTAAAGTCTTTATTCTCATTATTTTTTTATTGTTTCAAAAGTAGATACGTTATCCAATAAAAAAAAAGAAGATATATGTACCGCCCAATTTCATAGACAAACAAGGCATTTGTTCGGTCGAATGAATAATTACTATCTGTATCTTAATTGTAGATTAGAATTGGCTTTTTATAGACAAAAAACTTCGAACTGTATATGTTGTTATGCGGTATAAAGTGGTCTCCTATATATTTGTTCAAAAAACATTTATGTATAAGGTATTGTTGTTGCTGTTTTTTGGAGTTATGGTGATTTCATGTAATTCGGATTCTGACACAGGAGAATTTGTTGTAGGTTCAGATTATTTATCGGTTAATAATAAAGTTATATTGATTGATACATTAACGGTCGATGTTGCTACTATTGATTTTGATTCTTTAATTTCATCTAGTCAAAGCAGGATTCTAGTTGGGAATTATGATGATCCTATTTTTGGAAAAGTAAAATCAGACAGTTATTTTCAAATGTCGGCAGCAACCTATAATTTGTACAATGAAAGCTCAGATACAGATGCTCCAAATTATGTGTTTGACTCCATTAGATTGGTTTTAAAAGAGGATAAGTATTTCTATGGCGATACAACAAAAGTGCAATCTCTTAGTATTCATAGATTGACACAAAAGGTTAAGCCAAATTTAGATGATGATAATTTTTATAATAAATCCAGTTTAAGTTATGATACTGAAAGTTTAGGCAGTATCTCATTTAAACCAAAGCCAAATAGCAAGGATTCAGTAGTTGTTAAGTTGAATAAAGATTTTGGGAATGCTCTTTTTCTAAAATTGAAAAAGAATGAAATAACAAATTTTGTTGAATTTACAGAATATCTCAAAGGATTTGTTGTCAAGTCGACTTCTGGTAATTCTTCCAGCATTGTTGGTTTCAATATGTCTAGCGCACTTCGGTTGTATTATTCCAAATATCTTGATGATACAGAAACCTCTTTGATTAAAAATTTCTCTATTTTGGATGTGTCCAAACAATTTAATAATATCACTTTAGATAAAACTGGAACTCAAATTCAGGATTTGCCTATTTCATCGAGTAAGTTATCTAGTTTGCAAACAGGCAATAAAGCTTTTATTCAATCTGGAACTGGGATTGCTTGCCGATTAGATTTTCCTAACATAAAGCAATTGAAATACCTCTCAGATAATGGGGCAATTGTAGATGCTGAGTTAATGATAAAACCTGTAAATAATACCTATTCAGACACGTATCCTTTAGTAGATTCATTACGGGTTCTTGTTGGTGATAAATTAAATAGAATTAAAGGTACACTTAATACCATAGCTGGAAAACCTATTTATGCAATTTTGAATAATACAAGTGATGAGTTCAATGAAAACGTTGGGTATAAAATTTCGATAGGATCCTTTTTGCAAAGTGAAATGCTAAAAGAATCGGATTCTAAATCTTCATTAATTCTCACATTACCCAGTATTTCAAAAGCTGTTGACAGACTAGTTTTAGGCGATCAAAAAATTGCCAACAATAAAATTCAATTGAAAATTTATTATATTTCTTATTAGATGAAAAATAAAATTGCATTCATAGCTTTGTTTTTTTTTATGACAACTGCTTCATTTTCACAAAGTATTTCTAGTTCGCCCTACTCACTTTATGGTTTAGGAAGCTTGTATGATTCCGATTTTGGCTCAATTCCTTCTATTGGTTCTTCAGGAATTGCTTTGCCTTCAAATCGATTTATCAATAATTTGAATCCTGCATCTTTGGGATTTATGTATCAAAATCACTTTTTATTTGATGTAGGAGGGAAGGCTATTCAATCGAGCTATGAAAACATTTCTACGAAAGAAAATCGAAATAATGTTCAGTTTTCCCATATTGCTTTTGCTTCTCCTGTGACTGAAAGATCGGCTTTTAGTATAGCACTAAAACCATATTCTAGCACTACATTTAAAATATCTAACTTGACATTGCCAATTCTAGATAGCCAGGAAAACTATGTTTTGAGTGCTACTGGAACTGGAGGGTTGAATAATTTGGATCTTTCATATGGTTATAGAATAGGAAAGAAATTAGCATTAGGAATTTCAACTTCTTTGCTTTTTGGAAACACAATTGATGATAGGTCTTATACTATTTCGAACTCAGTAACCAATATTTATAAAAAAACGAATTATAGTGGTGTTAGAGCATCTTTAGGAGCTCAGTTAAAATTAGATTCTACTTTTACTCTGGGGATGAATTTAAAATCACCTACAAAAATAAATGCTACAAAAGTGCAATCAGTATCCTCAGTCAATAATTCTGGCACTACAACAATCGAGTCGGAGCTTGCTTCAGATACGGATGATTATTTTATTCCGTTGGAAATAGGTATCGGTGTAAGTAAAGTTTTTAAAAACAATTTGAATGTAACACTTGATTACGGAAAAGGATTGTGGAATAGTACCAATCAATCGGATTTGTATGGTAATTTCATAAATCAAGATAAAATGGCTTTAGGATTTTCATATAGTAAATCAAAAAATATAAGAAGTTATTTTGATAGAATTCAGTACGCTACAGGATTTAATTATGATACGGGTTATCTGGAGGTTGATAACAAAAGAATTAATTCTATGGCTATTTCAGTAGGGGTTTCACTACCTATCGAAAATACTTTTTCAGCATTGAATATTACGTATTCTTATGGACAAAAAGGAAGAATCAGCGATGGACTTATCAAAGAAAATTATCATAAATTGTCACTTAATTTATGTTTAGATGGAATTTGGTTTGTTAAAAGAAAATTTGAATAGATTAAAAATCTATTTTTTCGACATTATATTTATTATCTAAAATTTCAGTTAAAACTTTAGAATTGCTGTTGGTATAAAAAATAGGTTCATTTTTTTCAGCTGAAGAAAAACCTATTTTTTCGCGCAATATTTTTTGAGTCTGCTTCGCTACAGCTTCACCAGAATCGATTATATGGATGTGTTCCGGAAGTATATTTTTGATTTGAGGAATCAAATATGGATAATGACTGCAGCCCAATACTAAATAGTCGATATTAGCCTCAATCATGGGAGTAAGATAGGACTGAAGTAGTTTTGTCATTTCGGGGGAATCTATATTGCCGTTTTCAATTAGCTGTACTAGTCCGTGGCCTACTTGTTCAATTATTTTTGTGTCTTGATACATCTCAGCGGTCTTGTTAAAAAGTTCACTGTTTAATGTGCCTTGTGTAGCAAGTATTCCTATAATTTGTGTCTTAGAATGTGTTGCGGCCGGTTTTATGGCTGGTTCAATACCAATGAATGGAACGTTATACTTTTCTCGTAATTCTCGAATGGCATTAGTAGTTGCGGTATTACAAGCTACTACAATCAATTTACAGTTCAATTTTAGCAAGAAATCAGTATTTTTCATACTTAGTGCAACAATCTCTTCTTTTGATTTTTGACCATAAGGAGCGTTCTTACTATCCGCTAAATAGATTGTTTTTTCGTTAGGGAGCAAATCATGAATTGCTCTCCAAATTGAAGTGCCTCCAATGCCTGAGTCAAAAATTCCTATTGGTTGATTGTTGTTCATAGAAACAAAGTTAAGTGCTGCCATTTAAATATCCTAAAATTTATTTTAACAAAAAAAAACTGCTCGATCCTATATTTTAGGTTGAGCAGTCTTTAAACTATTTGTGTGTTATTTTTAGAAACCTAAATCTTTTTTCACATCAGCAGTCAAGTTTGGACCGTCAGCTAATAAAAGTGTAGAACCATCTAACACATATTGAAATCCTTTTGCTTTACCTACTTTTTGGATAGAAGTTCTTACTTTTTCCATTAAAGGTTTTACGATATCAGATTCTTTTTGTTGTAATTCTTTTTGAGCATTGTCTCTAAAATCAACAATTCTTTTTTGCATATCTTGAACTTCTTTAGAACGTTCTCCATTTACAACCTCAGTAACTGTTGCAGATTCTGCTTCGTATTTTTTTAATTTTGCTTGGTACTCTTCAACCATTTTTTTGTAATCTGCATCGTATGTACCACTTAATTTTTCAAGTTGTTTTTGTGCTTCTAACATAGCTGGCATTTTTGCCATAATTTCACTCACATCAACATGAGCAGTTTTTGCTTGTGCGTTAATAGTTTGGTTTGCACCAAATAAAAGTATTGCAGCAATTAGTAAAGTTTTGATTTGTTTCATCGTTTTTAAAATATTTAGTATTAATTTTTGTTAGTATTTTCTTTTATTTTTTTTCTTTTGATTTTTTAAGAGCTTCTCGTACTTCTAATATTATTTTTCTTTTTTCTTCTAATACTTTTTTACGATCTTCTAATACTTTTTTACGGTCTTCTAAAATTTTCGCTTTTTGCTCTATTTGTTTCTCTTTAGCATTTTCTGTAATTTTTTTTGTTTCTACTTTAATAGAGTCAGTAGGAACTGTTTTAGCTTTTAATTCTTCTGTTTTAGAAGAGGCAGAAATCGTGCCAGCTTTTTTTGCTTCTCTTTCTTCGAGTAATAATTGTCTTTTTTCTTCAACTGCTTTTTTGCGATCTTCCACAGTTTTTTGTCTCAAATCCATTTGCTTTTGTCTTGCCTCGGCAGCAGCAATTTTAGAGGCTTCTATTTGTTCTGCTTTATCGGTTGTTGGTGCAATTTTATTACTTTCAGTTGCAATATCTCCCGTTTTTTTAGAATCTCTTTCTGATTGGAGTTGTTTTCTTCTTTCGTCAAATTCTTTTTTCTTCTCCTCCTGAAGTAATTTTCTGTCAGCTATAATTTTGTCTCTGGCTGCTTTTTTTTCATCCAATGCTTTTTGTCGATCCGCTAAAGCTGGATTTGCATCAAGAGCATCTTCTTTATTTTCTTTGGCTTCTTCTTCTTTTAGTTGCTTTTTGCTTAATTGTTCTCTCTTTTCAGTTCGGTTTATTATACGTAAAACTTGATCGCTAACATCAAATCTTTTTGCTGAAAAAAGCATGGTTAAATCAGAAGATTTGTCAAAGATAAAGTCATATTTTTTTGCTTCGGCAATATCTTGAACAGCAGTGAAAACTTGATCTTGTATTGGTTTTGCAAGCATTGATTTTTGTTGAATCAAATCTCCATTGGAGCCAAATCTTTTTTGCTGATAATCTAAAGATTCATTTTCAAGGAACTTAATTTCTGTTTCTCTTTCATTTATAAGTTCTTTTGTCAATAAGGCTTGTTCTGCTTTTAAAGCATTTTTTAACTTATCGATTTCAATTTTTTTTACTTCAATCTCTTGTTTCCATTTTTGAGCTTTTTGCTCTAATTGGATTTTTGCTTCCGTATAATCCGGTACATTTTGAAGGATATACTCCATATCTATATACCCTATTTTGGTACCTCTAGTTTGCGCATGGGATTTACTTACTACAAGCAGTGCTAAAAATATAAATAAAAATTCTTTTCTCATAACTTTAATGTATTAGAAAAATTTTTAACTAATTTATTTTAAAATTGTTGTCCAATGATGAAATGAGTTTCCCATCCATTTGGCTTAGTTGTACCTGGTAAGGCATCGAAACCATAACCGAAATCAATTCCTAATAATCCAAACGCAGGCATGAAAACACGTAAACCAGCTCCTGCAGAACGACTTAATGCAAATGGATTATAGCTTTTGAAATTAGCATAAGAAGAACCAGCTTCTAAAAACGTTAATGCATAAATTGATGCCGATGATTTTAATGTTATAGGATAACGCATTTCCAATGAAAATTTGTTATAAACTGTAGCTCCAATTTGTTCTCCAGCACTGTTTACTGGTGTCAAAGAGTTGTTTGGATATCCTCTTAATTGAATGGTTTCTCTACCATCCATAGAATAATTTGCTAATCCGTCACCACCCACATAAAATCTTTCAAATGGAACAACACCTCTATTTTGGTTATATGCTCCAAGGAATCCAAATTCGGTTAAAGTTCGCAATACTAATTTACCATAAATTTTTGTGTACCAGTCGCCTTTGAACTTAATTTTGTAATATTCTAACCAATTAAATTTCTTCTGATCTACTTTTGCAGGATCAGCGGCAGCATCTTGATAGTTAGAAACTTTATTTGGAGTAGGGTTTGTTGTACTAGGAATGACTTCAACATAATCTCCTTCATTGACTTGAATACCGTTTGATCCAGTATAAGTTGCACCCGTGTATTTATATTTATATTCTTCTTTATCACCTAATGTTGCATAATCAGTCCCGTTTATCAACGAGTAAGGAGGTGTTAATTTCGCTGAAATGCTAAACTCCGAACCATACGTTGGGAAAATAGGATTTACCCCTTTGTTGCTTCTTGTTAATCCTACTGTATAAGCAAAATTTCTAGAAGTTCCATTTCCAAATGTGAACAATCCTGTGTTGTAATTATGTAAATCATAATGTTGGTAACTTATGGATTGTGACAGTACAAAGAAATCATCTGGCACAGTTAATCTTTTGGCTAAACCAACAGATAAAGTCAGGATATTAAAGCTTTTGTTTTTGTCTACTTTGTAAGTTATATAATTATTTAAAAATTGCTTGCTATACGATAATGACGTACTGAATTGAACAGGTTTTTTTCCGCCAAACCATGGTTCAGAAAACGACATACTGTAGGTTTGAAAGTAAGTACTTCCTTGTAATCTCAAAGAAACTTTTTGTCCGTCTCCCATTGGTAAAGGTTTGTATGCTTCTTTGTTTAAAAGGTTTTTTGCAGAGAAATTGTTAAAAGACAATCCCAATGTTCCTATGAAACCGCCTCCGCCATAACCACCTTGTAGCTCTATTTGACTAGAACCCTTTTCAACAAGATTGTACTCTATGTCAACAGTTCCGGCACCGGAATCTACATTTTTAAATTTTGGATCAATTGCTTCAGGATCAAAGAAACCTAACTGTCCAATCTCTCTTATGGTTCTTACAAGTTCTTCTTTACTGTATTTTTCTCCAGGTTTTGTTCTTAATTCTCTGTAAATTACATGGTCATTAGTTTTGTCGTTTCCTACAACTGTAATTTTGTTGAAATAAGCCAACGGACCTTCAGTAACTCTGATTTCAAAATCGATAGTGTCGTTAGCTGTCTTTACTTCTACAGCATTTATATTCGAAAATAAATAGCCATTATTTTGGTATAAATTGGTAATGTCTTCGCCATCTGGTTTAGATTTATCAGCAATTCTTTTTTCAAGAAGCACACCATTATATGTTTCCCCTTTTTTGACACCTAATATTCTGCTCAATAATTGATCTGAATAAATAGTGTTTCCTAAAAATTTAATGTTTCCAAAATAGTATTTATTTCCCTCTTCTACATTTATTTTAATAGACAAAGCATTTTTGCTTTTGTTGTAAGTGACTGAATCTGAAATTATTCTTGCGTCACGGTACCCTTTTTCTTTGTAAGCAGCAATTACTTTTTCTAAATCGGTTTTGTATTTTGCTTGAATGAATTTCGATGCTTTTAATAGACGAATTGGGTTTTTTTGTTTGGTGTCTTTCATTGCATTACGCAATGCTTTGTCTGAAAGTTTTTCATTTCCAACAAAGTCAATATTGCTAATCTTTATTTTATCACCTTTGTCAATATTCACAAGCATATTAACCTGATTAATTGTTGTAGTGTCTTTGGTGGTATTAATGGTTACTTTAGTGTTGTAAAAACCATCTTTTTTGTATTTATTTTCAATGTAGTTTTTAGTCGTAGTAATTAAATTTTCGTTGACAATTTTATTTTTGGTAAGGCTATTATCCTTAATTAAAGCCTCGGTTTTATTTTTCTTAATTCCCGCAAATTTTACCTGATTTAACTTAGGTAATTCTGCAATATTTAAATCTAAATAGATGCTGTCATTTTGTATTCGGTTAACATAAAAAGAGATCTCATCAAAAAGCCCTAATTTTCCAAGTTTTTTTATGGCGCTGCTTATTTCTTCACCTGGGATAGTTATTTCTTGTCCTTTTTGAAGTCCTGCAAAAGTTACTACGGTCTGAGAATTGAAACTTATTTTTCCAACAACTGCTACATCTGCTAAAATGTATTTTTTTCCTTGATCAAAAGGAACTCTTTCTTGAGCCTTAATTTGAGTAAAACTACCAAAGATTAAAATTGTAAGGACTGTTTTTATGCTTTTATGTAACACTAAAAAATTATTTAATTTGTTCACTTGTTTTTCCAAATCTACGTTCTCTTTTTTGATAACTAATAATAGCCTCATATAAATCTTGTTCTTTAAAGTCAGGCCACAATATATCAGTAAAATATAATTCTGCATAGGCGATTTGCCACAACAAAAAATTACTTATTCTATGTTCTCCACTTGTTCGTATTAATAAATCTACATCCGGTAAATTTTGCGTGTAAAGATGCTCATTTATAATTGAATCGTCAATAGCGTCTATTGAAATTATATTATTTTTAACTTTACTACAAATGTTTTTAACCGCTGTGACTAATTCTTCTCTAGAACCATAGCTTAATGCCAGTGTTAATGTCATTTTCGTGTTGTCCTTTGTTTTATTTATTACGTCGAGAAGTTCCTTTTGAGCTGACTGTGGTAATTTTTCAAGATTACCTATTGCGTTTAGTTTGATGTTGTTTTTCTGGAGTGTTATAAGTTCCTTTTTCAAGGAATTTATGAGAACTCTCATTAAAGTTTCGACTTCGAGTTTTGGTCTGTTCCAGTTTTCCGTAGAGAAAGCATATAAAGTAAGGTTTTGTATTCCTAATTTAGCACTGGCTTCAATTATTTTTTTTACTGATTTTGTTCCACTTTCGTGTCCAAAAGCTCTCAAAAGCCCTTTTTGTTTTGCCCAACGACCATTACCATCCATAATGATGGCTAAATGTTTTGGTAGATTGGTTGTGTCTATCGTATTTAGTAAATCCATTTCTTTATTCTGCACAGTAACAAGGTTTGTTTCCAAAGGTATAGGTTAGGGTCAATCCCGAAAACACATACCAGTCATTATTATTTAAATTTCCAAATCGTAACGTTTCTAAATTATTGTTTTTCGGGTTGCTTCCATCTAGATTATCCGTTAATGTATATCTTGCCCCGACTTCTAAAGCTAATATAAAATTAGGTGTTATGTTTGATTTTATTCCCAGATTCATTGGTATTGCAAATGAACCAGCGCTCTTATCTTTCCGTGTTACACCGGACAAAATATATAATTCATCATATCTAAAATAGCTTATTCCAGAATATATATAAGGTGTGATTTTATTCTTCATTTCATGAAGATTAAAATCAAAAAAATTGAATTCAAGGCCTAAAGATACTTCTTTTATGCTATTTTCAAAACGATAACCCCTTTGGTTTCTTCCAGCTTCTTCAGAATCCAAATCATTTGAGGTTATTTTTGATTGTGTGTAGGAAAATCTATAGGAATGTCTGGGGCTTTTGTTCCATTTATAAAGCAATCCTAAAGCAGGCTCGTTTGGAGAAATATAGCTTGTAGGACCAACATCTCCAATGTAGTTACTGCCTCCTGCAAAAATACCAATTTCATGAATTTGAGCATGAATTGCTAAAAATGGGAAAACACATAAAAATATATTAAAAATTTTGTTCATTTAGTTAAAATTGCGTGCAAATATAATAATTATCAATACGATTCAATACCTATTGTAGTAATTGTGCCCTCTTTTGAGTAATTCACAATAAATAGGCATTAGATAAATCCAAACGTGAAAAATAGATGGAATCGTATAGTGTTTAACTAAAATGAATTAATTTCTTCTGTCTTCTCCCCAAAGTAGTTTAGTGCGCAATGTTTTTAAAAAGGTCTCTTCCGGGATTTCTACCATATTTATCTGAAATGGAGTTTTCTTAATGGTTAGAATAGATTCGTTTTTTACAGATGCAATTCTGGAATCAAGGGATACTAGGTATTGCTCTTCTCTACCGGAGACTTTTAATTTGATTTCTGTTTCGTCTGGGACAACAAGAGGTCTGGCGTTGAGGTTATGTGGAGCAATAGGAGTTATTACTAAGCTTTTTACATCTGGTGTTAAAATAGGCCCCCCGCAACTTAAATTGTATCCTGTTGATCCTGTAGGAGTAGAAATAATTAAACCGTCTGCCCAATAGGAATTTAAAAACTCATCATTCAGGTATGTTTCTACTGTAATCATCGAGGTAGAATCTTTTCTGCTAACTGAAATTTCGTTCATGGCAAAATTGATGTCTAATAGCGCTTCATTTTCGGGAGTGCAGGACAAGCTTAAGAGTGTTCTTTTTGAAATGGTATATTTTTTGTCAATGACAAACCTCATAAATGCAGCAATATTCTCTTTTTGAACCGTAGCCAAAAAGCCTAATCGACCTGCGTTTATTCCTAGTATTGGAACCCCAGAATTCCGAACTAGTGTAACGGCTCTTAAAATAGTTCCATCACCACCAATGCTTATTAGCATATCAAAACTTTTATCTAATTCAGTATGAGATGAAAAAGTTTTGTATTCCCGTTGTATTATTTTCTTTTCATAAAGCATTTTAAGAAATTCTGCTTCAATAACCATTTCAACATTATTTTTATTAAAGAAAACAAAAATGTCTTTTATGATTGGTTCTGTGCTTACAAGATAGTATTGTCCGTATATAGCTACTTTCATCTGTTGTCTAATAGTTATTTAGTTTTGTCTGTTAATTTATTGGGATAAATAACAAATTAAAGAGTAAACTATATATTAAGGTATTTGTCCAAATAATCAGAACGTTCTTTTAAATTATTGATATAATTATCTTCTTGATGCTCTGATATGATTTCATAATTATACCTCCTGAAAGTTTGTATAATTTCATTCATAGCTCCTAAACTTATTTTCATAGTTATTTGAACACTTTGAACATCGGCTTCGGATATAAATAAACCCAAAAGCTTCCCGTTATTACTTTCAACAATTTGGGTAATCTGACTCATTGAGTAATCTAAAACTGGTTTTTTAACAACAATAATTCCGCCTGGTTCTTTTAGAAAAGGAGTTTCGTGAAAAAATTTCATGATGTCTTCTATTTCATAATAACCAACGTATTTATTGTTTTCGTCTAAAACCGGCACTAAGTTAGTGTGGTTTTTAGCGAAAATTTCTAAAACATCCAGCCAAATGGTATTGGTTCTTGTAAAAAATCCTTCAAGAGTAAATCGGTAATCAGCTACTTTCTTATCGGTATCAAAAGTTTCTATATCGTCGGATGCAATACTGCCAATATAAATTCCCTCTTCAATCACTGGGAAGTGTGAAAAGTGCAATTCATCAAAAAACTCTTGAACAACCGCAATCGTATCATGGCTGTCAATCGCTTTAAAATCGTTGGTAATATATTCTGTTATTTCTGTCATAAATCAATCGGCAATATTTCATGCAAAATAATCAAAAATAAGCAAAAACTCCTAAGTTTTACTTTGTATTTTTGTTCCAATAAATAGTATTATCACAATCAAAAAGTGTTCCAATGACAAAGTTAAGTGTAAACATCAATAAAATAGCTACTTTACGAAATGCTCGTGGAGGAAATGTTCCTGATTTATTAAAAGTCGCAACCGACATTCAAAAATTTGGAGCCGAAGGAATCACCATACATCCACGTCCGGATGAGCGTCACATTCGCTATCAAGACGCCCGCGATTTGAAATCCATTGTTTATACGGAATATAATATTGAAGGAAATCCTGAAAAAACATTTATCGATCTCGTCCTCGAAATAAAACCTACCCAAGTGACTTTGGTTCCTGATGCTGTCGATGCGATAACTTCAAATGCAGGCTGGGATACGATAAAACATGCTGATTATCTTAAAGAGATTGTCCAGGAATTTCAACGCAATGGAATCAGAACATCTATTTTTGTTGATCCGGTTCTCGAAATGATTGAGGGAGCGAAAAAAATTGGTACCGAAAGAATTGAATTGTATACCGAAGCATTCGCACACGAATACAGTTTGGGTAACGAAAGAGGCATACAGCCGTATATGGAATCAGCGATTTTAGCCAATCAAATAGGTTTGGGAATCAACGCTGGCCATGATTTGAGTTTGGATAACATTCAGTTCTTTAAAGATAACATACCAGGATTACTCGAAGTTTCTATAGGACACGCTTTAATTTCTGAAGCCATTTATCTGGGATTGGATAATGTGATTAATATGTATTTGCAAAAATTAAAATAGTTTGTCTTTTGGTCTAATTTTAAATAAGGCATTAAAATCAATATTTTTGATTTTAATGCCTTATTTATTTGTGAAATATAGTAACGATTTGAAATAACTAAATAAAATAATAACCCAAGTTTTATTAGATTACAATTGTTTATCTTAGCATTTTTCTTGTTAAAATTATACTTTTGAAATCAATTATTTTATTTTGTTTATTTTGTTTTTCTAATTTATTTTCGCAATCAAAGGCTACTATCTGTGGGAATGTAAAGTCAGTCGAAAATTTGAATTTAATTGGCGCTAGTATTGGTTTTAATGTAAAAGATCAAAAAAAATATTCTCAAAGTGATACTTTAGGGATATTTTCTGCAGACCTTAAATTAGGATTAGTTAGGGTAACGATTAATTATTTGGGTTATTTAGAAAAAGAGTTGAATTTTGATTTGAAGAAGGATACCTTACTTTCTATAGTATTAGAAAAAGATATTTCATTTTTAAACGAGGTGTTGGTTTCTAATACCAAGAAAAATTCTATAACAACTCTATCAGGAGGTAAATTATCTTTTACTCTAAAAGAATTATCTTCACTACCCACTGTTCTTGGAACAACAGATATAATCAAGCTTTTACAATTGACACCTGGTGTACAGAATTCTGGTGATGCTAATGGATATTTGTATGTTAGAGGTGGTGATCCCGGCCATAATTCAATTTTATATAATGGAACCCCAATATACGGGATGTCTCATTTATTAGGTGTTTTTCCTTTTTATAATACTGACCATATACAAGAAGTAGAATTTGATAAATCTAGTTCTAATGCAAAGTATGGAGGACGTTTAAGTTCTACTACTTTACTAATTCCTACTAAAAAAATCCCTCCGCAAGCAACAATGCAGGGCAATGTTGGTTTATTAGCATCACAGTTGACTTTAGGAATTCCTATTACTGAAAAATCAGGACTTTTTATCTCAGGTAGAAAAACATATATTGATGAGGTTATAGCTCCAATATTAAATTCTGGATCAAAAAACAATGATGTTCAAGATATGAAATATGGTTTTTTGGATAGTAATTTAACCTTTATTACAGAGATCTCTAAAAATAGCTTGCTGACGGTAGATGCATTTTTAAGTTCTGATAAATTGAAAATTAAAGATTCTAATTTGACGCTACAATCCAGTTTGAAATGGGATAATTTTGCAGTGTCACCAACATTGATTTCTAAATTATCTCCTAAAACCAGCATGTCAAATGCTATTTACTTTACTCAATATACTAATGAGTTAAATATGAAACAATCTACAATTCAAATGGGAGTTTCGTCCTATGTTCAGGATTTTGGATTTACAAATTCGGTTTGTTTTTTTGTTAAAGAAATACCCTTCGAATCAGGTTTACAATACGTTTTTCACAATTTACAACCGCAAAAAATTCGAATAGAGAATTTAGGTGCGGATAGTAATAGAGAGCAAAACAACTTAATTAAAGCAAACGAAATTGCTGTTTTTGCAACTGCAAAACCTAAATTGTTTGATAATCTAATGGCAGAATTGGGTTTAAGAGTTAGCTATTATAGTTCAGGATTAAAGTCTAATTCATTCTTGCATTTACAACCTCGTATTGTGTTGAATTATTATCCACATAAAAATTTCTCGGTTTATGCTTCATATAATAGACAAAATCAATATTTAAATCTAATAACTACTTCAAGTGTTGGGATTCCAACGGATTTTTGGATTGCAAGCTCAGACGGAATTCCATCGCAATCATCCAATGAATTTTCTATTGGTTCCAACCAAACTATTTCAAGAAATATTACATCTTCATTTGGAGGCTTTTATCGTTCAATGAAAAATTTATTAGAATATCCTTATGGAGTCACTCAGTTTAATGAAATCTCAGTACTAAAAAAGGATTTGCTTAGTGGAAATGGAAAAGCATATGGTTTAGAAATGATGCTGAGAAAGAATAATGGAAAGTTCAAGGGATGGTTGAGTTATACCTTGAGTTGGTCCAATAGAAATTTTGATGAACTCAATAATGGGAATACGTATTTTGCTAAATACGACAGACGTCATAATTTGTCACTTGTAGGAATGTATGATTTAAATTCAAAATGGAATTTTGGAGTTACACAGATTTTCAGCTCGGGAAATCGTTTTACAATGCCAACATCATGGTATTTTATAAATAATAACCCAGTCAAAGAGTATTCAGGATATAATAACGCTCAAATGCCAAATTACATTCGGACAGATATTTCGGTTAATTATTTTTTTATTAAAACGGCAAAAAAGGAAAGTGCATTAAATTTTTCGGTTTATAATACTTTCAATATAGAAAATCCTATTTATGTCGTTTTGAATGTTACGGTTAATGAAAACAAAGACAGTGTCATTGTAAAGCCTGAAAATAAGGTCTTGTACAAAATACTTCCTTCAATAAGTTGGAGGTTTAAATTTTAAATGATGAAAAAATATTATTTATTCTTTTTAATAATAGCATTCAGTTGTAATAACGATACTATTGGTAATGAAACTGATCTTGAGTCAAAAATAGTTGTTGAAGGTTGGATAGAAGAAGGAGATGTTCCTCAAGTTATATTATCTAGTAGTATTCCTATAGGTGATGTTATTGATTCAACTAATGTTTTAGATCATGTGATACG
The DNA here is from genome assembly GCF_000744835.1 of Flavobacterium sp. 83. Lineage (NCBI taxonomy): Bacteria > Pseudomonadati > Bacteroidota > Flavobacteriia > Flavobacteriales > Flavobacteriaceae > Flavobacterium > Flavobacterium sp. 83. The sequence goes on from NZ_JQMS01000001.1 coordinate 1,606,783, forward strand.
TTCTGCAAAGGTGACTGTTTCTGATGGTCAAACAATAGAGGTTTTGCGAGTTAAAAATGATAAAGATAGAGTTCCTCCGTTTGTCTATTTTGGAACAGGATTAAAAGGAAAAGCGGGCAAGACCTATACGTTGAAAATAGAATATTTAAACCGAATAGTTGCAGCAAGTACAAGTATACCTAAAACAGTGGCTCTTACCAGTGCAGAATTTATAAAAAAGAATGCCACGGATTCCACTGGATATGTTTTTGTGAAATTTGACGATCCTTTAAATGAAAAAAATTACTATCAAGTTGCAACAAGATTAGATGGACAAGAGCCTATTTTTGTTCCCGCTTTTTATGGTAATCTAGATGATAAAAATTTTGATTCGTCAAAAATTGCTCTGCAAGTAAATAGAGGTGTGTTGCTTTTTCCTAAAACTAAATTCAAACCCTATTTTACCGACGGAGATTTAATTTTTATAAAATTAAGAACTATGAATAAAGATGCATTTGATTTTTGGAATAGTTGGCAGAATGAAATTGTCAACAGTAGAAATCCTATTTATCCATCTAACACAAGTCTGAAATCAAATATTAAAGGTGGGATTGGTATTTGGGCAGGCTACGGTCAAAACGTGATATTAGTTAAAACACCTCCAAAAAAATAAAGCCGAACTGAGTAATTTTCAGTTCGGCTTTAAATAAAAAGGCTAAATTATTTATCTTTCAAAAGATTTCAAGAAATTTTCGAATTTAGTTTCTAGATCATCAAATCCTGTAGAGAAGTACGAGCTCATAGCAACTTCAGTACCATCACCAAATTTCAAGTAAAGTACTTCATCGTAATATTGAACGGTAATCATTTCACCATTACCATTTGATGACCAATATCCGCCAGCGGTATAATTTGGATTTTTAACCCATATTGGTAACTCAGCAATATAGCTATATCCTTTTTCTGAACGTGTAACAACGTCCGCTATCTTAGTTCCGTCTTTTTTAGATACTAAAATCAGTTTAGCATTTTTATTAGAATTAATCACATTGCCTTCTGAATACTTTTTATTGTATGTGTTTTCAGCTGTGTAGTAGGCTTTGAAGTCAGTTTTAGAACTTTCATAATCAGGATAAGAAGGATGCACCAAACTTGTCTCAAGTGCTTCTTCATCTTTTGCCTGTGCTGCAATATCCATATCTGCTATAATCAAAAAGTTATCCATGATTTGAACTAATCCATTAGCTGTACCTCTATATTGAATAAGCGCGTCATCTTTTAATAGTTCAGCGATATTGGCAGTACTTCCAGAGCTAAATGAAACTAAATTTTTCCCGTTATAGGTAAAAGATGATTTTGCAGTATTTTCAGTTGCTTTTTTTCCACTGATTTCAAATGTATAGCCATCATTTAAGACCATTTTAAAACTAGATTCGTCTGGCGTTTCTACTGTACCGGTGTATTTTGCATTCGTTGCAAAAGTTGCAGCTTGTGCATTATCAATAGTTAAAGTAGCATCAACTGAAGTAGGTAAATAAAATGCATCATTTATAGATGGAGTTTGGATATAACTATCAGTTTTAGAGTCGTAAACCCAGTCTCCGTATGTGTCTTCAAGTTTTACTTTTATATTTGAAGAGGTGCTTTTAGATGATAATGATGCGTTGTTAGCAGTTTGACTTGCTTTTGCAGGGAAAACAAATTTTAATTCAGTAATAGATGTCGTTTTAATCCAAATCTGTTTCGAATTATTCCATGTGTAAATTCCATAGACACCAGAAACATTTAGGATGTCTTCTATCTGATTATCATTTTTTCCATTAAATATGTCTACCGAACTAATATTTAATAAATTTCCAAGATTTTGAACGGCTTCAATCGCTCCAGATGTTTTTGATTTGTCCATTTGAACTAACATATCATTGGCTTCTGCTTCTAATTTTATTTTTTGTTGAGATGGAGTTAATTTGGAATATGGTTGTTTAGTAATGCTTGCAATTTGCTCGCTTAAGCTTTCTTCAGGAAGATTGGCGGGTTCGTCATTATTACTACAAGAGATTGTAAGTTGTGAAATAATCACTGAAAAGAAAATGATTTTTTTAATCATGGGGTAAATTTGAAGTTAGAAATAAATGGAATCAAACCATTATAGTTTAATTTTATGGCAGTTTATAAAATATTTTTTTATTAAATAATAACCTACAATTTTGATCTATGCAAAAATAATCTAATTAGAATATTCTTACAATACCCACTTTTGGTGATATTCACTAAAAAACCTAATTACAATATACGCATCAGATGAAATTAGATTTTTACCTTTGTAAGATGTTTTGGTTGTAAAAAATAAATCTTAAATCAATATGCTCTACTCAAAAATAGAAGGCTCAGGAAAACCACTTTTAATTCTCCACGGATTTCTGGGAATGTCTGACAATTGGAAAACACTCGGAACACAATTTGCTGCTTATTTTCAAGTTCACATCCTTGATTTACGCAATCATGGCCGAAGCTTGCATTCTGAAGAATTCAATTATGAAATCATGGTTCAGGATGTTTTCGAATATTGTCAAGCTCATAATTTAGAAAACATAAATATCATCGGGCATTCTATGGGCGGAAAAGTCGCAATGCTTTTAGCAACAAAGCATCCCGAATTAGTAGACAAATTGATTGTCGCTGATATTGGACCAAAATTTTATCCGCAACACCATCAGGATATTTTAGCGGGATTGAACGCCGTTGATTTTTCAATAAAACCAAGCCGTAACGAAGTCGAGGAAATTATGGCAAAATACATTCCTGATTTTGGAACCAGACAATTCTTAATGAAAAATTTATATTGGCAAGAACCAGGACAACTCGCATTCCGATTTAATTTGGAAGTTTTCAATACTAAAATGGATGAAATAGGAGTTCCTTTGCCAGAAAATTTAATTTTCGAGAAACCAACTTTGTTTATCCGCGGAGGAAATTCTAATTATATTTTGGACAGCGATTTCGAAAATATAAAACACCATTTTCCAGCGGCAACAATTAAAACAATTCCTAATGCTGGACATTGGCTTCACGCCGAAAACCCTGTTTTATTTTATGAAACCGTTATCTCATTCTTAAAATAAAGCAATAGGATTTAAATTTTTCTTACATTTATTAAAATTTTAAAACAAAAACTATGAATCTATTGATCAGAATTCTTGTTACTTCAGGATTGGTGCTGCTTATTTCCCGTTTTATGCCGGGTGTCCATGTCGCTGGATTTACTACAGCATTAATTGTAGCAGTTGTTTTGGGTTTACTTAATATATTCATTAAACCAATTTTGGTTATTTTAACGCTACCAGTTACCATACTTACATTGGGTTTGTTTTTGTTAGTTATCAATGCTTTGATTATTTTATTGTGTACCAATATTGTAGGTGGATTTAGCGTTGATTCATTTTGGACTGCCTTTCTTTTCAGTATCATATTGTCACTTTCACAATCCATCATGAATGGGATATTGGGAGAAGGAAAGTGATTAGCTGTTTTAACAAGTAATTGTGAGTTAGTAAAATAGCAATAATCCTTAATTTAATACCTTTGTTTTTTACAAAAGTTAAGTAATGACAAAAAAGTTTTACATAGTGCTACTTGTTATGATTGGTTTCTTTATGATGCCAAGCATAGCTTTTGCATGTGGAACTAAATTGGAGAAAGCGTGTTGCAAAAAAGTAGCCGTTTCGCAAACGGAGCAAATGGCTTGTTGTAATAAGGAAAAAAAATCAAAAAGTCATCAGAGTTGTAACGGAGGATGTAAGCATGTTTCTTGTACCAGTTCTGTAGTTAGTTTGGCTTTATCTTCACCGTTTTATATTGAATTTAACAGTCAATTCTTTAGTTTTTCATCTGAGAAACAAAATTATTATTATTCAGAAATCTTTATTTCTTCTGATTTCCGATCCGTTTGGCTTCCGCCTAAAATAAGTTAAATTCTTTTTTTTGATAGCCATAAAAAGGTTTAATTCAGAGTATTAGTGGTTTAAAATCATTAAATTTATAGTCAAATTCAATTTTTAGCAATACAAATTATTGCTCCAATATTGTTTGTGACAAACTCACTTCAAATTATTTAAAACAATGAACTCAATAAAAAAAATAGTGATGGCAATTATTGTATTGCTTTCAGTCACAAGCGTCAATGCGCAAATTAAAAATACGCAAACTGAAACAGTAAAAATCTACGGGAATTGTGGGATGTGTGAAACAACCATAGAAAAAGCAGGAAACATAAAAAAGATAGCACGAGTAGATTGGAATAAAGATAGTAAAATGGCCATTCTGACTTACGATTCACAAAAAACAAATCAAGAGGAAATCCTAAAACGCATAGCCTTGGCAGGATATGACAGTACTAGTTTTCTTGCTCCTGAAGCAGCTTACAATAATCTTTCCGGGTGTTGTCAATACGACAGAGAAGCTAAAGTTGCTGTTACATCCGAAACTAAAATTGACGTGAGTGATAGCGAACAGGGGAAGCGTATGACAACTATGGAAAATAATACTGAAAAGCCTAAAATGGATCAATTGAAACCAGTTTTTGATAATTACTTTTCGTTGAAAGATGCTTTGGTGAAAACTGATGGCAAAGCAGTTTCAACGGTAGCAAAAGATTTATTGGCGTCATTGAATCTTGTGAAAATGGATGAATTGGCGATGGATGTTCATTTGGTTTGGATGAAAGTAATGAAAGCTTTGATGGCTGGTGCCAAAAACATTTCTGAAACGCAAGACATTAAAAAACAAAGATCACTATTTATGTCTTTGTCGATTAATATGCATGATTTGATAAAAGTGGCTAAGTATGAAACTCCTGTTTTTTATCAGTTTTGCCCAATGGCAAATGATGGCAAAGGGGCTAATTGGTTGAGTAAAGAGGATGCGATTAAAAATCCCTATTACGGCTCTCAAATGTTGAGCTGCGGTAAAACAATAGAAACAATTAAGTAATGAGCAGCAGTAAATTTCAGCAGTGACTTTAAAATAAAATTAATAATCAGTAATAATAAAACATGAAAAATATAATTCTTTCCTCGATTGCATGTGCATTCCTGTTTACAGCTTGTAACCAAAAAAATAAGCAAACCGAACCAATAAATTCCCAAACAACAAATAGTTCTTCAGCCCTATATACCTGTTCGATGCATCCTGAAATTACAGGTAAAAAAGGCGAAGCGTGTTCTAAGTGCGGTATGGAATTGACAGAGCCTTTTACCGGAGCTCCTGCAATAGAAACAAAAACTGCTACTGTTGTTGCGACTGAATCTGAAGTGCAACCAGTTGTTTCCTCCACGTTTTCTATTGAGGAAATTGTAAATAGCTATTTAAAACTTAAAAATTCGTTGATAAAAGATGATTCTAAAGGTGCGGCTGCTGTTGGGAAAATAGTATATACTGCTTTAAATAGTGTAAATACCAGTAGTGTAAATGCAAAATTAAAAGCTGAATATCTTGAAATTGCTAATGATGCCAAAGAACATGCGGAACACATCGGAAATAATGCAGGAAAAATTGACCACCAACGAGAACATTTTGCAATGTTGAGTAAAGATATAAATGATCTGATTGCAACCTTTGGAACAAAACAAAAGTTATATCAGGATTATTGTCCAATGTATGACGAAGGGAAAAGTGGTTATTGGATTAGTGAAACCAAGGAAATAAAAAATCCTTATTATGGTGCTAATATGCTTACTTGTGGTTCAATAAAAAAAACATTATAAAATGAAGAAAAGTATCAAGAAAACATTTTTTATAGTATTAATTGTTTTTTTGTTGATGCAATTGTATCAACCTGCCAGAAATATAAATTCCAAACAAGATGTCACTACCGATTATACAAAAGTGTATGCTGTTCCTAAAAATGTAGAAACAATATTAAGAACATCTTGCTATGATTGTCATAGTAATAATACCAATTATCCTTTGTATTCGTATGTTCAGCCCGTAGGTTTTTTTATGGAAAGTCATATCAAGGAAGGTAAAGAAAATTTAAACCTTAACGAATTTGGAAGCTATTCCAAGAGAAAACAGGGAAACAAACTAGACAGAATGCTTAAGGAAATAAAATCGGACGGAATGCCTTTGACTTCTTATACATTGATTCATAAAAATGCAATACTGTCACCTGCACAAAAAAATGAAGTAATAAATTGGATTAATAAGATAAAAGATAGTGTATCAACTGTGCATTAAAAAGAATTTGGCACTATAATGTGCATTTATCTGAAGAAGTTTATTTCTGAATATTAACTGCTATTATAGTTAATAAATTCAGAAATCTAGAGTCTGGAGCCTTTTTTTTATGTTGATATAGAGTGAATTATGTAATTTAAATTAATAAAACTACAATAGTTATAAAACTATTTTTTGTAATATTACAGAAGTGGAAATAAATCTGCAATTAATAAATTTATGCAATGAGAAAAATATTTTTTTTTAGCCTGATAATGTCTTTTATCATGGTTTCCTGCAATCAAAAAAATAAAGAAACTCCAACAAATGATTCTCATATGATGGATAATAACTCCACTATGATGAATTCTGACTCTACAATGATGCGTAATGATTCAACGATGATGGGTAATAACACAAAAATGATGAAAAATAATCAAACAATGTATGCCTGTCCGATGCATCCTGAAGTTCAAGGTAAGTTAAATGATAAATGTCCAAAGTGTGGAATGAAATTAACGAAACCTGTTGCTGAAACTCCTGAAAAAAGTAATAAATAAAACAAGATTTTTTGTTTTTTAATATGAAAATCTACTGTTTGCTTGAAAATTTTCATAGCTAAGATAAGTTATATGTGGAGTGTAAGCGCGCTGTTAAATAAGGGTATGTGTCAAAATAATATTGTAAAATGAAGCTCTTTATTAAAAATATGGTATGCGATCGTTGTAAAATGGTTGTGAAATCAGAATTAGAAAAAATAGGAATTTTTCCTATATCAGTAGCGTTAGGTGAAGTCGAATTATTAGAAAATTTTAAAGACAATCAGAAGCAAGTTCTAGAAATTAAATTACAATCGCTCGGATTTGAATTGTTAGAGGATAAAACAACCATAACTATTGAGAAGGTTAAATGCCTAATTGTTAATTTGGTGCATTATCAAAATAATGAATTGAAAATTAATTTGTCAAGCTATTTGTCAGAGCAGCTAGGGCAAGATTACAATGGATTAAGTAATTTATTTTCAGAAGTTCAAGGTACCACTATTGAGCATTATTTTATTGCCCAAAAGATTGAAAAAGTCAAGGAGTTATTAATGTATAATGAATTAACGTTAAGTGAAATAGCAGTTAAATTGAATTATACGGATGTAGCACATTTGAGCAATCAATTTAAAAAAATTACAGGTGTGACACCTACTCATTTCAAACGATTAAAAGAAAATAACAGATTGCAAATCGATGGATTGTAAAAATTACAAATCATTTCCAAAATTCTACAACAAGCAAAAATAGAAGGTCTTGTACCTTTGACTAATAGAAATGAATCTTTAGTTTAATATTTTAATAGTAGAAAAATGAAAAAATTAATTGCAGTACTAAGCTTATTTTTAGCAGTGAATTCAATGGCATCAGCTCAAGAAGCTGTAAAATCCTCCCAAAAAGAAACTCATAAAGAAATGTATTCGTGTCCTATGCATCCCAATGAAATGAGCAGTAAAGAAGGAGCGTGCAGTAAATGCGGAATGAAATTAGTAAAAACTTTAAAACACGACACCTCGGGCAAAGGAACAAAAACAGAAGTAGTTTCAAAATACGTTTGTACGATGGATGGTATAACTTCTGATGAACCTGGAAAATGTTCTAAATGCGGAATGAAAATGACCGCTGAAAAAGTTGAAAAATTAGCATACTCTTGTCCAATGCACTCAAAACAAATGAGTGATAAATCTGGAAAGTGTCCTAAATGTGGAATGGAAATGACTCCAAAAGGAAGTGATAAAAAGGAAGAGGATCATCAACATTAAATTTTTTTTCAAAATCGGTTCTGTAATTTTATAGGACCGTTTTTTTTAATCCAAACTTATGAAACATACTTACACAGTTACGGGAATGTCTTGCGACGGTTGTCGATCCAAAGTGGAAAAAACATTGAATGCTATAGATGCTGTTCAAGCAATAGTTACTTTGAATCCGCCAACGGCAACAATAACGATGGATAAGCACGTTCCAACTACTCAATTACAAGCGGCATTAACAGCTGCCGGAAAATATAAAATAGAAATGAACAACGCTGCTGGTTCTCCTGAAAAAGTGGACAAACCAGTAGAAAAAGCATGCTGCAGTTCGAATAAGGGTCAAGACAAATCGACTGTAGTTTTGCCAACTAATGCAAAAGGCAAATACTATTGTCCGATGCATTGTGAAGGCGAAAAGGTTTATGATAAACCAGGGGATTGTCCAGTTTGTGGAATGGATTTAGTTAAAGAAGCAGCGGTAGTAAATAGTAAAACGATGTATACTTGTCCTATGCATCCTGAGGTAATCAAGGAAGGTCCGGGTTCTTGTCCTATTTGCGGAATGGATTTAGTGCCAATGGAGCCTACCGATGCCGAAGAAAATAAGGTTTATGACGACCTGGTGCGTAAAATGAAAATTGCTGTAGTTTTTACGGTTCCTATTTTCATTATAACCATGTCAGATATGATTCATAATAATCCATTGATGAAAATTATGGATGCCGAAAAGTGGAATTGGGTACAGTTTGCCTTATCACTTCCGGTCGTTTTTTATACCTGTTGGATGTTTTTTGAGCGTGCTTGGAAATCCATTATTACATGGAATCTCAATATGTTTACGCTTATCGGAATTGGTTCTGGTGTTGCTTTTTTATTTAGTTTGGTTGGTTTGTTTTTTCCTGATATTTTTCCTGAGGAATTTAAAACGCATAACGGAACAGTTTCACTCTATTTTGAAGCAACAACTGTCATATTAACATTGGTTTTATTGGGGCAATTATTAGAAGCCAGAGCGCATAGTCGAACCAGTGGCGCAATAAAAGAACTATTAAAATTAGCACCAACCGAAGCTACTTTGGTTGTCGATGGAGCTGATAAGGTAATTTCAATTCATGATATCAAAAAAGGTGATTTATTGCGAGTAAAACCAGGTGATAAAATTCCGGTTGATGGGAAAATCACTGATGGAGAAAGTACTATTGATGAATCGATGATTTCAGGAGAACCGATACCCGTTGATAAAAAAACAGATGATTCCGTTATAGCGGGAACCATAAACGGAAATAAATCCTTTGTGATGATTGCCGAGAAAGTAGGTTCGGAAACCTTGCTTTCGCAAATTGTACAAATGGTAAATGATGCCAGTCGTTCCAGAGCGCCCATTCAAAAATTAGCGGATAGAATTGCCAAATACTTTGTACCAATTGTAGTTGGGGTTTCCCTAATAACCTTTTTTGTTTGGGCAAAATTTGGTCCTGAACCTGCATTGGTTTATGGGTTCATCAATGCCATTGCGGTATTGATTATCGCCTGTCCTTGTGCTTTGGGATTGGCCACACCCATGTCAGTAATGGTAGGTGTTGGTAAAGGCGCGCAATCAGGAGTTTTGATAAAAAATGCCGAAGCACTGGAAAATATGAACAAAGTAAATGTTCTGATAACGGATAAAACCGGAACGATTACCGAAGGAAAACCTTCTGTTGAAAAAGTATTTTCTGTGCAAAATGACGAAAATTCGCTATTGCAAAGTATTGCTTCTTTAAATCAGTACAGTGAACATCCTTTGGCGCAAGCGGTAGTCAATTTTGCGAAAGCGAAAGAAGTTACCTTAATCGAAGTAAAGGATTTTGAAGCTATTTCAGGGAAAGGAGTCATTGGAACGGTAACCAATCAAAAAGTGGCTCTTGGAAATAAAAAATTAATGGAACAAGTGAACGGTATTGTTTCGGATGAATTAGAAAATCAAATTATAGCCGAACAAAAACTGGGAAAAACAGTTTCGTATATTTCAGTGGACGGAATTGCTGTAGGATTTGTGTCGATAACGGATGCCATAAAACCAACAAGTGTCGAAGCTATAAAAGAATTAATTGCTCAAGGTGTTGCCGTCATTATGCTTACAGGTGATAACGAAAATACGGCAAAAGCAGTCGCTCAGGAATTGCATTTAAGCTCTTATAAAGCGGGTTGTTTACCAGAGGATAAACTAAAAGAAATTAAACGATTACAAGCAGAAGGAAAAATAGTCGCCATGGCAGGTGATGGGATAAATGATGCTCCGGCTTTGGCGCAAGCCGACATAGGAATTGCTATGGGAACCGGAACGGATGTGGCTATCGAAAGTGCCAAAATTACGTTGGTGAAAGGAGATTTACAAGGCATTGTCAAGGCCAAAAACTTAAGTCATGCTGTGATGCGTAATATTAAGCAAAATTTATTCTTTGCATTTTTCTATAACGTGTTGGGAATTCCAATTGCTGCAGGTGTTTTATATCCGTTTTTTGGTGTTTTGCTTTCGCCAATGATAGCGGCTTTGGCAATGAGTTTTAGTTCGGTTTCTGTGATTGCCAATGCATTGCGATTGCGAAGTTTAAAGCTTTAAAAAAAAGTAATAAGAGATTAGTTTAAAATATAAATGGTTTTGTTTAAAAGTTTTGATTTTATGTTGAGAAAATGAATTCACTTTAAGTATAACAATTAAAATTTACAATCATGAAAACACTAAAAAAAATTACGCTTTTACTGGCTTTAGTTACTTTGATTTATTCCTGTCAATCGAGTAAACAGGTTCTTTCACAATCAGATAAAAGAATGGAAATCATGAACACAATCGCTGACAGTAAGAGTATGTCAGATGAAATGATGGGTATTATGATGAAAAGTGAAAACGGTAAAATGATGATGCAGGAAAAGCATTCAGAAATGATGGCAAAAATGAAAGAAAATCCAGAAATGATGAAAAATATGATGTCAGAAATGATGAAGGAAAATCCAGAAATGATGAAAAGTATGATGTCAGAAATGATGAAAGAAAATCCAGAAATGATGAAAGAAAAGCATGCCGAAATGATGGCAAAGATGAAAGAAAATCCAGAAATGATGCAAAATATGATGTCGGATATGATGAAGAATAATCCAGATATGATGAAAAACATGATGTCAAACATGATGGAATCATCAAAAGAGGATGATGCTATGATGTCAGGAATGTGCAAAGAGATGATGGGAAGTGAAAAAATGATGAAAATGATGGAGAAAATGAAAAAAGAAAAAATGGATAGGAGTAAAATGAAAGGAATGGACCAAAAAACGGGAAAGAAAGAAGATCATAAAGCGCATCATTAATTTAAACTTTAATACTAAAGAATTATGTTGAATAACGGTAACGGAGAAATGCACATGAGTGAATATTCTTTCATGGGAATGCACATGTTTTGGTGGGGTTTTATAGTAATTATTCTTTTAATACTATTGGTAGGATCAAACAGGTTCAAAGGAAGAAAATAATAATGCAAAATTTAGAATCTTAATAATGAGAAGAATAATAGTAGTAACATTAATTTTAGCTTTCTGCTCTTTTGTGCAAGCGCAGACAACCTATACTTGTGTAATGCATCCTGAAATTCATGCTAATAAACCTGGGAAATGTCCCAAATGCGGTATGAATTTAATTAAAGAAAAAACGGTAAAAAAAACGGTTCAAAAAAACCAAGCACCAAAAGTAGTTGTCAAAAAAGCGGTATCTGCAAAACAAAACATTAGTGAAACTAAAGTAACAGATGATGATTTGCTCCAAAATCATTCAAGTGTTTCTGATGGTGACACAAAACGTAAAGAGGAACCAGTTGATAGAATAGTCAAAAATGTGCCGGCGAGAACTGTTCGCTACGATTTATATGTAAAAGATACCATTGTCACTTTTGGTGATAGCCCTAAAAGAGCGATTGCAGTCAACGGACAAATTCCTATGCCTACACTCACGTTCAACGAAGGTGATATTGCCGAAATTCATGTGCATAATGAATTAGACGAAGATACTTCGTTGCATTGGCACGGATTATTTTTACCGAATCAATACGACGGAGTGCCTAATCTTACACAAATGCCAATTAAACCGCATACGGAGCATGTGTATAAATTTCCTATAATTCAAAACGGAACGCATTGGTACCACAGCCATACGGGTTTGCAGGAACAAATCGGGATGTACGGTTCCTTTATCATGAATAAAAGAAATGAAGATTCCACTTTTAGAAAAGGAATCGATGATTTACCAACGGTGCCAATTATCCTAAGTGAATGGACGGATATGAAACCAGAAAATGTACATCGTATGTTGCACAATGCTACGGACTGGTTTGCGATTCAAAAAGGAACAACACAAAGTTATGCTGAAGCTATAAAACAAGGACATTTTAAAACTAAAATTACAAACGAGTGGAAGCGAATGAATGCTATGGATGTTAGTGATGTGTACTACAATGAATTTTTAATTAATGGGAAAAGAGAAAGTCAATTAACGCAATTTAAAGGTGGTGATAGAGTACGATTGCGAATTTCAAATGGTGGTGCATCAACGTATTTTTGGTTGACTTATGCCGGTGGAAAAATTACAGTGGTTGCCAATGATGGGAATGATGTAAACCCTGTTGAAGTCGATAGACTCATTATAGCTGTTGCTGAAACCTATGATGTTGTTGTGACAATTCCTGCAGATAAAACAGCGTATGAATTCTTGGTAACTCCTGAAGACCGTACAAAATCGGTTTCCTTGTATTTGGGAAATGGGATCAAGCAATTGACAACTACACTGCCTAAACTGAAATATTTTGAGGGCATGAAGATGATGAACGGAATGATGAAAATGAACGGTGACTTAGATGACATGGGTATGAAAATGGCACTGAATCAAATGGATATGAATGTAGTGATGTATCCAGAAATTACTGGTCCCGCAACTATCAAAGAGGGAGCTCAAAAAGAAGGTGAAATTGATCATTCTCATTCTTCACATAATATGGGAAAAATGAAAATGGATGACTCTTCTGCAAAAGAGGACAACATGAAAATGGCGGAAGAGGACTATAACAGTAACGAACTTTCAGATATCACGACCTTGAATTATGCAATGCTTAAATCACCAACGAAAACAACACTTCCAAAAGACGCACCGGTAAAAGAATTGAAATTTGAACTAACCGGAAATATGAATCGCTACGTTTGGAGTTTAGATAATAAAGTAGTTTCAGAAACGGATAAGATTTTAATAAAAAAAGGAGAAATTATCCGTATGATAATTCACAATAATTCGATGATGCGCCATCCAATGCACCTGCACGGGCACGATTTCAGAGTGATTAACAGGCAAGGAGAATATTCACCATTAAAAAATACGATTGACATCATGCCAATGGAAACCGATACGCTCGAATTTGCAGCAACCGAAAGTGGTGATTGGTTTTTTCACTGCCATATTCTATATCACATGATGAGCGGAATGGGTCGGGTTTTTAGTTATGAAAACTCGCCGGCTAATCCAGAAATTCCAAATCCAAAATTAGCGCAACGAAGGTTATTTGCGGATGACAGAGCTTTTCACCTTATGGCCGAAAATGATTTTGCTACCAATGGTAACGATGGAATGGCAATGTTAGGAAATACACGTTGGAGTATTGGTACCGAATGGCGTTTGGGTTATAGCAATATGCACGGTTATGAAACTGAAACACATATTGGAAGATACATAGGGAAAATGCAATGGCTGATGCCGTTCATTGGTTTTGACTGGAGGTATCGAAAAATGGAAATGGGAGTAATGGATAAAAATATTTTTGGCCAAGAAAGTACCAAAAACAAACGAGCAGTTGCAAGCTTGGGATTTGAATATACATTGCCGATGCTATTGAAATTTCAAACCGAAGTTTTTAGTGATGGAAAAGTCAGAATGCAGATAATGCGCAATGATATTCCTGTTTCAAAAAGATTGCGAATGAGTTTTATGGTAAATACAGACAAAGAATATATGGCCGGTTTGCGTTATATTGTTAAGAGAAATTTTGGAATTACCACGCATTATGACAGCGACATGGGTTTTGGTTTTGGAGTGAATTTGAATTATTAAGTTAATTTAGTTCTTTGAAAAAAAAGATTGTTCAAAAAAAACAATCTTTTTTTTGGGGTAGGTGTTAATTATGAATTGATTACGATTTACTAATTCAATAGATACAGTTTTTATTTGAAGGTTTTTAGATTTGGCTTTGTGCATTTCAAAAATAGTACTATTTTTGCACCCGAAACAAAAAAACAGGGCCCGTTCGTCTATCGGTTAGGACGCATGGTTTTCATCCATGTAAGAGCGGTTCGATTCCGCTACGGGCTACAATTTTAAATAAAGTGATTTAGAATTATAATTCATGTCTTTATGTAAAGATGTAAGTTAATTCAATTCATAGACTACAAATTCAAAAGCCTCGAAAATTATTTTTCGAGGCTTTTTTTATTACTGGATGTGACTATCCTTGTTATAGATAGATTGGTATTAGGAAAGCATTGTACCACATTGGTATAGTGTCCCGATTTTATATACTGTAAGTATTTTTTGTGATTCGTATTTCTAATCTGTTTTTCTGGCCATTGCATCTGGGGATTATAGTGCTATTTGAGTTTCTTTTACTTCCAAATTTTAAAATTTAGTTTAAATTTTTTCTTTTCAAGGAGCGAAAACCAGTCAATAAAAAGCAAGGCACAGATGAGTAGTAAACCAAGAACCAAACTAGCAATCGATTTCCATGATAGAGATGCATTTATAATACCATCAAAATTTTTTGATGCAAATTTACCAAGATGAACTGCAACAGAATCACTTATGAATTTGCCAACAAAAAAGGCAGGAATAATTTGGATTGGTTTTATTCGGGCCATACCACCTGCTAAAAACAGTGGAGTTGTAGGGAGTGGTAATAAAGAATAAGCCACTATTATCAATTGACTTTTCCAGCCTTTTTCACTCATTTTATTTCCGAGAAACTGAACCTCTTTATTTTTTTCTGGTTTAAATATTTTATCTGCCAGCAATGGTATATAAAGAGTTAGGACAAATCGTCCTATAATTGAACCAGCAACTCCTATTACAATAACCAACCAAGTATTTAACCCAAACAGTATTTGTAAAGGAACCATAATTGAAAAAGCCGGGGGAAAAGGAATTGGAACTACATCAAACAAAAATGCGCCTGCAAAGACCAATAAATACTGCCACCACATATTTTATTTAGATATTAAGTTGCAACTGAATTACTGCGGTACTAATATCCGCATTTTTTAAAAGCGAACCGTTGCAAAAACTTTAAAATAAGTTTTATAATTCACATGTTGAGTTGGTTTTTGTTGTAATGAAAAAAATGTGTCTTTGGTGGAACTGGAAGGGCACTGACGCTTCTGAGGCTTAAACGGGGGCAAAAATGGGATAATTCAAACACAAAACAGCAACAAATTAAGGCGGGTATTTTTGGTGTAAATTAATCTAATTCATCTGTATAAGGTGTTGTTAGCGAATGTCTTGGTGTTCGATCTATTGAATTTTTACTGCTGATGGGCAGCAAGTCACAGTTGTTTCGTTTTTTGGAGTTTTGATAAATCAAATCCATTCAATTTAAGTCTGGAAATAATCTCCTGATAAACCGTATCGTCCATTTTTGATTTTCTGGATAGAATCCATAAATATTTTTTGTTCGGGTGGCTAACGACTGCATAGCTATAATCATCAGCCAAATCAATTATCCAGTACTTCGCTTTGAATGGCCAAAAAAATTGCACTTTCAATTTTGCATTACCTGAATTCTTTTCAACAAAAGCTTTGCCTTTTATGTAAGATTGTTTGCCATTCACACTGTCACGATTGCAGCGGTTCTCTACAATCATATATCCTTTTTCACTCAGCGTATATTCCGCCGTGGTACAGTGACAGCCTTTCTGAAATATTTGCGGATAGGAAGCAATTTCATACCACTTTCCGACATATTTATTCAAGTCTACATTGGGAACAGTCTGTAGCTTCTGTGCATTCAGTGTTGTAATTGTCATAACTAGTAAGAGTGTGAATAAGTTAAGGATTGATCTAAATAATATTATTTTTTTCATTTAAGCTATTTTTTTAGATTCGTGAATGGTATCAGGTTGCAGCTAACGGTTTGTAAATTTGAGGTGGGCGGACTTTTCCGCACAAATGCTCCTGTAAAAATCAATAAAATTTTATTTACATATTAATTTGCAACGGCAATTATTGCAATACTAATATCCGCATTTTTTAAAAGCGAACCGTTACAAAAATTTTAAAATAAGTTCTATAATTCACATATTGAGGTGGTTTTATTTGGAATGACCACACTATACGAAGATTTTTAATTCGTATAACAATTCTATATCGCCCTATAACACTTTGTGCCCGCTAATTATTTGTCATTAGGGTAGGTGCAAAGTCAGGGGTGTTTGCGGAGCTGGGTGTTTTAAAAAATCAAAAAAGCTAAGATTTTACTCCTAACTTTTTTGATTTACTGTAGTACAACATATTTACAAGCAATCAAATTAATCTTTTTTATGTTGTTCTGTTTGATTTTGATTTCCGTGAATCGTATGATCACCCACGTTCATTCCGCTTGACATTCCTATCATAAAGGCAGTGATAATTAACATAATTTTTCTTTTTGCCCAAAGAATAGGGCGTTTAGATTGCTCTAAACGTGCTTTATTATTGTGTTTATACATTTTGTAAATGATAAATGATTAGACATTTGGTATCCTCTTTATGCATGGAATTGCATAAATGCGTAAAAAGAAATTTCTAGGCTATCTATAAAATTTTACAGGAGTTTCTGGAAGTAATCATCTCATTTACAAAGAGGTGTTGGGCTGTAAATGAATTTATTTTTTGATAAAGCAGTGTTTGTAATTTTAGAAGAACCGGAATTTGAAGACTGTAACTATCTTGAAACTGGAGGTAAATTAAGTGAAATAAGAAGGAAGTTTCTCCAGTCGAATTTGTCTGATTGAAAACATATAATTTCGAACCCTTATCGTTTAATTCTCTTCTGAGAATTACGTTCGAGAATTGATAATAATCTACTGAATTTGATTGAGAATCTAAAGCACCATCATTCACCATCAGGCCAAAAGCCAGAAAGAGAGAAATCAGATATTTTAAATGCTTTGTCAATTTATTTAATTTCAATTATTGGTATGTTGTATAATGTTTCCGTGTTTTGTTCGAGAACAAGTTTTATCAGCTGTGCAAAGTCTCCCGACTTTGTGCCAAATCCTATATGCCGTTAATACTTTGCGGAACTGGTATTCTAAATTTCAAATCAAAGTAATATTGTCTACCTTTTAAATACAGAAAAGCGCATTTCATCGATTGGTTTTATTTTTTTTTCCAGCTTCAAAGTAGTTTTGTTTAACAATAAGACAATAACTCCTAATTAAGATGTGTCAATATAGGAATTATTTTTTTTCAAAATATAACAAATTTTACTATTATGATAACTAATTTTTTTCGTGCTTTATTGATGTTTACAGTAATTATTACAATGAATTCATGCTCATCAGACTCATCTGATGTACAATCAGCCAACACTGCATCTCTAAAAGTAGTTAATTATAGTTACAGTACATCCGAAATTGAAACTATGAATTTAATTAATGCCTATAGAGTTAGTGTAGGGTTAAATGCATTAGAAAAAATAGATTATATCTCTCGTAAATCAGAAGAACATGACAATTATATGATTACTACTAATACAGTTAATCATAATAATTTTGTTTCTCGTTCAGAAGATATAATAAAAGTTTTAGGGGCAAAATTGGTTGGTGAAAATATAGCTTATAATTATAATACTCCTCAAGCAGCTATAAAAGCATGGTTGGCAAGTTCGGGGCATAAAGAAAATATTGAAGGTAATTTTACGCATTTTGGAATCTCAATAAGAAAAGACCCTGTTACAGGTAGAAATTATTACACAAACATCTTTGCTAAAATATAAGTTAGTTTTAAGTTGAAAATGGCTGTTTTTTCCCCGAAAGACAGTCTCTTTTTTGTTTAACATAATTATTTACACCGCTAGTGCAAAGTCTCCTGACTTTGTACCAAATCCTATATTGCGGTAACACTTTACATCAATTTATTATTTGCTCATTATTGTGTGCGCAAAGTCAGAGAAGTTTGCGTGCATTTACGATAAATTTATTCTTTGAAAGAACACTTTGCGGAGCTGGGGCTGGGAGTATTTTTATAAAGTCTCTTTTATTTTTTTTAATATTTCAATAGATTCTTTTAATTCAATATCAGTAAATTTTTTATTCAAGCTATTTTCAGGATGATGTATAGAGTGTCTTATGAATTCTGATAACGAGACATCTTTTTCTTTCCCATTTCTTGAATCAATCCAATTTTTACTTTTTTCAAGTGACGTTAGTTTTGTTTTTCCTTCGGATTCAATATAGCCATAAAGTTCGTTATGGTAATCACTATTATTTATTCCAAATACTTCATAATTTACTTCAGCGTATGTACTTGTTTTTTTTGTTATTCTTGTAATATCTGTATAAGAATTCTTAACTTTTTCTACCTTAAAGTTTCTATCTAAATTGAGTTTATCAATTAAATAATTTGAATGGGTTGCAAAAAATAAAATATTTCCATTACTGTTAGATGTGATTTTTACTAATTCATTCAAAAGATTTATCTGTGCAGGTGGGTGCAAATGAGTTTCGGGTTCATCTATTAATAAAATTGTATTGTATAAACCTTTATTATAGTTTTCGATAGATATTGTCAATAAAAAGGAAATAAACTGCTTAAACCATCGCTTCTTTGATTTGTAGTCTTAGGTTTAAATTTGACACCATTATCCTCAATCAATAAAGTTATTTTGTTATTATTTATTTGAAAAGTTATTGTAATTGGATGTTCAGGCCAAACATTATTTATATGTTTTGTTGTTAATTCACTTAATCTAGATTGTAAACTATTTATTGCAACTGGAGAATTTAATTTTGCAACTTCATTTTCTATTTGAGATTCTTTAAATCCCGATAAAATAAAGCAATTTAATAATGGAACTGAAAATTGGCTTGGTGTTCTTGAAAAGCTAACTAAATCAATTTCATCTAATAATAGATATTCAGGTGTCGGTTTCCAAAAAACGATTTTATGGCTTAAAACCCAAAAATATTCGGGCAAGTGAATTAAAAAATAATCATTTAGATTTAAATCCTCTAATTCTTTTTCATTCGGTCCTTTTTTTGAAACAACTCCTTCTTTGTCAGTATAATCAGGGAAAATATTTTGAGTAAATTTTATTTTCTCAATGTATTCTTTCTGCTTGTTAGGATTTGCTTCATAAGAAGTCTCAATGTCAATAAACTCAATTTTAATTTTATCTAATATACTTTTTTCAAAACTATGATTTTTTGAAAGGTGTTTGAAAAGCGCTATTGATTCATTTTCTCCAAGTAAGTAATGAAAATTGATTACAATCGATTCTGATTCATTAAAATAATCATTTGGATAAACTAAATCTTCATAATTTTCAATTAATGAAATTGCTTTTAAAAAACTACTTTTTCCTGATTCATTAATTCCTAAAAGTGAATATGTATAACTTTTATTTATTTCAACAACACTAAATTCTAATGATTGAATACTTTTATAATTTTCAATTTTTATTATTTCTAATTTCATATTATTGTGCTAATGTGTTGAATTTTATGTTTTTAGGTAATATTACCGCTACCTTGTGTATACCCGGTACAGATTAGCGATTATGCACCCAAATTTGGTTGGCTTCACGCTACTTTGTTTCGTTTTATCTATTTTCAAATATATAAATAAAATATTACAAAATATAAAAGCAACTTTATATTGTTGATTACCGCGATCCGCGTGAAGGATGGCAGTGAAAATCCTTTTATGAAGCGAAGCGCAATAAAAGATTGTAACGTACAGCCTGACCCGCAGTTGCGAGGAGGAACGACGAAGCAATCTGGAGGGACACGCCCAAATTATTTTCCGTTTCAGACCTGTGATTTTTTCAAATAAACGGCTAAAATTCAGTCGCATTTCGTTCCGTCCCGACGTTTCGGGATCGGGATTGGGAACGTGAATAAAAAACTTGTTTGGGTTGCAAAAATTTTATAATTTTGCAGTCCAATTTTATTATGTAAATTAAAGAAGAAGATGGATATTAAAAGAGTAGCAATAGACGCAGTAACTGAGACAATTGTAATGACTGTAGTTCACATGGATTACAAAGGTCAGGTTGCAAAAAGAATAAACGAAAAAATGCCTTTGGCAACTGTTAAAGGGTTTAGAAAAGGAGCGGTGCCTAAAGATCTTGTTGAAAAACAATACGGGAAAGCAATCAAACAAGAAGAAGTTCAAAAAGTGGTTGACTTGGCTTTAGAGCGTTTCGTACAATCAGAAAGATTAAACCTTCTTGGAACGCCACTTGCAAAAGTAAACGAAGATTTCTCTTGGGATACTGAAGAATTGGTTTTTGAATATGAAATTGGTTTAGTGCCAAACTTCACTTTAGACTTAGAAGCTAAAAATGACATCGTAAAATATGTGGTTTCTGCTGATGATAAATTGATAGAAGGTCAAGTAGAAAGAATCCAAAAACAATTTGGAAAAGCTATTCCTCAAGAAGTGGTTGTAGCGGGTGCAGATTTGACTGGAACTTTCACAAACGAAGAAAAAGAAATCAATAACACAACAACAATTTCTTTGGATATGTTCAAAGACAAAGCTACTGCTGATAAATTTATCGGTAAAAAAGTAGGTGATGTTGTGACTGTAAATACAAAAGATTTATTTGAAGACGTACACCAATTGATGGACGTGTTGAAAGTAAGTCATGATGAGGTTCACGAACTTGCGGTTGACGTAGATTTCACTATTGAAGCGATCAATACAACTGAAATGGCTGAATTGAACCAAGAATTGTTCGATAAACTTTTTGGAGCTGGAACTGTAGCTTCTCTAGAAGAATTGAAAGGAAAAATCAAGGAAGATGCTGAATCTCAATTTGCACAACAAGCAGACCAAAAATTATTGGCTGATGTTCAGGATTTCTTGATCGAAAACACAAAATTCGACTTGCCAGCTGAATTCTTGAAAAAATGGTTGCAAACTGTAGGTGAGAAAAAATTATCTCCTGAAGAAGCTGAAGTAGAATATGCACGTTCTGAAAGAGGATTGCGTTTTCAGTTGATCGAAGGTAGAGCAATGGCTACAAGCGATATCAAAATTACTTTTGAAGACTTGAAAACATTCACTACAAAATCAATCAAACAACAAATGGCTCAATTCGGGCAAACAAATCCTACTGACGAAGAAGTTCAAGGAATTGTTGCAAGAGTTTTGTCTAACCAAGACGAAGTAAAAAGACTTTCTGACCAAGTTGTTGCTGAGAAATTATTGGAATTGTTCAAAGAGAAAGCAAATCCTACTACTAAAGAAGTAACTTACGAAGAATTTATTGCTGCGTCTTACGGAGAATAAATTCTAGTCTTAAAGTCAAATGTCATAAAGTCAAAAGTTGAAAAAACGGAAAACAATTTCGTTAGTTGTTTCAAATTTTATGATTTGATTACAGATTGTAAACAATAAAAAATAGTTATATTTGAGCGTCAGAAAAAATATTTTTTGGCGCTCTTTTGTTTCAATTAGTTTCGGGAGCCAATCCAGCTGTACGTTTCAAGTTTTTTCTTCCGTTTAAGTTTTTTAAATTCCTGCAAGAGCTTCTTTCAGTCGCTTTGCAAGAATAAAAAAACTAAAAAACGGAATTCAAAAAGCTTTCTACTTCCATCTGGGCTAAAAATAAGACATATTGACATCATTTGTAAATAGGTATGACCTTTGCATTAATAGGAACAACAAGATATTACGTAAAACTTAGAACTAATAAATATGAACTACGGTAAAGAATTTAAAAAATTTGCTACAAAGGACCACGGCGTAAACTCCATGTATTACGATAAAATCGTAAGCGCAATGACTCCTAAAAACATGACTCCATATATCATCGAAGAACGTCAGTTGAATATTTCACAATTAGACGTTTTCTCAAGATTGATGATGGACAGAATTATATTCCTTGGAACAGGAATTGATGACCAAATTGCAAACATCGTTCAAGCACAATTATTGTTCCTTGAAAGTGCTGATGCTTCTAAGGATATTCAAATTTATTTGAATTCTCCAGGAGGAAGCGTTTACGCAGGATTAGGGATTTATGACACGATGCAATACATTAAACCAGATGTAGCAACGATTTGTACAGGAATGGCAGCTTCTATGGGAGCGGTGTTGTTATGTGCAGGTGCTGCAGGAAAACGTTCGGCTTTGCCACATTCAAGAGTAATGATTCACCAGCCATCAGGCGGAGCGCAAGGAGTTGCTACTGATATGGAAATCAACTTACGCGAAATGTTGAAACTGAAAGATGAATTATACAAAATTATCTCTCACCACTCCGGACAAACTTTCGAGAAAGTACACAACGACAGTGAACGTGATTATTGGATGATTGCTGAAGAAGCAAAAGCATACGGAATGATTGATGAGGTTTTAATAAGAGGATAAATTATTAGTCGAAAGTCAAAAGTCCGAAAGTCAAAAGCATAGCTGAGACTTTACGACTTTTGACTTTATGACATTAGACTAAAAGAATGGCAAAAGTAGTATTAGAGTGTTCGTTTTGTGGAAGAAAGAAGCCAGAAACCAATTTGTTGATTGCTGGTATCAATGCGCATATTTGTGATAAATGTATCGAACAAGCACACGGAATTGTTTTAGAAGAATTAAAATCCAGCGGAAGTTCAAAACTAGTTGGAGATTTGATTTTAAAGAAACCAAAAGAAATCAGGGCGTTCTTGGATCAATATGTAATTGGACAGGACCAAACTAAAAAAGTAATGTCGGTTGCAGTTTACAATCACTACAAACGTTTGATGCAACAGCAACTTGACGATGAGGTAGAGATTGAAAAAAGTAACATCATCATGGTGGGACAAACAGGAACAGGAAAAACATTGGTGGCTAAAACCATTGCAAAAATGTTGGATGTGCCTTTAGCTATTGTTGATGCGACTGTTCTTACAGAAGCAGGTTATGTTGGGGAAGATGTCGAAAGTATTTTGACGCGTCTTTTACAAGCTGCTGATTATGATGTTGCGAAAGCAGAACGCGGCATTGTATTCATTGACGAAATAGATAAAATTGCACGTAAAAGTGACAATCCGTCTATTACTCGTGACGTTTCTGGTGAAGGGGTACAACAGGCTTTATTGAAATTATTGGAAGGAACAGTTGTAAACGTACCACCAAAAGGAGGACGTAAACACCCAGACCAAAAATTTGTTGAGGTAAATACACAAAACATTTTGTTTATTGCCGGTGGTGCTTTTGATGGAATCGAAAGAATTATTTCGAAACGATTGAACCGTCAGGCAGTTGGTTATTCTACTTCTAAAAATGTGGATAATATCGACAAAGACAATTTGTTGCAATATATTATTCCAAAAGACATCAAAGATTTTGGATTGATTCCTGAGATTATTGGGCGCTTGCCAGTTTTGACACACATGGATCCTTTAGACAGAGAAACGTTGCGTGCGATTTTGACACAACCTAAAAATGCGTTAATCAAACAATACGAGAAATTGTTTTTGATGGATGATGTTGAATTTACCATTACAAATGAAGCATTGGATTTTATTGTTGATAAAGCTCTGGAATACAAATTAGGTGCTCGTGGATTGCGTTCTTTATGCGAAGCTATCTTAACCGATGCCATGTATGAATTGCCAAGTTCTGATGATAAAACATTAGAAATTGATGTTGAATATGCTAAAGAAACGTTGAACAAAAATTTATTGAAACGTTTGGAGATTGCATCATAATTTGAATTCGGATAAAGAATAATTTTTGATCTTTTCTAAAAATATAAAACCTGTTCATTCATTTGAACAGGTTTTTTTATGAATTATTTTTAAAAGCTATATTCTTGATTATAAAAGATTTGTAGACTTTAAATATTTTGTAAATTTATAAGCTGAAATTTAAAAGGAAACTTAAAATGATAACAATACAAAGTGCAATAAACGCTTCAATTGAAAAAGTCTGGGATTTATGGACAATTCCGAAACATATTATGAAATGGAACAATGCCTCTGAAGATTGGCATACTTCTTTTGCTGAGAATGACTTGAAAGCTGGAGGAAAATTCAAATATACTATGGCTTCAAAAGATGGAGCAATGAGTTTTGATTTTGAAGGGACTTATACGGATGTAAAACACCATTCTTTAATAGAATATATACTTGCCGATGACAGAAAAGTGAAAATTACCTTTGAAATTCTGTCGAATGGGGTTGTGCTTACAGAACTATTTGACCCCGAAACAGAAAATCCCGAAGCATTGCAGCAACAAGGCTGGCAGTCCATTTTGGATAACTTTAAAAAATATGTTGAAAATTCAACCCTTAAAAACTAACAAAATGACAAAGCAAATATGGCTTAATTTACCGGTAAAAGAGGTGGCGAAATCAAAAGAGTTTTTTACTAAAATAGGTTTTTCCTTTAATGAGCAACACGATACGCCTCATTCAACATGCTTGTTAGTTGGAGCTGCTAATTTTGTGATTATGCTTTTCGAGGAATCAATGTTTGAAGGCTTTGTACGAAATAAAATTACGGATACTAAGGTAAGTTCAGAAATTCTAATTTCTATTGATGCCGAAAGTAGAGAAGAAGTGGATGAATTTGCAAAGAAAGTTGAAGAAGCCGGAGGAACAGTTTTCGCTAAGCCTGCCGAAAATCAAGGTTGGATGTACGGATGCGGTTTTGCGGATTTAGACGGGCATCGTTGGAATATGTTATATATGGATTTTAGTAAAGTACCCAAACAGTAGGTTTTAAGTTAATCTAAAAAACACTCAAAATGACAACATTGGAATTTAAAATCGAGGTCAATGCTCCAAAAGAAAAAGTGTGGGGCGTTTTATGGAATGAAGAAACATACCAACAATGGACATCTGTTTTTGGTGAAGGAACATATGCAGTAAGCGATTGGAAAGAAGGCAGTAAAATTCATTTTTTATCTCCAAATGGGGAGGGAATGAACAGCATTATTTACAAGAAAATTGATAATGAATACCTTGCGTTTAAACATTTGAGTGAAATCAAAAATTTTAAGGAAATGCCTGTTGATGATGCCAATCAAGAATGGGCTGGCGCTATGGAAACCTACCGATTAACCGAAAATAAAGGACAGACTGTTTTAGAAGCTAAAATGGATTCAGTCGAAAAATATATTGATTATTTCAGAGCTACATTCCCAAAAGCCTTGGATTTAGTAAAGAAACTTTCAGAGAAAAAATAAAATAGTAATCTTAAAATAAAATTATGGCGTCAATTAATCCGTATTTAATTTTTAATGGAAACTGCGAAGAAGCATTCCTATTCTATCAATCTGTATTTGGTGGTGAATTCCCCTATGTTGGGAAGTTTAAAGATATGCCCCCAATAGAAGGTCATCCAGCACTTTCTGAAGCAGATGGAAATAAAATAATGCATGTTACATTGCCAATAGGTGATGGATCAGTCCTGATGGGAAGTGATAGCAATTCGGCAAGTGGGGAAGTTGCTTTTGGACAAAACGTTTCGCTTTCAATCAATGCTAAGAGTAAAGACGAAGCTGATAAATTGTTTAATGGACTTTCGTCAGGAGGAACGGTAACGATGCCAATGAATCAAACCTTTTGGGGTGCTTATTTTGGAATGTTTGTAGATAAATTTGGAATCAGTTGGATGGTGAATTTTGATGAAAATGAGGAATAATTAGTATCGAAAAGTTTGATGATTGCATTGTAATGATTGTATTAAACTTGTTCATTCATTTGGACAGGTTTTTTTATGGGTAATTTAAACTATTTGTTATTGTTTAAAAAAACAAACATTATTCTTTTTTATCACCATAAGAATGCCGATTTTTGCCCCTTGTAAATCTATATTAATAAAAATGGAAGTAGAAGATAAAGAGGTTATTTTATTAAAAGTTTCTGGACAGGACAAACCTGGAGTTACTGCTGGTCTAACATCGATATTAGCGACTTATGATGCCACTATTTTAGATATTGGACAGGCTGATATTCATGACACCCTATCTTTAGGTATTTTATTTGAAATAAAAGCGGGTTCTTCTTCAGGACCAGTTTTAAAAGATTTATTGTTTAAAGCTTATGAATTGGGTATTAAAGTTAAGTTTATTCCAATTTCTATTGCTGATTATGAAATTTGGGTGAAAGCGCAACGCAAACAACGTTACATTATCAATATTTTGGGAGAAACATTAACAGCTGTACAATTGGCGGCTGTGACAAGAATAATGTCGGACCAAAATTTGAATATTGATTCTATCAAAAGATTAACGGGTCGAGTTTCTATTATCGAAAAAGAGGAATTTCCTCGTTCTTGTGTGCAATTATCCGTAACAGGTGATATTGTGGATAAAGCATCGATGACTGCCAGTTTTATGGAAATTTCCAGAACCCTAGATGTGGATATCTCTTTTCAAGAGGATAATATGTATAGAAGAAACAGACGTTTGGTGTGTTTTGATATGGATTCTACCTTAATTCAAACAGAAGTTATTGATGAATTAGCTGAATTAGCGGGTGTAGGCGAGCAGGTAAGAGCCATTACGGAATCAGCTATGAACGGCGAAATTGATTTTAGCGAAAGCTTCAAAAAACGTATGGCTTTGTTAGAAGGGTTGAGTGAAGAGGTACTACAAACCGTTGCTGAAAATCTTCCTATAACACAAGGAGCGCATCGCTTGATGAAAGCCTTAAAATATTACGGTTATAAAACGGCTATTTTATCTGGAGGATTCACCTACTTTGGTAATTATTTACAAAAGGAATTGGGGATTGATTACGTTCACGCCAATGAATTGGAGATTAAAGACGGGAAATTGACGGGTAACTATTTGGGTGAAATCGTTGATGGACAAAAGAAAGCTGAATATCTTAAAGCCATAGCGCTAAAAGAAGGCATACACATTAATCAAACTATTGCTGTGGGTGATGGGGCTAATGATTTGCCTATGTTAAATTTAGCAGGTTTAGGAATTGCTTTCCATGCCAAACCGAAAGTAAAAGAAAGTGCTGCTACGTCAATATCTAGCCTGGGGCTGGACGGTGTTTTATACCTTTTAGGATACCATGACAGGCATATTGATATGATGGAACAGGAGTAAATATGTAAATGATAATACACAAAAGAGGCTGTCAGAAAAATTAATTTTTGTACAGCCTTTTTTATGCTTTAAAGCGAAATAGATTTTCTGGCTTTTCTAATGATTGTTTTTCGGGAGATTTACAAATTCCTCTGGGGCCACAACTCATTCTATGTGGTCCACAGGAACTCAGAAAAACTAATATTAAGAAGATGGACAAGGCATTTTTCATTTTATTATACGGTTTGAAACTGCATGTTTTTCAATTGTTCCAGATAATCCCTTTGGTTTGATAATCTTGGAATTTTGTGTTGTCCGCCGAGTTTGTTTTTCTGTTTCAACCAGTCATAAAACAAATTTTTTCGGGCTATATTAATAACTAACGGATTCAATGTCATGTTATTGTAGCGTTTTGCTTCGTAATCTGAGTTTAAGGATTGTATCGAGTCATCTAATGCTTTCTGGAATAAGGAAATGTCGGAGGGATTGTCTTTGAATTCAATCATCCATTCATGAGCGCCTTTTTCTTTGCCGTCCATAAATATAGGTGCAACAGTATAATCGACTACTTCCGTTTGAGTCAATTTACAGGCTTTGGCTATAGCCTGATCCGTATTTTCGACCATTAATTCCTCACCAAAAACATTAATATGATGTTTGGTTCTACCTGTAACCCGTATTCGATAGGGATTCAATGAAGTGAAACGAACGGTATCACCAATCAAATAACGCCACAAACCAGAATTGGTTGTAATCACTAATGCATAGTTTTTGAAAAGTTCCACATCAGCCAATCGAATTACTTTTTGATCTTGTGTTCCAAATGAATCCATTGGAATAAATTCGTAGAAGATTCCGTAATCCAGCATCAGTAATAAATCACTGGAATTATTTAAATCCTGAATAGCAAAATATCCTTCGGAGGCATTGTATATTTCGTAATATTTAAAATCTTTTTTGGGAAGTATTTTTTTATACTGGTCTCGATAGGGTTCGAAATTTACGCCGCCGTGAAAGAATACTTCCACATTGGGCCACAATTCCAATAGATTTCCCTTTCCGGTTTCTTCCAGCATTTTATTCATTAGTACTAACATCCACGATGGAACTCCAGCAAAACTAGTTACATTTTCGTTTTTCGTCTCATTTATAATAGCTGCAATTTTTGATTCCCATTCGCTCATCAACGAAATTTTGCTACTTGGGGTACTACTAAACTCAGCCCAAATTGGCATGTTTTCAATTAGTATTGCAGACAAGTCTCCAAAAAATGTATTGTTGTCCTCATATATTTGAGAGCTTCCACCAAGACGCAGGCTTTTGCCAATAAAGAGTTCTGATTCTTCGTTGTTATTGAGATACAAACACAACAAATCCTTAGTTCCTTTGTAGTGGCAGTCTTCCAGCGCTTCATTACTCACCGGAATAAATTTACTTTTGGCATTGGTCGTGCCGCTGGATTTAGCGAACCATTTTATTGGGGTTTCCCAAAAGACATTTTGTTCGCCTTTACGAGTTCTCTCAATCAGCGGTTGCAATTCTTCATAAGTAGAAATAGGAATTCGTTCAGTAAAAGTAGCATACGAATGTATCGAAGCATAATCATACTCTTTGCCTAAAACAGTATTTTTGGATGACTGAATTAAATTCATAAGCAATTCTTCCTGAACCTCATTTGGATATTTTAGGAAAAGTTCGATCTGATGAATTCTTTGTTTTAGAACCCAAGAGGCAAACGAATTGATTATGGTTAGTGGCATTTTTAAATTATGAATTATGAATTACGAATTATAACTTTACCAAAAATAACAAAATTTGTTTAACTTGATGTGTTAAACTTGAAACTTTAAAAAGAATGACTTACGAAGGTGTACTTACAAAAATGCAAACTGAATTTGGAAATCCAATTCAATATTATTTGGTTTTTGAGAATAGTTTTTTGAATGTGAATCAGTTGCTGAATAAAAATCTTGAAATTAATTTTGTAGGCTACCAATGTTTGAATTGTGGAAAGAAGAAAAAGATATTCCGTCAGGGATTTTGCTATGATTGTTTCTATTCTAGTGCTGCTGTTGGGGACTGGATAATGAAACCGGAGTTAAGTACAGCTCATCTTGGAATTCAGGATAGGGATTTGGCTTACGAAGAAAAAGTGCAATTGCAACCGCATATCGTGTATTTGGCTTTGTCCAGCGAAGTCAAAGTGGGAGTGACCAGAAAAACTCAGGTGCCAACCCGATGGATTGATCAAGGCGCAACCCAAGCAATTTCTATTGTGGAAGTGCCCAATCGATACTTAGCCGGAATTACGGAGGTAGCTTTGAAAAATCATTATGCTGATAAAACCAATTGGCGTAAAATGTTGACCAATAATGTCGAACAAATCGATTTAATTGCTGAAAGATTGAAGGTGGAGAATCTAATTCCAAAAGAAGTTCATGAGTATTTCTATTTGCAAAATAATGATTTGTATGAAATGCATTATCCTGTTTTACACTATCCAAATAAAGTAAATAGTTTGAGTTTAGATAAAACACCTCAGTTCCAAGGAAAACTCACCGGAATAAAAGGACAATACCTTCTTTTTGATGATGGAACAGTTTTCAATATCCGTGGTTCCGAAGGATATGTGGTATCGATTAATGTATAAAAACTCCATTAAAAAAGCAGGAATCTCAATCAAAGAAGAGATTCCTGCTTTTAGAATATAGAAAACCTACAGTTTTGTTTATAATGCCTTTTTTGGAGTTTTTTTAACCATTAAGAAATTAAGTTTCGTTAAGGTGTAGCGCTTAAATTTTCTTATTTTCTTAATGGTTAAATTCCTAATATAAATTGTTTATGTAACATATTTTGTGAAGTGGCTATTATTATTATTATTGAACTTTAGGTTCTTCTGCTTTTTTCTTTTTATTAAACAATCCGTTTAATAAATCGGCTGCTTTTGTTTTTACAGCATTTGTAGTTTCTTCCTTTGTTGTAGGAGTTGCCGTTTTTGTAGTGTCGCTTGGTTTCTTATTTTTATTGATAAAATCAGTTAAAGCCGAAGTCCCTTGTTTTACCAATCGTTCTTTTTGTTGTTTTACTAATTGGGTTGTCAGATTATTAACGGCACTTTTTATATCGGTTGAAATTTTTGGATTAGTGAAGTTCCCAGTTAAAATAGCATTGATAGGCAGATTTTCCAATTTAGCCGCATCAGTAGCAGATAATTTAGCAATTAATGCATTGGCTTCTGAACCCAGATATTTAGCTGGAACATCAAATTTGATATTGTAATTCATGCTTTGGTCGAAACCATGCGAACCGCCAATTGTAGCCTTTATGTCTTTGTATTTTATGTCAAATGGTTTTACATTCACTTTTCCGTCTTTGAAAGTAATGGCTGCTTTCAAATCATTCAAATTGATTTTACTTACATCGATGAACTTCAAATTAGAACCCAAAGCCGTTAGCAAAGTCGAATTACTTGAATTAATAGTAGTTGAAAGCAATTGCCCTAATAAATCTCCGGTCAGTGTTTTTAAATCAGGTGTTAGTTCTGTTGCGTCAAGATTTCCATTCAATTTGATACTTGAATTTAATTTACCATTGATAATTCCGGCAATTGGCGCAATTTTTTTCAACATGTCCAGTTGGGTAAATGATTGTGCAATGTCGACTTGATTTAATTTTAAATCCATATTGAAAACTGGCGTTTTCCCTTTTGTCGAAACTGCTCCATTTACTCCAATTGTTCCTCCAAAAATGGATGTTTTTACATTATCTAATGTTACTTTTTCATCCTTTACAATCAGTTTTCCCGAAACGTCTTTTAAGGTCAGATTGTTATATAAAACCGTAGTCGCTTTTGCGGTAAGCGTACAATTTAAGAAAGCCGGAATCTTCATGGCGTCGGCTTTTTTAGTTTGCTTTGCCTGTTCGCTGTCGCTCAGGCTAGTCTTAGTGGTTTCACCAGTTGTCATGAAATCACTCACGGCTAATTGCTTAGAAAACATATTGAAATTCCCTTTTAATTCTTGGTTTTTAAATATAAATCCGTAAAAATTCTCTAAAATTCCCGTTACGCTAATGTCACTTTTTCCAGTGGTTGCATTCAATTGTTTTAAATTCACTTGACTCGGGTTAAACTGAACAAGGGCATTGCTGATGTTCATTGTTTTGCCGTTTTCATCCACATAGTTGAAACCGGATAAACTCATTGTTCCTGCATTATTAATATTTTGATATTGACTTTTCTCTACGGATTGCATATCAAATTTTGTCGTTACATCTGCTTTTAAAACTCCAGACAAAGGTTTGTCAAGTTTTATAGGATACGCTTTCGAAAGATTGGCCAAGTTGATAGTTCCTTTTAAAGCGGCATCGACAATTGCATTTTGAGTGATGTTTTTGATATTGGCTTTAGCATTGAAAACATCCTGATCTATTTTGAAAGAAAGCTTATCAAGATTCACATAGGTATCGTTCAGAATTCCTGTTTCATTAATTATTTTAGTGTCAATAACAATGTTTTGAACGGATTTCGGTAAATTAGGATACTGAAATGAGGCGTTATTGGACGCAATTTCAATTTTGAATTTTGGAACAGTAGTATCTGAATACAATCCTTGTGCAAATCCCATAACTGTAAAATCGCCAGTTGTTTTTACATTGTCCAAACTCGAAGCATAAGCGGCCGGAATAACTCCTAAGAAATTTTTGAATGAAGAAGTTGGCGTTTTGAATTTCAAATCATATTGTTGTCCCGCCTCGACCATTTGAATAAAACCATCAAATTCTAACGGTAATTGGTTAATTAAAGCCTTGTTTTCCTTGAAAGTGTATTTGCTTTTTTCTAAATCAATCCCTAAAACCGCATCTAAAGTCAAAGAGACGTTTTTCATATAATTGACTTTATCCATGTCTAATGATATTTTCGCAGTAGATTTAGTGACTAAATCTAATTTCTGTGCTGCAAAATCTCCAGTTCCTTCATGGTTTAAGCTGTCGATAACCATTTTTATTTTGGAACTTTCGTCAAAATACCTGAACTTGAAATTTTCGATTTTATAATTTTGAATTTTCAATGATAATGGACTGCTTTTACCATCATCCTTGGTTTTGTTATCTTTCAAAGCGATGTCATAATTCCCGATTCCGTCTTTATTGAATAGGATATTGATTAACCCGTTTTTTGAAGAGATTCCGTCAATATTCATTGCTTCGTTTTTACCCTTAAAAAGTTCCTTGATGGACATTTTTAAATTCAGTTCGCCTAATGAAACCAATGTATCGCCTTCAAAAGGAGCTTTGTTTATAATGACCAACTTATCCAACGTCACATTTGCGTTTGGGAAATTTTTAAATAAACTCAAATCGGCATCTGCAAAAGTGACTTTAGCATCTACTTTTTCATTGATAGCTTCGGCGATTTTGGCTTTTATTTGATCTTTAAAAAAATAGGGAATTGCAAATAAAGCGGCTGCGAGTAGGACAATTAGTATCCCAATGATTTTTAAAATTTTCTTTAGCATAATTTGATTTCTTAAGATTTTATAAGTGTAGCAAAAATAATGCCTTACTTCTTACAAAAATAACGGATTATAGTTTAGGATATTTGTAATGTTTTCATAAATAAAGGAGTAGTGCTTTTTTTGATATAAAAAAATCCGTTGAAGCAATTGCCTAAACGGATTTTTCCAAAGATTTTAAACGAATTTATTTGATGTTAATTTCAAAAGGCATCATGGCTTGAACGCCTTTTTGAGATTGTAATCTTTTTACTTCTTGCATGATTTTATAGTTTTCTTCCCCAATTTCTTCCTTAATAAAAGATTCTTTAGACTTAGCAAATGGCAAATTAGCTAAAAGATCATTAATATTTTTCTCATATTCAGGATAGTTTTGTGTAG
Organism: Flavobacterium sp. 83; assembly: GCF_000744835.1. Lineage (NCBI taxonomy): Bacteria > Pseudomonadati > Bacteroidota > Flavobacteriia > Flavobacteriales > Flavobacteriaceae > Flavobacterium > Flavobacterium sp. 83. The sequence goes on from NZ_JQMS01000001.1 coordinate 1,639,959, forward strand.
CGTAATTTTTAGTTTTTGCTAAAATTGCAGCTTCTTGTATTGCATCGTTTAATCCTCCTATTTTGTCAACCAGTCCAATTTTAACTGCTTCAGAACCTGCCCAAACTCTTCCTTGCGCTATCGCATCCACTTGAGCAAATGTCATTTTTCTTCCTTCGGCAACGTGGGTAACAAAAGTTTTATATATATGTTCAATTTCTTCAAGCGTAACTGCTCTTAGTTTTTCGTCCAATGGTACAAAAGGGCTGTAGTTTGCTGCATTTTCATGCGTTTTTACTTGCTCTACATGTACTCCTATTTTTGTTGTTAATTGACTAAAATTAGGCAATATTCCAAAAACGCCTATAGAACCCGTAATCGTGTTGTTTTCGGCAAAAATTTTATTTGCATTACAAGCAATATAGTAACCACCGGAAGCGGCATAATTTCCCATCGAAACCACTATAGGTTTTACTTTTTTGGTTAATTCGACTTCTCTCCAAATCAAATCTGATGTTAAAGCATTTCCACCCGGGCTATTAATTCTAAGGACAATGGCTTTTACATTCTTGTCTTTTCTGGCTTCTTGTAGCGAACGACGCATGGAACCTTCACCTATAACATCTACATCGCCTTCACCGCTATGAATTTCGCCTTGAGCGTAAATAATGGCAATTTTATCATCGGCATCAGTATTTTTTGAAGTAGTCACTACTTTTTTGGTATAATCCAATAAGTTTACTTTGTTGTAATCCTCGTCTTTGGCTACTTTTAATAAGTTTCTAATAGCATTGTGGTAGGCGTCTTCGTAAGCTATAACATCAACCAATCCTTCTTTTTTTGCCATCTCAGGTGTTCGTGCCAAAAGACCGTTTGCAATTTCGTTCAGTTTTGCTACGGAAATATTTCTGCTTTTTGAAATTTCCGTTACAACTGAATTCCAAATAGAATTCAATAAAGCTGAAGTTTGTTCCCTATTGGCATCACTCATTTTATTTTCCAGAAAAGGTTCAACGGCACTTTTATATTTTCCATGACGAATCACTTCCATTTTTATACCTGATTTTTCCTGAAAATCTTTGAAAAACATTATTTCCGAAGACAATCCCTTGAAATCCATATCTCCAACAGGATTCAGATAAATAGGTTTTGCAACCGAATTTAAATAATATTCTTTTTGAGAATACGAATTAGCATAAGCCATCACAAATTTGCCTGATTTTTTAAAATCTTCCAAAGCATCCCTTAAGGCTTTGCTTTGAGCCATTCCTAATTGAGATTCATCATTCAAAATAGAAATTCCCTTGATGTCATCGTCAGTTTTTGCTTCTTCAATAGCACTTATAATATCAGTCAGACCTATGTTTTTTCCATCAGAAAAAATAGTTACCCAAGGATCTTTGAATTTACCGGCGTAGTCGTTTTTTATGTCTTCTAAATTTAATTCTATAACTGAATTGCTTTTTACGGTAATTCCTTCTGACTCACCTCCAAAAATGGCACCTATAATTAGTATTCCAAAAAAGAACAACATAAAAAAGACGAAAATACCTATGATGGTCGCCAACACATTTCCTAAAAATTTCATATTTATATTTTTTTAATAAGTCTGAAAAGTGGTTGAATTGTTACAAACTCTAGGTTTTATAATTCTTGAATTAGTTATCAACACTCTTTGCAAAGATACTTCTATTCTAAAATTCTTTTAGTTAATTTGTGCTTAATATGAAATCACAACATCAAGTTATTTTGTCGATAGGAAGCAATCAAGGGAACCGATTAGAAAATATCGAGCGTTGCTTGCAATTGATACACCAAGAAGTGGGAACGGTTATCAAAGTTTCAAAACTATATGAAACACCGTCTTGGGGTTTTGATAGTGATGCATTCTACAATTGCGCATTGGTAATTCATAGTTATAGTTCAGCAAATAAAATTCTTACTCAGGTTTTAAAAATTGAAAAAAAATTGGGTCGTATTCGAAGTGAAGAATTAGGCTATCAATCTCGAGTTATAGATATTGACTTGATTTCTTTTGATGAAGACAGTATCGATACTGAAAAGCTCCAGATTCCACATCCATTAATGCAAAATAGAAATTTTGTTTTGTTACCCATTCAGGATTTAAATTTAGATTGGAAACATCCTATTCTAAAAAAATTAATATCGGAATTACTTGAAGTTTCTCCTGATCAAAGTGCTTGTCAAGTAGTGCAAGATTTAGAAAGTCCTTTGCAAAGTATTGCATTAGAACGGTTTAATTACGTGGCTTTTGAAGGGAATATTGGTGCAGGAAAAACAACATTAGCTATGAAAATTGCTGTGGATTTTAATGCTAAAACCGTGTTAGAACGCTTCGCAGATAATCCATTTTTACCTAAATTTTATAAAGATCAAAACCGATACGCTTTTCCGCTTGAAATGTCATTCCTTGCCGACCGGTACCAACAATTATCAGATGATTTAGCGCAATTTGACTTGTTTAAAGATTTTTTAGTAGCCGACTATCATATTTTTAAATCCTTGATTTTTGCCAAAATAACGCTGGCTGAGGATGAATATCGCTTGTATAGAAACCTATTTGATATCATTTACAGAGAAATGCCAAAACCAGATTTGTATATTTATTTGTATCAAAATTCAGAGCGGCTTTTGCAAAATATTAAAAAGCGAGGCAGAAGCTACGAACAGAAAATTCCAGCAGAATATTTGGACAAAATTAATAACGGTTACCTTGATTATATTAAATCGCAAACGGAATTAAATGTATTAATCATTGATGTTTCTGATCGAGATTTTGTAAAAAATCAAGAAGATTACCTTTATATTTTAAATGAAATCCAAAAGAAGATTAGTGAGTAATTTACCTTTTTAGCGAAAAATGACCTTTTGCTTCTCTACCATCTTCTAATTTTAAGGTAAACCAATAATCATCTGCCTGTAAAGAATTGCCATTAAAAGTACCATCCCAACCCTGGCTTGATGAAGGAACCCATTGCTTGATAAGTTTTCCATAACGGTCAAAAATGTAGATTATTGATTTTGAATTGAAAGTTTCATTCACTCCTTTTACAGTCCAATAATCATTATAACCGTCATTATTTGGCGTAAAGAATTTTGGTGAGCCTATAACGGCAATAGTTTTGCTAACTACACCACAGCCATTTTTGTCATTGATAAAAACTTCATGAATTCCTGCGGGCACTTGATCAAAGAAATTGGAGTCTTGCCAAAATCCACTTGGTTCGTCTAAACTATATTCATATTTTCCTTTTCCTGTTACGTTTACGGTAACTGTATTTATATCGGTCAAATCTACAATAGCAATGCTATCGATATGAGCCAAATCCGAAGCAGTAACTTTTATGGTTCTTATTCTACTGCAACCTGAACTATTTGTTACTTCGACAGCATAAGTTCCTTCGGTGTTTACGGGCAAAGTTGATGCTGTTTTACCAATCAACACAGTTCCGTCTTTTGACCAAATATAGGTGTAATTACTTATAGGTGATCCGTCTTGAATTCCAGCATCAAGCGTAACGAAAAATGTGGGAAGATTGGAACAAACCAATTCATTTTCGCCACCATTGGTATTCAAGTTAATTTTCGGAATTGGATTAACAACGAAATTTAATGTTGTAGTTGCAGTACAAGTCGTATTAAGTGGATTTATTAGTGTTGCTGTAATGTTTTGAGTCCCTGTTGTAAAGGTGGGTGAAAAATTTGAAAGCACAGTTCCGTTTGGTAAAGAATAAGTAACCGTCATTCCGGTTTGTCCTCCTAGAATAGTAGCTTCGAATGTTGATGTGTCGAATGCAAATTTTCCGTCTTGAATCAAAGGATCTAATTCGTCATCACAAGCTGTAGTTAAGGTCGAAGAAATTGCAAATGATTTAGGTGAAAGGTCTACAGTAAATGGGATGCTTATTTCATCAAAACATTTTTGAACTGTCTTGTTCGTTACAATAGCTTTTATTGTTTGTGAAGCAGTTATAAAAGTATTCGGAAACGGACTTGGTAATGGATTGTTGTTTTGATCAAAATAAGTAACAGTAACATCGGTAAGCATTTGTCCTTTTAATAATTTCGATTCAAGAGTAGAGGTGTCAAAAGTGAGTATTCCATCTTGATTGTCATCACATTGTCTTGGAATTACAACTGAATTAGCAATAGGTAGAGCTTCGACTTTTAAAGTAATGTAAGGCCCTAAACCAACACAAGCATTATTTAAACTACTTTCTACCCGTACCCAAATATCTTGAGAATCACGATAGCCAATATTCCTGTAATTTGAAATATCTGCTATTACGTTGAGTTCAGCTAATGCATCAGCTTCGTTTCTGTAATAGTTTATAGTGTAAACTTGATTTATAGGTAATTGAGCTTGTATTGTGGCTTTTGTCCAAGAGAAATCAAAAGTTGTAATCCCGTCTCTATTATTGTTATTAGCATCTAAAAAATCATCGCAAACAGGCGGAACTGTGATTTTATAGGTTGAAAGAAGATTAGTAGTAGGTACTTTTAATGTTAATTTGGCAACGCTATAGCAACCGCTAATTTTATTGGCAACTTTCACCCAAACAGTCATTGTTGATGGTGTTGTGTTTTCGAAAGCCAAATCATTTGAAATTAAATCGGTTGTAAGACCATCTTTAGCCCCTGATTGTGAAGTATAATAGGTAAAGTTTTCATTGGTATAATTTGCGGAAATTTGATTGTTATTTACCGTCAAATTAAAAAGAGTCTTCCCGTCTGGAATCAAATCAGTATCACATTGAATAATGGTTACATCGTTTACTATTGGCAAAGGATTGACAACAAAATTTAAATTTGTAGTTGCGGTACAGCTTGTATTTGATGAATTCGTAACTGTTGCTAAAACATTTTGAGTTGCAGTTACAAATGGATTTGGCAGCGGGCTTGGTAATGGATTTCCATTTTTATCAAAATATTTGACTGTCATTCCAGTTTGCCCTTTTAGAATGAAAGCTTCGAATGTAGTCGTGTCAAAAGCAAATTTGCCATCTTGATTTAATGGGTTTGGTTCGTCATCACAAGTTGTGGTTAAGGATGCAGGAACTGGGAAAGCTTCGGGTAAATCATCTACTATGAATTTAATACTTGTTTCGTTAGTACATAACAGCGCATTTTTTAAAACGGCTTTTATCGTTTGTGATGTTGTTTTGAAATTAGCAGGAAATGGGCTAGTTATTAAATTTCCATTTGAATTTTTTAGTGGGTTATTGTTTTGGTCAAAATAAGTAACGCTTATGTTTGTTTGATTTCCTATTAAAGTAGACTCAAGGGTAGCTGTATTAAAAGTTACTATTCCATCTTGATTGTCATCACATTGACTAGGAATTATTACCGGATTTACAGTAGGCAATGGTTTAATAGTTACTGTTATTGGTGTTCTAGTCGTACATCCATTATCAATATAATAAGTCGTAGTTGTATATACTGTTGGAGTTGCAAATGTGTTAGCTGTTCCTAGAAGAATTCCACCAGTTGCAGAGTCAAACCAATTGATCGTTCCAGTTGTTGAGGTTGCTTGAAGCGTAAATGTCCCTAAACCGCAAGTAGGACCTGGTGGCATTGAGGTTGTAATTTGAGACATTGTTATTGAAGTACTTGCCGAAACTTGAATGTTGTCAACATCGCCTGGAACCATTCCTCCGTATTCTACAATGTAGCCTTTGGGGTAGTAATCTCCTGGTGGGTCTCCTTGTTCTGAAAGATCATTCCATGTTCCTGGATTTCCAACTGTAATAGCAGTAATGTGAGCGTAATCCTCATTGTTGTTAGAGTCATTCGGTTCATATGGTGCGTTCCAATTGGCATAATAAAATGGAGCTGTTGCTGTTCCATTATTTTTTCCAATCCAGAAAGTGGTTCCTGTTCCGCCATTAGCAAGTCCTTCCGGGCCAGTTACCCATTTCCAGGTGCCTTCTAATGCTGCGTCACTTCCGCCAATCCATCCTGCTCCAGGCGCCTGAGCTCCTGCTAATTGAGCTTCGTCGGCAGCTGTTAGCGTGGCTAGATAGCCTTTCAAGCCATAATAAGTCCTCGTTTCTGCCGCTAATTTTGCTGCTGTCCAATTAATCCCTAAATAGGGTACATATTCGTAAAAATGTTTGTTTCTTGGTAAATAACTAAGTTGACCTGAACCTAAACTAATTGAAAAAGTTTTGTTCCCAGATGGTGAAGTTGAGGAATTACTGAATTTGACATCTGCAATGGCTGCTTCAAAATCAGCATAAGGAATATTGCTCCCGGTTGCGGTGTACAATTTCAACTTTCCTTCTGATGGAATCCAAGTTGATAAAACCGTTGGGTGGCTGCCAGTAAGCGTTAAGAGGTCTTGTCCAAAAACATATCCCGATGAGATTTGAATATAAACGGCATTGGTAGTTGGCTCAAGCGGATCGAATGCAATATTTATTGTTTGTACAATACTTAAAGAGGTTCCAGGACAATAAATTTGATTCCCCGTTGCTTTAATTACAGGAGGATTTATAGCATATATAGTCTTCGGAATGAAGGATAACAGAATTAAAATTATTTTAAAAGAAACATTAATTTTCATTCAATAAAAGTACTAATTTTTTTTATTTTGGCCAATTCAATTTTTGGAACAAATCCCAAGCTACAATCCCAGCACTAACGGAGATGTTTAAAGAATGTTTGGTTCCTAATTGCGGAATTTCAATACAACCATCACATAAAGCGACTGCTTCTTGAGAAACCCCGTAAACTTCATTTCCAAAAACTAAAGCGTATTTCTTGTTTTTTTTAACTTTAAAATCTTGAAGAAAAACAGCGCTTTCCACTTGTTCAATAGCAAGTGTGGTAACGTTTTCTTCTTTTAATTTATTAATAACTTCAAGAACATTGTCATTATGTTCCCAAGCCACGGTTTCAGTAGCGCCAAGTGCCGTTTTATGAATTTCTTTGTTTGGTGGCGTTGCAGTTATGCCGCACAAATATATTTTTTCTATCAAAAATGCATCGGCAGTTCTAAAAACAGAACCTATATTGTGTAAACTTCTAATGTCATCCAAAACTAAAATAAGCGGTGTTTTTTCGGATTGTTTAAATGCTTCAATAGATTTTCTTTCGAGTTCGCTGTTTTCCAGTTTTCTCATATTTTTTTGGGTTTATGTCAATAAAAAAAGCTTCCCTAATTTAGGGGAAGCTTTTTTGTTATAATTAATTTAGAATTTAGCTTTTTGATGCCTCATCTGGTAAAACAGTTCCTTTTATTGTAAGTACTTTAGTTGGTTGCCCTTCAGCATTTGAAGTTACAGTTACAGTTTTTGTAAATGCACCAACTCTGTCAGTAGCATATTTAACACCAATAATACCTTTTGCTCCTGGAGCAATTGGTTCTTTTGGAGTAGTAGGAACAGTACATCCACATGAACCTTGAGTATTTGTGATAATTAATGGTTTGTTACCATTGTTAGTGAAAACAAATTCACGTTTACCATCAGCATTGTGAGCAATTGTTCCATAATCAATAACTTCAGTTACAAATACCATTCCGGCACCATTTACTTTTGGAGTAGAAACTTTAGCAGCTATAGTTTTTGCTTTTTTTGTAACTTTTGATGTTTCTTGTGCATTAGAAGCAGTAACTCCTAATACTAATAATAACGCTAGTGTAACTATTTTTTTCATTTTCTTGTTTTTTAAATTAGTAAAACAAATTTAGAGAAAAAATCATGCCAATAACTTAATTTTTCCTTAAAAAAATTAAATTTTTGAAGTGCTACTTATTCACATTAAAATATTTAAATTCGCTGACACATTTTTTTTCATTTTTTAAATATAAAATAACTTGGCATCTAAAGAGAAAACGGTTAAAGAAACGCCTTTAATGAAGCAATACAATGAGATCAAAAGGAAATATCCGGATGCGTGCTTATTGTTTAGAGTAGGGGATTTTTATGAAACTTTTGGAGAGGATGCCGTTCGTGCTTCAAAAATACTTGGGATAACGTTAACCAAAAGGGGAGCGGGGTCAGAAACGGAGACCGCATTGGCAGGTTTTCCGCATCATTCTATAAATACGTATTTACCAAAATTAGTCAAAGCGGGACTTCGAGTGGCGATTTGTGATCAGCTTGAAGATCCAAAAATGACCAAAACCATAGTGAAACGCGGCGTTACGGAACTCGTTACTCCTGGGGTTTCTATGAATGATGAGGTTTTGCAATCTAAAACGAATAATTTTTTAGCGGCTGTTTTTTTTGCTAATAAATCAATAGGAATTTCATTTTTGGATGTTTCTACCGGGGAGTTCCTTACAGCACAAGGAAATGCAGAATATATTGATAAATTATTGCAGAATTTCAATCCTAGCGAAGTTTTAATTCCAAAAAATAATAAAAATGATTTCCGAGAAATTTTTGGTGATGAGTACCATAGTTTTTACTTGGAAGATTGGATTTACAAGGAAGATTATGCATTCGAAACCTTAACTAAGCATTTTCAAACCATTTCTTTGAAAGGATTTGGAATCGAAGAATTGAAAGAAGGGATTATTGCTTCGGGAGCAATTTTATATTATTTATCCGAAACACAGCATAACAAAGTGCAGCATATAACTGCTATTCAGCGTATTGCAGAAGATGCTTACGTTTGGATGGATCGTTTTACCATTCGAAATCTGGAATTATATCACAGTTATAATCCCAATGCAGTTACGCTTCTTGATGTTATTGATAAAACGCTTTCACCAATGGGTGGGCGATTGTTGAAACGATGGTTAGCACTTCCTTTGAAAGATAGTGTCAAAATACAACGACGTCATCAGGTTGTTTCTTACTTAAAAGAGAATCAGGATGTTTTGAAAAACATTCAAAATCAAATCAAACAAATTTCAGACTTGGAACGTTTGATTTCGAAAATTGCCGCTGGAAAAGTTTCGCCTCGTGAAGTAGTTTACTTGAAAGAATCATTAGATGCGATTATTCCAATAAAAAACTTGGCGTTAGAAAGTTCGCAAGAGGCAGTAAAAGTAATTGGTGACAGTTTGCACAGTTGTGAATTATTGCGCGAAAAAATCAAAACTGTATTAAATCAAGATGCTCCGGTTGCTATTGCCAAAGGAAATGCGATTGCTAAAGGAATTAATGCAGAATTAGATGATTTGCGAGCCATATCGACTTCTGGAAAAGAATTCTTGGAAGGAATAGAGAAAAGAGAATCCGAAAGTACGGGAATTTCCTCCTTGAAAATTTCGTTCAACAATGTTTTTGGGTATTACATTGAAGTGCGAAACACGCATAAAGATAAAGTCCCGACCGAATGGATTCGAAAACAAACTTTGGTTAATGCGGAGCGTTATATTACTGAAGAATTAAAAGAATACGAAACTAAAATCCTGGGTGCCGAAGAGAAAATTCATAAAATAGAAGTAGAGTTGTTCGAGCAATTGGTGAGTTGGATTGCCACATATATCAAACCCGTTCAAATGAATGCAAATTTGGTGGCGCAATTGGATTGTTTGTGTTCTTTCACGCAATTGGCTATCGAAAATAAATATGTTTGTCCAGAACTCGACGAATCATTCGAACTGGAAATTAAAAACGGAAGGCATCCTGTTATAGAAAAACAATTGCCTGTTGGAGTGCCTTATATTGCCAATGATGTTTTCTTGGATAGAGAAACACAGCAATTGATTATGATAACTGGACCGAATATGTCCGGGAAGTCCGCTATTTTACGCCAAACGGCTTTGATTGTACTCTTGTCTCAAATGGGTAGTTTTGTTCCTGCAGAAAGCGTGAGAATGGGGGTTGTAGATAAAATATTTACCAGAGTAGGAGCAAGCGATAATATTTCGATGGGAGAATCTACTTTTATGGTCGAAATGAATGAGACAGCTTCTATCTTGAATAATATTTCTGATAGAAGTTTGGTGTTATTAGATGAAATTGGGAGAGGAACGAGTACCTATGATGGGATTTCAATAGCTTGGGCAATTGCTGAGTTTTTACATGAGCATCCTTCAAAGCCCAAAACATTATTTGCAACGCATTATCATGAGTTGAATGAGATGAGTGAATCATTGCCTAGAATTCAAAATTACAATGTTGCTGTCAAAGAATTGAAAGATACCGTGCTTTTTATTCGAAAATTAGTAAAAGGGGGAAGTGCGCATAGTTTTGGAATACATGTAGCTAAAATGGCTGGAATGCCTCAAATCGTAATTTTGAAAGCGCAAAAACTTTTAAAGAAATTAGAAAAGAATCATTCTAGTGATGCGTTGAACGGAATCAAAGCTGCAAAAGACGAAATGCAAATGAGCTTTTTCAATCTGGACGATCCTTTATTGGAGGAAATAAAAGAAGAGATCATAAACTTAGATATAAATACCATTACGCCTATGGAAGCTTTGATGAAACTTAATGAAATTAAGAGAATGTTGACTAGAAAATAATTTTTTTTGTTTTAAAGTTTACGTTATCAGAAAGTTAACTTTTATCTCTGTTTTTTTTATAAAAAAGACTTGTTTAATTCAATAAATGTCCTAAATTTGCATCCGCAATACACAACAAGTATAGCGGTTCTTTTAAAAAATTGAAAATGCGAAAATAGCTCAGTTGGTAGAGCGCGACCTTGCCAAGGTCGAGGTCGCGGGTTCGAGCCCCGTTTTTCGCTCCAACACCACATAATGCTCGGATGGTGAAATTGGTAGACACGCTGGACTTAAAATCCAGTGAACAGCAATGTTCGTGCGGGTTCAAGTCCCGCTCTGAGTACTAAAAAGCTTCAAACTATGTTTGGAGCTTTTTTATTTTATAAGAATTTGTAACTGCTAAGAAATAAATTTTATAAAAGTGAATTCTAAGCTCCGTGTTTAGAATATGAAGTCTGCAATTTAAAATCTACAATTTCATGGGAGCTTTTGTTATTAGTAAAAGATTTAATGATGAGTATAAATTTGTTTTCACTTCTAGGAAGGGGAAAATTATTTTTACAAGCTTAAGTTATGAACTCAATTTTGAGTGTCAGGAAGATATTGAAAAGTTAAAGGAAGATATTGTATCGGCTGACTTTTTAAAGTTTAAGACATCTGGTGGGAAGTTTTTTTTTAAACTAATGTTTCGAGGGAGTCATTTTGCAACAAGCAGAAAATATACTACAGCATTAATGCTGGAGAAGGGGGTAAAAGAAATTGTTTTATATGCTTCAAAAGCAGAAATATTGGATTTTTCAGTTGATCAATTCGTTTTCGATGATTGGTAGTTTATTGTGAATAGTGTTTAAAAAAGAGAGAGCCGTGTTAATAAACACGGCTCTCTCTTTTTGTATTATATCAGTTTTTTAAACAAGTGATATAAGTAACTAAAAAAGCCATCTCGCTTAGCGGATGGCTTTAAAATTTTTAGAATTTAAATTCTAATTATTTTTTTGCAGCTTCAGTAGCAGTTGCAGCAGCTTCAGTAGCAACAGCAGCAGCAGAATCAACAACAACAGCAGCAGAATCAACTACAGCAGCAGCAGAATCAACAACAACAGCAGCAGAATCAACTACAGCAGCAGCGTCTTCAGCAGGAGCTTCAGCTTTTTTACATGATACAACAGTTAAAACAGCAACAACAGCTAAACTTAAAAATACTTTTTTCATCTTACTTTATTATAAAAGGTTAATTATTAATTCGTGGCAAAGATATAAATTTTTTAATATGTAAAATATTTTTTTATTTTTTTTTTAAAAAATAATATTTTTTGACAACACTCTCATTCGTACCAATTATTGTGCCAGAACGACAATTTTATGAATTATTTTCGTTCTTATTTGATAAATGCGACTCTTGCAAAATTTTGCTTAACGCATTTTGCTTAATTTATTATTCTTTGCTTATTCTAAATTAAGAATAAATCTCACGATTAAATGAAGACTCTTTTGTTTAATTCTAAAATATTAATGTATTTCAAAATTTGAAATAGTATTCATAATTACATTTGTGGCGCCTTCATTCATTTGTACAAAAGTGTCGCAAATATGGCCTCTTTCCTGTCGTTCTACCTCGTTTTGAATTAAGTTTGTAAAAGCAGCATTGAGTTCTTTTTTATTGGAAACGGAAACGCATCCTTCTAAATTTACTAATGCAGTTGCTTCAGCAAAATGAGAGTAGTTTGGTCCTATTATTATTGGGATGCCAAAAGTGGCTGGTTCTAGAATATTATGTACACCGGGATTGCCAAACCCTCCGCCCACATATGCAATATCTGCATAGCTGTATATTTTGGTCAGAATACCAATAGTATTGATGATTAAAACATCATAGTCCGCTAAATTCTCGTTTCCTTTTTCAGAAAAAAGTATAGTTTTTTTAGTAATGCTATTTTTTAGTTGTTGAATTTGTTCGTTTTTTATATTGTGTGGTGCAATTATAAATTTGACATTGTAATTATTTGAATTTATAAAGTCAACTAATAAATTTTCATCTTTCGGCCAAGAACTGCCAATCACAATAGTAAGTGTGTTGTTTTTAAAAGCAGCAATAAAATCCAAAGTATTGTCTTTTTCTAAAATAGCGACAACCCTGTCAAAACGTGTGTCGCCAGAAACAGCTACATTTGTTTTGCCTAATTGTAACAATAGCTTTTTGGAGTTTTCATTTTGTACGAAAAAGTAAGTGAATGTATCTAGCGCTTTTCTATAAAAACCTCCATACCATTTAAAAAACATTTGTTTTTCTCTTAGTATTCCCGAAATTAAATAAGTAGGTGTGTTTTGTTTTTTAAGTTCGCTTAAGTAATTCAGCCAATATTCATATTTAATAAAAAATACTAAATCAGGATGGACAAGTTTTAAAAACTCCTGTGCATTTTTTTTAGTGTCCAATGGCAAATAAACCGTGACATCCGCAACAATATTGTTTTTGCGTACTTCATAACCCGAAGGTGAAAAAAAAGTGACAACGATTTTATGTTGGGGAAATTTTTCTTTGATTTTTTCAATCACAGGTAAACCTTGTTCATATTCACCTAATGAGGCAGCATGAAACCAAATCGTTTTGTCAGAAGGTTTTATTTTTTGTTCCAATATGGGGAAAACGACTTTACGACCCTCCACAAAAAGTTTAATTTTTGGGATAAAAAGGGCCACGATTTTTAATATAAAACCAGCAATTCGAACAATAAAATTATAAATAAAAAGCATCAATGAAATTTTGGGGCTAAAATACGGTTTCTTTATATTAATTTCTTCCGAAAGAAATATTTAAATTTTGCTTGTGATTTCTGTGGTTATCTCGATGCTATTTTTTAATGAGGGTTTCATTGCTTTAAACTCATTAAATAACTATTTTTGTTGTTCGGTTTAAGAAAGTGTCTGTGTTTTTTAGAAACCCTAAACTTTTGAACTTTAAATATAAATTTCAATGAAAAAAATCCAAATGGTTGACCTTAAAAGTCAATATGATAAAATTGCAGCCGTCGTAAATACCTCTATTCAGGAAGTTTTAGACACAAATACTTATATCAACGGACCTCAAGTTCATCAATTTCAAAAGTCTTTAGAAGAATATCTTGATGTAAAGCATGTAATTCCATGTGCAAATGGAACTGATGCCTTGCAAATTGCCATGATGGGATTGGGTTTAAAACCGGGTGATGAGGTTATTACTGCCGATTTTACTTTTGCAGCGACAGTGGAAGTGATTGCTTTACTGCAATTAACACCCGTTTTAGTTGATGTGGATATGTATAATATGAATATTTCTATCGAAGGAATTAAAAAAGCGATTACGCCAAAAACAAAAGCGATTGTACCGGTACATTTATTTGGCCGTGCTGCTAATATGGAAGCAATTATGGCTATTGCTAAGGAGTATAATTTATATGTTATTGAAGATAATGCACAAGCTATTGGAGCCAATTGTAAATTTTCGGATGGAACAAAAAAGAAAGCCGGTACAATTGGACATGTAGGAGCAACTTCATTTTTTCCTTCTAAAAATCTGGGATGTTACGGAGACGGTGGAGCTATTTTTACCAATGATGATGCTTTAGCTCACAAACTTCGCGGAATTGTTAATCACGGAATGTACGAGCGCTATCATCATGATGTAGTAGGTGTAAATTCACGTTTAGATAGCATTCAGGCGGCAGTTTTAAATGCTAAATTGCCTTTATTAGATCAATATAGCAAAGCAAGACAAGATGCTGCCAGAAAATATTCTGCGGCTTTTGAAGGGCATAAGAATATTATTGCACCAAGCATTTGCGATATTTGTGATTGCCATGTTTTTCATCAGTATACATTACGAATTATTGATGCTGATAGAAATGGTTTAATGCAACATTTATTAGATAAAGGAATTCCTTGTGCTATTTATTACCCAATTCCGTTGCATTCGCAAAAAGCATATTTGGATTCGCGTTATAAAGAAGAAGATTTTCCGGTAACCAATCAGTTGGTGAAAGAGGTACTTTCTTTACCAATGCACACTGAATTGGATGATGAGCAAATAAAATTCATTACGGAAAGTGTTTTAGAGTTTTTAAAATAATAATACAGAGACGCAATTTATTGCGTCTTTTTTATGAATTGAGATGTGATAAAATCGCATTTATAACAATAGATAAGCTATGAAAATACTTGTAACAGGAGGTTTAGGTTTTATTGGTTCTCATACCGTTGTTGAATTGCAAAACGAAGGTTTTGAAGTAGTAATTGTAGATAATCTCTCTAATACATCATTGAGCGTATTAGACGGAATTCAGAATATCACGGGAAAAGTTCCTGCTTTTGAAAAGTTGGATTTGCGCGAAAAAGAAAAAGTGCAGAATTTTTTTAAAAGGCATCACGATATTTCAGGAGTAATACACTTTGCGGCTTCAAAAGCAGTTGGCGAAAGCGTTGAAGATCCATTATTATATTATGAAAATAATATCAATACTTTGGTTTATCTGCTACAGGAATTACAACAAAAAACAGAAGCTAGTTTTATTTTCAGTTCATCATGTACAGTATATGGTCAAGCCGAAAAAATGCCAATTACTGAGGATGCTTCTATTCAAACGGCTATGTCGCCTTATGGTAACACCAAACAAATAGGAGAGGAAATTATAACGGATACTGTCAAAGTAACCAATATTAATGCGATTCTGTTGCGCTATTTTAATCCCATTGGAGCGCATCCTTCGACTGAAATAGGAGAATTACCTATTGGAGTTCCACAAAATTTAGTACCATTTATCACTCAGACGGGTTTTGGATTGCGAACTGAATTATCAGTTTACGGTGATGATTATCCCACTCCTGATGGTACAGCAGTACGGGATTATATTCACGTAGTCGATTTGGCAAAAGCTCATGTTATTGCTTTACAACGCTTGTTAAATAAAAAAAACACAGCAAAAGTAGAAACTTTCAATCTTGGAACTGGAACTGGAAGCTCCGTTTTAGAAGTTATTCATACTTTCGAAAAAGTAAGCGGTAAAAAACTGCCTTATAAAATTGTAGGTCGTAGAGAGGGAGATATTACTTCGGCTTACGCTAATACTGATAAAGCGAATACAATTCTGGGATGGAAAGCGCAATCCACGCTTGAAGAAGCGATGGCTAGTGCCTGGAAATGGGAGCAGAAAATTAGAAAATAAAAAAAAGCCGTCTCAAATTATGTTTTGAGATGGCTTACTTCTTTTTTTGGATTATTTTTTTCCTGCTTCTTTTAGTTTTTCAGCGGCTTCATCCATTTTTTTAGCTCCTTTTTCAAGAACTTCTCCTGCTTTAACTTTTGTAGAATCTGCTGCAGCATTAACTTTTACTGCTGCTGTATCTATAGCTTCATCCATTTCATTCCCTACTGCTTCTGTTGCTTCGTGTACTTCGTCTTTTGTTTCTTTTTTACAAGAAGTCATTAAAGTTGCAACAAATGCTAATCCTAAAAGTGCCTTTTTCATTTTTTTCATTTTAAAAAAATTAATAATTGATTGAACTCATCCTATAAAGATAAAAAAAATCCTCACAAAATTTAATTTATGAGGATAGTATTATAAATTTAGTAAACTAATTAGGCATTAGCTGTAACAGCTTCTTTGTCAATTTTTCCAATTAATCCTGCTAATACTTTTCCTGGACCTACTTCGGTAAACAAAGTAGCACCGTCTTTTATCATTTGTTGTACAGATTGTGTCCATTTTACAGGAGCAGTCAATTGTATGATTAAGTTTTTCTTGATTTCGTCAGCATCAGAAACAGCACTTGCGGTTACATTTTGGTACACTGGGCAAATAGGAGCTGAAAACGTAGTTGCTTCAATAGCAGCTGCCAATTCTTCTCTTGCCGGTTCCATCATTGGAGAGTGAAAAGCACCGCCAACGGGTAGCAATAAAGCACGTTTTGCACCTGCGGCTTTCATTGCTTCACAAGCTTTTTCTACTGCCGATGTTTCTCCTGAAATTACTAATTGTCCTGGGCAGTTATAATTTGCGGCTACTACGATTCCATCAATAGAAGCGCAAACATCTTCCACAATATTGTCAGCTAATCCTAAAACCGCTGCCATCGTTGAAGGTTTTATTTCGCAGGCTTTTTGCATCGCCAAAGCACGTTGTGAAACTAATTTTAATCCATCTTCAAAAGACAAAGCGCCATTGGCCACTAATGCTGAAAATTCACCTAATGAATGTCCAGCAACCATTTCTGGTTTGAAATCTTGACCAAGCGTTTTTGCTAAAATCACTGAATGCAAGAAAACTGCCGGTTGTGTAACTTTGGTTTCTTTCAACTCTTCAGCGGTTCCTTCAAACATGATGTCTGTAATGCGGAAGCCTAAAATGTCATTAGCTTTTTCGAATAATTCCTTTGCTAATGAGGAGTTTTCATATAAGTCTTTGCCCATTCCTGTAAATTGCGCACCCTGACCTGGAAATACGTATGCTTTCATTTTTTTAATTTAAAGATTGAAAAATGTAAAGATTGAAAAATTAGTTTCAATCGAATTGCAAAAATACTACTTTTTTGGGATTTATTGGAATGACTTTTAGGAGCAGCTCTTTTTCTGTTTTTTAATCACGAACTGTCCCGCTTTCGCCTTTATCTCTTCGCTATGCTACGAGGATACCGGCTTTATCGGGGCTATTTTAGCACTTTTACGGTTCTAATCAAGTTCGCATTTGTAATTGTTAAACGAGGAACAGTTTTTCTATAAAGAATAATTTTTAAACATATAAATCCATAATAATCTGGAAAGGCGAATGTTGAAAGAAGCCATGAAAACAATGACAACGGCAATAATAGGAATGATTCTTAAATCAAAAGTTTCGGTGAAGAAAAATTGGGCAATAACATAGGTTGCAATTGCCTGAGCTACTGTCAAACCGTAGTTTACGTACATGGCTCCAAAGAAATAGCCAGGTTCTTTTTCGAATTTATAGTGACAATGGGAGCAATATTCGTTCATTTTGGGAAATCCAAAATTGAAAAATATACTTTTTTCATTGAAAACTTTGCCTTTTTCACAATGAGGGCAATCATTATTGAGGATATGAACAATAGCGTTTGACATGGTCAATTATTTTTATCAAAGGTATTTCTTATTCATGTGGTATATGTTTTTTATATTCGCTTATTATAGCACAATAAAGACATTTTTTGATTATGAAAAAATACCCTATATATAACATTCAGCGGTTTAACTGTACTTCCGTGAATAGTGATTTGTATATTAATACATTCAAAAATCATTTAGTCGACCATAGTTTTGTTGAAGAGCCACACCGGCATAATTCGTATGTTCTGGTTTTTTTTACCAAAGGTTCGGGAATGCATGAAATTGATTTTGATGTTTTTGCCATTCAACCTGGAAGTATGTTTTTCCTGCAACCCGGACAAATACACCATTGGGATTTATCTGATGATGTAGAAGGCTTCGTAATTTTTTATTCGCAGGAAATATATAATCTTTATTTTGGGCAAAAAACCATTGGGGATTATCCGTTTTATTCTTCGGTAGACAATAAGCCTGAAATAGTTTTTGATGTATTCGAGTCGAAAGCGATTTTTCCTTATTTTGAAACTCTAATTATAGAAACTCAGGCAAATCAATTGTTGAAGCAAGATAAAATCATGAATCTGTTAGACATTATTCACATTGAAATTGCCAGAAAATATAATGAAACACATCTCCACGAAGTCCATTCGTATAATGTGAAAATCAAAACATTTGAATTGGTTTTAGAAAATAATTTTAAAAAGGAAAAAGCGCCTTCTTTTTATGCAGCTCAACTCAATATTACGCTAAAACACTTGAACCGAATTTGCAATGAAATACTGCAAAAAACCACCACTGAGGTAATTATAGGCAGAATCATACTCGAAGCCAAACGCATGTTGATGGATAGAAAGTTTACTGTCAATGAAATTGCAACGGAATTGGGTTATGAAGATTATTCGTATTTTACAAGATTGTTTAAGAAACATAATGGAATGACTCCGACGGCATTCCGCATTTTTAAAAAGTAATGGGGAATCAATGCCGTTTCCTTAAGACGTTTGTCAAGTCGAGCGCAGTCGAGATTAACCGTTGAGTCTCGACTGCGCTCGACTTGACAACACCATCGATATTAAATTACGAATGTACGATAACCAAACTTGCTGCATTTTTTGCTTTTTCTACTACTTCTTCAATTGGTGTTTCTAAAGTATCATTGACAAGTGCAACGCCCATTCTTCTGTACGGACGAGAAGTTGGTTTTCCAAAAATCCTGAAATCAGTTTTTGGTAAAGCAGCAATTTTTTCTATACCAGAGTACGTTGGATTATTTGAATTTTCAGAAGCTAAAATTACAGCGCTCGCTCCGGCTTTTTCTAATGTAATTTCGAAAATAGGCAAACTCAAAATAGCACGTAAATGCAATTCGAATTCGTTGAAGTTTTGTGTTCCTGCCAGTGTTACCATTCCAGTATCGTGAGGACGGGGCGATAATTCCGAGAAATAAACCCCATCATCAGCCAGGAAAAATTCGACTCCAAAAAGTCCTGCACCGCCTAAAGCTTCGGTTACTTTTTCGGCCATGTCTTGCGCTTCGTATAAATCCTTGTCGGAAATTCTGGCGGGTTGCCAGCTTTCCTGATAATCGCCGCGTTCTTGTCTATGACCTATTGGGGCACAAAACAAAGTGGGATTGTTGTTTTGAACCACAGTCAATAAAGTAATCTCCGAATTAAATTTGACAAATGCTTCTACAATTACTTCTACCACATCGCCACGGGAACCTTCCACAGCATAATTCCATGCTCTTTCAATATCGGCTTCGGTTTTTATGGTTGATTGTCCTTTTCCAGACGAAGACATTAAGGGTTTTACCACGCAGGGCATTCCTACTGCTTCAACTCCTTTTTGCAATTCCTCGGCAGTTGTTGCGTAACGGTAGTTTGCGGTTTTTAAACCTAATTCTTTAGAAGCTAAATCACGAATCGCTTTTCTATTCATGGTGAAGTTTGCCGCTTTCGCAGAAGGAACTACAGTGATTCCTTGCTTCTCGTAATCATAAAAACGCTCGGTGCGTATGGCTTCAATTTCTGGAACGATGAAATCTGGTTTGTGTTTGGCGACGATTTTATCTAACGCATCTCCGTCAAGCATATTGATGACTTCAAAATCATGGGCAACTTGCATAGCAGGCGCATTTTCGTAACTGTCAACCGCAATTACGGTTTGCCCGATGCGTTGTGCCGCGATTACAAATTCTTTTCCTAATTCACCAGAGCCGAGCAGTAGTATTTTCATTTTTTTTTGTGATCTTAATTGGAATGTAAAAATACTGAATTGCTTTTTTATGACTGCAAAAGTGCCAGTTATTTTGTGTTCAATAGCAGGTTTTAAAAATGAAGATTGCCATTCATTTTAAGCAAATAAAAAACCATTAAGAAATTAAGTTTCATTTCGCTTAATTTCTTAATGGTTGAAAAAATATATTAGTGTTTTAGTGAACGTGGTCTTCTTCGATTTCGAATTCAGCGTCTTTCTCCCAAATTTCCATTTCGCAAGGTTTACAATTGAATTTCAGTTTGTATTCCAGTTCTCCTTGTTTTAAGACTAATGGTTCTTTGAGTTTTTGATCCATGTTTTCACGATGGTATTTTGG
The DNA here is from genome assembly GCF_000744835.1 of Flavobacterium sp. 83. Taxonomy (NCBI): domain Bacteria; kingdom Pseudomonadati; phylum Bacteroidota; class Flavobacteriia; order Flavobacteriales; family Flavobacteriaceae; genus Flavobacterium; species Flavobacterium sp. 83. The sequence continues at coordinate 1,660,053 of NZ_JQMS01000001.1, forward strand.
GCATCTTTCTAATTCGTATTTAATGCAATATTTGGTGGTCATCACGCGTGATTTTCCAGGGTCCCATTGCAATTCGAATGCTTTTTCAATTTCGGTAACGCCGTGACGTTCGTAGAATTTTCGCGCCAGTTTATTGGATACATTGTACATGAAATCCAGTTTGGTTTCCGGATATGGATGCGATGTTTTAACTATTTGGTGTTCTTCGCATTTGTAATTGGCGAGACGAATTTCCGATAATTGTTCGTAAACCGTTCTTCGCATTTCGTTGATTTTAGAAATAGGAAGAAACCAGTTTTGCGAAAATAGTATGTTTATTTCATCGGCGGTGTAGGGTGTGAAACCTGTTTTGGCCAATTGTATTTTGATGTTTTCAGCAATAGATTCGTTGTTTTTTGTCTGCTCTTTGGCGTGAACCAAGTTTACGGTACTCACATAATCATCTTCATCGGTAGCAATCAATTCGAAACCATTTTCGTTTTCGGTCAGCAATAAAGTAGTGCTAATTTTTCGAATGGCACTGTCCTCGCGCTCCACTATTTTAATGAAAGCAGCATCATTATTGCGGTAAATGAAAGTTCCTGCTTTTAGTTCTTTGAGTACGTTTGGATATGCCAAGCCATTTTCGACTTTGTTGACATAAATTCCATCAGCTTCATTATTTTCGTTAATGTAACACAGTCCGTCGCCATTGTTTAACAATTCTCCGTTTTCGATTTCATAAGCGCCACCAATAGTTTTGATGAGTTTACCAATGTATTGCCCTTTGGATTTTGGACTTTCCCAAGAACCAATGGATTGGTGTCTTTCATTTACAAAATAATCAGTATAGCCGCGGTTGAAACTTTTGTTCAATGCCGCATCAAATGTAAAGGTGCATTTTCCTGAAGAAGCTTTGGCATAACTATCATTTTCTTCGAGGAAAGCATCCAGTTTTTGTCTCAGGTACGAAACATTATTTTTTACGTAGACAATATCTTTCAATCGGCCTTCGATTTTAAAAGAGCAAACTCCGGCTTCAATAAGATTGGGAATCTGGTCAGACACGTCAAAATCTTTTATAGAAAGTAAGTGGCTGTTTTTGATTAAAGTCTCACCGTGACCGTCGATTAAGTTGTACGGCAAGCGACAGTTTTGTGCACAAGAACCGCGGTTGGCGCTACGTTCTCCATTGGCAACGCTCATGTAGCAGTTTCCGCTGAAAGAAACGCACAAGGCACCAGTCACAAAAAACTCCAACTCTACATCCGAAGCGGAACTTATTTCTTTGATTTGGTGCAGATTCAATTCGCGGGCCAAAACCACACGTTTCATTCCTGCATCTTTCAAAAATTTAATTTTGTCAGCATCGCGGTTGTTCGCTTGAGTACTGGCGTGTAAAACGATTGGTGGCAAGTCCATTTCCATGATTGCCATGTCTTGAACAATTAGCGCATCAACCTTAATGTCGTACAATTTCCAAATCATCTGACGGCAGGTTTCGAGTTCGTTATCGTACAAAATGGTGTTGATAACCACAAAAACCTGGGCATGGAATAAATGTGCGTATTTTACTAATGCGGCTACGTCTTCGATAGAATTTGTAGCGTTAGAACGGGCTCCAAATTGTGGTGCTCCAATATAAACGGCATCGGCACCGCTATTGATGGCTGCCATTCCATGAATTAAATCTTTAGCAGGAGCAAGTATCTCTATTTTTTTCTTCATCGAGTTGATGATAAATTATTAATTTCTAAAACTTTAGGATTTTGGGCTTTCGCCTAAAAAAGTCCACAAAGTTCCTATAAATTATCCAAGATTTCTAATTCAGCACTCGATTTTTTTAGAAATAATTCCATTGCACGGTTTGTCACTGATTTAGTTACAAACTTTCCCCAAAAGTAAGTAAGTTGTTGTCTGGATCGAGGATAGAAAATTCTTTTTGTCCCCAAGGTTTAATTTCCAAAGGGCCGTTGGGATGAATGGCAACGCCGTTGTTCAAGAAGTTGCTATAAACGCTTTCAATACCCTGCACCCGAATGTAAATTTGGCCATAATTTTCAGTAGGATCAAGGGTAGCAAACTCAAAAAAATGAATTTCAATGCTGTCTTTTTGCACCATCAAATACCCGTCAAAGTCGGCATTTCCCCATTCCTGAAAACCCAATTGGTTCACATAGAAATCCCGTGTAATCGCTTTGTTGCGCATGGGTAATTTTGGGTTGATGGCGGTGAGCATGGTGGTTTGGGTTTGATTATTGATATTAATTTGGTTATTTTTCTGTTGCTGTTGTTTAAAGGTGCGGAAAGAGTTGCTATACTATCGGGATTTAGATTATGCAACAAGTAATTTTTTATTTTCAACAGAATCTTTTTCAGACCAAAGAATGAAGTTAGCATTTTTAGATTTAAGGGCATCTAAAAATTCTGTTTTAACTTCTTTATCAATATCATTGATTATAGCAATAGCAGTTACATTTTTTTTTGTGATTTTTTCTCGAACAGGTTTAATATCATCCCAAGAGAATAAAAATGTAGGCAAGTTGGATTTGTTAATAGTATTGAAAGATTTAATTACTATTTCTTTCTCTCTTTGAGCAATTTGAAAATCAAAATTAAATTCTAACCCAGTCGAACCTTTCGAAATAAAATCAGGTGTAAATATAATATTCTGGGAATCTAAATAATTTCGAACATCTTCTTTAAATATTGATGCAACATTATGGTTTGATAAAACATATAAGTCATTTATCTCAATTATTGCTGAAAGAAAATTATGTTTCGATTGTGAAAATTTATCAATATTAGTTTCAATTACCAATTCGTCATTATCAATTTTTACACCGTAATTAATTAATATTGAATCTAATAATGATTTTCTTCTTTTTGATCCTTGGATTTGTAATCCTTGAATTTCTAAATTAGATATTGTTTCTCCATTATCACTCAATTTTAATTGAGAACCATTTTTTTGAGCATAAATTTCAATTGTATCGTTAAATGCACCAATAAAAGGTGTATTTATTAAAAACCAATCCGTAGTAAGGTCTTTTTGGATAAAAGTTTTTTCTCTTAACCAATTATAATAATTGTCGACAGATGTGTTTACCCAATTCAAAGTAGTGCGTGTTGTATATTTATTATGGATTTTAAATTTATCCTTCTAGCAAAGTTAAATATTAAATCCGACAAATCTGATGATTGATTAATTTCTTTAATTGGGAAATCAATTTCTGTCAATGGAATAGCCCAAGCTAGAGGTTTATAACCTTCGACGTAAATATGCATATGTGGTTCGCTCGGTAGAAACCATTTATCAGCATATGGTTTTAAAAATTCGGGTAATGTATCATTAATATTTTCAGGATTATGATGTCCTCCTTTAAAATCAATTCTAAGAAGACCAATATGTGAATTGCTCTCTAAATGATGAATTGAGGTTTTAAGGATTATTTTTTGATTTGTAGTTATTTCAATCCAAAAGGCGTAATCGGAATCTTGATTAGAAATTAATTCAATTCTATTCTTTTTGTTTTTTAAATCAATAGTTTGATAAGGGTTTACTAAAACTTTTTCTAGATTTAATAAATATTCAGCTTCTTGGTTTGTAAACATTTTTTAAAATATTTTTTAGAATGATTCATTTCTTGAGCTAATATATACAATTAATATTACAAATTTGTAAATTGTTGTTATTTTATCGATTGATTATAAATATTTTAGCAAATAATGAACATTCCGTACTACATTAGAATAAATAGGATTTTGGCAGGGTTTGCGTGAGGGATTGCAGCGGAAATCCTTTATCTTTTTTCTTTAAAAATATAAAGATTGCAGCAAAAAGCCCGACCCTTGTGGTCACGCCCAAATACAACAAAACCCCAAGAATATCTTGAGGTTTTTATGGTATTTTAAGTTGGATTTTTGATTTTCCAGCATTCGACTTTATGAGTTTTGACTATAGTGCCAAAGCATCTTTGATTCTTTTTAATGCTTCTTTCAAGATCTCGTCGCTGGTTGCGTAAGAGAAACGGATACAGTCAGGATTTCCAAAAGCGTCACCTGTTACCGTTGCTACGTTAGCTTCGGCCAAAAGGTACATTGATAAATCCATTGCATTTTTGATTTCGGTTCCTTTCAATGTTTTTCCAAAGAAAGAAGAAACGTCTGGGAATACGTAAAAAGCACCTTCTGGAACGTTGATTTTTACTCCTGGAATTTCTTTCAATAATCCTACTACTAAATCTCTACGGCTATGGAAAGCATCAACCATGTGTTTTAATACACTTGGATCAGCATCTACTGCTGTAATGGTAGCGCGTTGTGCGATAGAATTTGCTCCTGAAGTTACCTGACCTTGAATTTTTGTACAGGCTTTAGCAATGAATTCTGGTGCGCCAATGTATCCAATTCTCCATCCTGTCATGGCAAAAGCTTTGGCAACTCCATTTACAGTAATTGTTCTTTCTAACATTCCTGGGATTGATGCAATACTGCAAAAAGTCCCTGAGAAATTGATGTGCTCGTAGATTTCGTCAGCAACAACGTAAACGTTTGGATATTTCTCCAATACTTTTGCTAATGCCGTTAATTCTTCTCTGTTGTACACCGATCCACTTGGATTACAAGGAGAACTGAACCACATCATTTTTGTTTTTGGTGTGATGGCTGCTTCTAATTGTTCTGGTGTGATTTTGAAATCCGTATCTACAGATGTAGGAACTTCTACAGGAACTCCACCTGATAATTTTACGATTTCGAAATAAGAAACCCAGTAAGGAGCTGGTAAAATTACTTCATCACCATCGTTTAACATTACTTGTGCAATGTTGTATAAGGATTGTTTTGCTCCTGTTGAAACTACAATTTGAGATGGTTTGTAGTCTAAATTATTGTCTCTTTTGAATTTTCTGCAGATTGCTTCTTTTAATTCAGCATATCCTTCTACTGGAGAATAGGTGCTATAATTTTCATCAATTGCTTTTTTTGCTGCTTCTTTGATGAAGTCTGGCGTATTGAAATCAGGTTCGCCTAAACTTAAGCTGATGATATCTTTTCCTTGTGCTTTTAATTCTCTGGCCAAAGCAGCCATTGCTAGTGTTTGTGATGTAGCTAGATTGTTAATTCTGTCTGAAAGTGGATTATTCATTAAAAAAGTTTTGAAAGCCCCGTATTCCCATTTAGGAATTAAGGGAGGTTAATTATTATTTTTTAGTTTATTTGTTTTCGATTAAGATGTATTGTTATTATGTAAGTTCCGGTTTCATTCCCAGTTCTTTCAAATGCTTAAAGTGTGCGATGACAGCACTTCGCATTGTTTTATATTCGTAATACGGCAAGTTGCATTCTTGAGCAGTTTCTTTTACAATATTCGCAATTTTACCATAATGTACATGGCTGATATTTGGAAAAATGTGGTGCTCTATTTGGTGGTTTAATCCTCCGGTATACCAGTTTACAATTTTGTTTTTTGGAGCAAAGTTGGTTGTGGTAAACAATTGATGAATTGCCCAAGTATTATCCATTTCCCCTAATTCATTTGGAGATGGATTGGTCGTTTCTTCCACAACATGTGCCAATTGAAACACAACGCTAAGAATTAATCCTGCAGTGTAATGCATCACGAAGAAACCAATAAGGACTTTCCACCAAGTGATTCCAATAACGATTGGTAAAACGATCCAGATGGAAACGTAAATTATTTTAGTGATGATTAAAGTGGTCCAAAGTATTTTTGGGCTTTTGGCTTCACCATAGGATAATTTTCTTTTTAGGTAACTTCTCATCTGTTTGAAATCAGTTGTAATAGCCCAATTGAAAGTTAATAATCCATAGAGAAAAACAGAGTAATATTGTTGAAAACGATGAAAGTTATACCATTTAGCTTCTTTTGTAAAACGAATGACACGCCCGGCATCTAAATCTTCATCGTGACCTGGAATATTCGTGTAAGTATGGTGTAAAACGTTGTGTTGTACTTGCCAGTTGTATACATTTCCTGCAAGAACATAAATAGTTCCTCCCATGAATTTATTAACCCAATTTTTATTGGAATAAGAACCATGGTTCCCATCATGCATTACGTTCATTCCTACTCCGGCCATTCCAATTCCCATAACGATTGTTAAAAGAAGGTGTGCCCAAAACGGCATATCTAACGTTAGGATTAAAAAATAAGGCGCAAGAAAAACTGCAAACAAGATTATGGTTTTCAAATAAAGTCTCCAATTTCCAGTTTTTTGGATATTGTTTTCCTTGAAGTAATTGTTTACCCGCGAGTTAAGAGTTCTGAAAAACTTCAGATTGTCTTGCTTTGCAAATGTAGGAGCGGTCTTGTTCATATGATTTAATAAAGTTCAAAGGTAATTATTATAAATTTTTGGATATACAAAATTGAGATAAATATTTCAACTCTAAAGTATTACTTTTGTTAAAAAATTAGAACATGGACGAGATTCTTAAGTATTTTCCTTATTTGACTGATATTCAAAAAGAGCAATTCGCAAAATTGGATTTTTTATACCACGATTGGAACGAAAAAATCAATGTCATTTCGCGAAAAGATATTGATGCTTTATATACCAAGCATATTCTACACTCATTGGGAATTGCAAAAATTATAAAATTTGAACCGGGAACTTATGTTCTGGATGTTGGCACGGGCGGAGGATTTCCTGGAATTCCATTGGCGATTCTTTTCCCTGAAACCCGTTTTTTTCTGATTGATATTATTGCCAAAAAGATAAAAGTGGTTCAAGCTGTTGCTGAAGCATTAGAACTTAAAAATGTAAAAGCAGAACAATTACGCGCTGAAAACGTAAAAGGAGATTTCGATTTTATCGTGAGTCGTGCTGTTACGAATATGCCTGATTTTGTTTCTTGGGTAAAAACCAAAATCAAAAAGAATAATAAACATGAATTGAAAAACGGAATTCTCTATCTAAAAGGCGGTGATTTAACGGAAGAGTTGAAGGATTTCCCGAAAGCTAAGGAATATAATTTAGCAGACTTTTTTGAAGATGAATTCTTTGAAACTAAGAAAGTGGTGCATTTGCCGTTGAAGTTTCAATCATAGTCATAAGTTCAAAAGTCTTAAAGTCAAAAGATAGAAGTGTCTTTGAAAAAACGAAAAAAGCCAAATCTAAATTTTTAGATTTGGCTTTTTTTATCTTAGAAAAGTCCTTTAAGACTTTCGGCTTTCAAGCTATAGGAGTTGCTTATTCTCCCAAAAATGGGTATCTGTAATCTACTGGAGTGATAAAAGTTTCTTTGATAGTTCTTGGCGAAGCCCAACGCAATAAGTTCAATGCTGAACCCGCTTTATCGTTAGTTCCTGATGCTCTTGCACCACCAAAAGGTTGCATTCCTACAACTGCTCCAGTTGGTTTGTCATTGATATAGAAGTTACCGGCCGCATTTTGCAATTTGGTAGTCGCTTGCTCAATTGCGTAACGATCTTGACTGAAAACCGCACCTGTTAAAGCATATTCTGAAGTTGTATCTACTAATTCCAAAGTTTCTAACCATTTGTCGTCTTCGTAAACGAAAATCGTCATTACAGGTCCGAACAATTCCGTTTCCATTGTGGAATAATGTGGGTTTGTTGTAACAATAATTGTTGGTTCAATAAAATAACCAACAGATTTATCATAATTACCACCAACGATAATTTCGGCATCAGTATCTTTTTTGGCTTGGTCAATAAAAAGAGCTAATTTGTCGAAAGAACCTTCGTGAATTACTGCAGTGATAAAGTTTCCAAAATCTTCTGGAGAACCCATTTTCATTGATTTTGTATCAGTGATCAGTTGTTCTTTTATCGCTGGCCACAAACTTTTAGGAACATAAGATCTTGAAGCTGCTGAACATTTTTGACCTTGAAATTCAAATGCACCACGAACAATTCCTGTTGCTACTTGTTTTGGATTCGAACTTGGATGTGCGATGATGAAATCTTTTCCTCCAGTTTCTCCAACAATTCTTGGGTATGTTTTGTAATGGTGAATGTTTGTTCCAATTTTTTCCCAAATATCTTTGAATACATGCGTTGAACCTGTAAAGTGTATTCCTGCAAAATCACGACTTGCCAAAACAGTATCGGTAATCATCAAAGCATCTCCAAAAACAACGTTAATAACGCCATCAGGTACTCCCGCTTCTTTGAATACTTCAATGATGATTTGTGCAGAGAAAACTTGGCTGTCGCTTGGTTTCCAAATCACAACATTCCCCATCATTGCAGCACTTGCAGGAAGATTTCCGGCAATAGCAGTAAAGTTGAATGGAGTAATCGCGTATACAAAACCTTCAAGAGGTCTGTATTCTAAGCGGTTCCACATATCAGAGTTAGATTTTGGCTGATCATTGTAAATTTGTGTCATGAATTCTACGTTGAAACGTAAAAAGTCAATGAATTCACAAGAAGCATCAATTTCTGCTTGATGGATATTTTTTGATTGCGCAATCATTGTTGCGGCATTTATTCTTGCTCTGTAAGGACCTGCAATCAATTCAGCTGCTTTCAGGAAAATAGCGGCTCTTTGTTCCCAAGCCATATTTGCCCATGCAGTCTTAGCTTCTAATGCATTTGCAATTGCTTGCTCAACATGAGATTTTTCGGCTAGATGATACGTTCCTACGATATGTTTGTGATCGTGAGGAGCGGTCATGTTTTTTGTGTTTCCAGTTCTAATTTCTTCGCTTCCAATGTATAATGGTATATCGATTTTAGAATTCCACATTTTTGCGTAAGCTGCTTGAACAGCTGCTTTTTCTGGTGAATTTGGTGCGTATCCTTTTACTGGTTCGTTTACCGCTTTTGGTACATGAAAAAATCCTTTTAACATATTTGTAAAATTATAAAATTAGCGAATGTTTAAGTGTGGTAAATTTTTTCACAAAAGTACGAAGGATTGTTTTAAAAATCGTCATTTGCAGGTATAAAACTATTGGTGGTAAATTATATCATTTGTATTATAGCCCAGATAGAAATGAAAAGCCCGGAATAAAATAATCTTTTTTTGCAGTTCTAAAAAAGCGACCAACGGAAGCTCTTTTTAGGGCTTTCAAAAATGATTATTTTTATGAGGACTTGTAATGAATAGCTGGATTAGCTTCCAGAAATTAAGGTGATGATTTAGTTTAATGCAAATGGAGCGCACAATCTAAAGGTAGGTACTATGACTTTGAAATTTTTTGTTGAAGTAAAATTAATCATATTAAAATACCCTTTCATTGCACCGTAAGGAGACGATAATAAGCAACCTGAGCTGTAAGTGTGAAATTCGCCTGGTTTTAAAACAGGTTTTTTTCCAATTATTCCTTCGCCATCAACTACTTCAACATCATTTAGAGAATCAAAAATTTCCCAATGGCGAGAAATCAATTGAACAGAATCTTTACTGTGATTTTCGATTGTGATCTCATAACTAAAAGCAAAGTGAATTTTATAGTTTTTGAAGTAGGTCCCTTCAAAACTAGTCAATACTGATATCTTTATGCCTCTTGTTATTTGCGAAACCATACTAAATATATGAATAGGTGCTTAATAATGACAAATTTACAAAAAATTGATTTTGTATAGTCATTTTTTCATAAATTTTTTTAGTTGATGGTATTTATGGAATTTGTAGTTCCTTTTCCTATTACTCGATCGTATCGATTGGTGTTTTCTCTGTAATAAACCATTATCGAATAATCATTTTCTGTTTGATAAAAATTCCCATCAATTGCATTTTCATGATCGATGATTCCTTTACTGTCAGCAACTGTATATTGAAAACTAGTAAATCCTTGTTTTATTAAAATGGCTTTTTCATATCGGTTCGTTTTTTCATTATAATCCATTTTATATTCTGGAGTTGTATTATAATTGTTGAACATTCCGGTGATGTAAATGTCTTTATTCATTCTAAAAGTTGGAGCCGAAAGACTAAAATAGGCCCATGCATAGTCAGCTTCAATTTCGCTATTGGTTGCGTTTATATTTTTCACGACAAAATTCCCGTTGACATCTTGTGTTACGGAGTACAAAAAATTAGTTCGTGCATTATTAGTGTATAAATAAGAGCTGTAAATCTCATTATTTGAATCTACACGGGCCACATTGTTATTGGCAGCTCTAATGTCTTTGTTTTCAAAGTATAAATATTCGTTTCCTGCCCAAAATTGAGTTTGAGTGTCATACTTATAAATCAAATCGTTTCCAATCGTATATTGAGGGACAATATTTGTAATTGCATCATTTAATTTTCCATTTTGAAGTAAAACTACTTTTACGTTTTTAAGTGGATTTTGAAAAGTAATGGTGCTTGATTTAATAGTGAATTCTAAATTGTGTTTAGTATCTAAATTGCTAACAGTTCTCGCTCTTTTTACTTGAGTAGGTACTGTAACCAGATCTTCATAAAGAATAAATTTTCTGGAAAAAACGACTTCTTTATTTTCGTTTAAAATTTTCAGGATGTAATTACCACTGATTAATAATTGTGTGTACTGATTGGGAATTGCCAGTCTATAATGAGAATAGATTTGTAATGTGTTGAAAGAATTGGTGTAATCTGAAATTCTTTGGTTATCAAAACCTTTTAAATACTCGCTTTTAGGAATGTCTGTTGGGTTCCAATTATAATCACAATGAGTTATTTCATAGTAGTAATCAGCTTCATTGCCAAATAGGTCGTCGAATTGCAATTGAAAACCTTCCCCTAATTTAAAAATTGGAATTACATTTTGATTGCTTTGAACAAAAGAAATCGTCTTTACATTATAGGGTGGAGCGACCTCTTTTTCTACTTGTGCAGTTGCCGAGGTAATTATAAAAAGAAATGCTATTTTTCGAAAAAAGGCTTTAAGCATGTGTTTTGAATTGCTGAAATGTAAATGTAATGAATTAAGCAACACTATTATTATGCCAATTGTTGATTCGATTTACTCCAAATCTATTTAAAGCATACCGGAATAATTTCGCCTTTGGCCAAACAATATTTTTCTACTAGTTCGGGTGCTATTTTATTGGTGTAATCTTCTTCAACGACTTTAAAACCGATGCTTCTTAGTTTGTCAAAATAATCTCTACCATAAATTCGAACATGATCGTATTGCCCGAATATTTTAGCGCGTTCTTTTTGATCCGTAATGCTGTCGTCAGCAAAAGTAGTGGCTCTGGACAAATCTTGTGGAATTTGTAAAATTGCCATTCCACCGGGTTTCAAAACGCGATACAATTCCTGCATTGCTTTAGTATCATCTGGAATGTGTTCCAAAACGTGATTGCAAAGAATAACATCATATTGATTGTCTTCAAATGGTAAATCACAAATATCCGCTTTTACATCTGCCAAAGGGGAAAATAAATCGGTTGTGGTGTACTCCAGATTTTTTTGATTTCGAAACAATTTATAAAAAGCTTGTTCCGGCGCAAAATGCAACACTTTCTTTTTTGCTGTTGAAGTAAAAAAATTAGTTTGCTCATTCAAATACAACCATAATAAACGGTGTCTTTCCAATGAAAGTGTACTTGGCGAAAGCACATTGTTTCTTTGTGTTCCGTAACCGTAAGGCAAGAACATTTTAAAACTTTTTCCGTCAATAGGATCAGTGAATGTAGTTCCTTTTAATGCAAAGGCAAGAACGGGACGTGCTACATAGCTTAATCTGATCAGTAAAGGACGCGGTATAGTATTAAGTATTAATTTAAATAGTTTCTTCATTACAATACCAAAGGTGTTTTTCTAAACTCATCTTCTTCATTACTCACAATTCCTAACGCTTTGTAGATGTATCCAAAAGTCGATAATATCTCTGGTTTCCCATCAATTATAGCTACATCATGCTCAAAGTGTGCGCTTGGTTTTCCATCGGCAGTAAGGATTGTCCAACCGTCTTTTAATTGTTTGATATTTCGGGTTCCCATGTTAATCATAGGCTCGATCGCTACAACCATTCCTTCAACAAAAAGCTTTCCTCTTCCTTTTTTACCATAGTTTGGCATTTCAGGATCTTCGTGCATTTTTTGTCCTACGCCGTGACCTACTAATTCACGAACTACACCATAACCATGCGCCTCAGTGTATTTTTGAATAGCATTTCCAACGTCTTCTACGCGGTTTCCTAATCTTAATTCTCGGATTCCTACGTATAATGATTCTTTAGTTATTTGCAATAATTTTTTAGTTTCCGGAGCGACTTCACCAATCTCAAAAGAATAGGCATGATCGCCATGGTATCCATTTTTATAAGCACCGCAATCTACGGAGATTACATCGCCGCTTTCTAATGGTTTGTTATTTGGAATTCCATGAACTACTTGTGCGTTAGGACTCATGCAAAGTGAGTTTGGGAAACCATATAATCCAAGGAAACTTGGTTCAGCTCCGTGGTCACGAATGAATTCTTCGGCTAATTTGTCCAGATATAAAGTGGTGACTCCTTCTTTAATTTCAGAAGCAATCATTCCTAATGTTTTTGATACTATTAATGCACTTTCGCGCATCAATTCTATTTCTTCACGGGATTTTACTATGATCATAATTTCGAATTTTCAGTTTGCAAAAGTACGATTTTATAAATTATTTAATCCGGATTGGCCATAATTTTAAAAAGCTCCGAATTTGAAACATAAAATCGGTTCTCTAAAGCAATTTTAGAAAGTTGTGCGCTAACCAAATTATTTTCTCGCGTATTAATTAAAAACAACGAACTTTCTCCAAAAGAAAACAATCTTTCCTCTGAATTTAACATCGTGAGATTGTCTTCTACTAAACCTTTTATTAACTCTTTTTGTTTTAATAACGATACAATCTCCAGTTTCTGCGCATTGATTTTATTGGACAATTGTACTTTTTCTATGTCCAATGCAAATTCAGTTTCTTGGACTTTGTATTTCGCTAGTTTCAAACTTCCGCGTTCTTTTCGAAGAAATAAAGGGAAATAGAAATCTAACCCTATTTTGTAGTCCTTAAATTGATAATTGTCAATGTAGCTGGGTTCCGATAAATAGGAGTAGCCCACATCAATTTTTGGCAAAAGCATATTGGCTTTTAATTTTTTCTCTACATTCAAGATGTCAATTTTGCTTTGTAATGCATTTATTTTTGGATGATTAGTGATGGAGAAATCGGCGTTTAACAAATCATTTGTTTTTAAACTTTCCTGAATCGTGAATTCTAACTGCGTTTCGGGAATCAGTTCGTCTGACAATTCAAGCGGAATGTTGTTTTCCAACCAAAGAAAATTGGCCAGTTCTAATTTGGCTTTAGCCAATTTAAGTTTCGAATCTTCTAAATTTAATATTCGGTTTTTTACAATGATTCCGGCTTCAATACTGTCAATTGCAGGTTTGTCACCTTGCACGATTAAGGTTTTAATCCCTTTGAAACGTGTTTGCGCATTTTTATTATACTCGTCATACAACTTTACTTCGTTGAAGTTTTTCTTCCAATTAAAATAAGCCAGTGAAGCATCATACAAAACTGCTATTGCCTGCAATTTTCTTTCGGATTGGCTTAATTGCATTTGAATTTTTGCTTTGCGAACATCAGCCATTCTTTGATTAATGAATAATCCTTGTCCTAGCGGAACGCTAATTCCCAATGAAGTCAAGCCTTGATTCGGAACCGTATTTTCAGGATTCAGATAAATGCCTTCATTGTTGTCAAATCCTGCTTTAATCTCAATTCCATACCAAGTTGGGATTTTGAAACTACTATTCAAAATCGAATAATACTCTTTTTCTTTGAATTGTTTTTTGCTAAAATCTACTTCGATTTTTGGGTCAAATCCACCGCGTGCCATCATCAAATTTGCTTGTGCTTTATTGATTTCTAAGTTGGCATTTTTGACTAATGGATGGTATTTTTTCACATAGCCCAGAAACTCGGTATAGGTCAGTTCTTTGGCGGTAAATTCTTGTCCAAAAGCAGCAAAACCCAATAATAAAAAAGCGATAAGGAGTTGTTTCATTATTTCTTTTCTTTAGTTGTTTTAGTTCCAGTTTTGTAATAATTTGGAGGAAAACCGTTAAGTGTTCTCCATATTTCAAACCATATAGGCACATTGTCTAATAGAGCAATAGTTTGGGCTCCGGAACCAATGCTTAATTGTTTAGGCCATTTTGCTTCGGAAGAATCAGGAGCAATTAAAACTCTGTATTTGCCATTTTCACTGATGAAATTTTCTATGGCTACAATTTTACCTCCAAAAGTTCCATAAGACATGTCCGGCCATCCGGAGAAAACTATAGTTGGCCATCCGTCAAACCAAACGCGTACTTTTTCGCCTTTGCTTATTAATGGTAAATCGATTGGATTTACAAATGTCTCCACTGCAATATCATAATCCGAAGGCATGATTGTGGCGATTGGCGTTCCTTCTTTTATGGTTTCCCCAATACCGGATTGCAATGCTCTGTTGATGTAACCATTTTGCGCAGCTCTGATATAATACATGCCATTTCGAATGCTGTAATTAGCATATTGATTTTCTAATTTATTGACTTGGGCATCAGTGTCATATTGATTGCTCAATGCCGTGAATTTATCGCTGTTGGCTTTAGAAACTTTTTCTGAATACTCAGCTGTTATTCTGCTGATCTCTACTTTAGCATTTATAAATTCATTTTTACTGGTTAAATATTTGTTTTCTTGCGTGATGATTTTTGCTTCAACTTCTTGCAATTTTAGTCTTTTGTCTTCGGTATCACTTAATGGTTTTAAACCTTCTTTGTTCAATTGCAAAGACCTGTTGTATTGTGTGTTTGCAATTTTTAATTGTGTTTTAACGGCGACTAAATCCATACTATCACTTTTTATTTTCAAAAATGATTGCTTGATTTTGTTTTGTGCTTGTTCCAGTTTTAGCTTCTTTTCGGTTTCAATAGCTTGAATTTGACCCGAAAGAGTATTTACTTTTGAACCATACGATTGCAAAGATTGTTTCTTGGCATTCATTTGGTTTTTAGTGTTTTCAACCAAATTAGGATCCATGTAATCTTCTTTAATCTCCGAAATAAAAAGTATGGTATCGCCTTTCTTGACAAAGTCACCTTCTTGAACATACCATTTCTCTATTCGACCAGAAATAACACTTTGAATAGATTGCGGTCTTTGGTTTGGTTTCAAAGTGGTTACAGCTCCTGTTCCTGAAATGTTTTGTGTCCAAGGTAAAAACAGCGCAATTAATCCAATTATTGAAACACCGGCTATAATTCTGTTCAAAATTTTATAATGAGGTCTGTTTCCTAAGTTTTTAACTGTTTCGTATTGCTCCAGTGACTGTAGTCTTGTTTTGTTGTCAGATATGTTTAGCATGACTAGTTGTTTTTTAAATCAAGTTGAATAGCTCCATTTTGCATGATAATTTTTCTGCTGCATTTAGTTTTCCAATATGGATTTTTTGAGGAAACTATGATGGTCCATTTGTTTGCATCAGAAGTGATAAAGTCAATAATTTCATTGGCTACTTTTTCATCCATACTATCGGTTGGATCTTCGTAGAAAAGTATTTTCGGCCTGTGAATTATACTTCTTGCCAATAAAATTTTTTGTGCGTTAGAAGATGATAATTGTTTTCCTTCGGGGAAAATTCTAGTGTCTAAACCTTTTGGCAATGATTTAATAAACGAACTCAGTTGAACGCCATCAATCGCCCATTTTATATCTTCAAAAGGTATTGATGTGTCTTTGAAAGTAATGTTTTCGAGTATTGTTCCTTCAAATGGAGTTTCGCTATGAATAATACTGCCTAATTGAGAGCGGTATTGTTTTAAATTTATTTTTCTAAAAGTGTCATCATTAATATAGAAAGAACCAGATGTAGGTTGTAATAAACCAGATAATAATCGGATTAAGGTTGTTTTTCCGGAACCGTTGTCACCTTCAATTACTATTTTTTCTCCTTGTTCAATTTTTAGACTGATTGTATTTAGGATCTCGTTTTCTGAATCAGGAAATTTGAATTTAATGTTTTCTGTTTCCAGAACGATATTCGTATAGCAAGTGTCATTTTTAGTAATTGTATCTTCTTCTAATTCTAAATCGGTTACTTGTCCAATTTTTTCAACAGAAGTCAATACATCATAAAAAGTTTCCAATCCAATGATTATTTTTTCGACCGAATTAATTACCAACAAAATAATGATTTCTGCAGCAACAAACTGTCCAATATTCATTTGCTGCGACAATACTAAAAATCCTCCTATCGATAATAAACTAGCAGTAATAATGATTTTAAAAACAATTAATTGACTGAATTGTCTTTTGATGACATCAAAGTGTTTTTCGCGGTAGTTAAGATAATCAGAGACGATTTGATTGTTTTTTTCTAAAGCAAAATCATAATTAAGTTCATTTTTAAAACTGAAATTATTACGAGCCATTTCCTGCAACCAACCTGCAACTTTGTATTTGAATTTGGATTCTTTTAAGCTGGTTTCCAATCCTGATTTATATGAAAATTTGAAAATGAAATAGAGAAGGAAAAGCAATAAAATACCAAATAGGATGAAGTAAGGATGATACAATGACAACAATAGAATTCCAAAAACAATTTGAAGTAAGGCTGCCGAAAAATCGATTAGTAACTTTGATGTCCCTTTTTGAATCGTCATGGTGTCAAAAAAACGATTGGCTAATTCAGGTGGATAGGTGTCGTACAATTGCTCTGATTTTATTTTTGGCAAGCGTGCCGCAAATTCAAATGACGACCGAACAAATATTTTTTGCTGTAAGTTTTCTGTAATTCGCAATTGCATTAAGGATAAAATCCCTACCAAAGCAACGCCAAAAACAACTAAAATAATAAGTACAATCCAAGAGGCGCTGACTCTTCCAGATTGAATAAAATTGATAATAGCTTGGATTCCCAATGGAAGTGACAAACTGATTAATCCGGCAAAAATGGCATAAAAAAATATTTGAGAAACATCTTTTTTGTCTAATTCTAGTAAGTTGTAAAATCGTTTTAAAGGAGTCATAGTTCTTTTTTTTATGTTTTAACGTAAAACGTTTTCTGTCAGATTGAGATAAAATTGAGTTATACTTACAGAACTGTTACAGTCAGTTATAGTAGTTAAGTGTTCGGTCAAAAAATGTTGGTGTAAACTGCCTTCCACAATTGTAGACACCAGAGATTTTGCATATGTATAGTTAGGATTTACTTCATTTACAATACTCACAATTCTGTTTATTACTCTTTTATAAATCAAGAAAAAACCTTCCTTGTTTTCTTGATCAACCTCTTTGGTATGAAGTGTTTTTGTGAATTCGGCAATAATTATTTTGTTTAGAATGGCCTCGTTGATGTGCTCGGTGCTACTGTCATCAGCTACTTTTTCGGTAACAATGGTAATTGCTTTTCTGAGTTTTTCTTTCGGATCAGTAATGTTTGTGGTAGCAAAAACTAGTTTGTATTCCATCCAGCTCCAGTACCAAGAGGATAAATAAACCAATAATTTGTGCTTATTTTCAAAATAGCGGTAAAGGGAACTTTCATTAGAACCAATTTTTTCACCCAGCTTTTTGAACGTAAAATTGTCGAACCCAATTTCATCAATCAAAAGGATGCTTTGTTCTATGATTTTTTTTCCCAAGGCAGACGTTTCGGGATCTTTAACATAGATTTTTTCGTTGACTTGTATTTTTAGATTGGATAGTATTGTATTCATAATTGATAATATTTTATGCAAATATAATAGTAATACTTTTAAATATGAAATTTTAACTTTTATTTATAAAAAAAGCTACTCGATTGGAGTAGCTTTTTTATAAATATTTGAATTAATTAGACTTATAACAAAGAATGACAAGTCATAACCACTGGTTTTTCAACTCCCATTAATTCTAAAATTGTTGGAGCAATATCACCTAAAACTCCATCATGGATTTCTTTCAAATCTTTGTCTACCAAAATAATTGGAACTGGATTTGTTGTATGGGCTGTATTAGGACTTCCATCAGGATTAATCATAGTTTCACAGTTTCCGTGGTCAGCAATTACTATAGTAGTGTAATTATGGGCTAATGCTGTTGTAATTACTTTTTCGACACATTTGTCAACGGCTTCACAAGCTTGTATTGCAGCACTCATAATCCCTGTATGACCTACCATATCGCCATTGGCAAAATTAAGACATACAAAATCTACTTCTTCTTTCTCCAGTTCAGGAACTAAAGCATCTGTCAATTCAAATGCGCTCATTTCTGGTTGCAAATCATAAGTTGCTACTTTTGGAGAATTTTTCAAGATGCGACTTTCGCCAGCAAAAGGTAGTTCTCTACCGCCAGAAAAGAAGAAAGTCACGTGAGGATATTTCTCAGTTTCGGCTATTCGAATTTGTTTTTTGTGTGCTTTTTCTAAAACTTCACCAAGAGTTTCGGTAATGTTGTCTTTATTATAAACAACTTTTACGTTTTTATACGTTTCGTCATAATTGGTAAGCGTTACATAATACAAATTCAATTTGTGCATGTTCTGCTCATGAAAATCTTCTTGAGATAGTGCTTCAGTCAATTCTCTTCCTCTATCTGTTCTGAAATTGAAGAAAATAACAACATCATCTTCCTCAATTGTAGCTAGTGGTTTGTCATTATCATCCACCATAACCATTGGATTAATAAATTCATCAGTTACATTATTTTTGTAACTTTCTTCTATTGATGCTACGGCATTTTTTGAATGAGTTCCAGTTCCGTTTACTACTAAATCGTAGGCAAGTTTTACTCTTTCCCATCGTTTATCACGATCCATGGCATAATAACGTCCAATAACGGAAGCTATTTTCACGGTAGTATTAGCGATATAGTTTTCTAAATTCTCAATGTAAGTTACGCCTGATTTTGGATCTACGTCACGACCATCTGTAAAGGCATGAACATAAACTTTTTGCAATCCGTATTGTTGCGTTGCATCAATCAAACCTCGTAAATGTGAAGTATGAGAGTGAACACCACCATCAGAAACCAATCCTAAGAAGTGTACTTTTTTATTGTTTTCTTTAGCAAAAGTAAAAGCATCAACTAATACTTGTTCTTTAGCCAAAGTATTATGAGCTACGGCAAGATTTATTTTGGCTAAATCCTGATAAACGATTCGTCCGGCACCAAGGTTCATATGACCTACTTCGCTGTTTCCCATTTGTCCTTCTGGCAAACCTACGTTTAGACCATCAGTTCTAAGTTGGGCACTTGGGTAATTTTTATAAAGGCTATTTATAAATGGTACATTAGCATTATCAATTGCAGATACCTTAGGGTCAGGAGATTTTCCCCAACCATCCAAAATCATAAGAATTACTTTTTTGTTCATCGTATTATATTTTGAACAAAGATAAAGTATTTCTAAAAATGTTCGAAGTAATAGAAATCACTATTATTCATTCGTAACATAACAATAACAAATAATGATAATTTTGTTGTAGAAACCGTAGTTTTTTAAAATTAATGCAACTTAAAATTTATTTTTTATGGCGTTATAGTCTATGAAATAACGAATACTTATAGATAAAACATGTTTAAGTTGATCATTGGTCAGTAAAGTAGTAACGTTTCTTCCAAAATCTTTGTCGATTTCTTTTTGAAAATTCGCTGCATTGTTTCTATATAAAATAGAGACTTCACTTCCAGGGGCAAACCACCAAGAATAGGATAAATCAGCATTCCAAGAATAAAAACTTGAGTTTCTGTTTTCGGTAAAATTCGTGTAATCCTTTAATCTTCCGTTTTGTTCGAGAGAGAGGAAATTTTTATTTTCGGCAAAGGACCAATATTGTCGTAAAGAAAGGTTAAAAGTCATTTTACTGTTGACAGAGTATTTGCCAGTAAGCGAATTAGAATAGGTAATTACGTTTCTATTAGCAAATAGTATGGTGTTTGGCGTTGCTGAATTTAAATCGTCATTAATACTATCTATATACCCTTTGTTATTGTTTTGTCTAAAAAAGTTAAAGCTGTAATTTAATGCAAATTTATCGTTGAAGCGGTATCTTGGACCAAATAAAAATCCATATGAATTTCTTCCAGGTTCGCTTAAAACAGCAAAAGAAGGATTAAAGTCTATTGCAAATTTATTATTGTAATTAGAAGAAAAGTAGAACCAGCCTCCCATTCTTTTCGGGAAAATTAGCGGTCTGTTTTCTGTTCTGGACTCATAATAATCATAGGACTCAATAGGATTTATATTGATGCCTAATCCAAAATAATGATTTTGTTTATTATTAGAATTTATATTTATGTTGATGTTATTTCCCTGAATTTTCCCTGTCTCTTTTTGAAATTGAGTATATACATTGAAATTCGCAACGAATGTGTTGAAGTATTTTGTGGGATTTAATATTCTATAATTTGCATTTCCATAAATAGCATAATAGTTAGTTTCAAAATTAATGCCTAAATCATTACTGTCGAAACTTTTAGATACTATTTCTGTTCCAAGGCTGTATCTGTATTTTCCGGAAGTTTCTCCAAAATTTAATGAAGTGAAAGTCCCTTTCTGATCCTCAGTATCGTTTATGTAACTGTATTTAAAATTTCCAGAGAGGTTATACGTGTTTTTCTTCGTGTTTAAATCCCAAACTAATGCAGAAACATTTCCGTCCCGAAAAGCACCGTTTCTGGTAACATTAGTATTGATAAATGAAACGGAAGAATTTTTGCGAAAGCGTTGGTCTAGAACCAAAACATTATAATTGCTTAATGGCTCTACCAGCTCTCTTCTGGTTTTATTAGTTTCATTATTCTCAATTGTGGCATATGTTTTTTCAGTGACAGCGTTAAGGATTCCTATTCCTAAACCATCTTTGGTTCTTCCGGATATTTTTAACGCATTGATAAGGTTGACACTCGACGGATTGTCAATTATTTTTTCGTTACTCTCAATTTTAGGATAAACTGAAGGTCTTCCACCAATTCTTCTTGAATAGAGTAAATTTCCTTTACTGAATAGATCCGTTCCTTCTGTAAAAAAAGGTCTGTTTTCATTAAATTGTTGTTCGAATGGTCCTAAATTTAAAATTTGGTCATCGTATTTTGTTTGCCCAAAATCAGGGATAAGTATGGCATCAAGCGTAAATGCGTCGTTTATACCGTATTTTATATCCAAACCACCTTTGATGGTTCCCGTAGTTTTTTGTTGTGAATTTGCATTTACATAAAAAGAAGAATAGGGTAAAAGAAAGAGTCGGGTAGGAGTTTTGATATTTTCAATTCCTTCGAGAACTCCGGTTTGTTGTGTAAAAGTGCCAATTTTTGAATCGATAAAATTCCAACTGTATTTTTGACGATCCCTTTTTATTTCCCTAAAAAAATTAAGTCCCCAAGTTTGTTTTTTCTCCCCCGAAAAGCGCAGTGCAGCATATGGAATTCGCATTTCAACAACCCACCCGAAATCAGTGATTACAGCTTTACTTTTCCAAACTCCATCCCATGAGTAATCCTCCCCGTTTGTATCAGTTCCTATACAATCTGCTTGCCCATCTGATGCCGAGACAATAAAGCGAAAATCTTGTTGCCCATCATTATAACCATTTACAAAAACCCCAAAAATATCAGAAGCCCCAAAATTATCTCTCTGGGAGATTTCTTTTAATATTTTATTAGGTTCGTTATCATACATTAATGCAGCAACATATATGGCGTCATTGTCATATAAAACTTTTATCTCAGTTTTTTTATTGTCAGCAATAGGCTTTCCGTTATCTGGTTCAAACATGATAAAATCTTTAGCCACAGGTGCTGATTTCCATGCATCTTCATCTATTTTTCCATCAATTGTTATGTTGTCTGTGATGAATTTTGTTTGTAACGTTTTTTTTTGGCTGTAGCCAAACAATGAAAAAAGAAGCGTAATTATAAGGAGTAATTTTCTCATGTAATTTTGATTGAAGTTGATTGAAGTTGATTGATTTTGATGATTGTTGTGATTCTTTTAATCGAATTAGAAGAATAGACTGTGTTTTTTAAAATTTGTTACAGTTTTGTGATAAAAAAAATAAGCGGAATTTAATTAAATAAAAAAATGAGATCGAAAAGAAGTGTTTTCAATCTCATTTTATGAGGCTTTGTTTTTGGGGTTAAAATTTATTTTTTACCACATTGTAATCAATAAAGTACCGAAGGCTAATTGAAAAAATATTAGTCAGGTTACTATCGAAAACATTTTTGAAATTAGTAGACAAATCTTTTTGAACATTTCTAGTGCTTTCCAGGGCGTAATTTCGGTATAAAATGGAGATTTCACTACCTGGGGCAAACCACCAGGAATAAGATAAATCAAAATTCCATGAATTGAAATTTCTGTTTTTATTTAATGAATAAGTATTGTTTTGGAATAAATAACCATTATCCTGTAAAGTAAGGAATCCATGATTTTGAGAATATGACCAGTAATAACGCGCCGTTAAGTTTAGTGTCATTTTATTGGTTATGGCATATTTTCCTGTAAGGTCATTTTGTAATATTTCCCTGTTACGCTCCGCAAAAATAATTCCTGTGTTATCTTGATCAACCCAACCTTTGTCATTTGTTTTTCTAGTATATTGGAAACCATGTGCTAAGGAAAGTTTATCGTTGAATCGATATTTGATGCTACCGTTTAACATGTAAATTGCTCTTTGGTTTTCATCAAATTTAGTTATTGATGTTTCAACTTCATAAGTAAATGGTTTGTTTTGATCACTAACAAAAGCGCCATATACGAAAATGCTTTTAGGTATATAAACATATCTTCCTACTTCTCGAGGTTCATAAAAATCATATCTATCTAGTGGATTTATTCTTAAAAAGAATTCAAAATAATTATTTTTTAAGGTTGTTGCTTTTATTTGGGTAATAGAATAGGCTTCCTGTGTTTTTCCTGATGTATTTTGGTTTTCTAAACTTATTTCTTGATATATTTTAAATGAGTTGAATTTATTTGTTGGATTTAATATTCTATAGCTCCCATTTGCGGTAACACTATTGTAATTCGTGTAATAAATTATTCCAAGATCATTTATATCGTAATCTTTTGATATGTATTTTGCTGAAAGTATATATCTGTATTTTCCACTTGTTTTTGCGAAATTTAATTCTGTTTTATATCCATCGTAATCTTCAATTGTATTGATCGAACTGTATTTGAAATCGCCATATAAATTATACGTGTTTGCTTTTGTTTTCAAATCGAATAATGCTGCTGAAACATTAGCATCTCTAAAGTTACCATAACGAGTTGTATTTGTATTTATAAATGATACCGATGAGTTTTGATTAAAACGTTGGTCTAATACCAGTATGTTATAATTAGTTAGAGGTTCTACTACCTCTTTTCTAGTTTCGTTAGTGTCATTATTAACAATGGTGGCGTAAGTTTTTTTTGTGACAGCATTCAAAAAGCCTATTCCCAAACCTTTTTCTGTTCTTCCGGATACTTTTACAGCATTTAGTAAGTTGACTGTGCTGGGATAATTTGTTATTTCTTCATTTGCTTCAATTGTAGGTACTGTGCTTGGAGCTCCGCCAATTCTTCTGGAATAAAACAGACCTCCTTTATTAAATAAATTAGTTCCTTCAGTAAAAAACGGCCTGTTTTCATCCAGTTTTTGTTCAAAAGGTTCAAGATTTAAAATGGCATTGTCAAATTTAGTCTGTCCAAAATCTGGGACCACGATAGCATCTAAAGTAAAGGAATCATTGATTCCGTATTTTATATCTAAACCAGCCTTAAAAGTAGTTCCTGAGGCGATATCATTTTTTTGGTAATAACCGGATGAGTAGGGTATGAAAAAAAGTCGAGTAGGAGGTTTTATATTTTCAATTCCATCAAGAATCCCTGCTTGCGGAATTATAGCGCCAATTTTTGTGTCAACATGATTCCAAGTATATTTTTGATTGTCACGTTTTATTTCTCGCGTAAAATTCAAACCCCAAGTTTGTTTTCCAGTATTTGTGAATCGTAAAGCTGCATAGGGAATTTTCATTTCAACGACCCAACCAAAGTCGGTTAATGTTACTTCGCTATCCCAAATGGCGTCCCATGTAAAATCTTCGCTCTCTTCGGTTGCTAAACAATCTGCTTGAACACCTGCTGAACTCACAAAAAAGCGAAAATCTTGTTGTCCATCATTGAAACCATTGATATAAACAGAAAAATTATCGGAAACTCCAAAAACATCACGGTTTGTGATTTCTTTTTTTATTTTAGTAGGATCATCATCATATAATGTTGCAGCAATATAAATGGCGTCATTATCATATAGTATTCGGACTTCCGTTTTCTTAGTATTGTTTATTGGTTTTCCATTATCAGGTTCAAACATTACAAAATCAGTAGCTACGGAGCTTTTTTCCCAAATTGTTTCGTTAATTTTTCCGTCAATGGAAATGTGTTCTGTAGTAGATTTTGCTAAAAGCACCTTTTTTTGGCTATAGATATTAAAACTATAGAATATTAAAAAAATTAGTACTGTAGACTGAAATTTGAGCATAAATTAGGAATGTGTTAAAACAAAAATAACAAAATTAACGTATAAAGTGATTTTTTTGCAGTTTTTTACTCAATATTTTAATCAGTTAATTCGTTAGTATGGTTTAAAGTTTTGTTAATTGCTTTTTAATTCTTGTTTTTTGGAGTACGTTTGCAATCCCGAATTAATTTATAACTTAAAGAAAATCAATGATTTATAAGATATTTCCTGCCGTTTTGTTTATGCTGGTTTCATTCACTTCGAGCAAAACAAGTTTTTCTGAACCAAAGAGTAATAAATCAGTAGTTTATGCCAAAACGGTAAACTCTAGTGTAGAAGCTACTATTGAAAAGGCATATAATAATTTGCATTCCAACGAATTTGCCTTACCTAAATTAGAAGGTTTTTCAGAAGCTTTAAAAGGATATTATTTGTTGAAAGAAAAAGGATTGATCAAGAAAGATATTTTAACCTTAGTTGATTTTAGTCTGTCATCCAATACAAAAAGACTTTGGGTTATTAACTTGACAACAGGTGACATCTTGTTTAATACGCTTGTTGCACATGGAAGAAATACTGGCGATGAATTTGCGTCTACTTTTTCAAATTCAGCCGAATCCTATAAAAGCAGTTTAGGATTTTATGCAACTGGTGAGATTTATAATGGTAAACACGGCATGTCGCTCAAATTAGATGGTTTAGAAAAAGGAGTTAACGACAACGCAAGAGCAAGAGGTGTCGTTATGCATGCAGCTGAATATGTTTCTAGCTCATTCATAAAAAACAATCATAGATTAGGACGAAGTCAAGGTTGTCCAGCGGTACCTGTAGAATTATCTAAAGAAATTATTAGTGCAATAAAAGATAAGTCATGTTTCTTTATTTATCATCCATCAAGAACTTTTAAATTGGCTTCAGAGTTAGTTTCTTAATTTCTTGTATAAATCTGTATCAAGATTATAAATATCATCTCTAAAAATCAATTTGTTGTTTTCGCTCCAAGCAGTCCAATACAATAAGTGAAAGGAAACATCTTTTTTTATTTTTATAAATTTTGTTTTTTCGTTTTGTAAAATAGTTGTGATTTTTTCGATGTTCCAATTCATGGGATCGTTAAGTAAATATTCTGTCAATTCCAGTGGATTGTCAACTCTAACACAACCAGAGCTCAACGAGCGATCAATTTTATCAAAATAATCCCTATGATTCGTGTCGTGTAAATAAACGGAGAAACGGTTTGGAAAAATAATTTTAACCATGCCTAATGAATTAAAAGTTCCCGGATTTTGTACATAGCGGTAGTTTTTTGCTTGTGCTAGTTGCCATTCATATGGATTTACTATTCTTCCATTGCTGTCGTATACTTTAATGTTCGATTTGGCTAAGTAGTTTCTGCTTTTTAAAATTGCCGGAATAACATCTTCTCTCAAAATAGTTGGAGGAATCGTCCAAGTTGGATTAAAAACTACCTGCGTTAATTTAGAACTTAGGATTGGTGTTTTTCTTTTTGCTCTTCCTACTATTACTCTGTGTGTTCTCAAAGTATCGTTATCTTTAACTAATGTCAATTTATAATCAGGAATGTTTATAATTATGTATTCTTTTCCCATTTCTTTTGGATACCATTTCCAGCGCTCTAGATTAACAATAATTTGATGGATGCGTTGTTCTTTTGAAAAGTTCAATGAAGCAATTGTAGCTTCTCGGATAATCGGGTCAAGAGCTAAGCCATGAAGAACCTGAAATTTTTTTACAGCAATTGCCATTTCTTTGTCATAAATAGGAGTGAGGCTGTCTTTGGGTTGCAAATCTTTCCAATAAATTAATCTTTTTTTAATATCAATTATAGACGGATTAGTGTCATTTGGAGAAATGCTTCCAGTAATTTTTAGATTTTTAAAATTATCTGTCGAAAATGTTTTAATTAGTGCAAGTGCTTTTTTTAATCTTTTGTAAACAATATGATTGGGTTTTAATTGGTCGATTTTATAGGGCAATGAATCGCTGTTTAATAATTGAGTAACTGTTTCGTTTAAGTTGATATAATTTTCTTTTAACTCCCAATTTTTATAAAGCTTCCTTGGGTTTAATATTCCGTTTGTTAAATGGGAAATGTATTTTTCAAGACTTGAAGTTAGTAAAACATCGTATTTTGCTAAATCTATTGTATCTAGAGTAGCTGATTTTTTTTCAAAATCAAGTAGTTTTTTTATTTTGTAATCCTCTGGATTCAATCCTTCTTCATCAGATTTAAGGAGTTCTGCTAAAATTATTTTTCTATTTTTATCGGATTGCCAAACGGTTTTGTAATTATTCGATTTATAAAAATCAGAAAGTATTTTGTTGTTGAAATAGGTTACTAAAGTAGTGTCAATTCTAATTGATTTTTCATTAGAACGAACATGAGAATTTGGGGTCTCTTTTTTCAAGATTACCTCACTTTTTAGTTCTTCTTTTTTGCAGTTTATGACTGAATATAATGCTAGTATTAGAAATAATTTTTTCATCACTCGTTGTTTTTAAACATGACAAATCGTTCCTTTTTTTATTTATTTGAAAAGACAATCCTCTACCTTGGTTGCTCATCTTTTAAATATCCATTGCATCTTTTCTAAGATTAAATCAAATTAAATTGCATTTTGGACTTAACAATATTTCTCAGAACTAAGAATGAGTCTTTGGTTAATTTTTTTTGATTTTGTTTCAAAACTGTCGTTCCTCGAATTTAATACTGTTTTCTACATCAAATAAATCGGTTTTTGCTTTCAATACGCTATGACTTCAATAAGATTATTCCAGTCTAACCGGTCAAAATGAGTGTTAGTTTGAAAATTATCGATGTTTAAATGGCGACTATCTATCAATTTATCTGCTCAAAGTACAGGATGTCGTATCAAAAAAGCCTAGAATGAATAGAAGTGGTTGATGTTTTACATTATTTTTTGAACTATTTTTTTTAGCTTTATAAAGGTATAATATTTTCATATTAAATTCTTTATGATTTTTATCGGCTTTAATAAAAAAGATTAAGGCGAGTAGTTTGTGTTTTTTCAGAAAAAAAACTTGCATTGAAGCAGAATTATTATTTATATTTGCACCGTTGTTAATGCGAAAGTAGCTCAGTTGGTAGAGCTCCAGCCTTCCAAGCTGGTTGTCGCGAGTTCGAGCCTCGTCTTTCGCTCTAAAACCTCAAATTTTGGTTTGAGGTTTTTTATTTAAATTTTGTCATGCGAAAGTAGCTCAGTTGGTAGAGCTCCAGCCTTCCAAGCTGGTTGTCGCGAGTTCGAGCCTCGTCTTTCGCTCTTTAAAGCCGAAACTTAATTGTTTCGGCTTTTTTATTTAATATAAATTCGTTTCTGAATTATTTTATAGCACTCAAATCACTGCCGCTTTCTAATTCTTCTGCCAATTGATTTTGTCTAAAAAGTCTCGCTGACAAATTCCCTCTTAAGATGGTTTTTTCGCCTTGAACCTCAAGCCAACTTCCTTCTCGTAATCCTAAAACAGGAACAGTATTAAATGCGTGAAATTCTTTGATTCGAGTTTCTCGTGTTTCGCCCATATGCGTGGATTGCTTATCAGCATCTAAATAATGCGGATTCAAATTAAAAGGAATTAATCCCAAAGTTTGAAAACTCGGGGGATAAATAATAGGCATGTCATTAGTGGTTTGCATAGTTAGTCCGCATATGTTACTACCAGCACTTGTCCCTAAATATGGAGTTCCTTTTTTAACAGTATCTGCAAGAACAGTCATGATTTTGTTTTTATACAATTGTGAAACCAGTAAAAAAGTATTACCGCCTCCAGTAAAAATTCCTTCAGCATTTTGAACGGCTTGTGCAGCATCTTCAAATTCGTGAATTCCTTTTACAGTTTTGTTTATTTTGGCAAAAGCCAAGGCAATTTTTGAAGTGTATTCCTCATGTGAAATCCCTCCAGAACGAGCATAGGGGATAAAAAGTATTGTTTTGCAATTTAGAAAATGCAAGCTTAATCTAGGTAGTAAATAGTCTAAATAATCTCCGCCATGAAGGACAGATGTACTGGCTATAATTATGTTTTTCATTGTATTTTGTTTTGAAAATAGTACATGTTAAAGATATAAAATTGTGTTTCTAATGGTGTATTTTATTGTTTTTAATTAACATATTTTTACCAAGCCATTAGTAATTAATTTAGAAGATAGTAGGATACTTTTACAGCTTACCAGTAATCAAAATTAGACGGTCATCTGATGAGTAGAGTTGTATGTATTTTTTTTATTTTAGTAGCTTCTAAAGTTTTTGCCCAAGAACCTGTTCCGGGAAAATTGAAGGGAAAGGTTATTGCTGATATGTCAGATTTAGAAGGGATTTATATTATAAATTTAAAAACTGAAAAAGCTGCAATTACTGAAAAAGGCGGTTATTTTGCAATTGCTGCTGTTGCAGGTGATACCTTACTCTTTTCTGCTATGCAGTTCAAAGGTGTTCGGGTGGTTTTAACGCAAAAAACTTTTGAAAACGAATTGCTTTTTGTTAAAATGGAGCCCATTATGAATCAATTAAAAGAGGTTGTTGTTAGAAGGGGTTTTGATAATATCAATGCCGTTTCTCTTGGGATAATTCCAAAAGGACAAAAATCATATACGGTTGCTGAACGTAAATTATATACCGCCACTGATCTTAATGCATCGGCAAGTTTGTCTGGAATGGCCGGTGGTTCAATTTCTGCAGACCCATTGCTTAACTTTCTTTCCGGGAGAACACGCATGCTCAAAAAGCAATTGGAAGTAGAGAAGAAAGAGTTTTATTTAAAGCAATTGGAAAATCTATTTGCAGTTGAACATTTTGTAAATACATTGAAAATTCCTTCTGAATATGTAAAAGGATTTGAGTATTTTGCTGTTGAAAATATTAAATTCACCAAAATTTTGGACACAAAAAATAAAACTACAATTGAATTTTTATTGGGTGAATTAGCGAATAAATATAACGAAATAATAGCCAGTGAAAATAAATAATACCTTGCTGTTTTTTTTATTTTTCATCACTATTGTTACTTTTGGACAAACAACTATTGAAAAAGAAATTAAAGGAAAAATTAGTGCTGATACAATTGCAGTTGAAGGCATAAATATCGTCAATTCGACAACTGAAAAAGCAACCACAACAGATAAGAATGGCTCTTTTTTACTATTTGTAAAAGAAGGGGATATTTTAGTTTTTTCTGCTGTAAATCTTGTAACTTTACATAAGAGAATAAGTAGGCAGGATTTAATACAGGATATCCTTAAGATTCAAATGACACCTAAAAGCATTGAACTTAAAGAAGTTATTGTTAATGAGAATCCTCAAATTACGGCTGAGAATTTAGGGATTATCCCTTACGGACAAAAAAAATATACTCCAGCAGAACGTAAATTATATACTGCAACTTCAGGAGGTGGGATTGACGGTTTGCTAAACACAATTTCAGGTCGTAAGACGATGCTTAAAAAAGAGATAGCAGTGGAAGGAAAAGAACAGTCTTTAAACCGAATTGCACCCATTTTTGAAGATAAATATTATACAGAAACCTTGAAAATTCCAACTGATTATATCAAAGGATTTCAATATTATTGCGTTGAAGATGCTGATTTTGCTGCTGCATTGAAATCTAAAAACAAAACATTAATTATGTTTCTGATTGTTGGATTGGCTGAAAATTATACTAAAATAATTACAAATGAAAAATAAAATCACATTACTGGTTTTGTGTTTATGTTGTCAATTTTGTTTTAGTCAATTGACTAGAAAAACGGTGTATGGTCAAGTCGTAAATGATTCAATCAAGCTTGAGAATGGTATTGTTTTTAATGTTAATGCTAAGACAGGAACGGTTATAAACCAAAAAGGATTTTTTAGCATTTTGGCAAAAGCAAAAGATACCTTAGTTTTTTCGGGTTTAGCTTTTAAATCCAGGAGAATGGTGCTTACTGAAAAAGATATGTCAACTCCGTTGTTAAGAGTAAAACTGATTGCTTTTGTCAACCAATTGCCAGAAGTAGTAGTTTCAGGAAATAAAAATTTAAATCCGATTACTGAAAACTCACAGAAGTATGTCGATAAACAGTATTTTGATGATACAAAGTCATCTCCAAAAAATAGAACGATGCCGCCCGATGGAAGTATTGAAAACGGAGTAAACTTTGTTCGAATTTATAAAGATGTCTTTAAAGTTTTGAGAAAAAATAATCCTGAGAAAACGGATTTTACTACCGATAAAGGTTTTA
The DNA here is from genome assembly GCF_000744835.1 of Flavobacterium sp. 83. Classification (NCBI taxonomy): domain Bacteria; kingdom Pseudomonadati; phylum Bacteroidota; class Flavobacteriia; order Flavobacteriales; family Flavobacteriaceae; genus Flavobacterium; species Flavobacterium sp. 83. The sequence goes on from NZ_JQMS01000001.1 coordinate 1,690,724, forward strand.
CAGAACTCACAATGAATAAAGTTGGTTATTCCTTCTTTACTGAAACTTTGAAACTGAAGGATGACGAAATAGGTCTTTTTCTTATTTTTTGTGAAAATGACGCCAAATCAAAGGCATTTATGAAATCTAATAATGAATTTCAATTCATGGATTTCTTGGTTACAAAAAATAAAGAGTTTAAAAGAATTACTACTTTTGAAAAATGAAATCGCCATGATTCTAAAACCTAAATAAGATTGAAGAAAGGCAACACTATATTTCGATAAAAAAACAATAGAATCTTCGTATGAAAAAAACAATCCTATATACTTTTATTGGAGTTTTATTCCTAGGCTTAACGGCTTTTAGTGTTCATAAATTTTACATGGCGGTTTATCAGGTAAATTATGCTCCTGAAAAAAAAATGCTCCAAATTACATCCCGTATTTTTGTTGATGATTTGAATAAAGCTTTAGAAAAGAAGTATAATAAAAAAATGTACTTGGGATCCGAGAAAGAATCTCCTGAAGGGATTATTTTGCTTAAGAAGTATTTTTCAGAAAATTTTTTTATAAAAGTAAATGGACAATTAAAAACAATCAATTTTCTAAGTAAAGAATTGGAAGGCGATGTGCTTGTATGTTATTGTAGCATAAAAGAAATTAGAAAGATTAATACTATTGAAATTGGGAACACAATTTTGATCGATTGGAATTCGGAACAGCAAAATATAACCCATATTACAGTGTTGGGGGAGAAAAATAGTATCCTTTTTACTGATTCTAATAAAACCGGAATGTTAAAATATTGATATAATGCGAGAAATTTGTTAAAAATTATTATTTTCACGCCCTCAAATAATTTGCATTCTACACATGAAAAAAATCACTTTATTATTCCTTTTTCCAGTAATTTTATTTGCTCAAGAAAAAGCTCCTGTCGTAACTCCTAAGCAATCAGGTAAATATGATACGAACAAGTTTAGTCAAATGTATGATTTATTAGCTACACCTAATATGTTTCGTACAGCTTCCGGAGCTCCAGGGCCAGCTTATTATCAGCAGCAGGCTGATTACAAAATAGATGTCGAGCTGGATGATAGAAAAGCTAAATTAAGTGGATCAGAAACGGTAACCTATTATAATAATTCACCTGATATTTTAGATTATTTATGGGTGCAATTAGATCAAAATCAAGCAGCTAAGAATTCACAATCTCCTTTGGCTGAAAGTGAAAAAATAGAACAGGTTTTACCTGCTGAAAAATTTGCAAATGAATATTTGAAACAAGGACTAGACCGTGGATTTAATATTGAATATGTAAAAGATTTTAAAGGAAATCCTTTGTCATATACAATCAATCAAACCATGATGCGCATTAATCTGGTTACTCCTCTTAAACCAGGCGAAAAGTTTATATTTTCTACTAAATGGTGGTACAATATCAATGACTACATTAAAGATGGAGGTCGTTCGGGTTATGAACCATTCGAAAAAGAAGGGAATAAATTATATGTAATTGCTCAATTTTATCCAAGAATGGCAGTGTATAATGATGTTGAAGGATGGCAGAATATGCAGTTTTGGGGAGGTGGGGAATTTGCTTTGCCTTTTGGAAATTTTGATGTAAATATTACTGTTCCTGCAGATCACGTTATGGATGCAACAGGAGAATTAATGAATAGAAGCGAAGTGTTTACCCCAGCTCAGATTCAACGTTATGAATTAGCTAAAAAATCATTTGATAAGCCCGTCGTAATTGTAACTCAAGCAGAAGCAGAAGCAGCTGAAAAAGGTTTTTCTGATAAGAAAAAAACATGGAAATTTAGCGCTAAAAACGTTAGGGATTTTGGTATTGCCACCTCAAGAAAGTTTATTTATGATGCAATGGCAGTACAATTGAGTAATAAAGTGGTTATGGCTGAATCAGTGTATCCTAAAGAAGCAAATCCGCTTTGGGGGGAAACTTCTACAAGAACGGTTGCACATACCTTAAAAAGTTATTCGTCTCATACTTTTGATTATCCTTATCCAAAGGCGGTCTCTGTTTCGGCAGAAGATCAAGGAATGGAATATCCTATGATTTGCTGGAATTTTGGACGTCCAGATGCAAATGGAGTGACAAGTGAGCAAACTAAAAACGGAATGATTGGAGTTGTGATTCATGAAGTAGGCCATAACTTTTTTCCAATGATTGTGAATTCTGATGAGCGTCAATGGACTTGGATGGATGAAGGTTTGAATTCATTTATGGAATTTATGGCTGAACAAGAATTAGGGACAAATTTCCCATCTAGAAGAGGTCCAGCTAAAAACATTATTCCTTACATGAGCGGAGATCAAAAAATGTTGGAACCTATAATGTCTAACTCAGAGGGTATAATCCAGTTTGGAAATAATGCTTATGGAAAACCAGCAACGGGTCTTAATATTTTGAGAGAAACTATTATGGGAAGAGAGTTGTTTGACCATGCGTTTAAAGTATATGCTAACAGATGGAAATTCAAACACCCAACACCAGAAGATTTCTTTAGAACAATGGAAGATGCTTCGGCAGTAGATTTAGATTGGTTTTTTAGAGGATGGTTTTACTCTACTGACTTTGTTGATATTGGTATAAATGAAGTAAAACAATATTATGTTTCTGAAACTCCTACAACTGAGTTGAAAGATGTTAAAGTAAGAAAAGGACGTTTTGGATTAGATAAAGGACCATTTGTATATTTAATTTCAGATAAAAGTACAGAGCTGAATCCAGCTTCTAAGAAAGCTTTAAAAATTGATGAAGTAAAATTGCTTTCAGAATATGTAAGCCAAAACCTTACAGTCGAGGAACGTTCCACTTTGAAAACGCCTAAATACTTTTACGACGTAGAGTTTAATAAACCAGGAGGAATGATAATGCCTATTATTGTTGAAATTACTTATGAGGATGACACTAAAGAAAATTTCAAATACCCAGCACAAATCTGGAGAAAAAATAATGACACTGCCAAAAAAGTATACGCTACTGAAAAAGCAATTAAAAAAATTCAAATTGACCCAAAATTAGAAACTGCTGATATTGACGTAACCAATAACAGTTGGCCAAAACTGGAAGTAAAATCCAAATTTGATTAAATAATAAAAACAATAAAAAAAAGACTCCATCGGAGTCTTTTTTTTTGTGAAAAATTTAAAATACAGCAATTCAAAAAATGATATATTTGTAACCAAGAAAAATCTAAAATTATGTTTGGTATAGGGGGAGGCGAATTAATTTTTATAATGTTCATAGTACTGATGCTTTTTGGTTCGGATAAAGTGCCTGAAATAGCGCGTACTATGGGAAAAGCAATGGCTCAGATAAAAAATGCTACCAATGATATAAAAAGCGAAATTCAAAAAGGAGCAGAGTCGAATGGTTTTGATACAAAAACATTGACAGATATAAGAGGAAGTATTTCATCCGAAATTAATAAAGCTAAGGAGAATCTATTAGGCGATACTAGCTCGTTGACGGATATGACTGAAAATATAACCTCAGAAATTAATAAAGCCAAAGACAATCTTTTAAGTGAGACCACAACACATGTTGAAAAAGTAAAAGAAGGATTGGACGACCTGACAGGTCCTATAAAACGCCAAATGTAATGTTGGAAAAAATCCTGACTCTTGATACTGAGTTATTTATTTATTTGAACAGTCTCGGTTCCGAAACCTATGATGGATTATGGCTTTTTATAACCAAACAAATCAATTGGATTCCGTTATTTTTACTGCTAGGATACTTAATATTTAAGAAATTAGGAACAAAACAAACGCTGTATTTGTTGCTGTTTGTTGCAATTTTGTTAATAATCACAGACCAAACTACCAATTTATTCAAAAATGGATTTCAACGGTTAAGACCTTGTAATAATCCCGGTATCAATACGTTTATTCGCGTAGTAAAAAAGAGCAATTCTTTTAGTTTCTTTTCAGGGCATGCAGCTAATACTATGGCGGTAGCGACTTTTATTTACTTTAATTTCAAAGGTCAAATCAAATATCTTGGGTTCTTATTTTTATGGCCGTTAATATTTGCCTACAGTCGCATTTATTTGGGGTTGCATTATCCAGTAGACATTCTTACCGGCTATTTATGCGGGTTTGTTTTTGGATTCCTTATGTTTAAAATATACAAAGTAGTACAACGAAAATATTTTCCTCAATAAAAATTTGAGTTAGGTTTTGGAGCCATTTCCTGCTTTTCAATTCAATCTTTTTAACCGCTGAAAAAGCGGTAAAAAGGATTTTCGTTGCAATCAGGGCTAGGATATTTCTTTCCAAAAAGTCCATTTTGTCAAATTAGAAATAATGACAACCCGGAATTCCTCGACGAATAGCTTAATCCTAAAGAACCCGACTCACCGTCAATCCATCGCGAATAGGTAATAGAACCGTTTCTACTCGAGGATCATTTGCCAGTAATTTATTGTATTCCAGTAAAATTTTTGTGCTTAAATCTTTAGGGTTCAAAGGTTCAAGAACTTTGCCACTCCACAATACATTATCAGATAAGATAATTCCGCCCTTATTCATTTTTGGAACAATCAATTCAAAATAGTTGAGGTAATTGTCTTTGTCCGCATCAATAAAAACCAAATCAAATTTCACCTCAAGATTCGGAATGATTTCAGTAGCATCTCCTAAATGTTGAATAATTTGCTTTCCCCAGGGAGATTTGTCAAAATGCTTGCGCTGAAAATCTACTAGTTCTTCCTTGATGTCAATCGTATGTAATACGCCATTTTCCTGTATCCCCTCACATAGGCACAATGCCGAATAACCAGTATAAGTGCCAATTTCAAGAATAGTCACAGGACGAATCAATTTGGCTAACATACTCAAAACACGTCCTTGAAAATGACCACTCAACATTCTTGGTAATAAGATTTTTTGGTAGGTTTCTTTATTCAACGCAGCCAGTAAAGCCGGCTCTTTTTCAGAATGTTGTTCGATATAATCTTCTAATTCTTGGGAAATGAAATGCATTTTTGATTTTTTTTTCAATAGAACGCAAAGTTATCAAATTATCAAATCAACAAATCAACAAATTGTCATTAAATTTGCACCATGGAAATCGAGAAAAAAGACATACGATCCTTATCAAAAGAACAATTGCGAGACTTTTTTGTTGCTAATGGTGACAAAGCATTTCGTGGCAATCAAGTTTACGAATGGTTATGGAGCAAAGGCGCACACAGTTTTGAGGATATGACCAATGTTTCTAAAGGAACTAGAACCATGCTCGAAGCTAACTTTGTGATCAATCATATCAAAGTAGATACCATGCAACGCAGTGAAGATGGAACCGTCAAAAATGCTGTTCGTTTGCACGATGGTTTGGTGGTAGAGTCTGTTTTGATTCCTACAAATACTAGAACGACAGCCTGTGTTTCCAGTCAAGTAGGTTGTAGTTTAGATTGTAATTTTTGCGCTACAGCACGATTAAAAAGAATGCGAAATCTGGAACCGGCCGAAATCTACGATCAGGTAATTGCTATCGATAAAGAAAGTCGTTTGTATTACAATCATCCGCTGTCGAACATTGTTTTTATGGGAATGGGTGAACCACTTATGAATTACAACAATGTGTTGAAAGCAATAGAAATGATAACTTCTCCGGAAGGTTTGGGAATGTCTCCCAAACGAATTATGGTTTCGACTTCGGGAGTTCCTAAAATGATTAAGAAATTAGCGGATGATGAGGTGAAATTCAAATTAGCGGTTTCCTTACACTCAGCAATTGATGAAATTCGTTCTCGAATTATGCCGTTTAGTGAAAATTTTCCCTTGGCAGATTTACGCGAATCATTAGAATATTGGTATCGAAAAACCAAAAGTAAAATCTCCTACGAATATGTCGTTTGGAAAGATATTAACGACAATAAAGCTTCTATAGATGCCTTAGTGAAGTTTTGTAAATATGTACCATGTAAAGTCAATTTGATTGAATACAACCCAATTGATGATGGAGAATTCCAGCAAGCTTCCGAAGAATCAATTAATGCCTATATCAAAGCACTTGAGGCGGCAGGAATTGTTGTAAAAGTACGACGAAGCCGTGGGAAAGATATTGATGCCGCTTGTGGGCAACTGGCAAATAAAGAAGCATAAATATTTTATTTTCTAAAAATGCTCAAAAGAATGTAAGCATTTGTAAGATTGCAGGCTAAAATTGTATCTTTGAAATCTAAATGAATATTACTTCACAAATAAAACAGCCTATCTTCAACGAAATGGAACTTTTTGAAAAAAAGTTCTACGAATCGATGACTTCAAAAGTGGCTTTGTTGAATAGAATCACGTATTATATCGTTAATAGAAAAGGAAAACAAATGCGTCCCATGTTTGTTTTTCTGACAGCCAAAATGGTTTCTGGAGGAATTGTAAACGAAAGAACGTATCGTGGTGCCTGCGTCATCGAACTGATTCATACTGCTACATTAGTTCATGATGATGTTGTGGATGACAGCAATCGAAGAAGAGGTTTTTTCTCGATCAATGCACTTTGGAAAAATAAAATTGCCGTATTGGTCGGAGATTATTTGTTGTCCAAAGGATTGTTACTTTCTATAGACAATGGAGATTTTGACTTACTCCGCATTATTTCTGTCGCTGTACGCGAAATGAGTGAAGGCGAGTTACTACAAATAGAAAAAGCCCGAAGACTTGATATCACAGAAGAAGTATACTACGAAATCATTCGGAAAAAGACAGCAACTCTTATTGCTGCCTGCTGTGCGCTAGGTGCAAAATCTGTTATTGAAGATGAAGTTCAGGTAGAGAACATGCGTAAATTTGGAGAACTTATTGGAATGGCTTTTCAAATAAAAGATGATTTATTCGATTATACGGATGAAGCCATTGGAAAACCAACAGGGATTGACATCAAAGAACAAAAGATGACTTTGCCACTTATTCATGTTTTGAATACATGTACTTCCAAAGAAAAAAGCTGGTTGATTAATTCAATTAAAAACCATAATAAAGATAAAAAACGTGTGAAAGAGGTTATTGCTTTTGTAAAAGACAATAATGGTTTGCTTTATGCGGAAGAAAAAATGGTGGAATTCCAGCAAGAGGCACTTTTGCTTTTAGATAATTATCCTAATTCAGAGTTTAAAGATGCGCTTATTTTGATGGTGAATTACGTGATTGAAAGAAAAAAATAATTTTTTCTTAAAAAATTTTCTTTCATCAACCATTGATTTTACTTCTTTGTTTGCTTTTTCGAACTATAAAAAAACTTTTTTTTAAATTGCAATGCAACCTTTTTGCGTTGTCAATCGTCTATGCTAATAGAAACACTTTATAAATATTTTGAAAGTAATCAACTTACATCAGGAGGAAAATGAATTGATCCAGTTAGCTGTCGAAAGTAATCGGCAGGCGCAACAGAAGATTTATACCCAGTTTTCTCCAAAAATGTTAAGCGTTTGCCGCCAATACATAAAAGACATTCATCAGGCCGAAGATATCATGATTACTGCTTTTATGAAAGTGTTTACCAACTTGAAAAATTTTCAACACAAAGGAAGTTTTGAAGGTTGGATTAGAAGAATTATGGTGAACGAATGTATTTCTTTTATCAGGGTTCAAAAAAAGGTGAAATATATTGAAGATGAAGATTATTTTGAAGAAAGCTTCAATAACATAGAAAGCCAATTTTCAATTGATGACATTCAGTCTTTGATAGACAGCTTACCGGATGGTTATAAAATGGTTTTCAATTTATATGCTATCGAAGGATTCAAACATCAAGAAATCGCCAATATGTTGGGGATTAATGAAGGGACATCTAAATCGCAATTGTCACATGCCAGAAAAATGTTGCAAGGGCAGATTAATACCTTAAAAAATTACGATAATGGAACCGAATAAATTAGAAACGCAGTTCAAGGAGCAATTGAATTCTCGCGAAATCAAACCATCAGAAATGGCTTGGGACAAACTAGACGCAATGCTTACGGTTGCTGACCCGAGCAATAGCGAACAGGCGAAGCAAAAGCCAAAGAAAAAGTTTCCTTGGATTTATATTGCGGCAAGTGTATTAGGTTTTTTATTGATAGGAACAGTTTATTTTAATCAAAATGACAATCCAATTAAAAACCAGAAAAATGAGATTGTGAATCAAGATGCGGTTACTCCTAAAAGCACTGTAACTACTGCTATTGTTGTCAATCCGAAAATAGAAGAAGAAAAAAGTGTAGTTATTAATGTTGTCCAAAAAACAACTTCAAAAATAAATAAAACTACTCAGTTAAAAGAAGAATCATTAATCATTAAAAACAATTCAAATCAAAATCATGTAGCAGAAGTTTCAATCAGTAATCAAAAAACAGAACTACAATCAATCAAACAACAAACGAAAACTGTCCCAGTTGACGAACTGTTAGCAGTTGCCGGAAATCCTTCTATAAAGGAAAAACAATTAAATCAAAAACCAGTTGTGCACGTAAATGCAAGTAATTTACTCTCTCAAGTGGATGGAGAATTAGAGCTTTCCTTTCGAGAAAAAATAATCAATAAGGTAAGTAAGAATTACCAAACTGTGAAAGTAGCTTTAGCCAATCGCAACTTAGAATAAAAATCATCAATCATCATTAAAATCAAAACACTATGAGAAATTTTACCATTTACTTAGCACTATTATTATGTCTTTTAGCCAGTAAAATGCTTGGACAGGAAACATTTGAAAAACGGGCAAAAAATATCGCTTCAAAAATTGAAACTATTACAAAAGAAGAAAAAGCCGCCTTGAAAATTGAAGTTGAGGCCGTTAACAATCAATTAATTAATGGCACGATCTCCAGAGAAGCAGCTGAAAATAAAAAGAAAGCATTGGCAGAAGCCAGAGCAATCAATATAGAGTCGAGAGTAGCTCAGGAACAGGAAAATTTAAAAAATTTAGTTCAGGAAAAAGTGGACGGAAAAATTAAAGAGCAAGATTCTATAAGAAGATACAGTTTTAGTTTTCATAAAAACAGGGATAAACACAATGATAAGGATAGTATTCAAAGTGAAAAGAGAACAACTTCTCAATTTGTACTTGCAGCAGGTTTAAATAATTTAATTACGGATGGCAAGTTGGAGGATTCTGATTATAGGTTTCTAGGCTCTCATTTTTATGAATTGGGTATAACCTATAATAGCAGAATTTTAAAAAATGATAATCTTTTGCACGCAAAATATGGTTTGTCAATAATGTATAATAATTTGCGTCCTACGGAAAACCGAAGTTTTGTAATCAATGGAAATCAAACTAATTTAATTGTCAATGCTATCGATTTGAATGACTCCCGTTTTAGAAATGTATATTTAGTGGCGCCAGTTCACTTAGAATTTGATTTTTCAGGAAAAAAAATGAAAGAGGGGAAATCTTTTTTCAAAACGCACCAAAGTTTTCGTCTTGGAGTAGGTGGTTATGCAGGAATTAACTTAAAATCAAAACAAATTACCAAGTACGACGATACCGATCTAAAAGCTACAGAAAAAGTCAGAGGGGATTTTAATACTACTAATTTTATTTATGGTTTGAGTACTTATATTGGCTATAAAGAAACAAGTTTGTACTTAAAATATGATTTGAATCCCTTGTTTAAAGATAATGTAGTAAAGCAAAACAACGTTTCTTTAGGATTGCGTTTTGATTTCAATTAGATAGGCTGTAGCTAAATTTCATAGCCATTCTCCATTTTTATTTAAATTGATTATGGCTATGAATTTATATGTTAATGTAGTTATATGGTTTGTAGTATTTTTGCTTTATTTATTAAATCTACCAAATTTGTAACACCTAGTTTGATTAATAATCTTAACTTATATGTACTAATCGTTTTTTCGTCTAGTGAAAGTATTTTAGCAATTTGATGATTTTTTTTTCCGGCACTTAAATAACGTAAAACTTCTATTTCCCTATTAGAAAGTTTTCTATGTAACCTTTCACTTTTATTTTGTTTCGCTATTAATGAAAGATTTTTTTTTATGGTTTCATTCATAATAATCTTTCCTTTGTGGACTTGAACAATAGATTCACTTAAAGTTTCCAGCTGTTCGTTTTTATTGATATATCCTGAAACACCAGCTTTAATGGAATTTGCTGCATAAATTTGCTCTGAAAGGCCACAATAGATAATAATTTTTGTTTTTGGAAAATTTTTTAAAATTTTTTTGACCTCAAGAATACTTGAAAGTCCTTCTAATTCTAAATCTAAGATTAAAATATCAATTGGTTTATTTTGAAGTAGTTCTGATAACTTTGAAAAATTATTAACATTGGCTTCAATGGTAATCTCCGTGTGGTTTTTGAAATATGATTTTACGCTTTGATGGATTATGGGGTAATTATCTGCTACACATACTTTTATCATAGTATTTATTTAAGGAGTGATTATTCTTACGGTAATTTATTTTATTGAATGAATAAGGAAAAATAGAAACTAGATTTTTAATGGCAGGAATATTTTAATAGTTGTGCCTTCATTTTCTTTTGAAACAATAGTGAAAACGCCATTTGATTTTTTTATTATAATTTTGCTTAAAAAGAGCCCTAATCCTAATCCTTGTTGCTCTCTTTCTTCCCGATTAAATTGTTGAGCAGCACCTATTTTATTTAATTCCTGTTCACTGAAGCCAATGCCAAAATCCCTGATCACTAATTCATAATACTCATCATTGAACTGTTCTCCAGAAACAATAATGACTTTGTTATTTGAAGAGAATTTTAAGGCATTGTCTATTAATTCAAAAAATATATATTGCAAATGCCCTTGACTGATTTTAATCGTTGCTTTATCAATTTCAAAATTGATTCTTTTTTCTTGACCTTCATGAATTTTAAAAATTTTTTCTTTTGTTTTTAAAAATGCATTTAATATTTCAGAACTCGAATTAGTGTTAAATTCGATGGAGTTGTTTTTAAGATTTTGATAAAAAATTATATTTTGCATGGTTCTGTTTAGTCGCTCACCTGATATTTTAATCGATTCATAAAATGCGGATATTTCTTTTTTGTCTAATTTTTCTTGATTTTCCATTAGAAGCTCAATAGGTCCTAAAATTCCGTTTAGGGGTGTATTTATTTCATGTAAAAAAACCTTTTTTTCACCCAGATATAAATTACTATGAGAATTTTTTATTTTTTCAAATCGTTCTATCTTTGATTCTATAATAGATGTTAATTCTTTTATTTTGAATGGTTTAGCTATAAAATCATCAGCGCCGTCTAACAAACACTTTCTCATTAGATTGTTTTCCTTTTTTGCGGTCAAAAAAATAAAGGGTATTGAGTTCAAAGAATTAATATCTTTAATTATTTCAAATAATTTACTACCATCCATAACCGGCATCATTATATCACAGATAATTAAGTCTGGTGTCCAATATTCTAATAAGTCTAATGCTTCTTGTCCATTACATGCGGATTTGACCTTGTAATTCTGATAGATTAGCAGTTCGCTAATAGTTTCTCTTAAATTTAATTCGTCATCAACCAAGAGAATTTTAGTTTTGTTCATAAGGGAAAATTAATTTTATTGTTGTTCCAAAGTTTTCTTTGCTTTTCAATTCTATTTTACCGTTTAGAAGAACTGTAAATTGTTTAACAATTGCTAAACCCAGACCGGAACCAATTATGGTAGTTGTATTTGAAGCTCTAAAAAAAGAGGTGAAAAGATATTGAATTTCATCTTCGGGAATTCCAATTCCAAAATCAGTTACTTCTATTTCAATTTCGTTCTCTAAATAGGTTATGACTAAAAGTGGATTAGATTTACCGGTAGAGTATTTAAATGCATTGCTGATTAAATTTGTTAAAATATGGGTCAATAAAGTTTCATCAGTATGAAAAACTTGTTTTTTGCCCTTTATTTCTATTTGAATCTTTCCTTTTTCAATAGCTCCGTTAAAATAGGTGTCAACTAATGTTTTAATATATATATTAAGATTAATTTTTTTAATTTCTTTTTTAATCTTTTTAGATTCATACTTCCCAAAAATTAAAATATTATTCATTAATTCAGTCATTCGGTCTACTTCTTTTTTTATTCGTGAAGTAATGTTTTCTAAGGATTTGACTGTTTTCTCATCAAGATGATTTGTTTTAAGATCAATAAGTTCCGCATTAGAATAGATAACAGTCAACGGGGTTCTAAATTGATGTGATGCCATTGCGACAAATTTTGATTTCATTTCACTTAAATCTTTCTCTCTTTTAAGAGCAGTTTTGATTTCTTCTTCGGCTTTAATTCGCTTACTCACATCTCTGCTGGAAGTTTGAATTCCTACAACAATATTCTCCTCATTTAGAATATTTTTTGATGTGGTTTCTAACCAGATATAAGTGTTGTCTTTCTTTCTAAATCTATAAGTCAATGTTCTATGCTTAGAATCCGTAATAAATTTTTTATGAGAATCACGGATAAGCTTAAAATCGTCTGGATGGACAAAGTCAAAAGCTATTTTGTTAATCATTTCGTCAGGCTCATATCCTAAAATTTCTTTCATAGAATTTGAAACGTAGGTATAACTTCCATCAATATTATGTTGGCAAATTATATCAGTAGTATTATCAGCAATTAATCTAAATTTTTCTTTTGATAATTGTAATTGTCTCTCTTTTTCTTTAAGATCATTGACATTTATATTAGTTCCTAAGATTTTAATGGGTTTTCCAGTATTGTCTTTTTTTATTAATCCATTATATTTTATCCAGACGAACTGTCCGTTTTTGTGTTTCATTCTATAGACACCTTCGTAGCAGTCAGTACTATTTGAGATGTAATCTTCAAGTTCTTTTTCTACTCTGTCAATATCGTCCAAATGGATATTTTTTTTCCAGAAATCATAGGTGTGGTCTATTTCAATAGCATTATATCCAATCATTTTAGCCCAGTTAGAAGAAAATTTAGGAGTATACGTTTTTAAATCTAATTCCCAAATACCACGTTGGGAGTCTTTAATGTAAAAATTAAAATATTTCAGATCCGCGCCTAGTTTGGAGAAAATCTTATTTTGATTTATTCTGATTCCGATATTTTGAGCTAATAAATGCAGTGAAAGGATCACATCATGATCCCACTTTTTTTCATTATTACAACTTTCATACCCCATCCAGCCCCAAAACTCTGAGTTAGAGAATATAGGTGCTAACAAATAAGATTGGACATTGCGGTCCTCCATGATTTTTGAAAAAGACACATTATTACACTCTTTTACGAGACCGTATATGATTTCGTCATTGGATAATTTGGCGTACATTTCAGGAAATTCATTGAAGATTTCTCTTTTTAGATTTGAATTGTTCAGGAAAGTATCTATGCCATTATTACACCATTCGTAACAATAATTGATAGAATTTTGTTCTATTTTCAATATATAACATCGATCAACTTTATTACTTTCACCTAGCACTTCAATGCAATTATTTAGAGTAACTTCAATTGAAAGTCCTTTTAAAAGAAGATTGTTAGCAACAGAAATTCCCAATAAATGATTTTTCATTGTTGTGATAGTATGGGTTGTAAAAAAGTCGTTTTTTTATTTTTTTATTAGTATTTTTAATTCCTGATAAAAGTATTTTATTTAATTTTTTTAATAATTTTAATTACTGATAGTTTAAAATAAAATAAGGTTTGATTAAAATAGAAATTGGTAATTTAGTACAATGGGAAAACGCAAATTAAAAATAGTTTTAATCGAAGATGATTTAGCTTTAGGAAGCTCAATTTTAGAATTATTGATTCTGAGTGATTTTGAAGTAAAATGGCTAAAAGATGGCGGTGAAGCTTTACTGTATATACAAAAAAACATTCCTGATGTCATTATAAGTGATTTAATGATGCCTATTATGGGGGGTGAAGAACTGTTTTTAAAAATTAGAAAAATAAATAAATTTAAAACCATCCCGTTTATTATAATTACTGCTTATATGGACGATGATATAAAATTCAGACAGTTAGAAAATGGAGTAAATGATTTTATAATGAAACCTTTTAAAGTAAAGGAATTGATCTTTAAAATAAAAAATGTAATTGAACTTAAAAAAAATATTGAAAAAAAATATACTCCTGATCCATTTTCAAAAGTCACTATTAAATTATCTGAAAAAGATTTTTTGACCTCGTTAAATGAAGTTCTTGTAAAACATTTAAAATCAAAGATTGACATGAATGAATTGTCAAGTCAGCTTTTTATAAGTAAATCAACATTAGATAAAAGGGTGCGGAAGCTTACGAATAAAAATGCGAGTCAATACATAAGAGAGTTTAAATTAGAATATGCTATTAAGCTAATTGATTTAGGGGAAAGAAACATACAATACCTAGTTGATGAAACGGGATTCAACTCGTTTTCTTATTTTTCTACCAGCTTTAAATCCTATCTTAATGTAACTCCTCGAGATTATATAAAAGCAATCCAAAATGAAAAACAATCGTTGCTTTAAAAAATTTGTAAATATAAGCTCAATAAATAATTTGAAATCATAAAAAAAAACACTTTTAATAGAGTGTTTTTTTTATTATTTTAAATTATTGCTCTTTTTTTTTAAATCAAACGTAAAAGATAGATAAGCTCTAGGTAGATAGATTATTTTTCTTTAAAAAAAAGACAATGTTTGGAATTTTTAATGATTTAGTAACGAGAATTAAAATTAGGTACTCTAAATCTGTTGGGGATGATTTAAACGGATTCTTGAATAAAAATAGAAAACCGGTAATAGAAAATAATAAAGTTATGCTTTGTTTGTTTATTACTGCAATCGGATTAATCGTTGTTGTCTTTATTGTGGGAATTTCTCTTTAGCTAAGAATATAGAGTATGTGTATAATACTATTATAAGGGAAGGTTTAGTTTTTACGAAGAATAGGTGGTTTTTTTGGGATATAAATTATTAGTACTTTTTTTTAAGCTATAAATAAAAAAAAAGGTTAATATAATTTGACAATATATTTTTACAGAATGATTTGGGTTCTTCTTACCAGGCAGCTTGCTTAGATGTTTATTGGGGGCAATAAATTACAATTTAGTAGGGGTAAGCTGTTTTGGTAAGATTCTTTAAATCTAATTCAATCAGAAAGATATGATCACAAATTGCACAACTACACCAAAAATCGAAAAAGTTTTAGAGGAAAATTCACTCTTTATAATTTCAGAATCGAAAGCAATTTTTATAAATAATACTATCGAAATAAGTTTAAATCAAATTTCAAATAGTAGATTAATAAAAAATAGAGATTTAAGCCTTAATATTATAATGTTAGTATTTTCAGCCTTGCTATACTTAATAGAATTACCTTCATTGAATTTTGATGCTATATTTCAATGTTTAATTTTAGGACTAATCCTAATTTCTTTAATACTGGCGTTTTGCATAAAAAGCTATTCTTATAAGTTGTTGATAAACAAAAATAATTATGGTTTTAATGAAATAATCGTCAACAAAAAAAATCTCCACTTTGCGGGAATATTTATTTCTAAATTTCCAGACTCTACACTATTAAAAACCAAAGTTGAACAGGAATTTGATTATCAAAGCCTAAAAGAAGCATAGTTTGGTAGTTTTTTGTTAATGAATTGTTTATTAAATAAATATGGTAAGTTTATTAGTTGTCTATTTAGAATTTTTGGCTAATACTAATTGTGATTCAATGCTGTTTTTTAATTCTTTGAAAATAAATGGCTTTTTTAAGTACCCTTTAATTCCTAAAGCGTTACCTTTTTCTTGATCTTGCAGTTCTACTCTTGCAGTAAGAAAGATCACAGGGATATTAGAGTATTCAGAAATTTTGTGCTTTTCCATGAAACCATATCCGTCAAGAATAGGCATCATGATGTCACAAAGAATAAGATCTGGTATAAATTCCTCTACTTTTTCTAATCCTTCCATTCCGTCTTGAGCATCAAGGACATCATAACCTGCGTAGGAAAGTAATTCGCAGATAGTTTCTCTTAATCTTGCTTCATCGTCAATAATTAATATTTTAGCCATCGATTTTAATTATTTTATTAAAGGAAATGTCATGGTTACTTTTGAGCCTGTTCCTAATTCGCTTTCTAATGCAATTGTTCCTGAATTTTTTTCAGTGAATGTTTTAGCAATATACAATCCTAAACCGGTTCCTTGAAAACCATCGGTATTACTTGCTCTGAAAAAAGTGTTGAATAATTTCAGTTGGTCTTGCTTAGGAATTCCGATACCAAAATCAATTATTTCAAGGATAATTGTATCACTCGTTGAAGAAAGATTAAGAATTACCTCTTCAAATTTTTCAGAATATTTAAATGCATTATTTAAAATATTAAAAATGGCATATTCCATTAGCTTTTTATCAGCATTAACTGTGAAAGTTGAGCCATTAAAATTTGTAGTTACCATTGGAATATTTATGGTATTTAGATAATTGTTGTCAATTATTTCAAGACAAAACTCTTTCAAATCAAATAATGTAGGGTTGAAATTAGTCTTTCCGGAATCTTCTTTAGAAATGGTTAGTACAGCATTCATCAGCTCAACTATTCGATCGATCTCCTCAGTAATAATCGAAACTCGTTTTAGCAAGCGATTTCCGTTTACTACATTTTGATTTTCTAAATACATAGAGATTAATTCAGCGCTAGTTCTAATTGTAGTCATAGGTGTTCTGAATTCATGAGAAATTGTGGAGACTAAATTGATGCGTAATTCATTTAATTCTCGTTCTCTAATTAATGTGTTTTCTACAATTTTTTCGGTCTCTTTTCGCTGAGTTATATCTCGGGTATTTGATTGAAAACTTATAGGAATACCATTTTCTTTGACTAAAACAGCTTTGGTCTCAAACCAAAAATAGTTGCCATGCTTGTTTCTAAATCTAACTTGTACAGCAACATCTTCTACTTCAGTTACAAAACCATGAACGCTATTTTGTAGTGTTTCAATATCTTCTGGATGGACAAATTCTATAGGTAATTTACCAATTAACTCTTCAGGAGTATAACCCAACAGTTTTTCTATTGATGGAGAAACATATTGAAAACTAGTGTCTAAATTGTGCAAGCAAACTAAATCAATGGTATTATCAGCTAAAAGTCGATACATATTCTTCGCCTCATTTAACTGAATATTTTTATTCCTGTTGTTCTCATCTATTAATAATTTGTTTTCCTCTTCGATTTTTTTTCTTTCGGTAATGTCAATTATCTGGACTATATAATACTTGGTTTCATTCTCATGGTTTTTTGCTGACGAAACAGACATATGTACCCATATGATTGATTTATTTTTATGAATGTACCTTTTTTCGGAACTGAAGTTAGATATCTTTCTGGTGTCTAGTTGTTCTTTATAATACAAATCAATCGTCAAGTCTTCATAATGAGTGATTTCTTGGAATTTTAAGCATTTAATTTCTTGATTTGAATAACCAAGGATTTTACAAAGTCTTTCGTTTGTTTCTATAAAATATCCATCTAGATTAATCAAAGCCATTCCTACGGCCGAGTGTTCAAAAGCTCCTTTAAATTGTTCTTCGCTTTGCAGTAATTCATCTTTTAGTTTTTTCTCCTTCGTTATATCTTGCATGGCTCCAATCATTCGGATTGCCTTACCTTCATCGTTACGGATAATAACAGCCTTGTCTTTTACAAAGGCATAAGTACCATCTGATTTTAGATAACGGTATTCTTCTGTCCATCTGTAAACATCTGTATTTATGGCTTTTTCTGCAGATGCAAAATAGTCTTCTCTGTCATCTGGATGAATAAAATTCTCACATTCTTGCCCTGTTATAATGTTATTCTCAAATTGATGTCCAAAAAGAATAGAATAACTTTCTCCTACAAATATTTCATCCGTAATCATATTCCAATCCCAAAGCGCATCTGAAGTAGCTTTGCTAGAATACGTAAAACGCTCATTGCTGATTTTTAAGGAATCTTCTGCATTTTTTTGTGCAGTAATGTCATTAAAAGAGCATATTACATAGAGCAATTCATTAAGATTTCCAAATACAGGTATGGCATCAACCAATAACCAAACCAAATCATTATGCTTTGGACGATGCACACCCATGACAATATTGTTTATTGGCTTCAACTTTGCTATAGCCTGCGGAACAGGGTGTTCGTCGGGTTGGAAAGGTGAACCATCAATATGAATTACTTTCCACTGAGCATCAAAGGAGGTTTTACCGCGAAGTTGATCTTCGGTAAGGCCTAACATTTCGCAAGCTGCTATATTATTTTCTAAAATTTCTGATTGTGGTCCTTGAACTAAAATCCCAACAGCTACATTTTGGAGAATACTGGCAGTCAATTGTCGGTTTTTGAGAATTTCGTCTTGAATTTTTTTACTTTCAGTGATGTCAACACCAAAACCTATCATCATTTCAAGAGTGTCATCATTTCCAAAAACGGGAGTAAATTTTCGAGTGTGGTATGTTTTATTTTTATTTAGGCCTTCAATAGTATCCTCCCATTCTATAGTATTTCTAGATTCTAATGCTTGTAAAAACTTGATGCGCCTACTTTTTGCAAAAGCATCACTTCTACCGGTATGTTTCGCATATTCAAAATCGGTTTTTCCTAAAATGAATTTTCGTAGTTCATCATTTTTAATGGCAGCGGGATTTAAATAAGTATACCTATAGTTTTTATCAAAAACGGCTACGTCTGTGGGAAGCCTATCTAATATTTTTTCGTAAAATTCCCTTTGTTGCAATAGCTTCTGTTCGACCTCAATATGTTCAGTAATGTCTCTACAGCTTCCTATAAAAAATGGAGAGCCATTTCTTTGGGATAATTTCAAACGTGTTTCATGCCAAACATAGTGCCCTTCTTTATGTTGCATTCTATAGATCAATTCCCCTTCATTTTCTCCGGTTTTAATGACTCTATCTAAAAATGCAATGCAATTTTCTAAATCTTCAGGATGTAGAAAGTCAGCGTTGCTTTTGCCTAAAACATCTTTAATCTCGTGACCTAGATGTTTAGTCCAGTTATTTGAAACATAGCTAATTATTCCTTCTAGATTAATCTCGTAGATAATTTCATTTGAATTACCAATAAACAGTTGTAATTGATTTTCTTGCTGTTTGACTGTTTCTTGTAATTCCTTATTTTCAATATGTAATTGCAATAAAGATCGAATTTGTTGTACAGCATGATCCAAATATTTTAACTGTATTGAAGAAAGCTCTTTGGGCTTAGTATCCATAATGCAAATAGTTCCGATAACTAGATTTTCATTAAGACAGATTGGAAGCCCCGCAAAAAAATCTACTAAGTTTTCGGATTGATTATAAATGTCATTATTAATATCTGAAATGATTTTAATTTTATTTTGCTGAATAATAGTCTCATTAAACACTAATATATTAGGTGCGATAGGTATAAGATCTAAGCCTATTTTTGCTTTTACAGTTAGGCCAGTTAAATCAATTAATGATACAAAGACACAAGGGACTTCACATATTTCTGATACAAATAATAGAATACTATTGAATTCTTGCTGAAAATCTATAGTTTTTGAAAAATTTATTTTTTTTAATAAATGCATTTTTTTAAATTTATGTTATAACAACAAATTATTAGACTGATCAATGCTTTCATTTATGAAATCAGTAATGTTTTACGAAAAATAAAGAAAAAAATCGAGGTTAATGTACTGTAATTCAAATCTGTTAAGAGCAATTGAATAGTAAACTGAATCCAAAAAATTTCGGTAAATTTATAATTATTTTTTGATACTATTGAACTTGAAATAGTATCGGTCTCATTCTTTTTAAATTTTGTTTTTTACACTTTCATTATTGTAATATTTTATGTTATAATGTAAGCAGTTTTTTCTTGACATATGCTGCGTTTTTTCTTTTTTTAAGCGTGATGCTGTTTTCATTTGTTGTTGCTAGACTTGATCTAAATGTAATATTAACATAATATTATTTGGTATTCTTTTATAAGACTTTTAAGGATATTGGTTATTCGATTAAAATTGAGGCTTTGCACAATTCGTAATTTTTTTTATTAAATAAATTAATTATGAATACAATTTATTACCAAGTGCATTATGTGCCATAAAATAGGTTATCATTTTTGATTTGGCTTTTTGCCCTTAAAATTTAGTTGTAATATGTTTTTTACCTATTTTACTTTGTTCTTCTTTTTCGGATTTGTATTTCTTGATTCTATCAAACTTTAGTACTTAAATTTTCATTAATAGTAAGACTGTTTTATGTTTCCTTTTTTTCTTCATTATTTAGTTAGGGCAATAACACATAAGCCTTTAAGAGTATTTTTAATGCTATTTTAAATCTTTAGTACAATTTTTAGAGCAGTCAATAAAAACAGTACGTTTTTCTATGCAAAAGGCGACTTTTGTAACCTAACAATTTAAAAAATACAATTTAATCTAAAATGAAAAATTTTGAAAAAAAATTTGATGGTGATAGAAGTATTTCTATCATGGAATCAAATGTCGTTTTAAAAAATAATAATAAAGAAACAACCTTTAATTTCAGAGAAATTAAACAGATTAAAATTGAAAAGGTTAAAGTTTTTTCTTTTAAAATGATAATTTTTAATAGTATTTTATTTTCAGTATATTTTTTCTATGTGAAAAATAATTGTTTGAATCTTCCCTCTAATTTTGAACTCTTATTTTTTTTAGTATTTATGTTATTAACTTCTTTTTTTGTTAGAGAAAATAAATACCAAATACTAATTATGGATATAGATTTGAAATATTTTAAATACAAAATTTATAAGAAAGAGATGAATGATGCTAGATTTTTTATTACATCTGTGAAAAGTAAAATTGCTAAATAAATACTTTTATTTCTACTAAAGATAATTTGTCAGGTTAAACGTTGTAACTTTGAACTTCAAAAAAAAACAATTTGATTTCAAAAGCCACTATAGATACTGTTTTCGAAACTGCTCGAGTAGAGGAGGTTATCGGTGATTTTGTACAATTGAAACGAGCAGGGAGTAACTTCAAGGGATTAAGTCCTTTCTCCGAAGAGCGTTCTCCATCATTCATGGTTTCTCCCGCCAAAGGAATTTGGAAAGATTTTAGTTCGGGAAAAGGCGGCAATTCTGTAGCTTTCTTGATGGAACACGAAAAATTCACTTATCCGGAAGCCATTCGCTATTTAGCCAAAAAATACAATATTGAAATCGAAGAAACAGAACAAACGGATGAGGAAAAAGCCAATACCGATGTTCGAGAAAGTATGTATTTGGTTTCTGAGTTTGCAAAAAACTATTTTCATAATACCCTTTTTAATTCTGAAGAAGGAAAAGCAATTGGGTATTCCTATTTTAAAGAAAGAGGATTTACTAATGAGACTATCAAAAAGTTTAGTTTAGGGTATTCACCTGAAAGTTGGGATGCTTTTACCAAAGAAGCATTAGGAAAAGGTTATAAACTAGAGTTTCTGGAAAGTACTGGACTTACAATTCCTAGAGATGATAGGCCTTTCGACCGATTTAAAGGTCGTGTTATGTTTCCTATTGAAAGTATGTCAGGCCGTGTTCTTGGCTTTGGGGGGCGTATTCTTACCAATGATAAAAAAGCGGCAAAATACCTGAATTCTCCAGAAAGTGATATTTACCATAAAAGTAAAGTGCTCTATGGAATTTTTCAGGCTAAACAGTCAATCGCCAAACTGAATAATTGTTATTTAGTCGAGGGGTATACAGATGTAATTCAGTTCAATCAAGCCGGCATTGAAAATGTCGTTGCCTCTTCTGGAACCGCTTTGACTCCAGACCAAATTCGTTTAATCAATAGGTTGACTAAGAATATAACGGTACTTTTTGATGGAGATGCAGCTGGACTTCGTGCTTCTATTCGAGGAATTGATTTAATTCTTGAGGAAGGAATGAATGTGAAAGTCTGCGCTTTTCCTGATGGAGAAGATCCTGACAGTTTTGCCAAAAAAACATCCTATGAGGATTTAGTTTTATATCTCGAAAATAATGCAAAAGATTTTATTCAGTTCAAAGCATCACTTTTGATGAATGAAGCTAAGAATGATCCTATAAAAAAAGCTGATTTAATTCGGGATATCGTACTGAGTATTTCTAAAATTCCGGATAGAATACAGCGAGAGATTTACATCCAGGAATGTTCCAGAATTATGGATATTTCAGAGCAAGTTTTGGTTAGTACTTTAGCGCAATTAGTTCAAAAAGACGTTTCTGAAGTAGGAAAAAAACAAAAACAGGAGCAAAAAGCTTTTGAAGTTGTAAAGAATGAAAATCCCGTTGAAGCTGAAAAAGTAGATGTTCTCTATCGGTTAGAAAGAAAAATAATCGAGATTCTTTTGTTGTATGGTAATAAAACGGAAGAGTTTGAAGATAGTTTTTTGAAAACCAATGAGGATGGTGAAATAGTAACGGTAACCGAAAAAAAAGAGTATAAAGTATATCAGAGAGTGTATTTGAGTTTACAAGAAGATGAGGTTGAATTAGCCAATCCATTGTTTAGAGATATATTCAATGACTTGATAAACTTCTATCATCAGAATGAGAATTTTAGTTTAGAGCAGTATTTAATGCGTCTGCAGGTAGATTTTGCCCAGGAAGTAACTGATATTTTGATGGAAGACGAACGAGTTATCATGCACAATTGGGAAGGCCAAAATATTTTTCCTAAATCTAAAAATGATACAATAGTCCAAAATGTTTCCGAGACTATTTTAACGCTGCGTTGGTATTTAGTAGGCAGAATCATCGATGAATTAAAAAGCTCTGTATTATCGGAAGTAAATTCAGATAATACAGAGCCTATGTCAATGATTATGGATTATAATATGCTAATCCATTCGTTTTCAAAAAAATTAGGAAGAGTAATGTCTAGATATTACTAAACAATTTCTAATGTTTTTGCTTTGTTTACTAAATCTACTAAATTGGTAACATTTAGTTTTGTTAGTAGCCTTAATTTGTAAGTACTAATTGTCTTTTCGTTTAGTTTTAGAATTTCGGCTATTTCATGATTCTTTTTTCCGTCACTTAAATAGCGTAGTACTTCTACCTCACGGTTAGAAAGCTTGCGATATAGTCGCTCACTTTTGCTTTGTTTTGCAATTAATGCCAAGTTTTTCTTAACGGTTTCATTCATGATTATCTTTCCTTGATGTACTTTGATAATTGAAATCCCTAAAGTTTCTAATTTTTCCTTTTTGTGGATAAATCCTGAAACCCCCGCTTTTATAGCATTTGGTGCATAAATTTGTTCAGAAAGACCACTGAATATAATAATTTTTGTTTTTGGAAAGTTTTTCAAAATCGATTTTACTTCGAAAATACTTGAAAGTCCCTCTAATTCCAAATCCAATATTAATACATCAATCTCTTTGGTAAGCAGTATATCTCGTACCATCAAAAAATTGCCAACATTGGCAACTATTGATATTTCGGCATGTTCTTTAAAGTAAGATTTTACTCCAAAATGCACTACGGGATAATTGTCGGCTAAACATACTTTAATCATGGTATTTAATTTTATTTAAGTGTTGTTTATGTTTTGGAAAGTAAATTTAATAAAAAAATTCTGTAATTAATTGGAAATCAATATAAAATATGATTTTTTTTTGTTAATTTGGTATTAAACAAACTGGTATCGCATTCATTTTGTGTTTGTTGGTAGTATTTAATCGTTTATAAATTTCAAAAACTACCTTTTCTCTACCAGTAAAATCATTTGCTGATTTCCCTGTTTCATCCTGATTCATTGCCCATTCCAGTTCGTCATAGCTAGCTCCCAGTTGATCCTCATCAGTTCTTTCGTCACCAAATAATCCATCAGATGGAGATGCTTTTAAAATGGAATCAGGAACTTCTAAGTAAGCACCTAAGCTATAAACTTCAGATTTTAATAAATCAGCAATAGGACTTAAATCTACCCCTCCATCACCATATTTTGTATAGAAACCTACTCCAAAATCTTCTACTTTATTTCCTGTTCCAGCAACTAATAACCCATAAATACCAGCAAAATAGTATAATGTTGTCATTCGTAAACGGGCACGGGTATTGGCTAATGATAAGTGAAGTTTTTGTGTGTCAACGTCAGTTGGAACTATTGTTTTAAAATCTTCAAAAACTGAAGTTAAATCTGCTTCAACGCTTGTTACATTTGGGAATCTGTTTTTTAATTGTTCAATGTGTTCACGTCCACGAGTTACATGACTGTGTGGTTGGTGGATTGGCATTTCAACACATAAAACTTGTAATCCGGTTTGTGCGCATAATGTTGAGGTGACTGCTGAATCTACTCCTCCTGAAATCCCTATTACAAATCCGTTAACTTTTGCATTTTCTGCATAGGTTTTTAACCAATTTACTATGTGAGTATTCACTTTTTCAACTTGGATTGTACTTTTTTTAGTCATAATAGTTTACGTTTTAAAAAGCAGGAATGTATATTTGCAAAATCAATTAGTTGCGCATTGGTTTCCTTTGTTATTAGGAAACAAATTTAATTAATAAATATGAAAAAAAATCTATTTTTTGTAGTCTTTTGTCTCTTTTTTTTGTCCTGCGAAAAAAAAAATAAAACAGAAATTGCTGTAGAGAAAATTCCATTGCAATTAAAAGTAGAACGCTTTGACAAAATATTTTTTGAAACTTCTCCAAAAGATTTAGATAAAGTTAAGGCAGCCTTTCCTTTCTTTTTTCCTGTAAATAGTGACAACAGTGTTTGGTTGCATAAAATGCAGGATCCAATCTGGAGAGAATTATATACTGAAGTTGAAAAAAAGTATGCAAATTTTGATCCTGAAAGAGTAGAGTTGGAGTCTCTATTTAAACATATTAAGTATTATTTCCCTCGAACTAAAACCCCTAAAGTTATTACTGTAATCTCTGAAATGGATTATAATAATAAGGCTATTTATGCAGATAGTTTAGTAATTATTTCACTTGAATTGTATTTAGGAAAAAAACATAAATTTTATCAATTCCCCAATTATATAAAGCAAAATTTTGAGCAAAGACAGATTTTACCCGATGTGGTTTCAAGTTTTTCATCTCGTAAAATTGCTCCTGTCACGGATAAAAAAATGTTAAGTCAAATGATTTATTTTGGAAAACAATTGTATTTAAAAGACTTACTTTTGCCAAATTATACAGATGCAGAAAAAATGGGATATACTCCTGAACAAATAAAATGGTGTGAGGAAAATGAAGGGTATATTTGGCGATATTTTATCGAAAAAGAAATGCTATATAGTGACGATCAAAAGTTAATACCTCGATTTATAAATCCAGCTCCATTTTCTAAGTTTTATCTCGAAATTGATAATGAATCGCCAGGACAAGTAGGCGCCTGGATAGGATGGCAAATCGTTCGCTCCTATATGAAAAATAATGAAGTCCCTATTGCAGACTTATTAAAAACAGATGCAAAAGAAATATTTGTGAAATCAAAATACAAACCCAAAAAGTAATGTCAGATACAAACACCTCAGAAATTAAGTTTCTAATAGAATTAGATGAGAACCGTGTTCCCGAAAAATTAATGTGGTCCGCAAAAGACGGTGGAGTAGAACAAGAAGAAGCGAAAGCTATTATGTTGTCTATTTGGGACAGTAAAGTAAAAGAAACGATGCGAATCGACTTATGGACAAAAGATATGCCGGTAGATGAAATGAAGATTTTCTTTCATCAAACTTTGGTTGCAATGTCTGAAACTTTTAAACGTGCTACTGACGATGAAAAAATGGCGGACACGATGAAAGATTTCTGCGATTATTTTGCAGAAAAATTGGAACTAACAAAATAAATACCGTTTTGTTCCAAAAAAAATCCCAAAACTTTTTTGAAGTTTTGGGATTTTTTGTTTTTAAAAATGTGCCTATTAATATTTTCTAAAACTGATTATTGTTTTTGAAAACTTCTTGGTTCACTTCATCAATATAAGAAAGTAATTCTTCTTTTCCTGTAGATTCAGTAGCTGATGTAACAAAATAATGAGGCATTTCGGCCCAGTTATTAGCAAACATTTTCTTTTTGTACGCTGCAATATGAGAATCAATTTTTACTTTACTGATCTTATCTGCTTTAGTGAAAACGATACAAAAAGGAATTTCGCTTTCGCCCATGTATGACATGAATTCAATGTCTATAGTTTGAGCTTCATGACGGATGTCAATTAAAACAAAAGCACAAACGAGTTGTTCTCTGGTTTCGAAATAATCAGTAATAAATTCCTGAAAAACAGATTTTGTTTTTTTAGAAACTTTGGCATAGCCGTAACCAGGTAAATCGACTAAAAACCAATTGCTATTAATTAAAAAATGATTTATTAACTGCGTTTTTCCAGGTCTTCCGGATGTTTTAGCTAGCTTTTTATGGTTTGTTAGCATGTTGATCAAGGATGATTTTCCAACATTTGATCGGCCTATAAAAGCATATTCTGGCAAAAAATCTTTGGGACATTTGGCTACATCAGAGTTGCTGATAACAAATTCGGCTGTATTAATTTTCATTTCTTTTGGGTGTAAAATTCTTCTTTAAGATCAGTGTATTGCTAAATGGGTATGCGTTAGCCAATCCTCTAATAAACGATTAAACTCATCCGGATGTTCCATCATGGCGGCATGCCCGCATTTGTCTATCCAATATAAAGTAGAATTAGGCAGCAGTTTGTGAAACTCCTCTGCAACATCTGGCGGTGTAACTTTGTCATTTTTTCCCCAAATAATACACGTTTGCACATGCATTTTTGGTAAATCTTTTGCCATATTATGACGAATAGCGCTTTTTGCAATCGTTAGTGTTTTGATTAATTTTATTCTGTCGTTTACAGATTCGTAGACTTCATCAATAAGTTCTTTGGTAGCAACTTTTGGGTCATAAAATACATCTTCTGCTTTTTTCTTAATATATTCATAGTCACCTCTTTTTGGATAGCTATCACCCATGGCGCTTTCGTAAAGTCCTGAACTTCCTGTTATTACAAGTCCTGATACTTTTTCAGGATACATTTTAGTATGGTATAAAGCAATGTGACCACCTAATGAATTTCCTAAAAGGATTACTCTTTCAAGCCCTTTAAATGTGATAAAATCTTTTACGTATTTCGCAAAACTTTTTACGTTTGTTTTTAAGATATTCTGTGTGTATATAGGTAAATCTGGAATGATTATTTTATATCCTTTATTAGAAAAGTAGCTTGCTACAGCATCAAAGTTGCTCAGTCCTCCCATAAGACCATGTAAGATGACAATTGGTGTACCTTCGCCAGCTTCATAATAGCTGTATCTGCCTTCTTTTTTATAGTATTTTTCCATGTTTTTGAATCTGGATTTTCAATTTTGACAAATATAGGATTTAATAAATAAAAATGAATTTTTACAACAATTTTTAATTATTAAATTCTGTTCACAAATATATAAATAGGGATTTTTTTTCATTTAATTATCCGAATTTTTATGATTATACTGTTTTTATTCCTATTGATTTTAAAGGATGTTTCATGCTCTTTTGATCTTGCCTTTTTTTTAACATTGCCTTTCTTCTAAATAAAATAAAATAACCTAACGCTCTGATTCTCCAAAAATTAAGGGTTTTTGCTCGAAAGTGGTTAAACTTATTAACAAAGTGGTATATAGTGGTAAAATGTGGTAATATTTTTTATATTTTTGCTCAACATCTTTTAAACTTTTTACTTGGATACAATTATAGGAACATATGAGTGTAAAGTTGATGCTAAAGGAAGGCTGCTGTTACCTGCGCCTTTAAAAAAGCAATTAGCTTCTTCTCTTCAAAACGGTTTTGTTTTGAAGCGTTCCGTATTTCAGCCTTGTCTGGAATTGTATCCTATGGAAGAGTGGAACTTGATGATGCAGAAAATTAATAAACTGAATCGGTTTGTAAAGAAAAACAATGACTTCATTCGCAGGTTTACGGCAGGAGTTAAGGTGGTCGAAATCGATGCTTTAGGGCGATTATTAGTGCCAAAAGATTTAGTGATTTTTGCAAGTATTGCTAAGGAAGTTGTGTTTTCATCGGCAGTGAATATTGTTGAGATTTGGGATAAAGATTTATACGAAAAATCAATAAATGGTGAAGATGTTGATTTTGCAGATTTGGCAGAAGAAGTAATGGGAAATATAAATGACGACGACAATGGAATATCATAATCCGGTTTTGCTTCAGGCATCAGTAGATGGTTTAAATATTAAGCCAGATGGCATTTATGTAGATGTGACTTTTGGTGGTGGAGGCCATTCAAAAGAAATTTTGAAAAGACTGGGGCCAAACGGAAAGCTGTTTGCTTTCGATCAGGATGAAGATGCTTTAGCAAACGCATTACCGGATGAAAGATTTACGCTTATCAATGAAAATTTTCGTTTTATAAAGCGGTTTTTACGTTTTTATGGTGTGAAAAGTGTTGATGGAATTTTAGCGGATTTAGGGGTTTCTTCACATCAATTTGATGTTCCTGAAAGGGGTTTTTCTACACGTTTTGATGCCGGTTTAGATATGAGGATGAGTCAAAAAAATGATTTGAATGCATATCGAGTTGTAAATGAGTTTGATGAAGCGAATTTAAGAAGGGTGTTTTTGGATTATGGAGAATTGAAAAATGCACCGGTTTTGGCACGAACAATTATTGAAGCCAGAGAAGAGCAGCCAATCAAGACAACAGATGAATTGAAACAAGTTTTGGCTCGATATTTACCGGAAAGAGTTAGAAATAAAATATTGGCTCAAATCTATCAGGCCATCCGAATTGAAGTGAATCAGGAAATGGATGTTTTGAAAGAATTCTTGGAGCAATCCTTAGAGATATTAAATCCAGGCGGCAGATTAAGCGTGATTTCATACCATTCTTTAGAAGATAGATTAGTGAAAAGATTTGTGAAAAATGGAATGTTTGAAGGAGAGCCAGAACGTGATTTTTTCGGTAATTTTTCAGTTCCATTTAAAACTATCGGAAAATTAATTGTTCCGGATAACGCTGAAATAAAAGAAAATAATAGAGCAAGAAGTGCCAAATTAAGAATAGCTGAAAAGATATAATTAGTTATGAAAAACGGAGTTTACAGCTTATTAAAAGCTAGATTTCTTATAGATGATGATGCTGTTAAAAACTGGCGATTCATTGTTTTTGTAATTATTTTGGCAATTGTTATGATTGCTAATACGCAACGATTTGAGCAAAAAGTATTTAAGATTGCCGATTTGACAAATCAGGTTAAAGAATTACGTTCAGAATTTGTTGACAGACGTTCAGAATTAATGAAATTGAAAATGGAATCGACTGTTTCTGAAAAAATGGTAGAAAAACAAATTTTCCCGTCAACAGTTCCTCCAGTTAAAATCAAAGTTAAAAAAGAAGAAGAGAAAAGCTTTTTCAAAAAAATATGGCAATAGAAGATAAATACATATCGTACAGAATTTATCTGGTTGCATTCGCCATCTTTTTGATGGCCATTGCGATTGCTGTAAAATTGACAAATATTCAATGGGTCGAGGGAGATTATTATAGAAAATTAGCCAAAGAAAGAACCGTTAGAAATTTTGTGATTCCTGCTAATAAAGGGAATATTTACTCGGCTGATGGAAGTCTTTTAGCAACTTCTATTCCTAATTATGAAATTCGATTTGATGCCGTGGCTCCAAAACCGGAAGCATTCGATAAAAATGTTAAGTCATTGTCAGATTCATTGGCTTTAGTTTTAGGAAAGTCATCGGATTTTTTTCAAAATGAATTAAGAAAAGCCAGAGCGAACAAAAACAGGTATTATTTAGTTGCCCGTAATTTAAGTTATACACAGTATTTTAAAATAAAAGGGTTTCCATTATTTAATTTGGGTGCTTACAAAGGTGGAATTATAATCGAACAAGAAACCGTAAGGGAGCATCCAATAGGGAAAATTGCCGAACGAACTGTTGGTTATGAGAGAACTTCTCATGGTGCATCACTTGATGGAAAAGGAATTGAATGGGCTTTTAGAAAATATCTTAATGGGAAAGACGGGAAAATTTTAAAGCAAAAAATCGCAAAAGGACAATGGAAGCCAATACGCGATATCAATGAAGTTGATCCACAAGATGGATATGATGTGATATCAACAATAGATGTTTATATTCAGGATATAGCGCATCATGCTTTGTTAAAACAATTAGAATTATATCAAGCAGATCATGGTTGTGTTGTGGTTATGGAAACAAGTACAGGTCATGTGAAAGCAATTTCAAATTTGGGAAGAGCTACTGACGGAACGTATTTCGAAACAACTAATTATGCTGTAGCCGAATCTCATGAGCCGGGTTCTACCTATAAATTAGCCGATTTAATGGCGCTTCTTGAAGACAAAAAGGTAGATACTAGTGCCGTTTATGACAGTAATGGCGGAGTCGTTATTTACTCTGGAAGAAAAGTGAGAGATTCACATGAAGGCGGTTACGGAAAAATTTCTTTAGCAAGAGGTTTTGAATTTTCGTCGAATACGGTCATGGTTCAAGCCGTTTACAATAGTTATAAAAATGAGCCTTCAAAATTTGTAAGTCACCTTAATAATTTTGGTTTAAATAGACCTCTTGGACTTTCTATTAAAGGAGAAGGCCGTCCTTATGTTCCGCAGCCAAGTGATAAAAATTGGTCAAATATTTCGCTTCCTTGGATGGCTTTTGGATATGGAGTTTCTATTACGCCAATGCAAACGTTAGCCTTTTATAATGCTGTAGCTAATAATGGGGTAATGGTTAAGCCGCAGTTTGTTTCTGAAATCAAGGAATGGAATAAAACAATTAAAAAATACGATAAAGAAGTTTTGAATCCTAAAATATGTTCGCAAGAAACTATTTTGAAATTGAAAGCAATCTTACTGAATGTGGTTAAAAAAGGGACAGGTTCCAAGCTTTATTCTAAAGATTTTTCTATGGCAGGAAAAACGGGAACTGCTCAAGTGAATTACGCAAAAGATGGTGGTTCAGGTAAATATTATGCTTCTTCATTTGTGGGTTATTTTCCAGCGGATCATCCTAAATATTCTTGTATAGTTGTGGTGCATAAGCCAAGCACTGCGTTAAATAATTATTACGGCGCTGATGTGGCTGGTCCAGTTTTTAAACGTATTGCGCAAAAGATTTTTACTGATGCACCTTCTACTAATGAGATTAAAAATTTAGACAGAAAAATACAAAAACAAGAGCGTAATTACGAATCGTATTATGTCAAGTCACAAAAGAAAGAGCAGTTGATTCCTAATGTAAAAGGAATGTCAGGAATGGATGCTGTAGCCTTATTGGAAAATTTGGGAATAAAAGTAAAAGCAATTGGAGTAGGAAAAGTAAAAAAACAATCGCTCCAGGCGGGACAAAACATAGTTAAAAACACAACAATTTTATTAGAATTATCGTGAAAATCTTAAAAGACATATTGTATAAAGTAGCTATCGAAGCCATAAAAGGTTCGACAGATATTGGTATAAACAAAATGGATTTCGATTCTAGAAAAATCGAAGCAAATGATGTTTTTATTGCTATCCGTGGCTCCATTTCTGATGGTCATGATTTTATTGAAAAAGCAATACAACAAGGAGCTGTAGCGGTGATATGCGATGCATTTCCTGAAAATATTACAAAAGGAATTACCTATGTTCAGGTAAAAGACACGAATTCAGCTTTAGCATTTATGGCTGCAAATTATTTTGGAGATCCTTCTCAAACTTTGAAGTTGGTGGGAATTACGGGGACCAACGGTAAAACTACAATAGCTTCTTTGTTATATCAATTATTTAATAAAGCAGGTTTTAAAGTAGGATTACTTTCAACGGTAAAAATTTTGGTAGACGAAGTAGAATATAAAGCGACACACACAACGCCAGATTCAATTACAATAAATCATTATCTTAAAGAAATGGTGGAGAACGGTGTTGAATATTGTTTTATGGAAGTGAGTTCTCATGGAATTCATCAAAAAAGAACGGAAGCATTACATTTTGTTGGTGGTGTTTTTACCAATTTGTCTCACGACCATTTGGATTACCATCCAACATTTGCAGAGTACAGGGATGTTAAAAAATCGTTTTTCGATAATTTACCTAAAACAGCATTTGCATTGTCCAATATTGACGATAAAAATGGGCAAGTGATGCTGCAAAATACAGCAGCCAAAAAACTGACATATGCCTTAAAAACCTATGCTGATTATAAGGCTCAAATCCTGGAAAATCAATTGTCAGGTTTGTTGTTGAAAATAAATGACAATGAAGTTTGGGTAAAATTGATAGGAACATTTAATGCGTATAATTTATTGGCAATTTATGGAACTGCAGTTGAATTAGGGATGGAAAGTTTGGAAGTGCTTCGATTGTTATCTGATTTAGAAAGTGTTTCAGGACGTTTTCAATTTATTGTTTCCGCTTCAAATATTACAGCGATTGTGGATTATGCGCATACGCCGGATGCTTTAGAAAATGTGCTAAAAACAATCAATGATATTCGTACTAAAAACGAACAATTGATAACTGTAGTAGGTTGTGGTGGTAATAGAGATAAGGCAAAACGCCCAATTATGGCTGGAATTGCATCGGAGTGGAGTGATAAAGCAATTTTTACTTCAGACAATCCAAGAAATGAAGATCCAGAAGTTATTATTACAGAAATGGAGCAAGGAGTGGCACCTCAAAATTATAAAAAAACATTGACTATAACTGATAGAAAGCAGGCTATAAAAACTGCTTGTCAATTAGCTAAACCCAATGATATTATTTTAATTGCTGGAAAAGGACATGAGACCTACCAGGAAATAAATGGGGTTCGTTATGATTTTGACGACATGAACATAGTTAAAGAAATATTAGAACAACTGGGAAAATAAAAGTTTAACCGGTTAACTGTTTATTTGTTTAAGTGAATATCCAAATAACCAATTAATCGATTAACCGAATAACCAAAAAAAGATTCACCAAATAAACAAAGATATATGCTATACTATTTATTTGAATATTTAGACAAAACATTAGACGTTCCTGGAACAGGCGTTTTTCAGTACATAACTTTTAGATCCGCGTTGGCATTTATGCTTTCGTTGCTGTTATCTACAATTTATGGTAAAAGAGTAATCCGTTTTTTACAACGACAACAAGTAGGAGAAACGGTTCGTGAACTTGGTTTAGCAGGTCAAAATGAAAAAGCAGGAACTCCTACAATGGGAGGTTTAATTATCATATTTGCCACTTTGATTCCAGTTTTTCTTTTTTCAAAACTGCATAATATTTATATTGTTTTATTGATTGTTACCACACTTTGGATGGGAACTATCGGATTTATAGATGATTATATCAAGATTTTCAAAAAAGATAAAGAAGGTTTAAAAGGAATTTTTAAAGTTGTTGGACAAGTAGGTCTGGGTTTAATAGTTGGGACTGTTCTTTATTTTAGTCCGGCAGTGACAGTACGTACGGATACAGCAAAGTCTGATATTTTTAGAGTAGCAACAGAAACGGTTATTACGCCTGCTCCAATTGAAGAAAAATCTACGGCAACTACGATTCCTTTCTTTAAAAATAACGAATTTGATTATGCTGAATTATTAGCTTGGACGGGAGAAGGATATGAAAAATGGGCATGGTTAATATTTATTCCAGTTGTTATTTTTATTATTACTGCAGTTTCTAATGGTGCTAATTTAACAGATGGTATTGATGGATTGGCTGCAGGAACTTCCGCTATTTCAGTCCTCGCATTAGGAATATTTACGTTCGTTTCTGGAAATATTATTTTCTCTAATTACTTGAATATAATGTACATCCCTAATTCGGGTGAAATGACTGTTTTTATTGCAGCTTTTGTGGGATCATTGATTGGGTTTCTTTGGTATAATTCCTACCCGGCATCGGTTTTTATGGGAGATACAGGAAGTTTGACTATTGGGGGAATTATTGCAGTTCTGGCAATTGCTGTTCGAAAAGAAATGTTGATTCCATTATTATGCGGAATTTTTCTTGTCGAAAATCTATCAGTTGTTTTGCAAGTAAGTTATTTTAAATATACCAAAAAACGTTTTGGCGAAGGCCGAAGAATATTCCTGATGTCGCCTTTGCATCATCATTATCAGAAGAAAGGTTATCATGAAAGTAAGATAGTAACCCGTTTTTGGATTGTTGCTATAATGCTGGCTATATTATCAATTGTTACTTTAAAATTAAGATAATTATGAGGCTAGTAATTTTAGGTGGAGGAGAAAGCGGAGTTGGTACCGCTATTCTGGGTAAGAAAAAAGGATATGATGTTTTTGTTTCTGATTTTGGAAAGATAAAAGGAAATTATAAAGAAGTTCTTATCATTAATGAAATTGCATGGGAAGAACAGAAACACACGGAAGATTTGATTCTGAATGCTGATGTGGTGATGAAAAGCCCAGGAATTCCAGATAAATCCCCAATTGTAAAAAAACTTCTGGCGAAAGGAATTCCTGTATTATCAGAAATTGAATTTGCGGCTCCTTTTACAGAAGCTACTATAATTGGAATCACCGGAAGCAATGGCAAGACTACAACTACGATGTTAACTCATCATCTGTTGAAATCAGCAGGATTAAATGTAGGATTAGGAGGGAATATTGGAAAGAGTTTCGCCTGGCAGGTAGCAGATAATAAATATGATTCTTATGTGTTGGAGTTAAGTAGTTTTCAATTGGATGGAATTACAAATTTTAAACCGCAAATTGCTATTATTACGAATATTAGTCCAGATCATTTAGATCGATATGATTATAAATATGAAAATTACATTGATTCAAAATTCAGGATTACTATGAATCAAACCGAGGAAGATTACCTCATTTATGATGCTGACGATGAAGCCATTGCAGAATGGTTTAAAACACACACAACAAAAGCTAAATTAATTCCTTTTTCATTGACAAAAACTTTCAGCGAAGGAGCTTATATAAAAAACAATAAAATGGAAATTTCAATTAATCAAGAAGAATTTACGATGGATACAGAGCATATTGCCTTAGAAGGAAAACATAACATGAAAAACGCAATGGCAGCAACCTCTGTGGCAAAATTGATGCAAATAAGAAAATCTACTATTCGTGAAAGTTTGTCTAATTTTCAGGGAGTAGAACATCGTCTTGAAAAAGTATTGAAAATTCAGAACGTTCAATATATTAATGATTCAAAAGCGACTAATGTAAACGCTACTTTTTTTGCTTTAGATAGCATGAATACGCCTACGGTTTGGATTGTGGGAGGTGTAGATAAAGGAAATGATTACAATGAATTGATGTCGTTAGTTCGTGAAAAAGTGAAGGCTATTATCTGCCTTGGTGTTGATAATAAAAAAATAATTGATGTTTTTGGGAGTGTAGTTGATATGATGATTGAAGTAGATAATATGAATGATGCAGTGAGAATGGCGCAACGATTAGCAGAAAAAGGAGATACAGTATTGCTATCGCCTGCTTGTGCGAGTTTCGATTTATTCGAAAACTATGAAGACAGAGGAAATCAGTTTAAGCAAGCCGTTAAGAATTTATAAAAAAAAGTTTTATTTATTTTGATTTTGAGACTCCCCAATCTCAAGCATCAAAATAAATAAAACTTTAAACAAATAGTAAAATGAAACAACTAATAAACAATTTAAAAGGAGATAAAGGAATTTGGTCATTTGTGGCCTTATTAGCCTTGTTTTCATTTATGCCTGTTTTTAGTGCGAGTAGTAACTTGGCTTATATTGGTCATGGAACAGGAAATACATTAGGTTATCTGGTAAAGCATTTAGCACATATTGCCTGTGGTTTTACGATTATTTATTACGTTCATAAAATTCCCTATCATTATTTTCGTTCTATTTCTAAATGGTTATTGCCTGTAGTATGGGTAGTTTTAGCCATTACAATGATAAAAGGAACGGTGATTGGCGGGGCCAATGCTAGTAGATGGCTTCAAATTCCGTTTGTAGGGATTTCGTTTCAGCCTTCGGCTTTTGCTGCTTTGGTTCTGTTTATTTTTGTGGCGCGCTATTTGTCAAAAACAAGAGAGAAAGCTATTGATTTTGTAGAATCATTAAAAGAGCTTTGGTTGCCGGTTTTTATAACGCTGATGTTTATTTTGCCAGCTAATTTCTCTACAACTGCTCTTATTTTTTCTATGATTATAATGCTTGCCTTTATTGGTAAATATCCTTTAAAATATATAGGAATTATTATAGGTACTGGAGTACTATTTTTAGCTTTTTTTATTTTGCTTTCAAAGGCTTTTCCTGAAGCAAAATTTTTTAACCGAGTGAAAACTTGGGAAAGCCGTATCGAAAACTTCTCAACGGATAAACCCGATGAAGATGATTATCAAATAGAAAAAGCTAAAATTGCTATTGCTTCGGGACAATTATATGGATTAGGTCCTGGTAAAAGTGTTCAAAAGAATTTCTTACCACAATCGTCTTCCGATTTTATTTACGCCATTA
This sequence comes from Flavobacterium sp. 83, assembly GCF_000744835.1. Classification (NCBI taxonomy): domain Bacteria; kingdom Pseudomonadati; phylum Bacteroidota; class Flavobacteriia; order Flavobacteriales; family Flavobacteriaceae; genus Flavobacterium; species Flavobacterium sp. 83. The sequence goes on from NZ_JQMS01000001.1 coordinate 1,727,146, forward strand.
TTGTTGAGGAATACGGACTTTTAGGAGGTTTGGGAGTTCTTGCGTTGTATTTATTATTGTTGTTTCGATTTGTAATTGCTTCACATAAAGCCAATACATTGTTTGGAAAATTAGTGGTGATTGGATTAGGTTTTCCCATGATATTTCAGGCGATGATTAATATGGCAGTTGCTGTAGAATTATTACCGGTGACCGGACAAACATTGCCATTGATAAGTAGCGGTGGAAGTTCCATCTGGATGACTTGTTTTGCACTTGGGATTATCATTAGTGTAACTAAAAAGGAGGAAGAGATCGCTCAGGAATTAAAAGACGCGGCTAAAAGAGAAGAAGCACTTCAGAAACTAATCGATAGAGAATTAGAAGAGGAAGTTGTGACAGAAGGAGATTATTCTATTGAGGATAAAGCTACGAATCCAATGAATGCAGTTTTAAATAAGTAATTCGGTTTTCAGAGAAAAAGTAAAGTATAAAAACTTAGGAACTCAGTAACTTTAATAAAAATGAAACAGTATAAATTCATATTAAGCGGTGGCGGAACAGGCGGACATATTTATCCGGCAATTGCAATTGCCAATGAATTAAAATCTCGTTTTCCTAATGCAGAAATTCTTTTTGTAGGTGCCAATAATAAAATGGAAATGCAAAAAGTGCCTCAAGCAGGATACAAAATCAAAGGACTTTGGATTGCAGGATTACAAAGAAGACTAACAATCGATAATGCTCTTTTTCCAATTAAATTGCTTTCAAGTTTATTAAAATCCAGAACTATAATAAAACAGTTCAAACCGGATGTTGTTATTGGAACTGGAGGTTTTGCGAGCGGACCTTTATTGCAGGTAGCGGGAATTGCGGGTATTCCAACAGTAATTCAAGAGCAAAATTCCTATCCTGGAATCACCAATAAATTATTGAGTAAAAAAGCAAGCAAAATTTGTGTTGCTTACGAAAATCTAGAGCGATTTTTTCCAAAAGAAAAAATGATTTTGACTGGAAATCCTGTGCGTCAGGATTTAATTGATATCGAAAGTAAAAGAAAAGAAGCTATTCAGTATTTTAATTTAGATTCCAAAAAGAAAACATTATTAATTCTTGGAGGAAGTCTGGGAGCAAGAAGAGTCAACCAATTAATCGAGAAAGAATTAGGAAATATTCTTTCTCAAAATGTCCAGGTTATTTGGCAATGCGGAAAATTATATTTAGAAGATTATAAAAAATACAACAAAGAAAATGTTCAGGTTGTCGCTTTTATTGAAAGAATGGATTTAGTTTATGCTGCGGCTGATATTATTATTTCTCGAGCAGGAGCGTCGTCAGTTTCAGAATTATGTATTGTTGGGAAACCAGTAATTTTTATTCCATCTCCTAATGTTGCCGAAGACCATCAAACTAAAAATGCACAAGCGATTGTAAATAAAAAAGGAGCATTAATGCTAAAAGAATCAGAGCTTGATTCACAATTTGGTCTTGTTTTTGAAGCCTTGTTGAAGGATCAGGGAAAACAAAACCAACTGAGCGAAAATGTAAAGCAATTGGCTATGCCGGAAGCGACAAAACAAATTGTTGATGAAATTGTAAAGTTGATTAAATAGTAAAGAAAAAAGATAATAAAGCAAAGCTTAATAATATGAACTTAAATCAAATACATAACGTCTATTTTATAGGAATTGGAGGTATCGGGATGAGTAATCTGGCGCGTTATTTCAAGAATTTGGGAAAACAAGTTACGGGATACGATAAAACACCTTCGGCTCTTACTACTGAGTTAATCGAAAGTGGAATTCCAATTCATTTTGAAGATAGTATAGATTTAATTCCGTCAGATTTTTATGTTGAAAACACTTTGGTGATTATTACACCAGCAGTTCCCAAAGCACATTCTGAATGGAATTATTTTTTGGAAAGAGATTTTCAGGTCAAAAAAAGAGCAGAGGTTTTAGGGATAATCACAAAAGATACTTTTTGTTTTGCAGTCGCTGGAACACATGGGAAAACAACTACTTCAAGTATTTTAGGGCATATTTTGTATGAAAGTGGTGCTGATGTTACTGCTTTTATTGGCGGAATTGTAGAAAATTATAATTCCAATTTAATAGGAAACGGCAAAACAGTAACTGTTGTAGAAGCTGATGAATTTGATCGTTCCTTCTTGCATTTGCATCCTAATATTGCTTGTATTACATCAATGGATGCGGACCATTTGGATATTTATGGAACCAGTGAAGCGATAGAAGAATCTTTTATTGAATTTGCTTCTAAAGTTGAAGATAAGAGCAAGCTTTTTATAACCAAAGAATTACCATTAGAAGGTATCACTTGTGCCGTAAATGAAGAGGCTGTTTTCAAAGCTTTTAATGTTAGAATAGGAAATGGAAGTTATGTTTTTGATGTACAAACCCCTACTGAAGTTATAAAGGATTTGCATTTTGGATTACCAGGAAAACATAATTTAATGAATGCATTAATGGCTATTGCAATGGCAAATATATTCGGCACCCCAACCGATGCCATTGCAAGTGCCATTAAATCATTTAAAGGAATAAAAAGAAGGTTTTCGTATCAAATAAAAACAGATGAATTAGTTTATATTGATGATTATGCACATCATCCAACGGAGATAAATGCAGTTCATCAGGCAGTTAGAGAATTGTATCCAAACCAAAAAGTTTTGGCAATTTTTCAACCGCATTTGTTTAGTAGAACAAAAGATTTTGCTGATGATTTTGCCAAAAGTTTATCTGCTTTTGATGAAGTTGTTTTGCTGGATATTTATCCGGCCCGTGAATTGCCTATGCAAGGTATAAATTCACAATGGTTAATGGATAAAATGACTAATAATCATAAAAAAATTGTCGCTAAAAATGATTTAATTTCAACAATTTTAGCAAGTGATGCAACTGTTATTGTAACTATTGGAGCTGGTGATATTGGAGAATTAGTGCCATCCATTAAAAAAGCGATAAATGAAACTCTTTAATTGGACAAATATTCGATTAGTACTAATGTTTATAGTAGTGATTTTTCTGTTTTCGTTTACGTCAAATCGAAATAAAAATAGAAAATTAACTAAATCAGTAGTTGTTTTTGTTGGAGAAAACGCACCTTTTGTTAAACAGGAAACGGTTAATAAATTGTTAATAGAAAATAGTAGAGATGTATCAAGCATTCAAAAAGTTAATTTAGATTTGAATAAGCTGGAAAGAACTCTAGATGCACAAGAAATGATTGAAAAATCAGATGTGTTTGTGAGTATTGATGGTGTGTTGAAAGCAGTCGTAAAACAAAAGACTCCTATAGCTAGAGTTTTTGACGGGGGCGGTTCTTTTTATATTGATTACAAAGGGAATAGAATGCCATTGTCAACTAATTTTACAGCGAGAGTTCCACTTGTGTCCGGGGGGATAAATAAAAATAATAACGAAGAATTGGCCGACTTATTTCGTGCAATTTATGACGATGCGTTTTTGAAAAAAAACATCATTGGAATTCAAATTATGCCAAATGGTAGCTTAAAAATGCTCAATAGAAATTTTGATTATCAAATCGATTTTGGTAGAATGATAAATGTGGAGCGAAAATTTAAGAATTATAAAGCTTTTTTTCAAAAAGCGGTTTTAGATAGTTCGTTGTATAAATATAAAAAGATTGATCTCCGATTTACGGAACAAGTAGTTTGCACTAAATAATAGATAATGGAAAAAGAGAACATTGCAGTAGGTCTAGATATTGGGACGACTAAAATAGTTGCCATGATAGGCAAGAAGAATGAATATGGGAAACTAGAAATTTTAGGCGTTGGGAAATCTAAAAGTTTAGGTGTGGCCAGAGGTGTTGTAAATAATATTACTCAAACCATACAGTCAATACAACAAGCGATACAAGAAGCAGAAAATAATTCAGGCTATAAAATAAAAGATGTAGTGGTAGGAATTGCGGGGCAACACATCCGTAGTATTCAACATACAGATTACATAAGCAGAAACAATCCCGAAGAAGTAATTGGGGGAAATGATATTCAGCTTTTGATTGACCAAGTGAATAAATTGGCAATGTTACCAGGTGAAGAAATAATTCATGTTTTACCTCAAGAATTTAAAATTGACGGACAATCTGAGATTAAAGAGCCTATAGGGATGTACGGTGGAAGATTAGAGTCTAGTTTTCATGTTGTAGTAGGACAAGCCTCGTCAATCCGCAATGTAGGAAGATGCATTCAAAGTTCAGGTATTGAATTGTCAGGATTGACATTGGAACCATTGGCTTCGGCAGATGCAGTTTTGAGTCAGGAAGAAAAAGAAGCTGGAGTTGCATTGATTGATATAGGTGGTGGAACAACTGATTTGGCTATTTTTAAAGATGGTATTATTCGTCATACGGCAGTAATTCCTTTTGGAGGAAATGTTATTACTGATGATATTAAAGAAGGATGTTCTATAATTGAAAAGCAAGCTGAATTATTGAAAGTTAAGTTTGGATCAGCTTGGCCAGGGGAAAATAAAGACAACGAGATTGTTTCTATCCCAGGATTAAGAGGTAGAGAACCAAAAGAGATTTCATTAAAAAATCTTTCTAAAATAATTCATGCTCGTGTTGTTGAAATCATAGATCAGGTTTTTACGGAAGTGAAAGCTTATGGACACGAGGATCCTCGTAAAAAACTAATTGCCGGTATAGTGCTTACTGGTGGTGGTGCTCAATTGAAACACATTAAGCAATTAGTGGAGTATATTACGGGAATGGATACGAGAATTGGTTATCCAAACGAGCATTTAGCAGGAAATTCAGATGAAGAGATTTCAAGTCCGTTATATGCTACTGCAGTTGGTTTAGTAATGAACAGTATCGAAAATAAAACGCAAAGTGCGGTTAGAATGGATACAATCGAACAGCCCAAAGCACCAGTGTACAGACAGCCAGTAGTTCAAGCGCCAATTGTAGAGGTATCTGACGAAGAAGTGCAAGAAGAGGTTCGAAATAAAAATGAAAAACAAAATTCTACGGTAAATAGAATACAAAGAAATTTTTTCGATCGTTATGTCGATAAGATTAAGGATTTCTTAGATAATGCTGAATAAGGGCTGTGCCCAAAAAAAATACAATAAGTAATAATAAATATCAAAAACCAAATAAAATGATGAGCAACTCAGAATTTGGAAGTATTTCATTTGATTTACCAAAGAACCAATCAAATGTTATAAAAGTTATTGGTGTAGGTGGAGGTGGAAGTAATGCCATAAACCACATGTTTAAACAAGGGATTAAAGGTGTAGATTTTATCGTATGCAATACGGATTCTCAAGCCTTACAGAGTAGTTCTGTGCCTAATAAAATACAGTTAGGTGTTCATTTAACCGAAGGTTTAGGGGCTGGAGCCAACCCAGATGTAGGACAACAATCAGCTATAGAAAGTATTTCTGAGATTGAAAAAATGTTGGATCGCAATACTAAAATGGTTTTTATCACTGCTGGAATGGGTGGTGGAACCGGAACCGGAGCTGCACCGGTTATCGCACAATTAGCCAAAGAAAGAGATATTCTTACTGTGGGAATTGTTACATTACCTTTCTTATTTGAAGGGAAAGTGCGTCAGGAGCAAGCTTTAATTGGTATAGAAAAATTACGCAAACAAGTCGATTCTTTAATTGTTATAAATAACAACAAATTAAGAGAAGTATATGGAAATCTTGGTTTCAAAGCAGGATTCTCAAAAGCTGACGAAGTTTTGGCAACAGCCTCAAGAGGAATTGCCGAAGTAATTACGCATCATTATACTCAAAATATCGATTTAAGAGATGCTAAAACAGTATTGTATAATAGTGGAACGGCTATTATGGGATCTTCTGTTTCTTCTGGTGAGAATAGAGCTAAGGAGGCAATTATTGCTGCTTTAGATTCTCCTTTGTTAAATGATAATAAAATCACAGGTGCCAAAAACGTATTGTTGCTTATCGTTTCTGGAACTAATGAAATTACAATTGACGAAATTGGAGAAATCAATGATCATATTCAAGTTGAAGCAGGTCATAATGCTAATATTATCATGGGGGTTGGTGAAGACGAATCGCTTGGAGATGCTATTGCAGTGACTATAATCGCTACAGGTTTTGATATCGAACAACAAAATGAAATTGTAAATACAGAGCCAAAAAAAATTATTCACACATTAGAAGATGAGCAAAGAAGTGTTCATAATCTAAGTAATAAAACGGTTACTGCATTTGATTTGAATACAGAATCACCAATTTCTAATTCAAATGAAAGAATTGTTTTTGATTTGTTAGAAGATACTGTAGTTGCGCCTGAGCCAGTTGTGGTCATAGAGACACCAGCGCCAACAATCAATAAGGAAGAGTTGATGGTGATGTCTGAGTTTATTAAAAATTTGGATGTTACTTTCGAAATCGTTTCTCCTATTACAGATATTGATTTCACAATCACATCTCCAGTAGCCGAAGTTAAAGAAGTAAAAGCGGTACAGCCAAAAGTTATAGAGAGACAAGAACAAACTACTTTCTCTTTTGATTTGCCACTTTTCAAAACTGAGCCAGTAGCACAAGTTGAGGACAACAAAGTTTTGTTTGAATTAACGAATGAAACTCGTGATATAAAAGTAAATGAAGCTGTTCAATTTGTTCCGGTAACGGAATTGACTGATAACGGAATTATCAAATATTCTCTTGAAGAATATATGGAGCCAGAGAATGATTTTATGGCTAAACCAGTTGCTAAAACTCCAGAAGTTGTTATTCCGGCTGAGTTGAACATTACCATGAAACAAGTTAATACACCAGTAAATACGCCTGTTGACTTTGACGCCATTTCTCCTATGGAAATGACCATCGAAGAATCATTGCGAATGAGAGCTGATGAAAGAAGAAAAAAATTAAAAGAATTCAATTATAAGTTTCATAATAATGTTTCTAAAATTGATGAGTATGAAAAAGAGCCTGCTTACAAAAGGTTAGGAATAGACATTTCAAACAATCAAACGAATAATACAAATTCAAGAATTTCTGTTGGAACAGACAGCAACAACGATCTACAGTTGCGTTCTAACAACTCGTATTTGCATGACAATGTAGATTAACTAACTCAAACCAAAAGGAGATAGCCCGAAAATTCAATTTAATTTTCGGGTTATTTTTTTATGTAGAGAGAAGAAAGCAATTTATTGTTAATTCAAGTAAATTTCTTTAAATTTGCGGGGCCTTAATCCAGCTGTCGTATCAAGCTTTTTCTCGAAAATGCTTTTTTCTAAGCCCTTAAAAGAGCTTCCTGCGGTCGCTTTTTAACGGCAAGAAAAAATACATTTTCTCCTAAAAAGGCTTTTCACTATCATCTGGGGCATTAAAAAATAATCAGTTTGCATTTTTAGTTTTTAGATCCAAAAGCAAATTTTAAATTAAATAGTAGTATGAGTTTATCAGTACAAATCATGGACGAAATGAAAACCGCCATGAGAGCCAAAGATACAGTTGCATTAGAAGCCTTAAGAGCTATAAAATCTGAAATCCTATTAGCGCAGACCGCGTCAGGATCAAAAGAAGAAATAACAGAAGATGACGAGGTTAAATTACTTCAGCGATTGGTAAAAACACGTAAAGAAAGTGCCAGAATTTTTACAGAGCAAAATCGTTTGGATCTAGCTGAACCAGAATTAGCACAAATTGCAGTAATCGAAAAATTCTTACCAGCACAATTAAGTGAAGCAGAAGTAGAAGCAGTAATTGCAAAAATAATTGCAGAAACTGGTGCCTCTGGAATTGCATCAATGGGGAAAGTAATGGGAATAGCTGCAGCACAATTAGGAGGAACAGCCGAAGGAAAAACTATTTCTACAATAGTAAAAAAACTATTGACATAAATTTTATGATTTAAGATTAACGATTTTAAATCACAAATCTAAAATCACAAATCTAAAATCGTTAATCAAATGGCTGCGTAGTTCAACTGGATAGAATATCAGATTTCGACTCTGAGGGTTGCAGGTTCGAACCCTGTCGCGGCCACTGAATATTGTAAAAGCCTGTAAAATTTTTATTTTACAGGCTTTTTTGTATTTAATAAAGAATAAGATCGTCAATAAATTGGTCTAGATGTTAGCTTATTAAATGATTTTAGACATGAATAGCTTTAGGTGTTTAGCAGCCGAATCTTCTTTAATTTAAAATTCTGTATTTAATATGTATATTGTCTAAATGTCATTTGTGAAAAATAGGGAAATGTTATGGGTGTTTAAAACTCAATTAAGGAACTATTTCTTTTTTCCTATAATTAATTTGCATTTTTTTGTTATACTTTTAAAAAGTTTTTAAAACAGTAATGATATGTTTTTTTTATATTTGTTTTAAAATTACTGGAGAATATCATTAAAAAAATATTTTCAACTCAGTCTCTTCATATTCCTAATTTAGGTATATTATCTAAAATAGTTGACTATTTCTATACTTTTGACTATAAACTAAATTGTTAGCATTAATTAGCTAATAATATACTATAACCAACCAATCTAATCATGATAAGAAGTATCTTTTTTATACTGCTTTTAAGTTTCGTTTTAATACAGAGTTCTTGTAATTCATCAGACAAAGATAAAAGTAAAATTTCTATAGGATTTTCGCAGTGTGTTGGGAGTGACATTTGGCGGGTCTCAATGAATCATGCGATGCAAGTAGAAGCCTCGCTTCATCCTGAAATTGATTTGACTATTTACAATGCTAATAGGAAAGCGAGTAAGCAAATTAGTGATATTCAGAAATTTATTGACAAAAAAGTAGATGTTATTATAATTTCCCCTTTTGAATCAGATTCAATTGTTCCAGTAATTGAGGAAGCAGAATCTAAAGGTATTCCAGTTATTATAATGGATAGAAAAGCAAATACTTCAGGCTATACAACTTATTTAGGGGCAGATAATCTTGAAGTTGGTCGATTGGCAGGAAAACATATTGTTTCTAGTTCTCATGGAGATGCTACTGTGATTGAAATAAATGGAGACTACACTTCAACACCCGGTATAGAGAGGAGTATGGGTTTTAAACAGATTGTTAATCAATATCCTGGTATTAAGGTTTTTACTATAGAAGCGGATGACTTTGGACATCCTAGAGAAAATTATAGTAAACTGTTAGATAGTTTGCACGATATTGATTTTGTATATTCATTTAACGATCTTATTGCTTACAATGCTTGGAAGATTGCAAAGAATAAAAAAGTTGATAAAAATATAAAATTTATAGGTGTTGACGGCCAAAATGGTCCTTTGGGAGGTATTCAATTAGTAAAAGATAAGATTTTAGATGCAACGGTTTTATATCCCACAGGAGGGAGCGAAGCTATTAAGTTGGCATTGAAAATAGCTAATAAAGAGATTGTCCCTAAAAATAACAAACTCAATACCACATTAATTGATTCTCTTAATGCAGATATTATGAGCAATCAATTTGATAAGATAACAATTCAACAATCTGATATTGAGCAACAACAGAGCGTTATCAGAAGTCAAGAAGAGAAATACTCCGGTCAGAGCAATCTTTTAAAACTTTTATTTTTTCTATTTATATTGGCACTAGGTTTAGCTTTTTTCAGTATTTATTCCCGTATAACAATAAGTCGTAAAAAGATTGAATTAGAAGAGAGAAATAAAAAAATTAAAAGCCAAAGAAATGAAATTAAAAAGTATTCAGAAGAATTAAAACAAAGTAATGAAGCTCGTTTGAGTTTTTTTATGGGATTATCTCATGAATTTAAAACGCCTTTGACTTTAATTTTAAGTTCTGTCGAATCTTTGGGCAGTGAACTCAAAACCAAAGGGAGTTCAGTAAATAAAGAAATTAATTTGATGTATAATAATTCCAGAAGGTTGCTCCGACTAATCAATCAATTATTGGATTACAGAAAAGTAGAAGATAAAAAATTTATATTAAGAGCTTCAAATACTAATTTATTAGATTTTTCAAAAAGTATTATTATAGATTTTGAAAGAGAAGCAAAAAAGCTTAATATAGATTTCTCCTTGGTTTCAAATAATCCTGAACTTGAGGTATATATTGATCGTAATTTAATGGATAAAGTCTATTTTAATTTATTATCAAATGCTTTTAAATTTACCCCTGAAAATGGTAAAATAACAATAAAAATAAGAGAAGATAAAACTAATAATGTAGTTAAAATTTCATTTAAAGATTCAGGAATAGGAATCCCGGAAAACGAATTAAATCAAGTTTTTAATGCCTTTTACCAGGGGTCGAATAATTATAGAAATAGCTCAGGAGTTGGTTTGCATTTGTCAAAAAGTTTTATTGATTTGCATAAGGGAACAGTAGAAATTATTTCTAAAAATGGGACTGAATTTATAATAACATTGCAGTTAGGAAAAGCACATCTTGACGAAAAGAATATTCTAAAGAATCCGGTTTTAGAAATAATTAATCAAACAGATTATTTAGATGAAGAAGTGATTCAAAGTTCAGAGTCCAAAACTAATGAGGATAAATATTCTGTTTTGTATATCGAAGATAATAAGGATTTGTCTGATTTTATTTCAAATAAATTGTCTGTAGAGTATAATGTGTATACCTCTAATGGATTTGATGCTATTGAACAATCTTTGGAAATAATACCAGATGTTATTATTTGTGATTTGAACTTACCTGGAAAAAACGGTTTTGAAATATGTCAAATTTTAAAGAAAGACCTTAGAACTTCACATATTCCAGTTTTGATACTGACCGCCTCAGATGATCCGGATTCTTATTTAAAAGCATTAGAGAGTGGTGCTGATTTATTTTTGACAAAACCATTTAATTTAAAAGTGTTGTCTCAATCTGTAAAAGGATTGCTTTTTAATAGAGAGAAACTTCGATTTTATTATACCAATAATATTTTAAACATTGAGGATGGCGATTTTGGTGTTTCTGAACAAGATTTTCTGAGAAAGTTGAATGATCTTATTGAAAAAAACTTCGATAATTCGGCTTACACTGTTGAAGATCTTGCACGAAGTTTAACTATTTCTCGGGTACAATTGTATCGAAAAGTGAAAGCTATATTAGGAATTAGTGTCAGTGACCATATAAATAATATGCGATTAGATAAATCAAAGGAGCTGCTGAAAAAGTCAGAATTAAACATTTCAGAAATTGCCTATGCAGTGGGTTTCTCTTCACCAAATTATTTTTCAACTTCCTTTAAAAATAAATTTGGAGTTACACCTAAAGAATATAAAAGTAAAAAGTAGATTATTTTCTATGGAACCATTTTATTTCTAATAAAAATAGCGTAACATAATTGTACTTTATGTAACATAAGAGCAACTACAACGAAGTAGTTGTTTTTATGTTTTATGTGTAATTATCTCATATATAGATAATTAGTTTTTTCTAAATAATTTTTAGATGCATTGAATGAAAAAGAAACATCCTCGAGATAAAAGCTGAATTTTTACGAATATATTAGTAATTCAATTTAATTTTTTTAATTGATTATAAATTACCTCTGTAAAAAAGTCAGAGAACGATTAATTATTATTTAATCAAATAATACGGAGGTTTTTCATTTCTTAATCAATCATTTTTATAAAAAAATTTAATCTGAGGGTGTTGAATGTCTTTAGGATATTTGATAGTTCTCGTAAAACTAACTAAATATGAAAATAAATCTTAAGGTTTTATGTCTTCCACTTTGTGTTGCATTATTTTATAATTGCAGTAGCGATAATAAACCAGGAGGTGAAAACCCGGGTACCGAAACAACTGCGCCAGCTTGTCAGACGACTGTTGAATCGGCAAATCAGTATGCCACTTTTTATAAATCAACTACCGGTTGGGTAGGAGATCCTATGCCATTTTATGAAAACGGAAAATTCCATATTTTCTATTTGTATGATGCCAGAAACACCTTGCCTACGTTTCATCCTTGGTATAAAGTAACTACAACTGATTTTGCGTCATTTGCAGACAATAGCGAAATGATTCCTACAGGAACTGCGAATCAGCAGGATGGAGCATTAGGGACAGGATCGGTTTTTAAATTGAATGGTGTTTATTGTGCATTCTATACTGGTCATAACGGAATTCTTGATCCTAAAGAAAAAATTATGCTTGCAACGTCTACGGATTTAAAAAATTGGACCAAAGATCCTTCCTTTTTATTGCAGGCTTCTTGGGGATACGATCGCAATGAATTTAGAGATCCAATCGTCATAGAGGATAAAAGTACAGGAACGTATAAAATGTTGATTGCAACACGTTCTGAGGTTGGTTTAGTTTCTAATAATACTGTGCCATGGCGAGCAGTAATCGCTCAATACAGTTCTGCCAACTTGAGAGATTGGACTTTGGAAAAGCCATTTTATGAGGATACGGCTACCTTTATAACTGAATGCCCTGATGTGTTCACGATGGGTGATTATCAGTATTTGATTTACTCAAGTATTGATGATCGAATGGTACACTATAAATACCGTCCATTAACATCAAATACTTGGATTACTCCTATAAATAATAAGTTAGATGGTATTGCCTTTTATGCTGGAAAAACAGTTACAGACGGTACCAATCGATATATAACAGGATGGTGTCCTACGAAAAATAAAGATATTGATTCTAATAAATTTGATTGGGCCGGATCACTAGTAGTGCACCGTCTTATTCAGCATGCTGATGGAACTTTTGGTGTATCTATCCCTATGGGTGTAAATAACAAGTTTATTATTAATAAACTACTGAATCCAGTAATAGATTTTGGTTCTGTTAAACAAGGTGACGCCTATACGTTGAAGGCTAATGGCACTGAAAAAGCATTTTCAGTGTTTGACAGAGAAACTGGAGCATTTAAAATCAAAACACATATAAAAGCGACATCATCCACTCAATTTGGTTTTGAATTTGGAGCTTGTGGAACACGAAATGAAGTGTTTGGCATTGTATTCGATTTAGCCAAAAAACAAGTAAGATTAGATAAGGTTATAAAAAATGCGTCCTCCTTAAATGTAACGCAGCTTCCGCTAAATGTACCGGCTAATAAAGAGTTTGATATTACAATCATTTCTGAAAATTCGGTATGTGTGATATACATTAATGACGAAATCGCTTTTACAAACCGTATTTATAAAATGAATCAAAATCCGTGGGCTATTTTTGCGGATAATGGTGAAGTCACTTTTTCAGACTTAAAAATGTTTAAATAAAAGGAGTATAGAAAAGGATGACTTTAGTCTTTATTATAACGCTTGTTTTATAAAAGTTCAGGTTTAGTAATTAAAATTAATTCTGTTCATTTTTCACTTTCTTACTTGCTAAATTTAAAATCAAAACCATCAAAATCTAATTTTGATGGTTTTTTTATGGCTTTATTTCAATGCAATAATTCTGCTGCTTTCCATGCTGGATGTAACTATTGGAAATCTGGGTTCTAATGCCTTTTGCTTAATAAAACAGAGCAGAAGATACATTGGGAATTGTTTTGATATAAGTTTTCTTATTCTTGTTGCAATTCCAATACTCAGATATAAAAACATCCCTGAATCTTGAGCTCACATTGCATTTCATCGATGTAATTTTTCTTAAAAGCCTAAGAATATTTCATAATGTAGAATTGTTTAATAAATTCATTTTTTTTATCGATTATTTTTAAACTTCCTGTAAAAATAAATTTAAAATTTTATTAATCGAATAAAATCCATCAAGCGACTTTTTTTATTCCTGAATATCTATTTTTTAAAAAAAAATACGTGTAACATGATTGTAACATGTGTAACATAATCGAACTACAACGAGGTAGTTATTTGTTTATTTTAAATTATAACTATCTGATAATAAATATTTTGCTCTTTATTTGCTATTGTGAAACAGTATTAAATGAAATTGTAACATCCTCAAAATAAAATTGAAATTTATGCGGATATCTTAGCAATCTAATTTAATATTTTTTGATAATGAAAAAAATTGTTGTTTGGGCTTTGATTGCTTCATTAGCAGGCTTCTTATTTGGTTTCGATACTGTTGTTATTTCTGGAGCAGATAAAAAACTTCAAGTTCTTTGGAATTCTTCGGATGCATTTCACGGGACAGTTGTTATGGGAATGGCATTATGGGGAACTGTACTTGGGGCAATATTTGGAGGGATTCCCACTAATAAGATAGGAAGAAAAAACACCTTATTATGGATAGGGATTTTATTCTTGTTTTCTGCTATTGGATCTGCTTTTGCAAATAATCCATTTGTGTTTGCTGCATTTAGGTTTGTTGGTGGTCTTGGTGTTGGGGCATCAACCATAGCTGCACCTGCATATATTTCAGAAATTGCTCCTGCAAAAGATAGAGGTAAGTTGGTTGCTTTTTATCAATTCAATATTGTTTTTGGGATTCTTATGGCTTTTTTGTCTAATTATCTTTTAAATGATGTGGGCGAAAATTCTTGGAGATGGATGATGGGAGTACAAGCAATTCCATCTGTACTTTATATTTTATTAATTATTTCGATTCCTGAAAGCCCAAGATGGTTATTATCTAAATTCAAGAATGACGAAGCTAAAAAAGTTTTGCAATTAATGGGGCAAGAAGCTGACTATGAAAAAATAAAAGAAGAGTTAGATAAAGATAATAATGATGCTTCTAAAGCTAACGATACTATATTTTTAAAGAAATACAGAACCCCTTTGGTATTGGCTTTTTTAATGGCTTTTTTCAATCAATTATCTGGGATTAATGCTTTTTTATATTATTCCAGCAGAATATTTCAAGAAGCGGGTCTTGGAGAAAGTACTGCGTTACTTAGCAGTATCGGAATAGGAGTAGTGAATTTAATTTTTACACTATTGGGCGTTTTCTTAATCGACAAATTAGGGCGTAAAATATTAATGTACATTGGTTCTGTAGGGTATATTATATCACTTTCACTTGTTGCAATGGCTTTCTTTTTTCACTGGGAAGGAATGGCTGTTCCCGTTTTCTTATTCTTATTTATTGCTGCACATGCTATAGGGCAAGGTGCTGTTATTTGGGTTTTCATTTCAGAAATTTTTCCAAACCATCTTAGAGCATCTGGGCAATCCTTTGGTAGTACTACGCATTGGGTTTTAGCGGCTATTATTCCGTCATTAATTCCGTATCTGTTTTCTACAGTGGGACCTGGAGTAGTATTTATGTTTTTTGCAGTGATGATGGTTTTTCAACTCTTGTTTGTCGCTTTTATGATGCCAGAAACAAAAGGAATTTCATTGGAAGAATTAAGTAAAAAATTAATTAAATAATAGTTATGAAGACAATAATTAAAAAAGAATTTTTCAGGATTATGTGTTTCATTATAGCTGCAGTAGCTTTAGTTGGATGTAAGCAATCTTTATTTGAAGAAAAGAAGAGTTATACAGAATCAGAGTTATATAGACCAAATTTTCATTTTACTCCTAAAAAAGGCTGGATGAATGATCCCAATGGGATGTTTTATTACAATGGATATTACCATCTTTTTTATCAATATTATCCTGATTCAAATGTATGGGGACCTATGCATTGGGGACACGCTATCAGTACTGATCTTATAACATGGGTTGAGAAACCCATCGCACTTTATCCAGATGAAAAAGGATATATTTTTTCAGGAAGTGCAGTTGTTGATGTAAAAAATACTTCAGGATTTGGGAGCTTAAAAAATCCTCCAATGGTTGCGATGTTTACGTATCATGATATGAAAAAAGAAAAAGCTGGTGAGACTAATTTTCAGTCACAAGGGATAGCTTATTCATTAAATGAAGGCTTGACCTGGACGAAATATGAAGCAAATCCAATTATTAAAAACCCAAATATTAAAGATTTTAGAGACCCAAAAATGACTTGGGATGCCATTCATCAACAGTGGATTATGGTATTGGCAGCAGGAGATAAAACGATGTTTTATGGTTCTAAAAATTTGAAGGACTGGTCACTGCTTTCAGATTTTGGGAAAGAGGCAGGAGTTCATGGAGGTGTTTGGGAATGCCCGGATTTTTTCCCTATGCTAGTTGACGGAACTGATGATTATAAATGGGTAATGTTATCAAGCATTAATCCTGGAGGACCTAACGGAGGTTCAGCTACACAATATTTTGTAGGTGATTTTGACGGAAAAAAATTCACCATTGATGAAACTTTTTCAAAAGATATAAAACAACAAAAAGGGCTTTGGATTGACTATGGAAGAGATAATTATGCAGGTGTTACTTGGGCTAATATTTCTGAGGTTGATGGAAGAAAATTGTTTATAGGGTGGATGTCAAATTGGGATTATGCACAAAAAGTACCAACAGAAACATGGAGAAGCAGTATGACTATACCTAGAGAATTAGCACTTGTTAAAGATGGTGGTCACTATATTATTTCTTCTAAACCAGTAAAAGAATTGCAAAATTACATTGCTAAAACTATTAAAAAAGAAACGCTTAAAATAGATAAGGAAACCGTTTTGGTAGATAAGTCAGTAGTCGACTTATCAAAACTAGATATTCATTTTTCTCTAAAGAACCTTAAAAAGGATGTTTACACTTTTTCGTTATCAAATGATGCTAAGAATACAATTCAATTTGGAATCAATAAAAAGGAGAATTACTTTTTTATCGATAGATCAAAATCTGGAAAATTAGCTTTTTCTAATCTTTTTGCAAAAAATATTTCAAAGGCTCCTTTTAAGGGGGACTTTGATAAAATGGATGTAAGAATAATCGTTGATAAAACCTCAATTGAAATTTTTTATAACAATGGAAAAACTGTTATGACCGAAATATTTTTTCCTGATAAACCAATGGAATATTTTTCAGTTTCTAAAGCTAATACGGAGTATACCATTGAAAACTTAATTATTAATCAACTAAATTTTAACTAAACTAACTTAATTATGAAACACAAAATTATTCTTTACTTAATCCTAATGGGGTCCTTTTTTTCTTTATCGGCCCAAAATATAGGAGTAAAAGGAGTGGTAACTTCCTCCGAAGACGGGATGTCTCTTCCTGGTGCATCAGTGCTAGTTTCTGGGACTAAAATCGGGACTTCTACCGATCTTGACGGTCAGTTTTCGATAAACAATCTAGACAAAAATGCAACTTTAATATTTAGTTTTACTGGATATGAATCTCAGTCCGTTAAACTTAATGGACAAACCACTTTGAAAATTTCCTTGAAAGCAGAGTCTTTGAAACTACAAGAGGTTGTTGTAACAGGTTATGGCAAAGAGAAAAAAGCCGATTTAACCGGTGCAGTTACCGTAGTAGAACTGAAACCTATTACTGGTCAAACCATGAGTTCTGGAAATGCTATGCAAGCTTTGCAAGGAAGAGTTGCTGGTTTGAATATAGAGAAATCAGGAGATCCAAGTGGGGCAAATAGCAGAATATTAATCAGAGGGGTAAGTACACTTGGCAATACAGATCCATTGTATGTTATCGATGGGGTTCCTACAACAAGACCTGAGGTTTTTGCTAGTTTGAGTCCAAGTGCTATTGCATCTATTCAAGTTTTAAAAGATGCTTCAGCTTCCTCTATTTATGGATCTAGAGCTGCCAATGGGGTAATCATTGTTACCACTAAAAATGCTGTAAAAGGTGGAGTGACAAAAGTTTCTTACAGTACAAACGTTTCTGTTCTTTCAGAGAAAAAGCAACGATATAAAATGCTAAATGCTTTGGATAGAGGAAAAGTGTTATGGCAAGCCTCTGTTAACGATGGAGCAAGTCCGTCTGGTGGATATGGTGAAATCTATAATTTTGATTGGAATAATGATTTCAATAATCCAATATTGAATAGTGTAAGTGTAAAACCGTACGTAGGAGGAGATACTAATGTTCCTGTAGGAGATACTGATTGGCAAAATACTGTATACAAAACAGGGCTTCTTATTAATAATGATTTATCTGTATCTGGAGGATCTGATAAAGCAAATGCGGTATTGAATATGGGGTATTTAGATAATTCTGGTATGCTAAAATATACTAATTATGAGCGATATTCTGCAAGACTTAATGCCAATTTCAAGTTATTCAATGACAAAGTGCGATTTGGAGTTAATTCGCAATTTACACAGTCGAATGAGAGGAGTGTTGCCAATGATGTTGGAAACGCACCAACACCAGGTTTAGCAATAACCTTAGCGCCAACGATTCCAGTTTACACTGCATCTGGTGATTATGCTGGGCCATTGGGTTCTGGTTATTCAGATAGAAACAACCCATTATTAATGCAATATTTGAACAGATGGGATAATAGCAAAAAAATGGCTTTGTATGGTAATGTTTTTACTGAAATTGACATTTTAAAAGGGCTAACCTTTAGAAATAGTATTGGTATGGATTTTAATGATTTCAGCAGAAAAGACATTGAGCCAATTGTAAAAAATGGATTTGTTAATAGAGGTAATAATAGTTTAGCTTTTGATACCAATAAATATTCCAGTTTAACGATTTCAAATACTTTAAATTATAATCTTAGTATTTCTGAACATAAATTTGGAATCTTAATAGGAACTGAATCAACCAAAACAGATTTGAATACGTTGTATGCACGTGCTGAGGGATTCGCGGTTGAATCAGAATCTTATTTCACACTATCTGCGGCTACTGGAGCTAGAACAAACAATGGAATTTCAACTGGAAGTAGACTACTTTCTCAGTTTGGTAAATTTAATTATTCCTTTTCTGACCGATATTTAGCTTCATTCACTATTCGTAGAGATGGTTCATCAAGATTTGGTCAAGACAATAGATATGGTATTTTTCCAGCTGTTACTGCAGGTTGGAGGATAAATAATGAAGAATTCCTTAAAAATGTAAAAGCAATTTCAAACTTGAAGCTACGTGCTGGTTATGGAGAAGTAGGAAATCAATCTATTGGGGATAATGCCCGTTTTGGTTTATATGAAGCTAGATACGGTCCTAATCAAAATGTATATTATCCAGATTTTTTCAATATTTATTATAATGTTGGAACTGCTTATGATTTGAATGGAACCAATACTGGAAATTTAGCGTCGGGTTTTGTATCTATACAAGCGGCGAATTCAGGGTTAAAATGGGAAACTACCAAAGAGGTTAATGTAGGTTTAGATTTTGGTTTTTTCGAAAATAAATTATCAGGTTCCTTTGATTATTTCTCAAGAAAGACAGAAGGAATTTTGATTAGACCACCAGTTGCATCTGCTGTTGGAGAAGGTCAGCAACGTTTTGTAAATGGTGCTTCGACTGCCAATAAAGGTTGGGAACTTACAGTAGGATATGCAGATAAATTAGATAATGGATTGTCTTTTAATGTTACCACAAATTTTGGTGCGACTAAAAATAAGATTACAGATTTACCAGCTGAAGTTAGAGCAGCATATCCAGGAACTGCAGCTAATTCAATAATAGGGCATTCACAATTTGAAGTTTTTGGATTTAAAACAGACGGTTTGTTCCAAAATCAAATTGAAATTAATGAATCTCCAACTCAAGTAGGTTCTCGATTAGGAGGTATTAAGTTTGTTGATATCAACGGTGATGGTGTTATAAATTCAAATGATAGAACTTTTATTGGTACAACACTTCCAAAATTAGAATATGGTATTAATATTAGTTTAGCCTATAAAAACATTGATTTCTCCATTTTTGGTTCTGGTGTAGCTGGACGAGTTGGGGTTGATCCATATATCTATTGGAATAATTTTGTTCAAGGAAGAGATAATGCTGCCCCTGGAACATTGAATGCTTGGACACCAACAAATACAAATACGGACGTGCCATCACTTTCATTAGCACACAATGACACACAGATGTCAGATTATATCTTAAGAAATAATTCTTATTTCAAACTTAGAAACATTCAAATTGGCTATTCATTATCAGATGAGTTAGTTCAAAAGTCAGGATTTATTACCGGTTGTAGAATCTATGCTCAAGGAGAAAATTTATTCTGGTTTACTCCAAAAGGATATATTGGTTCCGATCCAGAACGAACAGATGTTAATAGAATACCAGTACCAACTACATTCTCATTAGGTGTAAACTTTAATTTTTAATTAATTATCATGAAGAAATATAATAATATAGTTATCATTTGTTTGTCAATTTTATTCTTGACATCATGTAGCTCCAATTTTTTAGATTATGAACCAACAGGCGTATTGTCTTCTGAAAATGTGGCGACAGCTACAAATGCGGAAGCGCTTGTAAATGCGGCTTATGCTGCAATTGGAAATGACGAAATGGTAGGCCCAATAACAAACCAATGGGTTTATGGAAGTGTGCGATCTGATGATGCCTATAAAGGAGGAGGAGGTCGTGGCGATGTAGATGTTATTGACCGTTATGAACAATACAATACAACTATTCCAGATTACGGTGACTGGATGTTGCCTAGAACTTGGACAAATCACTATAAAGCGATTTCTAGAGCTAATTTTGCTTTATCTGTAATCAATGCGATTCCTGATGCGGATTATCCGCTAAAAAAAGTAAGACAAGCAGAATTACGTTTTTTAAGAGCACATTCTCATTTTATGCTGAAGTT
Source organism: Flavobacterium sp. 83 (assembly GCF_000744835.1). Lineage (NCBI taxonomy): Bacteria > Pseudomonadati > Bacteroidota > Flavobacteriia > Flavobacteriales > Flavobacteriaceae > Flavobacterium > Flavobacterium sp. 83. The sequence continues at coordinate 1,747,656 of NZ_JQMS01000001.1, forward strand.
ATTGTTTAATAAAGTTCCTTACATTACAGAAGAACTTTCTCAGGAAGATATATTAAAAACGTCAAATGATTTAACAAGTGATGCTTTATGGGACAAAATTGCAGAAGATTTTCAATTTGCATTTGATAATTTGCCACAAAGTCAAGATCAAGTAGGTAGAGCTGATAAAAATGCTGCTGCGGCTTATCTTGCTAAATTAAATTTATATCAAGCATATAAGCAAAATGATACACATCAAGTAACAAGTATAGATGCAGTAAAATTACAAAAAGTAATAGATTATGCTGATAAAGTTACAGGTGCTTTAGAGGGAGATTTTGGAAATAATTTTCTTGATGGCCATGACAATGGTTCAGAATCTATTTGGGCTGTTCAGTTTTCGATTAACGATGGTACAAATACAGGAAGAGTAAGTTTTGTTACAGGGTTAAATTCTCCTCATGGAACTCCTCTTTATGGATGTTGTGGTTTTCACTTGGCTAGCCAAAATATGGTGAATGCATTTAGAACTGATGCTAATGGCTTACCATTATTAGACACTTTCAATAATTCAGATATTTTTAATACAATTACCGATGGTGATGCTCCACTAGCATCTGGAGTTACTTTAGACCCAAGAATTGACCATACTGTTGGTGTTCCGGGAAGACCATTTAAATATAAAAACACTTTGAAAACTGCAGGAGATATGGTCTACAAATTGAGTTGGGCTAGAGATCCAGGAGTTTATGGATACTTTGGAAATATGAAAGAGCAACAATCTCCAGACTGTTCCTGTTATGTGAAAAATGGACCATTTATTGGTACTTCAAAAAATGTTGATTTTATCAGATATGCAGATGTGTTATTATTTAAAGCAGAAGCATTAATACAATTAAACAGATATACTGAAGCACTACCTATAATTAATCAAGTTAGAGCAAGAGCCGCGGCTAGTACTGCTATGCCATTGGCGGCAGGAGCTTCAGATGTTTATAAAATTGCTCAATACCCTTCTTTCTCTTCAAAAGATTATGCTATGAAAGCACTTATGTTTGAAAGACGATTGGAGTTTGGAATGGAAGGCCCTCGATTTTTTGATCTTGTAAGATGGGGTATAGCTGAGCCAGTTTTGAACGCTTATCTTGTTGTAGAAAAAACAAAAAGAGATTTCCTTTCAAATGCGCATTTTACAGCGGGTAGAGATGAGTATTATCCAATACCTCAAAGAGAGATTGATTTTACAGGAGGTTTATATAAACAAAATCCTGGATATTAATTGAAAGGATTATAGTTTTTGAGTTAGTTTGGTTATTCCAGAAGAAATCAATTAAAAATGGTTTCTTCTGGATATCAAAAGATTAATCATAATCATAAAATAATCTAACTATAAAATAACAACTAAAATAAAAAAATCATGATTAAAATTATTAAAAGAATATCGGTGTTTTTAGTGTTCGGCTGCTTATTAGCACTAACTTCATCCTGTGAAGATTTAGATTGGGGTGGAATAACGCCTACTATTGCTCAAAAGGTAAGCGGATTAAGTGTTACTTTAAATGGTGATAATGCTGTTTTAACTTGGACGAATCCGTCAAATGTAAGTGGCATAGTTGTAATTCATACCGATGGTGTTGCAAACATTGAAAGTGCGGCAACAACATTTAGCTATGGTATTATTGATGTAAATAAGGATTATACATTTACCGTAAAAACTAAAGATGCTAATGGTAATCTTTCTTTAGGTGAAACTGTTAGTTTACGTAGAGAAGGCCCAGAAGCTGTTCGCAACTTTAAGGTTGAACAAGATGGTAGGAACCTTATTCTTACATGGGATCCGATAGATACTGGTTTACAAAGTTTAAGGCTGCAAATTAATGATCAGGTGGTAAATTTACCTGTAACTGACACATCTTATACTATTAGTGATGTCGCTGAAGGAAATTATATTTTTAAGATTAACACTTTTAATGCTGCTAATGTCATTTCACCTTCTAGAATTATTGAAAAACTTGTGAAATTTGATATTAGAAAAATCGCATTTTTAGGTGCTGCTGCAGAAAACACTGCTGCCGCATGGAATGCTTGTAATGGAGGAGATTTTACAGTAGATGACGATGAAACGGCTGCTGCATGGTTTCCAAATATTGCTGGACCATTAACAGAAGTTACATATCATTCATTTACTGATGTAGCAAATGGTGAAGTAGATTTAAGTACTTATGATGCCATTTGGATTCAGTTCGATGGAGGCTGGTGGGGAGACAGAGTAGCCCAATTCCCTAAAAATGGTGCAAACTGTATAATTGGCGAGGGACCTGCAGATGGACCTGCGTGTCCGGATTTAGCCGATAATTTAATTAAAAAAGTTAAAGCCTATTATCAAGCAGGTGGAAATATACTTGTAAGTAATTTCGCTGTATTTATTTTAGATGATATTGGTGTAGTGGATGGCAATGGAGTTCCTAATCAAGCTTGGGGAGGTATAGGATATGAAGATTGGGCAACAGGTGGCTCTTGGGGTGGTAGTTGGACAGCAGATATTTCTAGTCCTTACTTTGCTGGAGTATCTTCAAGTACAGGTGGTTGTATTGGTACAAATTTTGAGACTTTAGCCGCTGGTACTTATAAAAAGAATAGAGTTGCTCAATATAATATGGATTTTGGTCCATGGAAAGCCGCGACATTGACTGAAACGAGGTCAAATTTTGAAACTGCTGTAGGTGGTAAAATCCTTTGGGGTAACTGTGGTGGTAACGAAGTTTGGGGTGTAGAATGGCCATCAAAAGGAACAACTGGTACTGTAGTTTGCGCTATAGGCGGTACTTGGGACTGGGAAGTTGGAGGTGCGTCTAATGGTAATAACATGAAGATAATTACTAAAAATATTTTAAACCATTTAGCAGATTTAGGTCTTTCAAACTAATAACATATTTAATGGCAGTGTATTCTAATACACTGCCATTATTAAAATTATTTAATAGCGATATTTTTAAAAAAAGAAAAAATCACTCGTGAAATATAAAGTTATATAAGTATAAGATACTAAGTTTATAATATAGAGAATTTGGTTATTGTTTTGTTTAGTTGAATTTTTCCAGAGGAAGTTAAATATGACTTCTGTAATTTTTTAAAGGAAATAGTATGTTTTAGGATGTATTTCCAATACATAGTAAAATTGGTGGAGCGCCTTTAAATCTGGCGAACAGGTTACAATTATTGGGGAATGACGTCACCATAATTAGTGTTATTGCTAAAGGTGAACCTAAGTGAAACCTTAGCAGTTCGTAATTAACAATTTTTGTTTGTTACGATAAATAAATATTAGAAAACTATAGATAATAGTATTTCTAATGACATGATTGCGAGTTTTAATAATGTGTTTAATAAATAAATTTGTTTTAAGTAGTGTTTTAAATTAAATTGAGGGTAGACTTTTGTTTACCCTCAATTTTTAAATTTTTATAATATGAATACAAAATACATGCTAAGTGTAGTTAGCTTTGGAGAGGTTTTATGGGATCTTTTTCCAACCCATAAAAAAATTGGAGGAGCGCCATTGAATGTTGCGCTTCGAATGAATTCTTTGGGGGCAGAAACAACGATTATAAGTTGTGTTGGTGCTGACGAAGAGGGGAATGAAATTATTTCTTTTATTAATGACAATGATATTAGTACAGATTTAATTCAAATAGCTGACGAATATAAAACAGGAGTTGTTCATGTAATGATTAACGAAAAAGGGAATGCTTCGTATGATATTTCATATCCATCTGCTTGGGATAAAATAGTGCAAACTGAACTCATGGATAGAATCATTTCAGAAGCTGATGCTTTTGTTTTTGGAAGTTTGATATGCAGAGACGAAGTGTCTAGAAATACTTTATATAATCTTTTGGATAAGGCAAAATACAAAGTTTTGGATGCTAATCTAAGAGCTCCATATTACACTAAAGATGTACTTAACGAATTGATGTTAAAAGCTGATTTTATTAAGCTTAATGATGAAGAATTATATGAGATAAGTAAGCAATTGGAATCTCCTTATAATTCATTTGAGCAGAATATTAAATTTATCGCAGAAAAGACGAATACAAAACAGGTTTGCGTAACAAAAGGGGCGTTTGGTGCTGTCTTATATTACAATGATAAATTTTATTATAATAGTGGTTATTTTATAAAAGTAGTAGACACTGTAGGTGCAGGAGATTCTTTCTTGGCCTCTTTGATAGTCAGATTGCTTAGAGGGAAATCACCTCAAAAATCATTGAATTATGCTTGTGCTGTCGGGGCATTGGTGGCCGGACAGGAAGGAGCCAATCCTAAAATTTCCGAAAAGGAAATAAGTAAATTCATGAAGCTTTAAAAAAATAGGTTAAGCATAAAATTAAATTTTTAAAAAAGCCAAAGAAGCAATTGCACTGCCCCCAAAAAGTTAGACACTATTTGGGTTCAGTCTACAATGTTCTTTGGCTTTTTTATGTAATATAGTGTGAACTAAAAAGAAGTCAATTTTTTCAAATCGGAAATTGTCACTGTTGGATTCTCAGCTTTAAAAACAAAACTTCCCGCCACAAGAACATCAGCTCCTGCTTCAACCAATTGTTTTGCGTTTTTATTGGTTACTCCGCCATCAATTTCTATAATTGTATTGGCTCCTTTTCTAGTAATTAAATCTTTTAATTTTTGAACTTTAGAATAGGTGTTTTCAATGAAAGATTGTCCGCCAAAACCTGGATTCACACTCATGATACAAACCAAATCGATATCATTGATTACATCTTCTAGTAAATCAATGTTGGTGTGAGGATTTAAAGCTACTCCAGCTTTCATGCCCTCAGCTTTAATAGCTTGTAAGGTTCTGTGCAAGTGGGTGCAAGCTTCATAATGTACGCATAAGATATTTGCTCCTAAATCAGCAAAAGTCTTGATGTATCGGTCAGGATCTACAATCATTAAATGTACATCGATTGTTTTTTTTGCATGTCTTGTAATGGCTTCGAGAACGGGCATTCCAAAAGAGATGTTTGGTACAAAAACGCCATCCATGATGTCAATATGAAACCAATCGGCTTCGCTATTATTAATCATTTCGATGTCGCGTTGCAGATTAGCAAAATCAGCAGCAAGAACTGATGGTGCAATAAGTGTATTCTTCATTGTGTAGTTGTATTGTTTGTGCAAAAGTAGTTTTTTTAGAGCACTTGGCGAAAATTTTTTTAATAAGAAGGGATAACTCACGAGTTGTCCGTAGATTGCGTAAGGGATAAAGGTGGTATCCTCGAAGTGTAACGGAGAGATAAAGCCGAAAGCCCGACCCGAAGTTTATACGGAGGGTTACGCCCAAATAGTTTTAAACAGGAATAGGTCAAGGGAATCTGAAATGAATTCAGATTAAAAAAATAAAACTCCGAACTCGAGACTGAAAGTCGAACAGAGCGAAGCTAAACCCGAGCATTTATGCGAACAGACTGGAGTTTTGTTTGACAAAAAAATAAAACTCCGGAAACCCGAGAGCGTAGCTCGAACTGACCGGAGTTTTGCTGATAAAAAATAAAACTCCGGTAATCAGCCGGAGTTTCAATCATCAATCAAAAAACGAACAGTCAATCAAACTGTTGTTCATTTTGAATTAAAAGATTTAAAATTTAAAAATTTTAATTGGGGAATATTGTGAATTAACCTAAGTAGGTTTTTAATATTTTACTTCTGGAAGTGTGTTTCAATCTTCGGATTGCTTTTTCCTTGATTTGACGTACACGCTCACGAGTTAAGTCGAAAGTTTCTCCAATTTCCTCTAATGTCATTGGGTGTTGATCTCCAAGTCCAAAATATAAACGAACAACATCAGCTTCTCTTGGAGTCAATGTTTCTAATGAACGCTCGATTTCAGTACGCAATGATTCGTGGATTAATTCTCTGTCTGGATTTGGAGATTCGCCAGAACGCAATACATCGTAAAGGTTAGAATCTTCTCCTTCAACAAGAGGCGCATCCATTGATAAGTGACGACCAGAGTTTTTCATGCTCTCTTTTACGTCATTTACGGTCATGTCAAGTTCTTTTGCAATTTCTTCAGCAGATGGTGGACGCTCGTTAGATTGCTCTAATAAAGCATACATTTTGTTGATTTTATTGATAGAACCAATTTTGTTCAAAGGCAAACGAACGATACGGGATTGTTCAGCCAATGCTTGTAAAATAGATTGACGAATCCACCAAACGGCATAGGAGATGAATTTGAAACCACGTGTTTCGTCAAAACGTTGTGCTGCTTTTATCAGTCCTAAATTTCCTTCGTTAATCAAATCGGGAAGCGTTAATCCTTGATTTTGATATTGTTTAGCTACCGAAACCACGAAACGTAAATTGGCTTTTGTCAATTTCTCTAATGCTTTCTGGTCACCGGCTTTAATCTTTTGTGCTAATTCTACCTCTTCGTCAGCGGTAATAAGGTCAACTTTTCCAATTTCTTGTAAATACTTGTCTAATGAAGCAGTTTCACGATTGGTAACCTGCTTGGTGATTTTTAGTTGTCTCATGTGTTTTTTGTCTCCTCAATTTTTAAGTGTACAAGTAGTTATACGTATGGGGTCGATAAAAAGTTACAATAGTTTCTAAAATAATTTAATTTAAAAACAAAAATCCCGTTTCATGTGTTTGAAACGGGATTTTTTATAAATAAACCTTTAGTAAACTAAGAATTGATTACTCTTTTTTCTCCTCACGTGGAGGTCTTGGCATTAAGGCTTTTCTAGATACTTTCTCTTTACGAGTTTTAGGATCTAAACCTAAATATTTAATCATGAATACATCACCCATGTTTACTACATCAGCAACATTTTCTGTTCTTTCCCAAGCCAATTCCGAAACGTGAAGTAATACTTCATTTCCTGGAGCGTCAAGGTACTCTACAACTGCACCAAAATCTAACATTTTGATAACTTTTACTTCGTAAGCTTCTCCCATTTGTGGTTTGAAAGTGATTGACTTAATTTTAGCCAATACTGCTTCAATTCCAGCAGGATCCGTTCCTAAGATTTCGATAACTCCTTGTTCGTCTACTTCGTTGATTACGATAGTTGTTCCAGTAGCTTTTTGTAATTCTTGAATTACTTTTCCACCAGGTCCAATCAAAGCGCCAATAAAGTTACCAGGAATTGTTCTTGTAATGATTTTTGGAGCATATGCTTTAACGTCCGCTTTTGGCTCAGCTAAAGTTTCGATTAATTTTCCAAGAATATGCAAACGACCGTCTCTGGCTTGAGCCAAAGCAGCTTCCATAATCTCGTATTTCAAACCGTCTATTTTGATGTCCATTTGGCAAGCTGTAATTCCTACAGAAGTTCCAGTTACTTTGAAATCCATATCTCCTAAGTGATCTTCATCACCAAGAATATCAGACAATACAGCAAAACGTTCTCCATCAGTAATTAATCCCATTGCAATTCCAGATACTGGACGAATCATTTGAATACCAGCATCCATTAATGATAATGTTCCAGCACAAACTGTAGCCATTGAAGACGAACCGTTAGATTCTAAAACTTCAGAAACGACACGAATTGTATAAGGACAATCAGCAGGAATCATGTTTTTTAATGCTCTTTGAGCTAAGTTTCCGTGACCTACTTCTCTTCTTGAAGTTCCTCTTAATGGACGAGCTTCACCAGTTGAGAAAGGAGGGAAGTTATAATGTAAGTAGAATTTTTCTTCACCTTGTTCTGATGGAGAGTCAATTTGGTTTGCTTCTCTAGATGTTCCTAAAGTTGCTGTTGCCAAAGCTTGTGTTTCTCCACGTGTAAACAATGCTGATCCGTGTACAGATGGTAAGTAATCTACTTCACACCAGATTGGTCTGATTTCGGTAGTTTTTCTTCCGTCTAAACGTGTTCCTAAATCTAGGGTTACGTTACGAACGGCTTCTTTGTTTGTTTTGTAAAAATATTTAGAAACTAAATCGCCATTTTCTACCAATTCTTCTTCTGTAAATAATGCTTTTACTTCTTCTTTTACTTCTGCAAATGAAGCAGTACGTTCTTGTTTTGAAGAACCTTTACTTGCAATAGCATAAATTTTATCGTAAGATGCTGCTTTTACTTTAGCATAAATAGCCTCATCTTCTTTTTCTCCTTCGTAAGTACGAACTTCTTTTTTTCCAAAAGCAGCTTGCAAACGTAGTTGAGCAGCAATTTGATTTTTAATGTGTTCGTGTGCAAATTTAATTGCTTCTAACATTTCTGCTTCTGAAATTTCTTTCATTTCACCTTCTACCATCGCGATAGAATCTATAGAAGCTCCAATCATCATATCTATATCAGATAATGCTAATTGTGCGCGACTTGGATTGATGATGAATTGACCATCAATTCTTCCAACTCTAGCTTCAGAAATTAAAGTTTCGAAAGGAATGTCAGACAAAGCTAATGCTGCTGAAGCGGCTAAACCAGCTAATGCATCTGGCATTACATCTTCGTCATAAGACATTAATTGAATCATAACCTGCACTTCAGCATGGTAATCATCTGGGAAAAGTGGACGCAATACACGGTCTACTAAACGCATTGTTAACACTTCGTTGTCACTTGGACGTGCTTCTCTTTTGAAGAAACCACCAGGAAAACGCCCTGCTGCAGCAAATTTTTCACGATAATCTACCGTAAGTGGTAAAAAGTCGATACCTGGACTTGCTTTTCTTGAAGATACAACTGTTCCTAAAATAACAGTTTTACCTATTCTTACTACTACAGATCCATCCGCTTGTTTGGCTAAACGACCTGTCTCGATTGTGATGTTTCTGCCATCACCTAAATCGATACTTTCTACAAATAATTGTGGAATCATAAATTTAATTTATTAGTTAAACATGGGTTTTAGTTGTGTTGTAGTTGTTGTTTTGCGTAGTTAATGCCTAAAACCCAATGAAAAACCAAACTTTTTTATTGTTGTATATAAAAACAAAAAGAGGCACTTTCGCACCTCTTTTATATTGATTATTTTCTGATATTCAATACTTTGATAATCTCACGATATCTGTTGATTTCTGTTTTCTTCAAGTAATCTAACAAAGCTCTTCTTTTACCTACTAGTAATACTAATGAACGCTCTGTGTTATAATCATGACGATTTTTTTTCAAGTGCTCAGTTAAGTGGCTAATTCTGAAAGTGAATAAAGCGATTTGTGCTTCAGATTTTCCAGTGTTTGTTTTTTCTCCGTGTTTAGCGAAGATCTCTTCTTTAATCTCTTTAGTTAAATACATTCCAATATTTGTTTAATGATTTTTATGTATGTCATACATCTATTGTAAGACGGGTGCAAAAGTAAGAAATAATTATGACACGAACAAAATAAACCTTCCTTATTTTGTGAACTGGTGAAGCAATTATGAATTATGAATTGTCAATTATTTTAAATCTTAATACAACTTCGCAATTTCCTCATTTACAAACTCTAGAAATTGTTCGTCATCTTTATTAAATGGATTGAGTACGTGACTGTCAATGTCAATTTGCCCTATGTTTTCTCCATTTACAAAAAGAGGTACTACTATTTCTGATTTTACGGTAAAGCTACAAGCAATGTAATTATTTTGTGCTGCAACATCAGGAACTACAAAGTTTTCGTTGGAAACAGCCACTTGTCCACAAATCCCTTTTCCGAAAGGAATTACAGTGTGATCAGTCTCAGCTCCTACATAAGGTCCTAAGTGCAACGTTTTAGTTTCCTGATTAGCAAAATAAAAGCCTACCCAATTGTAATATTCAATAGAATTACTTAGGAGCTGACAAATAGATAAAAGTTTTTCGTCTCTTGAAAGTGTGGTGTTTAGTGTGATTTCGGTTACTTTTGGTTGTAAATCTTGAAATGTCATCGTTTTTATTTATATTTATGCAAAAGTATTTAAAGCAGTTTTTAAAAATTACATAAATTTGTTAAAAAATAGATTTTGAAAAAATATTTTATCCTTTACAAACCTTTTTTGTTTTTTCTGTCAACCTTTTTTTTGACTTACATTGCACTGACTTTTTTATATCAGGAATACCTTAACAGTTTTGGGGAAAATAAACTGGACGGCATCACTTTGTTTGTGGGTGAGAATACAAAAGGTGTTATGCAGTTTTTTGATAAAGGAGCTACTATCGAAGAAAGTGCATTTGAGCCTTATATTAAGTTGTTTTACGGTAAAAAATATGTTGCTAGAATTATTGAGGGTTGTAATGCTGTAAGTATTATCATTTTATTTATAGCTTTTATAGTTGCTTTTTCAGGTAAATTAAAACCTACGTTGCTTTTTATCTTTGGGGGGAGTATATTTATTTATGTATTAAATGTATTTAGAATAGCAATTTTATGTGTTTTAATGTTTAATTATCCATATCAAAAGCAATTTTTTCACGGCGTACTTTTTCCTTTGTTTATTTATGGTGTTGTTTTTATTTTATGGCTAATTTGGGTTAATAAATTTTCAAGATATGCTTCAAAAACTACTGAATAATAAAATCAGACTGCTAGAATTTATTGTTTTAGTTGTATTTTTAGTGCTAATTCGTGCATTTGAAGATCAATTGTTTTACGACCCTTTTTTGGATTATTTCAAAAATGATTTTACTCATTTACCCTTGCCTAATTTCAATTCATTTCAATTGTTCTTAGGGTTACTGTTTCGTTATACATTGAATGCAGTTGTCTCGTTAGGGATAATTTATGTTCTTTTCAAAGATGTACAAATGGTGAAATTTGCCCTTGTCTTGTATTATTTTTTCTTTATGATATTGATTGCGGCTTTTTTCTATATAATTTTCTTCATTAAGGAGCATAATAATTTAGTCTTGTTTTATGTTCGCCGATTTCTGATTCAGCCCATTTTTGTTTTGTTGTTCGTTCCTGCTTTTTATTATCAAAAACAAAATAAGTAATCTTTTTTCTTTACCTTTAGATAGGATTTAATTTGCTAAATGTCAAATTTTTAGGTGTATGAAAATTGTCAAGTATTCTGGGGATGTTGTAGAATTTAATCCTGATAAGTTAAAGAGTTCCCTTTTAAAATCAGGAGCGAGTACGGTTGTTGTAGATACTATTCTCCAAACAATTAAAAAACAAATGTATGAGGGCATTTCTACCAAGCAAATTTATAAATTGGCTTTTGGTTTGTTAAAAAAAACAGCTAATTATCATGCAGCTCGTTATAATTTAAGAGAAGCAATACGATTATTAGGTCCCGCAGGTTTTTTTTTCGAAAAATATATTGCGAGACTTTTTGCTTCAGAGGATTATGAAACTAAAACAAACTTAACATTACAAGGAAAATGTGTCTCTCATGAAATAGATGTTTTAATAAAGAAGAGTGGGATAATCAGTATGATTGAATGTAAATATCATGTGGGTAGGGATGCTGCTTCCGATGTGAAAGTACCGATGTATATTTTATCTCGTTTTAATGATTTAAAAATCAATCGGCATTCTATATTTTCTGATAATGATGTTGTTTCAAAATGTTGGATTGTTACTAATAATAGATTTACAACCGATGCAATTGATTTTGCCAAGTGTTCAGGTTTGGATTTGTTAAGTTGGAATTATCCTGAGGACAATAACTTAAAAACAAAAAATGACACTAGTTTTTTGTATCCGGTGACCTGTCTGACGACATTGTCTCTTGCCGAAAAAGATAAATTATTAATCCTTGATGTCATCTTGGTAAAAGAACTAATTAATAATTCTGATTGTTTAGAAAAAATAGGATTGAGTACTACCCGAATAAAAAATGTATTAAAAGAAGCTTCGGAGTTATGTAGATTTATTTAATAAAGAATGTTGTGTTATTTAATTTTAAATTCAAATAAGATGAAAATTAAATTTATTGGAGGAGCAGGAACAGTTACTGGTTCTAAAACATTAATTGAAAGTAACGGAATTAGGATTCTAATAGATTGTGGTCAATTTCAAGGGATTAAGCCGTTGCGGGAACTCAATTGGGAACCGTTGCCTATTTTACCTTCAACAATAGATTTTGTTTTATTGACCCATGGACACTTAGACCACTGTGGTTGGTTGCCCAGATTAGTGGATCAAGGTTTTACAGGAAAAATTTATTGTACAAGTCCTACTAAGGATATCGCTAAGCTCATTTTGCTGGATAGTGCTAAAATTCAGGAAGAGGAAGCTAAAAAAGCCAACGAAGGGAAATTTTCTAAGCATGACATTGCTCAACCACTTTATACTGTTGCTCAAGCTGAAAAAGTTTTTCCGCTTTTTAGAGTTATTAAAACCAATGAGTCTATTGCTTTAGATGCTCAAATTAGTGCTATTTATACTAATGCAGGACATATTATTGGTGCCTGTACAATTGAATTGCAGCTTGAAAATAAAGTATTAGTTTTTTCAGGAGACATTGGAAGAGATAATGATGTGCTCATGTATCCGCCCACAAAACCCAAAAGAGGAGATTATATATTTCTCGAAAGTACTTATGGAAATCGTTTGCATCCTGATACAGATCCTAAAGATGAATTGGAAATCTATATTAATAATGCCGTTCAAAAAGGCGGAACAATCATTATTCCTAGTTTTGCCGTAGAGCGCGCACAAAGTGTAATGTATCTATTATGGAAACTTAAAATAGAAGGCAGGATACCCAATATTCCATATATTATTGATACCCCAATGGGAATTAGTGTTTTGGATGTTTTTGCTAATAATAGAAAATGGCATAAATTACCAGAATATGAATATGTTGAAATGTGTAAGATGTTTACAATGATTACGGATTATCAACAAACTATAGAAACTATTTTTAATAATCAATCAAAGGTTGTTATCGCTGCAAGCGGAATGATTACCGGGGGTAGGGTGCTGAGTTATTTAGAGCGATATATTAGTGTGCCTGAAACAACGGTGATTATTATTGGTTATCAAGCCGAAGGAACCCGCGGAAGAAAACTGCTGGAAGGTGCCAAAGAAATTAAAATTCATGGTAAATATTATCCAGTATTGGCAACGATAGTAGAAATAGAAGGATTATCTGCACATGGTGATCAAAAAGATCTTCTGAATTGGCTGTCTGCTTTAGAGAATAAACCCAAAAAAGTGTTTTTAGTTCATGGAGAGAATGCACCAGCCGATGAACTTCGAATAAAAATTCAAGAAAAATATGGGTTTGATTGTAAAGTTCCTTTGATGGGACAAGAGTTTGAGCTTTAATTTTTTAACAGAACTTTGATTTTACAGATTGATTAAATCAGTATTTTTGCAAAATGAAATTCAAAAAGCACATTAGTATTCTTCTCGCTTTTTTCCTGTTGGTTTCCAATGTGGGATTGGCTTTTGATGTGCATTATTGTGGAGATAAAGTAGCGTCAATCCAACCGTTTTATTTAAAATCAGGTGACGTTTCAAATCCAGTCGAAAAAGGATGTTGCGAAAAAAAAGTTTCAAAAAAAGACAGTTGTTGCAAAAATAAGGTTGTCCATTTCCAAAAAAAATCAGATAACTTAATTACTAAAGCATTTTCTGTGAATGCTGATGTGCCATTTTTAATAAAAGAATGGAATCCGATTATTTTCTCCAAAGTTACTATTTTTAAAAGCTTCGAAAATAATTCGTACTACTGTGATGCTCATTCGCCGCCACTTTTCAAGCTATACAGCCAATATATTTTTTACGCCTGATTTTTAATGTTTTTTAGAAGTCAAATCCTTTTGTGTGATTTGAAATTACTTTTTATAAACATTAAAATATTTTGCGATGCAAAAAACAATAACGCTATTTGTTGTTATTTTGTTTTCAATTCCGTTGTTTTCTCAAGAAAAACTGAATGAAGTCAAAGTGATAAAAAAGCAAAAAGGGATTCAAAAATCATTTACCGTAACAGGAAATACAACGGTAATTACTAGCAAAGAATTACTTAAAGCTGCCTGCTGTAATTTAGCAGAGAGTTTTGAAACAAATCCGTCCATTGATGTGAGTTTCTCTGATGCTTTGACAGGAACTAAGCAGATCAAAATGCTTGGATTGACAAGTCCCTACTTAATGATTACCGAGGAAAATATCCCATCAGTTCGTGGTGCTTCGCAAGCATACGGATTGTCATTCACTCCTGGAACTTGGGTAGAAAGTATCCAAATTACTAAAGGAGCCGGAAGTGTAGTGAATGGATACGAAAGTATTTCGGGACAAATTAATACGGAATTAATTAAACCCATCAATGATATTCCGTTTTTTCTGAATGCTTATGGTTCATCAGATTCAAGGTTTGAATTAAATACCCATTTCAATAAAAAAATATCAGATAAATGGAGCAGTAGCTTGTTTCTTCACGGGAATACAAGAGTTGCTAAAACCGATATGAATAAGGATGGTTTTTTGGATAATCCATTGACCAAACAAATCAATATCCTCAATAGATACCAATATTACAATGCCGAAAAAGGCTGGGTGAGTTTTATCAATTTCAGATATATGAATGATAAAAAGCAAACTGGAGAATTAGACTTTGATCCAAACAAAGACAAAGGGACAACTAATTATTGGGGCTCTGAAATCAATACAGAGCGCTTAGATATTTCTACAAAAGTGGGGTATGTTTTTAAAGATCAGCCTTATCAGAGTATTGGTTTTCAGAATGCTTTTAATAATCATAATCAACAATCTTACTTTGGTTTGAACCAATACAATATCAAGCAAAGCAGTTATTATTCGAATTTGATTTTTAATTCAATTATCAATAATACGATGAATAAGTTTGCTGCCGGTTTGAATTTTACGTACGATAAATACCAAGAATTTGTTAATGTAAATGATTACAGCCGAATTGATAATTCAGTGGGTGCTTTTTTTGAATATACCTATGATAACGCAGATAATTTTAGCATTATTCTAGGAGGAAGAGTAGATAATCACAACCGTTTAGGGACATTTTTAACCCCAAGATTGCACGTACGATACAATCCCTGGGAAAAAGGAGTTTTGCGATTCTCAGCGGGTAGGGGAAAACGAAGTGCTAATATTTTTGCGGAAAATCAACAACTTTTTGCCAGTTCAAGAGTATTTGATATTTTAGATTCTAACGGAAAAATATATGGATTGAATCCGGAAATCGCCTGGAATTACGGGATGAGTTTTTCTCAAAAATTCATGCTCTTCGGCAAAAGTGCTGATGCTGGACTTGATTTCTATAGGACTGATTTTCAGAACCAGATAGTTGTTGATGTGTTGCAAAGTCCACAACAAGTGTTGTTTTATAATCTAAATGGAAAATCGGTTGCCAATAGTTTGCAACTGGAATTTAATTATGAAATTTTGAATCATTTTAATTTTCGCTCAGCGTATAAATTTTATGACGTAAGAACGGACTATATTTCTGGAAATTATCAAAAACCATTACAGGCTAAACACCGAGTTTTTGGAAATTTAGAATACGAAACCCACATTGAAGAGAAAGGGAAACAGTGGAAATTTGATTATACTTTCAATTGGGTAGGAAAACAGCAATTACCCAATACGGCAAGCAATCCCATAAAGGATAGATTACCGGAATTTTCGCCATCCTATTCGTTGATGAATGCACAAATTACCAGAACTTTTTCTGGCACATTTGAAGTCTACGTGGGTGGAGAAAACATTGGCAACTATACTCAGAAAAAAGCTATTTTGGGTTCAGATAATCCTTTTGGACCCAATTTTGATACTTCAATTGTGTATGCACCTGTTTTTGGGCAAATGTATTATGCGGGATTGCGATTCAAAATAAAATAAACTCAGAATGAAAATAATAATCAAAATAGAAAAAGTGAAAATGAAAAATATAATTGTAATAATAATGGTTATTTTTCTTGGATTTGCAGCTCAGGCACAAGAGAAAAAGAATAAAAATGCTAAATATGTAACTGAAGTAAACGGGAATTGTGAGCAATGTCAAAAACGGATTCAAAAAGCGGCATTTTCAGTTTCAGGAGTTAAATCAGCAATTTGGAGTATCGAAACCCATCAGTTAAGTTTGGTATTAAATGAAGAGAAATGTACTCCATTGGATGTAAAAAAAGCGATTGCCAAAGTTGGTCATGATACTGATCAAGTGAAAGCGTCAAATGAAGATTATCAAAATCTTCATACTTGTTGCCTGTATGAACGTAGATAATTTTCATTTCTAAAATGAAACTTTGTTTTTTAATTTTGATGTAAACAATAAGATTTAAATACGTTTGTGATTATGTTTATGAAGCCTGCTTAATGCTTTTATGCGTTAATTAATCTTTAAAGTATAGCAATAAATTGTGGTTAAGCTAAATTATTCTTACTTTCACGACCAATAAATTTAATTACAAATCGTTTTTATGAATAATTTTGATTGGACACAATTACTTAATCCGGAATTTTATATTACCCTTCAAATAGGAGGAGTTCAAATAGGTTTGTATATTGTTTTATTTATAATTTTTGCTGAAACTGGTCTTTTTGCAGGTTTTTTTCTTCCTGGAGACAGTTTGCTTTTTCTTGCTGGGATCTACAGTAAAGATTTGGTACAAAATATGATTGCAATAGAAAGTGATTTTATTAATGTCACTATATTGTCTTTATTAGTTGCAGCTGCAGGAATTGTAGGGAATATGGTTGGCTATTGGTTTGGGGCAAAAAGTGGGTATTATTTATTTAAGAAAGAAGATACTTTTTGGTTTAAGAAAAAATACCTTTTGCAATCAAAAGATTTCTTTGAAAAGTATGGTGGGAAAGCTATAATATTTGCACGTTTTTTACCAATATTTAGGACTTTTGCACCTATAGTCGCTGGAATTGTATCGATGGATAAAAGTAAATTTATGTTCTTTAATGTTATTAGTTCTTTTTTATGGTCCTTTATTTTGATTTTTTCAGGCCATTATCTATATGGTATCTTTTTAGATAAGTTTGGGATTGATTTGAAAGAACATATAGAATATATTATAATAATAATTGTATTTATTACTACTGTTCCCGTTTTATTCAAGCTTTTGAAAAAAAGGGTTCATATAAAATAATCATCAATTGCAATAAATAAAAAACTCCGTTTCAATTAAGAAACGGAGTTTTTTTATTTAAAAAAGAGAATGAATTACATCATTCCTGGCATACCACCACCCATTGGGTTTCCGCCACCATTGTCTTCTTTAATATCAATCAAAGCACATTCTGTAGTCAAGATCATACCTGCTACTGAAGCTGCATTCTCTAAAGCCACACGCGTTACTTTTTTAGGATCGATAATCCCTGCTTTAAGCATATCTACATATTCGTCAGTTTTTGCATTGTAACCAAAATCACCAGAACCTTCGGCAACTTTTGCAACAACAACTGAACCTTCAAGTCCTGCATTTTCAACAATAGTTCTCAATGGAGATTCTACTGCGCGGGATACGATTTGGATTCCTGTAGCTTCGTCAGCATTATCAGCAGTTATTGCGCTTAAAGCATTTTTAGCTCTTAATAAAGCAACACCACCACCAGCAACAATTCCTTCTTCAACAGCAGCACGAGTTGCATGAAGTGCATCGTCAACTCTGTCTTTTTTCTCTTTCATTTCTACTTCAGAAGCAGCACCAACATAAAGTACAGCAACTCCACCAGCTAATTTAGCCAAACGTTCTTGCAACTTTTCTTTGTCATAATCAGAAGTTGTAGCTTCCATTTGACCTTTAATTTGGTTTACGCGATTTTTGATTGTATCAGCTTCACCAGCACCACTTACAATTGTTGTATTGTCTTTATCGATAGTTACTTTTTTAGAAGTTCCTAACATTTCAATAGTTGTGTTTTCTAAAGTGTAGCCTCTTTCTTCTGAAATTACTGTTCCTCCAGTTAAGATAGCAATATCTTCAAGCATAGCTTTTCTTCTGTCTCCAAAACCAGGTGCTTTTACAGCAGCGATTTTCAAGGCTCCACGTAATTTATTTACCACTAATGTAGATAATGCTTCACCATCAACATCTTCAGCAATAATTAATAATGGTTTTCCAGATTGTGCAACTGGTTCCAAAACTGGTAATAATTCTTTTAATGAAGAAACTTTTTTGTCGTATAAAAGGATGTAAGGATTTTCCAATTCTACTTCCATTTTTTCTGAATTGGTCACAAAATATGGAGAAAGATATCCTCTGTCAAATTGCATACCTTCCACAACATCAACATAAGTATCAGTTCCTTTAGCCTCTTCAACAGTGATAACGCCTTCTTTTCCTACTTTTGCAAAAGCAGTAGCGATTAGCTCACCAATTACTTCGTCATTGTTAGCAGAAATTGAAGCAATTTGTTTGATTTTTTCAGAATCACTTCCTACAACTTTAGCTTGTTTCGCTAAGTCAGCTACAATAGCTTCAACTGCTTTATCTATACCGCGTTTCAAATCCATTGGATTCGCTCCTGCTGCAACGTTTTTCAAGCCTTCTTTTACGATAGCTTGTGCCAAAACGGTTGCAGTTGTAGTTCCGTCTCCGGCTAAATCATTCGTTTTAGAAGCTACTTCTTTTACCATTTGAGCACCCATGTTTTCCAATGGATCTTTCAATTCAATTTCTTTTGCAACGGTAACACCATCTTTAGTAACATTTGGTCCACCAAAAGCTTTTCCAATAATTACGTTACGACCTTTTGGTCCTAGCGTTACTTTTACTGCATTTGCCAATGCATCAACACCGCGTTTTAATCCGTCACGTGCTTCAATATCAAACTTTATATCTTTTGCCATTTCTTTTTATTTAAACTTTTAAATTGTTTTAATTTTTATTAGATGATTGCTAAAATATCATCTTCACGCATGATTAAATAATCTTTGCCTTCCAATTTCAATTCAGTTCCTGCATATTTTCCATAAAGAACTGAATCACCAATTTTCACAGTCATTGTGTGGTCTTTTGTTCCGTTTCCAACTGCTACTACAGTTCCTTTTTGTGGTTTTTCTTTAGCTGTATCTGGAATAAAAATCCCTGACGCAGTTTTAGTTTCAGCTGCTACTGGTTCGATAAGAACTCTGTCTGAAAGTGGTTTAATGTTTAAAGCCATGATTTTATGTTTTTTTGTTATTTTTATGATTGCATTTAGGATTTCAGAAATTATGCCAGCCTATAAAAACTGACACATTTTCTTATAAAAAATGCCAGCTTTGACAGGCTGGCATTCAGAATAAAATGTATTTTTTTATTTTGCTGGAGTTGTTTCAGCTGGTGTATTTTGTACTGGAGATGCTGGAGTAGCAGTAGCAGGTGCAGCAGTTCCTGTTTGTTCAATAATTTTAGAATCATTGTCGCTTAATGCTCCAGTAAAGCTTAAGCTTGAAAGAAGTATAAGTACAATTAAAATAGTAGCAAGTGTCCAAGTGCTTTTGTCTAAAAAGTCAGTTGTTTTTTGTACTCCACCTAACATTTGAGAACCACCTATAGTAGATGACAATCCACCGCCTTTAGGGTTTTGAACCATTATTACTACGATTAATAGGAAACAAACTATTGTTATTAAAACTAAAAAAATTGAAAATGTGCTCATTGTTTAATTATTGTTATTTTGTTGTAAAATCTTAATATCCGATATGCGGTCTGCAAAGAAACTACTTTTTTCTGGATATTTCAAAATTAATATTTCATAAGCTTGAATCGCTTTTTGATATTTTTTTTGTTCCAAATAAACCCGTGCTAAAGTCTCCGTCATCAAATAGGAATTGTCATCTTTATTAAGGTCAAAAGTAACTGTCGAAGCAACTCCATGTTTTACAGGAGAAATCTTCGGGCTTGTTTCTATAAATTTATCGATTAACGCCGCTTTTTTCTTTTTGTCGTCATCTTCTATTGGTAACGCTTTAGAAGTATTCACACTTTCCGTTTCTCTAACAATAGGCTGCGTTCTGGATAATTGAAGCCATTCTTGGAAAGAATGTTTTTCACTCACTGAAAAATCCAAAGGAGAACCAATCGCCAGTTTTTCTTCTGTGTTTTTTGAATTTTTATTAGATTCTAAAGGTAGAGCTTCCTTTATAGAGGTAAGAATCGATTGCTCCAGAGGATTTATTTTGGACTCGGACTTTTCTTTCTGAATTAGTATTTCACTATCGACTACTGTAATATCAAGAAGTTCGAGTGCTTTTTTATCATATAATCCTTTTTGAATAGCTGTAAAAGTTTCTGAAGTAATAAAATCGAATAATACAGTTCTGTCAGTGGTATGCGCGGCAGTAACTTTTAAAGCAAAATTATACTTAAAACTATTTTGGTTGTAAAGACCTTTCAAACGTAAAGCTCTGGCACTTTGAAAATACGAAAATTCATCCAATACATTTCCCAACGCTTCGGTTTGCTTCTCATTGATAGCATCGGGTCTGTTTATTAAATAAGTATAATCGGTTATATTCATAAAGGTTGTTCGTTTATTTGCCTATTCGATAATTTGTTCTTCGATTAACCGAATCAACAAATAACCGAATTAACTTCTTATTTACCATTTAGCAAGAGATTCATTAAAAATATCTTGTGTTATTCTTTCGAAGATATCTTTCAAAGCACTATTTAAAGTTGACCCTACAAGTTGTTGTGTTGCTGGGTAATCGTAATAAAACTCAAATGTTTTTTCAAAATTATCGATTTCTTTATTTTTATTGGTAAATCTTACATTTACTCTTATCTTTAATCTATTTTGTGCCGCTTTCTGATCGGCAGTTGCGGTCATTGGGCTTATTCTATAATCTACAATCTCTCCCTCATAAGTTAAATCAGCACCACTTTTTACTAAATTTAAGTTAGTTTGATTTTGAATGATGTCTTGTAATGCCAGCGTAAAGGTTCTGTCGATACCAGGTTCAATCAAATCAGCATTATTTTGGAAAAAATTTACCTGAAAGGTTTTTGCATCAATTTTTCCTGTTCCAGTAAAGTTATAAACAGAGCAGCTATTAAAAGTCACTGCGATCAACAAAATAATAATATATTTTAGATGTTTCATTTTAAATTTATAATTGATTCGCCAGCCCGCTAACGTTTTGGTCAAAGATATTCATTTTCAATTTACAATTTTCACTTGAATTTTTACAAATCAAATTGTTTGATTTTTCGATACAAAGTTCTTTCGGAAATCCCTAATTCATCTGCGGCTGCTTTTCGTTTTCCTTTGTTTTTTTCCAATGATTTTTTTATCATTTCAATTTCTTTTTGCTCTAATCTCAAGATTTCCTCTTCCTCTTCTATAGTTTCAGCAAATAAGTAACTATCATCATTCTCTTGATAACTTTCTTCTTTATTTTGAGTAGCAATCAATGCTGTTCTTGGTTCTTCTTCAAAATCTATTTCGCTGTCATTTTCTTGGGACCCATAGATTTTTTTAATCAAATTTTGATTGGTTTCTTGCACTTTAGAACTTCCACTTTGCATAAGTTCCAAAGTGAGTTTTTTTAAGTCATGCAAATCACTTTTCATATCAAAAAGTACTTTGTATAAAATCTCTCTTTCGGTGTTAAAATCGCTGTCACCTTTCTTGTCTTTAATTACTGAAGGCAAATTAGTGCCTTCAGCCGGTAAATAAGATTGTAATGTTACAGCCGAAATCTCGCGATTGGTTTCCAAAACTGAAATTTGTTCAGCAACGTTTCTCAATTGACGGATATTACCACTCCAGCGAAATTTTTGCAAAATAGCTACAGCACTTTCGTCTAATTTTAAAGGAGGCATTTTGTATTTATGAGCAAAATCAGAAGCAAATTTTCTGAATAATAAATGAATATCTTCTTTTCGTTCTCGTAAAGGCGGCAGATTAATGTCTACTGTGCTCAAACGATAATACAAATCTTCACGGAATTTCCCTTTTTCGATAGCATCAAATAAATTCACATTAGTAGCTGCAACAATCCGTACATCTGTTTTTTGTACTTGAGAAGAACCTACTTTTATGAATTCACCATTTTCCAAAACACGAAGTAACCGCACTTGAGTAGTCAAAGGCAATTCACCCACTTCATCCAGAAAAATAGTTCCGCCGTCAGCCACTTCAAAATACCCTTCTCGTGTATTAGTTGCACCTGTAAAAGCACCTTTTTCATGTCCAAAAAGCTCACTGTCAATCGTTCCTTCAGGAATTGCTCCGCAGTTTACGGCAATGTATTTTCCATGTTTTCTATGTGAAAGTGAATGAATGATTCTGGGGATGTTTTCTTTTCCAACACCACTTTCTCCGGTTACTAATACTGAAATATCAGTAGGAGCAACCTGAATGGCTTTTTCTATGGCACGATTAAGCTTTGGGTCGTTACCAATAATCTCAAATCGTTGTTTTATAGCTTGAACTGATTCCATATTTTTACGTTTAAAGTTTTCTTTGTTTAAGGTTTAAAAGTTCTTACGATACCTTTTAAAAAGCCTAAACATTAAACTTTTTTTATTTAAAATATTCTATGCGCAATAACCTATTGTTTTGGTTTTGTAAGTGTGTCTTTTAATGGAGCTATTTTTTCCACTTTATGTTTTGGAAAATAAGTTCTAATGATATAGAATGTAGTTCCAAATCCAATTATAAAAGTGATTAAACCAATTAGTATATTTTTTTTTAACATCTTATTTTAATTTTTTTTTATATCTAATGACTTAAAAGTGTTTTAATTGATTTGTTTTTTTTTAGCCACAGATTAAAAAGATTTTCACAGATTTGTTTAATCTTTTTTATAAAGCATATCTTTTATATTGTAATGATTTATTTTGAAAATTAACTAATAATCCAATTTCTGAATCAGCTAATTTTAAATAATTTAAAATTTGTGCAATATGTTCGTTACAAAATTCTTTTACAGCTTTTATTTCTAATACAATATCTTCACATACAATAAAATCAGCATTAAATTTACTACGCAAAATCTCACCTTTATAGTCAATCGAAAATTCTTTTTCTCTTTCGTAAGGAATATTATTTAGTTTAAATTCTACTTCTAAAGCGTCTTTGTAAACAATTTCTAATAGTCCTGGACCAAGAATTCTATGTACTTCCATACAAATCCCTATAACTTTATAAGTTTCCTGTTCTCTGTATCCTTCCATAAAATGTCTTATTTTTGCCACAGATTAAAAGGATTTCAAAAAATCTGTGAAAATCTTTTTAATCTGTGGCTAATTTTTTAATTCATCTCACTCAACCCAATCGCTTCTCCTTTCAAAGTTCCACTGGTACAAGAAGTAATTTTTACATTTACAAAATCTCCAATTTTATAATTTTCTTTTGGAAAAACAACAGTAATACTTTGGGAATTTCTTCCTGAAAACTCTTCTGTCGATTTTTTGGAAACTTTTTCTACTAAAACTTCTACAGTTTGATCAATGAATTCCTCAGAGCGTAACCAAGCGTGTTTTTGTTGTAAATCGACAATTTCCTGTAATCTTCTTGCTTTTGTTTCTTCCGTTACATCATCTTCCATTTTTCTGCCAGCCAATGTTCCCGGGCGCTCCGAATACGAATACATATAACCAAAATTATACTTCACATATTCCATAAGGCTCATTGTGTCTTGATGATCTTGTTCGGTCTCTGTTGGGAAACCAGCAATCATGTCTTGTGAAATGGAGCTGTTCGGAATAATAGTTCTGATTTTATCAATCAAAGTCATGTATTCTTCACGCGTATGTAAACGGTTCATTTCTTTTAGGATTCTATTGCTTCCAGATTGAACAGGCAAGTGAATGTGCTTACATATATTAGGATGTTTTGCAATCACATGTAAAATACTTTCGTGCATGTCTTGCGGATTTGATGTCGAAAATCGAATGCGCATTTTAGGAAAACCAACGGCTACCATTTCCAGTAATTGGTCAAAATCAACTGCTGTGGCTTTTTGCATTTCGGTTGCATTTTCGAAATCTTTTTTCAAACCTCCGCCGTACCATAAATAACTATCCACATTTTGACCCAAAAGCGTAATTTCTTTAAAACCTTTGTTCCACAAATCTTGAATTTCAGTCATGATACTTTGTGGTTCCCGGCTGCGTTCGCGTCCGCGAGTAAATGGTACCACACAAAACGTACACATATTATCGCAACCACGGGTAATAGAAACTAAAGCGGTAATTCCGTTGCTCATCAATCGCACCGGAGAAATATCTCCATAAGTTTCATCTTTAGACAAAATCACGTTAATCGCATCGCGTCCTTCTTCCACTTCTTGCAAAAGGTTCGGTAAATCTTTATAGGCATCCGGACCTACAACTAGGTCTACAATTTTTTCTTCTTCCAGAAATTGGCTTTTCAAACGCTCGGCCATACAGCCTAAAACACCCACTTTCATCTTTGGATTAATGCGTTTCACAGCATTGTATTTTTCCAAACGTTTGCGAATCGTTTGCTCCGCTTTGTCCCGTATAGAACAAGTATTAACCAAAACTAAATCGGCTTCCTCCAGCACTTGCGTGGTATTATATCCGTTTCCAGATAAAATAGAAGCTACGATTTCACTATCCGAAAAATTCATCGCGCAGCCATAACTTTCTATAAATAGTTTTTTTGTATTCTCAGGTTTATTCTCCAGAACAAGACTTTCGCCTTGCTTACTTTCTTCAATAATCTTTTCCATCATGTATTTTCAAAGCACAAAGATAACGCAATTCAAATAAATATGACAAGATGTCAGATTAAGAATTAACACTATTTTGTGTTTTATTTTTTTATTAAACATAGTTGTGGTGTGGAGCCAATTCCCGCTTTCCATTACAAGTTCTCGCAAAAAAAAATAAAGTTTCCAAAGTCCTAAAAAGAGCTTCCGCTGGTCGCTTTTTTTGAACAGGAAATTTTTACTTTTTTGCTCCGGGCTTTTCACTTCAATCGGGGCTAAAAAAGAGTCGGGTATCCCTACAACTTATCTGTTAATGGTTGCAAAATAGTTCAAAAATAAAATCAAAAGCCTAATATTTAAAAAAAATAGATACTTTTGTCCCAGAAAAATAGAGCAATGGCAAAGAATTTAGTTATAGTTGAGTCCCCTGCAAAGGCAAAAACAATTGAAAAATTTCTGGGAAGTGATTTTCAAGTGGAGTCAAGTTATGGGCATATTGCCGACTTGCCTTCCAAAGAAATTGGGGTAGATGTAGAAAATGGTTTTAAACCAAAATATGAAGTTTCTGCTGATAAAAAAGCGTTGGTCACTAAATTAAAAGGATTAGCAAAAAAAGCCGAAATGGTTTGGTTAGCAAGTGATGAGGATCGCGAGGGTGAGGCTATTTCTTGGCATTTAGCCGAAGAATTAAAATTAGATAAAACCAAAACTAAGCGAATTGTTTTTCACGAAATCACTAAAACTGCGATTCTAAAAGCGATTGATAATCCAAGAGAAATCGATTATAATTTAGTTAATGCGCAACAAGCCCGTCGTGTTTTAGATAGATTAGTTGGTTATGAATTATCGCCTGTACTTTGGAGAAAAATAAAAGGAGGACTTTCTGCCGGACGTGTACAATCGGTTTCCGTTCGCTTGATTGTCGAACGCGAACGTGAAATTCAAAACTTCAAAGCTATTGCAACATATTCTATTGTAGCAGAATTCACCAACGAAGCAGGAAAAACATTTAAAGCGAAACTGCCTAAAAATTTCAATACTAAAAAAGAAGCCGAAGATTTTTTAAATAAAAATATAGGTTCTACATATAAGGTAGCCGATTTAGAAACTAAGCCTACCAAAAAATCACCAACTGGTCCATTTACAACTTCGACTTTGCAACAAGAAGCGGCTCGTAAATTGTATCTGCCTGTTGGAATTACCATGCAACTCGCACAACGTTTATATGAAGCCGGACTTATTACTTACATGAGAACGGATAGTGTGAACTTATCAAAAGATGCAATGGAAGCTGCTCAGGCAGAAATTATCAAATCCTACGGAAAAGAATTCTCTAAACCTCGAACTTTTGTCAATAAAAGCAAAGGCGCACAAGAAGCACACGAAGCAATTCGTCCTACGGATATGTCGCGTCATACAGTAGACATCGATAGAGATCAAGCCCGTTTGTATGATTTAATCTGGAAAAGAACCTTGGCTTCGCAAATGAGTGACGCACAATTGGAACGTACTAACGTGAAAATTGAAGCGAACAATCATGGTGATATTTTCACGGCATCCGGTGAAGTTTTACTTTTTGAAGGCTTCCTAAAAGTGTATCTTGAAGGTCATGATGATGATGATGAGGAACAAGAAGGCATGTTGCCAGCGATGAAAGTCAACGAAAAATTGCAAAACAATTATATTACAGCTACCGAAAGATATTCTCGTGCTGCTGCAAGATATACTGAAGCTTCCTTGGTAAAAAAATTAGAAGAATTAGGAATAGGCCGTCCTTCTACTTATGCGCCAACGATTTCTACGATTATAAACAGAAATTATGTGGAGAAAGGAAATCTTGACGGTCAGGAACGTAATTATACGCAGTTGACTTTGCAATCTGGAAAAGTAGGAGAGAAGTTGCTGAAAGAAAATACAGGTTCAGATAAAGGAAAATTAGTCCCTACGGATATCGGAACGATTGTTACGGATTTCTTGGTTAAGAATTTCGGAAATATTCTCGATTATAATTTCACTGCAAAAGTAGAGCAGGATTTTGATGAGATTGCAGAAGGAAATATCGTTTGGACAAAAATGATGCAAGAGTTCTACGATAAATTTCACCCAACAGTGAAAGATGTAGAGGCAAATGCAGACAGAGAAAGTGGTGAAAGAATTCTGGGAACAGATCCAAAAACGGGGAAGCCAGTTTCGGTACGTTTAGGGAAATTTGGACCAATGGCTCAAATTGGGGCTGCAGATGATGAAGAAAAGAAATTTGCCAGTTTAATGTCAGATCAAAATATTGGAAACATCACTTTAGAGGAAACTTTAAATTTATTTTTGTTGCCAAAAAATCTTGGAGAATATAAAGGAGAGGAAGTTGAGGTAAGCAATGGTCGTTTTGGACCTTATATTCGTCACGGAGCTGCTTTTGTTTCTTTGCCAAAAGGAGAAAATCCGTTGGATGTTGATTTCGCAAGAGCGCAGGAATTAATTGATGAAAAAGCATTAGCAGACGCGCCGATCGCAGTTTATAAAGGTGAAGGTGTTCAAAAAGGTGTGGGTCGTTTTGGTCCTTTTATCAAATGGGATGGTTTGTTTATTAATGTCAGTAAGAAATATAATTTTGATAATTTGTCTCAAGCTGATATTGAAGCTTTGATTGAAGATAAATTGCAAAAAAATATTGATAAGGTTTTGCATAATTGGGAAGACGAAGGAATTTTAGTTGAAAAAGCCCGTTGGGGACGTTCAGTTATTACTAAAGGTAAAATCAAAATTGAATTGAGCAAAGATGTTGATGCTACAAAATTGACATTAGCAGAAGTTCAGGAAATGATAGCCAAAAAAACACCGGCTAAGAAAGTAGCTGCCAAAAAAGCACCAACTAAAAAACCTGCCGTTAAGAAAGCTGTGGTTAAAAAGAAATAAGTACTAATCTATTTTATTCTCTTCTTCTTTGGAGAGGGTTGAAGAAAAGAAAAAAAATATTAAGAAATGGAGTTTGATTTTCTTGAACCACTAGGTGATGAAATCCTTAGTTACATAGACGGATTAACTTCTCAGCAATTAGGAAGTAAAATAGTTTTGCATACTAATGAACAATTTCCGGATTTAAACAAGATTAAAATTGCTGTAATAGGCGTTTTGGAAAATCGAGGAGATAAAAAGGCAGTTTCTGATGTTGATTTAATACCGCTTAGAAAAGAATTGTATGGATTATTTCCTGGAAACTGGGACACTTCAATTGCAGATTTGGGTGATATACTGGCAGGGAATTCAGTAGCAGATACTTATTTTGCACTAAAGAAAGTGGTTGCAAGTCTAATCAAGAAAAGGATTACTCCTATAGTTATTGGAGGTTCTCAAGATTTGACTTATGCGCTTTACAGAGCTTATGACGATTTAGAACAAATGGTTAATTTAGTTTCCATTGATAATAAATTTGATTTTGGTAAGGATGAAGAAGAAGTTTCTACTACGTCCTATTTGACAAAAATAATTGTAGATGAACCCAATAATCTTTTTAACTATTGTAATATTGGATATCAGACTTATTTCAATTCACAGGAAGAAATAGATTTGATCGAAAAATTATTTTTCGATGGATATAGATTGGGTGAGATTTCGAATAATATTGCTCTTGCAGAACCTGTTTTTAGAGATGCGGATTTAGTAAGTATCGATTTGAATTCAATTAAGTCATCTGATTCAGGAAATTTTATTTCATTTGCACCGAATGGTTTTAATGGTAAAGAAATATGTTCTTTGTCAAGATATGCAGGGATAAGTGATAAAGTATCTTCTTTTGGAATATTTAATCATAATAATTCGATACAGGAATCGGTCATTATTGCACAGATAATCTGGTATTTTATAGAAGGGTTTCATTATCGGTCAAATGAATATCCTTTTGGTAGTAAGGATAATTATTTGAAATATATTGTTCCACTAGAAGAAGAGGAACTTGTTTTTTACAAAAGTGATAAAACAGGTCGTTGGTGGATAGAAATACCATTTATTTCAAACGGTAATAATAAATTAAAGAGAAATACGTTATTACCATGTTCATATGATGAATATTTATTGGCGTGCAATCAAGAATTGCCTGAAAGATGGTGGAAAGCACAAAGAAAAAATACCATTTAGAATATTTTTTTACTTATTTATTATTTTTTTATAAAAAACACGTTGTTTGCTGTAAAAAAATTGTTTTTCTAAAAAATAATAAATAGGTTTACACACATAAAAATAATGAATAGATAACCCAATTTATATGAAGAAGTTCATTGCATTTACGGCAATTTTGACACTATTAATTAGCTGTGGTAAATCAAGCGACAAAGGAGAATTAGTAGGTATCAATGGTGGAAAATGGCATCCTGAGAAGCCTTATGGGATGACTTTAGTTCCTGGAGGTGCTTATACTATGGGTAAATCAGATGATGATTTAGCTGATGTTGAAGATGCACCTACAAAAACGGTAACTGTTCGTTCTTTCTACATGGATGAAACTGAAATTACAAATAGTGAGTACCGTCAATTTGTAGAATGGGTAAAAGATTCTACAATGAGAGTTCGATTGGCAATTCTTGCTGATGAAAGTGGCCAGAAAGCAGGTGATGGAAAAGGAAAAGGTAAAAATTCCGGTAGTATTGGAGATTTTGCTTTTAATGATTCTGATCCTGAAAAGATGACCGCTTATGATAAATATATGTATGATAACTATTATAGTGTAGGTACTGCAGATGACCCTTATGCTGGTAGAAAATTGAATAAAAAAGTAAAATTAATCAAAGATACTAAGCTGTATCCTGACGAATATTATACTGAGGTTATGGACTCTATGTATTTGCCAATAGAAGCTTCTTACAATGGATTGCGTACAATAGATGTAAATAAATTAAAATTCCGTTATTCTTGGATGGATATTCAGGCTGCAGCCAAAGCTAAAGTTGGCAAAAGAAAAGATTTCATTAAAACTGAAGAAGTAAGTGTATATCCTGATACAACTGTTTGGATTAAAGATTTTGCTTATTCCTATAATGAACCAATGCATAATGATTATTTTTGGCATCAAGCCTACAGCGAATATCCAGTTGTTGGAGTTAAGTGGACTCAAGCTAAAGCTTTTTGTGCATGGAGAACTTTAAATAAAAATACATATATTAAATCTAAAAAGAAAGGTCGTGATTTGACTAATAATTTTAGATTACCTACTGAGGCTGAATGGGAATATGCAGCAAGAGGAGGATTGGAATCGGGTACTTATCCTTGGGGAGGTCCTTATACTAAAAATGATAGAGGTTGTTTTCTTGCGAATTTTAAACCGAATAGAGGGGATTATGCTGCAGATCAATCATTGTATACTGTAGAGGCAAAGTCCTATGAACCAAACGGATATAATTTGTATAATATGGCAGGGAACGTTTCTGAGTGGACTGATTCTTCTTATGATCCAAATGCATACGAATATGTTTCTTCAATGAATCCAAATGTTCTGGATGCTTCAAATAAACGTAAAGTAGTTCGTGGAGGTTCATGGAAAGATGTTGCTTATTTTTTACAAGTGAGCACAAGAGATTATGAATATGCTGATTCAGCAAGAAGCTATATTGGTTTTAGAACTGTTCAGGATTACATGGGAATTCAAACTACTGGAAAAAATAAAAGAGGCAAATAATAAATAATTATAAAAGAAACCAAATCTTTAAATCTAACCCAAAAAAAATTATTATGGCATTACTTAGCAAAAAAACAATGAATTTCGCGTACGGAATGGGAGCGGCAGTTGTAATTATAGGAGCATTATTTAAAATTACGCACCTTGAATTCGGTCTTGTAACTGGAAATTTAATGCTAACAATTGGACTTGTTGTAGAAGCTGCAATCTTTGCTCTTTCTGCATTTGAACCAGTTGAGGATGAATATAAATGGGAAAATGTTTACCCACAATTAAAAGATCCTACAGCGATAGGAGGTACAAAAACAAAAGTAGAAACTCCTTCTGATGCTCAAGGATTGTTATCTCAAAAATTAGATGCAATGTTGAAAGATGCAAAAATTGACGGAGAATTAATGTCAAGTTTAGGAAATAGCATTAAAAATTTCGAATCAGCTGCTAAAGGAATTGCGCCTACCGTAGATTCAATTGCTTCAACTAAAAAATATAGTGAAGAGTTGACTTTGGCTGCAGCCCAAATGGAATCTTTAAATAGTTTATATAAAATTCAATTGCAAAGCGCTTCAAGAAATGCACAAATCAATGAAGAAGTTGCTGAAAATAACTTAAAATTAAAAGACCAAATGCAGTCTTTGACATCTAATTTGTCATCACTTAACAGTGTATACGGAGGAATGCTTTCTGCAATGAATAATAAAGGATAATTAGTTTCAAACGATATAAAAATAATAAACTAATTAGTAGAAAATATGGCAGGAGGAAAACTAACCCCTAGACAGAAGATGATAAACCTAATGTACTTGGTTTTTATCGCAATGTTAGCATTAAATATGTCCAAAGAAGTATTATCTGCTTTTGGAATTTTGAATAATAAAATTGTAGAGTCTAACTCTATAACAGATACTAGAAATGAAAGTTCATTTTTACAATTAGCTCAAAAAGCAGTAGATCAACCAGGGCAGTTTGGTGATAAGAAAGCTAAAGTCGAGAAAATTAGAGCAGTTTCTAAAGAGTTTAATGACTACTTAGAAAACATCAAAGCGACAGTTACAAAAAATTTCGTTAGAGATGCTGAAGGAAATTTGCCATATGAGCAAATGGATAAAGGGGATTTAATTGATAGGATGTTTTTTACTGGTGATAAGGTTTCTAAGCAAGGACAAGAGTTTTTAGATAAGATTAATAACTTTTCAACTCAAATCAAACAAATTGGTGGAAGTTCAATTGCTGATTCTGAAATGAAAAAAATCGAAGCTAGATTTGCCACTAATCCAGTTTATTCTGAAAAAGCGGGTGCTAAATTAGCTTGGATTGATTATAACTATAAAGGATTTCCACTTATCGCTACAATTACAAAATTGTCTCAATTACAAGCGGATATTAAAACTACCGAAAGCGATGTAATGACTGGAATGTTTCAATCAGATTTAGTTGCTGCTGCCTCTCTTACTGCTTATCAACCGATAGTAGTTCTTGAAAAATCAGTTTTCTTTCAAGGTGAAGCTGTAAAAGGTAAAATTATTCTTGGAAAATTTGATCCGTCATTAAAAGCAAAGTCTGTAATAGTGAATGGTTCAAGCGTAGCTGCTCAAGCCGGTCAGGCAAATTTTTCGTTTGGAGCAGGCAACATAGGGGAACACCCGATTGGTGGTTCATTCAATTTTGACGAAAATGGAAAAGTTGTTAGTTTGCCTATTAAAGATAAATATGTTGTTGTTGCCAGACCAAAATCGGCTACTATTTCCGCTGATAAAATGAATGTTGTTTATAGAGGTGTTGTAAATCCTATGACAATTTCTTTTGCTGGTGTATCAGCTGATAAAGTTTCGGCTAGTGCTCCTGGCCTTAGTTCAGCAGGTGGTGGTAAATACAATATGAGCCCAGGTGCGGGTTCAGAGACTGTTATCAATGTTACAGCTACATTACCTGATGGTTCTA
Source organism: Flavobacterium sp. 83 (assembly GCF_000744835.1). NCBI lineage: Bacteria > Pseudomonadati > Bacteroidota > Flavobacteriia > Flavobacteriales > Flavobacteriaceae > Flavobacterium > Flavobacterium sp. 83. The sequence goes on from NZ_JQMS01000001.1 coordinate 1,779,774, forward strand.
AAGTTTCTGATAAAAAATCTTTTAGAATCAAAGGAATTCCTGGGCCTACAGGTACAATACGTGGTGAAATGGGAGTGGTAAAAGGTCCTAAATCAAATTTACAGATTGCTACTATTGGAGCTAAATTAGTTGATTTTGACTTTGAAGTTGGTTTGGATGTAGTTGGATTTAATCTTAAAGTTACAGGACAACCTACTGTAGTTGTTCAAGGAAATAAATTGAATGCACAGTGTAATGCTGTTCTTTCTAAAGCCGTTAGAGGAGATCAAGTTACAATTTCTGAAATTAAAACAAAATTAGTAGGAGCTGGTAGTTATTTATTGCCAAGAACTGCTCCAGTAATTTTTGAAATACAATAATAAGTAGTTTTATTTAAAAACTACTTCATTAACTTATAATGAAAACATGATGAATGTAAGAAATTTTTTGATTGCTATTATCTCTGTTGCTTGGAGTTTTGCATCTGTAGCACAATCTAATTTACTAAATGCTAAAACGCCAGATCAAATAGGGCTTAAAACTGCAGCGCAGCTCATTTCAGATAATGACAAACCGTTAGCTTATGGTTATGTTCATGATAGAGATGTATTGATGGGCAAGACAACATGGGAAATAATCGATTTAAGCGAAAAGATTAATTTTTCATTGTATTTTCCTATTGATACTGCTAATATCGGTTCAGATAGAAGATCATTATATGATGTTTTAACAAAAGCAATGAGAAGTGGTAAGATAACAGAGGTGTATACTGATAGTTATTTTAATACTAAAAAATCAATCCAAGATATTCAGGCTTCATTGACACGTATCGATACAACTGATGCGGGAAGAGAACAAATAAATGCTGGTGCGCAAATTTCACCAGAGTTTATTTTAAAGTCAGATCTTACTGCTCAGGATGTTACACAATATAAAATAAAAGGATATTGGTATTTTGACAAACGTCAAAGTGAATTGAAATATCGTTTGTTAGGAATTTGTCCAGTGACTCCTGATGTGTTTACAATGAACAGTGACGATAAAGATTATATCGAGTTGTTTTGGATATTTTTTCCTGCAGCACGAAACATTTTGCATGATGCAAAAGCTTTTAATGATAAAAATTCTGCGATGCCTGTTTCTTTTGATCAAATTCTTAATTCAAGAAAATTCAATAGTGTCATTTACAAGGAAGAGAATATTTATGGTGACAGGTCAATTGCTGAATACATGAAAGATAACGCTCAGAATCAATTGTTAGAGTCTGAAAGAGTTAAAGAAAAAATTCGCAATTTCGAACAAGATATGTGGAATTATTAATTTCAATTTTCGAGTATAAAGAAAACTCTTACTATAATAGGTAAGAGTTTTTTTGTTTTAATATGTTTTTTGTATTTATTATAAAAAGGTTTATTTCAAATGATAGATTATTTAATTATAGGTTCTGGTTTAGCGGGTATTTCATTTGCAGAGATTGCTTTGCGGAATGATAAGACTATTTTCATGTTAGATAATAATTCTCAAAATTCTTCAAAGATAGCTGGTGGGTTGTATAATCCGGTTATTTTAAAACGCTTTAGCGAAGTCTGGCAAGCTCAAGAACAACTTGTATTGATGGGTGAATTTTATTCTATTTTAGAAAAAAAAATGAGTTCTAAAGTAGATTTTAAAAGACCAATTTTAAGAAAATTTTTTTCTGTTGAAGAACAGAATAATTGGTTTGCTGCTTCAGATAAAGTGGCTTTAGCTCCTTTTTTGTCTACTCAATTAATTTTTAAAAAGTATTTAGGAATTGATTCGCCATATGGATATGGTGAAGTTTTACAAACTGGTTACGTAGATACTGCCTTGTTGTTGAGTAAATACAGAGTGTATTTGAACCAAAATAATCTATTTAGGGAAGAATCATTTGATTACGAAGCTTTACAAATTGAAAGTGATGGAATTCAGTATAAAAATTTTCATGCCAAGCATATTATTTTTGCAGAAGGTTTTGGGATGCATGCCAATCCCTTTTTTAATCATTTGCCTTTAGATGGTACCAAAGGGGAGCTTTTTATTATAAAAGCAACACAGTTAGATTTAGATGTAATTGTAAATACAAGTGTGTTTATTTTACCTCTTGGGAACGATTTATTCAAAGTGGGTGCAACTTATAATTGGAAAGACAAAACTGATTTACCAACAGAAGAAGGTAAGGTTGAGCTAATGGATAGAATTAAAGAAATTATAACTTGTGATTTTGAAGTTGTTGAGCATTTTGCTGGAGTTAGGCCAACTGTAAAAGACAGGAGACCTTTAGTTGGAACACTTCAAAACTATGAGTCAATACATATTTTAAATGGTTTAGGTACAAGGGGTGTTATGTTAGGCCCAGCAATGGCTAAAGCTTTGTTTGAAAATATCGAATATAAAATTCCTTTAAATAAAGAAATTGATATCAATCGATTTCTGCCCAAAGGAAAAAAATAATATTATTTTATATTTGTTTTTGGATCATACGAGACAAACATATTAATATATATATTTCTAGACCAGCGTAAAACAAATGGGAATGATAGAATTAATGTTGCAATTATAGCTATGAAAGCAATTTTCAGACTGGATCCGAAAATTACAAATGAAACAATAAAGGCCGCTATTCCAATACCAACATTCAAACCATAACTTACATACATTGCTCCATAAAAGAATGAAGGTTCAATTTGATATTTTAAACCACAATGACTGCAATTTTCATGCATTTTTAAAATTTTGTTGAAATGTAGTGGATTTTTATCCAAATACATACTCTCATTCTGACATTTAGGACAAGTTCCTGTTAAAATGCTATATAATTTGGATCCTTTTTTTAACATTTGCAAAAAATTTAATTTTTCCTTTTTAGAGTTACAAATTTACACATTCGAAAAGGAATAAAATAACAATACATGCTTAATATACATAATTTATCCGTTTCGTTTGGTGGTACTTATTTATTTGAAGAAGTTACCTTTCGATTGGGTGCTGGAGACCGAGTGGGTCTTGTTGGGAAAAACGGGGCCGGAAAATCCACCATGCTTAAAATGTTGGCTAAAGATTTTGCTCCTGATTCAGGTGTTATTTCTCAAGAGAAAGATCTTCGAATGGGGTTTTTGCGTCAGGATATTGATTTTGAACAAGGGAGAACAGTTCTTGAAGAAGCTTATGAAGCTTTTACGGAGATAAAAATAGTTGAGAAAAAGCTCGAAGAGATTAATCACTTGTTGGTTACCCGTACGGATTATGAAAGTGATGAATACAGCCAAATTATTGAAGACTTATCGGATTATACCCATCGTTTTGAATTATTGGGTGGCTATAATTATGTAGGTGATACGGAGAAAATTCTTCTTGGATTAGGTTTTAAAAGAGAAGTATTCGATAATCAAACGGAAACCTTTTCAGGTGGATGGAGAATGCGTATTGAATTAGCCAAATTATTATTACAGGCGAATGATGTTTTGTTGTTGGATGAGCCTACGAATCACTTGGATATAGAAAGTATTATTTGGTTAGAAAGTTTCCTTCGCAATTATCCAGGTGTTGTGGTGATTGTTTCACACGATAAAATGTTTTTGGATAATGTGACCAATAGAACCATCGAAATATCTCTTGGTAAGGCATATGATTTCAACAGACCGTATTCTCAATATTTAGAATTACGTCATGAAATTCGCGAAAAACAATTGGCAACGCAAAAAAATCAAGCCAAAAAAATTGAAGAAACTGAGAAATTAATCGAAAAATTCCGTGCGAAAGCTTCCAAAGCTTCTATGGCACAATCGATGATTAAAAAACTCGACAAAATAGAACGTATTGAAGTTGATGAAGATGATAATTCGGTGATGAATATTACTTTTCCAGTTTCAAAAGAACCGGGACGAGTAGTTATAGAAGCTGAAAATGTGACTAAAAGCTATGGTGATAAAACGATTTTAAAAGATATCAGCTTGTTAGTAGAACGAGGAAGCAAAATAGCATTCGTTGGACAAAACGGACAAGGAAAATCGACTTTCATAAAAGCTATTGTCGATGAGTTTGAATATAAGGGGAATATTAAATTAGGGCACAATGTTCAATTGGGGTATTTTGCTCAAAATCAAGCAGAATATCTTGATGGTGAAATTACTTTGCTGCAAACTATGGAAGATGCGGCAGCAGACACCAACAGAATGAAAGTACGCGATATGCTGGGGTCTTTCTTGTTTCGTGGTGATGATGTAGAGAAAAAGGTAAAAGTTCTTTCTGGAGGCGAAAGAAACCGTTTGGCGTTGTGTAAATTGTTGTTGCAACCCATCAATGTTTTATTAATGGATGAGCCTACAAATCACTTGGATATCAAATCAAAGAATGTTTTGAAAGCGGCGCTTCAAAAATTTGGCGGGACTTTATTACTAGTTTCTCACGATAGAGATTTCTTGCAGGGAATGTCAAATTTGGTTTACGAATTCAAAGATCAAAAGATTAAAGAATACTTAGGGGATATTAATTATTTCTTAGAACAACGTAATATGGAAAATATGCGTGAAGTAGAGAAAAAAGATGCCCAAAAAGCTGCAGCACCTAAAGAAAGTAACAAAGCTTCTTACGAAGATCAAAAGAAAGGTAAGGCATTACAAAATAAATTGAGTAAAGTGGAAAGTCAAATCAAGCAATTGGAAAAAGACATTCAAAACGACGACAAAATGCTAGCTTCTAACTATGATAAGCATATTGAAGATGCTAAATTTTTTATGGCTTACAATAAAAAGAAAGCCGAGTTGGATAAATTGCTTTTGGATTGGGAACTCGTTCAGGAAGAAATAGATAATTTATAAAAAAAAAGAGTTCCTTCAATAGGAACTCTTTTTTTATACAATAATTCCAATCATTTTTGAATGTGCAATGGCTTCACTACTATTTTTGAAATAACAAACGGATACTTTTAAGGTTTCTAAATTTTTTAAAACAGTTGTTACCTTATCTTTTTTAGAATTACCTGTTTGTCTAATATAAACAGCTTTCACGGTTACAGGGAAAATTTTGCATATTGCTTCGTATAAAAATGCATCGTGTTGTGAATCATCGCCAAGCAGGACATATTCTAAATTAGGATAGAATTCTAAAATGTGTTTTATTTTGTCAAACTTATGGTTGTGATTTCCTCCTCCGGTAAGAAAAAAATCTTTGATGCTCGTTTTAATATCTTTCAATAGTAAAACCGCTTTTGGCAGATGATGAAGTTCAGTAAACTTTATAATAAAACGGTACAAATTCCATTCGCTACTGGAAACATAGAAAAATGCATTGAATTCTTCTTTATTTTCTCTTCCTGCGGTGCTTAATGCTTGGTAGTGTGCGACAACGTCTTCGTAAATTTTTCTTTTATAAATGTTTTTAAATAATAAAACATATAATTTCTTCAAAGGATTTAACGTATACGATACTAAAAAAGTATCATCAATATCTGATATAATTCCTAAATTTCCTTTGTGAGGGCGAATGTAAGTGTCTTTAATTGTTATGGTTTCGTTTTGGTGAACAATGCTCACCTCATATTCAATCCAACCATAACGGGTAAATTGGTCTAATGGCACACAAAATTTAAAATAACCATCATTCAAAGTTTTGGTATGGATTTTCATTTTATTATGTTCTAGATAAACATCTGCATTTGCTTGTGTTTTAATTCTAAACATACCAATCACCGAAGTTGCGTTTTTGATGTTTTTTTTCTGAAAGTCATATTCTTTGACTGTTGTTGGTTTAAAAACATGTCCCATCACAATTAATTCTTGCTCATTAGCATAGCCCCGATATAATTTTAAAATAGGCTTCATTTATTTAGTACTTTTGAGTTGAATTATTCGTTTTTTGTTTATATCAATAAAAGTAGCTAAATTTTGAGAAAGAATATCATAATGGTTGTTAATCCTATTTCTGGAGATATAGATAAATCAGAATTTATTGTAGCTGCAGCACATTTAGCTGCGGCTGACAATCTAAATTTCGTACTTTATAATACTACAGGTGAAGATGATATTTTAAAGATAAAATCACTTTATTTAAGTTATAATCCGGAAAGAATTATTGTAGCTGGCGGGGATGGAACGATAAAGATGGTAGCTGAAGCGATGGAAAAAAATGATGTAATTATTGGAATTGTGCCTGCAGGTTCCGCTAACGGTTTAGCTATGGATTTAAATTTGCCGTCAACAATCGAGGAAAACTTAGACATTGCTTTCCATAATACGTATATGGAAATCGATATGATTTCTATCAATGGAAAAAAAAGTATACATTTAAGTGATTTGGGACTTAATGCTGAAATGATTAAAAACTATGAAAAGAGTTCTATTCGTGGTAAATGGGGTTATGTTTTACAAACTGTAAGTACATTAATAGATTTAAATGATCCTTTTACAGCGACAATCAAAGGTGATTTTGAAACTATTGAATGTACAGCGAGAATGATTGTGATTGCTAATTCTAAAAAGTATGGTACAGGAATTTCTATTAATCCTAATGGTGTTATGGATGATGGGAAATTTGAATTAGTTATTTTGAAAAACCTAGATTTAGTTGTTTTAGGAAAAATTATCACAGGTAATATGCCCTTAGATTCTGATGACGTAGAAATAATTTCTATAGATAGAGCTGAAATTACTACCAATGTGCCTGTTTGTTTTCAAATTGATGGAGAATATTGTGGAGAGGAAACAAAACTGAATATTGAAATCTTACCCAAGCAAATGAAAGTTGCAATTCCTTAATTTTGGAAATTATTTAAAAGGATTTCGTTCCTGCCAAATAGTTTCGGGCTCTAAATATTTAAATATTTTTGGCAAGTAATAATTAACGATAGAATTGTTATGCTCAATAAAACCATACATTTTTATAGGTTTTGCTCCTACAGAACTTTTAATTTCTAAAGCAGTTCTTGCAAAAACAATTTCCTTAAAACCTTTATTTATTGAATAAGCGATCATGTCATATAGCATATTTAAATACAACATTTTTTCGCGTTGAATGCTTTCGTCGTATCCCAGAAAATAAGTGTCCATCACTTCGCCATTTTTTATTAAAGTGTTGAAACCTATTAGTTTTTCATCGATGAAATAGCCATAAAAAAGGAATTTATCTTTTAAGATTTCTTTGAAAATTCTAAAATGATTTTTAGGCAGAAAAAAAGTATTGAAAGGAGCATTTTTAGCAACATGAATATACAAATCATAAATTGTATCTTCATATGCAATAATATCTTCAAGATGCATTTTTCTTTTCTCTATTAGAGCTGCTTTTTTTCGGGCTCTTTTGTACTGATCTCTATATTTTTTTGAAAGCGCATCTATGTAATCTTGTTCTGATTTCCAATTTTCACTTATTTTAAAAACCATATTGGGCTGGGTAGAAAACTGATAATCATTTTTAAATTCAGGAATGTCAAAGGTTTGAATTTCATCACTCGTGAAATCTTTAAACGAGGTAAGATGAATTTTTTTTCCTTTAGTTTTAAAGTTTTTTTTCAAATTAATGGAAGCCAATTTTAATGCTTGTAAAGCCTTCTTTTTATCAGCAGAATCAGAAAAATAAAAAGAATTTTGTCCAGATAGCATATTATTGCCAATGAGAAGAACATGAGAACTGAAATTTCGAAAAGCAAAATTTCGTATTGCTGTTTTAATACATTTGTCTCGTTCTCCAAAGGATTCCAATTTATTTAAATCTAGGAATTGAGAAACAGCAATACCAACTAAATTGCTATTGTCGAAAATTCCAATAAAATTGCAAATCATATTCTCAGGAGATGATTTTTCTAATACCTCCAGATATTTTTTTGATAAAAAAATGGTTGAAACAGCTAAATCATTCCATTTTTTTGGAAGTTGAGCAGTAGAATTATAAATTTTGAAAGAATAAGAAGTATTCAAGTTGAATTTTAATATTTTATCAAAAATAGTTAATAAAGTTAAAGTATTTCTTTTTGATTCGAAATTAACTAACTTTATGTAAATAAAAAATGAAATTATGAAAACCTATTCAGAAGAAACAATTCAACCTCAATTAAAAGAGCTAAAGGATTGGCAATTTATTAATAATGGATTAGAGAAAAAGTTTTCTTTTTTAAACTTCACACAAGCATTGGGTTTCATCGTTCAAGTAGGAGTGATGGCTGAGAAAAGGAATCATCATCCAGAATTTCATAATGTGTATAATAAAGTTTCGATTCGGTTAACAACTCATGATGCTGAAGGAGTTACCGATAAAGATGTTGATTTAGCAAATGCGATTGATCAGATACAATAAAAAATCTTATCTTTTTTTAAGAGACAAGATTTTTATTGTTTGTTTATTTTTAAACCCAAGCACAGATAATTCCTCCCATAATTATAAAGCATACAATCCAGAAGCCTCCGGCTATTAAAGTGTATTTAAAGCTTCTTCTTTCGAATAATGCATTTGTCCCAATAATAGGCAGCGCTAAAAATAAACCGGATAAAAATCCATGAAATGCGCCATGTTTGAATGTTCTAAATGCAGTTCCATAATCAGTCATAAATGCAGCGTAAGAAGGTAAAGCTTTTGTAGCATCACCACCAACCATGCTAAGAGCGCCCCATTGATGAATCGTCAAAAACTGAAGAATTATAGCAATAAGAAAAGCATAAAAAACTGCAAAACCAAAAATCGCTGCCATATTGCTGCCTTTCATGCTTTGTTCAGTTAAACCTGCCTCTTTCATCCAAATTGTACCAAAAATTTTTGGGTGGTACCAAACATACCCTACCAAAAGGGTAGATAAAGCTGCAACTAATAGCGCTAAAAAATTAATTTCCATAAAATAGTTTTTAAAGGTTAGTAAATCAAATTTAATGAATTATTATTTAATAGTAATTTAATTAAATTGTAAGATATAACCTTTAATAATGCGTTTAAAGATGTATTTCGTCGGTTTTATTTGTTATTTGACTGTATTGTATGTAGATTTAATTGTGTAAAAATTAAAAATCTCAAGTTATGAAAAATATAACTACTCTGTTTTTAACCATTTTATTTTCTTTTTCCATGTTTGCTAAAGTATCTCCTTCAGATAAAGAAGCGCTTCTTAAATTATACAAAGCAACAAATGGAAGTCAGTGGATTACAAAATGGGATTTGTCATTGCCTGTTGCAACTTGGTATGGCGTGAAGCTAGAAGGTGAGAAAGTAGTTTCTATAAACTTAGCCAATAATAATTTAGTTGGTGAAATACCGTCTGATATTGTTAATTTAGGTAGCCTTCAAGAGTTAGATTTGCATAAAAATCAAATATCTGGTACGATTCCTTCTTTAATTGGAAGCCTAAAAGATTTGAAAATATTAAATCTTTCGTTCAATAAATTGTCAGGAATAATTCCTTCCTCGGTATGTGAATTAAGTAATTTGAAGGACTTAGAGCTTTATATGAATGCACTTTCAGGAGAGATTCCTATGCAAATAGGAGCCTTAAAACAATTAGAAGTGTTGGCATTGTATAATAATGAAATAACAGGGCAAATTCCAAACTCACTTTACGATTTAAAAACAATGAAAATTTTACTTTTAAGCAGTAATAAGCTTACGGGAGAATTAAGTCGCGAGGTGGTGCATATGACATCTCTTGAAAATTTTAGTTTATTTGATAATAAAATGAATGGTCAAGTACCTTTAGAGTTAGAAAAACTGAATAATCTTAAAGAAATGAATATTTCTTATAATATGTTTAATGGTTCAGTGTCTAAGAGTTTAGCTTCTCTTGATACATTAAATATGACGATGATTAATGATAATGGCGCTACAGTTTTGTTAGATGTGACTACTGATAAAAATTCAGCTATAGTTTCAGAAGAGTAGTGTTTTGAATAAATTAGGAGGTGAAAAACTCTTTAAGAAAATGGATTTAGTTAGTTTAATTAGTTAGTTTTATAAATTTAGTTAGAAAAAACCTGTGAGCTTGTTGCTTCACAGGTTTTTTTTTGAAAATATAAAAAAACAAATTGAGTTCTAAGCAATAAAAAAAGCTTCAGATTTCTCTGAAGCTTTTCTAGTAGCGGGAACAGGACTCGAACCTGTGACCTTCGGGTTATGAGCCCGACGAGCTGCCTACTGCTCTATCCCGCGATGTGCGTTTGTATTTTCAATAAAATTCTTAGTAGCGGGAACAGGACTCGAACCTGTGACCTTCGGGTTATGAGCCCGACGAGCTGCCTACTGCTCTATCCCGCGTTGTTTCGGGTGCAAATGTACAACGAATTTCCGTATATCCAACAATTTTTTTTAAAAATGTTTTATTTCGTCTATTGACTTGATATGACTACCTTTGCATAATAAATTATAGTAGAAATGTCACATAAAGCAGGTTTTGTAAACATCATAGGAAATCCAAATGTTGGGAAATCAACATTAATGAATGCCTTTGTTGGAGAAAGATTATCAATTATTACTTCAAAAGCACAAACAACACGTCATAGAATTCTGGGAATTGTAAACGGAGAAGATTTTCAAATGATCTTATCAGATACGCCTGGAATCATAAAGCCGGCATATGAAATGCAGGAATCAATGATGAATTTTGTAAAATCGGCTTTTGAAGATGCTGATGTTCTGATTTATATGGTGGAAATTGGAGAACAAGAACTGAAAGACGAAGCGTTTTTTAATAAAATTATCCATGCCAAAATCCCTGTTTTATTATTATTGAATAAAATTGACAATTCAAATCAGGCGCAGCTAGAAGAACAGGTGGCTTTCTGGACCGCGAAAGTTCCTAATGCAGAAATTTTTCCAATTTCAGCATTGCAGAATTTTAATGTGCCAGAAGTTTTTGGAAGAATCATTTCGTTGTTGCCGGAATCTCCTGCATATTACCCGAAAGATCAATTGACAGATAAACCGGAGCGTTTCTTTGTAAATGAAACCATTCGTGAGAAAATTTTGTTGAATTACAGCAAAGAAATCCCATACGCCGTAGAAATTGTAACCGAAGAGTTTTTTGAAGATGAAAACATCATTAGAATCCGTTCTTTGATTATGGTAGAGCGTGAAACTCAAAAAGGAATTGTGATTGGTCATAAAGGTGCTGCTTTGAAAAAAGTAGGAATGGAAGCACGTGTCGATTTAGAGAAATTCTTTGGAAAACAAATCCATATTGAGTTGTACGTGAAAGTGAATAAAAACTGGAGAAGCAACGCGAATATGTTGAAGCGTTTTGGTTATAACCAATAAGAGTTGATTTTTTTATTCGATTACTTGTTTAATCGTTTGAAAATAAAAGCTGTTTAATCTCGAAATGCCCTAGCCCTGATAATAGCGGCATCCTTTTTCTGGCTTTTTTAGACAGAAAAAGATACAGCGGATAGCAGGAAAAAGCTCCTTAAAACTTTAAAGTTGAAAGCTTAAACAAAAAGCATACCTTTGCAAAATATTTGAAAATAGGATTATGAATAACATTGTTGCCATTGTAGGAAGGCCAAACGTAGGAAAATCGACGCTATTTAATCGATTAATCCAAAGAAGAGAAGCTATTGTAGATTCAGTTTCGGGAGTTACCCGTGACAGAAACTATGGAAAAAGCGAATGGAACGGAAAGGAATTTTCGGTAATTGATACTGGCGGATACGTGCGTGGGTCGGATGACGTTTTTGAAGGCGAAATACGTAAACAAGTAGAACTTGCTATTGATGAGGCGGATGTTATCATTTTTGTAGTAGATGTTGAAGAAGGAATTACACCAATGGATGATGTTGTTGCGCGTTTATTGCGTAAAGTGACTAAGCCGGTTTTATTGGCGGTAAACAAGGTTGATAATGCCATGCGCGAGAAAGATGCTCTTGAGTTTTACAACTTGGGTCTGGGTGAATATTATACGTTTGCTAGTATTTCAGGAAGTGGAACAGGAGATTTATTGGATGCTTTGATTGATGCTTTTCCTGTAAAACCAGAACCAGTTCAAGAAGAAGTCGTTTTGCCTCGTTTTGCGGTTGTTGGACGTCCAAATGCTGGGAAATCGAGTTTTATCAATGCACTAATTGGTAAAGAGCGTTTTATGGTTACGGATATCGCGGGGACAACCCGTGATGCTATTGATACTAAATTTGACCGTTTTGGTTTTGAATTTAACTTGGTTGATACTGCGGGAATCCGTCGTAAAGCGAAAGTTAAAGAAGATTTAGAGTTTTACTCGGTAATGCGTTCTGTTCGTGCGATTGAGCATGCCGATATTTGTATTTTGATTATTGATGCCACTCGTGGTTTTGAGGGACAGGATCAAAGTATTTTTTGGTTGGCAGAAAAGAATAGAAAAGGAGTTGTAATCCTTGTAAATAAATGGGATTTGGTTGAAAAAGAAACCATGTCAACCAGAGATTACGAAGAAAAAATTAAAAAAGAATTAATGCCGTTTACGGATGTGCCTATTCTTTTTGTTTCGGCATTAACAAAACAACGTTTGTTAAAAGCATTGGAAGCTACCGTAAAAGTTTACGAGAACAGACAACAGCGTATTGCAACTTCAAAATTCAACGAATTTATGTTGAAAGTGATTGAAGCCTACCCACCACCAGCAACAAAAGGGAAATATGTGAAAATTAAGTATTGTATGCAGTTGCCAACACAGACACCACAATTTGTGTTTTTTGCCAATATGCCACAATATGTAAAAGAACCTTATAAACGTTATCTGGAAAATAAAATTAGAGAAAACTGGGACTTTTCAGGAGTGCCAATAGATATTTATATCAGAGAGAAATAAGAAAAAAGCGATTGTGTTGAACAATCGCTTTTTTTTATAAACTTAAAACAGTTTAAGTAAAACTCCTAAAAGTGCTGCAATGGCTATAATATGTGGTTCTTGTATTTTTTTGATATAAATGAGAATCAAAACGGTACCTTCAGCTATCATTGCTGTCGGAATATCTACAATAGTCCGGAGAGCAATTACTATTACCGCTCCTACCAAAGCGCCAATAACTCCGGCAGTTATTCCTTCTACAAATGCTTTGATGCTTCTGTTTTGTGATATTTTTTTGAAATAGGGAGCGGGAATTACCGTAAATAAATAGCAAGGCAGAAAAACGCCCAAAGCGGCAATAGTTGCTCCAGTTGCTCCAGCAACTAAATACCCAATGAAACCGACTGTAATTACAACTGGTCCAGGAGTAATCATCGCTACTGCAACTGCATCAACAAATTGATGTTCGATTAACCATCCGTGTTCATTGACCACTCCAGCATGTAAAAAGGGAACAATTGCGAGTCCACTTCCAAAAACAAAGGCTCCCGCTTTGATGAAAAACCAGGCGAGATCCCCTAATTTTCCAAGTTCAATAGTCGAGAAGGCTGCGGTAGTGAGTAAAAACAGGGATGTGTTTTTTGGTTTTTTTATCCATTCTGGGGGTGCTTTTACAACCATATAGATCAAACCTAAAGCAATAAATAATAAGAGTTCTTCTTTTTGAGTTACAGCCGTTAAAATAGTAGCTGCAATATAAAACAGCCACAGCAACCAATTTTGTTTGAGTGCTGGGAATTCAAATTTACCGATGGATTTAATAGTGAGTTTATAAGAACTTAATACAATAATTCCAATTACAGCTGCACTAATTCCATAGAAAATAGCTTGCATCCAAGGCAATCCTCCATACGCTTGGTAGGCCATTCCTAATAAAACAACCATTATAAATGAAGGGAGAACAAAGGCCAATCCGGAAAGTGTTGCACCTAAAACCCCAAAGTGTACAAACCCAATATAAATTCCCAGTTGTGCTGCCAAAGGTCCTGGAGCTAATTGCGAAAGTGCTAATCCTTCCTTGAAATCGGAATCATTAATCCATTTTTTATTTTCTACCAAGTCACTATGCATGTAACCAACTAATGCCACTGGACCGCCAAAACCTGTTGTGCCCAGTTTGAGGAAATATTTTATTAAATCGATTAAAGTGTAATTAAGTTTTTCTATAATCATATCCGTTATTTTAAAAAAAGACAACTAAAAATGAACTAGGTAACTTAAAATAGGATAGATTTCCTTTTAACCTTGTTTTTTTATGTTACTTCTTTTTGTTAAGGTTTATTTTATGATAAAACGTAAACCGAATAATATCTCGGTCAAAATAATCAACACCACTTGCACGTTGTTGAAAACTGTTTAAATACCCCAATTCCAAAGCGATATTTTTGTTGACACCGTATTGAAAAGCGGCATAAATTCGGTTTTGATCAAAAGTGTTTTTAACAACATTTTTACCACCATTAATCATTAATTCATCGTAGACAATTGCTTTCAAATACTGGCTTTCTTTTTTCCAAAAGGAATATTCTCCTTGAAGACGGTATCTGAATCTCCAATAAAAAGTAGTTCCAGGAAGTAAGCCTATTTTATCTGCATTGTGAAAAAATCGCTCTTCTACTTGAAATCTTTGGTTCACTGTTACCTTGCCGTGTTCTTGTTTCCAAGTAATATCCTGTTGCCCTCTGTTTTCGGGTATTCTAAAATCATAGGTGGTTTCTGGAACTTGTGTTGCCACAGAGAAATAAGCGTATCCAGCACCTATTTCTATATCTTTATTAATTTTGTACCGTCCCTGAATTCGCATTTCATATAAATTTTCCTCTACAAGATTTATAAAAATGCGATTGTCAAATTCACTATGAATAGACCATTTGTTGTCTAGTGTCAATTGGTTGTAATACCGTGTCCAAAGCAAACTTTGATGATCTACATTTTTTTCAGTTTGGGCTTTACAGATTAAACAGACGAATAAAAGACTAAAGATATTGATGATTTTCATAGAGTTTGTTTCAATTTTCGGCAAATGTAAACAAACTCTATGAATTTAATAGGATTTATTTTTTGCTGCTAAACTAAAAAACCTTTTACATAATCTTTGGTCAGTTTTTCTTTCGGATTCAAAAGCACTTCTTCCGTTGGACCAAATTCAATAATTTCTCCCATATATACAAAACCAATATAATCCGAAACTCTTCGAGCTTGACGCAAAATATGAGTTACTAAAACGATCGTGTATTTGTCTTTTAGTTGCAAAAATAATTCCTCAATAGCTTGTGTAGAAATCGGGTCTAATGCCGAAGTTGGCTCATCTCCTAAAATAATTTCCGGTTCGATGGCAAGTCCTCTGGCCAAACACAATCTTTGTTGTTGTCCAATGGAAAGGCGAGTGGCAGGCGATTTCAACCTGTCTTTTACTTCATCCCAAAGATTCACACCACGAAGGTATTTTTCGACAATTTCGTCCAATTCTTTTTTGTTGTGGTTGCCGTGAATGCGTTGTCCATAGGCAATGTTGTCATAGATATTCATAGGCAACGGAAAAGGTCTTTGCGACAGCAAACCCATTTTTTTTCGAATGTGGGTTACTTCTACTTTTGGGTCGTAAATATTTTCTCCGTCCACTAAAACTTTTCCTTCCACACGCACATCATTTTGACGGTCGAGCAATCGGTTCATTGTTTTAAGAAGCGTGGTTTTTCCACAACCTGAAGGACCTATTAATGAAGTAACTTTTTTATCCGGGATGTCCAGATTGATGTTTTTTAGGATGTGATTTTCTCCAATATGGACGTTTAAATTTTGAATGCTGATATGTGGTTGAATGATCATATTTTATTTTTTGAAAGGTTTTTACTGGCTACTTTTGCCAAAATATTAATAACTAAAACGATAATGGTTAGAACGACTGCTGCGGCATAGGCTCTATTCTGAACCTCTTGAATAGGACTACTCAATTGGAAAAAGATGGATAAAGGTAATGTTGCAGCTGGTTGATCCAATGATGTTGGAATACTGTCAGTAAAACCTGCCGTGAAAAGTACACAAGCCGCATCACCAATGGCTCTCCCGAAAGACAATAATATCGCCGTAATAATTCCCGGAATAGATTGTCTTAAAATAACTTTTGCCGATTCATAACGAGTTCCTCCCATAGAGAAAACGGCGTTGCTCATATCTTCTGGAACGACGCGAACGACTTCGTCAATGGCTCGAACTAGGATTGGGATAATCATTAAAGTCACGGTAATGATTCCTGCCAACAATGAGGTTTTTAATCCCATATAAACCATAATGGCAAATCCAAAAGCGCCATAAACAATGGACGGAATTCCAAACAAGATGTCGTAACTCAATCGGGTAATGGTGGCCAAAGCAGCATTTTTTTTGGCATACACATTAATGTAAATCACTATGGGGAGACTTACAAAAAGCCCCAAAATTGTAGAACCTATCGTGATGTAAATTGATCCCACAATTGCATTCAAAATACCGCCGCCTTTTCCGATATAGAAACCGCCTTCAGGAATTTTGGAAACCATATCCCAATTCAATGAACCCAGTCCTTTTGAAAAAAGGGTGTACAATATCATAAACAAGGTACTGCTGATGATTACCGTGCTTAGTATCATCAAAACCTTGAATATATTTTCTTCTATTTTTCTCATTTTGATTGGAGTTAGTTGTTTCTTTTTTCGATTCGATATAAAATAATTCTCGACAGCGCATTGAATAAAAAGATGATGACAAACAGCAGTAACGCGGCAAACATCAATGCGGAATCATACATAGGTATGGACATCATTTCGCCGTAATTATTAGCGATAAGCGCCGGCAATGGATAAGCTGAATCAAAAATATTTTGTGGAACTTGTGCCAAATTTCCGCAGACCATCAAAACCGCGATGGTTTCTCCAAAGGCCCTGGAAATGGCTAGAACAACTGCCGCTACAATTCCATCTGTCGATTTTCGTAGAACTACTTTTTTGGTAGTTTGCCATTGTGTTGCTCCCAATGATAAGGAAGCATTTCGCAAGTCTTGTGGCACATTGACAAATACTTCAATCACGATACTGATGATGAGCGGAAAAATCATAATTGCCAAAACAATTCCTCCCGCCAATACAGAATAACCTGTTGAGAATTCCACAAAATGGGGTGCAATATGATCCTGTATCAATGGAATAATGACCAAAACACCCCAAACTCCATAAAGAACCGGTGGAATTCCTGAGAGCAATTCTATTAAAGGCAAAACCAATTTTCGGATGCGTATGTGAGCATATTCCGAAAGGTAAATCGCCGTCAGCATTGATAATGGTAAAGCAATAATAATGGCAATAGCCGTTACCCAAAGTGTTCCAACAATAAATGGATAAAACCCGAAAGCTTCCTTGAAAGGTTTCCATTCGGAGGAGAATAATAAATTATAAAGTGAAGTGCTGTTTAGAATGGGGATTGATTTGTAGAATAATCCCAACCCAATCAGTACTACCGTCGAAATGGACAAGATAGTGAGTGCCAGAAATGATTTGCTGACGAAGCTGTCTTTGAGTAGTCTTATGTTTTTCATTTATTTGCAGTAAACCACCCTTAAAAAGACTGTTTTTAAACCGCTTTCGGTTTTAGTATTTACTTAGGGTGGATGTTTTTATTTAGAGGAGTGTTATTATTTTACTTTCCCTAACTCTTTTTTTAATTTTTCACTTGAAAGTTTAATGTATCCCGCTTCCGAAACAAATTTTTGACCATCGGTTAGGATGTATTTTATAAAGGCTTTTACGGCAGGATTTTTCGGTTTTCCAGTAGTTACAAAATACAAATTTCTAGCTGGAGGAGATGGATATTTTCCAGCAACGATGGCTGCAATCAATTTGTCGATATCGCCATAGAAATTTTCATTAGCATCCAATTTTCCATTATTGTTCAAGTCAATAGGCACGGGAACAATTCCATTGGTAGCTTTGTTGCTTTTTGCATCATAGATGTAAACAATGTTGTTGAAACCAATTCCACTTGGATCTCTTTTAACAGCTTGTGCCAATCCTGGATCTCCAAATACGGCAACTCCTTGTAAGTCTTCTTGTTTTTTGCCAAAATAACTAGCCCAAGTTTCGGCAGCTCCAGCAGCATCTGATCTGGTGTAAACGTGAATTGGTGCGCTACTTTTTAAACCTAAAGTATTCCAAGTTTTATATTTACCCGTGATGAAGATGTTGTTGAAGGCTTCTTTTTTTACGCCTCTTTTATACAATTCAGCTAAAAAAGGACTTGATGCACTTATGGTTGGAATTACGGCATCTTTAGTTACAGCGATAGCAAAAGCTCCTTTTTTGAATTCGGCAGGATTTAGCTCACGAGATACCAATCCAATATCGGTTACTTTAGATAATACATCGGTAATTCCTTTTCCTGCACCACCAGCTTGAATGTCTATTTTAACTTTTGGATGCGTTTTCTTGAATTCTTCGGCCCATTTTACAGTAATAGGGTATAAAGCAAAAGCTCCCGAAATACTGATGTTTCCTGATACATCTTGTGCCGAAACTTTGTTTGGGCTAATGTTTGCCAGTAGTAGCACAATTAAGGATAATAATACTTTTTTGTGTGTTTTCATTTTGTTCGTTTTTATTTAATTTGTGATGATTTATTTAATAGTTAAAAGTTAGCTCGATATAACACCGAGCTAACTTTTTTATTTTATAATAATTTATAGTGAGTAGCGAAGTGTAACTCCGTAAGTTCTTTGATCTCCTAAAACACCCGCATAATGTCCTGAATTTCCACCAGCTGGTAGTAATTGCTCAAAATAATCTTTGTTCAAAAGGTTACGTCCCCATATGTGAGCAGATAAACCATCTGCAACACGGAAACCTAAACGTGCGTTAAAAATAACGTAACCAGGAACGACTAAGTATTTTGAAGCAGAAGGGCTTGAAGAGAATTCAGAACGGGCATAACCATCAAGAGCGATGAAGAATTTTCCTAAGTTTCCGAAAAATTTAGCATTTTTAGTATATTCACCTCCAAGGCTTCCTGCCCATTTTGACACACCTGGCAAGTCAGTTCCAGATACATCTTTAAAAGATACCGCAGAGCCTGTTTCTTCTAATGGAAGTGGTGCATTGGTAAATTTAACATATTTTCCGTCTGAATAAGTTGCAGCTGCATTGAAAGAAAAATGTTGATTAACTACAATGCTTGCATCTAGTTCAGCACCTTTTACACGTACTTTGTCAGCATTAGCAAGATAGCCACGGTTTACACCTAATTCAGCCGCTTGAACATTGGTTTGGAAATCTTTAATTTCTGTGTTAAAGAAAGTAAGATTCAAAATAGAATTTTTGAAAGGAGAAGTTTTTACTCCAAATTCATAATGATTTACATCTTCTGGCTTAACTGTAGCAAGATCAGCTAAAGTTTGACCTGCTGCTGGAGTAGGAAGTCCCGCTACATTCACGCCAATTGGTTTGTAACTTTTTGCAAAAGTAGCATAAGCATTGATTTTATCAGTCGCTTTATAGGATACTGTTATATTTCCAGAAAAATCAGTGTTATCATTATTTGAGGAGAAATTTTGATCAGTATAAACTAGTTTTTTCAAAGCAAGTAATGCAGGGTCGGTTGTTTGAAGACCTCCGTAAGTTTTACGGTCGTAATCAGCATCTTTCTTGTCATAATTGTATCGTAAACCTGGTAATACGTGTAGTTTTTCTGTTATTGCCCAATCCAATTGACCGAAAACTGCCGCACTCGTTGAATGTATTTTAGCATTGGTTTTTATTCCGTAACCTTCAAAAAGTCCTGGAGTTTTCCATAATGCACTAGTGGTACTTTGAGAAAAACGCCATTGCGCATTTCCTGATTCCTCTGTTCCTTTTGTTTTTGATGTTTGGTCTATAAAAAACACACCCACTACACCACTGATTTTAGAAGTAAGTTGACCAGCATAACGTACCTCTTGAGTAATTTGTGTTTGTCTTGATGGATTTTGTGATTTGGCAAGTACTTGCAAACCTGTAAAGTCTCTGTCGTTAGATGGATCCCAAGTCCAAAAACGCCAAGCTGTTGTTGAGGTTAGAGTTCCTCGTCCAATTTTTGAGTCGACATTAAGAGATGCTCCACCTAAATCTTGTCCAGAACGCCAAGGTGTATCGTGGTCAATTTTTCTATCAAATGCATTTAAACTAGGAAGCTGGTAATTCAAATCGGCAATGATGGCATTAAATTGGCGATAAGCGGCTCTTTTAGTAGGAGCAACACCTGCAACTACTTGCGCATATCCGTCATTGTGTTGCGTTGTAATATCTGCAGCCAATGTAATAGTAGTATTTTCAGACGGTGTATAAAGCAATTGTCCTCTAATTCCTTGATTGTTTAGGGTATTGGTTGATTTTCCTGTTGTAACATTTTCTATTAAACCATCACGTTGTGTACCTGAAAAGGAAAGTCTACCAGCAATTTTTTTACCCAAAGCCCCTGTAATTGAGGACTTAGCTTGTAGGTAGCCATAATTTCCATAACTCACTTCGAAATTGGCTCCTGAAGTAAAACTTGGTTTGCGAGTAGTGATGTTGAAAGCACCTGAAGTCGTGTTTTTTCCAAATAAGGATCCTTGTGGACCACGCAATACCTCAATTCGTTCTACATCAAGAAAATCTAGAGTTGTTGCTGCTGGACGTGCAAAATATACCCCATCAACATAGAAACCAACTCCTGGATCGATACCGTCATTAGTAAGTCCATAAGGAGAACCTAAACCACGAATGTTAATCCCTGTATTTCTAGGATTTGAGGAGTACAATTGTACCGAGGGTATTACTTCTTTGATGCGATTAACATTGAAAGCACCTGCTTGTTCGGCTTGTTTTCCTGTTACTACTGATACAGCAATTGGAATATCTTGTGCTTTTTCTATTCTGCGTCTTGATGTAACAACTACCTCAAATAACACTTTTTCCTCTCCAGTAGAAATAGTTATTTGTAATGGTTTTACATTAGTAGGCAGTTCGGTTATTTTAAGTTCTTTTGTATTATAACCAGCGTATTGTACAATAATTGTAAATGGTAGTGCTTTAGCTTGAATGGAGAACTTACCATTAATATCTGAAGTTGTATTATTGGTAGTTCCTTTTACAATTATATTAACACCTTCTATGGGTGAATTATCATCATTTTTAACTTCTCCCTCTAAAAGATTTTGACCATAAGAAGTTGAAAAAATTAAAATTAAAAGTAAAGTCGATATTGTTTTTGTGTAAATTGTTTTCATTTATTATATAAATTATATGTAAGTGGTAGAGTTTTAATTAAATTTTTTTTTCTAACACATGCACATTATAATAATCGTATGAGATTTAATAGTTATTGGATTTAATTTTTTTTGATCATTAATAAATAAATTAATGCTGTCAGAGTAATTTTTCATTTGTTTAACTTTTAGAGTTATAATTCTTGGCAAATATATAATTAATTCTATAAAAGTAGTAGAGTTTAAAAAATATTTTTTTATTTTTTTACCAATGAAGAAATAGTAATGCCTTGCATTGCCTTCAGAGTCTCATCTCTAATGACCATTAATCCGTGTCGTAACAGGCATTCAGACTCACTTGTGCAATCGGCGCAAGGCTCGTAAAAATTTAATGAAGCACATGGAAGTAAAGCAATTGCACCATCAAATAATCGGTGAATGTCAGCTAAAGTGATATCGTTTTTGGATTTCAAAAGATAATAACCTCCAAATTTTCCTTGTTTGCTCCCTACAAAATGGCCGCGTTTTAAATCCAATAAGATCTGTTCCAAAAACTTCTTTGGAATGTTAGCTGCCTCAGCAATTTCAATAGTTCTTGAAATGTGATTTTCGTCTTGTTGCGCTAAATATAAGAGGGCTTTTAGTGCATATTTGGCTTTATGTGAAAGCATTTTTTAATATATTTTAAATTGTAAACTTTTAAATTAAATATGTATCAACTCTTAAAAAAAATGAAAGTAAAACAAACATAAACTATTTTAGTTTATAATTTTAAAAGTACTGCTGATTTTTGAATGTTGATTGTAATCTTGAACGTATTTATGTCAAACAGTAACGAAACGAATGGTTTAAATCACCAATCGCCACCAGATCCTCCCCCAGAGAAACCTCCACCACCAAATCCACCACCGAAACCGCCTCCACCAAATCCGCCTCCAGATGATCCGCCACCAAAGCCTCCACCACCACTGTTTCGGCCAAGACTACTAAGAATTAGGACATCAAGTAAACTTGGTCCGCCACCTCTGTTACCAGAATTTCCGCCACCACCTTTATTTCTTGAAATTAATATAAGAATAATAATGATGATAACTATAAACGGCATAATTGGAAAACCTTTTTCTTGCCCCTTAATTTGTTTGCGTTCGCCCTTGTATTTTCCTTTAAAAACATCAATTATTGCATCAGTGCCTTTGTCAAGTCCTTTGTAATAGCTTCCTGCCTTAAATTCTGGAATAATAATATTTCGGGTAATTTCTCCTCCAATTCCAGCAGTTAATCGGTCTTCAAGTCCATAACCTGGAGAAATCCATATTTTTCTTTCTGCTTTAGCTAATAGAATAAGGACACCATTATCATCTTTTGCAGTCCCTCCAATACCCCATTGATGCCCCCATTTTGGAGTAAGAATACCTATGTCTTCGCCTTTAAGGCTTTCAATGGTAATAATTACAATTTGTGTAGTTGTAGAATCAGAATATTTAATAAGTTTTTCTTCTAATTGTGCTTTTTCAGTTGCGCTTAAAACATTCGCATAATCATAAACTGAAGTCTGAAAACTAGGTTTTTCAGGAATAGTAAATTGAGCAAAACTAATTTGTGTAAATAAAAAACAAACTAATAGCTTTAGGAAAATTGAGTTAATCTTTTTTTGTAATAGCATTATCCTTTAGATATTTCGTTTGATAATTCATTGGTGTCGTCAGCTGACCAAGGGAAATGTTTTTTCAATTGTTCCCCAGTCATTAAAATTCCATCAATTAGTCCTTGTTTGAAATTTCCATTTTTAAAATGGTTTTTCATCACTTCTTTTGTGGTATCCCAAAAATTATCGGCTACAAGATCATTGATTCCTTTATCTCCACAAATCACAAATTTTTTATCGGAAACAGCCAGATAAATTAAAACGCCATTTTGAAGTTGGGTTTCGTTCATTTTCAATTCATGAAAAACTTCCAAAGCCCTGTCAAAAGGAACTTCGGAAGTTGTTTTTTCTATATGAACTCTAATTTCGCCAGAAGTGTTTTTTTCGGCCACACGAATAGCTTCAACAATGGCTTGTTCTTCTTCTTGGGTTAAAAAATCTTCTACTTTTGACATTGAAATATTTTTGAGTTAAGATTTGTGATTTTTGACTTTAGAATAAATACTTCTAAAATCCCAAATCGTTAATTCTAATT
Organism: Flavobacterium sp. 83; assembly: GCF_000744835.1. Taxonomy (NCBI): domain Bacteria; kingdom Pseudomonadati; phylum Bacteroidota; class Flavobacteriia; order Flavobacteriales; family Flavobacteriaceae; genus Flavobacterium; species Flavobacterium sp. 83. The sequence continues at coordinate 1,802,989 of NZ_JQMS01000001.1, forward strand.
TTGAATTAATTGTTTTAGAATTTTACTTCTGGAGCTTTATCTGAACCTACTGTTGCTTCAAAATAAGGTTTTTCTTTAAGTCCATACATACCGGCCAAGATATTTCTTGGGAAAGTATTGATATTGTTGTTATATGGCTTAACAGCCTCGTTAAAACGGGTTCTAGCGGTCAAAATTTGGTTTTCAGTACTAGCTAGTTCATCCTGTAATTTCATAAAACTGGCATCAGCTTTTAGATTTGGATATTGTTCAACGCTTACTAATAATTTAGATAAAGAAGAAGATACACCAGATTGAGCCGAATTAAATGCAGCTAATTGTTCTGGAGTTACTTTGGTTGGGTCAATAGTTATAGCAGTTGCTTTAGCTCTTGCTTCGATGACAGCTGTTAAAGTACTTTTTTCATGTTCAGCATACCCTTTTACAGTGCTAACTATATTTGGTATAAGATCATTTCTTCTTTGGTAGGCTGTATTAACATTTCCCCAACTTTCTTTTACGTCTTGTTCAAGTGTCACTGCATTATTATAAATTCCAGAAGACCAGCTATAAATTCCAATAAGTATTACTGCTCCAATAATCCAAGGTAAAAATTTTTTAAAATCCATGTTTCTATTTAATTTAAAGTTTGTTGTTGTTTGATTGTTTTATAATTGATTTTTAATATTCGTTAATTGTGTTCGTATGGTTTCCAGCTTTCGAATAATTTCAAATTTATCCAAGGTTTTCTTTTGGCCTTCTTTCAAATGTGTTTTGGCACCTTCCAATGTAAAACCTCTTTCTTTCACTAAATGGAAGATTAGTTGTAAATTAGTCACGTCTTCGGGAGTAAACATTCTGTTACCTTTGGCGTTCTTCTTCGGTTTCAGAATATCAAATTCATTATCCCAAAAACGAATTAGTGAAGCATTCACATCAAATGCCTTGGCTACTTCGCCAATGCTGTAATATCTTTTATCTTTAGAAAGCTCAATATGCATACTATTTTTTATTTGACTTTTTAATTCTGCTACTATGTATTTGTAGATTTTTCCCCTTCTATGCCAGATTACGCTATTACAAGTATTAATCTAATGATTGATTTTCTTGGTTAGCCAATTTTGAAATGGCAACATACTCAATCGCTGATATATTTCCATAATAAAAATTCAATGGATTCACCACTTTGCCGTCTTTGTGTACTTCATAATGCAAGTGTGGTCCCTCGGATCTTCCTGTACTTCCTACATATCCTATTATGTCGCCGCGTTTCACTCTTTGCCCGGCTCTGCAATTGTATTTGCTTAAATGGCCATACAGCGTTTCGTATCCATAACCATGCCTAATTACTACATGATTTCCAAAACCAGAAACCGTATTATCTGCCTTTGATACCACTCCATCTCCCGTAGCATAAATGGGAGTCCCTGTTTTTGCTGAGAAATCCATTCCCTCATGCATTTTTCTAGCTTTCGTAAAAGGATCCGTTCGATATCCAAAACCTGATGCCAATCGTTTTAAATTCTCATTTCTTACTGGCTGAATGGCAGGAATAGCTGCCAATAATTTATTTTTTGCTTTAGCTAAGCCTAAAATTACATCCAGTGATTTTGACTGAATCGACAATTCTTTAGTAAGCACATCAACTCTTTTTGTCGTGTTGATTACCAGTTGGGAATTGTTATAGCCCTCTAATGTTTTATAGCGATTGATGTCACTAAAACCTGATTTTCGTACCGAGTCAGGAATCGCCGTCGTGTTAAAATAAACCCTGTATAAATTATTATCTCTATCTTCAATATCTACAATCACATCATCAACCTGATCCATTTTCTTATTTAAAATAGAAAAATTTAATTTCAAATTATCAATTTCACGCGCTTGCAAACGGTCTTTTGGTGTTTCAAAATAAGGTGTATTCAATAAAACAATAAAACATAAAAATCCAAACAAGGCCGATGCTACTAAAAATAAGGCTACAACACCAAATTTCTTTCTTTTTCTTACTTTTATTTTTCGGTATGCTAGATTTTCGGAATCGTAATAATATTTTACTTTCGCCATATTTTAAAATACCCTATTTTTGCACCTTTGTAAAAGGTTAGTCGAACAAATTTAATAAATGTTTCATTTGTTCAACCCTTTTTTAAGGAATAAATATAATAATGTGCCTATTCCAGCTATTCGTTGCAAGTTCTCGTCTTGAAATCTTTTTTTCTGTTGAGCCAGCAGGAGCTTCCTCCGGTCGCTCTGCCATCTCAAGAAAAAATAAATTTCAAAACAGCGAAGCTTTTCACTTCTATCTGGGGCAAAACAAATTGAAAGATTTAATGATTTTAAGATTGAAAAATTCAATTCTAAATAATCTTTAAATTTTTGAATCTTAAATATTTAAATTAGAAAAATGACATCACAAGACGTACGTAAACAATTTCTGGATTTTTTTGCATCAAAAGGACACTTAATCGTTCCATCAGCACCCATAGTTCTAAAAGATGACCCAACCCTGATGTTCAACAACTCAGGAATGGCACAATTCAAAGAATATTTCCTTGGGAACGCCACGCCAAAAAGCAATAGAATTGCCGATACGCAAAAATGTCTTCGTGTTTCAGGAAAACACAATGACTTAGAAGATGTAGGCTTTGATACCTACCACCATACCATGTTTGAAATGTTGGGAAACTGGTCTTTTGGAGATTATTTCAAAAAAGAAGCCATCAACTGGGCTTGGGAACTTTTGACAGAAGTCTATAAAATCCCAAAAGAAAACTTATACGTTTCTGTTTTTGAAGGAAATGAAGAAGAAAACGTACCATTCGACCAAGAAGCTTGGGATATTTGGAAAGAATTGATTGACGAAGACCGAATCATTCTTGGAAATAAAAAAGACAATTTCTGGGAAATGGGTGATCAGGGACCTTGTGGGCCGTGTTCAGAAATTCATGTGGATTTACGTTCTGAAGAAGAAAAATTACAAGTTTCAGGAAAAAGCTTAGTAAACAATGACCATCCGCAAGTAGTGGAAATCTGGAATAATGTGTTTATGGAATTCAACCGTAAAGCCGATGGTTCTCTAGAGAAACTACCAGCAAAACACGTTGATACCGGAATGGGATTTGAGCGTTTGTGCATGGCATTACAAGGAAAAACGTCTAATTATGATACGGATGTTTTCACGCCACTTATTGAAAAAGTAGAGCAAATTACAGGATTAAAATACACACCAAATGATGTCACTCTGAGCGGAGTCGAAGAGAGCGAAGAACAGAATAAAACCAACATCGCTATTCGTGTCGTGGTGGATCACGTTCGTGCCGTAGCTTTTGCTATTGCTGACGGGCAGTTGCCGTCAAACACTGGTGCAGGTTACGTAATTCGTAGAATTTTACGTCGTGCAATTCGTTACGGGTTTACCTTCTTGAATACTAAGGAACCGTTTATCAATCAATTGGTAGCTGTTTTAGCAAATCAAATGGGGGAGTTTTTCCCGGAAATCAAATCGCAACAACAATTGGTTACCAATGTAATTCGTGAGGAAGAAGCTTCTTTCTTGAGAACATTAGACCAAGGATTACAGTTGCTGGAAAATGTAGTTACCGAAACGAAAGGAGCAACTGTTTCAGGTGTTAAAGCATTTGAATTATACGATACTTTCGGGTTTCCAATTGATTTAACCGCATTAATCCTGAGAGAAAAAGGATTTGAATTAGACGAGGCTGGTTTTAACGCTGCGATGCAAGAACAAAAAAATCGTTCCCGTGCCGCATCAGAAGTTTCTACCGAAGATTGGTCTGTATTGATTCCTGGAAACGTAGAAACATTTGTGGGTTACGATCAAACTGAAAGTGATGTGAAAATTACTCGTATCCGTAAAGTCGACAGTAAAAAAGATGGGATTTTATACCAAATCGTTTTAGATAACACACCTTTCTACCCAGAAGGTGGAGGACAAGTAGGTGACAAAGGGATATTGGTTTCTGCAAATGAAACCATCGAAATCATCGATACCAAAAAAGAAAATAACCTAATTTTACATTTTGCCAAAAGATTACCAGAGAATGTAAATGCTGGTTTTGTGGCTAAAGTAAATCAGGATTTGAGAAGTTTATCTTCCAGAAATCACTCGGCTACACACTTAATGCACCAAGCGTTGAGAAGTATTTTAGGGACACACGTAGAACAAAAAGGTTCCTTGGTAAACCCAAATTATTTGCGTTTTGACTTTTCTCATTTTGCTAAAATGACGGAGTCTGAATTACAACAAGTGGAAGATTTTGTAAACGCAAGAATTCAGGAGCAATTGCCACTTATCGAAAGAAGAAATATTCCAATTCAGCAAGCTTTAGAAGAAGGCGCAATGGCACTTTTTGGAGAGAAATATGGAGATAATGTGCGTGCTATAAAATTTGGCGAAAGCATGGAATTATGTGGTGGAATCCATGTAAAAAACACGGCTGAAATCTGGCATTTCAAAATCGTTTCTGAAGGAGCGGTTGCTGCGGGAATTCGTCGTATTGAAGCCATTACCAGTGATGCGGTAAAAGCGCATTTTGCTTCGTATGAGAACACATTAAATGAAGTGAAATCAGCCTTGAAAAATCCTCAGGATATTTTGAAAGCCGTTTATTCGATGCAAGAAGAAAATGCCAAATTAGCCAAACAAATTGAAGCTTTGGTAAAAGATAAAGTAAAAAACTTGAAAGCGAGTTTAACAGTTGAAATACAGGAAATAAACGGCGTTCAATTCTTGGCAAAACAAGTAGATTTGAATCCGGAAGGAGCAAAAGATTTGGCTTACGAATTAGGAAATTTAGGGAATAACTTATTTTTGGTTTTGGCTACAGCCGACGAAGAAAAACCAATGTTAACCTGTTATGTTTCTAAAGAATTAGTCGCAGAAAAAAATCTAAATGCAGGACAAGTGGTTCGTGAATTGGGTAAGTTTATCCAAGGTGGCGGTGGTGGACAACCGTTTTTTGCGACAGCAGGAGGAAAGAATGTAGCTGGAATTCAACAAGCTTTAGAAAAAGCAGTTGATTTTGTAAAATAAAAATATTTTATTTTTTATGATAAAAACCCTTTTAGGACTTAGGTTCTAAAAGGGTTTATTTTTTGTTCAATACCTGTTTTTATAGTATTTACATGGCGTTGCAATTAGATTTAAAAAAATAGTAGTTCAACCGAAATATAAGGATTGTAACGATGATTATTGTGGCTTTTATTTTATTTTTCTAGGTTTGGTTGATATAGTACCAAGAGATTTTAAGATGGATGCGATTTATTTACTATAATGAAAAAAATAAATTATATATTTTGGTTATTATCGATTTTTTTGTTCACACTTTATTCGTGTTCAAATGATCAGGACAATAGTATAAAATTGTTAAAAAAGATTGTTTCTACTTCAACCGATGGCACTTCAGTAACAACTTTGTTTACCTATAATGGGAATGAAATAGTAAGTATTGATGGCGTTCAGAAACATACAGACTTTACGTATGCGGATGGTTTGATTTCGAAAATTGTAATATTAAATAAAATAAATCAAGTTCTCGAAACTATAGAATATACTTATGTTGCAGGCAAATTGGTGCGTGCAAAGTCTTTAAATAATTATGTGATAAATTACATTCATAATTCAGATAAAACGGTTTCGTATGAAAAATTTGAGATTGGCTCCGGAAATCAGGAAGTAAAAGAATATCATGGAGTATTGTATTTTGAAAACGAAAATTTTATCAAAGATGAAAGAATATTAGACAACATGGAGGCGGGTGTTTTGTCAAAATACAGTATTAGTTTTCAGTATGATTCGAAACATAATCCGTTGTATAATATTTCGGGATACAAAAAGCTGTTAGATTATAACGAAGGAATCTCATCTAATAATAGTCTTATAAGTACTGTGATTACAAGTGTTTCTAAAGATGACCAAATACTATCTTCCGCTAAATTTTATAAAAATGCCTTTACATACGATTTAGACAACTATCCCGTAAAACAGGTTTCAGAGAATGGAAATACAGGTTTTTTGACAACAATATACTTCTATTAAGAAAATATTTATTTTATAGAAACCCTTTCAGAACCATAAATTCTGAAAGGGTTTTTTAATACTAATGAAAAAAGAACTAAACCCCATTTAATTCGCTAAAATTATTCAAATTTGTAGTAAATTATAAATAATGCAATTCAGAACCGAAATTCCTATTCTTCAAAGTAATTATCCCATAGACTATAATTCAAAAATTATGTCTTTAGGTTCTTGTTTTGCAGTAAATATGGCGGAGAAATTGGATTATTTTAAATTTCAAAATAGCTGTAATCCGGTTGGTATTTTGTTCCATCCGTTGGCGATTGAAAAGCTGATTGATTTTGCTGTGTCCGAAAAGCAATTTACAGAAAATGATATTTTTTTTCATAATGAAAGCTGGCATTGTTTTGATGTACATTCGGATTTGAGTAATTCAAATAAAGAGGATTTATTAACGTCTTTAAATGCAATAATCAAATCTACAAAACTGCAATTGCAAGACGCTTCCCATATTATTATCACTTACGGAACGTCATGGGTATATCGAAATATTGAAAGCGATTCTATTGTGGCCAATTGCCATAAAGTGCCACAAAAGCAGTTTGCGAAAGAATTGCTTACTGTTGAAGAAATAGAAAAAAGTATTGCTAATACAGTGAAATCAATCCATGCTGGAAATCCGGATTGCAAGATTATTTTCACGGTTTCACCAGTACGACACATCAAGGATGGTTTTGTGGAAAATCAATGGAGCAAAGCCAATATAATTAGTGCGCTTCATGAGGCTTTTGACTTTCGACTTTCGACTATAAATTACTTTCCTTCTTACGAAATCATGATGGATGAACTTCGGGATTACCGTTTTTATGCCGAAGATATGTTGCATCCTAATCAAGTGGCAATTGATTATATTTGGAAGCGTTTCAAGGAAACTACCATTTCAGAAACCGCTTTTGCTACAATGGAAGAAGTAGAAAGTATTCAAAAAAGTCTTTCACACAGGCCTTTTAACCCAAATTCTGAAAGTCATTTAAAGTTTCAGTCCAAAGTCAGAGAAAAAATCACTAAATTGGAAAATCAATATTCATTTATGAAATTTTAATTATGCTGAGAAGAATACTTATTGGAATAGCAGTTATCGGTGGAATATTTTTGTTATTTAAATATTGCGATTTTAAGAAAAAAGATGATGAAGATATCACGTACAACACAAATCTCATTCAGCAACAAATTCTGAACGTAGGTAAATTGGTAGTTACAGAAGGCCATTTTTCTGAAGTGATCACCTATAAAAATCAACAAAAATACTTGTTGGATATGCTTTCTTTCGAGAAAAAAGCTTTGGTGGTTGTCAATGCCGATGTGACTGTAGCGTATGATTTGCATAAAATGAAATATGACATTGATGAGAAAAACAAGACCATAACGATTGTAAGTATTCCAAAAGAAGAAATAAAAATCAGTCCTGACATTCAATTTTATGATGTAGAGCAAAGTAAACTGAATCCTTTTACGGGAGATGATTACAACAAAATCAATAGGTCAGTTAAAGCTAATCTAGCTAAGAAAATTGAAAAATCGTCACTCAAAAATAATGCTCAAAACCGCTTAATTAGTGAATTGTCCAAAATATTGATTCTGACCAATACCATGGGGTGGAAATTGCAATACGAAGGAAAAGTAATCGAAAGCGAGAAAGATTTTGGTAAGCAAATAAAATTATAAAGACTTCTCTGTCAGGTTGAGTCCGTTCGACTTCGCTCAGGATAAACTAAAGTCGAAACCATTTTTAGGGGTCTTTATTTATAGACCTAATAACCTCGACTGCGCTCGATTTGACAAAAATAAGATTTAAGCCTTCTCTTTATCAAAAATCAAATCCAAACCACCAGCAATCAAATGCGCTACTTCGGGTCTTTTTTCTTTTAATTGATCGAGATAAGTTATTACTTCCTGTAACAATTGAGGTTCGTTTTGGTTTTTCAAAAGCTCCGTGATTTCAACAGCGAGCAACCAGTCGTTTGGATGATTGGTACGCAATTTATCAAAAATTGGTACCAATGAAGTTTCTGTATCCTTAGTTTCTCTTATGTTTCGAATTGTTTGGTATAAAACCTCTAAATCGTCACGTTCAGCAGTGTGTTTTGCCTTGATGGTTTTGCTTGTTGGAACGTGTGAAATCAAATCAAAACTATTCACATCAGCGGGGCCTGAAAAAGCCGAAATCACTTTTTTTCCTATCGCCATATCGTAATTTCCCCATTCCGGTTGAAACAAAACAGTTTCTCCGTGAGTCACGGTGCAATTCTTTAAACTGATTAAAATAATCTCTCCGTGCAGATTTCTGGAACCTGTAATGATTTCTCCTTTTACGGTGATATCACCTTCAAATTCCAGCGTTACACTTTTGTTTTCAGTAATAGAATAGGCGCTTAAATCTCTTGGGCTCATGTCTTCAATCGCGAGATTTATTCCTTTGAGTTTTCCAATAGGACTTCCAAAACCTTCGGCATGTTTGATTGTTCCATGACCCACTAATTCTTTTTCTCTGTACGACAAAGCTGTTTTTCCAGTTGTTTGGATGTAAACGGGTTTTCCTTCTTCTTCAATAACATTTGTGAAAACTCCCGAAATTTGAATTCCGGTGCTCAATTCAATCGTCCCTAAAGCATTGGAATGAATCAGTTTATTAATCCCCGATAATCCTCCGGTGCGCAACGCCATTTTATTGGCAAACTCTTCTAAAACCAGGCTTAAATAAGCAAAATTTGGAGTGACATAAAGTTGCGGTTGCAGTTTGGTAATATCAAAACTTTGGTTCGCTGCTGATATATCGTAAGGAATTTTATTAACGTTATCCGTCATACACCAAGCACTTTCTCCGATAGACGAAAGCAGTCCGGCACCGTATATTTTTGGATTGTCGATGGTTCCTATTAAACCATATTCTACGGTCCACCAATGCAGGTTTCGGATTTGTGCCATTTCCGATAATTCACCCATGTTGTTCTGCAAATCTTCCACTGCTTTTTCGGCAGCATCAATATCAGCTTGCGGCGTATCTTCGGCTTCTTTCAAGATAGAAAGCAGTCGGATGGCTTCGTACATTTGGTAATCTTTATGTGAAGAAATCGCTTTACAGCCTATTTCTCCAAAACGACGCAGGTATTCTGCATATTCAGGATTGGCAATAATGGGCGCATGACCAGCACCTTCGTGAATAATATCTGGCGCGGGCGTGTATTCTATATGTTCGAGCTGACGAATGTCGGAGGCAATTACAAGCACATTATAGGCCTGAAATTCCATAAAAGCATTTGGCGGAATAAAACCATCTACAGCAACCGCTGCCCAACCTATTTCGGTGAGAATCCTATTCATGCCGTACATACTTGGAATGTTGTCAACTTCGACTCCCGTTTTTTTTAAACCTTCGAGGTAAGAGCTATGTGCAACTTTCGAAAGATAATTTACGTTTTTGCGCATTACATACCGCCAAACTGCCTGGTTTATAGGTGTGTAGTCGTTATAATCCTGAGGCTTAATAAATTGCTTTAAGTGCTTTGGTAATCGGTCTAATAATGGATTACTTTCTATAGTTGAGTTCATTTTCGAAATCGTTGTAGTTGTGGTGCAAAAGTACGAATTTCAGGAGCTATTTCCCGCTTTTCATTGCAAGTTTTTGCAACCCCGTTTGTTTTTCTTATTTATAAAAGAGCTTCCTTTGGTCGCTTTTTATAAATAAGAAAAACTAAAACGGCTTTCGCAAAAAGCTTTTCATTCCACTCTGGGCTAGGGAAGTTGGGGCGTGAATGATGAATTTTTAGATTTATTACTTCACCAATTCAAATACCAATACCTGCGTTTTCTGTTTATCTGAAAAATTATTATCTGAAACAAAAATGATCGATGGATTGCCATTTGTTAGTTTTGGTCCAAAAGTAAGGCCTTCAATATTATCAATAAAAATTCCCAAATCATCCATGTTCAGTATCAGTTTTTTTGATGCTAATTCAAAATTTTGGTTCTTTAACGAACCATAGTTTTTAACATTAGTTGCTTTTTTTAAATCACATAAAAATACTTTTATCGTGCAGGCTTGTGTTCCGGTAGAGTAGGAGCGTTCCACAACCAGCAACTGGTTTTTACCATAATACTGAATTGCTGAAACGCCATTGACAGCAAAAGCACCTTTCGGATTGGGTTCAAGTGCAATAGGTTCCAGTTGGTATCCGTATTGAGCAGTGTTCTTCTTTGTTTTGGCACTAAATTGATACAATCTGATCAAACCTCCTTTACTGGTATTGGCTTGGTTGCTATCTTCAAAAAGAGGTTCTTCAATATTGGTGTAGATATTGTTGTGTTTAAAGTCAAAAGAGATTCCTTCTAGTGTTCCGTTATTTCTAGGCCCTTTTTCCTCTTTTTGTATTTCTAAATTAGCTGGCAATGTGGCTTTGCCAAGAAAATTACCTTTTAAATCTATAAAATTTAGGGAAGGATTTTGTAAAATTAATTTATCTGTAGTAACTACACGAGCGCCTTCGCTAGTCCAAACTAAGGAATTGGTTTTTGAATTGTATCGGATATCCTCTGGGTCACATGCCGTTGAAGGACTAGTACTCCAGTTGCCATAATTTTTTCCGGCTTCATCTTTTAAATAAGTTACGTTTTGAAAATCAATATTTTTTATCTTGTCTTCATCTAAATGAATCTTCGCCGTGTAAAATCTGGAATCGTTGAAAACTGATCTGTCATCACATATCAGGTAATACAAATCGTTTTTTACATCATAGTCGATTCCTGATAAACCGCCCACTTTAGTATTCTGAAAAGTTTTGTCAAAAGGAATTTCAATGGAACTGATAAGTTTTAAACTAGGAGTAAGTTTGTTTTGGGTTGATTGTCTTAAATTGGAACAAGAAAGAAGAATGGCTTGTAAAACAATTAGGAATAAAAATTTACGCATATTTTTTATAAAGTATAGAATCGGTTAAATTCTTAGTTAAATTGTGTTTTTTATCAAAAATAAGAGTAATTACAATGAAGTTAAAAGATTAGTCTTTAAGGATAGGTTATGTATTTAGTTCTTTTCTATGTTTCTGAAATACTCAATTTTATAGTTGAACATTTCGGCCATATTCTTGGCACGAAGTTTTGCTTCATCAGCTAGTGGGCCTTCGAATAAATTATTGGTCGTTTCGGTGAAAATTTCCATCCAGCGTTCAAAGTGTTCTTTGGCAACTGGCAATTGTTTGTGTGGTGGAAAAGGACTGCCGCAATAGGTGTGCTCTTCAAGTAAAATAGTTTGCCAGAAGCGATACATTTTTTCCAAATGTTCTGGCCAGCGGTTGCCTATTTTTTCATTGAATATAATTCCAATAAATTCATCTTTTTGAACTTTAGAATAAAAAGTATCAACAAGCAATTTGATATCTTCAAGATTGGTAATATCCGTAAGTTGTGTCATGATTTGGTATAAAAAAAGCCTACGCAAAGGTAGACTTTTATGTTTAAATTTAAGGTCAAACTATTTCGCTTTTGGTGGAAATTCCGCTAAAATTTTAGCCACAAATTCGTTGATTTGTTTTTCTTTTTCTTTTCGGTTTTCGGTCAAATAACCTACGCCTTCACCTTCCCAAACTAATTCTTTTTTCTTAGCATCAATTAAATCAATATAAAGAGTCCCTTCAGTTGAAGTAGAAACATAGCTGCGTCCTCCCCATAAATAAGGATTCCATCCCCATCCCCAACCGTAACCCCATCCGGTGTTGTATTGGTTAACATCTACTCGTTCTCTTTCTTTGGTTAAAATATTGATAAGCAAATCGGGTGTCTCACTCTTAGTCATTCCTTTTTTGCTTAGTTCATTGTCAATAGCATGCAGGATTCTTTTCTTGTCTAATTCTGAAACTTCGACTCTGTCGATGCCTCTTCTATGGAATGCATAGGTTTTGTATTGACTAAAATCTACATTTTTATCAAAATCAGAATACACTTTTACGGAACTGCATGACGCTACTACAAGAAGTAGCAATACTGGAAGGAGTTTAATTGCTTTCATGGTTTAATTGTTTGATTACTATGTTTTATTAAAGATGTCTTTTTAAGAATTCAATAAATTATCTGCTACTATATTAGGGATGGTAACTTTCAACAAAGGTTGCGTCTGCATGGCTCTTTTTATTGCAAATAAAGCTCCGTCGTTTCGAGCCCAGCTTCTTCTTGAAATTCCGTTATTGACATCCCAGAAAAGCATTGATTCTAAACGTCTGGAGGCTTCTTTTGAACCATCAAGAACCATACCAAAACCACCGTTAATTACCTCTCCCCAACCAACACCGCCACCATTGTGAATCGAGACCCAAGTGGCACCACGAAAGCTATCTCCAATGACGTTTTGTATGGCCATATCGGCAGTAAAACGCGAGCCGTCATAAATGTTTGAAGTTTCTCTGTAAGGTGAATCAGTACCGGAAACATCATGGTGATCCCTGCCTAAAACGATGATTCCTATTTCGCCTTTGGCAATAGCCTGATTAAAAGCTTCAGCAATTTTTACACGACCTTCGGCATCAGCATAAAGGATTCGGGCTTGGGAGCCAACGACTAGTTTGTTTTCCTGAGCGCCTTTTATCCAGTGAATATTATCCTGCATTTGTTGCTGAATTTCTTCAGGAGCAGTTTTAGCCATTTCTTCCAGAACTTGACAAGCAATTAAATCTGTTTTAGCTAAATCTTCTGCTTTTCCTGAAGCACAAACCCAACGAAAAGGGCCAAAACCGTAATCAAAACACATAGGTCCCATAATATCCTGAACGTAACTCGGATACCTGAAATCAATGTGATTCTCCGCCATCACATCTGCTCCTGCGCGGGAAGCTTCCAGTAAAAAAGCATTTCCGTAATCAAAGAAATAAGTTCCTTTGGCAGTATGTTTATTAATTGCTGTTGTATGTCGGCGTAATGTTTCCTGTACTTTTACTTTGAATAAATCAGGATTATTAGCCATCATTTTATTAGCTTCTTCAAAGGAAAGGTCAGCGGGATAATAGCCTCCTGCCCAGGGATTATGAAGTGAAGTTTGATCAGATCCTAAATCTATATGAATGTTTTCCTCATCAAATTTTTCCCAAACATCCACCACATTTCCAAGATAGGCTATAGAAACGATTTCTTTATTGGCTTGAGCCAAAGTGACTCTTTTTACGAGTTCATCCACGTTTTCAATTACTTCATTGATCCATCCTTGACTGTGACGAATGTGTGTGATTTTTGGGTTTACTTCGGCACACACGGTAATACAGCCCGCGATATTGCCCGCTTTTGGTTGTGCTCCACTCATTCCTCCTAATCCTGAAGTGACAAATAAGCCGCCTTTTGGACTACGTTTTATTTTGCGAAAACCATTCAAAACGGTGATTGTTGTTCCGTGTACGATTCCCTGCGGACCAATGTACATATAGCTTCCGGCAGTCATTTGTCCGTATTGAGAAACGCCTAATGCATTCATTTTTTCCCAATCATCTGGTTTAGAATAATTAGGAATTACCATTCCATTTGTCACGACAACTCGTGGAGCTTCTTTATGTGAAGGGAATAATCCCATTGGATGACCGGAATACATAGTCAACGTTTGTTCATCGGTCATTTCAGACAAATATTGCATTGTCAGTAGATACTGAGCCCAGTTTTGAAAAACGGCTCCATTTCCACCATATGTAATCAACTCATGTGGATGTTGTGCAACGGCATAATCTAAATTGTTTTGAATCATTAGCATTATCGCTTTTGCCTGTTCGCATTTTCCGGGATATTCAGCAATAGGTCGCGCATACATTTTGTAAGCCGGACGAAAGCGGTACATGTAAATACGGCCGTATGTTTGTAATTCTTCTGAGAATTCTTTGACTAATTCAGCATGATGTTGCGGTTCAAAATAACGCAAGGCATTGCGTAAAGCCAGTTTTTTTTCTTCATTCGAAAGGATTTCTTTGCGTTTTGGGGCATGATTAATATCTGTTTCGTATGGTCTTATTTGGGGTAAAACAGATGGAATTCCTTGTTGTATTTGTTCTTGAAAAGTCATTTTTGATTTTATTCGTTATTTTTTTATGTTGGTTCGCTAAAGAAGTTTAGACTTCATATAAAAATTAAACAACTAAGGATAACGAATATCCGACCTGTGGTAGGATTTATGAATTTTGATTCTATATTTCTGTAAACAAATATCCATTTAGTTTTTTGTTGGTATTTTTTGAAAACTGCCGTTCTCTTGATTTTAGCTATCTGTAACCCGAATATTGACTACTTTTTATTTGTGCCAGTTTTTTTATCAAAACCATACGGACAATGGCGACAACCACTTTTACAACAATAGCCACGTTTTAAATGGTATTTTTCAGTGAAACATTTGTAACCTTCTGGTGTGTAATAGAAATCTTCCCCTTCTATTAATTTATTTTCATTACTTTGCTCAATCATACTTGGGATTATTCTTTTATAAAAGTCATTGCGAATATTTTAATGAAGGGAATAACTCAATCGATTGAGTTTTTCATTAAATAAAACCATTTTATCATTACAAATTTATAAATTTTATAGTTAATGTTTCTAATTGTTGCTAAATATTTAATTCCAAAAGGATATCGCGGTTTGGCGGTATTTCCATTTGTCTTTGTTAAATATCGTTGTGATATTGAAAACAAGGTTTTTGTTAATCATGAAAAAATACACCTCCGCCAACAATTAGAACTTTTAATACTTCCTTTTTTTATTTGGTATTTTATAGAATATTTTTTTCGTTTGATTCAATATAAAAAAGCGGATTTAGCGTATAGAAACATCAGTTTCGAAAGAGAAGCTTACGCCAATGAAAAAGATTTTGGTTATTTGAAAAGCAGACCTTTTTTTAATTTTTTTAAATTTTTAGATAAAAAGCATATTATTTTTTGACCTAATTACTTGCTTGAATTTTCTAATCTGTTTTTTTGTAATCAGTGCCACTTTATCCCGAATACTTTTAAAATCTATTACTTCAAGAAAATTATAGTTATTATAAACTTTTTTACCGTTCAATTGTGATTGATCAAGTGCACTATTCTTGCTTCCCCTAATTTTAGATTACACAAAGAAACTATTTTGAAAATTAATATTATTCATTTTTTTAAAATAATAAGAAAAAACCGATTAAATTTTAATATAAAATATTATTTAGATTCCAATAAAATTTAACTCATAAAAGTGGCTATTTACGGGGAATTATAAGCTAATAGAAGTGATTAAAAGTTAAAAAAGCCGCTTTGTAAGTTTCGATTTGACGCTTTAATTTTTTTAATAGGTATTTACTCATTAATTAACATCACATTTGCAATAATTGGATTTTTGAATGTAAAACATCTTGCTTTTCAATAATTTAAGTAAAATTTCAATTCAATAAAAACAATACATACTCATGAAAAACAAGACCTTATTCTTATACATTTTTTTTATACTAATATCAGGGATAACTAATGCACAAGTTGGAATAGGAACAACAAATCCAAATGCTTCATCAATGTTGGATATTGTATCTACGGACAAAGGGTTTCTTTTGCCTCGATTGACAACTTTACAAAGAGATGCAATAACCTCACCTGCTGTAGGACTTCTTATTTATAATTCTACTTCATCAATTTTTAATTTTTATGATTCCGGTTGGCATGACCTAATAACAGGTTCAGTTTTGCCAATAAATGGAGGAACAGGAATAGCCAATAGTAATTTGTCAACGCTTGCATTACCGGGAGTATTTGCAACTACAATTACAACTACTGGAATAACTGACATTACTGTGCCTACGTCAGGGACTTTATACGGAACAAAACTAGGAAGTATTACATCTGGGCAGTTACAGAATTCATTAACTGACGAGACAGGGACAGGAAATGTAGTGTTTTCAGTTTCACCATCTTTTACGAATGTACCTTTAGCTCCAACTGCTATTGTTGGAACAAACACTGAACAATTAGCTACAACCGCTTTTGTATTAGCCAATTCAGATAATTATAATTCAGTTAATGGAAGTGGTGATATTTCAACTACTTCAGCTACTGATGTTATAATGCCAGGAATGACATTCACACCATCAGCAGGAACTTATATTGTAACTTTTAACGGACAGTATAGCATAGCTCCGGGTAATAAAACGGCTCTGGGTATTATTGACTTGAAATCAGCTTATAATCAATTGAATCAAGTTGCAGTTACTAATGCAACTCATGCAGCTGCGTTTGGAAGTGAGACTTTATATCCTGGAGTATATAGTATAGCTGCAGCTGGTTCAGCAGCAGGGACTATTACCTTAGATGCACAAGGGAATCCCAATGCTCTTTTTATTATTAAATTCGGAGCAGCTTTTCATACAGAAGCAAGTACTAGGGTAGTCTTGGCTAATGGCGCATCAGCTGCCAATGTTTTTTGGCTTGCCGAAGGAGCTATAGGACTGGGAGCTTCAACTATTATGAAAGGAACACTTCTTGCTAATAATGGTGCAGTTTCTTTAGGAGCGACATGTACCCTTGATGGAAGAATGTTTTCTAACGCCGGAGCGATAGGTATTGATACTTCAACCATAACCAAAACTGCAAATAGTTCCTACGTTAACTTGGGAGTCTTGTCTACTTTTGCCATGTTTACCTCTACTGGTGATGTAGGGAATACTGGAGTTTCAACTGTTAATGGCGATATGGGTACGAACTCAGGTGCAATAGCTGGTTTTGGAAGTTCTACTGTGAATGGTGGTTTTTTTACAACTAATGTTAGTAGTGCTTTGGCTAGTTTTAGTATTTACGAAAACGGTGTTTTAATTCCTAATTCAACCAGATCAAGAATAAGTACATTCAACACTGTAGATGTATCATTACAAGCTATAGCCACAGTCGCTGCAGGTCAAAATATTGATGTCAGATGGAACGTTGATTCCGGTATATTAACTGGAGGTAATAGGATATTAACACTTGTTAATGTTAGGTAGTTTTGTTATATTTTATATTTAATATTTTTTTTAACATTTATAAAGTCTTTTATAACATCAAATTTGCATGTTGTGAAATTTAGGATGAAATTATTAAACTACAAAGTACATTGTTTTAATGTATTAATGATTAAGATTATTACAATAAATGAAAAATAATATCCTTTTTTTATGCGTTTTATTCCTGATAATTTTAGAAAAAGGGAATGCACAAGTAGGAATAGGTACTGTTACCCCAGAAGTTTCATCTGCATTAGATATTCATTCTACCGATAAAGGATTTCTTTTACCTCGTTTGACTACTATAGAAAGGGATGCGATAATCTCACCTGCTGTAGGACTTCTTATTTATAACACTACGACTTCAATTTTTAATTTTTATAATTTAGGTTGGAAAGATTTTATTGCAGGTTTAGTTTTACCAATTAATGGGGGGACAGGAATAGCCAATAGTAACGAATCTACACTTGCTTTACCAAGCGAATTTGCAACTACAATAATAACAACAGGAGTAACAAATGTAACATTACCTACAACAGGAACAGTTTACGGAACACAAACGGGAAGTATTACATCTGCACAATCACAAAACTCATTAATTGATGAAACAGGAACTAAAAGTGTAGTGTTTTCAGATTCGCCAACCTTCACAGGGATTTCATTAGCTCCAACCGCAGCAGTGGGTACAAATACAACACAATTAGCAACTACGGCTTTTGTATTAGCCAATTCAGATAATTTTAATTCGGTTACTGCAACTGAGGATATAGTTACTAATTCAAATACTGATGTTTTAATTTCAGGATTTTCATTGACTCCAGTGATAGGAACTTATCTGGTTATGTTTAATGGTCAGTATAGTTTTGCTTCAAGCCATTCTTCTAGATCAGTAAATACGGACCAAGGTAGATTAGATTTAAAAGCGGCATACGATCAGTTGAATGGGCTTTCTGTTACTAATGTTCATGCGCCTGCTCTTGGTAGTGGAGAGATTCTAACAGCTGGAGTATATTCAATTGATGCTGCAGGATCAATAGCTGGAGTTTTAACTTTGGACGCACAAGGAAACCAAAATGCAGTGTTTGTTTTTAAAATTAAGGGGGCATTTACAACAGGAGCAGGTACTGTTGTTGCATTGACTAACGGTGCATCAGCATGTAACGTATTTTGGATTGTAGAAGGTGCAGCATCTATGGCCACTTCAACTACAATGAAAGGAACAGTTATTGCTAATAATGGAGCCGTTTTTATGGGGGCCAATGGAACGCTTGAAGGAAGATTGTTTTCAACAACTGGTGCTATTAGTTTTGGGCCTGGAACTGTATATATGCCTTTAAATTATTCTTATCTTGATTTAGGAACATTATCTACTTTTGTTATATTCACTAGTAATGGTGCAGTTAGTAACACTGGAAATTCTTATTTCACTGGGGATATTGGTACGAATTTAGGCGATATTTCAGGTTTTGAGTATTCAAGCGTGAACGGTTCTATATTTAAACCCGGCACTACTACTGCCGCAAACTCTAGCAAAGCATTAGCCACGTTTAGTATTTATCAAAATGGAGTTTTAGTTCCTAACTCGAGTAGAACTTGCGGCAGTAATCTGAATACTGGATCAATTTCTTTACAAGCAATTGCTATAGTTTCTTCAGGTCAAAATATTGACATTAGATGGAAAATTGATTCCGATGCAATAATTCTAAAAAATAGAATCTTAACGATAATGAGCCTGAGGTAATATGGTTTCAAAAAAGAATAAATTGATTTTAAATTAATAAAAAAAAGTTTTTAAAGTCACCAATGGTAGATATTGAAAAGTATTTGAAAAAAGTTGGTGTTTTCGAAAGTTATTATTTTTTGAATAAAAACTAAAGATTTGGAAAAAAATACAAATTAGGTGTTTACGGTAGTTTAATCTTTTCAATAAAATATAAGAAATTATTTATTTAAAATTAAAAAAGATGTATTTAAACGATTTTTTGTACTTTTTATCGTTATTTTATCTGCTTTGAAGCTTATTTTTTTTGTAACTTTAGATAAATATTTACTATTGAGTTTTGTTTTCTAAAAATCTAGGGTTATTAGCGCCTCTTAAAATTTATTAAAATCCTAAATAGTTTCATTTTTTACCATTAAAGATGTTGTTGTATCTAATAAAATTGCTCATTAAAAAAAGAATAAATTAATTTAAATAAGGAAGTTTATGAACTCAAAATTACTCAAAACGCTATTAGTTCTCATTGGCTTTTTATTTCAATATAATACTAACGCACAAATGTATGTAAGTCCTGATAGCTACGTCTTTGTAAATAATGAAGTTGTTTATGTTAAGCAAGATTTGGAATTAAATGCTGCCAGCAGTAATTTTTACTTAAGGAGAGATGGTCAGTTATTGCAAGGATCTACTGCTGCAGGAGCTAATAAAGGAGTTGGAAGTTTATCCGTATTTCAAGAAGGATCAACTAATAATTTTCAATATAATTATTGGTGTTCACCAGTAGGTGGAAATAGTGCTACTGCGGGAAATTCACCTTTTGGAATTACCCAACTTAAAGATGTTGTAAATGTAACGAATAGTAATAATCCAACTATTTTAGCGATGAATAATTACAATGGTACAGCCAGTCCATTAGCAATTGCTCCATATTGGATAAATAAATTAGTAGCTTCAGCTGGATATTCAAATTGGAGCCAAGTAGGATCTGCTTCCACTATAAATGCTGGAGAAGGATTTACCATGAAAGGAACTTCAGGAACAAATTTAACTACGGTAAATGGAGTCCAAAACAATCCGACAAGTCAACAACGATATGATTTTAGAGGAAAACCTAATGATGGAACCATCTCCATAAATGTATTAAATGAACAATTTACATTAACGGGTAATCCTTATCCATCAGCAATAGATTTATCAGCATTTTTAACAGATGCGACAAATTGTACTGGGATTGCTTATTTCTGGGAACAGGATAAAACTGTAAATTCTCACTACATAGCAGATTATAAAGGTGGTTATGGAACTTTTTCTCCAGTTTCTAGATTAGGTACTGGTATTTATGTTCCCGCAACTTTCTATTCGTATGATGGTTCTGGTAATGAAGGAACAAGTACAGGAACAGGAGGGGTTTACGAGAGACGTTTTAGTCCTGTGGGACAAGGCTTTATGATTGATGGAACGGCTGATGGAACGGTAGAAATGAAAAACAGCTACCGAATATTTGTTAAGGAAAATGTATCAAATTATTCCCAATTTAACAAAAGTACAAGTCAAAATAAAACGAAAATTAATAAAGATTACTTGTCCAAAATACTACCTGTATCAGGTTTTGATTATACTAAAGTGAGTCTTTTGCCAACGCCACAAATTAGATTCAATACATTGATGAATAATAAAGGAGTTCGCCAACTGGCACTTGCATTTATTCCTGAAGCAACTGACGGTGTTGATCGTGCAATGGATGCAATGTCCTCAAGCGATGATTCTCCAGCAGATGTTTATTTTGTACTAGAAGATACGGAGTATGTTATTGATGCTTTAAACTTTGATGTTGATAAGAGTATTCCAATTGGTTTCAGAAATGCGGATCAAGCCAATTATAAAATTACAGTTAAAGAAATTTTAAACTTTAATGAAGCAAAAAATATTTATTTACATGACAAAGAAGCAGATAAATATTTTGATATAAAAAATGATTTTTATGAATTGACATTACCGGGTGGAGTTAACAATACACAATTTGAAATTACTTTTAAAAATAATTCTACTTTAGGGGTTAAGGATTTAGTTAGCGAAAGTTTTGTAGTTTATCAAAATAATTCTACTAAAAATGTAACAATTAGTAATCCATTGTTAATAGATCTTACCACTTGTAGTTTGTATGATGTTGCAGGGAAATTAATTTTCAGTAAAAAGGATCTAGGAGTGAATTCCTCATATAAATTTTCTACTTCTGGACTTGGAGATGGAATTTATATTGTTAGGATTTCGACCAAAGATAATATGGAGGTTGGTGAAAAAATTATCATTAGAAATTAAATCCCAGAAATTAATATATAATAAAAAATGCAATCTACACCGATTGCATTTTTTATTATATATTAATTTTACCTTTGTGAAAAATATTTACTTTGAATCAACAGGTAACGATATCATTTCCAAATTCAATTTCTGTACATATCAAACGAGAAGATTTGATTCATCCTTTTATTTCGGGAAATAAGTTCAGAAAGTTGAAGTATAATTTACTTCAGGCGAAAGAAGAAAATCAGGAAACAGTACTTACTTTTGGGGGCGCTTTTTCAAATCATATTGCAGCAGTTGCTTTTGCGGGAAAAGACAAGGGATTCAAAACTATTGGGATTATTCGTGGAGAAGAATTAGAATCTAAAATTTTAGAGAATCCAACGTTGTCATTCGCCCAAAGCTGCGGAATGCAATTAGAATTTGTTTCAAGGGAGGAATATCGGTTAAAAAGCGAGAGCACATTTTTAGAAAATTTAAAAACAAAATTCGGCAATTTCTATCTTATTCCTGAAGGTGGGACAAATGAATTGGCCATTAAGGGCTGTGAGGAAATACTAACTGAAGGCGATGCTAAATTTGATTTTATCTGTTGTTCAATAGGAACAGGCGGAACAATTTCAGGAATTATTAACAGCGTTTTGTCACATCAAAAAGTTTTAGGGTTTCCGGCTTTAAAAGGTGATTTTTTAAAAGATGAAATTCGTAATTTTGCCCAAAATGAGAATTGGGAATTAATTACGGACTATCATTTTGGAGGTTATGGAAAAGTAAATTCTATATTAATTGAGTTTATCAATCAGTTTTATGCTGAAACTCAAATTCCTTTGGATCCTATTTATACTGGAAAGATGGTTTATGGCGTTATAGATTTGATAAAGAACAACTATTTTCCGGTTCAATCAAAAATTTTACTAATTCATACTGGTGGAATTCAAGGAGTTCAGGGAATGAATATGAAATTAAAAAACAAACAATTACCAACAATTAATATCAATGTTTAAAAAAATTCTACTACTTTTTATACTATTATTTTTGGTTGGTTGTAAAGCCACAAAGCCAGTTATTGTAACAACAAAAAAAGTTCAGGTAAAACCAAAATTGCAAGTGGTTACTACTAAAAAAACTAATTCGGCCAAACCAATACTTTCTAAACCAGCAAAGCAAGAACAAAATAATCAAGAGACGGAAGTCATCGTTTCTACTTCAAAAACGGTGGTCACTAATGAAGTGATTAAAGCTTATGTTTCACAATTTAAAGATATTGCGATGGGAAATATGAGGAATTATGGTATTCCTGCCAGTATTATTTTAGCACAGGGGATTTTAGAATCCGGTGCTGGAGTTGGGGATTTAGCGATAAGTGCCAATAATCATTTTGGTATAAAATGTCATGAAGGCTGGACTGGAGAAAGTGTGAGACATGATGATGATTCTGATCAGGAATGCTTCAGGAAATACAATAATCCATCGGAGTCCTTTAAAGATCATGCTGTATTTCTAACCGGTAGAAGTAGGTATTCTAAATTATTCGAATTACAAAAAGGGGATTATAAAGCTTGGGCCAGGGGATTAAGAACGGCAGGTTATGCTACAGATCCAAGATATCCTGATAAATTGATTTCCTATATTGAACGCTATAATTTGCATCAATATGATAATCAGGTTTTAGATGTGAATTATGTCTCGAATGAAAAACAACTGGTAGAAGAATTGACATTAGAAATTAAAAAAAATAAAAGTCAAGATCTAGCTTTATATGAAGTTCAAAAAGGGGATACTTTTTATTCTATTTCGAAAAAATTCAACTTAATGGTAGATGAATTAAAACGGATAAATAATCTTTCGAATAACATACTTTCCATTGGACAAAAACTGTTAGTGAAATAATTAAAAAAATAATCATAACTCAAAATTTATAAATGTTATATACAAGAAGTAGTCAGCTTTTTGCTGAAGCAGAAAAAGTAATTCCAGGAGGAGTAAATTCACCAGTAAGAGCATTTAAAGCAGTAGGAGGAACTCCAATTTTTGTTAAAAGTGCCAAAGGTGCTTACATGTATGACGAAGATGGAAACCGTTTGATAGATTACATTAATTCATGGGGACCAATGATTTTAGGACATGCTTTTGAACCGGTTGTACAAGCCGTGATTGAGAAAGCTAAATTAGGAACTTCTTTTGGAATGCCTACGGAATTAGAAACTCAAATTGCGGCTTTGGCCGTTTCCATGGTTCCTAATATTGATAAAATAAGATTTGTAAATTCAGGTACAGAGGCTTGTATGAGTGCTGTGAGACTCGCTCGTGGATTTACTAAAAGAGATAAAATAATCAAATTTGCAGGTTGTTATCACGGTCATTCAGATTCATTTTTGATTCAGGCTGGAAGTGGAGCGATTACTTTTGGAACACCAAACAGTCCTGGTGTAACTGCTGGAACTGCCAAAGATACTTTGTTGGCAAGATATAATGATTTAGAGAATGTAGCAGCTTTAATTGAAGCCAATGAAAATCAAATTGCTGCTATTATCGTAGAGCCAGTTGCAGGAAATATGGGCTGTATTCCACCAAACAAAGGTTTTCTGGAAGGCTTGTGCCAATTGTGTACGGACAATGGAATTCTGTTGATTTTTGATGAAGTTATGACGGGATTCAGACTTGCTGCAGGTGGAGTTCAGGAATTATTCAATATCAATGCTGATATTGTTTGTTTCGGGAAAGTAATAGGAGGAGGTTTACCAGTTGGTGCTTTTGCTGCCCGTGCCGAAATTATGAATTATCTGGCTCCATTAGGACCTGTTTATCAAGCTGGAACTTTATCTGGAAACCCATTGGCAATGGCAGCAGGATTAGCGATGTTACAATCATTAGATAGTGATCGTGCTATTTTTAAAAGATTAGAAGAAAAAACTGCCTATTTAGCTGAAGGAATGGAAAAAGTTTTGAAAGCAAATAATGTTGTTTTTACCATAAACAGAATTGGTTCGATGGTTTCTGTACATTTTGATGCTGCTCCGGTAGTCGATTTTCAATCTGCTGCAAAAGGAGATAATGAAACCTTCAAAAAATTCTTTCATGGATTATTACAGGAAGGAATTTATATTGCTCCATCCGCTTACGAAACCTGGTTTATTACTGATGCATTAACGTATGATGATTTAGATTTTACAATTCAAGCTGTAGATAAAGTTTCTAAAACTTTTTAATACAAAAAAAACTTCCGGTTAAAGCCGGAAGTTTTTTTTTGTGTTAATCAGAACCAATTTACTTTTGCTTTTTGATATCGGCAACATATTTAGTCAATTTTTTTCCATAAAGTGATTGTGCCACTTTTGGAGACATTGATTTTTGAATTGTATCTAAATATTTAATATTAATATCATAGATCTCTGATAAGGCAATATAAGGCGCTACATCGTAATTTCTGTTGTTTATTGCAAAGTTGGTAGCAAATAAATACTTTCGTTTTATATTTGAGTCTTGTTTTGCACTTAAACTGTCAATCGCTTTCGTGTTATTATTTTTAATAGCATTGAATTTTTTCTCAATTAAAGTAAGATTTTCATCTGTGAAACGAGAATTTATCTTTTTATACTCTTGATACAAATCGTTATTTTTTGATCCTATAATTTTGGCACCAGAAAGATAGGAGTCTAAACTAGTTTCAATAGTTATATTTCCTGGTTCAGCAAAGAATGTTAGGTTGTTATCTCTTGAATTGGTCACGCCTCTATCCAAAAATAAATAAAGCATTTCTGGAGATTTTAAATCTAAATTACTTTCAAAAGTAGAATTTCCATCTATTTTAATAGTGTCAATGGCAACAAGAGATGTATCTACAACTCTTTGGATGTATAAAGTCCCTTTTTTTAATCCTTTAATATTTCCGGTAATATGTAGGTTTGTTTTTGATTCCTTTTCACTACAAGAGGTTATGAGTAAAAGGGTCGCGAATGCAATAATTGATTTTTTCATGGGAAGTTCTTATTTTTTTTGAAACATGTTGTCGCCATTTTGTATTATGATTTGTTTTTGAATCATGGCGATTTCATTTGTGTTTATATTTTGGCGCAAAATAAAGAAAATTGTTGGAATGATTTGGTAACGTATTCAAATTTTACTAAAAAAATCCCAATCTATTTCTAAATTGGGATTTTCTGAATTATTTTTTGATTTATGCTTTTAGCCAGGCTTCTTTAAGTTTGTTTTTTGAAGAATCAGTAGCTTTTAATCCGTCTTTTTCTTCGTAAGGTAATTTTACTTTTCCTTTAATAATTTGGGTTGCGCCGTTGCGTTTTATTTTTAGGCTAATAGGATCGTTTTCTTTCCAATTTTGGCTATCGCTAATCATTTCGTAGATATTGTCCAGCGAATAGGATTTGTCATTTATAGCCATTATAATGTCTCCACCTTTAAGGCCTAAGCTGCTATAAAAATCAATTAAGGTTATTTTTGGGTCAACGATAATTTCTTTCGTTTTTTGATCAACAGTGATGTATGGTGTTTTATCTTTTAAGAATACATTACCGGGAATCTTTTCAGTTGTATAGGTAACTCCTACTTTAGCTAAGTAAGTGGCATAGGGAATTGGGGTTGTTCCAGATACATATGTAGTTAAAAAAGTTCCTACTTCAGGATAGGTCAAGGCTGTAATTTTTGCAAAAAGCTCATTGTCATTAAATGGTTTTACAGGACCGTATTCATTTGACAGCTGTTGCATCAAATTAAGAATTCCTTTTTCTCCGTTGCTTTTTTCCCGAATTATAATATCTAAACACATTCCTATAAGTGCTCCTTTTTCATACACATTTAAGTATTGGTCTTTGTAAGGTTCTGTCAATACGTTGGCGCTCATGACGGTAAATGGCATTGTGTCATTCAGTGTGTTGGCACGGGCAATTTTTTCAGCCATACGGGTATAAAATTCTTCTTCGGGTATTAGTCCTTGATTTATTTGAAAAAGATTGGCGAAATATTCTGTTACTCCTTCATACATCCATAAATGTTCGGACATTTTTGGGGCGTTATAATCAAAGTACTGAATCTCTTTAGAATGAATAGACAAAGGAGTTACAATGTGGAAAAATTCATGTGAAACGACATCTTTCATTGATTTTACTAATTCATCCTTTGGCATCATTTCAGGTAAAACTACCGTTGTTGCAGTAGGATGTTCCAAAGCGCCAAATCCTTTTGCATCATCATCCTTCATGGTTGACAGGTACAACAAAACGCTGTATTTTTTAGTAGAATTTATTGTACCCAAAAAGTTTTTTTGAGCCGTCATCATCGTTTTCATTTCCGGAGTAATACTTTCAGCTGTATATTTTCCGGTTGGAGAATATACGCCAATCAGTATTTCCATTCCGTCAACTGTAAAAGTGGTATAATCTGGCTTGGCATACATTATTGGATTTTCTACCAACTCAGCATATCGAGACGTAATAAATTTATCATTAGTGGTACTGGCGTCCAAATCATTCATAGAGGTAGCTCCCCAAAGTGCGGCCGGATGTGAAATTGTTACTTTATACGGTATTGACATGTAATTTGTAAAATAACCTACAAAACAATGCGTGTTTAACATTATGTTTTTCCCAGCATCAATATTGGAACCAGCAGGTGAAAAAATTTCATCACCGCCAAACTTTTTACCCGTTTCGGTATCAAATGAATCATTTACCAAATAAGTGATCTTGTCTAAAGTTTTTGCATTAGCAATGGACCAAGAATTAACATCAGTTTTTTTAACTGTCAGTAGATTTCCTTTAGTATCGTATGCTTTTAAATCATCAATGTATCTGCCATAGTTGTCTTCAGAATATGTTCCCGGAACTGTTTTTGGAATATGATAGGTAATTTCGTCCGTAGAAATTGATGGTGCGTTTACGGTTACCATCACCTTGTCATTTTTTATATCATTTAAATTGATTGCAACCTGAACTTCTTGTTTTGAAGTAGTAGCGACAGCAGTACTTGCCGTTTTGCAGCTCCACAGAACAGAGGCAAAAGCAAGGGAAAAAAGTATTCGTTTCATTTTACTCATTTTATTTTTGTTATAAGTCCTTTAAACCTTGCAATTGTTACAGTTTATAATGATTTAATAAAAGCAGTAATCGTATTGGTTAATTTTGTTGCTATCGGTAAATCAGGATTAGTATAGGATTTCATGTTTTCGGTTTCATCCCCCGTAATTTCTTTAAAAATATGATTCATATTATCAATAATAAAAAGTTCAGCATCAGGTTTTGCTTTTTTTAATAGCTCCGCATCTGCAACACTAACTTGTAGGTCTTTAGTTCCATTTATCAGTAATACGGGAATTTTAAGTTTTTTGATTTCGGCTTGCGGATTGTATTTTATCCATGATATCATATAAGGTTGAACGCTTGCTCTAAATAGAGAGGCTAGCATTTGATTTTTTAGTTCAAAAGTCTTTCCGCTTTTAAGAATTTCAAGATCTTTTTGTACTTCTTCTTTTAGAAAAGGAGCTTGTTGCTCAATTTGCTCTACTAAAACAGCATCAATTGTTCTTCCGGCTCCCGCCAATGAAATAAAAGCATCGGCATTGTTGTTTGCGGCCAGCATTCCTATTAATGATCCTTCGCTGTGTCCTGCAATTATTATTTTGTTGTATTTTTTTTGATTTTTGAAATAAGCAAAAACATCTTTAGCATCATTGGCAAAATCATCAAATGAAAGCGTTGCCTCGTTTACGGTTCCAGCCATCATTTGAGCGATAATTCTTTTGTCATAACTAAAAACGGCAATACCACTTTTTGCTAATTCTTCTGATAAGTATTTCGAAGAGTTGTTGATTAAATTTTTTTGATTTCCATCTCTATCAGTAGGTCCGGAGCCTGCAATTAGAATAACCAGATTTGTCTTTTTGTTTTGTTTTAAAGGAGAATACAACGTGCCATTTAGCAATGAATTGATGGAAATTTCTTCTTTGTCAAATGTTTGTAGTGTCGTTTTTGTTTGGGAATGAGCTAGTACTGAAAATAATGTTAGGACTAAGAGTAGTGATTTTTTCATCTTTGTTTAGTGTTTAATACCTGTATTACAGCTTCTGGATTCTCGACTTCAATAATCAGTTTTTTATAATAATTGTCTTTTAGTTCTACAACTAGTGCCTTTTTTGTATTGATTACATCCCAAAAATTCCTGCCTTTTTTATAGAAGGTTCCTGCGGCAATTAAACCGGGAATTTCTGTGCCGGGCATTCTGAAGCCTTTCCAAAAGGTAAATTCATTTTCATTTTGATATGCTCTTATGATGTTTTCTTTTGAAACGATAATTTTGCTTTTTAATGCCCATATTTTATGGAAACCTTTTATTTCAAAAATAAATTCATTTCCATTTTCTGTTACTGCAACCATAGCTTTAAATTTATAAAAAATTAATAATTACTATTTTAGAAATAATTTCTGCAACCACAATAGCAGCAATAAATAATGCTGTATGCTTGGTTTCTTTCGCATTTACAGCTGTTTTGAATCCGTTATAAAGTAATAGGAAGAACCAAATTAGCGATGCGATGATTGCAAATGACATCATTAGGAGATAAAAAACATCTGTGCTTGAAAAGAAGTTTGTTTTGTTAGATTTTACCAGATTTAGAATTCCTTGTGAAGTGGTATATGCTTTACTATTTGCATTGAAGAAAGTAATACAGTAGTATGGAATCCGAGCAATCATACTTGTTGAAAAAATGTCAATAATTCTCGTTTTTGGATTAATGATTTTGCCTACAATGAATAATAAAACGGTTGTACATAGAATCGTAATGCCAATTTCAAAAAAAGGTTGGTAAAGAGGTACTTTTTCTACAAAATGTAAATCAATAACGCCGTCAAAACGAGTATTAAAAACAAATCCTAAATAACCGCCAATTATGGTAAATGCCAATCCTAAACTAAGTAAAACCCTTTCCGAATATTTTTCGAAAGGATTGAATAACATTGTTTTCATATTCTTTGTTTTAGGAGATTTATTTTCTGAATAATATCGTCTAATTTATTTCTTACGGTGGGATAGCTATTTCCCATTTGAGAAGCCATTTCTTTCAAACTTCCGCTTGTCATAAAAAATTGAAGAATAAAGTTTTGTTCTTCCTCAGAAATTTGAAGAAGCAGCGGTAAGGAATAATTGCCGGAAACTATTGTTGCGCAATTGCCGCATGAAAGCTGTGTGACCGAAAGTGCATTTTCGCAACTCGGACATTGTATTGGAAGTTTTGGTTGCATACTATTGATTTAGTATACAAATGTAAATAATATTAATTAAATAATTAATATTATTTATTTATAAATAAACATTGTTTAAATTTAAATTAAAAAAAGCCTGAAATAGAAAATAAAATTTGTTTAAAACAAAAAAACTCCTGCGTTACAGGAGCTTTTTTTAGTCAAGTTTATTTTTTATGTAATATTTACCATCCAAATCTTCATCAAAATCATCTATTTTAACTGGTTTTGGTTTTGGTTTATTTGCAGTAGCTTTCTTTTTCCACATTTCAAATTTTTCTGCGGGCATCTTCTTTTTCATGATCTCAAGAACCTCTTTTTCAGCCAAACCAAATTCTTTTTTTATGATTTCAAAAGGATTTTTTTCCTCTAAGGCTAATGTAACAAGTTTTTCTGTTTGTTCCCAGTTCAATTCTTTGCGGTTACTCTTTTTCATCACGTGAAAATTAATTCAAATAGGTTGTTAATGATTAATAAATTTTATTTCTAATTATATTCCAATATTAAGAAAAAAAATAATTACTTCATATCAAAAGAAGTTTTTTTTTATTGTTTTTTAGTTGATTTCTGTTGAACGAGGTTTTTGAAATGGTATTTGGAGCAGGTTTTTTAAGCGGTTGTGCTCTTCGGGCTTCGGATAGGTATCAATACCATAGATTATTTCTTCTTTAGGCAGGGATTTAAAAGTTCCAAAAAGGCGATCCCAAATTGAAAATATGTTTCCATAATTACTATCTGTGTAGGGTAATATATAGTGGTGGTGTACTTTATGCATATCCGGAGAGACGATAAAATAGCTCAAAATTGTATCTAATTTTTTAGGGAGTGAAATATTAGCGTGGTTAAATTGTGTGGCAACAACGGAAAGTGTTTGGTACATAAATACCATCCACATGGGACTGCCTACTAACAAAACCCCTAAAGTAGTGAAGGTAAAACGAATTACGCTTTCGCCTGGATGATGTCTGTTTGCTGTTGTGGTATCAATCCAGGTATCTGTATGGTGAATCAAATGGAACCGCCACAAAAATTTGATTTTATGTTCTACTAAATGGACTAGATATGCACCTATTAAATCCAATAAAAGCAAACCAATTAAGGTATAAAGTATTAACGGCATTTGCGGCAGCCCTTGTAAAATTCCAAAATGGTTAGCAATAGTCCAATCAGCAGTTTTAATAGAATAAAAGCCAGAAAGAAATTGATAACAATAGTTGTGAACGTCAAGAAAATATTGATGCTTGCATGATGCCATTTTTTATAGGTAAAATTAAAAAGCGGAAAAGCATTCTCGATTAACCAAAAAATAGTGATTCAGCCCACGAGAATTAAACTTCTGTGTGTTGAGGGTATTGTAGAAAAATAAGCAATAATAGCATCCATAATTTTGATATTTATTTCAAATCTAATGAATTTATAGGAATCATCTATTTGATTACCCGAAAAGTACCATTTATTCGAGGGCCAATGGGTTTCGTGGTTTTTGGAATTTGATGTTTCCAGAAATGTTGGGTGGTTCCATTCATCAGTAATAAACTCCCATGTTCCAGTAGTATATTTATTTTTTGGTCTTTGTTGGAATTGTGTTTTAACTGGAACATACGTTCTGCGCCAAAACTCACTGAAGCAATCACAGGATTTATCCCTAATTCTTTTTCATTATCGGCGTGCCAGCCGTTGCTGTCTTTTCCGTCGCGATAATAATTCAGTAAAACAGTGGTGAAATTCGTATTCGAAACACTTTCAATTTTTGATTTTATCTTTTGCAAAAGCGAGTTCCAAGGGTGCGGCTGCATTTCTATATTTGAATACGAATACGATTTTCCTTCGTTTCCAAATAAAGCTGTTAATCGGGGTTGCGGATGAATTTTACCGAAAACCCGAATACTATCCTGTTGCCAAGGGATTTCATTTATCAGTTTTTCATAAATACTATCAGCTTCTTCTTGGGTAAAAAAAGCAGGATAATATATTATTTCGGCATCTGGTAAATTAAGATGTATCGGTTCAGGTGTGGAGTCAAATAGTGAATTCAATTTCTTAAATATATTGATAAGCCCATAAAATTAAGGCTAATTGTAAAGGCATTCGTAATAATAAGGCCCATTTTGGTAAACCCATTCTTGCTCTCTCATTTGTATACATGTAAAGATGTGTGGGGAAAACAGCTATTAATAAGGCTATAATTCCCCATGCTCCGTAATGTGAGATTATAGGAATGCATAATGTTACTCCCAAAAGTACTTCTGCTAATCCGCTTATGGAATTTAATAATTTTGGATTTGGAAAATAAGGAGGGATAATTTTAAGGTATAGCCTTGGGTTTTTAAAATGGTTTAATCCAGCTATAAAGTAAATAATAGCCATTAAATATAAATGCCAAGGTAGATTCATAACAAGTTATTTGTTTCGAATTTAATAAAATTATTAATGCAATTCAATTAATAATTTGGTTTTCAATAAAATCAGGTCCTTTTCTTAAGATTTACATTCATGATGACTATAGCTACAATAATTAAGACTATTCCTAACCACTGCAGGTTGTTTACTTTTTCACTCAAAAGAAAATAAGCCATTAGTACTGAAACCGGAAGCTCTAATGCTGATACTATACTTCCTAATCCAATTCCTGTAAGAGGAAAACCTGCATTAAACAATAATGGCGGAATGATTGTTCCAAAAAGAGCGAGTACAACTCCCCATTTCATAAAAATATCAAAATTGAAAGGCGTGTTTTGAGTTACAATTGCAAATCCAAACACAATGATTGCTCCACCCAGCAACATGAATAAACTGCGTTGTGCCGGTGAAACATGGATGGCTACGCGATTAGCATTAAACATAGTCATGGTAAAGGAAGCTGCTGATAATAGCCCTAATACGCCACCTCGCCAGTCTAAATCGATTTTGCTTTGAATGAGATTCGTAGCAAGAGCTGTTCCAATTAGTACGATGATTACGGATATGATTTTTTGTGTGGAAGGTATTTTTTTTTCTAAAATCATTTCGAATAAAACGCCCATCCAAACTGTTTGCATTAATAAAACTATCGCGATAGAAACAGGGATATATTTTACCGCCAAGTAATAAAAAATACTGGTCATTCCCAGAGAAGTTCCAGCAAGCATCAATTGAAAAATGTTTTTCTTGGATGCTTTTACAACTTCATTTCCCTTTTTAGCTTTTTGATAGCTATTTATAATCAGCATTCCCAAGATTCCATATACAAACTGCGCTATTGTTACTTCGGGAGTGGTAAAATCTTCGCTATAGGCGATTTTGACAAACGTTGCCAGCATTCCGTAGCTCGTTGCACCAAGTCCTACTAAAAAAACGCCTTTTAATACACTGTTTTTTATCATTTATTCTATTTTAAATAAGCGGGTAAAGATAGTTTTTGTTGTTGGGATATAGGTTAACTATGAATTAAGATTAGAGTTTCAGTATTTCGTTAAAAAGATAATTTAAAAATCCCGTCTAAAGATGCGTATCGATTATGGAGTTATTTTGTCTCTTTTTCTATCAAATCACTTAAATGCATACGCAATGCATCAACTGAAATGTTTATTTCCCAAAAAGATAATCCCAAAGAAATAAGTAAACCAAGTAAACTTATTCCAAAAAGATAAATTCCAAATAATTGCTGCTCTAAAAACAGCAATAACATTGTGAAAACGGATAAAAAGAGACTCAATACTCCCGCCATTTGCATGTAGCGAATGAGTGTTAATCGTAAGTTCAGGTTTTTAATCTCCAGTAAAATTATTTTATTTTCTTTCTCTTTGTATGTCTTTTTTAGTCCTCTAACAATTGTTGCAACGGTCAAAAAACGGTTTGTATATGCTAATAAAATCAAGGAGGTAGCTGAGAAAAGTAAAGCTGGAGTTTCTATTTGTAAAGTCATTGGGAGTTATAAATTAAGAGTTATGGACTTTTTAAATCTTGTTTCAAAGTTCGTTATTCTTTTCATAATTTTCTTGTAATAAAAAAAACCTACAAGTTTACACGAGCAGGTCTTTTCTTATTTATTGATTATGTGAATAATCTGATAATCAATAAATTATTTTATCATCTCAAAACTTCTTTTCACGAAAGCAGTTAATGCTTCTCCTTTTAATAAGTTTTGTGATAATTTAGCTAAGTCTAAGGCTTGTTTTACCAAACTTTCCTGAGCCGTTTTATCTTTGTTGTTTAGAATGCTTGTCGCCAATTCAGAATTGGTATTTACCACTAAATTGTACATTTCCGGCATATTGCCCATTCCAAACATTCCTCCACCACCTGATTGACTCATTTCTTTCATTCTACGCATGAATTCCGGTTGCGTGATTATAAATGGGGAAGCATTACTGTCTAAAGCTTCTAGTTGAACGGAATACGTTTGTTTAGGAACGATAGCTTCTAAAACAGTTTTTAAACTTGTTTGTTCTTCCTCTGATAATTTAGAAATAGTCGTTTCCTCTTTCTTGATTAAATTATCAATATGATCTGAATCAACACGTACAAAAGTCATTCCGCTGTTATCACCTTCAATTTTTTGAATTAAATGAGAAATAATTGGAGAATCAAGTAATAAAACTTCATATCCTTTTTCTTTCGCAATTTCGATATAAGAATGTTGTGCTTCTTTGTTTCCAGCATATAAAACAACCAGTTTTCCGTCTTTATCTGTTTGATTAGCAGCTAGTTTTTCTTTTAATTCTTCCAGCGTGTAAAATTTATCATCGACTGTAGGGTATAAAACAAAAGCGCCTGATTTTTCGTAGAATTTATCTTCAGAAAGCATTCCGTATTCTAAAACGATTTTAATATCATTCCATTTTTTTTCAAAATCTTCACGGTTTTCGTTGAATAAAGATTTTAGCTTATCAGCAACTTTACGAGTGATGTAGTTTGAGATTTTCTTAACCGCAGCATCCGCTTGTAATCCAGAACGGGATACATTCAATGGAATATCCGGTGAATCGATAACTCCTTTCAACATAGTTAAGAATTCTGGTACAATTCCTTCAACATTGTCTGTTACGTAAACCTGATTTTGGTACAGTTGAATCTTATCTTTCTGAATTTGCATATCAGAACCCAATTTTGGGAAATATAAAATTCCAGTTAAATTAAACGGGTAATCCACATTTAAGTGAATATGGAATAAAGGTTCCTCAAATTGCATTGGGTACAATTCATGATAGAAATTTTTATAATCCTCATCCGATAATTCTGTTGGCAGTTTTGTCCAAGCTGGATTTGGGTTATTGATGATGTTGTCAGTTTCTACTTCGGTAAAGGTTTTGTCTTTATCTTCAGCTGCAACTTCTTCACCCTTTTTTTGTTCAATTTTTTCTTTTTTTGTTCCAAATTTAATTGCAATAGGCATGAACTTGTTGTACTTATTTAACAACTGATTGATTTTTGCATCTTCCAAAAATTCCAAAGAATCTTCGGCAATATGTAAAATAATTTCGGTTCCACGAGTGGTTTTATCAGCAGGCTCTAATGTGAACTCAGGACTTCCATCACAAGTCCAGTGCGCTGCCGGTTCGTCTCTGAAAGATTTAGTGATAATTTCCACTTTTTCAGCAACCATAAATGCCGAGTAGAAACCAAGACCAAAATGGCCAATGATTCCGGAATCTTTAGCAGAGTCTTTGTATTTGTCTAAAAACTCCTCAGCACCTGAAAATGCTACCTGATTGATATATTTTTCAACTTCATCGGCACTCATTCCCAGACCTTGATCGATAATGTGAAGTTTCTTACCTTCTTTGTCGATTTTTACTTCGATAATTGGGTTGCCGTATTCTACTTTGGCTTCGCCAATGCTTATTAAATGTTTTAATTTTAGTGTAGCGTCAGTCCCATTTGAAATCAATTCACGCAAGAAAATTTCGTGATCACTGTACAAGAATTTCTTGATTAAGGGGAAGATGTTTTCTACCGAAACATTAATTTTTCCAGTTGTCATATTTTAAATTTTTAAGTTTGAATTTGCAACTATTTACTCAAATAGAATACCAATTTAGATTAAAGTGACAAATTGTCGGAAGCGTTAATTATGATATAAATTGACATAATTGTGAAACATTTTTGTCTTAATGCTTTGTATATTTGTACTAATATTAATCACAAATTTTTTTAAACGATGAGAAAAGTCATTTTATTATGCACATTAGCAGTTTTGATGTTTGCATGTAAGTCAACATCAGTAACTAGTACAAATACAGATAGAAAAGCGCAAGTTGCTATGAAGGGTAATTGGGTAATCAGTTCCGTAACTTATCCCGGTTCACAATATATTAAAGTAAATTCTTTTCAAATTGCAGATTCAGAGTGTTTTGTAGGAAGTACTTGGACATTTATTTCGAATAATAATAAAGGAAATATGGCCTTGACAAAAGCAGGATGTTCTTCATTTAATTCTCCAATAACTTGGTTTGTTAATAATGAGGGGCAATTTATTTTGAAGGTTTTAGATGCAGGTATTAAAGCAAAAAAAGTAAGAGAAGGGTACATATTGTATGTTGCTAATCAGAGTGAAACTTCTTTTCAATTGATTGATAAAATTGATGTAGGAGGAAAAATGACTGATGTGGTTTACCAATTTCAAAAAAACTAATTAATTAAAAATACAAATATGAAAAAGATTTCAATAGTTGCAATGGCAGCAATAATGTTAATGGGTTCTATGTTTACAAGTTGTGAAGCTGTAAAAAACACTAATAAAACGCAAAGGGGAGCTGGGATTGGTGCTGTTGCCGGAGCTGTATTAGGAGGAGTTTTAGGGAATAATTTAGGCAAAGGCGGTAATGGAGCTTTAGGAGCTGTATTAGGCGGAGTTGTAGGTGGAGTTGCCGGTGGGGTTATTGGTAACAAAATGGACAAACAAGCAAGAGAAATAGATGCTGCACTTCCAGGAGCTGAAGTAGTTCGTGTAGGAGAAGGAATTAAATTAGTGTTGAATGAGAATGCAGTACGTTTTGATACTAATAAATCAACTTTGACGGCTTCTGCAAAAGCTAATTTAGATAAATTGGTTCCTGTTTTTTCAGAATATCCAGATACTAATATTACTATTTACGGATATACTGACAGTACTGGTCCAGCAGATTATAATTTAAAACTTTCTGGTGAAAGAGCTGCGTCAGTTAGGAATTATTTAGCAAGTAAAGGAGTTTCTACTAGCAGATTTCAAGTAACAGGATTGGGAATTGCTGATCCAATTGCTTCAAATGACACAGCTGATGGAAGAAGTCAAAACCGTCGTGTTGAATTTGCTATTACTGCAAATGATAAGATGATTCAAGATGCTAAAACGGAAGTAAAGCAATAAATAATTTTATATAAAAAATCAAAGCTGTTTCACCATGAAACAGCTTTTTTTTTGACTTCATTTTTAAATTAAACATTGTAAATTTGCGCTCTTAAATACAAAACATGCTTGAATTAAAAAATATATCTTTTACTTACATTGAAAATCCCGTTATCAAAAATATTAGTTTTGAAATCACCCAAGGACAAAATGTCGCTGTAATTGGTGAAAGTGGTTGTGGTAAAAGTACTTTGTTGAAATTGATATATGGATTATACGATTTAGATGAGGGTGAAATAGTTTATAATGAAAAAACTATTTTGGGGCCAAAACACAATCTTGTTCCCGGGGAAGATTATATTAAATATTTAGCCCAAGATTTCGATCTGATGCCTTATATTACGGTGGAAGAGAATGTAGGAAAGTTTTTGTCGAATATTTATAAAGATAAAAAGAAAGCCCGAGTTCAGGAGCTTTTGGAAATGGTGGAAATGACTGAATTTGCAAAAGTAAAAGCAAAATATCTTAGTGGAGGACAACAACAAAGAGTTGCATTGGCAAGAGTCTTGGCTTTGGAGCCGGAAATAATTTTGCTGGATGAACCTTTCAGCCAGATTGATTCTTTTAGAAAAAACGCATTGCGTAGAAATTTATTCAGTTACTTAAAACAAAAAGGGATTACCTGTATAATTGCCACACATGACAGTACAGATGCTTTGTCTTTTTCGGATGAAACGATTGTAGTACAAAACGGAAGGGTTGTTGCCAAAGGGGACTCTAAATTCCTATATGAAAATCCCTCAAATAAATATGTTGCGTCTCTTTTTGGAGAAGTAAATGAATTGAAATTATCTCAATTAATTGAACTGGATGGAGATGATGAGGCACTTTTGCTCTATCCGCATCAGTTGAAAGTGGTCGATAACGGAATGATGCAGGCAGTTGTAAAACAATGTTATTTTAAAGGTAGCCATTATTTGATAAAAGCAGCTTTTGAAAGAAGAGCCATTTTTTTTGAACATGATTCAGAATTAGAATTAAATCAGGAAGTAAGATTAATGTTAGCTTAAGAAATACATATTACAGTGTTTTTAGATTAGATAATATTGAGGAGGCTTCTGGAAATTATGATGCGATACCTACAGTAAAATACAAAACCCCAAAAAAATTAAGATTTTTGGGGTTTTATTTTTATTTTTTTAATTCTGGTTTATCTTCACCTTCATGATGTCCACCATGTCCACGATGTTCATTTCTTTGATGATGTTTTTCTTTCATTGCATCCCATTTTTCAAATTGTTCAGGAGATAATATGCTTTTCATTTTATTCTTCATGACAATTTGCTCGTCCAGCATCTTGTTTTTCATAGCAAAAAATTCCTCACTAGTTGGTTTTTCCTTATTTGCTTTTCTCGCAGCTCTCATAGCTTCTCTTTTGGTACTTTGTTCAGCAATAATTTGTTTCATTTGCTCTTGCTGTTTAGCATTCAAGTCCAATTCTAATGTCATTTTTTTTAACATTAATTGATTTCGTTGTTCTGGAGTGAATTTCTCCATCTCATCTCTATGATGTCTTTTTTCCATTTCTTTTTTGTCCTGAGCAAAAGCAGACATGCCAACAACTAATAATGTGGCGATAATTAATTTTTTCATTTCTATTGTTTTTAAGTTATAGCTATAAGACAATGGAAGGAATGAAAAGTTTAATCGTTAACAAAAGTTTATCGTTTGGCTAATGTGAGGAAACGTATTGTTCAGTTTCAAAAAAAGTACGATTGTTTTCGTGGACTAATTTATGACGCATGATATTTATCAGTTTTTATGCCGTTTTGTTTCTCGACTTTTGTGGTTTATTTATTAAATCATTTAGTCATGACAGCAATTAAACCACTTCATACATTTCATATTCCGGTAATGGGACTTGCCTATACTATTGATAGCCCAATAAGAGTGGCTAAGTATGGAATCTCTTCGGTGATTTCAATTATGGATGATGAGCTTATCGAAAAAATGAATGCATTTTACAGTAAGCAGTTTGATCTCCCTTACCAAGAAATTACTCAAAAAATACACGATTATCGTGCAGAACGCATTACTTCTTATTTGAATTTGGTAGACAAAATCGTAAAAGAAAAATTTGAAAATTTCAAAACTGAATTGTCTGAAAGCAAATTGGCATTAGAAAATTATATTGCAATGTTGCCTAACAAATCAGAGATTAAATTAGGCTTACAAAATTTGTTGGAAGACGGTTTTACTTTCAAAGAAAATATCAAAAAATATTTGGAGAATAATCTACATCCTGGGGCAATTGATGTAAATATAATGACCAAACTAGATAAAGATAATTTCATTAAAGACGAACAATTACCAATAGCCTTCAATGATGCACATGCTGCTCTTCGGGGATTTGCCAATAGCACATTAGAATCATCAGTAGTTTTATCTGCGGGAATGAATCCGAGATTGTACAGTTATTTTGAAAATTTTGCAGCTTTCTTTCCAGATTTGAACAACAATCTGAAAAAGAAAATTACGCTTAAAGTGAGCGACTTTCGTTCGGCGATGATTCAGGGAAATTTTTTAGCCAAGAAAGGACTTTGGGTTTCTGAATATAGAATCGAATCCGGTTTAAATTGTGGTGGACATGCTTTTGCTACCGAAGGATATTTGTTAGGACCCATTTTAGAAGAATTCAAACAGAAAAAAGACCAATTGATTCAATCTGCGCACGATTTAATGGTGAAATCTTTAGGACAAAAAGAAATGCATGTTCCGGAACAACCATTGGATTTAAAAATTACCGTTCAAGGCGGTGTAGGAACTGCAGAAGAACACGATTTTTTATTAGACCATTATAAAGTGGATTCTGTGGGTTGGGGTTCCCCGTTTTTATTGGTTCCCGAAGCGACTTCAGTTGATAAACACACGAGAGAATTATTAGCTGGTGCCAAAGAAGACGATTTGTATTTAAGTCATATTTCGCCGTTGGGAATTCCTTTTAATACTTTACGCGGAACAACGAATGAAAAATTAAAACTGAAACGTATTCAGGAAAGTAAAGCGGGAAGCTCGTGTCCAAAGCGATTTTTGGCGTTAAGCAAAGAATACGATGCGAAAGGAATTTGTACATCTTCTAAAAAATACCAAGACTTAAAACTCGAAGAATTACTGCTTCAAAAAGATATTTTATCTGCAGAAATTTTCGAAAAAAAGAAAAGTAGTATTACTGAAAAAGCCTGTCTTTGTGTAGGCCTGGCCAATGCTTCGTATCTTGAAAATGACATAAAGATAAAAGGGCAGGCACAAGGTGTAATTATTTGTCCAGGACCTAACATGGCTTATTTTAACCAAGAAGTTTCACTTTCTAAAATGGTGCAGCATATTTATGGAAATGCTTCTGTATTAACCGTTACGAATCGTCCGAATCTCTTTGTCAAAGAATTAAGAATGTATTTGGATTATTTGAAAAATGAAATCGCAGCAGTTTCTGATGAAATTACTGCGCCGCAAATAAAAAAATGGCATTCATTCCAAAAGAATTTGATGGAAGGAATTGCATATTATGAAGATTTATTTTCAGCAACACCTTTTTTCGAAAGCACTAAAAAAGAGATTTTAAATCAATTTAATAGTTACAAAAAGGAATTGATTGAGATTGAAATTCCAGAATTGGTTCTAGTTTAATTAAAACGGGCTTGAAATTTCTCAAGCCCGTTTTTTTATTTTCTGTAGTTTTGGAAATGTTAAAATGATATAAAATGGGCTTTTAATTTTTTAAATAAGATTTACTTTAAAAAATTATAATCTACCTTTGCCCCGTGAAAAAAATAGCACTCATAATAGTATTGTTTATGTTTATAAAGCCATTATTCCCGGTTTTAGAATATGCAGTTAATTATGACTATATTTCAAAAGTACTTTGTGTAAATAAGGCAAAACCCATGATGCATTGTAATGGAAAATGCCATTTGATGAAAGAACTCGCCAAAGCACAGGAAACAGAAAAACAAACTTCGTCTAACAAAAAGAATCTAACAGTAGATACTGTTGATTTAATTTTGGACATCAAAAACGACTTCTCCTTATTAGTTTATAACGGAAATACCAAAACACCAATACATTCAAAATATAGTAATCTATATTCCCACCTGAATTTATATTCCATTTTTCATCCGCCCATTTTTATTTCCTAAATTTCATCTGAAACACTTTTACGTGTGCTTTTTTATTTGACAAATGTCATTTGAAATTCTCTTGTGCGCGTAATTATTTCAAAACAAATAAGAAGAAATATACAATCATATAAATGAAAAATTTACTGAATAAAGCAATAGCTATTATTGCATTAAGCACTGTATTTGCAGGCTGTACTAATAATGATGAGGTAATCTCAGGAACAGGAAACTTAGGGGTTGAATTTGATAATTCTTTTGGGGCAAATGACTTGATATTGAGTACGCAAGCCAATACAACTTCTAATAGTGAAGTATTAAAAATCACTACCGTTAAATACATCATCAGCAACATTGTCTTGACCAAAGAGGATGGAACAACTTTTACTTATCCAAAAAGCGAAAGCTATTTTATTGTTGATGAAGCTACTGAGACTAGCCATTTATTGGAATTAACGAATGTTCCTGCGGCAAATTATACCAAAGTAAAATTTGGAATAGGAGTTGACAAAGCGCAATGGGAACTGGGCGCAACGGGTCAGGGAAATTTTCTGGCTACCGCACAAGCAGCAGGAATGATGTGGAGCTGGTCTGCGGGCTATAAATTTTTGGCTTTCGAAGGTACATTTACGTCCCCAACCGTGGCAAACAGTACTTCATTTATGGTTCACACAGGACAAACCGGAACAGATTATAATTATACCGAAGTAACACTTGATTTGCCTACAAAAGCGATGGTTCGAACAACTATTGCTCCAGAAATTCATGTCGTGGCCGATGTGTCTAAAATTATTGACGGAACAAACAAAATCAAATTGTCTGACAATAACATGGGCGGAATGGGAGCCATGATTATGGGCGGAACAAATTTGCCTTTAATCACAGCAAACCTTAACGGAATGTTTACCGTAGCGCACGTTCATAACGATTAATTCGTGTTGAATTAGAAGCTATTTCCTACTATACATTGCAAGTCCTCGCTAAAAAATGTGGTTTTCTAAGCTGGAAAAAGAGCTTCCTTTGGTCGCTTTTTTCCAGCAAGAAAAACTACATTTTTCTGCTGTGGGCTTTCCATTACTATCAGGGCTAAAAAACGTGAAAATGTACAAATTAATACTGTTATTTCTTTTTTTGACTTTGTTTTCCAGTTGTTCGGATCTAGATGATGTTTATGTCAATAAACCTTTAGATTTCGAAGTGCCGGCTAATTTTCCGGATTTGGCTTATAATATCGCACTGAATCCGCCAACAGAGAAAGGATTTGAACTGGGAAAAAAGTTGTTTTACGATGGAAGATTATCTTCGGATGGTCTTATTTCTTGCGGTTTTTGTCACATTCAGGAAAATGCATTTACACATCACGGACATACATTCAGTCACGGAGTTGGGGATAATATAGGAACTAGAAACACGCCTTCAATTCAAAATCTGGGCTATCAGACGGCATTTATGTACGATGGAGCAACAACGCATTTAGATTTACAACCCATTATTCCGTTGACAAGTGGAATTGAAATGAATGGAAATCTGACAACAATTGTTGCGATGATGAAAGCGGATAAAACTTATCAAAAGCTTTTTCAGCAAGCATTTACTGATGGAGCCATAAATACCGAAAATATGCTGAAAGCACTTTCTCAATTCATGTTGATGGTGACTTCATCTAATTCTAAATTTGATAAATACCGCCGCAATGAAACAGGCGGTACTTTAACTTCTGAGGAATTAATGGGTTATGCAATTTTCAATGCAAAGTGTGCTTCGTGCCATGCCACGGATTTGATGACTGATAACTCATATAGAAATAATGGCTTGGCTGTTAATCCAAAAATAAATGATGTGGGAAGATTTCGGGTGACACAAGTAGCAATAGATTACTATAAATTTAAAGTGCCCAGTTTGCGAAATGTTGAAAAAACCGCGCCTTATATGCACGATGGAAGATTCGGGACATTAGAAACGGTTTTGAATCATTATGCTTCTGGAGTTGTAAACGGAGCAACTTTAGACCCAATTCTAAATCAAAACGGAAATTTAGGAATTCCGCTTTCTGATACTGAAAAAACACAATTAATTGCCTTCCTAAAAACACTAACCGATAATCAATATCTCACCGATAAACGATTCTCAGAATATTAAAACCATGAAAAATAAAATTTTACTTTTTGTTTTAGTTCTTTTTGTAAACCAGCTTGTTGCTGCCAAAATTGAGAAAGACAGCATTTCGAGATTTACCTTCCAGAAAATGCAATTACTAGAAGATTTAGAAGATGATTGTGATGCCTGTGGCTGTTCTGCAAGTGGTGGAAGTATGGGATTTAGTTCTATGCTAAACAACAATTTTATCGGCTTGCGCTATTTCAATCAAAGCTACACTAGTCGTGACGGAATTTTTGCCAACTCTCCGTGGATTGACGAAAATTTCAATACAATCCAAATTTGGACTAAAATTCCAATCACAGAAAAAATCCAGATTTCAGCATTGGTTCCGTATCACTTTCACAATCGGGAACGTTCCACTGGAACAGAAAATATTCAAGGATTAGGAGACGTTTCAGTTATGGCGATGTATTCTGTATATCAAACGCACAAAGACAGTACGGTTTTTACACATAAATTGCAATTGGGTGGCGGCGTAAAAATTCCAACAGGAAAATTTGATGAAGCTAACAATACCGGAAGTGTCAATCAGAGTTTCCAAGTAGGAACAGGAAGTTGGGATTATCTTTTAGTGTCGGAATATGTGATTAAAAAGAGAAATTTGGGGTTAAGCACGATGTTGAATTATACTTTCAAAACCGAAAATCAAAAACAGTATCAATTTGGAAATCAATTTAATTATGGCAGTACGCTGTTTTATCTTTTTGATTTACCTACGATAAAACTGGTTCCGCAATTGGGCTTGGCTGGTGAAGTCTATGCAACCAATAAACAATATGGAGAGAAACTGCCGGATACTTCTGGAGATATTCTTTTTAGTAAATTTGGGATTGAAGCCGGAAAAGGGGACTTTTCGATTGGTGTCAATGCGATGCTTCCCATCAATCAACATTTATCCAATTCAAAAATTGAAGCTAATTACCGTTGGAGCGTCAATCTGAATTATACTTTGTAAAAACAAAAAAAGGAGCTTCGATCGAAGCTCCTTTTTTTATATAATATTAAACTGAATAAATTATTCTTTTAATCGACAGGCTTTAACATCACCATCAACAACTACTTCAGTCAATCCCAAAGAAGATAAGTTTTTCATGGCTTTGTCCCATTTTTTACCGCTCAATCCAGAATTAATTTTAAGTAGGCCAAATTCCATTTGGTTGTTATTGGTTTGCAATAACACAACAATCAATTTCTCATCTTCTTCCAATTCAATTTTCACTTGTTTTTTCTCTGGTCTCATTTGAGGGAATAACAATACTTCTTGAATAGAAGAATTATTGGTCAGGAACATCATCAAACGGTCCATTCCAATTCCTAATCCAGAAGTTGGCGGCATTCCGTATTCTAACGCTCTCAAGAAATCCTCATCGATGATTCCCGTTGCTTCATCATCTCCTTTTTCGGACAAGCGCATTTGCTCTTCAAAACGTTCTCTTTGGTCAATTGGGTCGTTCAATTCAGAATATGCGTTCGCTACTTCTTTACCGCAAACCATCAATTCAAAACGTTCTGTCAATTCTGGATTGTCCCGGTGTTGTTTGCAAAGCGGAGACATTTCCTTTGGATAATCCGTGATGAAAGTAGGCTGAATATAATTTCCTTCACATTTAGCACCAAAAATCTCATCGATCAGTTTTCCTTTACCCATGGTTTTATCCACGTCAATTCCCATACCTCTAGCAGCTTCAAATAATTCTGCTTCATTTTTTCCTGAAATATCAAATCCAGTAAAATGTTTGATAGAATCCGTCATTGTAACTCTTGCATACGGAGCTTTGAAGTTCACGGTATGTTCTCCAAAAGTCGCTTCGCTGGTTCCATTCACACCAATGGCGCAATGTTCTAATAAGTTTTCGGTGAAATTCATCATCCAGTTGTAGTCTTTGTAGGCTACATATATTTCCATGGCAGTAAATTCTGGGTTGTGCGTTCGGTCCATTCCTTCGTTACGGAAGTTTTTCGAAAACTCATAAACACCATCAAAACCACCAACAATTAATCTTTTTAAGTACAACTCATTTGCAATACGCATGTACAATGGCATATC
Organism: Flavobacterium sp. 83; assembly: GCF_000744835.1. Classification (NCBI taxonomy): domain Bacteria; kingdom Pseudomonadati; phylum Bacteroidota; class Flavobacteriia; order Flavobacteriales; family Flavobacteriaceae; genus Flavobacterium; species Flavobacterium sp. 83. The sequence continues at coordinate 1,847,980 of NZ_JQMS01000001.1, forward strand.
AAGCGAGTTGTGGTGCGTGATAAAAGGACGCGCTGCGGCACCACCGGGAATTGGTTGTAAAACAGGCGTTTCTACTTCAAGATATCCTTTGTCATTAAAGAAAGAACGCATTGAGTTGAACAATTTTGTTCTCTTGATAAACGTTTCTTTTACGTGGTCGTTTACGGTTAAATCCACGTAACGACGACGGTATCTTTGTTCTGGATCAGCAAAAGCATCGTGCGTTTTACCATCAGCATCTGTTTTTACAACAGGAAGTGGTTTTAAGGCTTTTGCTAAAACGGTCAATCCATAAACATGAACTGAGATTTCACCCACTTGCGTTTTGAAAACCGTTCCGCGAATACCAATAAAATCGCCAATATCCAATAGTTTTTTGAAAACTACATTGTACATTGTTTTCTCTTCATCAGTCGAAATATCATCTCTCGAAACATATACTTGAATACGTCCTTCAGCATCTTTCAATTCTGCAAATGATGCCTTTCCCATGATACGCTTACCCATCAAACGTCCTGCTAAAACAACTTCTTTTCCTTCGTACTTCTCGAAATCGGCTAGGATTTCGCTAGAATAAGCGGTTGTGATAAATTCGGCTGCCGGATAAGGCTCAATGCCTAAATTGCGTAATTCGGTAAGTGCTTCTCTGCGTAATATTTCTTGTTCGGATAATGCCATTTTATGCTGTTTTTAAGAGCGCAAAGATAGTCTTTATGTCTTAAAGTTACAAAAACCAAAAAATGATTTTTTTAGCTCCCTCTCAGCAGGAGAGGGCGGGGGGTTAGGTTTTTTTCGGGAGCAAAAACGAAAGGATTTTCAAGACGACCTGTCCCGCTATTTGCTCTATCTTTTTATCTTGTTTGAAAAAAAACAAGATAAAAAGGATGCCGCTACTATCGGGGCTATGCTACCATTTTTTGTGCTTTGGAACCAGAAGAATAAAATCAAAATTCATCTTTCAAAACTTTGTATCTTTGCGGTTCAAAAATACGTGAACGAAATAGGATTTCTTCGTTCCTCGCAATTACAAATGAACAAAACCATCCAACTTCAAGATTTACGAAATAAAGATTACAAAGAAACTTGGGAATACCAAGAAGAATTGTTCAAAGGAATCGTTGACTTGAAAATCAAAAACAGGAGAGAGGAAACGAGTTTGCAAACACCTAATTATTTCCTTTTTGTAGAACATCCACATGTTTATACGTTAGGTAAAAGTGGTGATTTAAGTAATTTACTTTTATCCGAAAAACAACTCGAAGCCAAAGGAGCTACCTTCTATAAAATCAATCGCGGCGGTGATATTACGTATCACGGTCCTGGACAAATTGTAGGATATCCCATTATTGACTTAGAAAATTTTTTTACAGACATTCATAAATATTTGCGTTTTTTGGAAGAAGCTATTATCCTTACTCTTCAAGAATTTGGAATTGCTAGCGGTAGAAGCGAAGGTGAAACAGGTGTTTGGTTGGGCGCAGGAACTCCATTTGCAAGAAAAATTTGTGCTATGGGTGTGCGCGCTTCCCGTTGGGTAACCATGCACGGATTTGCTTTAAATGTAAATGCCGATTTAGGTTATTTTGACAATATTATTCCGTGTGGGATTCGCGGTAAAGCCGTAACATCATTAAACGTAGAACTCGGAGTGGAAACAGTAAACGAGGAAGAAGTAAAAGAAAAAATCTTGAAGCATTTCTCTACTCTTTTTGATGCGACTTTTGATGAATTTGAAATCTAAATTTCTAATTTTAATTGTTCCGGCAATAGTCGAAATGTCACTCGGTGGTATTTCGTAATTCCATATTTTCGTATTGCTTCACGATGTTCTTGCGTAGGATAACCTTTATTTTTTTTCCAATTGTACATTGGGAATTCCTCATGAATCGTATTCATATACTCATCACGATACGTTTTTGCCAAAACTGAGGCCGCGGCAATACTCATAAATTTAGAATCACCTTTTACAATACTGGTATTTGGAATAGATTTTAATAATTCAATTTCATTTTTAGAAAATTGTTTTCCGTGAGAATTTTTCAAACCCAGTTTTGCATTTAACATGCGGTTGCCGTCAACAATAATAAACTCAGGTAGAGGATTTAATTTCAAAACACATTCTTGCATTCCTTTCATCGAAGCATTCAAGATGTTTATTTCATCAATCTCTTTCGGATGTAAATGTGTGACTGCAAACGTAATGGCCTGTTGTTCAATAATAGGCCGTAACTTTTCTCTGATTTTTTCAGATAGTTGTTTGCTGTCATTTAGGATTTCGTTTTCAAAATGGAAAGGTAATATTACTGCAGCTGCAGTTACAGGACCTGCAAGGCAGCCACGACCAGCTTCATCAGTTCCGCTTTCAAGGATGATTTTCGAAAAATTGTTTTCGAGCATATTATTTTATTTAAGGCAACAAATATTATAAAATTTTCGATGTAAAAATTCGTTAGCTATCTATTTGTTATAAGAATCCTATAAAATGCTGTGTTTTTTTATTTATATGTTTTTATAAATTACCTTTGCTTGATTAAAATTGTAAAAATAATTGACTAATTATACCCACTTTCAAATGAGAATTTTCTTTTTTATTATTTTTGTTTCATTCTCCACGTTACTGTTTTCTCAAGAAAGAAATAGTCAAGAAATAGATTACAATAGCAAATACAATAGTTCGGATTCTATCAAAAAGGTAACACAACCTATTGCTACCATAGATATGTATCGCGTGATTACTTTGGATAGAGATACAACTTACATAGATACTTCACTTACTATCCAAAAAGAATACAGTCATAATTATTTGCGAAAAGACAATTTTGGACTTTTGCCTTTTGCAAATGAAGGTCAAACGTATAATACTTTACAATATAGTCTGACTGATTTTTCTCCACTTCCAGAATTTGGTTTCAAAGCAAAACATTTTAATTTTTTGGAGGCGAATCAAATTCGATACAGTTCAGTTGCCACTCCAGTTACAGAATTATATTTTAAATCAACTATTCAAAAAGGACAGTCTACCGATGCATATATTGCTTTAAATACCTCTGAGAATCTCAATTTTTCGATGGCTTACAGAGGATTGCGCTCTCAGGGAGAATATTTAAATCAATTGGCAAGTACCGGAAACTTTAGATTCACGGTAAGTTATAATACTAAAAACAAACGCTATTATTCTAATGCGCATTTTACAGCTCAAGACATTTTAAATGAAGAAAACGGTGGAATCACAACTATTAGTGATTTCGAAAGTGAAGATCCAAAATACAATAACAGACAACGATTTGAGGTCTTTTTTTTAGATGCTCAATCATTTCTGAAAGGAAAAAGAGTGTTCTTAGATCACAATTTTAGAATAAATGCTAATAAAGGAGCGAATAATTTATATGTAACGCACCAATTTAATTATGAAAATAAGTTTTTCGAATACAATCAAGCTACCGTTCCTTCAACTGTAGGTTCTGAAATTGTATATCGATTTGGTGCTTCTTTTAAAGATAGTGGAATCAATGATCAAACGCATTACAATAAAATGTATAATAAAGCTGGGTTGACTTATGAGAACACGACGTTAGGTAAATTTCAATTTTTTGTCGAAGATTTCAGGTCTAATTATTACTACAATCAGATATTAATTTTTGATGATAAAATGATTCCGGGTTCTTTAGCTCAAAAAATAAATAATGCCGGAGGGCAATATGAGTATCAAAAAAATAAATGGAATGGAAAATTCTTGTATTCAAGATCGATTACGAATCAATCATTATCAAATTTGGATGCTAAGGTAAAATATGACGTTAATGATGAAACGCAAGTTTCATTTCAGTATCAAAACATAAACAAGTTGCCTAATAATAATTACAACCTCTATCAAAGTAGTTATGTTCAGTACAACTGGTCAAATGATTTCAAGAATGAAAAAATAAATTCGATTAGTGCCAACGCAATTACGCCATGGTTTAATGCATCTTTACAATATTCAGTTCTAAATGATCATTTGTATTTTAATGATGTATCAACCGATGCGCAAATATTGGTTAAAACACAAATTATTGCTCCGGCACAATATGACAAAACTATAAATTACCTGTCAGTAAAAGCTAATAAAGAATTTAAATTTGGAAGATTTGCTTTAGATAATACGGTTCTATATCAAAAAGTAGATCAACAAGAAGCTATTTTAAATGTACCCGAAATAGTGACAAGAAATACGTTCTATTATTCGAATTATTTTTTCAAAAAGAATGCTTTGTTTTTACAAACAGGGATTTCGTTTAATTATTTTACAAATTATTTTGCAAATGACTATAATCCAGTAATAGGAGAATTTTTTGTCCAGAATAAAAAAGAAATTGGAAATTCTCCAAACTTTGATTTCTTTATTAATGCCAAGATTCAAAGAACAAGAATTTACTTTAAAGCAGAACATTTTAATTCTTCCATATCAGGAAACAATTTCTACTCGTCGCCTAATAATCCGTCTCGTGATTTTACAATACGATTTGGTTTAGTCTGGAATTTCTTCAATTAATGAACAGTATATTATTTAACAAAAAGATTAATTTTTAGCATTATAACTAGGTTGATTTTTTAAGTGATAAATAAGTGATGTGGCTTTATTTGAAATTCAAGCTTAGGAAATTAATTGCGAACGCAAAATCCATAAATCAATATTTTTTTGTAACAAAACGCTATCTTTGTATGGTGATTTATAACAATAAATACTCTTAAATGGATAACAAAATGCACTACGCTGAAAATATATTAGGCACAATAGGCAACACACCATTAGTAAAACTAAATAAAGTTGTTGCTGGTATAGAAGCTTTGGTACTTGCCAAAGTAGAAACCTTTAATCCAGGAAATTCTGTCAAAGACAGAATGGCTGTTAAAATGATTGAAGATGCTGAAGCGGATGGACGATTAAAACCAGGAGGAACAATAATCGAAGGAACTTCGGGAAATACCGGAATGGGATTGGCATTAGTGGCTATCATAAAAGGGTACAAACTTATTTGTGTGATTTCGGATAAACAGTCCAAAGAAAAAATGGATATTCTTCGTGCTGTAGGCGCAAAAGTAGTCGTTTGCCCTACTGATGTTGAGCCAACAGATCCACGTTCGTATTATTCAGTTTCTAAAAGATTGGCGGAGGAAACGGCAAATTCCTGGTATGTAAATCAATACGATAATCCATCCAATTCTTTAGCACATTACGAGCAAACCGGACCTGAAATTTGGGAACAAACCGGTGGTAAAATCACTCATTTTGTTTCGGGTGTAGGAACTGGAGGAACGATTTCTGGAGTTGGAAAATACTTGAAAGAGAAAAATCCGAATATTAAAATCTGGGGAATTGATACCTACGGTTCTGTATTTAAAAAGTACCATGAAACAGGGATTTTCGACGAAAATGAAATCTATTCTTATATAACCGAAGGAATTGGCGAAGACATATTACCAAAGAATGTTGACTTCTCTTTGATTGACGGGTTCACAAAAGTAACCGATAAAGACGCGGCAGTTTATACTCGTAAAATAGCACTTGAAGAAGGGATATTTGTAGGGAATTCAGCAGGTGCAGCAATAAAAGGATTGTTGCAGCTCAAAGAACATTTCAAACCAGAAGATGTGGTTGTGGTTCTTTTCCACGATTCAGGAAGCCGTTATGTAGGTAAAATGTTCAATGATGACTGGATGCGCGAACGCGGTTTTCTTGATGAGGAAATCAAAAAAGCAGAAGATGTTATCAAAGATCATCTCGATAAACCATTGATTGTAGTGCGTACCGAAGAATTAGTTTCACACGCTATAGAAAGAATGCGTAAATACAAGATTTCTCAAATTCCGGTGATTGACGTCACAGGATTTGTAGGTTCTGTCGATGAAAGTGATTTGTTCCAAAGTTACGTTGCCGATAAAAATGTTGCAGACAGACCTATTAAAGAAATTATGGGAAAACCATTTCCAATAGTAAAATTAGGAACCTCAATAGAAGAAGTCTCGAGACTATTTACCAAAGAAAATGATGCAGTTTTGGTTGAATTAGAAAATGGGAATCACCATATTATTACTAAATATGATATTATTGGATCGATAAAATAAGGTTAAAACACAATTCATTTTTTATACTTACACCTGCAAGGTTTTTTTTAACCTTGTAGGTTTTTTTGTTTTTTAGAGAGTTTAGATTTAACTAAAAACTTTTCAATAGTCCTAAATTATATTGATATTTATTAAGTTTAAAAAAGGTCTTTTACTTCTATTTTAAGGGCTTCAACAATTTTTAGCATGGTGCTCACTTTCATTTCTTGCTTTCCTTTAATATACTTTCTTAAATTTTCAACGTCCATATCAGCATCGTGGGCAACTTCTCTGGTTTTTAATCCTTTTTCTTTGATAATTTCCTCAATCCGCTTCCCTAAAAGGATAATTTTTTGACTCATTTCCGATTTTCGAACTCTTTTTTCCATAAATGGAAAATTACTTTCGTCTGATTAAATAAATAGGATTGAATGAATCAGGTTGTATTCAACCGTTTTTTATATATTTGAAAAATATAATTATTTAAATGAAATTATGTGCTATAATCCAAGCAGGAATATCTACTTCATAATGTATTGATTTTTTAAAATACTTCATTTAGAATCAATTTAAAAAACACATTATGATAAAAGATATAGAACGTAATAACGAAAATATTTCCATAAACGATAAATCAATTTCCATCTTAAAAGAACACTTTTCGTCTTGTTTTAAAAAAGATGGTAGTTTTGATATTGAACGATTTAAGGAAGAACTGAAAGACAAAGTGGATGTTGTTCACGAAGGTTACGAACTTAAATTTCTTGGTAAAAGCTATGCCAAACTTTTGGCTTCTTTGGATACTACAACGGTAATTACGCCCAATCCAGAACACAATAATTTACCCGAAAACAAGAACAGTGAAAACATTTATATAAGTGGAGATAATCTTGACGGATTGAAACATTTATTGAAATCTTATTCTAAAAGTGTAAAATGTATTTACATTGACCCGCCATATAATACAGGAAGTGACGGTTTTGTGTATAAAGACAATTTCAATTTTTCGGTGGATGAATTGCAAGACAAATTAAGCGTTGATGAAACACAAGCAAAAAGGATTTTGGATTTAACCAAAAGAAATTCGGCATCGCATTCAGCTTGGTTGATGTTTATGTATGCAAGATTGCAATTGGCAAAAGATTTATTGAAAGATGATGGCGTTATTTTTATTTCTATAGACGATAATGAGCAGGCAAATTTGAAGTTGTTGTGTGATGATATTTTCGGAGAGGAAAATTATATTGCTCAATTTTCTTGGCAAAAGAAAACTGGAGCTTCCGATGCAGTAGGAATTGCAACTATTACTGAAAGCATATTAACATATGTTAGAAAGAAAGCTGATGTTAATTCATCTTTTACTAAAAATAAAGATTTATTTGATGAAAATCGTTATGATTCAAAAGATGAGTATGAAGAAGAAAGGGGTAAATATTATCCCGATAATCTTGATAGAGGTGGTTTGAATTATAGTGATTCTATGAATTTTGGAATCAAATGCCCAGACGGCACAATGGCTTTTCCAAATGGGCGTACAGAATATTTTAATGATGGTTGGATTTGGAAATGGAGTGTAAAGAAAGTTCAATGGGGTGTTGAAAATGGATTTATTGAATTTAGAAGATCAAAGAATAAGGCAAATGGGTGGGCAGTTTGTTATAAAAATTATATGTTAGTTGATAATGAAAACAATGAAATGATTAGGTCTGCAGCCCATAAAAATTTATTATTGAACTTATTGAACACTAAAGGCACTTCTGATTTAAAGGAATTATTTGGTCAAGATATATTTAAAAATTCTAAACCAGTAGATTTAATTTATGAATTAATTTCTTACATCAATTTTAGTAAAAATGATATTTTTTTAGATTTCTTTTCTGGTTCTTCAACTTCGGCACAAAGTATTTTTAAACTTAATTCCAATGAGAATGATTTAAATATTAAATTCATAAATATACAACTACAAGAAGAATGCAAATTAAATTCAAAAGCATATTTAGCTGGTTATAAAACAATCGATGAGATTGGAATAGAAAGAATTATCAGAGCATCAAAGAAAATAAAATCGGAACCAAAAGCAGATATTGATTTTGGTTTCAAGCATTTTATTTTAAACGAACCCAATCAAAATACGCTAGACAAATGCGAAACATTTGATGCCGCTGGTTTACTTGGGGATGCTACCATTTTAGACGATTTTGGCACAGAAACCGTATTGACGACTTGGCTCAATAACGATGGATATGGATTGAATGCAAAGGTAGAGACAATAGATTTAGATGGTTATATTTCTTACTACTGCAAGAAACATTTATATCTAATTAATCCCGATTTTACTCAAGAAGCTATGGTAGCGCTTTTTGAGAAATACGATACGATTGCTGGTTTTAATCCAGAAAATATTGTGTTGTTTGGTTATAGTTTTATTGAATGGTCTGTTACCGAAATGTTAGAAAAGAATTTGAAAATTCTCAATGATAGCGAAAAGAATTTGAAAATCAATATTGATGTAAGGTACTAACTATGGAATTAATTTTAAAGAATGGTTTGCCTCATCAGGAAAAAGCAGTAAATGCCATTAGTAATGTTTTTGGAGACGGTAGTTTTGAGAAAAGTAATAATTATTATTCCAATCCTACTTTAGATTTGGACAAAGAATTATTGCTAGAACGTATCAAAGCGATTCAAAAAGAGAATACAGTAGATTTAGAATATGCGAATTTGAATGGTATTCAAAACTATTTGAATTTGGATATTAAAATGGAAACAGGTACGGGAAAAACCTATGTTCACACCGCCGCCATATTTGAACTTCATAAAAAATTCAAGATTAATAAATTTATAATTGTTGTTCCAACACTTGCCATCAAAGCAGGAACGAAACAATTTATACAGGATAGTTACACCAAAAAACATTTTAAAGATGTTTGCGGTTATGGAACTGAAATAGAATTACAAGTTTTAGAAGCAGGTAAAAATAAAAAAGGGAAAAAGTTTTTTCCGAGTACAGTTAGAGAATTTGTTTCTGGTTCAAGCCAAAACTCCAATAAAATATATGTATTGCTGACCAATATGGCATTGTTTAGCAACAGGAAAGATGCTATGTTGAATCGGGATGATTACGATTACGGACCAGAAGGATTTCATCGCCCAGTTGATGCGCTGAAAGCAACAAAACCTTTCTTGATTATTGACGAACCCCATCGTTTCTCAAAAGAACAAAAGACATTTGAGTTTATTACCAATGATATTCAGCCACAATGCATTATTCGGTTTGGTGCTACATTTCCAACAGTAACAGTTGGAAAAGGTAAAGTAAAAAAAACAATTAAGGATTATCATAACCTATTATACAATTTGAATGCTTGTGATGCTTTCAATCAAAATTTGATAAAAGGAATAGCTAAAGAACATTTTGAACCGTTATCAAATAAAGAAGATAAGGTAAAGATAATGTCAGTACAAAGCAAGACTGCCGTTCGATTAAATTACATTCAAAAAGGGAATTCAACAAAATCGTTTGAATTGAAGAAAGGAGATAGTTTGTCTTTAATTTCGACTGAATTAGAAGGAATTGTTATTGAGGCAATCGGGACAAATTATATTGAATTGTCAAATGGTCAGACCAAGTTTCAAGGCGAGGAATTTAGTACAGACATTTATTCTTCTTCGTACCAAGAGCAAATGCTAAAATTAGCAATTGACAGGCATTTTGAAACTGAAAAAATCAATTTTGACAGAAAGTTTAAGATAAAAACACTGGCTCTTTTCTTTATTGATGATATTCATTCCTATAGAAAAGATGATAAAAGTGAAAAAGAAACCTATCTGAAAAACACTTTTGAAAAGCTATTATTAGAAAAGATAAACGAAGTTTTACCTACACTTTCGGTTGAGAATGACAACGAATATATTGACTATTTAAAAGCATCGAAATTGGATATTTCGAGTTGTCACGCAGGTTATTTTTCGCAAGACAACACGAATTCGGATGAAGAAATAGCCAATCAAATCAATGAGATTTTATTTGACAAGAAGAAATTATTATCCATAAAATTGGACGATGGAAAGCTGAATACGAGGCGTTTTTTATTTTCTAAATGGACTTTGAAAGAAGGTTGGGATAATCCGAATGTGTTTACGATTACAAAATTGCGCTCCAGCGGAAGCGAGAACAGTAAAATTCAAGAAGTTGGGCGAGGGTTGCGTCTACCCGTTGATGAAAACGGAAATAGAATATCCAATGAAGATTTTAAACTCAATTATATTATTGATTTTACTGAAGCTGATTTTGCTGAAAAATTAGTCAAAGAAATTAATGATGAATTGCCAAAAGGTTTCATGATAACGGAGGAACAACTTCAAAAAGTAGCTAAAAAATTAGGTTTAAACTCGGATGATTTATTTACTGATTTGTTGATCAAAAAATTTATCGATAGGAATAAAAATGTTGTAATTGAAAATTCAAATCAATTTTTTGAAGAATATCCAGATTTTTCCACAGGATTGAATACTGGAAAAGTAATTGATAATAATAAAGGCAAAGAGCGAAAAGTAAAGATTAGACCTGCACAATACAACGAATTGAAAAGTCTATGGGAAGCCATAAGTCAAAAGTATTTGTTGTTTTATGAGAAAGTAGAAAATGGCGATTATTTAAAAAATGAATTAGTTGGTCTTTTCAAAAAGGATGTTTTTACGGATGTTGTTATATCAAGTTCAAGACAAGAATTGAATACTTCGGATGATGGCTTAATGGTATTAAACGAAAGTTACGGAGTTCAATATAAAATCATTAAAAGATTAGCTTACGGAGAGTTTCTAAAAAGAATAAACAAGCAAACTAATATTCCGATTCTTTTATTAAATCAGGCATTAATTCAATATGCTAAGACTAATGAAATAGATAAGGATAAAATAAATGAGTTTAGTGTGGCAAATTTTGTTTCGAAATTCAATGACTGGAAAACTAACAATCTCGCAGGCCGATTTTCTTACGGTAAAACGAATATCAAATTGAATGCAACTGCTTTGACTTTTGCAAATGGAACTCCAAGGGCAGAAATAAAACAAGGTATAATAGGAACAAAATTTGTTGAAGGAAATCCATCTGAAAAATATTTATATGATAGGTTTGCTTTTGATTCTCCATTGGAAAAAAATAATATTTTAGAGCAAGTACAAGAAGTAATCGTTTACGGAAAAATACCAAGAAGGAGCATTTCTATCCCAACAATTACAGGACAATCATACAGTCCAGATTTTATGTACGTCGTAAAAAAATCGGATGGAAATAAAGTTTTAAATATTATTGTTGAAACTAAAGATGTTAAAAATGAATCTGATTTAAGAAATATTGAATCTGTAAAAATTAATTGTGCCAAAGAATTTTTCAAGCAATTAACAATAGATGGTTATTCGGTGGCTTTTCACGAACAGATAAGGAACACAAAAATGAAACAAATTATTGAAGATGTTTTTGTTATGGATTAGCCATTTGCTATAAATAATGAATTGAATCAGCCTATAATGGTACCCTTTGCCAAAATTTTAAATTTTGACGAAGGTTTTTAGAATTAATGTCCATTTTGCAGAACTAATAGTTTTAGAACCCAAAAGTTTGCAAGACGAAATGAAAAGAAAGTTCCTGAATGTTTTGAATTTGTATAATTGATATTTTTAAAGTATTGGAATCGCGAAAGTTTAATATACGAAATGAAAGTAAGTTATCTGATACATTAAATTCGTATCATTAATATTATATTTGTGCTATAACTACTTTTCAATGAAAATCATTCCCGAAATACTTTTAGACGATTACAAAAAAAACTTCCCAAAAGGATTAGAAGATAAATTTGATGCGTTGCATGATGCTGAAATATCCAATGATTCGTTTAGTTTTTATACCTCAGTTGCATCTGTTTTTTCGAGTAAAATAGAAGGTGAGGAAATAGAATTGGATTCGTATGTAAAGCATAAACGATTTGGAATTGAATTTCTTCCAGATTACACCAAGAAAATTGATGATTTGTACAACGCTTATTCTTTTGCAAAAATAAATTCATTAAATAAAACCAGTATTGCCGAAGCGCATAAACTTTTAGGAAAACATATAGTGACAAAGCATCAGCAAGGAAAACATCGAATTCATAACATGTTCGTAACTACTGATGATGGACGAATAGAATATGTAGCGGCGCTTCCTCATCAGGTAAATGAAGAGATGAATGCCTTTTATGAAGACGTAGAAAGTTTACTCAAAATGGAATTAATTTTCCAGGAGGTTTTTTACTATGCCAGTTTAATTCATTTAGTTTTCGTGAAAATACATCCTTGGGATGATGGCAACGGTCGTACTGGCAGACTATTGGAAAAATGGTTTTTATCGGAGAAACTTGGTGAGAAAACTTGGTTTGTTCAAAGTGAAAAAAACTATTATCAGAACCATCAATTGTATTATTCTAATCTTAGAAGGTTGGGACTGGAATATGAATCTCTGGATTATGCTAAAGCAATGCCTTTTCTGGAAATGTTGCCAAAGTCATTGCTTTTGTAAATCTGAAATCAAAAATCGTTAATCCTAAATCTGAAATCAAAATGACCTTTACTGCAATAGATTTTGAAACCGCAACAGCATTCCATCCTTGCTCTGTAGGTATTGTGACCGTAGAAAACGGAATAATTGTAGATGAGTTTGTCAGTTTAATCAAACCGCCAAATAATCTGTATTCTCCTTTTACGATTCAAGTGCATGGAATATATCCACGCGATACAGTAAATGCAAAGTCATTCGCACAAGTATATCCTGAAATTCAAAAAAGACTGCAAAATAGAGTGGTTGTAGCTCATAATGAAAGTTTTGACAGAAATGTTCTGGCTAAATCAATGGCGCTTTATAATTTGGATTATGCTGATTTGAATATCGCTTCTCGTTGGGAATGTACAGTGAAAATTTATAAAGCCAAAGGATTAAAACCAACCAAATTAAGTGATTGCTGCCGAGAAATGAAAATACAATTAAATCATCACGAAGCGTTATCTGATGCTCGGGCTTGTGCTAAATTGTATTTATTGAAATAAATTTCTTTCATTTCTATTTTTTTATTACTTTAGTCTTTCATCTAAAGTTTTAAAATGAAAGAAGATTTTCTCCATTACCTCTGGAAGTTCAAGAAGTTCGATACTTTGAATTTGAAAACGTTCAATAATGAAGAAATTACAATTATCAATGCAGGTCAATATTTGGAACTAGCGGGTCCTGATTTCTTCAATGCTCAAATCACTATTGACAATCAAAAATGGGCTGGTAACGTTGAAATTCATCTTAAATCTTCGGATTGGTATGTACATCATCACGAAAAAGACGCAGGTTATGAAAATGTAATTTTGCATGTAGTTTGGGAACATGATACTGAGATTTTTAGAAGTAACAATTCTGAAATTCCAGTTTTAGAACTCAAAAAATATGTTGAAAAAGAAACGGTCGAAAATTATCAATCTTTAATGGCTCCTAAATCTTGGATTTTTTGCGAAAAGCAGCTAAAAGAGATTGACGAATTTGCTTTTGAAAACTGGCAAGAGCGTTTGTTTTTTGAACGTTTAGAACGGAAATCCCAACCTGTTTTTGATTTATTGGAACAAACGAATAAAGATTGGGAAGCGGTTTTGTTTTGTCTTTTAGCAAAGAATTTTGGTTTAAATACAAATGGGGAAATCTTTTTAAAAATTGCGCAATCTATTCCCTTTTCAATCATAAGAAAAGAAAGTTTTGAGGTTGAGAATCTGGAATCTTTAATTTTTGGAGCTTCTGGATTATTGGATTCAGAAAAGGAAGATAATTATTTCAAAGATTTAAAATTTCGATATTTTTATTTGTTGCATAAATATCAAATAGAGAAAATTTGTATCGAACCCGTTCAGTTTTTTAAGCATCGTCCGGATAATTTTCCTACGATACGACTTTCGCAATTAGCTAATTTGTACCACAGTCAGCAGAATTTATTTTCGAAAATAGCTACATTAAATTCATTAAAAGATATTTATGAAATTTTCCAAGTGACCGCTTCAGGATATTGGTTAAATCATTATCAATTTGATAAAGAAAGCCCGAGTAAAAAGAAACCACTATCTAAATCTTTCATTGATTTGATTGTCATAAATACGATAATTCCACTTCAGTTTGCTTTTGCAAAAAGTCAGGGAAAGGAAATTTCGGAGAATTTAATACGCCTTTTAAATGAAGTTGCTCCAGAGAAAAATGCAATTATAGATAAATTTAGTTCTTTTGGTATAGAGTCAAAAAGTGCTTTTGAAACACAGTCTTTGTTACAACTCAAAAATGAGTATTGTAATAAAAGTAAATGTTTAGAATGTGCTGTAGGGATGGAATTGTTGAAAAAAAGTTGATTCAGTTATTTTTAAAATTGTTAACCGGAGCATGCGGTAATGTTGTAAATTTGTTTCTGGAATTAAAGATTAATCAATGAAACAAATAAACTAAAAGATGTCAGTAATAATCAAGCTTAAGTTTTTTTTTGAGAAACACGGTTTTCACGTTTCTTCCCGTATGGCTGATACATTAGGAATGCGGGCCAGTAGTGTGCGATTGTTTTTTATTTACTTGTCGTTTGTTACTGTTGGATTGTGGTTTGCCGTTTATTTGACATTGGCTTTTTGGATTCGTTTGAAGGATTTGATTCGGGCTAAACGAACTTCTGTTTTTGATTTGTAAAATAATATAAATAAGAAAAAGGGATTATAAAGTATTTAAGTACTTCATAATCCCTTTTTTATTTTGTAAAAAAAAATTATTCTTTAGTATTGTTTAATACGCTGTTTTTCTTTCCGTAAGCAAAATAGAAAACAACACCTATTGCCATCCATGCAAAAAGTCTAAGCCAGTTTGTCCAGCCTAATCCAGCCATCATTAATACACAAGTGATAACTCCTAAAATTGGAACTAAAGGTACGAATGGTGTTTTGAATTCACGAACCATATTAGGTTCTTTTTTTCTTAGAATTATTACTGATACACATACTAATGAAAAAGCAAACAATGTTCCTATACTCGTCATATCTCCTACAATATCTCCAGGAATAAATGCGGCAAATGCACCAACAATTATTAAAATTGCAATATTTGCTTTGTACGGAGTTTTGTATTTTGGATGTAAGTCGCTAAACATTTTAGGTAATAAACCATCTTTACCCATTGCATAAAATACTCTGGATTGTCCTAATAGCATCACTAAAATTACAGAAGAAAATCCTGCTAAAATAGCTACGGTTACCAATTGACCCAACCAAGCGTATCCAATCATGTATTTGTTGATTGCAAAGGCTACAGAAGCTTCTTTACCACCTGTTCTAAAATCTTCTATAGTTGCTACTCCAGTAAGAACATGGGCAAATAATATATATAATACAGTGCAAATTGCCAATGAACCTAAGATGCCTATAGGCATATTTCTTTTTGGATTTATCGTTTCCTGTGCAGCCGTACTTACGGCATCAAATCCTATGAAAGCAAAGAAAACGGTTCCAGCGGCTCCAATTATTCCCCAAAAACCTCCAAATTTATGATCGATTCCATGCTCATCTGTGAAGATTGAACTTGCTGGAATATAAGGAGTGTGATTTGCCGGATTTACAAAATGCCATCCTATAACAATAATCATTATTACAATAGCAACTTTTACAATTACAATAATTCCATTTACAAAAGCTGATTCTTGAATTCCTTTTATTAGTAA
The DNA here is from genome assembly GCF_000744835.1 of Flavobacterium sp. 83. Classification (NCBI taxonomy): domain Bacteria; kingdom Pseudomonadati; phylum Bacteroidota; class Flavobacteriia; order Flavobacteriales; family Flavobacteriaceae; genus Flavobacterium; species Flavobacterium sp. 83. The sequence goes on from NZ_JQMS01000001.1 coordinate 1,863,816, forward strand.
TAAACTAATCACACCAACTATGAACAACGCTGGTAAGTTGATCATTCCATGTTCACCTGTTATAGGGTCATTTTGAAATGGAGAGTGTGATAAAGAGTAGGGTATTGGGCTCATATGGAGCACATTGACCAGTAAGTTATTGAGGTATTCACTCCAAGCGATTCCTACAGTGGCAGCTCCCACAGCATATTCAAGGATTAAATCCCAACCAATAATCCAGGCTAAAAACTCACCCATTGTTGCGTAAGTGTAGGTGTAAGCGCTACCTGAAATGGGTATTGAAGAAGAAAGTTCTGCGTAACACAAGCCAGCTAATGCGCAACCGATTGCAGCAACAACAAATGCTATAGTTACAGATGGTCCTGCATTTTGTGAGGCAGCCATTGCCGTTCTTACAAACAATCCTGCACCAATTATGGCACCAATACCTAATGCAATTAGAGTCCAGGCGGTTAATGTTCTTTTTAATCCCTTTTCAGAATCAGCGGCCTCTGCTAAAAGCTGAGCTAATGGTTTTCTTTTCCAAATAGACATATTTATGGTTTTTTTGTTATTAAGCTTCAAATGTATTCTTTTTTGTAAAAAATAAAAACAATAATATGGTTTTAAGTTATAAAAAAAATAATCTATGCTAGTTTTTAGCGGTTTATTTTATAGAAAAACTCTTATAGTATGTAATTATGTCTAATATTCGGGGGATTGTCATTGTAATTTTTAGTTTTATGAAATATTTCCCTTAGAAATTGATCGGTCTTGATTTAATTTATAAATTTAGGATTCTTATTTGAATTAATCAACGCGAAATTTTCACATGGATTATAAAACAATTCTCACTTATTTTAAGTTCACTCGGGAACAGCGTACAGGTATTTTTCTATTGTTTGTGATTATTGTTGTTTTGCAATTACTCTATTTTTTTGTTGACTTTAATGCTGCTATAAAGAATTATCCAGAGAAAAAGAAATGGCTTTCATTACAATCTCAAATTGATTCCATGAAAACTGATAATTCTAAGGCTATCTCTAAAATTTATCCTTTCAATCCTAATTTTATAACAGACTATAAAGGCTATAAATTAGGGATGTCAGTTCAGGAAATTGACCGCTTGTTGGCTTTTAGAAAAGAAAATAAATATGTCAATTCTTCAGAAGAATTTCAAAACGTGACTAAAGTTTCGGATTCGTTATTAAATGCTATTGCTCCCTTTTTTAAATTTCCAGATTGGGTTAAAAATAAAAAAGAATTCAAAGCATACGTAAATGATCCAGGCCAGGCTTACGCCAAAAAAGGAAAAATTGTTTTAATCGATATTAATTTGGCTACCAAAGAAGATTTGATGAAAATTTATGGAATAGGTGAGGCCATATCGGTTCGGATTTTAAAGCAAAAAGAAAGTTTAGGTGCATTCGTTTCAATGGAACAAATGAAAGATGTTTGGGGATTATCACCTGAAGTTGTTGAAAATTTGAATACTCATTTTAAAATTTCAGTTCTCCCTAATTTTAAAAAGATAGATATTAATAATGCTTCTTTAAGGGAGCTTTCTCAGTTCTGTTATTTTAGATATGCTTTGGCCAAAGAAATTGTTACTTATAGAAGTATGACAGGTGATATTAAGAATATTGAGGATTTAATAAAAATTAAGGGATTTCCTGTTGATAAAGCAAATATAATTGGCTTATATTTGAGCTTTTAAAATAAAACACTGTCACGATGAACTTTGATTACAATGAAACGCAATTTATGATTGCACAATCTATAAGAGATTTTGCTGAAAAAGAAATTCGTCCAAATATAATGGAATGGGATGAAGCGCAAACTTTTCCTGTGCCTTTGTTTAAAAAATTAGGTGAAATGGGATTTATGGGTATTTTAGTGCCGGAAGAGCTTGGAGGTTCTGGATTAGGATATCATGAATACATTACCATTGTAGAAGAAATCTCAAAAGTGGATCCCTCTATTGGGTTGTCTGTAGCAGCTCATAATTCTTTATGTACCAATCATATTTTGACTTTTGGAAACGAAGAACAAAAGAAAAGATGGGTTCCAAAACTGGCTACCGCTGAGCATATAGGTGCTTGGGGATTGACAGAGCATGATACAGGATCAGATGCGGGAGGAATGAATACTACTGCAAAAAAAGATGGAGATTTCTGGATTGTTAATGGAGCAAAGAATTTTATTACCCACGCCATTTCAGGAGATATAGCTGTAGTTATTGTTCGTACCGGTGAAAAAGGAGATTCGAAAGGAATGACAGCTTTCGTATTCGAAAAAGGAATGCCAGGTTTTGCTTCAGGAAAAAAAGAAAATAAATTAGGAATGCGTGCCAGTGAAACTGCTGAATTGATATTTGATAATTGTCGAATTCCTGATGCCAACAGATTAGGAGAGGTAGGACAAGGTTTTGTTCAGGCAATGAAAGTTTTAGATGGGGGAAGGATTTCTATTGGAGCATTGTCACTAGGAATTGCTAAGGGAGCGTATGAAGCGGCGTTGAAATATTCGAAAGAAAGACATCAGTTTGGGCAGCCAATTTGTGAATTCCAAGGAATTTCATTTAAGTTAGCTGATATGGCAACTGAAATTGAAGCTTCAGAATTATTACTACACAAAGCGGCTTTCTTAAAACAACAGCATAAACCAGTTACCACGATGGGAGCTATGGCTAAAATGTATGCTTCAGAAGTTTGTGTAAAAGTAGCGAATGAAGCGGTGCAAATTCATGGAGGATATGGTTATATTAAAGATTATCCAGTGGAGAAATTCTATAGAGATTCTAAATTATGTACCATTGGGGAAGGAACTACTGAAATTCAAAAAATAGTGATTTCCAGAAATTTGTTGAAATAATAGTTTTTAGAAATTTGAATATAGTATAAAGAGTCAAGATGCATAAATTGTAGATTGGCTCTTTTTTTTGCGTGAAGGATGGAAGAGGAAAGTCCAGAATGCAATGAGGACTTGCAACGGACAGCCTGACGGCGAATGAAGTGACGTTTTGTGAATGATAAAAGTGGTGTCCGCCGGCACGCCCAAAAATAATCTATAATTCATGACTCATAATTCAAAATAATGTTTACTTTTGCACACTTAAAGAAAGGGGGTGTCTATATTATGTTAATTATACCAATTAAAGACGGAGAAAATATCGATAGAGCGTTAAAACGTTACAAAAGAAAATTTGATAAAACAGGAACTGTTCGTCAATTAAGAGCACGTACTGCTTTTATTAAGCCTTCAGTTACAAATAGAATCAAAATTCAAAAAGCGGCTTATATCCAAAATATGAGAGATAACTTAGAGAGTTAGTCAATATCTATTAGAATAAAGTACCGTTAGTCATTAAAGTTTTATAACTTTGATGCTAACGGTTTTTTTATGGCTACTAATAAAGATGCATTTCGGGATTATCTAGAGTTGGAGAAAAAATATTCTTCACATACCGTTACGGCATATTGTAATGATATCGCTTCTTTTGAATTATTTAATACGATTCATTTTGACCAAGAGGGTATAGAGCAAGTTAATTATAGTCAAATTAGAACTTGGATTGTTTCTCTTGTGGATGATGATGTGTCAAATACCTCGATTAATAGAAAAATCGCATCCTTGAAAGCGTTTTATAAATTTCTATTAAAAATAAAGCAAATAGAAGTGAGTCCGCTGTTGAAGCACAAAGCGCTAAAAAAACCAAAGATATTACAGATTCCGTTTTCAGAAAAAGAAGTTGTAGATGTGTTAAGTCATTTGCAAAATCCAGTAGGTTTTGAGGAAATAAGAAATAAACTCATAATCGATTTGTTTTACACTACCGGTATGCGAAGAACAGAGTTGATTCATTTAGAGATGGTTAATATTGATTTATCTGGCAGTACGGTCAAGGTGCTGGGAAAAAGGAATAAGGAGCGAATATTGCCGGTTTTGCCAATAATTATAAATCAGTTTTCTTTATATTTAAAGGAGCGTTCCTTTTTGTTGTCAGTGGTAGATAGTGATTATTTTTTTCTCACAAAAAAAGGGTTAAAATTAAATGATTCTTTTGTGTATCGATTAATAAATTCTTACTTTAGTACAGTCTCCGAGAAAGTAAAAAAGAGTCCGCATATATTACGGCATACGTTTGCAACTCATCTATTAAATAACGGGGCTGATTTAAATTCAGTAAAAGAATTATTAGGACATTCTAGTCTGGCATCAACGCAAATATACACGCACAATAGTTTAGCAGAACTAAAGAAAGTGTATGGAGATGCTCATCCAAGGAATCAGAAGTAATTCAGAAATGTTTAACTATTTAAAAATAATGATTATGAAGGTAAATGTTCATGCAGTTAACTTTGCTGTTGACAAAAAGCTAGTAGATTTTGTTCAAGAAAGAATGGACAAATTAGAAAAATATTACGATAAGGTAGTTTCTTCGGATGTTTTTTTAAAAGTTGAAAAGACAAGTGATAAAGAAAATAAAATTGCTGAAATAAAAATTAATGTTCCTGGGGATGATTTTTTAGTAAAAAAGCAGTGTAAAACTTTTGAAGAAGCGGTGGAACTATCGGCAGAATCTCTTGAACGTTTGTTAGTAAAAAGAAAAGAAAAGATAAGTTCGCATATTTAATATAAAATTTTTTAAAAAAATGTTTTGTTTGAGAGATAAAATCTCTACATTTGCAGTCCGTTAGAAATAGCGGACTTTTTTTATTGATTTGCCAGCGTAGCTCAGTTGGCTAGAGCAGCTGATTTGTAATCAGCAGGTCGTGGGTTCGAGTCCCTCCGCCGGCTCTAAAATTTTTTTCCAAAGCGTTTGGAAATGGTTCTTTTAAAGTACTGAAAATCAATAAAAGGGGAGATACTCAAGCGGCCAACGAGGGCAGACTGTAAATCTGCTGTGTGAACTTCGCAGGTTCGAATCCTGCTCTCCCCACAAAATAAAGTTTAAAATGAATATTTTAAATTTAAAAATGAAGATTTCTCTGCCGGTGTAGCTCAGGGGTAGAGTGCTTCCTTGGTAAGGAAGAGGTCTCGGGTTCAATTCCCGACATTGGCTCAAGTAAATAGGAAATAAAAATTAATATATAACAAGATTAAAATTAAGTAAAATGGCAAAAGAAACCTTTAACCGTTCGAAACCACACTTAAATATTGGTACGATCGGACACGTAGATCACGGTAAAACTACTTTAACAGCAGCAATCACAAAAGTATTATCTGATGCTGGTTACTGTCAAGCAAAATCATTTGATCAAATTGATAATGCTCCTGAAGAAAAAGAAAGAGGTATTACAATTAATACATCTCACGTTGAGTATGAAACTGCTAATCGTCATTACGCTCACGTTGACTGTCCTGGTCACGCGGATTACGTAAAAAACATGGTTACTGGAGCTGCTCAAATGGATGGTGCTATTCTTGTGGTAGCTGCAACTGATGGGCCAATGCCACAAACACGTGAGCATATCCTTTTAGGACGTCAGGTTGGTATTCCTAGAATGGTTGTATTCATGAATAAAGTGGATATGGTTGATGATGAGGAATTGTTAGAGCTTGTTGAAATGGAAATTAGAGACTTATTGTCCTTCTATGAATATGATGGAGATAATTGTCCAGTTGTTCAAGGGTCTGCTCTTGGAGGGTTGAATAATGATCCAGCTTGGGTACCAAAAATTATTGAGTTAATGGAAGCTGTAGATTCTTGGATCGAAGAGCCAGTACGTGATACTGAGAAACCATTCTTGATGCCGGTTGAAGATGTATTTACTATTACTGGTCGTGGAACTGTTGCTACAGGTCGTATCGAAACTGGTATTGCTAATACAGGAGATCCTGTTGAAATTATTGGTATGGGAGCTGAAAAATTAACTTCTACTATTACAGGAGTTGAGATGTTCCGTAAAATCCTTGATAGAGGTGAAGCAGGAGATAACGTAGGTTTATTGTTGCGTGGTGTTGATAAAGAATCTATCAAAAGAGGAATGGTTATCATTAAGCCAGGATCAGTAAAACCACACGCTACTTTTAAAGCTGAGGTTTATATCTTGAAAAAAGAAGAAGGTGGACGTCATACTCCGTTCCATAACAATTACCGTCCACAGTTTTACGTTCGTACAACGGATGTGACAGGTGTTATTACTTTACCAGAAGGAGTAGAGATGGTGATGCCAGGAGATAACTTAACTATTAATGTTACTTTGTTGAGTCCAATCGCAATGAGTGTTGGTTTACGTTTCGCTATCCGTGAAGGTGGTAGAACTGTAGGAGCTGGACAAGTAACTGAAATTGTAGGATAATATCCTAAAATTATATAAAGCCAGTTGATTTTCATAACTGAAAAATCGCTGGCTTTTAACTAACGGGCGTAGTTCAAGGGTAGAATAGCGGTCTCCAAAACCGTTGATGGGGGTTCGAATCCCTCCGCCCGTGCAAAAAAAATAAATCATAATGACAAAAGTTGTTAATTACATATCAGAAGCATTTGAAGAATTAAAGTCAAATGTTACTTGGCCTGCTTGGGCTGAGGTGCAACGTCTAACGATTGTTGTTGCTGTTTTTTCAGTACTATTCGCTTTGGCAACTTGGGGAGTAGATGAAATATTCGCAAAAGCTTTATCTGGATTCTTTAACTGGATAAAAGCGTAATTTTTTTTGTTATGGCAGATAATAATATTAAGAAGTGGTATGTCGTTAGGGCGGTAAGCGGGCAAGAAAATAAAGTGAAAGCTTATATAGAAACCGAGATTGCTAGACTAGGAATGGGTGATTATGTTTCCCAAGTTTTGGTGCCTACTGAAAAAGTAGTTACAGTAAAAGAAGGGAAGAAGATAATTAAAGATAAAGTTTATTTTCCTGGTTATGTTATGATTGAAGCAAATCTTATTGGTGAGATACCTCATATTATTAAGTCTATAACAAGTGTTATTGGTTTTTTAGGTGAAATCAAAGGTGGTGAGCCTGTTCCCTTGAGAATGTCTGAAGTTAATAGAATGTTAGGGAAGGTAGATGAGTTAGCTGTGAATACAGATACTCGTTCTATTCCTTTTAATATTGGAGAGACTATTAAAGTTGTTGATGGTCCATTTAATGGTTTTAATGGAACAGTTGAGAAAATCAATGAAGAAAAGCGTAAACTAGAAGTAATGGTTAAGATTTTCGGAAGAAAAACACCATTAGAGTTGAGTTTTATGCAAGTTGAAAAAGTATAATTTTTTGTTACATCTATAATATCTATTACAATCGCTTCCAATGATTGTAGTGTTAAATTTTTTAAAAAATGGCTAAAGAAATTAGTAAGGTAGTTAAACTACAAGTTAAGGGAGGTGCTGCGAACCCGTCGCCACCGGTTGGACCTGCTTTAGGAGCTGCTGGGGTAAACATCATGGAATTCTGTAAGCAATTTAATGCTAGAACTCAAGATAAGCCCGGCAAAATATGCCCAGTACAAATTACTGTGTATAAAGACAAATCATTTGATTTTGTTGTAAAAACTCCTCCTGCTGCTGTCCAGTTATTGGAAGCTGCAAAGCTAAAGTCCGGATCAGGTGAACCAAATCGTAAAAAAGTAGCTAGCGTTACTTGGGATGTTATCAAAGCAATAGCTGAAGATAAAATGGTAGATTTAAATGCATTCACAATCGAATCTGCTATGAGCATGATCGCTGGAACAGCTAGATCTATGGGTATAACTGTATCAGGAGATTCTCCTTTTTAATTAAGAGAAAGACATGGCAAAATTGACAAAAAAGCAAAAAGAGGCTGCTTCAAAAATTGAAAAGAACAAACTATATTCTCTTAAAGATGCTGCGGCGTTAATAAAAGTAGTTGCTTCTGCAAAATTTGATGAGTCTGTTGATATCGCAGTTCGTTTGGGCGTAGATCCAAGAAAAGCGAATCAAATGGTTAGAGGTGTGGTAACATTACCTCATGGAACTGGTAAAGATGTTAAAGTACTAGCATTAGTTACTCCAGATAAAGAAGCGGAAGCTTTAGCAGCTGGCGCAGACTATGTAGGTCTTGATGATTATTTACAAAAAATTAAAGACGGATGGACAGATGTTGATGTAATTATCACTATGCCTTCTGTTATGGGTAAATTAGGTCCATTAGGTCGTATTTTAGGACCTAGAGGTTTAATGCCAAACCCTAAAACAGGTACTGTAACTATGGATGTTGCTAAAGCTGTTCAAGAGGTTAAAGCTGGTAAAATTGACTTTAAAGTTGATAAAACTGGTATTGTGCATGCAGGAATTGGTAAAATTTCTTTTGGAAGCGAACAAATCGTTGAAAATGCACACGAAATTATTCAAACATTAATCAAACTTAAACCAACTGCTGCTAAAGGAACTTACATCAAAAGTATTTACCTAACTAGCACTATGAGTCCTGCAATTGCTTTGGACCCTAAAGCAGTATAATTGGTAGTTAAAAATTTTTAGTATGACTAGAGAAGAAAAATCAATCGCGATTGAAGTTTTAACTGCACAGTTAGCTGGTACAAACATTGTTTATGTATCTGATATTTCTGGAATGAATGCAGAAACAACTTCAAACTTGAGAAGAGCTTGCTTTAAAGCAGGTATAAAATTAGAAGTAGTTAAAAATACTTTGCTTGCAAAAGCAATGGAAGCTTCAGATAATGATTATGGTGATTTACCTTCAGTTTTGACTGGTAATAGTGCTATATTTATTTCTGAGATAGCAAATGCTCCTGGTAAAATTATCAAAGATTTTAGAAAAAAATCGGCTAAACCTATTTTAAAGGGAGCTTATATAAATTCTGAAATTTATATTGGTGATGATCAATTAGATGCGTTGGCAACTATTAAATCAAAAGAAGAGCTTATCGGTGAACTTATTGGTTTATTGCAGTCACCAGCACAAAGAGTTATTTCTGCTCTTCAAAACCAATTCGCTAATAGCGAAGAGGCTACAGAAGAAGTGGAAGTATAATAAAAATATAGGGTATTACTCTAATTTTTATAAAAAAAGCGCACAATAAATAAATTATATTTTTACAAATCATTTTAAAACGATAGAAAAAATGGCAGATTTGAAACAATTCGCAGAACAATTAGTTAACCTAACAGTAAAAGAAGTTAACGAATTAGCAACAATATTAAAAGATGAGTACGGAATCGAACCAGCTGCTGCAGCTGTTGTAGTTTCAGGTGGTGGTGAAGCTGCTGCTGAGGAAGTTCAAACTGAATTTACAGTTGTATTGAAAGAAGCTGGTGCTTCTAAATTAGCAGTTGTGAAATTAGTAAAAGAACTTACAGGTTTAGGTTTGAAAGAAGCTAAAGATGTAGTTGATAGCGCACCAAGTAATGTAAAAGAAGGTGTTTCTAAAGAAGAGGCTGAAGGGCTTAAAAAATCTTTAGAAGAAGCTGGAGCTGTTGTTGAGCTTAAATAGTTAAACTCAGTTTAAAGAATTAGGTTTAGGTCTTGGGTTTAGTCACCCAATGACCTAAACCATTTTTCGTATAACAAAAGTCTACCTTGTGTAATTACATATTAGTCTTTGAAAACAAATTTATTTTACCCATTACGAGGAAAAAAAATTAACAGATAATAAGAAAGTAGTTATCTTAAATTGATTTTTAAAGATGTAATGGTTGTAAAAGAAAAGTATAAATAAATCAATATTTGTACAAAAAAATTACTTTTTTAATCAAAATTTTGTCCATTGATGATAACAAATCAGACTGAAAGATTGAATTTTGCCTCAACAAAAAACATTCCCGATTATCCAGATTTTCTTGATGTTCAGGTTAAATCGTTTAAAGATTTTTTTCAATTAGAAACTAAATCTGACGAAAGAGGCGACGAAGGGCTTTACAATACCTTCATGGAAAATTTCCCAATTACTGATACAAGAAATAACTTTGTATTGGAATTCCTTGATTATTTTGTAGATCCACCGCGTTATACAATTCAAGAATGTATAGAAAGAGGTCTTACCTATAGTGTACCTTTAAAAGCAAGGTTAAAACTATATTGTACAGATCCAGAACATGAAGATTTTGAAACTATTGTTCAAGATGTTTATCTTGGTACAATTCCTTATATGACACCTAGTGGTACCTTTGTTATTAATGGTGCTGAGCGTGTAGTTGTTTCTCAATTACACAGATCACCTGGTGTTTTCTTTGGTCAATCATTCCATGCAAATGGAACAAAATTATATTCTGCCAGAGTTATTCCTTTTAAAGGTTCTTGGATAGAATTTTCTACAGATATTAATAGCGTAATGTATGCTTATATCGATAGAAAGAAAAAATTACCAGTTACCACTCTTTTTAGAGCAATTGGTTTTGAAAGAGATAAAGATATTCTAGAAATTTTTGATCTTGCTGAAGAAATTAAGGTTTCTAAAACAGGACTTAAAAAATATGTAGGTAGAAAATTAGCTGCTCGTGTATTGAATACATGGCATGAGGATTTTGTAGATGAAGATACGGGGGAAGTAGTTTCTATCGAACGTAACGAAATAATCCTTGATAGAGATACAATTATCGATAAAGATAATGTTGAAGAAATCATTGATTCTAACGTTAAATCTATTTTGTTGCATAAAGAAGATGCTAATCAAGGTGATTATGCCATCATTCACAATACGCTTCAAAAAGATCCAACAAATTCTGAAAAAGAAGCTGTTGAGCATATCTACAGACAATTGCGTAACGCAGAACCGCCTGATGAAGAAACTGCTCGTGGTATTATAGATAAATTATTCTTTTCTGACCAACGTTACAACTTAGGTGAAGTAGGTCGTTATAGAATGAATAAGAAACTTGGTTTAGATATTCCAATGGAAAAGCAAGTGCTTACCAAAGAAGATATCATTACCATTGTAAAATATTTGATTGAATTAATCAACTCTAAAGCGGAGATTGATGATATTGATCACTTATCAAACCGTCGTGTTAGAACAGTTGGAGAACAATTGTCTCAACAATTCGGTGTTGGTTTAGCTCGTATGGCTAGAACTATTAGAGAGCGTATGAACGTTAGAGATAACGAGGTGTTTACACCAATAGATTTGATTAATGCTAAAACATTATCATCTGTTATCAACTCTTTCTTCGGAACAAACCAGTTGTCTCAGTTTATGGATCAAACGAATCCACTAGCGGAGATTACACACAAGAGAAGATTATCTGCACTAGGACCAGGTGGACTTTCGAGAGAGAGAGCAGGTTTTGAGGTACGTGACGTTCACTATACGCATTACGGACGTTTATGTCCAATTGAAACTCCTGAGGGACCAAACATTGGTTTGATTTCATCTCTTGGTGTTTATGCTAAAGTAAACGGAATGGGTTTCATCGAAACACCTTACCGTAAAGTAACTAACGGAACTGTAGATTTAGTTTCTACTCCAGTTTACTTAAGCGCAGAAGAAGAAGAAGGAATGATGATTGCTCAGGCAAACATTCAAATGGATGCTACAGGAAAAATTACTGCCGAAGACGTAATTGCACGTCAAGAAGGTGATTTCCCGGTAATTGAACCAACAAGAGTAGATTATACCGATGTTGCGCCAAACCAAATTGCTTCTATCTCAGCTTCTTTAATTCCTTTCTTAGAACATGATGATGCGAATAGAGCCTTGATGGGATCTAACATGATGCGTCAGGCCGTACCATTAATTCGTCCTGAAGCTCCAATTGTTGGAACTGGTTTAGAGCGTCAAGTAGCTTCTGATTCTAGAGTTTTAATTAACGCAGAAGGAGATGGAGTTATTGAATATGTAGATGCTAATATTATCACTATCAAATACGATCGTTCTGAGGAAGAAAGAATGGTAAGTTTTGAGCCTGATGAAAAAACATACAATCTAATTAAATTTAGAAAAACCAATCAAGGAACAAGTATCAATTTGAAACCTATCGTAAGAAAAGGGGACAGAGTTGTTCTAGGCCAAGTATTGTCAGAAGGGTACGCAACTCAAAATGGAGAATTAGCTTTAGGTAGAAACCTAAAAGTTGCATTTATGCCATGGAAAGGATACAACTTCGAGGATGCGATTGTAATTTCTGAAAAAGTAGTTCGTGACGATATTTTTACCTCTATTCACGTTGATGATTATTCATTAGAAGTTAGAGATACTAAATTAGGTAACGAGGAATTAACGAATGATATACCAAACGTTTCTGAAGAAGCTACTAAAGATTTAGATGAAAATGGTATGATTAGAATTGGAGCCGAAGTTAAACCTGGCGACATTCTTATCGGAAAAATTACTCCAAAAGGAGAATCAGATCCTACTCCGGAAGAGAAATTGCTTCGTGCAATCTTCGGAGATAAAGCAGGTGATGTAAAAGATGCTTCATTAAAAGCGTCTCCTTCTTTACATGGTGTTGTTTTAGACAAAAAATTGTTCGCAAGAGCAGTAAAAGATAAACGTAAACGTACACAAGACAAGGATGCTTTAGGAGCACTTGAAATGGAGTTTGAAGTTAAATTTGTAGAATTAAAAGACAAATTAGTTGAAAAACTTTTCTTGATCGTAAACGGAAAAACATCTCAAGGTGTAATGAATGATTTGGGTGAAGAAGTTTTACCAAAAGGTAAAAAATACACTCAAAAAATGCTTTATGCTGTTGAAGATTTTGCTCACTTAAGTAAAGGTCAATGGGTTGCTGATGATGCAACTAATAAAATGGTTAATGATTTAATTCATAACTATAAAATTAAATTGAACGACTTACAAGGTGCTTTACGTAGAGAGAAATTCACAATTACTGTTGGAGATGAATTACCAGCTGGAATTTTGAAATTAGCGAAAGTATATATTGCCAAAAAACGTAAGTTGAAAGTTGGGGATAAAATGGCGGGACGTCACGGTAACAAAGGTATTGTTGCTCGTATCGTTCGTCATGAAGATATGCCTTTCCTTGAAGACGGAACGCCAGTTGATATCGTGTTGAACCCATTAGGTGTGCCTTCGCGTATGAACATTGGTCAAATTTATGAAACTGTTCTTGGTTGGGCTGGAATGAACTTGGGTAGAAAATTTGCTACACCAATTTTTGACGGAGCAACTCTTGATCAAATCAATGAATTGACTGACGAAGCTGGAATACCACGTTTTGGACATACACATTTATATGATGGTGGTACAGGAGAACGTTTCCATCAAGCAGCAACAGTAGGAGTTATCTACATGTTGAAACTTGGACATATGGTTGACGATAAAATGCACGCACGTTCTATAGGTCCATACTCGTTGATTACTCAACAACCACTTGGAGGTAAAGCTCAATTTGGAGGTCAACGTTTTGGAGAGATGGAGGTTTGGGCACTTGAAGCTTATGGAGCATCAAGTACACTTAGAGAAATCTTGACTGTTAAGTCTGATGATGTTATTGGTAGAGCTAAAACTTACGAAGCAATCGTAAAAGGAGAATCAATGCCAGAACCAGGATTACCGGAATCATTCAATGTATTAATGCATGAATTGAAAGGTCTTGGACTTGACATTCGTTTAGAAGAATAAATAAAATTTTAGTAATCAGTCTCGATTTTTCGGGACTGATTACTCATTTATATAAGTTTTTAGGATTTATACCCGTAACCCGTTCCGATTTTTTATTGAGACCTAATAGGTTTTATAAATAGCACTTTAAAAATAGTTTGAAGTTTAGAGAAGTAATCCGAGGTAATCTTTTAGTAGCAAGTCAAATGTCATAAAGTTTTAAAGTCGCGAATGACTTTCGATCTTAGACTTTCAAACTTTCGACTTAAATGAAAATCAATTTTTTAATTGCAAATAAATCAATAGTAAAAACTATGATGAATAATAGAAATAATAACAATAAAGATAAAAACCCTGTAAAAAGGTTTAATAAAATCTCAATAGGACTTGCTTCTCCTGAATCGATCTTGAAAGAATCAAGAGGTGAAGTATTGAAACCAGAAACTATCAACTACAGAACACACAAACCAGAACGTGACGGTCTTTTCTGCGAAAGAATTTTCGGACCAGTTAAAGATTTTGAATGTGCTTGTGGTAAGTATAAAAGAATACGTTACAAAGGAATCATCTGTGATCGTTGTGGTGTAGAAGTTACGGAGAAAAAAGTACGTAGAGACAGAGTAGGTCACATCAATCTTGTTGTGCCAATTGCTCATATCTGGTATTTCCGTTCTCTTCCAAACAAAATAGGGTATATCCTTGGTCTTCCATCTAAGAAATTAGATATGATTATTTACTACGAAAGATACGTAGTTATCCAAGCTGGTATTGCTAAAAATGCTGATGGTGAATCATTACAAAGATTAGACTTTTTGACAGAAGAAGAATATTTAAATATTTTAGATACGCTTCCTGCTGACAATCAATATCTTGATGATTTCGATCCTAATAAATTTGTTGCCAAAATGGGAGCAGAGTGTATTATGGATTTATTGGCAAGAATTGATTTAGATCAATTGTCTTACCAATTGAGACATAATGCTAACAATGAAACGTCTAAGCAACGTAAAACGGAAGCGTTAAAAAGATTGCAAGTTGTTGAATCTTTCCGTGAGTCTAACTTGAACCGTGAGAATCGTCCTGAATGGATGATTATGAAAGTAGTACCAGTTATTCCACCAGAATTACGTCCGCTTGTGCCACTTGATGGAGGTCGTTTTGCAACTTCAGATTTAAATGATTTATACCGTCGTGTAATTATACGTAACAACCGTTTGAAAAGATTAATGGAGATTAAAGCTCCTGAAGTTATCTTAAGAAACGAAAAACGTATGTTGCAAGAATCTGTAGATTCACTTTTCGATAATACGCGTAAAGCATCTGCAGTAAAAACAGAATCTAACAGACCATTAAAATCATTATCTGATTCCCTTAAAGGTAAACAAGGACGTTTCCGTCAAAATTTACTTGGAAAACGTGTAGATTATTCTGCTCGTTCGGTAATTGTTGTTGGACCTGAATTAAAATTATCTGAATGTGGTATCCCAAAAGATATGGCAGCAGAATTATACAAACCTTTTGTTATCCGTAAATTGATAGAAAGAGGAATTGTAAAAACGGTTAAATCAGCTAAGAAAATAATAGATAAGAAAGAGCCTGTAGTTTGGGATATCCTTGAAAATGTAATCAAAGGTCACCCGATATTACTGAATCGTGCTCCTACGTTACACAGATTAGGTATCCAAGCATTCCAACCAAAATTAATTGAAGGAAAAGCAATCCAATTGCACCCTTTAGTTTGTACTGCATTTAATGCGGATTTTGATGGGGATCAAATGGCAGTTCACTTGCCTTTAGGACCAGAAGCTATTTTGGAAGCACAACTATTAATGTTGGGTTCTCACAATATTCTGAATCCTGCAAATGGAGCTCCAATTACGGTACCTTCTCAGGATATGGTTTTGGGTCTATATTATATGACCAAAGAACGTTTATCTACTCCTGAGCTTAAAATTTTAGGAGAAGGAATCACTTTCTATTCTGCTGAAGAAGTAAATATTGCTTTGAATGAAGGAAGATTAGAATTGAATGCTCGTGTGAAAATTAGAGCAAAACATTTTAATGAAGCTGGTGACTTGGTTTACCAAATCATTCAAACAACTGCGGGTCGTGTATTATTTAATGAAGTAGTACCGGAAGCAGCTGGATATATCAATGATGTATTGACTAAGAAAAACCTTAGAGACATTATCGGACACGTTTTGAGTTCTACTGATGTACCTACAACTGCGGCTTTCTTGGATAACATGAAAGATATGGGTTACAAATTTGCCTTCAAAGGTGGATTGTCATTCTCTCTTGGGGATATTAGAATTCCAGATCAAAAACCTAAATTAATTGCAGACGCCAGAGAACAAGTTCAAGGTATTTCTGCTAATTATAACATGGGTCTTATCACTAATAACGAACGTTACAACCAAGTTATTGATGTATGGACTTCAGCGAATGCTCAACTTACAGAGTTAGCAATGAAAAACATTAGAGAAGACCAACAAGGTTTCAACTCAGTGTATATGATGCTTGATTCTGGAGCGAGGGGTTCCAAAGAACAAATTCGTCAGTTAACCGGTATGCGTGGTTTGATGGCTAAGCCAAAAAAATCTACTGCTGGTGGTGGTGAAATTATTGAAAACCCGATTCTTTCTAACTTTAAAGAAGGTCTTTCTATCCTTGAGTACTTTATTTCTACTCACGGTGCACGTAAAGGTCTTGCGGATACGGCTTTGAAAACTGCCGATGCAGGATATTTAACAAGAAGATTACATGATGTATCTCAAGATGTTATTGTTAATATTGAAGACTGTGGTACATTAAGAGGTGTTGAAGTATCAGCATTGAAAAAGAATGAGGAAATAGTTGAATCTCTAGGAGAAAGAATTTTAGGACGTGTTGCATTGCAAGACTTAATCAATCCTTTAACTAGTGAGATTTTAGTTAAATCTGGTGAGCAAATCACAGAGGTTATAATGAAAGCAATTGACGCTTCTCCAATCGAGAAAGTTGAAGTTCGTTCTCCATTAACTTGTGAAGCCTTGAAAGGTATTTGTGCAAAATGTTATGGTAGAAATTTAGCTACCGGAAAAATGACTCAACGAGGAGAAGCAGTTGGTGTTATTGCAGCACAATCTATTGGAGAGCCTGGTACACAGTTAACATTACGTACGTTCCACGTTGGAGGGGTTGCGGGTGGTATTTCTGAAGAATCAAGCATCATTACGAAATTTAATGGTAAACTTGAAATTGAAGATTTAAAAACTGTTAAAGGTGAAGATAGTGAAGGTAATGCAGTTGATATTGTTGTATCTCGTTCTACTGAATTGAAATTAATAGATGAAAGAACAGGTATCTTATTAAGTACAAATAATATTCCTTACGGTTCTAGTATCTTCGTTAAAGACGGTCAATCTGTTGTAAAAGGAGATGTAATTTGTAAATGGGATCCATATAATGGAGTTATCGTTTCTGAGTTTACCGGTAAAATTGCTTACGAAGATTTAGAGCAAGGTCAATCATTCATGGTTGAAATTGATGAGCAAACTGGTTTCCAAGAAAAAGTAATTTCTGAATCGAGAGCTAAAAAATTAATTCCAACTTTATTAGTTTATGGTAAAGAAGGTGAATTGATTCGTTCTTATAACTTACCAGTTGGAGCCCACTTGATGGTTGAAAACGGTGAGAAAATTAAAGCAGGTAAAGTTTTGGTAAAAATACCACGTCGTTCTTCTAAATCAGGAGATATTACTGGAGGTTTACCAAGAATTACAGAGTTGTTAGAGGCTCGTAATCCTTCAAACCCAGCTGTTGTTTCTGAGATTGATGGTGTTGTTTCTTTTGGAAAAATCAAAAGAGGTAACCGTGAGATCGTTATCGAATCTAAATTTGGTGATGTTAGAAAATACTTGGTTAAATTATCAAGCCAAATTCTAGTTCAAGAAAATGACTTTGTAAGAGCAGGGGTGCCTTTATCTGACGGTGCAATTACTCCGGATGATATTTTAAGAATTCAAGGGCCTGCTGCTGTTCAACAGTATTTGGTTAATGAAATTCAAGAAGTATACCGTCTACAAGGGGTGAAAATTAACGACAAACACTTTGAAGTAGTAATACGTCAAATGATGCGTAAAGTAAGAGTACAAGATCCAGGTGATACTTTATTCTTAGAAGATCAATTGATTCACACTAAAGATTTTATCGTTCAAAATGATAAATTATATGGTATGAAAGTAGTTGAAGATGCTGGAGATTCTAGTGCATTAAAAGAAGGACAAATTATTACGCCACGTGAGTTGCGTGATGAAAACTCTTTATTGAAACGTACGGATAAAAATCTTGTTGTGGCTCGTGATGTTGTTACTGCAACAGCAACACCAGTTTTACAAGGTATTACAAGAGCATCGCTTCAAACGAAATCATTTATATCTGCTGCATCGTTCCAAGAAACTACTAAAGTATTGAATGAAGCTGCTGTTGCAGGTAAAATCGATTACTTAGAAGGATTGAAAGAAAATGTAATTGTAGGACATAGAATCCCTGCCGGAACGGGTATGAGAGAATATGACAATACTATTGTAGGTTCAAAAGAAGACTACAATGATATGATGGCTAATAAAGAGGAGTACATTTATTAATAAAAAGATATGAGTAATTCAAATCAACAACAAGAACAAATTAATATTGAGTTGGATGAAAAAACTGCCGAGGGAATTTATTCTAATTTGGCAATAATAAATCATTCTTCATCTGAATTTGTTTTAGATTTTGTAAGCATCATGCCTGGTATTCCTAAAGCTAAGGTTAAATCAAGAATTGTCTTGACACCGCAACATGCCAAAAGATTGTTGAAAGCTATTGGAGAAAATATTCACCGTTTTGAAGTCGCACATGGCGAAATAAAAGACAGTGAGCAACCATCAATACCGCTTAATTTTGGTCCTGCAGGACAAGCATAATATTTTAAAGGCTCCAGAAATGGAGCCTTTTTTTTGTCTTTTTTTTAATGAAAAGCTTTTTTTATGGTATTATAATTCAATCTTTTTTTTGTTTTTAATTTAAAACGTTAGAAAGGAAACCGTTAACTAAATCTATACATTAAGCGGGTTTTTTATTCAAGTTTTGTCTCTTAGACGGGTATTAAGGGGATTCATCGAAAATATTTTTTATTAGAAATTTAATAGTATAGTTTCGTCATAGAATAAGAGAAATATCTTATTTGATTTTTTAAAAAAAAAATATACAAATGGATCTTTTTTCAAAACATACTAATAATAAAATAAACAACAACTTTTTTATGTTGCTAGTAATTATATTATTGTCTAATGTTTCAGTTTTTGGTCAATCTAATGAAAGTACTGTAGCCACTAATAATACTATTGAAGTTTTGAATGTTGTAAATAAAGAAAATGTTTCAACAAATACTTCTTCTAATACTATGAATTTTGTACTTTGGTTTATGGGGTCAAAACAAGATCCAAATAGCTCTATTTCGAAAGAAGGAATAAATTCAAAAATACAAATTATGACTTCTGGAATGGCTCCTAATAGACTGTTAATCAAAGCTTTTTTTAAGAAAGCAGTAGGGTTGAAAAGTACAATAGCATAAACTTAAATCGTTATCACAAAAAAAACGCTAATTTTTAAATTAGCGTTTTTTTTTATATGTCTCTGCCATCCTGAAATAACGATACGCAATTTAATTTGTCTACTTTAAATCATTTATTACAGTTAATAGACAAAATTGCTATTAAATGTGATAATTTTAATTAGTTAATGTAATTTAAATGATTTGTAAAATTTAAGTGTTAATTTTATCCATATTTAGTTTAAAAATGGGTTTTGTGATATGAAAAATTTTTTTTTTGTTTGTTGTTTAGTGTTGTTTTCCATAGCTACTTGGTCTCAAAAACCAATTGAAAAATATCGGTTTGTTAATATAAAAGAAAGCGTTTCCCAAATTGGTGTACCTACAATAATTCAAGACCATTACGGTTTTGTTTGGCTAGGTACCAGTGGAACTGGAATAAATAAATTTGATGGTAGTGATTACAAGACCTATAAATTCAAACCAAACGATCCTACCTCATTAAGTAATAATACTATCAATTGTTCTTATCTTGACAATAAAAACAGATTATGGTTTGGGACAGACGAAGGACTCAATTTATACGACTACAAGAATGATTGTTTTAAAAGAATTCTTTTATCTGAATTCAAAAAAAATAAAGTAAAAGTTTTGGTTAAGAGTTTGATAGGCAATCATAAAGGAAACTTATTTATTGGTACTTTAGAACTCGGATTATTCAAGATGAATTTAAATGATTTTAAAGTTGAAAAAATAGCGTGTCAAGAATCTAACTTACCTGTTACTATAAATGCACTTCAAGTTGACTATAAGGGAAAGGTATATGCTGGAACTGACAGAGGTCTCGAAGAGTTTGACTCTAAAACAAATTCACTAAGACATTCTATTTTTAAAAATAAAGAAGGTGTTAAATCCATTAATGACCCTATTCAATGTTTATTAATAGAAAAAAATAATATATGGATTGGAACTATGCCTTCAGGCTTATTTAAAATTAAGAGCAATAGTAAAGAGCATCTATTTGAGATAAATCATTTTCCAATTTCACAAAATCGAATTTTATCAATTATTAATTTACCCGACAAAACGGTAATGTGTAGTACGGAGAATGATGGGTTATTTCATATTGATGCCAACGGGAAAATTTTCAATCATTATCTATCCAGCAAGTCCGAAAGAAAAAACATTCTATCTAATTCTATTTGGTCTTTATTTTTGGATCGTAATGAACGGATATGGATGGGGTATTATAATTCAGGAATTGGTGTTTACGACAAGCTATATGATAAGTTTGAAAATCTAGAAAGCATACCTGGTATTGCTAATTCATTACAAATAAGTTCTGTTAGTGCTATTGTAAAAGATCGTTTTAATAGATTTTGGATTGCAATGGATGGAGGAGGCATTGATGTTTATGACCCTAAATCGAGTCAATATACTCATATTGGTCCTACAGAAAATAAGGTTTTTTCTGGTCTGACCAATAATTATGTAGAAGCATTACTTATTGACAGTAAACAAAATATTTGGGCTGGTACTTGGAACGGAGGGTTATATTTTTTAAAGAATGGCGATAAAAAATTTATTAATTTCAATGTAAATAATACCGGTGGAGGTTTAACTTCCAATAATATTATATGTATTACAGAAGATTTAGAAGGAACTATTTGGTTTGCTAGTTGGGATAAAGGGCTGCATTCGTTCAATCCCAATACAGGAAAATTTACAAATTACAGATTAGGGCCATTTTTAAAATCTGGTATTTCAGATAGTTATGTTTCTAAAATATTGGTTGATAAAAAAGGTAATTTTTGGGTCGCAACACGAAATGTAGGCTTATTTAAGATTAAAAAGTTATCAGGAAATACTTTTTCTATTGTATCAATGGCTAATAGAATGTCGAAAGAATTTAAAAATTATGCAAAAACGGAAGACATTTTGTCACTTTATGAAGGAAAGGACGGTTCAATTTGGATTGGAACAAAAGGTGCTGGTTTGTGTAAATACAATGCTAAAACAGATCGTTTTAAATGGTATAATAAACAAGATGGTTTAGAAGCCGATAATATAGTGGGTATTATTGGAGATTTAAAAGGGAATATTTGGCTAAGTTCAAATTCAGGGGTGGCAAGATTAGACGTTAAAACCAATACGTTTACTAGTTTTACAAAAAATGATGGACTCCTTTCTAATGATTTTAACCGAAATGCTACTTTTAGAGATGAACAAGGAATCATTTATTTTGGTAATTATTTTGGATTAGATTATTTCAATCCCACGAATATTAAAGTTAATAATATTTTACCATCGTTATATTTAACGGGCTTTAAGTTATTTAATAAAACAGTTACAACTAATCAGAAGGGGTCTCCCCTTAAAAGTGCTATTGGTCAAACGAAGAGTATCACGTTAAATAGTACTCAATCTGTATTTACTATTGAATATACAGGTATTAACTATACAAGACCAGAAAAAAATCAATATGCTTATTATCTTGAAGGTTTAGAAAAATCATGGAATTATGTTGGTAGATTAAGAAGTGCCACTTATACAAATTTGGAAAAGGGTAATTATATATTCAAATTAAAATCTGCCAATAGTGATGGTAAATGGAATAAAGAAATATTAGAACTAAAAATAACTGTTTTGCCACCTTGGTGGAAGTCAAATATGGCTTTGTTCTCTTATGTTGTTTTGTTGCTTTTGGGAGGTTATTATTTTAATAAGATGATGCTTATTAGGTTAAATAAAAATAAAGAAATAATTATAGAACAAAATAAAAGATTGCAAGAAAAGGCTTTAAATGAAAAAAAGTTTCAGTTTTTTACTAATATATCCCATGAATTAAGAACACCTCTTACCTTAATTATGAACTCTATTGACGATATTATTAGAGATGATACCTTAAACCTAGCAACACGAACAAAAGAAAAGCTTAATATTATTCATAAAAACACCAATAGACTTTATAGGTTGATAAACGAGCTATTAGATTTTAAAAAACTTGAATCAAATAAATTAAAGGTTAAAGCTGTGAAATTAGATTTAGTGGATTTTATTAAAGATGTTGTAATCCATTTTAGAGAAGAACTAGCTATCAAAGGAATAGAATTTGATTTAGATTCAGATGCAGCAGATATATCAATTTGGTGTGATGCAGCTATGTTGGAAAAAATTATTTTTAATATCCTTTCAAATGCTATTAAAGTTACACCAAATGGTGGGACAATCAATATCAACCTCCAATCAACGGATAAGTTATTCCATTTACCTTTAGTAAGTAAAACTGAGGGGGTAAAAGCGGTAGAGATTATTATTTCTGATACGGGTCCGGGCATTGAAAAAGGAGAAGTGGAAAAAATATTTGAGCGTTTTTATCAAGTTGAAAATTTAAATAAAAGTTATTACGGAGGTACAGGAATTGGTTTAGAATTGGTTCGAGATTTTGTTAGGTTACATAAAGGCGAAATTGAAGTTGATAGTAAAGTTGGGGAAGGAACAACTTTTACAATCATATTACCAATGGGCAATTCTCATTTTGATGATAATGAAATACTTTTAAATAGTATAGCGGTTCAAGTTAAAAAGCAACAAGCACTTACAAGTTTTGAAATAGAAAAGGAAAAGGGAATTGATATAGGTGAAAATCTGCATAAATATTCATTGTTAATAGTAGAAGATAATTACGAACTTAAAGATTATTTAAAAAAGGAACTTGAAAATGAATACAAGGTTTTAGTTGCTAATAATGGAAAAAGTGGAATTGATTTAGCTAATGAGTTTCTTCCGGATATTATATTAACAGATGTCATGATGCCAGAAATGGATGGGTTCGATTTTTGTAAAAATATAAAGAGCGATTTAAGAACAAGTCATATTCCTGTATTAATGCTTACTGCCAAAACTGAAATCGAAGATAGAATAGAAGGTATTGAAGTGGGTGCAGATGCCTATATGGTTAAGCCTTTTGATATGAGATTATTAAGGTTGCGATTGTCCCAGTTAATAACCAGCAGGCAGTTAATTTTTAATAAATATTTTAGTTTAATTAGTGAAGTGCCTGAGGGAATTAAAACATTATCCTTAGATAAAGAATTTATTGAGAAAGTGTTAAACTATATTAAAGAGAATATAAGTAATCCGGATTTAAATGTAGAATCACTTGCTACTCAATTAAAATTGAGTAGAAGCCAGTTTTATAGAAAAATTAAAGTGCTCACCAACCAGACCGCTAATGAGTTTTTAAGAAATGTTCGGCTTCAAAAAGCAAAACAAATTTTGGAAAATGACAATGTAAGTATAAGCGAAGTATGTTATAAAACTGGATTTTCTTCCCCTTCTTATTTTACAAAATGCTTTAAGAGTTATTTTGGTATAAAACCTACAGATGTTAAAATCAAAAAAAACGAGCTTTGATGATTGGTTTAGTCGATTGTAATATTGGTGTAGAATCCTCATTTATAAACTCACCACTTACACAATGCCAAAAATTGAGTAAGTTGAAATGGATAGTAATAAAAACGACACCTCGTCAAAATTGTGTAAGTAAAAAAGTTAGGCTTCGATTTTATAATCGGAGCCTTTTTTGTATAATGGTAAATTGGTTTATAACAATTCTCCAATTTTGAATCGGCATAAACTATTTTTTTAGTTGCTCTCTTAAAGCCCAAAAAATACCGTTAACTCATCTAAGTTATCGTACCAAGAGTTTAGAACATAAAAACATTTATTTTCCCATTTGTCACTATGATTTTTAAAGCCAGCTCTGCGACTTGTTTGGCTGGAGCGTTGTAATATTTCATATTGGCAGTAGATTTGTATGGTTCTTCTAAGCAAGGTGTTTATAAGCTTTTCTAATTTGAAGGATTATGAATATTTGTGTTTGGGATTTCGGGAAAAACGTCTCTGTCTTCAACAATACAAGTTTTTAAAGCGGTTAAGATATTCATCCAAAAACTGCTGCTTTTGTATTTGCCGTGCCGCATTCCCAAATCTTTTTTTTGTCCTTTTCTGTTGGGGCCTAAGGTTAAAAAGAGGGTTTTGTTGTTAACTTTTGAGCCTTCTCTAACTTTAAAACAATGACATCCATCCAAAGAATTAATTAAAGTTCTTCTGATGGTCTATTGGATATTCAAATATTCAATTATAGAACCGAAATATCATAGAAGGCCTTTTGCAAAGGGATTTTTTATAGTTAAAATGGAATTTAAGACTATAAAAATTGTTGCATCGACTATCAAAATATCGCTTAAAGGTTAGCTAAATACGCAATAGCTTGAAAAATTATAGTTATTGCTTTAAAATTGATATTTAAATTTTTGGATTTTCTTAACATTTGTCAAACTATGGAATTTAAATTTTCTGAATGGAATTAATTTGTTGAAACACTACTATTTAGATGCTCTCATTGCATTTTTATTATTCACATTGATTCTTTTTTTTAAACTAAATCTCATAGTACTAACTAACCAAAAAATTTTTTTTATGAAAAACAAACTACTAAAAAAACTAATACTTCCCGTATTCTTATTATTTGGAAGTATTATTTATGCTCAATCAGTATCGGGTACTGTATCCGATAAAACAGGTCCTATTCCAGGTGTTAATGTATTGATTAAAGGTACTGCTGGAGGAACACAAACAGATTTTAATGGGGCTTTTAAAATCAATGC
Source organism: Flavobacterium sp. 83 (assembly GCF_000744835.1). NCBI lineage: Bacteria > Pseudomonadati > Bacteroidota > Flavobacteriia > Flavobacteriales > Flavobacteriaceae > Flavobacterium > Flavobacterium sp. 83. Next base: position 1,888,534 of record NZ_JQMS01000001.1, read on the forward strand.
TAAGAATGGAGATGTTTTAGTCTTCACTTTTATAGGTTATAAATCCCAAGAGATTAATTACAAAGGGAATTCTCCAATTAATGTATTGTTGGAAGAGAATTCAAATGCTTTAGACGAAGTTGTGGTTGTAGGTTATGGGGCTAAAAAGAAAAGTTTAGTAACAGGGGCAATTTCTAGTATTAGTTCTGCTGATATTCAAAATTCTTCATCAGCACGTGTTGAGTCCGTGTTACAGGGTAAAACATCAGGTGTTACCGTTGTATCTTCTTCTGGGGCTCCAGGTTCTGGTTCTAAAGTTAGAATTAGAGGTGCTGGTTCTAATGGAAATTCAGATCCATTATATATTGTTGATGGAATGAAAGTAAGTTCCATAGATAATATTTCTCCAAATGACATTGCTAGCATGGAGGTTTTAAAAGATGCAGCATCTTCTGCAATTTATGGTACACAAGGAGCAAATGGAGTTATCATTATTACAACTAAACAAGGTAAGCCTGGAGAAACAATAGTTAGCTACAGTACTCAATTAGGTACTCAATCCGTTAGGTCTAATATGAAGTTGATGAATGCGTCTCAATTTGTAACCTATTTCCAAGAGGCAGGAAGAACTAATGTAGTTGATAACGGTATTAATACAAATTGGATCGATGAAACTTTTAAAAATGCCGCTACACAAAGGCATGATTTAAGTATCTCTGGAGCGAACGAGAAAACGTCTTTCTATTTTTCAAGCTCCTATATGGATCAAGATGGAGTTGTTGGTAAAGATTCAAACTATAAAAGATTTACAGGAAGACTTAATCTTAAATCTCAAGTCAATGATTGGCTAGAAATAGGTACTAATATGACCTATTCAAATATAGGGTCTTCGCCTATTACTGAAGATAATTCAACAGCTGGAGTTGTAACTCAAGCTTTAGTTATGGATCCATTAACGCCCGTAATTTATACAGGAACTTTACCTGCAAGAGCTTTAGCTGGAGTAGCTGCAGGAACAGCTATGACAGATGGTAATGGTAATGTTTACGGATACCCAACTTATGCAACGGGTGAGGCTGTCAACCCTGTGGGATTAGCAAACTACACATTTAGAGGAGGTATTGATACGGATAAAATTTTAACATCGGTATTTGCTAAATTGAATTTAGCGGAAGGTTTATCATTTACCTCTAGATTCGGATATGAAAGAACAAATACGTTTGATAATAGATGGAGTCCTATTTGGGTTGTATCGTCAGAAGCTCAAAATTCTACTGTAACATTAAACAATCAGATTTCAAGAAGTTCAAAATGGTTATGGGAAAATTTTGCGAGCTATACTAAAGAATTTGGAAATCATAACTTAACGGGATTATTAGGGTATTCATCTGAGAAAACTAAGAGTCCATTTTATTCTTTACGCGGGGCGCAAATTCATGATCAAACAGACCAGTTTGCATACTTTGACTTTGCAAACCGTAACAATGATGTAATTGGTGGTAGTATTGTTGAAAAAAGGGGGAGCTCAGTTTTTGGAAGAATTTCCTATGACTATATGGGAAAATATTTATTAGAAGGCTCGTTGCGTAATGATACTTCTAGTTTTTTTCCGACTACAAAAAAATCGGGGTATTTCCCTGCAGCTTCTGCAGGTTGGTTAGTATCTAAAGAAAATTTTTGGAAAGAAGACTCGAAAATTGATTATTTAAAAGTACGAGCCAGTTGGGGACAAAATGGTAGTGATAACAATTTAAGTACCTACATAAGCAGCTTAATATTCCAAACTGTAGCAACAGAAACAGCTTTAACAGTTCCAGTTGTTTACGAAGGTCAAACAGGTATTACTCCAGGAAATTTACCAAATGCTAATTTAGAATGGGAACGTTCTGAACAATTGGATTTAGGTTTTGATTTAAGAGCATTAAAAAATAAACTGAATTTTTCAGTTGACTATTATGTTAAAACAACTAAAAATTTACTTCTTGTAAATGGAAATATTATTGCACCACCCTCTTTAGGTGTAGGAGTTCCTTCTATTAATGCTGGAACAGTTGAAAATAAAGGATTTGAATTTGAAACAGGGTATGGTGATAAAACAGCGGGTGGCTTTAGTTATGGTATAGACCTTAATTTGTCAACCTTGCATAATGAAGTTACCGATATTAATTATGTAGGTGACAATGGTTTTATAATAGGCGCACTTGCACCGCAAAACAATGATGGTGTAACTCGTTTCCAAAAAGGATTACCATTATGGTATTTCTATGGATATAAAACGGACGGTATAGATCCTGCAACCGGAAAAATAAAAATTGTAGATACCGATGGAGTTCCTGGAATTACATCAAACGATAAAACAAAAATCGGTTCTCCTCACCCTGATATTCTTTTTGGAGGAAATATTCAATTTGGATATAAAGGCATTGATTTAAACATTAGATTTCAAGGTACGCAAGGGAATGATATTTTTGAAGCTTACCACCAGACTTCAAGACCGCTTACCAATCACCCAATTGAATTTTATACAGGTAGATGGCAACAAGCAGGAGATATTGCATCTTATCCTGCTGCACAATATGCAACATCAGCATACGATACTGATTTAGTAGTAAAAGATGGTTCTTATATGAGAATTAAGCAAATTCAATTAGGATATAACTTCTCTAAAGAAGTTTCCAATAAATTAAAATTGAATAAATTAAGAACTTATGTGTCTTTAGACGACTATTTTACCTTTACTAAATATAATGGTTTGGATCCTGAAGCAGGAAGTTTTTCTGATAATAGTATAGGAGTAGATAGAGGATATTATCCAGTAGCTGCTAAAATATTATTTGGTTTGTCACTTGAATTTTAATAAAATAAAACATTAAATATGAAAAAAATAATATATAGTGTTGCGGTTATATTTTTAATAACTGTATCATGTAGTTCAGATTTTACCGAGGTAAAACCTGTTGGTGTACTGGAGAGTACAACTTTCTTTAATAGTGAAAGTAATACGGAAGAAGCTTTAATTGGATTGTATGACCTTGTACAATTTAATAATGATCAGGCCTGGAATTCAGCTTTTTTTATTAAAGTACTACCGGGTGATGAGGCTAATGCTGGTGGTGGTACTGCAACAGATCAAAAGCAATTACAAGATATTGATGATTATGCAAATATATCTATTTCTAATCCCTCTTTGGAAGGTGTTTGGAATAAGGAATATAAAACAATTGCACTTGCAAACACTATTATAGAAAAGGTTGAAGCAGGAAACTTAAGCAATAAGACCTTTGCAATTGCAGAAGCAAAGTTTATGAGAGCTTGGTGTTATTTTGAGCTAACTACAATGTGGGGTGACGTGCCTTTGCGTTTAGAAAATCCCACAACAATTAGCGCTGAAGCTTTTGCTAAAGCCAAAAGTCCAAGAGCAGAAATTTATGCTCAAATAGAAGCTGACTTAGCTGTTGCTATTGCTGGTTTACCAGATAAAAGCGCGGTTAAAAATAATTTTAGAGTTTCAAAAGGTACTGCTCAAGCATTATTAGGAAAAGTATTGGTTTTTCAAGGAAAAACGCTTGCTGCAATTCCTTATTTAAAAGCTGTAATAGATAATCCCGCTCATGGTTTAGAGTCAGACGTTTCAAAAGTTTGGTTAAAAGATTCAGAATTTGGAAAAGAGTCTTTATTCGAAGTAGGCTTTATTACTACAAAAGGTTACAATTTTACTACTGCAAATCTTGCTGGTCGTGAAGAAAGTAACATATTTATACAATTAATGGGGCCTCGTGGTGATGGTTACTTTAATTTGACGGGTACAGGATTGAGAAATGGATGGGGCTTTAACTTGCCAACAGCAAAAATTTTAAGTGCGTTTGATACTGCAGGAGATGTAAAGCGTAAAGCAGTTACAGTAATGAGTGAAGCAGAACTTGTTTCATTTGGAGGAAGTAAAGCAGGAACCCCTTGGGACTATGAAGGAGGTATTAGAACAAAATATGCTCCACGTGCTTCAGAAACAAGCGCTGGTGGTGTTGTAGAAGCAAATTATGGTACAAACTTGAGATTGTTTAGATTTGCTGAAGTATTGTTGCTTGCGGCCGAAGCTTATAATAAGGAAGGACAAGATGCCAATGCAAGAATAGAATTAAACAAAATTAGACAAAGAGCTGGATTAGCTGATGTGTCTTCGACCTTAACAGGTGCTAATTTGTTTGATGCTATTGTAAATGAAAAATTCTTAGAGCTAGCTTTTGAAGGACAACGTTTTTGGGATTTAGTGAGATGGGGAAGAGCTAATGCTGAGTTATCAAGTAAAGGATACACTTCTAAAAATAATTTATATCCAATTCCTGCATCAGAAATTGCTAAAAATAAAGCACTTACAAGTGCTGACCAAAATCCAGGTTATTAATTAATGTTTTAAATTTGTTTGGTTAATGGTGACTGCCCGAAAAGTAATTTTCGGGCAGTTTTTTATAAAAAAAACTACACTTTTGTGTAAAATGATTATCCAATCTTTTAAAATTAGTTCCATTATTTTTTATTTTTAAATTAATATTCTAAAATATTTACTATGAAACGTCGTCAATTTCTTCAAAGCACTGCTCTATTTTCTGTAGCATCCTTAGTAAACGCAAATGAACTGTTTACCAAAAATCCATTAATCAATAAAGTAGGCTTGGGTTTATTTTCTATACCAAAAATGTTAGAGAATGACTTTGATGGTGCTTTTGCTATGTTAGCTAAAATGGGGTACAAAGAAGTGGAATGTTTTGGTCCTTATGAGTTCAGTACTGAAAAAGCAAAAGCTTCATGGAATGCTGTTACACCCCAACTTGGATTCAAAGGGAGCGGCTTCTTTAACAAAACTACTGCTGATTTTTTTAAAGCAGCAAAATCAAATGGCATTAGTATTCCATCCATGCATACTGATTTAGATACGCTATCAAATAATATGGGGCAATTGGCGGAAGCCGCTCATTTAATCGGTGCGAAATACGTCGTACTTCCTTCCATTCCGGATGCTGAAAGAAAAAACTTGGATGATTATAAACGAGTAGCAGAAAAATTCAACTCTATTGGTGCTGAAGCCAAGAAAGAAGGAATTCGTTTTGCCTATCACAATCATGGTTATGGTTTAAACAATGTGAATGGCGTTATGCCATTAAATATTATTTTTGACCAAACTGACCCTAGCTTGGTTTATTTTGAAATGGATCTTTATTGGACAATAGCCGGTGGAGCAGATCCCGTTGAATTATTCAAAAAGCACAAAGACAGGTATAAAATGGTGCATATAAAAGACATGAAAGAAGCAAAAAGATTTGCAGGAGATGGTGGCGATGCATCGCAATGGATTAGTCTTTTTCCGTACATGACTTCATGTGGCGAAGGTGTACTGGATTTGCCAACAATACTTACTGCTGCAAAACAAAATGGTGTTGAGCATTTCTTCGTGGAACAAGATATGGTACAATCACCTGAAATAGCATTGAAAAAAAGTATCGATTATTTAAAGTCTCTTTAAATAAATTGAAAAGCCTCTCCAGTAATGAAGAGGCTTCTTTTATGTTTGCTATTTCAAGCGTATATTTTGCTATTTATTCAAATTCCGAGGTAAAAAACAACTTCACATTTGGATATTTATTTTGCGTCATTTGAATAGTAAAATCAGAATCGGCTAGAAATACCAATTGTCCATATTTGTCATGCGCTAGGAATTTTTGTTTTATTCTTCTAAATTCTTTGAATTCATCACTTTTTAAATCTTTTGGTTTTACCCAACACGCTTTATGAACAGGGAAATTTTCATAAGTACATTTAGCTCCATATTCATGTTCTAATCGGTACTGAATAACTTCATATTGAAGAGCACCAACCGTTCCAATGATTTTTCTGTTATTCATTTCTAAAGTAAATAACTGTGCTACACCTTCATCCATTAGTTGATCGATTCCTTTGTCCAATTGTTTGGCTTTCATGGGATCAGCGTTATTGATATACCTAAAGTGCTCTGGAGAGAAGCTTGGGATTCCTTTGAAGCTCATGATTTCACCTTCGGTCAACGTGTCTCCAATTTTAAAATTTCCAGTATCATGTAATCCTACAATATCACCAGGATAGGATATGTCTACAATTTCTTTCTTCTCGGCAAAGAAAGCATTTGGGCTGGAGAATTTTAAATTCTTTTTTTGACGAACGTGATAATAGGGTTTGTTTCTTTCGAAAGTTCCAGAAACAATTTTTATAAAGGCTAAACGGTCTCTGTGTTTAGGATCCATATTGGCGTGGATTTTAAAAACAAAACCAGTCATTTTTTCTTCTTTTGGATCAACTAGTCGAGTTTCTGAATCTTTTGGTCTTGGCGATGGCGCAATTTGAACAAAACAATCCAATAACTCTCTAACTCCAAAATTATTCAATGCTGAACCAAAGAATACTGGCTGTAATTTTCCGTCTAAATAGTCCTGACGATCAAATTTTGGATATACTTCATCGATAAGTTCTAATTCTTCACGTAATCTGTCAGCTGGTTTTTGTCCAATAATTTTCTCTAATTCAGGATTTTGAACATCAGAAAAAGCAATGGTTTCTTCGATATTTTTACGGCTGTCACCACTAAATAAGTTGATGTTTTGTTCCCATAAATTGTAGATTCCTTGAAAATCATAACCCATTCCTATTGGAAAACTTAATGGTGTAACGGTTAAACCCAGTTTTTGCTCCACTTCATCCATTAAATCAAAGGCATCTTTTCCTTCACGGTCTAATTTGTTTATGAAAACAATAATGGGGATTTTTCGCATTCTACAAACAGCCACTAATTTTTCTGTTTGTTCCTCTACACCTTTGGCCACATCAATTACAACAATAACACTGTCAACTGCGGTTAATGTTCTAAAGGTATCTTCTGCAAAATCCTTGTGTCCCGGAGTATCGAGAATGTTTATTTTTTTGTCTTTATAATTGAATGCCAAAACTGAAGTAGAAACCGAAATTCCTCTTTGACGTTCAATTTCCATAAAGTCACTGGTAGCGCCTTTCTTGATTTTGTTGTTTTTCACGGCACCTGCTTCTTGAATAGCACCACCAAAAAGGAGGAGTTTTTCAGTAAGTGTTGTTTTTCCAGCATCAGGATGTGAAATAATCCCGAAAGTTCTTCTGCGTTGTATTTCTTTTAAAAAGCTCATGTTTAATATAAATAGTCTGCAAAAGTACTATTTATAAATGCCAATTAAAAAAATAGTATAATCTAAATAGAGTATGTAAATTTTGAATATGTATTCTGGTAGCTTTTGAATCAATTTTACTGTTTTTTACTATTTAATAATGTAGTAAAAAAAAGTGGATGTCTTTTTGGACATCCACTAAAATATTATATTTTACATATTAATGGACCAAACGGAATAACCATTTGGAGGACATTGAATTTTTACCCATTTATCCGCTTGGGTTGTAGGATACCAAGTTGAGTTACCTGTGAAATCTTTAATTTGTGCATTGACCCAATTAGTCTGAATCCATCTTTCTTGCCAAGTTGATGAGTTATTGATGTAAACCACTAATCCTGGATTTCCATTATATCCATTTCTTCGAGCAATGTATTCATCATTATCTGCATATAAAATGGAAGTAGTACCGGTTGCTTTATTGTTATGAATCCAAATTAAATTATTCAATTTGGCTTTGTCTAGCCATTCTTCATAATCTCTGTAGAAAATAGTTGGATATCCTTCATGAGTTAAAATATAAGCATATGCCAATTGTTTATTCCAAATTTCATCTGTATCATGATTAGTAACAAAAGTGACCGCTTTGTAAGGGTTTCTTTTCCACATCATATCATCATTCAATAAGGCAAGGTTGTTGCCGTCAAAAGCGTCATTCATTTTGTAATAGCAAGCAAAATCAAATACAGAACTATTAGCGTTGTTCGCCCAATCATTCAATGTGTTTACGTTTGAATCCCATAATTCGCCAACAGAAAATCCGCCGACATTTGCATTCCAACTGTTGATAACCCATGAACCAAAGCCTTTTACATAATCAAATCTCCATCCATCAAAATGCATGGTGTTTTTGTAATATTTACCTACACCGTCCGTTCTCAACCATAGCCAATTTTGAACATTTGAGGCGGCATGGCATAAATCAGGAAATCCTCCGAACGCACCTTCGTCGTTATTTCCGAATGAATTTTTATAAAAATCAGCACTGGTTCTAGGAAATTTTCCTGAGGCTACACCGGTAAAATTGGTATAAGTTTGTGTTCCTGTGAAAGGATTGTTTTCTAATTGTCCACCGCTATTGTGATTAATTACGATATCAGCATAAACTTGCATGTTTTCAGTATGCGCTTTTGTTATTAAACTTTCTAATTCACTACGAGAACCAAACCTGGTTTCTATAGAACCATTTTGATTGTAATTTCCAAAATCAAAATAATCAGTAGGATCATATCCCATAGAAAAAGCACCATTTTGAGCTTTTGATGCTGGTGGAAGCCATATAGAACCGATACCGGCATTAGACCACTCCGTCACTTTGGTATTGATGGTATTCCACCAGTTTCCACCTGAAGGAACATCCCAGTAAAATGCTTGCATCATAACGCCTCCTCCAGGATTAGCAACATATTTTCCTGTTAATGATGAGCTTGTTATTCCGGTGCTAAATGGATGTCCATCGTGATGCGTTACGTCAATTACTTTAAATTGTGAAGCTGCCGTAACGGAATCAGTAGCTACATCTTCATTTGAACTGCACGAGTAAAAGCCAATTAATAAGGCTGATAATAGATAAATTTTAAAACTTTGTTTTTTCATAAAGAAATGATTTAGGTTAGGTAATAGATTTTGGGTTGATTAAAATTAAAAATATGATTTTATGAAAATTAATAGTAATCACTATAATAAATAGTATAAATTTATTTTTTAATAACCCGTTGGGTGCAATTAGATTATTTGTGTTTTAATATTGTTTATTGGTCTTTCAAAAATAAATTTATTAATGAATTGTACCAAAGTTAATGCTGTTATTTTAGCTAAAATTCTTGTTTTAAAACCTTGAAAAGATTTAGCATAATTTCGTCTAATCATAAATTGATCACACAATTGAGAGAATAATGTCTCTATTCTTTTTCTTGATTTTCTAAATATGTAGGGTTGTTTTTTATACCCAATTTGATTGATTCTCATTGGAGTTTCTAATTTTATATTTGCTGTTTCAAACAAATCTAATTGTAATGGTGAAGACAAATAACCTCTATCTCCAAGAAGCACACAATCAGACATTTGATATTTTAAATCTTTTAATAAATGTACATCGTGAACACTTGCTTTTGTAATATCTATTGATTGAAAAACCCCAGAAACAGTACAAACTCCGTGAAGTTTGTAACCATAAAACCAAGAGTTTTGTGATGCACAAAAACCTTTATCTGGCGCAGTCTGAAAATCACCCTTACAAATTTTAATCCTATTATGACGAGCCATTTTACAAATCTCAAGTGGCATACTATCAACAACAAAATAGTTCTCAAATTCTGTGAATTTTGAATATAAATGTTGTCTGATTTCTTCAGCAAAATGGAATAATTTTTTCCTTCTCTTATTATACTGACTTCGTTCAATTAGATTAGAAATTTGTCCATTTTGCAACTGATTAAAAAATGAATTTTCACTGTCAATAGACATAAATTCAGATGTTAAACTTAAAGCAACTACTTCTAAATCAGACATTTTAAACTTTCTTCCAGCTCGAATTTCTGTATTAAATGCAATATTCAAAGAACTTATAACTTCTAAAACTCTAAAATAATTTTTTACTATATTTGACATAGATATTGGTTGTTTGACGACTTCAAGATACTGAATTTCAGTATCTTGACCAATATCTAATCAATATTTTTTACTTCAAATAATTACACCCAACGGGTTTTTTAATATTAATTATTGAATAAAATGCATATTTAAGGCTAATTTATATAAATTCTGATAACTCCTATGTAAGTGAAATTTTTTTTAATTGCGAAAACGTTGTAGTGTTGAGAACTTTTTATCAGACTATTGAAAATGATGGTTTTAATTGCTTTTTTTGAAACCTAAATGCAACTACGTAAACATAAGTTTCGTTTTGTTTAATAATGGTTTTAATTGCTTTTTTTGAAACCTAAATGCAACATAAGAAGAAACAATGTAAAGGGATTGTAAATGAAAAATTAAGATAAGGATAGATTTGAAATAATAGTAAGTTTAGTGAGGCTTACTTTATGTAGATTCGTAAAGATTGTTTTCATATCAATTAATTGATTCAAAAAGTAGTCTTCTAAAAGAATTAGGAAGTTAATAAGTCAATAAAGAAATGCGTTAATAAATTTTTGTTAATACTAGTACGTAAACTTGTATTATGTAATTGAATTGCTATTTTTGTTGGTTATAAGTTAAAAGAAAAGAAGTAATTGTATTATAAAATCAATTCGTTTCTTGATTCTTAAAGTGTATATTTGGCCAAAATTAATAAGGCTTTTATAAAGAAGAGTTAAAGACAAGAAAAACAACGATACGTTACATAAATAAATATAAAAAATGCCATTAAAAAATAAACAAATGAAGTCTATAAATAATAAAATTGCGCTTGCCTTTTTTCTTTTACTTTTTTCATGTACAATAGTAAGAGCGCAAGAGATTATAAAAGATAGTGCAGTTGTTTCCACTAAAAAAAACCAATCCAATCAAAAACAAAAAATTGATGGTGTAATTGCTACAGTTGGAGATTATATCATATTAGATTCAGATATTGATAAAGGCTATTTAGAAATCTCAAGTCAGGGAGGTTCTATAAAAGATGTTACAAGATGTCAGATGTTGGGGAAGTTATTGGAAGATAAATTGTATGCTCATCAGGCTATTCAGGATAGTGTTAAGGTTACGGATTCTGAAGTAAAAGGAATGATGGATGATCGATTAAACTATATGGTAGAGCAATTGGGATCTTTGGAAAAGGTGGTGAAGTATTATAAGAAAAATAATGAAGAGGAATTTAAAACCTATTTCTTCGATGTTTTGAAAGAACAGAAGTTAACTTCAGAAATGCAAAAAAAGATAGTTGATGCAGTAGAAATAACTCCAGAGGAAGTTCGTAATTTTTTTAAAACAATACCTGCGGCTGATCTGCCTGTTTTTGGAGCAGAAATGGAAGTGGCACAAATTGTTATTTTGCCAAAGGTTACTGACGTAGAAAAGCAAAAAGTGATAGACAAATTAAATGCTTTCAAAAAAGAGTGTTTAGAAGGATCTAGTTTTGCAACAAAGGCAGTTTTATATTCGCAAGATCCAGGTTCAAGTTCTAATGGAGGGTATTATAAAATGAATCGTAAGACTCCATTTGTAAAGGAGTTTAAAGATGTTGCTTTCAGTCTGGCTGAAGGAGAGATATCTGCACCGTTTGAAACGGATTTTGGGTTTCATATTATTTATGTAGAAAAAATAAAAGGTCAAGAGGTTGAATTGCGTCACATATTATTGACTCCAGCTGTTTCTGAAGAGTCGCTGAAAGATGCTAAAGAAAAAATCACTTTGATTAGAAAGAAGATATTGGATAAGGAAATTACTTTTGCTGAAGCTGCAAGAACCCAGTCTGATGAAAAGGAAACTAGAGTGAACGGTGGAGCATTAATTAATCCAAAAACACAAGATACTCGTTTTGAATTAACAAAAATGGATCCTAGCTTGTATGGCCAGGTTTCAAATTTAAAAGAAGGTGAAATTACAGCTCCATTTGTTGAAGATGTGCAAGGCAAGAAAAAATACAAATTAATAACCGTTACCAATAGAATAAACGAACATACAGCTGATTATGCTAAGGATTATGTTAAAATAAAAGAATTGGCGTTGAAAGAAAAACAAATCAAAGCTATCGGAAAATGGTTTGATGATAAAATCAAAGAAACCTATATTAAAATCGTCGGAGAGTATAGAGATTGTACGTTTACGAACAACTGGTTGAAAAAATAATTTTTATAAAATAAATAAAAAGAGTTAGCTTTATGAATTCATAAAGTTAACTCTTTTTAATTTAAAATAGATTCTAAAATGTCTGACGTAGCAGCAATACATAACTTAGTTCGAAAAAGGAACGAACTGAAAAGCGAAATAGCAAAAATTATTGTAGGTCAGGACATAGTGGTCGATCAAATTTTACTTTGTATTTTTTCCGGTGGACATGCGCTTTTAGTAGGGGTTCCTGGATTAGCAAAAACATTGATGGTAAATACTTTGGCGCAAGCCTTAGGTCTTGATTTCAAAAGAATTCAGTTTACTCCTGATTTGATGCCATCGGATATTTTGGGAAGTGAAATATTAGATGAGACACGTAAATTTAAATTTATAAAGGGGCCTGTTTTTTCGAATATTATTCTAGCTGATGAGATTAATAGAACACCTCCCAAAACGCAAGCGGCTTTGCTTGAAGCGATGCAGGAACGTTCTGTTACTATAGCTGGAGAGAATTATAAATTAGATTTGCCTTATTTTGTTTTGGCAACTCAAAATCCTATCGAACAAGAAGGAACCTATCCTTTGCCTGAAGCACAATTAGATCGATTTATGTTTGCTATAAAACTGGAATATCCTTCGTTTGCCGAAGAAGTACAAGTAGTAAAACGTACGACTTCTGATTTAAAAAACACAATTAACCCCTTATTTACGGCACAGGAAATTATTGATTTTCAACAATTAATTCGCAGAATACCTGTTGCAGATAATGTAATTGAATATGCTGTAACGCTAGTGAGCAAAACGCGTCCAGACAATCCTTTGTCAAATGAATTTGTTAGAAATTATTTGGATTGGGGAGCGGGACCAAGAGCATCGCAAAATTTAATTTTGGCAGCCAAAGCCAATGCAGCTTTTAATGGAAAATTTTCACCGGATATCGAAGATGTAAAAGCGGTGGCTACCGGAATTTTGCGTCATAGAATAATCAAAAATTACAAAGCCGATGCGGAAGGAATTACTGAAGAAATGATTATTGATAAGTTGATTTAAGGAGTTGTTTTTAGCCATAAACTAATAATTTTCTTTTGATTTATACAATATCACATATTTAGTATTATAATTTAGAAAAAAAACAAAAAAATAATCATTGTAAAAAGGTGATTTTGTCTTCTAAAGTAGTAATTATATAAATAATCTTTCTGATTTTTAGAATTTTTCAATAAAACACATAATATTTATTTTATTTATAAATATTATGATTCAAATGGCATCTTTTGCTGATTTTTTTAAATTCTCATCTTTAATTCTTAAGTTTGCATCACAAATAAAAAAAAACTAATATTATGGCTTTTTTATTTTGCAATAATCAAGAAAATCTGCCATATAACATTGAAAATATATCATTATGAATATTTATAACGATTACATCAAGGAGATCGAAGAACGAAAAATTCAGGGACTTCACCCAAAGCCAATTGATGGTGCCGAATTGTTAAGCGAAATCATTGCGCAAATTAAAGATTTAGCGAACGCAAATAGAGTTGATTCTCTAAAATTCTTTATTTACAATGTTGTTCCGGGAACAACTCCTGCTGCCAATGTGAAAGCTAAGTTTTTAAAGGAAATCGTTTTAGGCCAATCAGTAGTTGCTGAAATCACGCCAACTTTTGCTTTAGAGTTATTGTCTCACATGAAAGGTGGAACTTCTATAGCCGTATTACTTGATTTAGCTTTAGGTAATGATATTGCTATTGCAAATGATGCTGCGGAAGTTTTAAAGACACAAGTTTTTCTTTATGAAGCAGATACAGATCGTTTAGAAGCTGCTTTCAAAAGCGGTAGCGGAATAGCGAAAGAAATTCTAGAGAGCTATGCTAAAGCTGAGTTCTTTACTAAATTACCAGAAATAGCAGAAGAAATTAAGGTGGTTACTTTTATTGCTGGTGAAGGAGATATTTCAACTGATTTACTTTCTCCAGGAAATCAAGCGCACTCGCGTTCAGATCGTGAATTGCACGGTAAATGTTTAATTTCTCCAGAAGCACAAGCTGAAATTAAAGCATTAGCAGAAGCGAATCCTGATAAAAGCGTAATGTTAATCGCTGAAAAAGGTACTATGGGTGTGGGTTCTTCAAGAATGTCAGGTGTAAACAACGTGGCGTTATGGAGTGGTAAACAAGCAAGTCCATACGTTCCATTTATTAATATTGCTCCAATTGTTGCTGGAACAAATGGTATTTCTCCGATTTTCCTAACAACTGTTGATGTTACTGGTGGTATTGGTCTGGATCTTAAAAACTGGGTAAAAAAATTAGATGAAAATGGTAACGTTGTTCGTAATGAAAGCGGTGATCCTATTCTTGAAGAAGTTTACTCTGTTGCTACTGGTACGGTTCTTACAATAAACACAAAGACAAAAAAACTGTATAACGGAGATAATGAATTAATTGATATTTCTAAGGCATTTACACCTCAGAAAATTGAATTTATAAAAGCGGGTGGTTCTTACGCAATTGTATTTGGAAAAAAACTACAAACATTTGCATCAAAGACTCTAGGTATTGATATTGTTCCTGTATACGCTCCGTCAAAAGAGGTTTCTGTTGAAGGACAAGGTCTTACTGCTGTAGAGAAAATCTTTAATAAAAACGCGGTTGGAACAACTCCGGGTAAAATTTTACACGCTGGTTCTGATGTTCGTGTTACTGTAAATATTGTTGGTTCGCAAGATACAACTGGTTTGATGACTTCTCAGGAATTAGAGTCTATGGCTGCTACTGTGATTTCTCCAATTGTTGACGGTGCTTACCAATCCGGTTGTCATACTGCTTCAGTTTGGGATAATAAGTCTAAAGCAAATATTCCTAGATTGATGAAATTTATGAACGATTTCGGTTTGATTACTGCGCGTGACCCGAAAGGCGTTTATCACGCAATGACGGATGTAATTCATAAAGTACTGAATGATATTACTGTAAATGAATGGGCTATCATCATTGGTGGTGATTCTCATACAAGAATGTCTAAAGGTGTTGCTTTTGGTGCTGACTCAGGAACAGTTGCTCTTGCATTGGCTACTGGAGAAGCTTCAATGCCAATTCCAGAATCTGTGAAAGTAACTTTCAAAGGAGATATGAAAGGCTATATGGATTTCCGTGATGTGGTTCACGCTACACAATCTCAAATGCTTAAAACATTTGGTGGAGAGAATGTATTTCAAGGAAGAATCATTGAGGTTCACTTAGGAACTCTTAATGCTGATCAAGCATTTACTTTTACCGATTGGACTGCAGAAATGAAGGCGAAAGCTTCTATCTGTATTTCTGAAGATTATACCTTGATTGAATCTCTAGAGATTGCAAAAGGTAGAATTCAGATCATGATTGATAAAGGAATGGATAACAAAAATCAAGTTCTTAAAGGATTGATTGCTATTGCTGATAAGAGAATCGCCGAAATTATTTCAGGTGAGAAACCAGCCTTAAGACCAGATGCAAATGCTAAGTATTATGCAGAAGTTGTTGTAGATCTTGATCAGATTGCTGAGCCAATGATTGCTGATCCAGATGTTAATAATGCTGATGTTTCTAAAAGATATACTCACGATACTATTAGACCATTATCTTTTTATGGAGGAGTTAAAAAAGTAGATCTTGGTTTTATTGGTTCTTGTATGGTTCACAAGGGAGATATGAAAATTCTAGCGCATATGCTTAAGAATATTGATGAGCAAGAAGGTAAAGTAGAGTTCAAAGCGCCACTAGTTGTAGCGCCACCTACTTATAATATTGTTGATGAATTAAAAGCAGAAGGTGACTGGGAAATTTTGCAAAAATATTCTGGTTTCGAATTCGATGATAACGTTCCTAAAGCTGCAGCTCGTACTTCATACGAAAATATGTTATACTTAGAGCGTCCAGGTTGTAACCTTTGTATGGGGAACCAAGAGAAAGCTGCTAAAGGAGATACTGTAATGGCAACATCTACTCGTCTTTTCCAAGGAAGAGTTGTTGAAGATACTGAGGGTAAAAAAGGAGAGTCATTGCTTTCTTCTACACCAGTTGTGGTTTTATCTACAATCCTTGGTAGAACTCCAACAATTGAGGAATATAAAGCGGCGGTAGAAGGTATTAACCTAACTAAGTTTGCGCCATCTCATAAGTTATTAGTTAAATAATTCACATAATACGTTAATTATAGTTTAAAAGCCTGGGTCTGATGACTCAGGCTTTTTTTTGTACTCTATTTTTTTGTATCTTGTATGTTTAAAATAGATTAGTAACAATTATATATAAATCTTATGGCTTTTGATATTGAAATGATTGAAAAAGTGTACGCAAATATGACATCTCGTGTAGACAAAGCACGTAAGATAGTTGGTCGTCCACTTACTTTAACAGAGAAAATTTTGTACAACCACCTTTGGGATGGAACTCCGTCACAAGCTTTTGTTAGAGGTGTTGATTATGTTGATTTTGCTCCGGACAGAGTTGCTTGTCAAGATGCAACCGCTCAAATGGCATTATTGCAATTTATGCATGCTGGAAAGAAAACGGTTGCGGTTCCTACAACGGTTCATTGTGATCATTTAATTTTGGCTAAAAATGGAGCTGAATTTGATTTAGCTGCAGCAAATACACAATCTAAAGAGGTTTTTGATTTTCTTTCTTCAGTATCGGATAAATATGGAATTGGTTTTTGGAAAC
Organism: Flavobacterium sp. 83; assembly: GCF_000744835.1. NCBI lineage: Bacteria > Pseudomonadati > Bacteroidota > Flavobacteriia > Flavobacteriales > Flavobacteriaceae > Flavobacterium > Flavobacterium sp. 83. The sequence continues at coordinate 1,905,206 of NZ_JQMS01000001.1, forward strand.
CAGGTTCGGGAATTATTCACCAAATCGTTTTAGAGAATTATGCATTCCCTGGAGGTTTGATGATTGGTACTGATTCACATACTGTAAATGCAGGTGGATTAGGAATGTTAGCTATTGGTGTTGGTGGAGCTGATGCGGTAGATGTAATGTCAGGAATGTCATGGGAATTAAAGTTCCCAAAATTAATAGGTGTGAAATTGACTGGAAAACTTTCTGGTTGGACTGCACCAAAAGACGTAATCCTTAAAGTAGCCGATATTCTTACTGTAAAAGGTGGAACAGGAGCTATTGTTGAATATTTTGGAGAAGGAGCTACTTCAATGTCGTGCACTGGAAAAGGAACAATTTGTAATATGGGTGCCGAAATTGGAGCGACTACTTCTACATTTGGTTATGACGAGTCCATGAGAAGATACCTTTCCGCAACTGGTCGTCAGGATGTTGTAGATGCTGCGGATAAAGTAGCGTCATACTTAACTGCTGACCCGGAAGTGTATGCGAACCCAGAAACTTATTTTGACCAAGTTATAGAAATCAATCTTTCTGAATTGGAGCCACATATTAATGGTCCTTTTACTCCAGATAGAGGTACTCCAGTTTCTAAAATGAAAGAAGAAGCTGCTGCTAACGGATGGCCAATTAAAGTAGAATGGGGATTAATCGGTTCTTGTACGAACTCTTCTTACGAAGATATGGCGCGTGCTGCTTCTATTGTAAACCAAGCCGTTGAATTAGGAATTAGCCCAAAAGCCGAATTTGGAATCAATCCAGGTTCCGAACAAATTAGATATACAATCGAAAGAGACGGAATCATTGCTACTTTCGAAAAAATGGGAACCAAAGTATTTACTAATGCTTGCGGACCATGTATCGGACAATGGGATAGAGCAGGAGCGGATAAAGGAGAGAAAAATACAATCGTTCACTCTTTCAACCGTAACTTCTCTAAACGTGCGGATGGTAACCCAAACACACACGCTTTTGTAACATCTCCAGAAATGGTTGCTGCATTGGCAATCTCAGGTCGTTTGGATTTTAATCCTATTACTGACACTTTAATTAATGATAACGGTGAAGAAGTAAGATTGACTGCGCCTTTTGGTGATGAATTACCAAAAAAAGGTTTTGCAGTTGAAGATAATGGATTTCAAGCGCCAGCTGAAGATGGATCAGGCGTTCAAATCGTTGTAAGTGAAACCTCAGATCGTTTGCAATTATTAGCACCATTCCAACCTTGGGATGGTAAAAATATTACAGGAGCTAAATTATTGATTAAAGCTTTCGGAAAATGTACTACGGATCACATCTCTATGGCAGGTCCATGGTTGCGTTTCCGTGGTCACTTAGATAATATTTCAAACAATATGTTGATTGGAGCAGTCAATGCTTTCACAGATAAAACCAATTCAGTTAAAAATCAATTGACTGGCACGTATGATGCAGTTCCTGCAGTTGCGCGTGCTTATAAAGCAGCTGGAGTGCCATCTATTGTTGTGGGAGATCACAATTATGGAGAAGGTTCTTCTCGTGAGCATGCTGCTATGGAGCCTCGTTTCTTAGGTGTTCAAGCGGTATTAGTAAAATCATTTGCTCGTATTCACGAAACAAACCTTAAAAAACAAGGTCTTTTAGGATTGACATTTGCTAACGAAGCAGATTACGATAAAATCCAGGAAGATGATACTATTAACTTCACAGATTTAGTTGATTTTGCTCCAGGGAAACCATTAACGATAGAATTCGTTCACGCTGATGGAACCAAAGATGTTATCTTGGCAAACCACACCTACAACGAAGGACAAATTGGTTGGTTTGTAGCAGGTTCAGCATTAAACCTGATTGCTGCTGCCAGTAACGCATAATTAAGAGCTGTTCAGCAACCAATTGACCAGTGGTCGGTTTAAAATATAAAGTGTTTAGTAATTTAGTTTGCAGTAATTAAAAGCTACAACTGATTGCTGAACACTTTTTTTTGGAGCTATTTCCTGCTGACCGCTTCAAGCTTTTTTCTGGAATTGCTTTTTTCCAAGATAAAAAAGGAGCTTCCGTTGGTCGCTCTTTTTCTCTGGAAAAATAGGCAAGTCCATGAAAAAGGCTTTCCGCTTTCATCAGGGCTAGGAATTGGGATGATATTTTTTGCTTAGATTGCACGATTTTTTTTTAATAGTTAAAATTATTTCATTTTAAATAAAATGGAATAATTTGTTCTAAAACACCCTTAAAAATGCTGAAAAATAGGAGTTTTCTTTTTTTAACACGTTAAAATCAAAAAAAATATTGTTTTTTAAATTTTATAACTTAAATTAGCTTTTTATAGATAAATCTTTAAGTGAAGCCTTGTTTTGACAATAAGTCCAAATTATAACTTCAGTATGAATATTTGTTTTTAGCGCAACAATACATTACGATTGTATCGCGTTACTGTTTAAGTTGCTTTCGCAATTCGAACAAAATTCAATTAGATTTTAAAATGATTTTATTCTTGCCCTCTTTTTTTAAAAGAGCTAAGGATTTTTTATAATTTTTTTTTAAACAAAAATAATTGAAAATAAACCTTAGCGAGATTTAATAATTATATCCCGAAATCGCCAAGTAGAATAAAATGGGGTAAGTAATTTGAAATAAATGAATATGAGTTTAAGATTAGTTGTAACATTGTTTTTATTGAATAGTATTGTGCTTTTTTCACAGGAAAGCACTAAGAAACATACCATCGTAAAAGGGGAAACCATTTCGAGTATCGCAGAAAAATATGATGTAAAACAAAGTGAAATCTATAAATTAAATCCAAAAGCCAAGAATCTATTAAAACTAAATTCAGTATTATTAATTCCTACTATTGCTCCTAAGAATACGGATACAAAATCTAAGATTGCAAAAAACTACCAAGAAAAAGAACACGAAGTACTTGCCAAAGAAACACTTTACGGAATCGCAAAACAATATGGAGTTACTGTAAAAGAACTAAACGAAGCCAATCCTTCAATAGAAACTTCAGGATTAAAAATAGGTCAAAAACTTGAAATTCCAGGCAACGCCACTTCATCTGAAATCGCAGTTGTTACTCAAACAAAAAAATCTTCCCCAAAAACAGCAGTACCGATAGAAACTCAGATTACTGAAACTGAAAATCCCATTACCGAAGTTACATCAATTGAAGTACTGCCAAAAGAATCTAAATATTCTATAGCAAGAAAATACGGAATCACCATCAAGGAATTAGATAAAGTAAATCCAACAATAGGAGTTAAATCGCTGCGAGTTGGGCAAAAAATTAATGTTCCAGCAAACGCAATTGTAAAAACTGAAATAGCAGTTGTACCTCAAGAAGAGAAAGTACTGGTTCAAGAAGAGGCCAAAGTTATTCCGCAGCCAATAAAAGAATTGCCAAAAACAGAATTAGCTGTTGTACCACAACAAATCGAAACTTCTAGTGCTACATCTGAAAATATTAAACGGGAAGTAATGCCAAAAGAAACTAAATACGGTATTGCTAAACAATATGGTATTACTGTTAAAGAACTAGAAAAGCAAAATCCCGAGATTAAAAACAATTTTCCAGTTGGCTATAAATTAACGATTCATGCGGCTAATTCTTCTAATGAAAATGGTGTGGTTTCAAACCCAGAAAAAAAGAAAAAAGAATTCAAAAAACCTCAAGAAATTGATGAGGAAAATCAATCAATTGATGAAAATAACGGAGAATTTAAAAGTTTCATAAAACCACTATCTAATCCTAATTTTTTAGATGAATTAATTGAAACAGCATCGGCTAATATTGGAACACGGTACCAATCTGGAGGGACTTCAAAATCAGGTTTTGACTGTTCTGGTTTAATGTGTACTACCTTTGGAGCTTTCGATATTAAATTACCCAGAACTTCCTTGGAGCAATCTCGTTTGGGAGTAGTAGTTAATACTGAAGATGCTCAAAAAGGGGATCTAATTTTCTTCAAAACTAATGGTAGAAGCCGTATCAATCATGTTGGGATGGTAGTTGAGGTTTGCGATGGAGACATAAAATTTATTCACGCCTCAGTAGGTGGAGGTGTAGTAATTTCATCTGTTAAAGAGAAATATTATGAAAAAAAATTAACTCAAATCAATCGCGTTCTACAATAATCAAACTTTAGAAAAAATATTACTTCTTATATAATGGGAACTCTTCAGGTAACTGAGGAGTTTTTTGTTTCTTATTACCCTTGTTATTTGCTTCATCACTTTCCTGATAGTATTATTTATACAAAAAGAAAACTGAGATCTATGGTATAAAGATGCGTAACATACGCGAGGAAAACATTATACAATTTAAAAGAAAAGTATCATCTTTCACACATGAGATTAAAGGCTGTGTTGCTTTTGCAAAAATGGTAATGAAGAAGTCATTTTTAAGTTTCTCTTGGCTATATTTACAACTACGGATAAAGGGAGGTTTTACTGTTTATTCCTGTTTCACACTATTTACTTCAATCCAATAACCATCAGGATCCTGAAAATAAACTTGTTTGATTCCATCTGCGCGAACCATGATTTTATGAAGCTCTCCGGGCCAGTCAGAATATGTGATATTGTGATTATCCAAGACTTTTACTAACGCATCAAAGTTTGCTGTTTTAAAGGCAAGGTGTACTGCTTTGTTTATTGTTACAGGTTCTTTGATAGTAGAAACCAGATGGAGCTCTTTTCCATCTCCTAAAGAAATCCAACGAATACCTTCTTTTCTAGTAAGATTAGTGATTTCTTGAAGTTTCAAAACGTTAGTATAGAAATCTACAGAGCGTTCCAAGTCTTTTACTGAAAGTGCGGCATGGTCCATTTTTAAAGTAAAGGAATCCTGCGCCCAGATTGATCCGGTAAATAGAAAAGCAAGCAGTAAGAATGTTATTTTTTTCATTGGTTATTTAATTTTGGTTTTTTGTTAGATAAGCTTTTAGACTTTGTGCAGTAGCTAAAGTACGCAATAAATTATTCCTGCTAAAATTAAAAAATAATAGGGCTATTATTGTTTCCTAATTTACTTTTACTAATATAGAATAAATGTAAATTAGGATTCTGTGTCATAAAAAAGAACAGTAAGGCTAATTCGTACTAATATATTTTGCAATCTTTGAACTCTAAAAAAATTAAACAGCATTATGAGTAAGACTAAACTAACAATCAATCGCAATGGATCTATAAAAATTGAAGGTGATTTTGAAATAACAGACAGCGAAGGAAATGTTTATGGACTGGAAGGTAGAACGGCATTGGGTCTTTGTCGATGCGGATTATCAGCAAACAAACCTTTTTGTGATGGTTCCCACCGCAACAATTTTGAACATGAAGCAGCAGCTTTTGACTTGCCACCAATGAAAACTAAGTAAGAAATACTGTTTTTTACTTTCAATAAATAAAAAAAGCTACTTCATTGTAGCTTTTTTTATGTTTTGCGTTTCTTCATTGTGGGCACGGAAAAGATTTTCGGGCTATCGAATAAGGAAGTATATCTTCATGGTCGGATACTGTTTTATGCGAAAATTAAATCGTCAGTTGTCAATTTTATTTTTGGTTTATTCAATTTTAAAATTGCGTTTTTCACTCTAATTTGTTCGCTTTTAGGTAAGAAAACGGGGATTAATTCACTAATGTCAATTTTTAATAATCGATTAATCAGAATTAAGTCTTTTAAAGAAAAAGGGCTAATTCCATTCATTAATTCTGACATGTGAGTTTTACTTTTATGTCCTAGAATAGATCCTAATTCTTGTTGATTAAGATTAAGATTTTTTAGTTTATTTTTGATTGTAGTCTTCCTGTTTTCTATGAATTCTCTTTCTTTTTCGGCAATTAGTTCTGCAATATCACTTTCTTTAATTTTATTTTTATCTATTGCATTTTCATCAGACCAATTATTGGTTTCGTATATTTCAATAATGTCTCTTAACTTTTTTCTTAAAGTTTTAAAATGAACGGATTCTTTGGACAGAATACGTAATTTTCTATCAGCGATTAATGCTCTTTCAAAATCTAATTCATTTTCTATTTTACCTTTAAGAACAAATTCTTCAATGTCAAAATGTGTTTTCATGGCTATACGTGATTACGTGATTTCAACCATTTTTCAATAGTCTTTTTATTGTTTTTAAATGTTCTTTCATAATCTTGGTGGTCACCCGTCCATATAATTGTTGCTTCTCCGTCTTCGTCAAACTCCAATAAAATCATTGTTCGATGTATTGCGATATCAAAAAAGTAAAAGCCATCTTTATGAACACAATCAGCATCGTTTCTAATGGTCTTCAGTTCAGTCTCATTCTTCCAATTGTTATTTTCAATATCCGAAATTAATATATCAATTGCTGTACATAAAGGTTTGTTTCCAAGATTCTTTACTTTTAGTTTTGTTAATCTGTTTTTTCCGATTAATCTCATAAGCGTATACAAATGTAAAAAAAAGTTCGGAATAAAACCAAACTAAAAAGTTAAATTTAAATGGTGTATAAATAGTAAAGTATAATTTAGGATTTTTTCTTAGGATTTTGTGTTAACTTATTTGCGTAATCAAATCTTGATAATCATAGCGGGTTACATTCAAACGAGTTTCATTGTTTGTGCTGCGCACGCAACTTTAGCTGTTTGCCGTTTATGTTTAGATTAATATTTCATCTCTCAGCGGTATTTTTCGTTCAATTATGTACTTTTTTAAATTTCTCCAAGTTGAATTTCCTAAACTACTTGCTAGATATGTATTTGAATTAAAATTTTTAGTAATGACTCTCAAACAAATTGGTGAACGGAATGGCATATCGATAACTATTTCTTTTATGTTTTCTAAATCGTAAATTTTCTTTTTCCAGAACCAAATGCTATTTTTTATAATTAAATGTTTTTCTGTGAAAATAAAATAATTCATTGAAGAACTAAAAGCAAAACAGAGGATTAAACTAAAAAAATTGATAAGTAAAAGTTTGTCATATTTTTCAAATATTTCAGATGGATTTTGGAAAATAATAAATAGTGTAAAAATTAAAAAGGCATAAAATAATATTCCGTTTGCTGAGAGAACATGATTATCGTTAAATATTTTTTGATTTTCTATATCTATTACTTCTGTTGTTCTTAGTGAAGTTACGGTTTCAAAATTTAATGAATTAAAAGATTTCGAACTATCTAATAAAATTTTATTTGCTCTTTCTAAAACTTGTCTAATTTCTGATGAGTTTGTGTAGCTTTCTGCCCAAAATATTTTTTCTTCCTTATTTTTAAAATTAAAAGTTGTTGCTTCAGTTGGTGTAGCAAAAAAATTACCGAATTGCTTTTTACCTATAATTTCAATATCCTCAATTTCGTTCCAATTATATTTTTTAGTTTTAAAGAAAAATCGAACTTCAATACCATTTTTGGTTATTATAAAAACAGGAAATTTATCTAAAAATTTTGTGATTATATAAATTACTCCAACAAAAAATAAAATTGGTAGGATAATATTTGTTACATCCCTATTCAGCTCATTTTGGGATTCATTATATGTTTCCATAATTTTCGGTATTCCAAAAATACAGAATATTATAGTAGGGAAAATGTAGAGAACAACAATAACAATTTTATTTTTTTTGCTCGTTATTTTTTCTTCCATTTGTTCTTTTAATTTCAATTTTTTTAGATATCAGGTAACTTTCATATACTGAAACAAACATTCGTATATACACCCAATTACAGGTAGATTGGCGAAGGTTTGTTTCGCATTATTTAAATTCAAATATATTATTTTTCTTACAAATTTTATTGAAATGGATAAATGCTGTCGTTATTGCAGTGCGCGTGAGTGATGGTAGCGGCATCCTTTATTTTCTTTCTTTAAGAAATAAAAATACAGGGCACAGCCTTACCCAGAGTTTTTTAGGATAATCATATCCAAGATATTTTTATCAATCTGTTTCTAATTCATACGTGTTTCCATCTTCATCGGTAGCTTCCATTCTTCCATAACCATTCCATTCTACATCAACATTTTTTTCGTTTCCTTCTTCGTCTTTAATTGTTCCGCTGCCATATTTTCCATTCATATCAACATTTCCATTGATTGAATTTCCATCATCGTCTGATCCATTTACATTGTAGTTGTATTCATAATCTCCAGAAGTTCCTGTTCTATGTTCATATTTGTAATCCGAATCAGTATGGTAATTTTCCTCAGTTGTAGAAAAGCTTTGTGTGCTTTGTGTTTCGGTATTAATATTTGATGTTTCAGTACTTTTATTACTTTTTTTTTTATTGGAACAAGAAAATATAATTAAGGAAAATAATATAAAAAAAATGGATTTAATTAAGTTTTTACTATTCATGATTTTTGGGTTTATATTTATTCCTCGTTATTACAAACAAAATTGTAAATACCTGACATAACGGAACCTGGAACTATTCTGTTTTCATATACTGGAAAGTCATCATTACTAGTTACTTTACCATAACGATCATATACAATTCGTTCTTTAATATCATATTTTTTTTCGGAACAGTTTATTATAAAAAATGTCATAGAATGACCACCACCAGTTTTAATATATTTCCCTTTTTTTGTTTTAACCGTTTTTGTTGGGTTGGTTTTTTTTACCCAAACCTCTTTTGAGCTATCAGTGACCTTTTCAATTAATACAAAATAATCAGCACCATCAGTTCCTGAAGCTGCATATGAAAATTCTTCGTCAGATTGCGAAAAACATTGATTGAAGAATAATAAAAATGCTATTGTTGAAAATAATTTTGTTTTCATTTTTTATTTAATGGTTATTATTGCAATTATTGAGTTCTCAAAAGTAGTTTGTTGTTTTTCCATTCTTTTACGGGAAACCGTAAGCATCCGTTTTATTTTAAAAGAAAAAAGGATAGCGACTTGAAATAAGTTTATGTTAATCCTTAAAGTCATGTTTATTCACAGAATTTATTATCGATCATCTATTTCTTCCATTTTCTTAAATTTCCAAAAAAAGTATATCTTTAGCCAACAATAATCAAAACTCCAAAACCAAAAAATATGGAAGACCAAAAACCAGACGATTTTAAAAGAGAATTAGGATTACTAGACGGGACCATGCTTGTGGTGGGTTCCATGATAGGTTCCGGGATATTTATTGTAAGCTCAGATATGGTGCGCCAGGTGGGTTCAGCAGGTTGGCTTATCGCTATATGGGTGCTTACTGCTATGCTGACTATTACTGCAGCGGTTAGTTACGGTGAGTTGAGTGCGATGTTTCCCAAAGCAGGAGGACAATATGTTTATATCAAAGAAGCTTACGGAAAATTGATAGGATTTTTATATGGTTGGAGCTTCTTTGCTGTCATACAAACGGGGACTATTGCTGCGGTGGGTGTGGCTTTTTCAAAATTCGCCGCCTACATTTATGCCCCTTTGAGCGATGAAAATATTCTTTTTGAAATGGGTTATTTTAAGCTCAATGCGGCACAAATTGTTTCTATTATTACGATTATTTTGCTTACTTATATCAATAGTCGCGGGGTGAAAAATAGTAAAATTTTACAGACTGTTTTGACAGTTATCAAAATTTCGTCATTACTGGGATTGATTATTTTTGGTTTTATTCTGGGTGCCAAAGCTGAGGTTTGGGATGCTAACTGGACTAATGCCTGGGATTCTAAAGCACTTGATGTTGCCAGTGGATCTTGGCTTCCTATAAGTGGTACGGCATTGTTATCTGGATTTGTGGCCGCTTTTGTGGGTTCTCAATTTTCAAGTGTGGCTTGGGAAGGGGTTACTTTTATCGCAGAGGAAATTAAAAATCCAAAGCGCAATGTGGGTTTGAGCCTTTTTCTGGGGACGTTAATCGTTGGGTTTATTTACACGATGGCTAATGTAATGTATGTGGCTGTTCTTCCTTTGCAAGATATTGCAACTGCAAAATCAGACAGGGTTGCTGTTGTGGCATCGCAAGTGATTTTTGGTGGTATGGGTACTTTAATCATTGCAGTGATGATTATGATTTCGACTTTTGCCTGTAACAACGGCTTGATTATGGCTGGAGCAAGAGTGTATTATACAATGGCAAAAGATGGTGTGTTTTTTAAAAAAGCGGCAAATCTTAATCATGCAAGTGTTCCGGAATGGGCTTTATGGGCACAGTGCATCTGGGCTTCGGTTTTGTGTTTAACTGGTAAATATGGAGCGTTATTAGATTTTGTGGTTATTATTGTTTTGATTTTTTACATACTTACCATTTACGGAATTTTTATTCTGCGTAAAAAAATGCCGAATGTAGAGAGACCGTATAAGGCTTTTGGTTATCCATTTTTACCTATGTTTTTTATTGTAGTTTCATCTATAATTTCGGTTACATTACTAGTAACGAAAACAAGTACTTGCGGTTGGGGTGTTTTTATAATGTTGCTGGGTATCCCGGTGTATTATTTGACAAAAATGAAAGAGTAGTTTTCAAACAAAAAATTGAAGATGTCCTATTCTCTATGCTATTAATTGGCAGACACTGCAATCCATAACTTGATTTCTTATTTGTGTGAGAGATAACAGTGAAAAAAAAATACTGCGAATACCCCAAGTTTTTGTGGAGGGTAACGCCCACAAAATACGTTAATTTATACTATAAAAACAGAAAACCCGCCTTGAGACCAAGACGGGTTTTTCTAGTGTAGTAAGCACTTGCTTAATGTTAGTCAACTGCGTTTTCTAACACTAACTCTTCATGAAAAGGGAGATTCCAAGCTTCGGCAACTCCTTTGTAAAGGATTTTTCCGTTAGCTATGTTCAATCCTTTTTTCAATTCTTCATTTTCGGCACATGCTTTTTGCCATCCTTTGTTTGCTAATTGCAACGCGTAAGGTAAAGTAGCATTAGTAAGTGCCAATGTTGAAGTATAAGGAACTGCCCCAGGCATATTAGCCACGCAGTAATGTACGATATCGTCTATGATGAAAGTTGGGTTTTCGTGTGTTGTAGGCGTGCAAGTTTCGATACATCCTCCTTGATCAACCGCTACGTCAACTACTACCGTTCCCGGGCTCATTAGTTTCAACATATCACGGGTGATTAAATGCGGTGCTTTGGCTCCTGGGATTAAAACAGCTCCGATAACTAAATCAGCAGTAGCAATTGCTTCACGGATATTGTAATGGTTTGAGATAATTGTGATCACATTAGCTGGCATCACATCAGATAAATAACGCAAACGCGCTAAGCTTACATCCATAATGGTTACTTGAGCACCAAAACCAGCGGCCATTTTTGCTGCTTGTGTTCCTACGATTCCACCACCTAATACTAATACTTTAGCAGGAGGAACTCCCGGAACGCCACCTAAAAGGATTCCTTTTCCTTTCAATGGTTTCTCTAAATATTTAGCACCTTCCTGAATTGACATACGGCCTGCCACTTCTGACATGGGTACCAATAAAGGCAAACTACGGTCTGCTTTTTCAACAGTTTCATAGGCTAAACATACTGCGCCACGCTCAATCATAGCATGCGTCAATGGTTCAGATGAGGCGAAATGAAAATAGGTAAATAATAATTGGTCTTTTTTGATCAAAGGATATTCAGAAGCGATAGGCTCTTTTACTTTGATTATCATTTCAGCAATGCTATATATGTCTTCAATTGTTGGCAATAATTCTGCTCCAGCCTCAGCATATGCTTTGTCGCTAAAACCACTATTTTCACCGGCACTTGCTTGTACATAAACAATATGGCCTTGTTTTTTGAATTCGGCAACACCTGCAGGAGTAAGCGCTACACGGTTTTCGTTATTTTTGATTTCTTTGGGAATTCCGATTATCATAGTGATGTATTTAAATGTTTGAATTTAATTGCATTACAAATTTATAGATAAAGAAAATATTATTGCTATATGGTCTTAAATTAAGAAAATATTATTTTTATTTAGTAATTTAGCATAAAATATTTCTGAATATAAGTTTTTTTATATTTCTAAAAAGAAAAATAAACTGCTTTTGAATCTAAAAAAAGAATCAACTAATTATGATACTGGACGAAACCGACAAAAAAATCTTACGTCTTCTTCAGGAAGATGCGCATTTGACACTGAAAGATATTGCCAATCAAATCAACCTTTCGCTGACACCGGTTCATGACAGGGTAAAACGTTTGGAAAAAGAAGGTATTATTGAGAAGTATGTTTCGATTTTGAATAAAAAGAAATTAGGTAAAAATCTGACGGTATATTGTCAGGTGACTCTTGTCAAACAAACCTATGATATTTCAGAAGGATTCAATCAAGCAATACTGAATTTACCCGAAGTCGTCGAATGTAATTTTGTCTCCGGAAGTTTTGATTATATGTTGAAAATTGTATTACCGGATATGGAAAGTTACCATCATTTTCATCAGAAAAAATTGTCGGTTCTGTCCGAGGTTTCTTTGATTAATAGCTTTTTTATTATTTCGGAAGTGAAGAGTACCACTGTTTTGCCGATTTAAATTATAGGGTTGTTCTACTAAAAAAATGGAACAAAGATAATTCAGTTTAAAACAAAAAAATCCATCCCGATTTATTGGGACGGATTTTCTATTTAATTCAGGTTGGGTTGCTATTATCTAAAACTAAAAACTAAAAACTAAAAACTAAAAAAGGCAACACGCAACCTGTAATTGAAAGGCTAGTAATACGTAAAACGTCTTACTTTGGCAATGTATTTTGCTAATCGGATTACCTGGTGGCTGTATCCGTATTCGTTGTCGTACCAAATGTAGAGTACAATATTTTTTCCGTCGTTAGAAACTATCGTTGCATTACTGTCATATATTGATGGTGCCGAAGTCCCTACAATATCCGATGAAACTAATTCGTTGTTCAAGGAGTATTTGATTTGCTCTACCAATTCGCCTTCTAAAGCATATTTTTTCATGATGGCATTGATTTCCTGAATTGAAGTGGCTCTGGAAACCTCTAGATTTAGAACTACTAATGAACCATTAGGAACTGGTACTCTGATGGCATTAGAAGTCAGTTTTCCTTCAAGTGACGGTAACGCTTTTGCTACAGCACTGCCTGCACCAGTTTCCGTAATTACCATGTTTAAAGCTGCTGCTCTTCCGCGACGGTATTTTTTATGCATATTATCAACTAGATTCTGGTCGTTAGTATAAGCGTGAATTGTTTCTAAATGTCCTTTTACAACGCCTAAAGTATCTTCGACAGCTTTCAAGATTGGAGTAATCGCATTTGTTGTACAGGATGCAGCCGAAAAAATGTTTATTTCATCTGGATTGTATTCGTTTTGATTTACGCCATGAACAATATTCGGAACTCCTTTTCCAGGAGCAGTAAGCAAAACTTTATCTACCCCTTTTGAAATTAAATGCCTGCTTAAAGCTTCGTGATTTGTGAAAGCTCCTGTATTATCAATGACTAAAGCATTGTCGATGCCATAAAGGGTATAATCAATTTCTTCGGGTGCATTTGCTGTGATAATGTGAACTGTTGTGCCGTTAATTATCAAAGCATTGTTTTTTGTGTCAGCAACAACCGATCCTTGAAAATCGCCATGAATAGAATCATAACGCAATAAGGAGGCTCTTTTTTCCAGTGAAGTGGCGTCGTTTTTATCACGGGTTACAATGGCTCTCAATCGCAACTGATTTCCTTTTCCTGTTTTTGAAAGTAACTCACGAGCCAGCAATCTTCCAATTCTGCCAAAACCATACAACACTACATCTTTAGGTTGAATTTCCTCTGAATTTCTGGCGCCTTTTAATTTGTCTAATATAAAATGTCTGGTATCAGGGTATTTTTCGTCTTCTAAACGATATTCATAAGTAAGTTTTCCAATATCCAGTTTTGAAGCCGGTAAATCCAATTCTAAAACAGCTCTGGCTATTTCTACTGAATCAAATACCGAAATGGGTTTTCCCACAAATTCACCTGCATAATCATGCAAGTTGATGATTTCGCTTACGTTTCTGTCAATTAATTGATTCCTGAATAAAACCATTTCAATTGATTTGTCATACCATAAATCACTGATGATTTTAATCAATTCTACTCCTGCACGGCGTCTGTCTGCTTGAAATGAAACTTCTTTTTCGTAAGTAATACTCATGTGAAAATTTGTAAAATAAATTAATGATTTTTTAAATTTGGCGCAAAAGTACCTATTTCAATCGATTTCGTAAGCTGTTTTATGATTTATTTTTAAAATAAAAAAGCCACCTTGGTTTTTCAAGATGGCTTACATTTTTGGGATTATTAGTATTAGATGATGATTCGAATGGTTTCTCCGTTTTTATTCATCATTTCAATTCGGATACTTTGACTCTCCTCTTTTTTGTTCAAAAGCTTCGATACCGTTTCAATATCAGTCGCTTTTATATTGTCAATGCTTAAAACAATATTTCCTTTGAGTTCTGCTTCATATTGCTTCAAATTTTCATTAGTGATGGATCGGATTCTTACACCATAGTCCAGATGAAATTTCTTTTTATCTGCAGCATCTATATTTTCTAATTCTAATCCTTTGAATTCGGTAGTGAAAAATTCATTTTTACTCAAAATTACTGGAACTATTCTATTTTTTCCATCTCTGATAATCGTTACCTGAACTTTATCATTAGGTCTTTTAGTATTAATGTATCCAGAAAGATCGGCATAAGTAGCCACATTTTGATCATCTAGTTTTACAATAATATCCCCTTTTGTAAGTCCGGATTTTTCGGCACCGGAATTTTTAGTTACTTTATTGATATAAAATCCTTGTGTTTGTGAAATTTTTAATTCTTTGGAAGCAATATCATTCAATTCGCCTCCTTCAACACCCAAAATCCCTCTTTGTACATTACCAAATTCCATAAGGTCTTCTATTATTTTTCGGGCAATATTAGAAGGAATTGCAAAGGAATAACCAGTATAACTTCCTGTTGGGGAGGAAATCATCGTATTAATACCAATTAATTCCCCACGGGTGTTTACTAATGCGCCGCCACTATTTCCAGGATTTACCGCAGCATCCGTTTGTATGAAAGATTGAATACCGCTAGTGCCCAAATCTCTTGCTTTTGCCGAAACAATCCCTGCAGTTACTGTAGAAGTTAAGTTATACGGATTTCCTACTGCCAAAACCCATTCGCCAATTTTTACTGAATCAGAATTAGCGAATACAGTATACGGTAACTTTTCGTCAGTATCAATTTTTAATAAAGCAATGTCCATTTTAGAATCGGTTCCAATGAGTTTTGCTTTGTACGATTTTTTGTTATTCAAAGTGATTTCAATTTCCGAAGCATCTTTTACCACATGATTGTTTGTCACGATATAACCATCTTCAGAAATAATTACTCCGGAACCCGTTCCCACTTGTTCTTGTTGCTGCTGTCCGCCGTAGCCATAAAAATATTCAAGCATTGGATTAATAACCGTTTTGCGAGAAACATTTTTTACGTGAACTACCGTATGAATGGTCTTGTCGGCAGCTTCAGTGAAATCAACATTTTCAGCTGATAAACCTACTTGTTTTCCATACGAATCAGAAGCGATGGTTGTAATGGATTTTTTGCTATTTGAGAAATAGCCATCATTGTCAAATAATAATTTGTAAGCCCCTAATGTTACGGCTCCACTCAGCAATGATGTTAAGAACAATGTTGAAAATCGTTTCATATTAGAATTCATTTTTTAATTATTTTAGAGTAAAAATAACGTTAAATTATTTTTCTAAAAAACAGTTTAACGCTCTTTAACAATGATTAACATTTCATTAATAGTTCGTACTTTTGTGTCTGTTAATCCAAAGAAAAATGCAAATAGAATTTTATAAATACCAAGGAACAGGAAATGATTTTGTG
Organism: Flavobacterium sp. 83; assembly: GCF_000744835.1. Classification (NCBI taxonomy): domain Bacteria; kingdom Pseudomonadati; phylum Bacteroidota; class Flavobacteriia; order Flavobacteriales; family Flavobacteriaceae; genus Flavobacterium; species Flavobacterium sp. 83. The sequence goes on from NZ_JQMS01000001.1 coordinate 1,921,011, forward strand.
ATGATTGATAACCGTCAGGGATTTTTTCCAAAAGATAATATTCAATTGATAGCTCGCTTATGTGACAGGCGTTTTGGTATAGGTGCAGACGGTCTTATTTTATTAGAAAACGACCCTGAAACCGATTTCAAAATGGTCTATTACAACTCAGATGGAAATCAAAGTTCCATGTGCGGTAACGGCGGAAGATGTTTAGTGGCTTTCGCCAAAAAACTAAAGGTTATTGAAGATAATACTACTTTTATAGCGACAGATGGTTTGCATCATGCTTCAGTTGCTGACAATGGAATAGTTTCATTACAAATGATAGATGTAGACGAGGTGAAAATCACTCCAGAATATGTGTTTATGAATACGGGTTCTCCACATCACATTCAATTAGTGGAAGATTTAGAACATTATAATGTCAAAGAAAATGGAGCGAGCATTCGATACGGTGAATTGTATGGAAAACAGGGAAGTAATATCAATTTTGTAAAAAAAGTAGATGATTCTACCTTTTCTCTTCGTACTTACGAAAGAGGAGTTGAAGATGAAACCTTGGCTTGTGGAACTGGAGCAACTGCAGTAGCAATCGCAATGAATGCATTGGGTGAAACAAAAGCGAACTCGATAGATTTGAATGTAGAAGGAGGGAAATTAGTGGTTTCTTTTGATAAAAACGAAGGACATTTTACCAATGTTTTCTTGAAAGGACCAGCAGAATTTGTGTTTAAAGGAACGATTGAGATTTAGCTAAAAACCGAAACCAAGAAACCAAATCTAAATGATAACATTAAAAGGTGAAAACATCTATATTCGTGCACTTGAACCCAATGATTTGGAGTTTGTTTATGCTATTGAAAACGACCAAAGTATTTGGGAAGTGAGTAATACGCATACGCCTTACAGTCGGTTTTTGGTAAAGCAATATTTGGAAAATGCACATCAGGATATTTATGAAGCAAAGCAATTGCGATTAGCCATCTGTCAGGATCAGGATTTTCCGGCTTTTGGATTAATCGATTTATTTGATTTTGATCCAAAGAATAATAGGGCAGGAGTTGGAATTGTAATTCAAGGCAGTGAAAACCGCAAACAGAATATTGGTTCAGAAGCATTAGGGCTATTAATTCGGTATGCTTTTCATCATCTCAATCTCCATCAATTATATGCAAATATTGGGACAGAAAATGTAGCAAGTAATGCTCTTTTTACTAAATTTGGTTTCGAAAAGATAGGAGTGAAAAAAGATTGGAATTTAGTGAACGGCATTTATAAAGACGAAGCGATTTTTCAGTTAATTAATCACACGGGCGCCAGCGAACTGGTGTAACAATTTTAAAAAATAATTATTTTGAACTTAAAGAAAATTATAACAATTATCGCTGTTGTACTAATATCAGTATTAATAGGTTATGGAATTGTTTTGATGAACCAAATTTTTTCAGCAAATACAAAGTTTGCAGAAAAAGAACTCTACGTGTACATTCCAACAGATTCTAAATACGAAGATGTCGAAAAAATAATTGCTCCTTACATTGAAAATATGGGCCGTTTTGAAATGGTTGCCAGTAAAAGAGATTATCCGGATAATGTAAAACCAGGTCGCTTTTTATTCACCAAAGGAATGAATAGTTATGAATTAGTAAAAACATTACGATTAAATGTACCGGTAAATTTAGCTTTCAATAATCAGGAACGGATAGAAAATTTAGCTGGTCGTGTGGGTTCTCAAATTGAAGCTGACAGTTTGTCTTTGCTGACTACATTTAAAGATTCTGTTTTTTTGAAAGATAATGGCTTTACTGAAGAAAATATTTTAGCGATGTTTATTCCTAATACGTATGAAACGTATTGGAATACTTCAGCTGAAAAGTTCCGAGATAAAATGATTAAAGAGTATAAAAACTTTTGGAATAAAGAACGTGTAGCCAAAGCTGCAAAACAAGGATTAACTCCAATTGAAGCGACTATTCTGGCTTCTATAGTTCACAAAGAATCTGTGAAAAAAGACGAAAGACCAAGAATTGCGGGAGTTTATTTAAATCGCTTAAGAGCACAAATGCCACTTCAGGCAGATCCAACAGTTATTTATGCAATAAAAAAGAAGTCAAATGATTTTGATCAGGTTATCAAAAGAGTTTTTTATAATGACTTAACAATGAGTTCTCCTTACAATACGTATGTAAATATTGGTCTTCCTCCAGGACCTATCGCGATGCCTGATATTACTGCATTGGAAGCCGTTTTAAATCCGGAGAAAAATAACTTTATCTATTTCTGTGCGAGTGTGGAACGTTTTGGATACCATGAATTTGCCGCAACTTTAGAAGAACACAATAAAAACGCCAAAAAATATTCAGATTGGATAAACAGTCAAGGTGTAAAAAGATAGTTTTAGAATTAAAAAAACTGCTTTTTTTATGCTTGTTTTTGAATGGATATCAAACTTGTTTTTCACAAAATATGGTTGATACTTTCCTTTCACCATTAGATTCTATAAATAAAAAAAGACAAAATACGGTTGTAATTTCTGAAGCGGCATTAGCTTCAGGAATTTTGGTTGGATTAAACCAGCTTTGGTATGCTGATTATCCTAAGTCTGATTTTCATTTTATAAATGATAATTCCGAATGGCTTCAAATGGATAAACTGGGGCATTCTTTTTCTTCGTATCATTTAGGCAGGTTTGGTGCCGAAATGTTGCAATGGAGTGGTGCCAGTAAAAAGAACCAATTAATTTATGGTTCAGGTTTAGGATTTGCTTTTTTGACGGCTGTTGAGGTTATGGATGGATATTCATCTGAATGGGGTGCTTCATCAGGGGACATAATCGCAAATGCTTCTGGAACGGCTTTATATGTTTCACAAGAATTAATTTGGAAAGAACAACGTATAACTCCCAAATTTTCTTTCCATACCACACAATATGCAACTCAAAGACCAGAGGTTTTAGGGAGTTCATTTACGGAACAAATTCTAAAAGATTATAACGGGCAAACTTATTGGCTTTCGGTCAATTTATATTCTTTTTCCAAAGGCTCTAAAATACCAAAATGGTTGAACCTTGCATTGGGTTATGGAGCCGAAGGAATGATTACCGGAAATAGAGAAAATAATGGGCTTTTTTTGACCCAAAATCCGCAAAGATTGCGACAGTTTTACCTCAGTTTTGACGTCGATTTGACTAAGATTAATACCAAATCACACTTTTTAAAGACACTTTTTTCAGTTTTAAATACAGTTAAAATACCGGCTCCAACGATTGAAATGGCGCACTTCAACGATGTTAAATTACACTTTATCTATTTTTAGTAAACTTTAACTTGTTGATTATCAGTATAATTATTTTTTACGTATATTTGCACGTAGAAATTTCTTAACGGGACAGCGTTTTGAAGAAAAACAATTTATGATAAAGAAATGGTATTTTTATACAGGTTTGACAATTATTATTGCCTTTTTAAGCTCGGGTTTTAAGCCCTTTAATTTAGACACCAACACTTGGTTTCTAGTTCACGAAGAAGATGGATCACACTACTTATTTCCATCAGAAAAACAAGAAGATTACACCAATTCGAATATCCCTTTTACTGGAAATTTCTTTATTGGATTCAAAGAAGCAATCGGATACAGAGAATCTGAAAGTAAATACAAAAAAATTAATTCGCTCGGATATTTAGGTAAATACCAGTTTGGTATTGAAACACTAAAGACAATTGGTATCCACAATCGTTCTGCTTTTTTGAATAGTCCTGAAATGCAAGAAAAAGCTTTTATAGCTCTTTTGGCAAAAAATAAATGGGAATTAAAAAGAGAAATCGAAAAATATGAGGGCACAATAATGAACGGAATTCAAATAACGGAATCCGGAATATTAGCTGCTGCGCATCTTGGAGGTGCAGGCTCTGTAAAAAAATACTTGAGAAATAAAGGTAAAAGATATTTTCGGGATGCATACGGTACTTCAATACGAAGCTACATGAAAGCTTTTGGAGGGTATGATACTTCGTTTATTGTTGCAGATAGTAATGCTAATATAAAGAACATATAAATTTTTCGGAATTAAAATAAAGCGGCTGCCAAAAATATTTTGGCAGCCGCTTCGGTTATGTTCTAAACGAGATTATTTTATTTTTGTAATTTCTCCATCGGGACGAACGATTAATTTCACGATTTCTTTGTCTTTTTTAATTTTGATGTTATATTGTTTTTTAACAACATCTCCTTCCTTTTGTGTATAAAGAAATTGATCGTTTACAATGGACCATCCAGGGTAGGTTCTGTAAACAGAATAGATTACTTCACTAGGAAGTTTTATGTTTTTGTATTCTTCAACTACACGTACTAATTTGCCTTTGTCATTATAGGTTGCAGTCAAAGTTCCTTTTTTGGTACTCATAACCAAAAGATATTCTTCAGATCCTTCATAGTCTTTTCCTAAGTCATAGGCAATGAATTTTTCTTCGATTGTTCTAACGCTTTGATCGGGATTATTGTCAGGAAGATACACGGAGAAATCTTTTCCTACTCTTTTAATTACAACCGGCGGTAATTCTATAACTTTTATCTTTCCTTGCTCAGCATCTTTTTTCTGATCTTGTGAATAAGATGGTAGACATAAACCTAAAAACAACAAAATAATAATTAATGATTTCATGATATTTGGTTTTAAATTAATATTAAATAAGTTAAATTTTAATGAACTATAAAAATCTGATTCTTATTGTATTATTGTAGCTTTTTGATTTTTAATTAGCTATTTATCAATATATTAAGTATTGTTATTGTTTTGAGGGGTGCTTTATATGTTGTATTATTTTTAGTAAATTTAACATATTTATGAAGTCTTTTAAGTTAATTTTTTCTGTATGCTGTGTTAAAAAAATCACTTTAAAAAGATTTTTTTTAGTAGGAATAGGTACTTGTAATTTGGATTTAAAAAAGCAAAAAAAAACACCAACCTTTCGATTGATGTTTTATAATTAGAATTTGCTTACTCGAAACTTTCTATTAAAATTTCTAAAATTTTAATAGCTGCTTCACTAATTTTTGTGCCAGGTCCAAATACGGCAACTGCACCAGCATCGAACAAAAATTGGTAATCTTGTGCAGGAATTACTCCGCCTACGACCACCATAATATCTTCCCGTCCATATTTTTTAAGTTCAGAAATTACTTGTGGTACAAGCGTTTTGTGACCAGCAGCAAGAGAAGAAACACCCAGTATATGAACATCATTTTCTACAGCTTGTTTAGCAGCTTCAGCTGGTGTTTGAAAAAGTGGGCCAATATCAACATCAAAACCTACATCAGCATAACCCGTTGCGACCACTTTTGCACCGCGATCATGCCCGTCTTGTCCCATTTTGGCAATCATTATCCGAGGGCGGCGGCCTTCTTTTTTAGCAAATTCATCTGCTAGTTGTTTTGCTTTTTCAAAACTTTTGTCGTCTTTTATTTCTTTACTATACACACCGCTAAAGGATTTAATTTGTGCTTTGTATCTTCCAAAAATTGTTTCCAGTGCATCGCTAATCTCTCCTAATGTAGTTCTGTTTCTGGCGGCTTCAACAGCAATTTCTAATAAATTGCCTTCTCCTGTTTGAGCACAAAGGATTAATTTTTTTAGAGAGTTTTGTACTTTTTCAGTATCTCGAGTTGCTTTTATTCGGTCTAATTGTTCTAGTTGTTGCTTACGAACCATTTGATTATCCACGTCCAAAATCTGCAAAGGATCTTCTTTTTCTAATCGATATTGATTAACGCCTACAATAATATCCTGACCGCTGTCAATTCTGGCTTGCTTTCTGGCTGCCGCTTCCTCTATCCTAAGTTTTGGAATTCCGGATTCAATAGCTTTGGTCATTCCGCCCAGTTCTTCTACTTCTTCAATAAGTTTCCATGCATTTTCGGCTATTTCATTCGTTAAACTTTCTACGTAATAACTACCGGCCCATGGATCGACCGTTTTAGTAATTTTAGTTTCTTCTTGTAAATAAAGTTGCGTATTTCTGGCAATTCTTGCCGAGAAATCTGTAGGTAAAGCTATTGCTTCATCTAATGCATTGGTATGTAAAGATTGCGTTCCTCCAAAAGCGGCGGCTGCAGCTTCAATACAAGTTCGAGCTACATTGTTGAAAGGATCCTGTTCCGTTAAACTCCAACCTGAAGTTTGACAATGCGTTCGTAAGGCTAATGATTTATCGTCTTTTGGTTCAAATTGCTTTACCAATTTCGCCCAAATCATTCTTCCGGCGCGCATTTTGGCAATTTCCATGAAGTGATTCATTCCAATCGCCCAAAAAAATGATAAACGTGGAGCAAATTCATCAATTTTCATTCCGGTCGCCAATCCAGTTCTGATGTATTCCAATCCATCGGCTAGAGTGTAAGCCAATTCAATATCTGCAGTAGCTCCTGCTTCTTGCATGTGATATCCAGAAATAGAAATAGAGTTGAATTTCGGCATTTTTTTGCTGGTAAATTCAAAAATATCAGCAATGATTTTCATCGAAGGAGTTGGCGGATAAATATAGGTGTTACGCACCATGAACTCTTTCAGAATGTCATTTTGTATTGTTCCTGAAAGGAATTCAGGTTTTACGCCTTGTTCTTCAGCTGCTACAATATAGAAAGCCATAATAGGTAAAACAGCACCATTCATAGTCATCGAAACGGACATTTCGTCTAGTGGAATTTGGTCAAATAATACTTTCATATCTTCCACAGAATCAATTGCAACTCCCGCTTTTCCAACATCGCCTACTACGCGTTCGTGATCAGAATCATATCCTCGATGTGTAGGTAAATCAAAAGCTATTGAAAGTCCCTTTTGACCTGCAGCAAGATTTCTTCTATAAAAAGCATTGCTCTCTTCTGCAGTCGAAAATCCTGCATATTGACGCACTGTCCAAGGTCGGCGCACGTACATCGTAGCGTATGGTCCGCGTAAATTCGGTGCAAAACCAGCTCCAAAATCAAGATGAGAAAGATGCTCGATATCTTGTTCTGAATACGTTGGTTTTAATTCAATTCCTTCGGCTGTGAGAAATGCTTCAGCCAAAGTATTTTCATTCTCCACTTTCAACGTTGTGCTTTCTAATTTTATATGTTGTAAATCTTTTCTTTTCATTTGTTTAGTACCAAATTACACGAATGCGGATGAATTTTTAATTTTGATTAGTCGAAATTGTTGAATGTTATTCAAGATCCAATCGCTCTTGCTCTATTTTTTCGGCCAGACGTTTTTCGATTATTGGTGTAATCAATGTTTTTCTTGGTTTGACTTTTACAAAAGGAAATAGTTCTAAATCATGTTTCATCTTATCCTGTTTGTTGGGATGCTTGTTTGTTCCTAATAAAATTTCTTTTCCGCTATCAAATAAAGCTTGTTGTGTATCTGCGCTTTCCTGAATTTTTCTTTTAATGGTTCCGTCATTAAGTTGTTTCAGAAAACTACCATTAGACTCCATATCCTTGAATAAAGCCAATGCTTTTTCAGCTAATTGATTGGTAAGATTTTCTATATAATAACTGCCGTCAGCCGGATTATTGACTTTGTCAAAATAACTTTCGTTTTTGAGAATCAACAATTGATTTCTCGCGATTCGGTCTCCAAATTCATTGTCTTTATGATACAATGCATCGTAAGGTAAATTAGCAATGGCATCGGCTCCGCCAATAATTGCACTCATACATTCGGTTGTGGTACGCAACATATTTACATTATAATCGTATAATGTTTTGTTTCGTTTGGTTGGCGAAACGATGATGTTACAATTCAGGTTGTGATTGTATTCTTTGGCAATTAAATTAAAAAGTAATCGCAAAGCGCGCAGTTTTGCTATTTCAAAAAAGTAATTTGTCCCAACAGCAACTTCGAAAACGATTGGTTGTTTTATAGATTCAATTCGGTTGAAATATTCATTGGCATGTCCTAAACTATAGGCAATTTGCTGTACCATGTTGGCACCTGCATTTTGATATAAAGCAGTATTAATACTTATTAAAGATACAGATGTCGTTGCTGCCGAAAGTAAATTTAGCGTTTCAAAATTACTTTTTTCTGTGGTTACAAACCAGTTTCCATCTTTGGCTAATTGCCCAATTGGGTCCAGATTACAGAAAATTTGCACATTGTTTTTCTTGGCAAATGCATCAATTTTCTTAACGAAATCGATTGAGATAAAATTCAAATAAAAGTATACAGTAATTTTTTCTAAAGGTAGTTTCTCTAATAGTTTTGTGATGTCAATCGATTCATTTTCTATTGTAAAACGAAGGCTGTCTGCACCACGTTTTAAAGAATCTAATGCTCTCTCGATTGATTTATCAAAATCATAGACAAATATGTTTTGACAAATTTTAAATTGAGTTGCTTTTGTAATAACTGGAAAAGCTTTCTTGAATTCATCTTTGTGGTAAAATGGTTTTACCTGAATGTCTTCGGGGGAGTTCCAAACTAAGGTTTCATTATAATCAGCTCCATTGAGTTCAAATTGAATTTTTTGTTTCCATTGTTTGGAAGAAATGGGATTGAAATCATCGAAAAGGTTTGTAGCCATTTTGTTTGTTGATTATTTTATGGTTTTGAATAATTAAAATCTTTAATTATTTATTTTTTTTCAATCGTATCGCCTTCGAATTCAATGATATAAATATCTTCACTATCTTTTTTCATATAGTATTTTTCGCGGGCGTATTTTTCTATTTGTTCCGAATTCTTTAGTTCTTTGATATTCTCTTGGTCTTTTTTTATTTCGTCTTGGTAATACTTTTTATTGTCTTCCAGTTCTTCAATTTGCTTGTCCAAAAATCGGTGGTCGAAATAGGAGTAGTTATCCAGAAATATCATCCAAGTAGCAAAAAACAACAAGACCCAAACGTATTTGTTACTCAAAAATTTAAACCAAGATTTGTTTTTATATGGATTTTTCATTTTTGTTTTTTTAGCCCCGATTATAGTGAAAATCCTTTTTATTTTTTTTTGACAAAAATAAAAAGATTGTAACGGAAAGCGGGAAATAGCTCCTAATAATTAATTTAAACTAAATTATAGTATTTTTTGATTTATTACCGCCCGGACTACGTCAATGGCTACGGTATTGTATTTGTCATTTGGTATAATGATGTCCGCAAATGCTTTTGTAGGCTCTATAAACTGCTCATGCATTGGTTTTAATGTTGTTTGGTATCGATTGATCACTTCGTGCATATCGCGACCACGTTCTGCAATATCGCGTCTCATACGACGGATTAATCGTTCGTCAGAATCAGCATGAACATATATTTTTACATCAAATAAATCTCTTAATTCTGGATTTGCCAAAATTAAAATACCTTCCACAATCATCACTTTTCTGGGATGTGTAAAAACGGTATCGTCAGTTCTGTTGTGCGTTACAAAGGAATAAACGGGTTGATTGATATTATTTCCTGCTTTTAATTCTTTAAGATGGGTGACTAATAATTCAAAATCAATAGCCCGCGGATGGTCAAAATTAATGAGTGCTCTTTCGTCAAATGAAAGTCCGTGGTTTTCTTTGTAATAGGAATCTTGCGAAATGATACCTACTTCTGTTTCTGGTAATTCATTCATAATCTGATGAACTACGGTTGTTTTACCGCTTCCCGTTCCTCCTGCAATTCCTATAATGAGCATAAAAGATATGTTGTTTATTTATCAAAGCAAAAATAGGAATTTAATTGCGATGGTTTTTGTTTTTTGAGGAAATGTTGCTAATTTAATATATTTATGGGGTGTTATTAATTAGCAATTTTTTCTATCTTTAGTTTTCTAAAAACAGAAGCATTTTGTATTCACAAATCAATAGAAATATTAGTCGGTACGTAACTTTTCAACAAGAAGAAATGGAAATTTTTAGTTCTTTATTAGAATATAAAAAAGTCCCTAAAAAAACGGTGTTGCTTCATGAAGGTGAGATGTGCAACTTTGAAGCTTTTGTTATCAAGGGTTGTGTGAGGAAATATTATATTGATGCCACTGGTTTTGAAGTGATTCTTCAATTTGCCATTGAAAATGCTTGGATAAGCGATATTTCGTTTAGTATTTATGAAGATAAGCCGAGTCGCGTGTTTATAGAGACATTAGAAGATTGTGAGTTCTTTATGTTTAATCCTGAAACAAAAGAAGTTTTATTTGCCAAAGCGCCCAAGTTTGAAAGAGCGTTCCGAATATTGATGCAGCGTAATCTTGCGGTTACTCAAGACCGCTTATTCAATACCATTTCTAAAACGGCTACTGAGAAATATTTAGAATTTCTTGAACATTATCCTTCGCTTTCACAGCGTGTTGCTCAGCATTACATTGCTTCCTATCTTGGTATTTCTGCTGAGTTCTTAAGTAAAGTAAGAACCAAAATCGCAAAACAGTAAATTATAGTCTTTTTTCATTTCTTGTCCTAGTTCAATGCTTGTGCTTTTTTTTTGGTGCAATTTTGTACCATAGAATTAAAGAACAAAATAATGGAAAATACAGATATAATAAAAGATGGAGTAATTACTCATTCAGTTTTACACAAAGCTAATACTCGTGGTCATGCCAATCATGGCTGGTTAGAATCCTATCATACATTTAGCTTTGCGAATTACCATAATTCAGAGCGCACGAACTTTGGTCTTTTGCGAGTTTTGAATGACGACAGAGTCAGTCAAGGAATGGGTTTTGGGAAACATCCACATGATAATATGGAAATTATTTCAATTCCGCTTGAAGGGGATTTAGAGCACCAAGACAGCATGGGAAATATCACCGTCATCAAAGAAGGAGATATCCAGGTTATGAGTGCAGGAACAGGAATTTTTCATAGCGAATACAATAAAAATAAAGACCAATTGGTCAAATTTTTACAGATTTGGATTTATCCGAATAAAAAAAATGTAACCCCGCGTTATGATCAGGTGACTTTGGACTTGAAGGATCGCCACAATAAATTACAACAAATTTTATCTCCAAATCCAGAAGATGAGGGCGTTTGGATTCATCAGGATGCTTGGTTTCATATCGGGAAATTCGATAAGGATTTTTCAACTTCATATCAATTAAAAAAATCAGGAAACGGAATTTATGCTTTTGTTTTGAAAGGCGATTTCACTATAGGAAACATTGCTTTAAATGAGCGTGACGGATTAGGAATTTGGGATACAGATATGTTTTCAATAACTGCAAATTCTGTTGATGCGGAAATTCTTTTGATGGAAGTACCAATGAAAATGTAATCAGATAAATAAATAAAAGAAATAACTAATAATAAATAATACTACTATGTCAACAACAAAATGGGCAATAGACCCAACACATTCAGAAATTGGTTTTAAAGTAAAACACATGATGTTTACTACTATTTCAGGTAAATTTTCAAAATTTGACGCTTCAATTGAAGCAGAAGATACTGATTTTGAAAATGCAAAAATTGAATTTACCGGAGCAATTGATTCCATATCTACAGGAAATACTGATAGAGATACGCATTTATTAAGTCCTGACTTTTTTGATGCAGCGCAGTTTCCAGAAATCAAATTTGCAGCAATTTCATTTACCAAAGTTAATGAGGGTGAATATGAATTGGTAGGAGATTTAAGCATGCACGGTGTTACAAAATCAGTGAAGCTTCCCGCAGAATTTAGTGGATTAATGAAGGATCCATGGGGAAATACAAAATTAGCTTTTTCATTGGAAGGAAAAATCAATAGAAAGGATTGGGGGTTGAATTGGAATTCTGCTCTTGAAACTGGAGGAGTTTTAGTAGGTGAAGAGGTTCGATTGACTATTGAATTACAATTTATTCAATTGTAATTTTTACAAGAACTGAAATAGTAATCTTATTGGATTATAATCTTTGAGATTGTTGATTTATAAAAGTTGAATTATGGAAACCACTAATATTCTATATATAGGAAGACATATCGAAATTCTGGCAATTGTTGTTCGACTCATTAATTCTAATGAAGGTTGGAATGGAGTAGGTGCTATGAACGATGAAGAGGCAAAGGAAATTTTTCGTAAAAAAGAGTTTTCAATGGTATTATTGGGTTCCGGAATTCAGAAAGAAAGTGAAGCTGATTTGTGTTCTTTTTTCAAAAAACAGAATCCAAATATAATTGTCATACAGCATTATGGTGGAGGAAGTGGTTTGTTGAAAAGTGAAATTTTAGTAGCTTTGGAGAGTAATAAAAATTAAAAAATCTTTTTTTTTACCATTAAGAAATTAAGTTTTATTAAGTTCCATTTCTTAATTTTTCTTAATCTCTTAATGGTTTATTTCAAAAAAACTATTATTTGTTCTTCTTTGCTTTAATCATCATTTCTAATTGGTCCCAAAGTTCTTCGGGAATTGCTTCTAGAATATTAAATTGTCCGGCGCCTTTCAGCCATTCACCTCCATCAATTACGACAACTTCACCATTTACATAGGCAGAAAAATCAGAAACTAAATAAGCCGCTAAATTGGCTAATTCCTGATGATCTCCTACACGTTTTAAAGGTACTTTTTTGGCCATATCAAATTTTTCGGCTAAATCTCCAGGTAATAATCGGTCCCAAGCGCCTTTCGTTGGGAATGGTCCCGGAGCAATCGCATTAGAACGAATTCCGTATTTTGCCCATTCTACAGCAAGACTTCGCGTCATGGCCAAAACTCCAGCTTTTGCAGTAGCGCTTGGCACTACATAAGCAGAACCTGTCCAAGCGTAAGTTGTAACAATATTTAAGATGGTAGATGATTCCTGTTTAGTATCAATCCAGTGTTTTCCAAAAGCAAGGGTGCAGTTTTTTGTTCCTTTTAAAACAATATCAATTACAGTATCAAAGGCATTTGCGGATAATCGTTCGGTTGGTGAAATGAAATTTCCGGCAGCATTATTAAGTAAAACATCAACTTTACCAAAAGCTTTCAAAACTTCTTGTAACATGTTTTCAACTTCTTCGTAATGACGTACATCGCATTGAATAGGAAGACAGGTTCCGCCTGTTTCCGTTTCCAGTTCTGCAGCTGTATTTTTTAGTTTTTCTAAATCTCTGGATGTAATGGCAACTTGAGCTCCTAATTCTAAGAAATATTTAGTCATTGCTTTTCCTAAACCGCTTCCGCCACCGGTTACGACAATCACTTTGCCTTTTAGCGCATCGTCGCGTAACATTTTATCTGTATAACTCATATTTTGATATTTTTTTTATTGTAAATATAACAAAATTAAAATAGTATGCGTGCATAACAAAAAAAATAAAATCAATGCTTATAAATGGCACACAATCTTTTAGCGGCTTCTTCCAGCGTTGCATTGTCTTTGGCAAAACAAAAACGAATTAATTTCAAGTCTTTCCCATCGGCATAAAAAGTAGAAATAGGAATAGCGGCCACGCCATGTTCAACGATTAGGCGTTTACAAAAATCAACATCATTTTCATTTGAAATAGCAGCATAGGAAACAACCTGAAAATAAGTTCCTTCGCAAGGCATGAGTTTGAAACGACTGTCTTTTAATAATTGTCTAAAATAATCTCGTTTTTCCTGATAGAATTTCCCAATTTCATCTACAGAAACTAAGTCTAAATAGTCACTAATAGCTACTTGACATATACTATTTACACTGAAAACTAAAAACTGATGCACTTTTTTGATTTCCTTCATTAAGTATTCAGGAGCTACTAAATAGCCTACTTTCCATCCGGTAACATGGAACGATTTTCCAAAAGAGGAAATCATCACGCAACGATTGAGCAGTTTTTTTCGAGTATGAGCAGAAATATGTTTTTCTTCGAAAGTGATGTATTCGTAGACTTCATCCGATAGAACTAAAATGTCAGGATATTTTTCCAATAGGATTTCCAATGATTCAAAATCAGCTTTCATTAAAATTTTACCTGTTGGATTATGAGGATTGTTAATGATAATCATTTTCGTTTTGGACGTACAGGCTTTTTCTATGTTTTCCCAATTTGGAGTGTAGTCATCGTTTAAAGACACTCGAACCGGATTTGCGGCGCAAAGTAAAACGGGTGCTTCATAACAATCGTAACTTGGATCTAAAATAAGAACTTCATCATTAGTTTTTACTAATGCCAGTATTGTAGTAAAAATAGCTTGAGTAGCTCCAGCGGTTACTAATAGTTCTGTATCAGCTTGAAGGATTCTATTGTATGATTTTTTGACAAGTGTTGCTATTTTTGATAATAGTGGTGGATAACCTGACATTGGGGTGTATTGATGTACATTTTCTTTAGCAAGTTTGGCAACAATGGTTGTTAATTTTTCATCAACAGGAAAATTTGGAAAGCCTTGAGAAAGGTTGATGGCGTTGTGTTCAGAAGCCATTTTAGACATTACTGTAAAAATACTGGTGCTGATATGTGGAAGTTTACTCATAAAATAATTTCATTTATTACTTGATAAATATAACTGGTTTAATCATGATTTCTTTTTTTTAAGATTAAATTTTAAAAAATAAATAATTGTTTAAGACCCCAAAAAAAAAGCTATCAGAATGATAGCCTTTAATTTATTTAGTGTTTTTTGATTACATTCCTTTAACAATATCGCCATTCGCATTAACAACTAATTTGCGGACTTCGGTATCTTTTTTTATTCTTAGATTATATTCTTTTTTAAGAATATCACCTTCTTTTTGAGAATATAAATATTTATCGTTTACAATTTGCCATCCGGGGAAAGCTTTGTAAACAGAGTAAATGACACTATTCGGCAGTTTTACGTTTTTGTAGTTTTCAACAACCCGTGTCAATTTTCCATTTTCATTATAGGTTGCATTCAATGATCCATTTTTGGTTTCCATAATTACTAAATAGTTTTCGTATCCTTCATAATCTTTACCTAAATCATAGGCAATAAATTTCTCTTCGAGCGCTCTTACATCTTTATCAGGATTTTTATCGGGTAGATATACTGAGAAATCTTTTCCAGCACTTTTAATTACAACTCCCGGTAATTCTTCGGCTTTAATATTTCCATCCATATCTTGCGAATATGATGTAATGGTCATGCTTAAAAAAAGCAAGACAATAACAAATGATTTCATGATATTTAGTTTTTAAATTATACTTAAGTAAAGTTAAATACATGATCAAAATAAAATCATTAAGGTTTATGATTTTCTTCCCCTTTTTGTTTTTTAGATTATTATTTAAATCTCTGTAATACAAAACATTGAAGGTTTTTTTGTTCTGAATTTAAAAATATAAAACTGGTAGTGGGTAGTATAAAATTAAGTTTATTTTTGAAATTTTACAGTTAATTTTTCTATAAATAACATTAATATAAAGGCTAATTGAAGCGTAGTTTTTAGCAGGAAAAATTACTTGAAATTATGATTGAAATTTCGTTTTTAATGTTGAAAATATTTTTTTGCGAAAGCAATGGATTTTAAAAATCTGAAAATCATTAAAAATGGGAATTATTAAATTATTTCTTTTAGAGATTAAGAAGTAATTTTTAAAAAAAGAATTGTTTAATTTTTTGTTTGAAATATATTTTATTAGAATCAAAATTAAACATGAAAAATATTACATTTTATGAATAATAAAAATAGTAGGACGGTTGTGTAAATCCACTTGTGTTTTTTTCCAATCAGAACCTCGCATGGTTTTTATATATTCAGTTGGTAAAGTAATATCTGTAGCAATACAAAGATAAGTAGCAGGGTTTATAGCCTGCAAAATATCTTCTAGCATTTTATTATTTCTATACGGCGTTTCTATGAAAATTTGAGATTGGTTTTTGTCTTGGGATAGTTTTTCCAAGTTTTTCAAAGCTGTTTTCTTTTCGCCTTTTTCAATGGGTAAATACCCATTAAAGGTAAAACTTTGTCCATTCATTCCAGATGCCATCATTGCCAAAAGAATAGAAGACGGTCCTACTAGCGGAACAACTTGTATTCCTTTTTCATGAGCCAGTTTTACAATTACGGCACCAGGATCAGCAACACCAGGGCAACCTGCTTCGCTCATCAATCCCACATTTTTTCCTTCTAATAAAGGTTTGATGAAATCTAAATGCTCTTTAGTTTCAGTATGCTTGTTTAAAACAAAAAGTTTTAGCTCTGATTGTTTCTTTTCAGGGCTAACTCCTTTAATCGATTTTCGAGCTGTTTTTTCGTTTTCAACAATATAGTACTCAATAAAATCAATACTTCTTTTGATGGTTTGTGGTAAAACATCCATAGGATCGCAATCTCCCATAGTGGTTGGGATTAGATAAAGTTTTCCTAAAAGAGAGTTTGGTTTCATTGGTGTGATTTTATGTTTCTAAAATAATCTTTTTTAATGAGGGCTTCTTTTTTACACGTTCATGTTTCTTTAAGAACTAAAAAAATACATAAAAGATTATTGGTGTTTTTCTATAAGTTTTTTAGCAATTACTTCGCAAACTTCATCTAACATATTGTAAACGATTTCAAATCCATTTGGCAAACCAAAATACGGATCAGGTACATCTACATTTTCATTTGGAAATAGATGATTTAAAATGAGATTTACTTTGTCTTTTTGATCTTGATTTTGGGCAAGTTCAATCACATTACTGTAATTTGAGTTGTCCATAACATAAATATAATCGAAGGTATCAAAATCATTTGAGCTGAATTGACGTCCTTTTTGATTTGAAATATTTATTTTATATTTTTTTGCAACAGCAATGGAACGCTCATCTGGGGAATGACCAATATGCCATGAACCAGTTCCTGCTGAGTCGACTGTGAATTTATTTTTTGGAAGTTTTGATGCTAATATACCTTCGGCCAAGGGAGAACGACAAATATTTCCTAGACAAACCATTAAAATTTTTATGGACATGATGCTTTTTATAGCGTTAATTTTTTATTGATATCTTCAACAAATTTCTTGAATTGTTTGTCAGTAGCAACAAGATTATCAACGGTTTTGCAAGCGTGTAATACTGTAGCGTGATCTCTATCTCCAATTTGTGAACCTATGTTCGCCAAAGATGCTTTTGTGAATTTTTTTGCAAAAAACATAGCTAATTGCCTTGCTTGTACAACATGCCTCTTTCTAGTTTTTGATTGTAATGTTTCTAAATCCAATTGGAAATAATCGGAAACAATTTTTTGAATGTAATCGATAGAAATTTCTCTTTTTACATTTTTAACAAATTTTTCAACAACACTTTTAGCAAGTTCTAGTGTAACTTCTTTTTTATTAAAGGATGATTGTGCAATCAGGGAGATAATAGCTCCTTCTAATTCTCGTACATTCGATTTGATGTTTCTGGCAACATATTCAATTATTTCTTCAGGTATTTCGACACCATCTCTATACAATATGTTTTTAAGGATAGAAATTCTGGTTTCATAATCCGGTTGGTGCAATTCAGCCGACAATCCCCATTTGAAACGAGATAATAAACGTTGTTCAATATCTTGCATGTCAACAGGTGCCTTATCTGATGTTAAGATTACTTGTTTGCCATTTTGATGTAAATAATTAAAAATATGGAAAAACACATCTTGAGTTCCTGATTTTCCAGAAAGGAATTGAACATCATCAATAATCAAAACATCAATTAATTGATAGAAGTGTATGAAATCATTTCTGTTATTTTTCTTTACCGAGTCGATGTATTGTTGTGTGAAAATTTCAGCAGAGATGTATAAGACTGTTTTTTCAGGATATTTGTCTTTTATTTCCACACCTATAGCATGTGCTAAGTGTGTTTTTCCAAGACCAACTCCTCCAAAAATTAACAATGGATTGAAGGAAGTTCCTCCAGGTTTATTAGCAACAGCCATACCTGCAGAACGAGCCAATCTATTAGAATCACCTTCAAGGAAATTATCAAAACTATAATTTGCATTAAGTTGAGATTCGATTTTTAAATTCCGAATTCCTGGGATTACAAATGGATTTTTTAATTCCGGGTTTAAGTTTTTAAATGGCGCATCAACTTCTTGCGGTTTCATGGGTACTCTATTCGCACTTGGTAACTGCTCCGTAAACGGTTGTTTATTGCCATAAGTGTTTTCCATTCTAATTTTATAGAGTAACTTTGCGTTTTTTCCAAGTTCTTTCGTAAGCGCTACTTTTAATAATTTCACATAGTGTTCTTCTAGCCATTCGTAGAAAAATTTACTTGGAACTTGAATATATAATGCGTTATCGGTAAGTTCAACTGATTTGATTGGTTCGAACCAAGTTTTGTAAGCTTGATCCTGAATGTTGTCTTTTATAAAAGACAAACAGTTTTCCCATACTGATTGAGCAGTTTTGTTCATATATTCTGTTAAATTATTTTTATTGGTAATTATTATCTTACTAAAAAAAGTATGATTTTTTATTCTTTTTCGGGGTAACAAATATGTGAACAATTTTTTGTAAAAAAAAATATATTGCACAATGATTTTATAAATTATTGTCGTAAGGAGCTTTTTAAATTTAAATTTTTAATACATAATTAATGAAAGATCATCAAATTCAAGTTCGTGTACGCTACTCAGAAACAGATCAAATGGGAGTGGTTTATCATGGGAATTATGTTCCCTATTTTGAGATAGGAAGGGTGGAATGGCTTAGAAACAAAGGGATTTCGTATAAAATTATGGAAGAAAGTGGTATTGCCTTACCGATTGTTTCCATGAATATAAATTATAAAAAATCAGCTCATTATGATGAGTTGCTTACCGTTCATACAACGTTTAAAAGTCAGAGTTCTGTGAAGATTGAATTTGATTGTGCTATTTATAATGAGTCTGATGAGTTATTAACAACTGCCCAATTTATTTTGGTTTTTCTGTCCTTAAAAACGGGTCGTCCAACTGCTCCTCCAGATTATATTTTAGAATTGTTAAAAACTATAGAATAAATTTAAAAAAAAAATAATTTCTAACAAAAATTAGAGTTTTTTTATGTCGATTTCAAACATCGTATTAAAAATGTCGAATATCATTTCGGCATTTTTTTTTCGGGTTTTTATCTCTATTTTGCCTATTGGAAGTCCGGAATCTTCGTTTACGTCCATTTCTTGAGTTACGATTTCTAATTTTTTCTCTTTAATTACACGCATCACTTTGTTCATGTTTTTATAATCAAATGTGATTGAATAATGAATATTTATGGTTTTTTCGATTATCTCACAAGTTTCAAGAACCATTTGAGCTGTGGTCTTATAAGCAGTAATTAATCCACCAACGCCAAGTTTAACGCCTCCAAAAATCCTAACCACTACAATTAGTATATTCGTGACAGAAAATGACTGAATTTGTCCGTAAATAGGTGTACCTGCACTGTTGCTGGGTTCTCCATCATCATTAGCTCTATACGTTATGGTATCAGTGCCTATTTGATAAGCATAGCAAAAATGTCCGGCATTAGGATGTTGTTTTCGTAAAATTTCTATTAGTGGTTTTACTTCGTTCTCAGATTGAATGGGATAGGCATAGCCAAAGAATTTACTGTTTTTTTCTTTGAATAATACTTCTGTAACGGGAAAGTCAATAGTGTTGTAAGTGTCTTTAAATTCCAAAAGAGAGTATTCTAAATTATTTTTTTATCAAATAAATGAACTACATCTTCTTTTCCAACTTGTAGATTCCATACTTGGAAACCTAATGCAAGAGCTGCATCAGTATTTTCTTTTTTATCGTCAATGAATAAAGTGCGCTTAGGAGCTAAGTCATGTTTGTTTACCAAATAATTGAAAATTTCAGGATTGGGTTTTCTCATTTCTACTTCAAATGAAAAATAAACTTTCTCAAAACATTGATAAAAATCACTGTAAAATGAAATTCCGTTTTTTTGCTCGAAAGTTTCTATATGAATCGAATCTGTATTTGATAATAAAAAAAGGCGGTATTTTTTGGAAAGCATTTGAAGAAATTCCAATCGGTATAATGGGAAATCAAGAAGAATAGCATTCCACGCATCTAAAATTTCATTTATAGAAGCATTTGGTACATGTTTTTGAATGCCAAAAAGAAAATCCTCTCGTGAAATTTGACCTGTCTCAAACTGAGTATTTAAATGGTCTAAATCTTCATTCCATTCTGATAGGCCTAATTTTTGTAAGGCATCCATTGTGGCTTGTTTATCTAAATTGATAAATATGTCCCCAAAATCAAATATAATAGTATTAATCATGGTTTCTAGAAATTATAAGGTCATCATTGGCAATCGTATATTTTTCGAACGGTTTTTTATCTAGTATTGGGGCTTTTATTCCTGCAGTAAATGCTACATTTCCAATAAATATTTTTGCTTCGTCCCAAAGATTTTTATCAATAAAAGTCTGTAGGGTTTGTTTGCCTCCTTCAATAATAACTGATTGAATTTGGTGATTGTAAAGCACTTCTATTATTTGGACAGCAATATTTTGATTAAAATCGATTACTTCAAAGATAGTGTTTTCTTTTTTAATTGTTGTTTTCGATTTTGAAAATACGATAGTCTTAGACTCATTGTTAAATATATGACTGTCCTCTGGAATGCGATTGTTTTGATCTAAAATCAATCGGATTGGGTTGTTTCCATACCAATCCCGCGCGTTTAGTTTAGGATTGTCATCTATAACGGTTTGCGTTCCCACTAAAATTGCTTGCTCTTCGGTTCGCCATTTGTGTACTAATTGTCGGGAATAAACAGTGGTAATCCAAACTGGTTTTTTTTCATCTTTTTCTAAAGGCGCAATAAAACCATCCTGACTTTCGGCCCATTTCAAAATGATGTACGGTCTTTTCTTTTCGTGAAAAGTAAAAAACCGTTTGTTCAGTTCATGACATTCTGTTTCAAGGATACCTACTGTAACCTTTGTTCCTGCTTCAATAAGTTTTTTAATTCCGTTTCCAGCCACTTTTATATTTGGATCAACGGTACCAATAACCACATTTGGAATTTTGTTTTTGATTATTAAATCGCAGCAAGGTGGTGTTTTTCCAAAATGACTACAAGGCTCTAAACTCACATAAATAGTCGCTTTTGTTAATAACGATTTATCTTTTACAGAATTCACCGCATTTACTTCGGCATGTGGTTCTCCAGCTTTTTTATGCCAGCCTTCACCAATGATTTTATCTTCATAAACAATCACACTGCCTACCATAGGATTAGGGTAGGTGGTGCCTAAACCATTTTTGGCTAACTCGATGCACCGTTTTATATATTTTTCATGTATTTTCACATTACAAAAGTAGTAATTTTTGAGTTTAGCCTAGAATCTTCGGGATTAGTTTTGAAACTTTCGAAAATAACAATAAACAATTTCTACTTTTGTATGTAAAATTAGAATCGAGTGAAAATGGAAGACTACAGTATTAGAAAAATAAAAAAAGAAGACAATCAAGCGGTTGCACAATTGATACGAGCGGTTTTTGATGAATTGAACATTCCAAAGGTAGGAACGGCCTATGAAGATCCTTATTTGGATTTAATGTTTGAAGAGTACAATAAGCCTAAATCTGTTTATTATGTAGTTGAAAAAGAGGGGAGAATCATTGGTTCTGCCGGAGTAGCGCCACTTGAAAATGAAGCGGAAACTATTTGTGAATTGCAAAAAATGTACTTTCTTCCAGAAACACGAGGTCTTGGAATTGGCAGTAAAATGATGGCGCTATGTCTGCAAAGTGCAAAGGATTTTGGTTTCGAAAAATGTTACTTGGAAACAATGCCATTTATGCTTGATGCCCAGAAGTTATATAAAAAAGTAGGTTTCGAATACATTTGTTCCCCAATGGGAAGTACCGGTCATACTAGTTGCCCCGTTTGGATGCTGAAAGAATTATAAGTTTGAATTGATAGCATTATTCATTAAGAACCGATTTCTACTAAAATGAAAATAAAAGAATACAGGACCCAATTTATTGACGCGCTTACTCCAATTTACGATCCTGGAGAAGCCGAGAGTTTTTTCTATTTGATTCTTGAAGAAAAAAAACAACTGAAAAGAATTGACTTAGCGTTGCATCTTGATTTGGTTTTTTCAGATGAAGAAATTTTGATTTGGAATTCTATTTTAGAACAATTGCTAAAGGAAATACCAGTTCAATATCTATTAGGGAAAACGAGTTTTTATGGATTGGATTTTGAAGTCAATGAAAACGTTTTGATTCCAAGACCGGAAACCGAAGAATTAGTTGAATGGGTTTTATCTAATAATCTAATAATCCAAAAGTCTAAAAATCTAAAGATTTTAGATATTGGAACAGGAAGTGGCTGCATCGCAATTTCATTGGCTAAAAATCTTCAAAATGCACAGGTTTTTGCTATTGATGTTTCCGAAAAAGCATTGGTCACAGCCCAAAAAAATGCCAAAATTAATGCCGTAAAAGTTACTTTTATCAATCAAAACATTCTTGAAACGGAAGATTTAAGGCAACAATTTGATATTATCGTTTCGAATCCTCCTTATGTTCGAAATCTGGAAAAAGAGGAAATTAAGAAAAATGTTTTGGACAATGAACCGCATATGGCTCTTTTTGTCGAAGATAATGATGCTTTGATTTTTTATAAAAAAATAGCCGAATTGGCTCAAAAAAATCTATCCGAAGACGGACAGTTGTATTTTGAAATCAATCAATATTTAGGAAAAGAAATGATCGATTTGCTCGAAAAAATGAATTTCAAAAATATTGAATTGCGCAAAGATATTTACGGAAATGACAGAATGATGAAAGCAGATTTAAGCCTTTAAACTTCTAAAATCAAAAATCGTTAATCAATATTCTAAAATCAAAAAAAACTTCGTTTTTTTAGCTGCTAACTATTCATATCGCAACGCCTCAATTGGGTCTAGCATTGCAGCTTTTACCGCCGGATATAGACCGGAAACAATTGCCACTATAAAACTGGTTATAAATGCCGCCATAATAGCGCCCCACGGAATGACAAAATCAAAACTCATTGCGGTTGCGATACCAAAACCAATCAGGATTCCAAAAATTATTCCTACCAATCCACCTAATTGTCCAATAAGTAATGTTTCTATAAAAAACTGAAAAGCAATTGTAGTCTTTTTGGCGCCCAATGCTTTTCGAACCCCTATTTCCCGGGTACGTTCCGTCACCGAGACAATCATGATATTCATCAAAGCAATAGAAGATCCAAGAACAGTAATAATGCCAATAAGCCAGGAAGCAAGTCCAAGGTATTTAGTTATTCCAAGGATTCTGTTGATAAGATCATCACTGCGGACAACACCAAAATTATTATCTTTTATAGGGCTTAATTTGCGTACCCGGCGCATCGTGCTGGTAGCATTATCAATAGCTTGGTCCAGCAATTCTTTTTTGGAAACCATGATACTCATGGTGTAATTGATATTTGGTGCGGTAAATAAGGAACGAGCGACTTGTATTGGGATTAAAACCCGTAAATCCTGATTATTTCCAAAAGTAGACCCTTTTTCTTTTAGGACTCCTATAACTCTGAATCGGGCACCACGAATCGAAATTACTTTGTCAATTGGATTCACATCTTTTAGTAATCCTTTTTCAAAATCAGAACCTACGATACACACATACGCATTGTTATCGATGTCAAAACCGGTGAAATTACGTCCTGCGCTGGTTTCTAAACCGGAATTGGTCATGAAATGTTCATCAACACCTACAATTGAATTTTCAGGGTCGGTTTTAATAGCTCCGTATTTAACTTCCGCTACCGATGTGGCCTTAAAAGAAAGGGAAGTTTCAGTAAAAGGATATTTATATTTGTTTTTGAAAGCGACAGCTTCCGGATAAGAAATAATGGGATTTATTATTTCACGTTCTTCTCCGCCACGGTTTCGTACTTCGTTTTCGTATTGATTAATATTAAAAGTATTCGCTCCCATCGAAGCAAAATCAGTTGAAATCGTGTTTTCTAAAGCTGAAACCACAGTTAAAATCCCCACCAAAGCAGTTATTCCAATCGCAATAATCAGTACAGTGAGTATAGTTCGCAGCAATTGTGTTCTAATAGAACCAAAGGCAATTCGGACATTTTCTTTGAATAATTTTAGCATCATACGAGTTTGACACGAAAATACAAATTTTGTTACAAATTTTCTTTTCAAAAAATCTAATTTATTTTTTGGAGCTATTTACTTCGTTAGTTCGCTTCGCTCGTATCCACCTTTTCGCTATAATCAGTTCGTGAAAACAATATTATTTTTCACTTCCAGATTTTCGCTGTAATCTGGGCTAGTCATCTTGTAATAAAATGCAAAAATTTGTAAACAGATTTATTTTAAAAATAAGATATTTGCAAAGAATTAGAATCTGGAGTTTTTCAACAATTCCTAAATCTGAAAATATAAAAATACAATAATCAAAAAATGGCATCAAAACCGAGCATTCCAAAAGGGACTAGAGATTTCTCACCAACTGAGGTGGCAAAACGTCAATATATCATTCAGATTATAAAAAGTAATTTCGAAAAATTTGGTTTCCAACCAATAGAAACACCTTCATTCGAAAACTCCGAAACCTTAATGGGTAAATACGGTGAAGAAGGAGATCGATTGATTTTTAAAATATTAAATTCCGGGGATTATTTGGCTAAAGCCAATGCTGCTCATTTAGAAAATAAAGATAGTACTAAATTAACGTCAAGTATTTCCGAAAAAGCCTTGCGTTATGACTTAACCGTTCCGTTTGCTCGTTATGTAGTACAACATCAAAACGAAATTGAATTTCCATTCAAAAGATACCAAATCCAACCCGTATGGAGAGCTGACCGTCCACAAAAAGGACGTTTCAGAGAGTTTTTTCAATGTGATGCTGATGTGGTGGGTTCTAAATCCTTGTGGCAGGAAGTAGAATTGGTCCAGTTATACGACACTGTTTTTACCAGTTTGGGTTTAGAAGGAGTTACAATCAAAATCAATAACAGAAAAATTTTATCTGGAATTGCAGAAGTAATCGGTGCGTC
Organism: Flavobacterium sp. 83; assembly: GCF_000744835.1. NCBI lineage: Bacteria > Pseudomonadati > Bacteroidota > Flavobacteriia > Flavobacteriales > Flavobacteriaceae > Flavobacterium > Flavobacterium sp. 83. Next base: position 1,945,882 of record NZ_JQMS01000001.1, read on the forward strand.
AGATAAATTAATAGATTTTACAGTAGCGTTAGACAAACTGGACAAAATAGGAGAGGACGGTGTAAAAAAAGAAATGATGGAGAAAGGCATTTCTGAAGAAGCCATTGAAAAAGTACAGCCGCTATTTAATTTCACTGGGTCTATTTCAGAGAAAATAAATCAATTATCGGTTTTGCTTTCGGAATCCAGTGAAGGAATAAAAGGAGTTGAAGAGTTGCGTTTTATTTGTGACAACGTGATGAAATTGGGATTGAATACTTCTATTTTAGATTTAGATGTGACTTTAGCAAGAGGATTAAACTATTATACAGGTGCGATTTTTGAAGTGGCTCCGCCAAAATCAGTCGCCATGGGGTCTATTGGTGGTGGAGGAAGATACGATGATTTGACTGGGATTTTTGGACTCAAAAATATGAGTGGTGTGGGTATCTCTTTTGGATTAGACCGAATTTATTTAGTTATCGAAGAATTGAATTTATTTCCTGAAACCGTAACAGCAACTTCCAAAGCGTTGTTTATTAATTATGGTGATATCGAGGCATTTTATGGTTTACAAGCCATAAAAAAATTAAGAACTTCCGGTATAAAAGTAGAATTATATCCAGATAATGCAAAGGTAGCTAAGCAGTTTCAATATGCAGATAAGCGAGGAATTCCTTTTGCGGTAATTGTGGGCGAGCAAGAAATGGAATCTAATTCTTTTTCGCTTAAAAATTTAGTGACAGGAGAGCAGGTTTTGCTGGATTTTGAAGGATTGAAAAAGGCACTTTTATAAGTGATGTTAAAACATAAAAAAAGCTTCGTTTTATAAAACGAAGCTTTTTTTAATATAGGGTAATATGAATTAATAATTTTTTAGTGGGCAACCTTTTATGTTTTCTTCAAAGAAACATTAACAAATTTATGGAATCATTATCGATATAGTCTTAAAATTATATTAAAATTTCAGTGTGATGCATTAAAATTATTTTGCTGAAATGAATTAAAAACAAAAGAGCATTACAATAGTGAGGTGACAATTTGACATTTTATAAGATTTGGCAGTACTTTTGCAATCCAAAGAAAAGAATAAAAAATGAAGTTTAAGAATTTTTTTAAAAACACAAGTAATATGACTACTGAAAATACAGAAATCGATCAAGAAATAGATGACGTAACATTAGAACAGAATGCGAATGGTGAGCAGCTTATTATTGAAGAATTAGGTGTTGAAGAGCAATTAACTCAAGACTTAGCCAAAGAAAAAGATAAGTATTTACGATTATTTGCTGAATTTGAAAATTACAAACGAAGAACTTCTAAAGAGCGTATCGAGTTGTTTAAAACAGCTAATCAAGAAGTTTTACTTGCTATGTTGCCTGTTTTAGATGATTTTGACAGAGCTATTGTGGAAATAAGCAAATCTGAAGATGAACTACTATTAAAAGGAGTAGAACTTATTCATGAGAAATTAAAAAACACATTAGTTTCTAAAGGATTAGAACAAGTTGAGGTTAAAGCTGGAGATGCTTTTGATGCAGATTTTGCTGAAGCAATAACTCAAATTCCTGCGCCGTCAGACAAAATGAAAGGTAAAATTGTCGATGTTCTTGAAAAAGGATATAAATTGGGAGATAAGATTATTCGTTTTCCAAAAGTTGTTATAGGGCAGTAGTACAGACTCAGTTTATCAGGTCTTTACATCACGCGTAGAGGAGCGCTGTAGTGCGACTCAACAAAAGAAAAATAAAAATGAAAAAAGATTTTTACGAAATATTAGGCATTTCAAAGAATGCTGATGCTGCCGAAATTAAAAAAGGCTATAGAAAACAAGCAATAGCGCATCATCCTGACAAAAATCCTGGAGACAAATCGGCAGAAGAAAAATTTAAATTAGCAGCCGAAGCATACGAAATACTAAGTGATCCCCAGAAAAAGGCTAAATATGATCAATACGGTCATCAAGCATTTGATGGTTCAGGAGGTTTTGGCGGAGGAGGTCACGGCGGAATGAATATGGATGACATATTCAGTCAGTTTGGTGATATTTTCGGAGGTGGTTTTGGTGGATTCGGAGGCGGTGGAGGCGGCGGAGTTCGTCGTGCTAAAGGAAGCAACCTTCGTATCAAAGTAAAATTGACATTGGAAGAAATTGCCAATGGTGTAGAGAAAAAAGTAAAAGTAAAACGCAAGGTTCAAGCACCGGGAGTTAGCTATAAAACGTGTTCTACCTGTAATGGTCAAGGACAGGTAATGCGCGTTACTAATACAATTTTGGGTAGAATGCAATCAGCTTCTACATGCCCTACTTGTAATGGTTCAGGTCAAATTTTAGATAAAAAACCAGCAAATGCGGATTCTCAAGGAATGATTCTTGAAGATGAAACAGTTTCAATAAAAATACCTGCAGGTGTAGTTGACGGAATGCAATTAAAAGTTTCCAATAAAGGGAATGATGCTCCTGGAAATAGTATTCCTGGCGATTTGATTGTTGCAATCGAGGAAATTGAGCATGAATTATTGAAACGTGAAGGGGAGAATTTGCACTATGACTTATACATTAGTTTTGCTGAAGCAGTTTTAGGAATTTCTAAAGATATCGAAGCCATAAACGGAAAAGTGAGAATTAAACTGGAAGAAGGAATTCAATCAGGGAAAATTCTGAGATTAAAAGGAAAAGGAATTCCGAGTTTAAACGGATATGGTAGTGGAGATTTACTTGTACATGTAAATGTCTGGACGCCAAAAACGCTGAGCAAAGACCAAAAACAATTTTTCGAAAAAAATCTTACGGATGAAAATTTTATTCCAAGTCCTGAAAAATCAGATAAATCATTTTTCGAGAAAGTAAAAGATATGTTTTCATAATAAAAAATATGTAGAGACACGATTTATCGCATCTAATCTGAAAAATATATTTCCCATCCTTGTTAAAATAAGGATGGGTTTTTTATGTAACAATTCTAAGTATTTCGGTACTAATTATTTACTTTTACACCAATTAAAAATGTAGCATGAGTAATATACTTGAAGTTAATAAAGTCGTCAAGCAATACGGTGATTATGTGGCGCTTAACGAGGTTTCATTAACTGTTCCCAAAGGAAGTATCTACGGACTTTTAGGGCCAAATGGTGCAGGTAAAACATCGCTTATCCGAATAATAAATCAAATTACATTACCTGATAGTGGCGAAATTATTTTGGATGGTGAAAAACTGCAACCTAAACACGTTCAATATATAGGGTATTTACCTGAAGAAAGAGGATTGTACAACACGATGAAAGTGGGGGAGCAATGTTTGTATCTGGCGCAAATGAAAGGTCTTTCTAAGACTGAGGCGAAGATACAACTAGAATATTGGTTTGACAGATTGGAAATTCAAGGCTGGTGGAACAAGAAAATTCAGGAACTGTCCAAAGGAATGGCACAAAAAATTCAGTTTGTCGTTTGTGTGTTGCACAAACCAAAATTGTTGATTTTTGATGAGCCCTTTTCTGGTTTCGATCCTGTAAATGCAAATGTTATAAAGGATGAAATTTTGAAGTTGCGAGAAGATGGCGCCACCATAATTTTTTCGACACACCGCATGGAAAGTGTAGAAGAATTATGCGATCATATTGCGCTGATTCATAAATCGAATAAATTGATTGAAGGAAAACTGGATGATGTCAAGAGACAGTTTAAGACTAATAGTTTTGAAGTGGGTATTTTATCAGATAATGTTGAAGGTTTAATGTATGCTGTTACACAAAAATTTACTGTAGGACCGGCGAATTTTAAATCACTCAACAATGAATTGAAACTGGAAATTCAATTGGGAAATTCCACTCCAAATGAATTATTGAATATCCTTACGCAACGCGGGCAAGTGACGCACTTTGTAGAAAAAATACCAAGTGTAAATGATATTTTTATACAAACAGTAACAAAATAGACTTTCAGATTAATTGACATTTCGATTTTTCGAAAAATCTAACAATCTGACAATCCAATAATCTATATATAAATGAGCATAATTTCATTAATCATAAAAAGAGAATTTATTGCCAAAGTGCGTAATAAATCTTTTATTGTCATGACTTTTCTAAGTCCGTTATTGTTTGTGGGAATAGCTGCGTTTGTGGGGTATTTAAGTTCCATGAAAGCGGATACCAAACGAATCGCCATTCACGATGAATCTGGTTTATTTGCAAAGGAATTTACAGCTCAAAATGTTAAGAAAGGAGAATACAAATACCTCGATTTGTCTCAAATAGATTTGAAATTCCTCAAAGACAGCATCACAAACGAAAACTACGAAGGATTACTATATATTCCTAAAGAGAACAATTCTAAAGATTTCGAAAATAAAATTCAATTTATTTCAAACAGCAGCCCAAGTATTTCATTCATTGAAAATGTTCAGGATGTGATAGCAAATAAGCTAACAAAAAATAATTTAGAAAAAGCCCATTTGGATACATTGGCTATCAAAAATGCCCAATCCAAAGTGAATATTAACTTGACAAAAGCTTCTGGAGAAGAAAGTGTTAAAGGATTGAACGAAATAAAAATAGGTATTGGAGGCGCTTTTGGCTATCTTATTATGATGTTCATTATCATCTACGGCAACATGGTGATGCGAAGCGTTATCGAAGAAAAAACGAATAGAATTGTAGAAATCATCATTTCCTCCGTGAAACCATTTCAATTGATGATGGGAAAAATTGTAGGAACGGCATTAGCCGGGTTATTGCAATTTATTATTTGGGCCGTTATCGGACTGTCTTTAATGTTTGCCGCGTCAATATTTTTTGGTGTAAACGTTGGGCCAACAGCTAGAATTTCACCCGAATTAATGCATACTGCCCAACAAGAATTTGCAGGAACTGCTCAAATGTATATCAAAGAATTATGGAATTTACCCATTGCAAGTATCTTGATTGGATTTGTGATTTATTTCATTGGAGGTTATTTTCTGTATAGTTCATTTTATGCTGCAATTGGGGCCGCAGTCGACAATCAAACCGACTCACAACAGTTTCTTTTGCCTATCATTATGCCATTAATGTTGAGCGTTTACATCGGTTTTTTTACTGTTATAAACGATCCTCACGGAACAATTGCAATCATTTTTTCAATGGTTCCGCTTACTTCTCCCATCGTTATGCTCATGCGAATCCCATTTGGCGTACCTTGGTGGCAAATTGCAATATCAATAACATTATTATTCGGTACGTTCTTTTCAGTGGTTTGGTTTGCAGCCAAAATATACCGGGTAGGAATACTCATGTACGGCAAAAAACCAACATGGAACGAATTATACCGATGGTTGAAATATTAAGAACTTGGTTTGTTTCCGCTTCCGTTAAAATTTAATTAATTTATGGAGCTATTTCCCGCTTTCCGTTGCAATCTTTTTATTTTTAAAGAAAAAATAAAAAGGATTTCCACTTCAATCGGGGCTAAAAAAATAAAAATATGTCAAAAATACTAATCATAGAAGACGAAGCCGCTATTCGAAGAGTACTCACAAAAATACTCTCTGAAGAAAATGACACCTATCAGGTTGAGGAAGCCGAAGACGGTGCTGTAGGTTTTGAAAAAATAAAAAACAACGATTACGATTTGGTTTTGTGCGATATCAAAATGCCAAAAATGGACGGTGTTGAGGTTCTGGAAGCAGTAAAAAAAATCAAACCCGAAATTCCTATGGTTATGATTTCTGGCCATGGAGATATGGAAACGGCTATCAATACGATGCGTTTGGGGGCATTTGATTATATTTCAAAACCGCCGGATTTAAACCGATTATTGAATACGGTTCGTAATGCTTTAGACAAAAAACAACTCGTAGTTGAAAATAAAATTCTAAAGAAAAAAGTTAGTAAAAACTACGAAATGATTGGCGAAAGCGAAGCCATCAATCACATCAAAGTGATGATTGAGAAGGTTGCGCAAACTGAAGCACGAGTTTTAATTACGGGACCAAATGGAACCGGAAAAGAATTAGTTGCACATCAATTGCACGAAAAAAGTGAACGGGCTAATTTCCCTTTAATCGAAGTGAACTGTGCTGCCATTCCAAGCGAATTAATTGAAAGTGAATTATTCGGTCACGTAAAAGGAGCGTTTACATCGGCAGTGAAAGACCGCGCAGGGAAATTTGAAGCCGCAGATAAAGGAACTATCTTCTTAGATGAAATTGGTGACATGAGTCTTTCGGCGCAAGCCAAAGTATTGCGTGCTTTACAAGAAAGCATGATTACTAGAGTGGGAGCAGATAAAGATATTAAAGTCGATGTTCGCGTAGTTGCGGCTACCAATAAAGATTTGAAAAAAGAAATTGCCGAAGGGCGTTTCCGTGAGGATTTATACCATCGTTTGGCAGTTATCCTGATAAAAGTACCATCATTGAATGACAGACGCGATGATATCCCAATGTTGATTTCGCATTTTGCGGATAAAATTGCTTCAGAGCAAGGAAATACCGTAAAAAAATTCTCTGCAGCAGCGATTCGTTTATTGCAAGAATACGATTGGACAGGGAATATCCGTGAATTGAGAAATGTAGTGGAGCGCTTGATTATCCTTGGCGGAAGCGAAATTTCCGAAAGTGATGTGAAGTTATTCGCAAGTAAATAAAATTAATGATTTAAAGATTTAGCAACTGTTTTAATCTTTCAATCTTTCAATCATAAGAAATGAAACTAAAAAAAATAAACGAAAAGTTACAGGAAGCCTTAATTGAAAACGGTTTGACAGAGGCCAATGCAATGCAACAAGAAACATTTTCGACACTGAAAAGTGGAGCGGATTGTATTGTTATTGCTCCAAAAGGAAGCGGGAAATCAACAACAATTGTGCTAAATGTAATTCAGAGATTGTCTGGTGCAACCGAAGAATCTCCGAGAGCTTTGATTATTGTGGAGGACAAAGCTAAAGTATTAGAAATGGTAGCGCTTTTTGAAAAATATGGTAAGCATTCAAGTTTAGAAGTGTATGGTGTGCATGACAAAGGCGATATGGAATATGATAAAAATTATATTTCTTCAGGAATTGATGTGTTGATTGGGACTCCAAATAAATTAAGTGATATGTTCACTACTGCTGGTTATAATGTAAACCGATTGAAAATGTTTATTTTAGATGATGCAGATCCAATTTTAAAATTGCGTCATGAAACTAAAATCATGCGTATTTCGAATAGTATTGTCAAAACGCAACGTATTATCTTTACAGAACAATTCACGGAGCGAATAGAAATTCTTGCCGAAAAAATGTTGGTAGAGCCTTTTGAATTCGATTTTGACGGGGATGAAGATGAAGATTTTGAAGAAGAAGAAGAAGATTTAGAGCCTGAAGCAGGTGACGACTTTGATGAGCAAGAAGGTGATGAGGAAAATGGTAATAATTAAATAAAGAATAAGATGGGATTAATGAAAGTGTTTTCGGGAAGTGAAATTTTAGCTTTGGCGCTACAACAGAGAATTGAAGCAATAGGAGTCGATACCGTTTTGAAAAATAACATACAATCAGCTCGATTAGGAGGATTTGGAAATTCAGATTTAGCTGTTGAATTATTTGTTCAGGAAACGGAGTTTGCGAAAGTGAATCCAGTTATTGAAGAATTTAGAATGAGTATTTAAATTTGTACATTTGTTATTCAAATAACTCTCTAAGATGGACATAGCTGCAAAGAAAATAGAATTGATGGATTGGTTGCTTCATATTACTGATGAAAGTAAACTAAAAAAAATAATAGCGCTTAAATCTGTTTTAGATAAAGAAGTTGTTGCTCATACTATTAGTGGTTATCCAGTTGACAAAGAAGAATACATCAATATGGTTAAAGAAGCTGATGGACGAATTTCATCAGGAAAATATACAACTATTGAAGATCTAGAAAAAGAAATCGAGAAGTGGTAATATGCAAAAGCCAATTACCATACTTTGGGATAATCAAGCCAAGGCCGATTTGAAATTAATATTTGAATTTATCAAGTTAAAATCTCCTCAAGGAGCAAAAAACGTTATTAGAGATATTGTGGTTCAAAGTAAAAATATTCATTTTGCGAAGTAATATCAAGAAGATGAATTTTTAGGAGAACCTTTTAGAAGAATTTTTGTTCGAGATTATAAAATCATTTATAAAAATCATTCTGAAAGAGAAATTCGTATTCTTCAAATTTTTGATACAAGACAAAATCAAAGTAAATTAAAAAAAAATAATTTGTGAATTTTCGGTATTTGAAATACTGCTTTTTAAAAAATAAGAATGAAATATAAAATGTTAGTTTTGGACATGGACGACACTTTGTTGACCGATGACCATACCATATCAAGCGAGAATGCAACAATGTTATCTAAAGCAAGGGAATTAGGGGTTTACATTGTTTTAGCTTCCGGTAGACCAACACCTGCGATGATTGCTTACGCCAAAGAATTGCAATTGGATAATTCCTATATGATATCGTATAACGGAGCTGTAATTACTGATTTAAAAGAAGATAAAATCATTTTTGAGCAAACTTTGACTCAAGAACAAATTCATGAATTGTATGATTACAGTTTAAAAAGTAAAACACATATTATTACTTATCTTGATGGGAAAATTGTAAGTGAGACGGATTCTGAGTACATTGACATTGAAAAAAATATCACCGGATTAGAGCATAATAAAGTGGTAAGTTTTAAAGATGAGGTTCAGTCTTCGGCCATAAAATGTATTTTATTGGAAGAACCAAGTTATCTTAAAACAGTAGAAAAAGACTTGAAAGCGGCTATGCCTCATCTTAGTGTATGTATGTCAAAACCATTCTTTCTTGAAGTAGCCCAAAACGGAATTGATAAAGGCGCCAGTATCAAATTTTTAGCAGAAAAATTAAATATTCTTCAAAGCGAGATCATAGCCGTTGGAAACGCAGGAAATGATTTGACGATGATTCAATATGCCGGATTAGGGGTTTGGGTAGATAATGTAGATCCTGAATTGAGAGATAAAGGAGATGTTATTGTTGCTTCAAATAATGATCATGGCGTAGCCGAAGTGGTGCGAAGGTTTATTTTGAACTAAGATTTTTCAAATTATATTAAAACCATTAAGAAATTAAGGTGATTTAAGACCAGTTCTTAATAAGCATAATTTCTTAATGGTTTTTGTTTTTAGAAAGCGGTCGAGTTGCAAACGCTTTACTTGTTTATAAAAATAAGTTGTCACTCGACACAATTGAGCTTTTGAATAAAAAGATCTATCTTGAACTAAGATTTTTTCTTTGGAGGTTTACAACTTTTACAAAAATCAGGATATTCTTGTATTCTTTTCAGTACATCAGTTCGTATTTCTAAAAGCTTTTTCTCATTTTGTCCAAGGTCTGTTATTTTTGAAGCGGTTGCATGTTCATCGGTGTATTGTTTTTCAATGGTATTATAGATAAGTTGTAAAAAACTGACATCAGAAAAAGTCCCTTTTTTGTCGTAAATTTCTTTTCGCAATTTTCGGGCATAGAGTTCGGCCAAATCAAATTCATACTGCGCAAAATTTACTAAATAATTTGCTGTGTTATTATCAGTTGCAATAATGGATGCTGCATCACGCTTGAATGTACAACTTACTTTAGAATTAAAATTCTTGGTAAACATAAACTCAATATTGCTCATTTGGAACGCAAAATCAAGACTTGAAGCATTATGAATACTATTAATTTTTACATCCCCAATTTGAGTGGCGCCAGATTGAAAATCAGAAAGTTGTAGTTGATATTTTCCGTCCCATTCAATATTGTTTTGAGCATCTATTTGAAACGCAAATAAAAGAAATACAATTGTAATTATTTTTTTCATTCTTTAGGGTCTAAATTATTTTCCTACAAGATGCTAATATATAGAAAATTATTGATTTCATTTTCCAGAATATTGTGCGTAAATTTGCAGACTTAAATTTTTTGACAACGATTTCATTAGTTTAAGATAAATTATGGAAAATAGAAAAAAAGTTGCCTTTTATACGCTTGGTTGCAAACTGAATTTTTCGGAAACATCAACTATTGCTCGTTCTATTCAGGACGAAGGTTTTGATAGAGTTGATTTTGAAGAAGTCGCTGATATGTATGTAATAAATACCTGTTCAGTAACTGAAAATGCAGATAAACAATTCAAGCAGATTGTAAAAAAAGCAATGAAGCTAAACGATAAGGCTTTTATTGCCGCGGTAGGTTGTTATGCACAATTGAAGCCGGAAGAATTAGCAGCAGTTGATGGTGTGGATTTAGTTCTTGGTGCAACGGAGAAATTTAAAATCACCGATTATATAAATGATTTGTCCAAAAATGATATGGGCGAGGTGCATTCTTGCGAAATTGCCGAAGCTGATTTTTATGTGGGAAGCTACTCTATTGGTGACCGAACCCGTGCTTTCTTAAAAGTGCAGGATGGCTGTGATTATAAATGTACCTACTGTACAATTCCGTTAGCAAGGGGAATTTCTCGAAGTGATGAATTGGAAAATGTACTGAAAAATGCTTCTGAAATTTCGAAACAAAATATCAAGGAAATTGTTCTTACCGGAGTCAATATTGGTGATTACGGAAAAGGAGAATTCGGAAACAAAAAACATGAACATACTTTCTTAGAATTGGTTCAGGCTTTAGATAAAGTGGAAGGAATTGAAAGATTGCGAATTTCGTCTATTGAGCCCAATTTATTGAAAAATGAAACTATAGAATTCGTATCGAAAAGTAGAACATTTGTACCGCATTTTCATATTCCATTACAATCTGGAAGTAATGATATTTTGAAGTTGATGAAACGTCGTTACCAACGCGAAGTATATACCGAAAGAGTAAATAAAATTAGGGAAGTCATGCCACACGCTTGTATTGGTGTTGATGTGATTGTTGGTTTTCCCGGTGAAACCGATGAACATTTCTTGGAGACTTATAATTTCCTGAATGAAATGGATATTTCCTATTTGCATGTATTCACTTATTCAGAACGAGATAATACTGAAGCTGCTGATATGAGTGGAGTTGTTCCTGCTAATGTTCGTGCTAAACGAAGTAAAATGATGCGTGGATTATCCGTTAAAAAGCGCCGTGCTTTTTACGAAAGTCAGTTGGGTACAAATAGAACCGTTTTGTTTGAAAGTGAAAATAAAGAAGGATACATTCACGGCTTTACCGAAAACTATGTGAAAGTAAAAACACCTTGGAATCCGGAATTAGTAAATACTTTGCGTGAAATCAATTTGACTAAAATCGATGAAGACGGAAGCGTACGAATGGATTTTGTAGATGTTTTAGTTTAATTTTTTAAACATATAAGTCATATAAGCAAAAGATTAAAAAACCATTAAGGGATTAAGTTCATTAAGTTTTACGCTTAATTTTCTTAATCCCTTAATGGTTTTTATAGTACCTATCGTCCATTCGACTTTAAGACTTTTGACTTTCGACTACTTTTAAGGATTCGTAGACCAAATACTGCTGTTTTTGATAAATACGCGTCGGTTTAGTTTAAGTTGTGCGATGATTAATTCGGCCATGTCTTCGGCTTGCATGACTTTATCAGGATTGCCATCGGTCAAGTTTAATTCTTTGGCCATGTCAGTGGCAACAGTGCTTGGCGTTAATGCCGTCACACGAATATTATGCTTGCGGACTTCTTGCATCAACGATTCCGTTAATCCTAAAACTGCAAATTTAGAAGCGCTATAGGCACTTGTTAGAGCGTTTCCGCTTAATCCTGCTGTTGAAGAAATATTGATGATATCACCCGTTTGTCTTTCGATCATATTTGGCAAAACGGCACGCGTCACATAATAGGTTCCCATCAGGTTTACCTGAATGATGCGTTCCCAATCCGTTGGTTCTAATTCTAAGAATTTTCCAAAAGCAGCAATTCCCGCATTGTTGATTAAAATATCAATAGTTCCAAATTCGGCCAAGGCTTTTTCAACTGCAACGTTTACCGAATTGATATCGGCGACATCAGCGGTTATTGCCAGTGCTTTTACTCTTAACGAACGCACTTTTGCCGCTACACTGTCTATTTCTTCTTGTGTACGTGCTACCAAAATTATATTTACGCCTTCTTTGGCTAAGGCCAAAGCGATTGCTTTTCCAATTCCTTTCCCTGCGCCGGTGATTAGGGCGTTTTTATTTTTTAAATCTGTCATTTTATGAATTATTTGCTGCCAATAAAAGGCTGAGTTTATTGTAAAAGTAGTACGTTTTGCATTTGAAATCTATTTTGATTTTCTTTTTAATCTAAATTTAACGTTGTGTTATTTTGGATGAAATGAGCATTTTTTATTGGAACAGACTTCATTTTTTGTCTAATGTCAGTTTATAAATATCCGTTTCCAGCGCTTCGGTGTCTTTGTCTTCGCAGAGTAGGAATTCGATTTTTTCTTTTGAATTGGCATATAAAGTTAATCCTTCGAATTTGTGGGTTTCCGAAATTTTTTGGGTAAGTGTCAGTTCGAAAGTGTCTAATGACAACGCGCCAATGAAACTTCCCAGGACTTCTCCATCATCATAAGTTGAGGTTGTGTTTTCGACAGCTGCTAAGAAGTAGATTTTATCTTCTACGAGAATAGCATCTGTAAAAGTGGCTTCTACGTTTTGGATTTTTGGTAATGCGATTGGAAAAAACTGAATACTATTTTCTTCTTTATCTAGAATAAAAATGCCATTTTTAGATTGCGCTCCATTTCCCCGTTGAAACAAATGCCATTTTTCATTATGGAACAAAGCGCCTTCCAGGTTTAAATCATTATCTGAAATAGAAGCTGTTTGTTTTAGTTTTTCATAAATTGTGGATAAGTCTTTTTCTTCTATTACTTTAGAAATAAGACCGTAACTGATGCGTTTGTTTCTATTTGGCGTGGAACCAGAACCGAAAATATATAATTTATTTTCTTTTTGGGTAATGGATTCAAAATCGAATTTGTCTTTTTTAGGAATGTTTTCCTGGCTGTTTTCGAAGAGTTTTATTTTATGGAGTTCTTTTTCCTTGATGGAGTATTCGTAAAGGAAAGAGCTGTTATCAGAGATTATAAACAAGGAATCGTCTTTATGAATGAATCCTGATGCCGAACCAATGCCGATAATTTGAAATAGTAATTCGAGTGTAAATTTTTCCATGATTTTTATTTTGAAAACGGATGCCCTAGCCCAGATAGCAGTGGAAATCCTTTTATTATTTTCTTTAAAATAATAAAAGATTGCAACGAATAGCTGGAAATAGCTCCTTCCTTCGACTGCGCTCAGGATGGCATCAGGATTAATCCTTAATATTTCTTATATTTGAGATGTAAAGATAAAATATTTCCCATGAAGTCTATAAAACCCGATGATTTTAAAGTGATTGACAAAATTGAATTGTCTAAAATCCCTACGAACTTGTTTAGTAAAGCCGATGATGATGATAAAGAAGAGAAACTGGATAAGGTGCAAGTGAAATTGAGTGAAATACAAGATGTGATGTATGCGCACAATCGCTATGGTGTTTTGGTTTGTTTGCAAGGCATGGATACTTCGGGCAAGGATAGTATGATTCGGGAAGTTTTTAAGGAATTTAATTCGCGTGGTGTTGTGGTGCATAGTTTTAAAACACCAAATTCAAGCGAGTTAGAACACGATTATTTATGGAGACATTATTTGGTTTTGCCTGAAAAAGGAAAGTTTGCGGTTTTTAACCGATCGCATTATGAAAATGTTTTGGTAACCAGAGTGCATCCTGAATATATTATGAATGAAAATTTGCCGGGTATTGAAACCGTAAATGATATTACACCGGAGTTTTGGGAGAATAGAATGCAGCAAATCAATAATTTTGAGAAGCACATTACCCAAAACGGAACGATTATGCTGAAATTCTATTTGCACATGAGCAAAGAGGAGCAAAGACAGCGCTTGTTACGCCGACTGGAAGAACAAAAACACAACTGGAAATTCTCAACAGGTGATTTGAAAGAAAGAGATCGTTGGGATGATTATATGCATTATTACCAAGAGGCAATTAATAATACTTCTACTGATTATGCGCCTTGGTACGTTATTCCTGCGGATGATAAAGAAATGGCCCGTTATATTCTAGCCAAAATTATTTGGGAAGAAATGCAAAAACATACGGATATCAAAGAGCCTGAAATGGATGAAAAAATCAGAGGAAATATTGAAATGTATAAAGAAATGCTGAAGAAGGAATAGGTCAAAAAAAAATGCGCTGAACGTCAGCGCATTTTTTTACAAATTCAAAATAGTTTATAGTTTGAAACCATAAGCTACACGAACTCCTATTTGCCCAACACCTTTTCCTACTGAACCATTATTGTTTAATTTTTCAAAATCAGAATAGTGCTCATAATGTAACGATACGTCAATATATTTTGAAGCATAACCAATGCTAGGAGATAATAATAATGACGTTTTGTTGTAATTATTAGTTACTGCAAAGGCAGCACCAGCTTCTCCCATTACATAAAATTGATCATTCCATACAAAAGCTTTAAAACCTGCTTTTGCGGGGATAAATCCTAAATCATTCCCGTCAGCTTTACTTACAAATAAGTTGCTGAAACCAGTTGTTAAAGTTAAAGAGTATCTTTTTGATAAATCGTATTGAACTCTTGCATCAGCCCCAAGTGCCAATTTGTAAGGATCATTAACCGAATATCCTGCATTTGCTCCAAATCCTAAACGAAATCCTTGATCGTAGTTTGTTGCTTGTTTTGTGTCTTGTGCTTGTACATTGCTAGCAAACATCATTGCTATTGCAAAAACAAATAACATTTTGATTTTTCCCGTGCTTTTCATAATTGTAATTTTTTTATTAATATTTTTTTTGGTGCTGTCCTGATTTTTATTTGATTCAAAACAACATTACAAATGTATAGCCCGTAATTGCTAGGATTGTTATAGAATTAATCGGTTTTGTTATAGAATTCATTGTTGATTGTGATTAATAATTATAAGGGAGTATTTAATATTTGTAATAGTGTCGATACAATTGAAACCTTCTAATTATCTTTGCCAACAAAAAAACAGAAAGTGAATTTATCTCATTATACCAAAGAGTTTTCTTATAATATCAAATTAGCATACCCTGTGATTTTGGGAATGCTAGGTCATACATTGATAGGCATCGTAGATAATTTCATGGTGGGTAACCTTGGTTCTACTGAGTTAGCCGCTGTTTCGTTGGGTAATAGTTTTATCTTCATTGCTTTGTCTTTAGGTATAGGTTTTTCTACGGCTATAACGCCATTGACTGCTGAGGCTGATGCCGAAAAAGATGATAAAAAAATCCGAACTACTTTTCATCATGGATTATTGCTGTGTACGGTTTTAGGTATTGCTTTATTCATTTTGACAGTATTGTCTAAACAAATTATGTACTTGATGCACCAACCCAAAGAAGTGGCCGATATGGCAGCTCCTTATATTGATTGGGTCGCTTTTTCTTTAATTCCGGTTATAATGTATCAGGGATATAAACAATTTGCTGATGGTTTAGCGAAAACAAAATATTCGATGTATGCTATTTTTATGGCAAATGTGGTGCATGTGTTTTTTAATTATGTATTGATATATGGATTTTGGATTTTTCCTAAATTAGGAATTCTTGGTGCGGCTTTAGGAACGGTAATTTCAAGAATTATGATGGTAGTTTTTATGCATTATCTTATGAAAAGAAATGAGGCATTGAAACGGTATTTTAAAAATTTTAGTTTCAAAGAAATCCGAAAATCAGTTCTGAAAAAAATTATCAATTTGGGTTTGCCTTCAGCGATGCAAATGCTCTTTGAAGTAACTTTATTTACTGCGGCAATATGGCTTTCCGGTTCTTTGGGTAAAAATAGCCAGGCGGCTAATCAAATAGCATTAACTCTTGCTTCATCAACATTTATGGTAGCTATGGGTTTGAGTGTCACTGCGATGATTAGAGTGAGTCATACTAAAGGAATGAACGATTACAAAAATTTGATTATTGTTGCACGCTCCATTTTTTTATTGGCGATTATGCTGGAAACACTTTTCGGGATTGTTTTTGTTGTTTTTCATAATTTTTTGCCACACTTGTTTTTGAATATGACTGATGCTGCTCAAGTTTTAGACAATCAGGAAATAATTATAATAACAGCCAAGTTGCTTTTGGTAGCTGCTGTTTTTCAAATTTCAGATGGTATTCAAGTGGTTGTTTTAGGTGCTTTAAGAGGTTTACAAGATGTGAAAATTCCTATGTATATTACGTTTGTTGCATATTGGGTTATTGGTTTTCCTATTTCATATTATCTTGGAAAATATACTTCTTTGCAAGCAGTAGGAATCTGGATTGGACTTTTGGCGGGATTAACTGCAGCCGCTTTATTTTTGTATATTCGCTTTGCGAGATTAACAAGAAAATTAGTTTTAAAGAATCATAAATAATAATGTTCATACAATGTAACTTCTAATTTCTTTACTCGTATAATAAGCATATAAACAAAACCTAACCAACCAAACAAAAAAATGATACTATTTATTATTCTTGGAATAATTTTATTGATTACAAGTTTTTCATTAAAAAGTAATGTAAATCCGTTTTCAAAATTTGCAAATGTTCTAAAAATTATTGGCGTTTTAGTAATTGCTTTAGGGCTTTTTTCTTCTATGTTTAAACAAATTGATGCCGGAAAAGTAGGCGTTCAATCCCTATACGGAAGTGTGCAACCCGATGTTTTGGAAAGTGGGCTGCATTTGATAAATCCATTATTGGATATTACAGAGTTTGATATACAAACCCAAAACTATACTATGTCAGCTGTTCATGGAGAAGGTGCTCAGGAAGGTGATGATGCGATTCGTGTTTTGTCAAATGACGGTCTGGAAGTAGTAATTGATTTGACCGTTTTATTCCGAGTTTCGCCTGAGTCAGCACCTAAAATTTTGAAACAAATTGGGGTTGATTATTCCGATAAAATTGTTCGTCCCGTAACAAGAACACGTATTCGTGATAACGCTGTTTATTATGATGCAGTCGCTTTATATTCTACTAAAAGAAATGAATTTCAACAACGAATTTTCAAAACGATAGAAGCTGATTTTAAAACAAGAGGATTGGTTTTGGAGCAATTGCTAATTAGAAATATTAACCTTCCTACATCAGTAAAAGCATCTATTGAAAGTAAAATTAATGCCGAACAAGACGCTCAAAAAATGACTTTTGTACTTCAAAAAGAAAAACAGGAGGCCGAACGAAAAAGAGTAGAAGCGCAAGGTATTGCTGATTATCAAAGAATTATTTCAACGGGATTGTCAGATAAACAATTGCAATACGAGCAAATAAAAGCTCAAAAAGAACTGGCGGCTTCTCCCAATACTAAAATTATTTTTATGAATGGAAGAGGAAATACACCAGTTATTCTTTCTGATAAATAGATTTTAAAAAAGTTTATTCGGTTATTTGTTAATCGAAATAAAAACAAAAATGATTTAACTGATTAAACATTAAAAAATGGAATTACCAAAATTTTTACTAGGCGACAATACTGATTTTCCGGAAGATATTTTCATCATACACTTAGATTACCCAAGATTTATCATTAATCTTAAAGATGATGAGGTAGAATTTATGGAAGAAGCAGAAGATCTAGACGAAGGAGAATTGAATGCTGAAATGGAAGGATTAATTGTTCTTGCGAATGATTTTTATGATAGAGAAATGGAGCGTTACGAAAAAGAGTAAATATTTTCTACTGCCTTATTTTAAACAAAGCTATACGAAAAGACAATTGTGTTTTTCAAATAGCTTTTTTTTTGTTTTGTAATTTTTTGTAAAAATAAAAATAAAAGCAAGATTCAAAGATTTTTTGTAATTTAACAAACTGATTTTTAGGATTATTTATTAAAGACAACAGAGAATTAGGCTCTGGATTTACTGTTTTTGAAGACTATTATAAACCATTAATTTTGAACCAAGATGAGAAATAAAAATTCAATTTTACAAATTGTGATTGTTCTGCTTTTAGTTGCTCAAAATAATTTTGCACAACTGAAAAGATTAGATGCAGCTATAAAAGAGAAAAAGGTACAAACAGATATCTCTTTAAATGGAATAGAAAAAAAGTCAGCGACTGAAACTTTAGAGAATGCAAAAAGCAATATAAATAACATAAATGGAGGGATGCCAAACAGAATTTCGATGAATGTTACCGTTCCAAAACAAACTCAAGGAGCAACATTTGGTGAGAAAGTAAATGCGGGTAAAATAGATGTGGTATTAACGGATGGAGGTTGTATCGTTTTATTTCCTTCTAATACAGGATATAAGGTCAATATAGCCAATAGCAACATTGTTGAATTATCGAGAAATGAGAGTCTTGCTTTTGGTGAAAAAGTAAATCAGGGATTACATGCAGCTGGGAGTGCATTATCACAGGGCGCTTCGTTATTGGGTGGTGCTTTGCCGGGAGGGGCTATTATATCGGCGGCAGTTTCTAGTGTGGGTAATTTAGCAGGAGGTGCTGGTGGTGGTGCAGCTGCGGCTTCCTATGCAAGAACGGGAAAACTGGTTTGGAAAATGGAAGATAACGCAAGTGATTCTAAGTTGGAATTATCAGAAGGTGATTTTGAATTAGCATTTGTTGTAGCTGAAAAAGCAACTTCGGGTTTAAAAGATGCCTTAAAAACTCAGGTTCGCATTAGTTTTACCATAGAAAATGGTGTTTTAAAAACGAAACATGATACGGCTAAAAATTCCGTCGGTAACATTCGTTAAAAAATAATAGTTCTGAAATTTAGTTATTCGGGATTAAAATTTAAAATATTTTTCCAATAATAATTGAGCGGCTGCAAAGGGTGAAATTTCATCAGTTGAAACCGCTTTTTTAGTTGAATCCAATAATTGGTGAATTTCGGGATGATTATAAAAATTCAATTTCAACTGTTCGTTGATGGTTTCTAACATCCAATAGTGGTTTTGTTCTTTTCGCTTTTCAAAGAAATAATTATTGTTTTTTGTCAGTTCCAGAAATTGTACAATAGTTTTCCAAACAGCAATAATTCCTTCATGTGTTATTGCACTACAAGTTGAAGTGGTCGGTATCCAACCCGATTTTTTAGCAGGAAAAAGATGCAATGCTCTATTGAATTCTAGTTTTGCTAAGTTGGCTTTTCTAATATTATCACCATCGGCTTTATTGATTACGATAGCATCTGCCATTTCCATAATACCGCGTTTGATACCTTGCAATTCATCACCAGCACCTGAAATTTTTAGAAGTAAAAAGAAATCCACCATACTGTGAACAGCAGTTTCGCTTTGACCAACTCCTACAGTTTCAATAATTATGGTGTCAAACCCGCAAGCTTCACAAAGCGTAATGGTTTCCCTGGTTTTTCGGGCAACACCACCCAAAGTTTCTCCTGATGCCGAGGGGCGAATAAAAGCGTTTTTATCTTTAACCAATTCTTCCATTCGGGTTTTGTCACCTAAAATACTTCCATGTGAAATCGTACTACTGGGATCAACGGCGAGAACGGCCACTTTTTTTCCTAAACTGGTCAAGTGTTTTCCAAAAGCTTCAATAAAGGTGCTTTTTCCCACACCGGGAACTCCCGTTATACCTATTCTGACAGATTTATTGGCATGAGGTAAGCAAGCATTTATAACTTCATTGGCTTTCGCTAAATGTTCGCTATTTGTACTTTCAACTAAGGTAATTGCCCGACTCAGCGCCGTTATATTTCCTGCTAAAATCCCGTCAACCAATTCTTTGGGGGAAGGTTGAATTTTTCTGAATTTTTTAATGTGCGCAACAGCGATTGGACTGATGATTTCTGGTTGAGAAATCCCAGGTTTTTCATGTAAGGTGCTAGGATGTTGTTTTTTATTCGGCAAAACTATTTATTTGAAAAGTAAAAGTAGTGAAAACAAAAACAGTTTCAAAAAGCGAATGCCTTGTGAAACTGTTTTGATTAAAATTATTAATCTAAATTAGTAAGCCGCTGTAAAACGTACTTGATGGTGTTTTGGATTTTCTGCTTCATCCGCAATGACAACGGCTAAGTCTTCGACTGATAAAATACTTCTTTGATTTTCATCAAAAACTGGAGTGTCTAATCCCAAACGGTATTTTCCAGTTCGTCCTGTAGTAATTCCTTGGTGCATTTCAAAAGCCGGGCTAAAAAATGCCCAATCCAACTCTTTTTCCTCTTTTATAATGTTCAAATAATCCCTTGCTGCTGTGGCTCCGGCATAATATTCTTTAGGAAAATCGGGGGTATCTACGGCTTGTAAATTTGGAGCGACAAATAAACTACCTGCGCCACCAATAGTAATAAATCGTTTCACACCTGATTTTTTAACCCCTTTCTGAATCGCTTTTGATCCTTCAAGAAAATCGGTATATAAATTTGGATTGGTCCATCCAGCATTGAAAGCACTTATTACCACATCACTTCCTGCAGTAATTTTAGCTAGTTCTTCGATGTTATTTATATCTGCTTTCTCCCATTTGATAGTTGTGTTTTCATCATTTTTTGGATTTCTGGCAATAGCGGTAATTTCATGATTACGACTTGCTAATTCATTTAAAATAGCGGAGCCTACAAATCCTGTGGCTCCAATAATGGCGATTTTCATAATTATATGTATTTAAAAGTAATAAAAAATGTTACAGTTTAATTCAAAAAAATAGTTTAAAATTTATTCGAAAAATCTTCCAATGAAATGCCGCTTAATTGCAAGCTGATTTTTTCGTTGATGTTTTCATATAAATTTTCTAAATTTTCATTGATTTTGTTTCCTACAAGGCAATCTGGATTGGGTTTGTTTTTTGAGAAACCTAAATTTACCGTGTCAAAAGTCATTTTAAAAATGGCGTCTAGTGAAATACTTGAAGCAGATTTCAGCAGTTTCGTTCCTCCATTTTTACCTTCTTTACTTTCTACAATATTATTTTTCTTCAGATTTGCTATTTCCTTTCGTACTAAAACTGGATGTAAATTCATGCTTCCCGCTATAAATTCAGAAGATAAATAGTCCTCTGGAAATTTAGAAAGTAAAGTAAGGATATGGATTGTTATTGCAAATTTACCTGAAATCATACTGTAATAAAATATATTACAAATTTACAAATAAAATTGAAATCAGCAAGTTTTTTACATAATGAAAAAGCAAAATGGTAATTTCCTTTTTTTTCTAAATAAATTTAAATAGTATTTTTGCATTTAATTCTACATTATGAATAACATTATCCTAATCTTCGTTTGTCTGTTTCTTGGAATCGCATTGCAAAAAGTGAAACGTTTTCCGTCTAATACCTTCAAGATTTTAAATAATGTGGTTATTTATATTTGTCTTCCTGCTTTGGCCTTGTATTATATCCCTAAAATTGAGTGGGATAATAAGCTGCTTTTTCCTATTGGTGTTACTTGGATTGGATTTACGGTTTCGTATTTCTTTTTTAGCTTTTTAGGGAATAGATTTGGATGGTCAAAAAAGCTTACGGGTTGTTTGATTATAACAGCCGGTTTGGGAAATACTTCCTTTTTAGGTTTCCCCATAATTCAAGCTTTGTACGGTGAAGAAGGTTTAAAAACTGCCATTCTGGTTGATCAGCCTGGTACTTTTGTAGTGCTTTCCACCTTAGGAATTCTTGTGGCTACTTTATTCTCTAGTGGAAGTCCAAATGGATTTCATATTGCAAAGAAAATATTGTTCTTTCCTCCATTTATCACTTTTCTGTTGGCTTGTTTAATGAATGTATTCGATTTTGATTTCCACGAATATATTCAGTTTGGTTTGCAAAAAGTGGGAAGTGTGATGACTCCTTTGGCGATGCTTTCTGTTGGATTGCAATTGCGATTTGATAGGAAAAGCCAACATTGGAAATTTTTGGGATTAGGACTTTTGTATAAATTATTAGTGACTCCGGCGCTGATCTATTTATTGTATGTCGTAATTTTGCAACAGCATTCAAAACCAATTCAGGTATCCATCATGGAAGCGGCTATGGCCCCAATGATTACAGCAAGTATTTTGGCTACTTCTCATGGTTTAAAACCCAGATTGAGTAGTATGATGATTGGTTTTGGAATACCATTGTCATTTGTCACATTGATTTTTTGGTATTTCGTTGCACAATTTATTTAATTTAGATCTTTTTTACAATTCGAATATGAATATTTCTTCAGAGACTACATCACAAACCATCAACGCTCCAATCGTTCAAAAAACAGTATATTCGGTGTTGTTTTCAATAGCTTTCGCTCATTTGTTAAACGACTTAATGCAATCCGTTATTCCTTCGACCTATCCAATTTTAAAAGAAAATTTTAATCTTAGTTTTACTCAAATTGGATTGATAACATTCGTTTTTCAGCTTACGGCTTCTATTCTGCAGCCTTTCATCGGTTTTTATACAGATAAATATCCAAAACCGTATTCTCTAGTAATTGCGATGTTATTTACAATCACAGGATTAGGATTTTTATCGATTTCAACTTCTTTTTGGATGTTGTTGGTGTCAGTTGCATTTGTAGGAATTGGTTCTTCCATATTTCATCCCGAAGCGTCTCGTGTTGCTTATTTAGGTTCAGGAGGAAAGCGAGGTTTGGCACAATCTATTTTCCAGTTGGGAGGTAATTCAGGAAGTGCAATTGGTCCTTTATTAGTGGCACTGGTTGTTGCTCCTTTTGGACAATCAAATATAATATGGTTTGTAATAGTAGGTATTTTAGGAATCATTATTTTGTCCCAAATTGCGCTTTGGTACCAAAACCATTTGAATCTTCGTGCTGCCAAAAAAATAGTAAATGAAGACGTTGCAGTTCCATTATCCAAAAGGAAAATTAATATTGCTTTAGCTGTTTTATTGTTGTTGATATTTTCCAAGTTTTTTTACATGGCGAGTATGTCAAGTTATTTTACATTTTATCTCATGCATAAATTTGGATTAACAGTACAAGAATCGCAGTTCCATTTGTTTCTTTTTTTAGCATCAGTTGCTGCAGGAACATTAATAGGTGGGCCTTTAGGAGATCGTTTTGGCAGAAAATATATCATTTGGATTTCGATACTTGGAGCAGCTCCATTCACTTTATTATTGCCTTATGCCGATTTGTTTTGGACAGGAGTATTATCAGTTATTATCGGAATTATTATTGCTTCAGCGTTTTCAGCAATTTTAGTTTTTGCACAAGAATTAATGCCAGGAAAAGTGGGGATGATTTCGGGACTGTTTTTTGGTTTTGCCTTTGGTATGGGAGGTTTAGGTTCGGCAATTTTGGGTTATGTTGCAGATCAAACCAGTATTGAATACGTTTATAAATTAAGTTCTTTTCTACCGCTGATTGGCGTTTTTACTTATTTCTTGCCCAATATGAAAAAGAATATTCCTTCTTAAACTATTTGTTTTTTGGAGCTTTTTCCCGCTATCCGTTGCAATCTTTATAACAGTAAACCTTCCAGAGTTTACTGCTATAAAGGATTTCCACTTTTATCGGGGCTAGGGATTTTTGTCTTCTAGCTATTTTTGGATTGCTTAGATGATTCTTAATAACCATAAACACGTACCGGCATCTTCTTTAATTTTTATTAGAACTTTAAGATTTGTTTTGATTTTTATTGCCCTTAATTCAATAACTTAGTTTATTAATAATCAATAAAAAAGAAATTAGTATGGCATCATTACGATTAGGCGATATTGCTCCGGATTTCGAAGCAGAAACTACACAAGGAAAAATAAAATTTCACGAATGGCTGGGAGATTCTTGGGGCGTATTATTTTCGCATCCTGCTGATTTTACACCAGTTTGTACTACCGAATTAGGAACCGTAGCCAATTATTATCCTGAATTTGTAAAGAGAAATGTAAAAGTAATCGCATTAAGCGTTGACGGATTAGATTCTCATATGGAATGGATTAAAGATATTAATGAAACGCAAAACACAACGGTTAATTTTCCAATTATAGCGGATGAAAATAAGCATGTTGCACAATTGTATGATATGATTCATCCCAATGCCAATGAAAGTTTTACAGTTCGTTCGGTTTTTATAATTGGGCCTGACAAAAAAATAAAATTAACATTGACTTATCCAGCCTCTACAGGTAGGAATTTTGATGAATTACTGCGTGTAATTGATAGTTTACAGTTGACAGCTAATTATAGCGTAGCAACACCGGCAAACTGGAAAGATGGTGAGCGAGTGGTAATTTCAACAGCGGTAAAAGATGAAGATATCGCTGCTAAATTCCCAAAAGGATACGAAAGAGTAAAACCTTATTTGAGAATGACACCGCAACCTAATAAGTAATTGTTTTTCTCGGATAAGACTTTACATGAAAAAGTGCAATGAAAACATATTCATTGCACTTTTTTGTTTTTATAAAAGAAACTAAAAATAGTTACTTCTTATTGGTTATCAATAAACCGGTAATAATGATACCCATGCTTATAATTTGAGTGATTACAATAGCCTGACCCAGAAAAAAATACGCTAAAATTCCACTGAACACTGGAATTAAATAATAGATTAATGCCGTTTTTGAAGTACCAATTAATCGGATTGCTTCGTTCCACAAATAATAGGAAACTAGCGAAGCAAATATGCCTACATAGCTAGTTGCCAATACGGTTTTAGTGTCGAAAATTACTTTTTTATAAAATAAATGTTCCCAAATATAAAAGGGAAATAGGAAAATGGTACCAATAACAAAAACGCTAAATAAAAATACTTTTGGGGTTAACTTATCTGGTTTTTGCCGAACTAGTATCGTATAATAGGCAAAAAAGAAACAGGCCACAAGCATCAATAAATCTCCAATTGTAAAGTTGATATGTAGTAATGCTTCTAGAGACCCTTTGGTAATAAGAACAAGAACTCCTGTAATTATTGTTATAATTCCAACTATTTTTATAGTGGATACTTTTTCTTTAAAAATAATTCTGGAGAGTACCACAATGAACAACGGAATCGAAATGGCTATTAAAGATAAATTGACAGCGCTTGTTGTTTTTCCAGCAAAGTAAATCAGTGTGTTAAAAATAGTAATGCCTAATACTGCTGTGCCCATGAGATACCGAATGTGTTTCTTTATAATGGTGAAACTTTCGATGGTACTTTTAATTGCAAATGGAGCCAAGACGATACAAGCGATTGTCCAACGCCAAAAAGCCAGTCCAATAGGAGGAATGTGCCCTTTAATACCGCTGGCGATTACCATATTTACGGACCAAAGTAAAGTGGCTAATAAAGCGAAAAATGCTCCTTTAGTTTGATTGCTCATTTAAATTAAACTAGATTTTTTATTTTAGCGTATTGTAACAACATGATGGTTTTGGCGTCTTTTATTTCCCCAGATTCAATCATGGCGTAAGCTTCGTCATAAGTCATTTCTAAGACATCTATATTTTCCTCTTCATGTTCGACTCCACCGCCATCACTGACTTTCATGGATTCATCATATTCTCCAACAAATAGATATAAAATTTCAGTTACTGCTCCAGGAGACATATAGGTTTCCATTATTTTAGTGACTTTTGTAAGGCGATATCCGGTTTCTTCTTCGGTTTCTCGAATGATGCATTGCTCCGGATGATCTTCGTCCAAAAGTCCTGCGCAAACCTCAATCATCATTCCTGTTTTATTTCCGTTAAGGTAACTTGGCAAGCGGAATTGTCTGGTTAGAATAACAGTTTTTTGTTGGGTGTTGTATAATAAAATGGCAGCACCGTTTCCTCGGTCATAAACTTCTCTTTTTTGGGTAATCCAAGAGTCGTCTTTTTTTTGGTAATCAAAAGTTACTTTGTTTAAAAGGTACCAATTATCAGAAAGTAATTCGGTTTTTTGTATTTTAATGGTTGGATTTTTCATTCGTTGGGAAGAGATTATGTAATGATTTTTGTTTTAAATTAAAGTGATTATTATGGATTTCGAACTTTAGTAGTTAAGTTTTTATAAGTAGTTCCCCAATTATTGTTGTTGTTGTCATTTGGCATGCCAGCGGCAGTTAATAATGCATCTTTGTCATTTTCATCTTTTTTCCAAACCCAGCCGCAAATAGAAAGTCCTCTGTTGTAGATGATTTCTAAAAAAGATTGTGGATTCATTAATATTCCTGCATTCATTGGAGCACATTCACCAAATATAATAGGGATATTTTTATGCTCTAATTGCTGTAAACGATTGTTAATAGAAGAGTCGCTGTCTAGAAGCCATTTTTCATAAGCATGAATATCATAAATTATATTTGATTTATTTGCTAGAAATTCAGTCCCTTTATTGATTAAGACACTTTCATCTTGACCTTGTTCTGCACAAGGAACTAAAACAATATTCTGATTGCCGGTATTTCGGATAGTTTCAACCATTTCGTTCATGTCATTCATCCAGACTGCATCGGTATAGCCATCCGCACGATCAAATCGATAAGGTTCATTCCATACTTCAATCCAAACATCCGGTTGGTCTTTGAAGTACATTGCCCATGACTTCAGTTTTATTTTATAATCATTCCACCAAGTTGTTTGAGTAGGGTTTTTACCGGTAAACTCGGTTTCATTTTTTCCATCCCAACCAAAAGCACAAAGAATAGTAACTCGATTATTAATGCGATTACCGTCAATGATATTTTGTAGCGAATATAAATAAGCGCCATTGCTGTCTTTGATAGGATTTCCTTGCAGTTGTATTTCTTTTATATTGCCAATAAACTCTCTTGCAATATCAATATTCCAACTATTCATATCAGTACTGCCAGCACTAAAAACATGAAAAGCATTAACCCCTAAAAGTTGGATGGGCTGGGTCTTTAAAAGTATTTTTGATCCAGATGTTGTGTATTTTTGAGAAGAATTATTTGGTATAGGCAGTTCGTCTTTCTTGCAAGAAAAGAAGGTATTTAAACTAGCAATTAGTAGCAGAGAAAGTAGAATAGTTTTACTTTTTAACATCAATGTAATTTGAGTTCCGTTATTTTCAAATAAGTATAAATGTAAGCTTTTTTCAAAAAAAAAACGCTCTGAATTTTCAGAGCGTTGAATAATCTTATTTTAAGATAGTTTGTTTTCTATCCGGTCCTACAGAAACAATTTTGATAGGAACTTCAACTTCCTTTTCAATGAATTCAATGTATTCTTTCAATTCAATTGGTAATTCATCGTAAGTTGTCATACCAGTTAAATCAGCTTGCCATCCTTTGAAATCTTGGTAAACTGGAGTTACATTTTCCGGCTCGATGTTATAAGGGAAGTGAGAGATGTTTTTTCCTTTATAATTATATTCTGTACACACTTTTAAAGTCTCAAATCCTGAAAGTACATCACCTTTCATCATCATCAGTTGTGTTACGCCATTAATTTGAACAGCATATTTTAGTGCCACTAAATCTAGCCATCCACAACGTCTTTGTCTTCCTGTGACAGACCCAAATTCATTTCCTACACGTGCCATAGTTGCGCCATCTTCGTCAAAAAGTTCCGTTGGAAATGGACCACTTCCTACGCGTGTTACATAGGCTTTAAAAATTCCGTAAACTTCTTTTATTTTATTTGGAGCAATTCCTAAACCAGTACAAGCACCGGCAGCAGTAGTATTTGATGAAGTTACAAATGGGTAGGTTCCAAAATCAACGTCTAATAATGAACCTTGAGCTCCTTCACATAATATTGATTTACCTGCTTTTTGAGCTTGGTGTAAATATTCTTCACTATCAATAAAGTCTAACTTTTTTATATCTTCAATTGCTTCAAAGAATTCTTTTTCTAATTCTTCCAAGTTGTATTGAATAGCAACATCGTAGAATTTAATCATCGCTTCATGCTTGTCTGCCAAAGCTCTGTAACGATCTGCAAAATCTTCTAATTCAATATCACCTACACGAAGACCATTTCTTCCTGTTTTGTCCATATAAGTTGGACCAATTCCTTTTAATGTAGAACCAATTTTTGCTTTACCTTTAGAAGCTTCAGAAGCAGCGTCTAATAAACGGTGTGTTGGTAATATTAAATGTGCTTTTCTTGAAATGATTAATTTGCTTTTGATGTCTAAATTAAATTTCTCAAGACCTTCAATTTCTTTTTGAAAAACTACAGGATCTATTACAACTCCGTTTCCAATGATGTTTATAGCTGTTTTATGAAAAATACCAGAAGGAATAGTTCTAAGAACATGTTTTATTCCGTCAAATTCCAAAGTGTGTCCTGCATTTGGGCCACCTTGAAAACGAGCAATAATATCATAATTTGAAGTAAGAACATCAACAATTTTTCCTTTTCCTTCATCTCCCCATTGTAATCCTAGTAATAAATCTGCGGTCATTCTATGTGTTTTATTTGTAGTTAGTTTTATATTTATGGGACAACTAATAAGTTATCGGTATTATTTTTGCTTTTTTATTCCGTATAGATATAAAGAATGATTGGTAATTTCTATGTCAAATATTTCTTCGATTGTCTTTTTAATACTTTGGATTCTTGGATCACAAAACTCAATTACTTCTCCAGTATCCGTCATAATAATATGATCGTGCTGTTTATCAAAGTATGATTTTTCGTAGTGTGCTTGATTTTGTCCAAATTGATGTTTTCGAACCAATGCACAATCTAATAATAATTCAATAGTATTGTAAAGAGTTGCTCTACTGACGCGATAGTTCTTGTTTTTCATTTTAATGTAAAGATTTTCTACATCAAAATGCTCTTCGCTATCGTATATTTCCTGAAGGATAGCATAACGTTCAGGAGTTTTGCGATGTCCTTTTTTTTCAAGATACATTGTAAAAACATTTTTTACAATTTCTTGGTTTTTAGTATTATCTGTGGAAATGAGTGTCATATGTGGGCAAAGATAATTTTTTTAGTTTAAAGTTTAAAGTTTCGGCTTTGTTTAGTTTTAAGTTTTTTTAGTTTCTAATTAAAAAACGGACAGATAGAAACAAAATTTTTCGAAACTTTTCTACGTTTTATATACCCTTGTTACCTTATCGATTCCGTCAATTTTTTTGATATTACTAATCATTTTTTTTAAAATTGTATTGTTTTGAACGATTACAGCCACTTGACCATGAAAAATTCCCGCATCGGTACTCAAAGAAATACTTTGAATATTAACATGCATATTGTTTGAAATTACCTTAGTTAACTGGTTCGTAAGTCCTAAAACATCCATTCCTGTTATATTTATGATGGCTTTGAATTCTTCTTGTGAAGAGTCAATCCATTTGGCTGTCATAATTCGGTAAGCATAATTAGATTGCATCCCAATAGCGTTTGGACAATCTTTCTTATGCACTTTTATTCCTTCGTTGATAGTTACAAAACCAAATACGTCGTCGCCTGGAATGGGGTTGCAACACGGAGATAATTTATAATCGAGTTTGTCATGCTCTTTTCCAAAAACAAGCAAATCGTAATTACTGCTTATTACTGGTTTATGTATATCTTCATTAGCAGTGCTACTTGGGGAACGTTTTATTTTATTTTTGAAAAAATTAATAAAAGTGTTGCTTTTTTGGGCAGCATAATCTTTGAGTTGCTGATTCTCTATGGCTCCAATTCCAACTCTGTAAAATAAATCTAAACTTGTTTTTAATTTGAAAAAGTTGACTAATTCATTTACAACCGATTCGTTTAACGTTATTTTTAAATGTTTTAATTTTCGGGTAAGCAGTTCTTTTCCTTCTTCACCAATTTTCTTGGTGTTTTCATTTAAAACGTTTTTAATTTTAGTTTTAGCTCTTGAAGTGGTTACATAATCAAGCCAGTTTGCCGTAGGTTTTTGATGTTGAGAGGTAATGACTTCAATTTGATCACCACTTTTTAATTCGAAATTCAAAGGAACTAATTTTCCATTGACACGGGTTCCGCGGGTGCGAATTCCTATTTCTGAGTGAATACTGAAAGCAAAATCAAGTGAAGTGGCTCCTTTAGGCAATGATTTTATTTCTCCTTTTGGAGTAAATACAAAAATTTCTTTTGAATATAAATTCATTTTGAAATCTTCCACAAAATCCACAGCATTGGTTTCTGAACTTTCTAAGGCTTCTTTTAATAAATTAAGCCAAGCATCAAGTTCATTTTCTTCAGTAGCTCCATTTTTATATTTGTAATGTGCTGCGTAACCTTTTTCGGCAATTTCATCCATACGCTCGCTTCGTACCTGCACTTCTACCCAACGACCTTTTGGCCCCATTACTGTGATATGCAGCGCTTCATAGCCAGTAGATTTCGGCGAAGAAATCCAATCTCGTAAACGGCTTGGGCTTGGTCTGTAATAATCAGTTACTATGGAATATATTTTCCAAGCAAGAAATTTTTCTTCGTGTGGATTTGATTTGTATACAATACGGAGCGCAAACTTATCATAAACTTCATCGAAGCTTACGTTTTGCGCTTTCATTTTTCTACGGATAGAATAGATTGATTTTGGACGACCTTTTATGATGTAATCCATTCCTTCAGCATCCAATGCTTTTTTTAATACATCAGAAATGTCTTTTATATAAGCATCCTGTTCTTCTTTGGTCTCTTTTATTTTGCTTACAATCTCATTGTAAATAGCAGGTTCTGTATATTTTAATCCTAAATCTTCGAGTTTTGTTTTAATGTTGTATAGGCCCAATCGATGGGCTAACGGAGCATATATATATAAGGTTTCAGATGCAATTTTGGTTTGTTTGTCTTCTTGCATTGAATCCATTGTTTGCATATTGTGCAGACGATCGGCTAATTTTATAAGAATTACACGAACATCATCATTGAGTGTCAATATCATTTTACGGAAGTTTTCCGCTTGTATTGATGCATTCAAATCCTTTTGGACCATGGAGATTTTTGTCAATCCTTCTACAAGTTGAGCCACCTTAGGATTGAATAAGCGTTCAATGTCTTTTACCGTCATTGGTGTGTCTTCAACGACATCATGCAGTAATGCAGCAGCAATAGATGTGGCTCCCAGACCTATTTCTGAAGCAACAATTTTTGCCACAGCAATAGGATGAAAAATGTAGGCTTCCCCTGATTTTCTTCGTTGTTCTTTGTGTGCGTCAACAGCAACATCAAAAGCTTTACGGATGAGCTTTTTATCGTCATCTGTAAGGGTTTGATAACTTATGCGAAGTAGTTCTTTGTATTCTTGCGCAATTGCTTTGTTTTCTTTTTCTATATCTATTTCTATCATAACAGCATGGTTCAATTCCTAAAAATAGAAATTAGTTCCGAGATATGCAAGTTAAAAAGGGTTTCTGGCTATAAAATTCAAAATGGAATTGTTGAGATTGTTATTGTACCCTTTTGAAATTCAAAACCTGAAAATCATAACTAAAATCGCTTGATTTAGGTATTGAGTTCATTTTCAGGTTGATCTAATTTGTTATTTACAGCAATCTAAAATCCTCTTTGTCTTTTGGCTTCAAAAATCAAAATTGCTGCAGCAACTGAAACATTCATAGAATCGATTTCGCCTTGCATTGGAATTATAATATTCTGGGTCGCTTCTTTTCGCCATTCTTCGGTCAATCCAGTTGCTTCTGTTCCTACGACTAGTGCCGTTGGAGTAGTATAATCTTGCGTGTGATACGAAGTTGAATTTTGTAAAGTCGCACAATAAAAATTTATTTTTCGTTCTTTCAAAAAAGCAATAATTTCTGATGTTGTTCCGGTGGCAATTTGATTGGTAAACAAACAGCCTACGCTGGAACGCACAATATTAGGATTGTATAAATCACTTTTTGGGTTAGCAATAATCACAGCATCAAGATTAGCTGCATCGGCTGTTCTAAGTAATGCTCCAATGTTTCCTGGTTTTTCAGGAGCTTCGGCAACAAGAATCAATGGATTTTTGGATAATTCTAAATCGGATAATTGTAATGATTTAGTTTTGGCAACAGCCAAAATTCCTTCGGTGGTATCCCGATACGCGAGTTTTTGATAGATTTCTTTGTTGATTTCTATGAGTTCCGCATTTTTTGATAATTGATGTGCTTCAGTCTCTGTGCAAATTTCAGGCAAAAACAATAACGTTTCGATTTCATAACCACCTTTTATGGCAATCGAAATTTCACGTTTTCCTTCAATTAAGAATGTTCCGGATTGTTTGCGCGCTTTTGCTTTTTCCTGCAATTGCACTAAAGATTTGATAAATGGATTTTGTATTGAAGTGATTTGTTTCAATGGAAAGGATGCTAAGTTACTAAGGTGCTAAGTTACTACCTTTTTTTAAATTCTAAAATGCAATAGCAGTTGGGCTAGAAAACGCAGTTAGTTCAGTTATTACGGAGTATTTTCTCTAAATTTGTAAAAATCTAAATCCTAAATTATAAGTGTTTCATCTATTAGATATTATTGGTACGATGGCTTTTGCCATGTCAGGTGCATTGACTGCGATGAATAAAAAGCTGGATCCTTTTGGCGTTTTTATCATTGCTTTTGTAACGGCTGTCGGTGGAGGAACTTTGCGGGATATCATGATTGGTAGAACACCGGTTGGGTGGATGCTAGATTTGAAGTATGTTTATGTGATAATTATGGGCTTTGTTTTAGCCATCATTTTTAGAAAAAAATTCGACAAATTACGAACATCATTATTTTTATTTGACACGATTGGGTTGGGTGTTTTTACATTAATTGGTCTCGAAAAAGGTATGAATATTGGACTTCATCCTGTTATATGTATTGCATTAGGGACGATGACGGCCTGTTTTGGAGGTGTTATTCGCGATATTTTATGCACTGAAATTCCCGTTATTTTTAGAAAAGAAATTTATGCCACAATTTGTATTTTGGGCGGAATTGTCTTTTTTCTCCTTCGAAAATTAGATTTAGATAACGATGTTTTATACTTGACGACTTCTTTAGTTATCATTTCAGTTCGTTTGTTGGCTGTGAAATACAAATGGTATTTACCTACTTTAGAACATAAATAAAAAATGATTACTTTCACGAAGTCTAAATTAAAACAGTGAGAAATTATTCCGTTAAACAATATCAGGAAAGCGATTATGACAATTGGAATGCCTTTATTGGTCAAGCCAAAAATGCTACCTTTCTCTTTCATCGTGATTTTATGGAATACCATAAGGATCGATTTGAGGATTTTTCGTTGTTGATTTTTGAGGACGAAAAGGTAGTTGCAGTTTTGCCAGCGAACAGAGTTGGGAATGAAATTTTTTCACATCAAGGATTGACTTATGGTGGATTAGTTTATAAGGAAGAATCTAAATTGACAACAGTAATTATTGCCTTTAGAGCTGTTTTGTTGTTTTTGGAAGCTAATGGAATTCAAAAATTGCATCTAAAAACGATTCCATCGATTTATCATAGTAAACCTGCAGAGGAAATTCAATATGTTTTGTTTTTGGCGGAAGCCCAATTAGTGAGAAGAGATAGTTTGTCAGTTATTGATTTATCTCAGCAATATATTTTTTCAAAAATCAGAAAAAGAGGGATTCAAAAAGGAAAAATAAACAGGTTGATAATCAAAGAGGAAACTGATTTTGAATCTTTTTGGAACGAAGTTTTGATTCCGAATTTAGACAAAAAACATGGCGCAAAACCAATTCACTCTTTAGAAGAAATGAACGTGTTAAAAAATATTTTCCCTTCTAATATAAGGCAGTTTAATGTGTATTATAAAGATAAAATTGTTGCGGGAACAACTGTTTTCGAAAGTGAAAAAGTCGCTCATTGCCAATATATTTCTAAGTATGAAAATAAGGAGAATCTTGGAAGTTTAGACTTTTTGTATCATTTTTTGATTACTGAAGTTTTTGCTAATAAGCGGTTTTTTGATTTTGGAATTTCAAATGAATCACAAGGGAAAAAGCTGAATGATGGCTTATCGTATTGGAAAGAAAGTTTTGGAGCCAGTACCATAGTGCATGATTTTTACGAAGTGGAAACTGCAAATTATGTTAAGCTAGATTCCTTTTTTGCCGAATCAAAAAACAAACGAAATAAATGATTCCATTTCTTGATTTAAAAAAAATAAACGAACCTTATGAAATTGCTTTTCAAGAAAAATTGAAAGCAGTTTTAGCTAATGGTTGGTATATTTTAGGGAATGAAGTCAAGGAATTTGAAACCAATTTTGCCAAGTATTGCGGGACAGACTATTGCATTGGAACAGGAAATGGTTTTGACGCTTTAGTTTTGATTTTTAAGGGCTACATTCAGCTTGGAAAATTACAAAAAGGCGATGAAGTTATTGTTCCTGCAAATACATATATTGCCAGTATTCTCGCTGTTTTACAAGCCGATTTAATTCCTGTTTTGGTCGAACCAAAGTTGGAAACCTATAATATTAATCCAGATTTAATTTCAGAAAGAATTACTTCAAAAACCAAAGCAATTTTAGTCGTTCATCTTTATGGCCAACTGGCTGAAATGGATGCAATAAATGAAATTGCTGCTGCAAATGATTTGCTAGTTATTGAAGATGCGGCTCAGGCTCACGGATGTGTTCAGTGTTCAGCGCTCAGTGCTCAGTCAATAGATTGTCGTCCTGAATATGTCATCCCGAGCGCAGTCGAGGGACTTTTTTTGAGAGCCGGAAATCTTAGCGATGCTGCCGCTTTCAGTTTTTATCCTGGAAAAAATTTGGGAACTTTAGGCGATGCTGGTGCAGTTGTTACAAATGATTCAGAGCTAGCCAAAGTGATTCAATCGCTACGAAATTATGGTTCAGAAACGAAATATCACAACGATCATATCGGTATAAATTCACGATTAGATGAATTGCTAGCGGCTTTCCTGAATGTGAAATTACCGTATTTAGATACCGAAAATGAACATCGTAGAATAATCGCTAAACGCTATTTATCTGAAATAAAAAATGAAAAGATAATGCTTCCGTTTTGGGATTTGTCAAACAATCATGTTTTTCATTTGTTTGTGATTCGGACTCAAAACAGACTTGATTTGCAAAATTATTTACATGAAAATAGGATTCAAACGGTAATACATTATCCAATTCCGCCACACAATCAAAAGGCTTTATCATTTTTGAACCATTTGTCTTTTCCGATTACCCAAAAAATTCATGATGAAGTATTAAGTTTACCTATAAGTCCTGTTTTGACAATGGATGAAGTGGGTTTCATTGTTTCAATTTTAAACAAGTATTAAAATTGGAATTTATAAAAAAAATAACCAGAACACAGCTGTTTAAAATCTCATCTTTAAACAGTTTAAGTGTTATTCTAAAAATTGGAATTGGATTAATAACTTCAAAATTATTAGCTGTTTTTGTGGGGCCAAGTGGAATGGCTTTGGTGGGAAATCTTAGAAATTTTTTAACTTCATTAGAAAGTATTTCGACTTTAGGATTTCAAAACGGAATTATAAAATACGTTGCTGAAGAGGAAAAAAATGAAAATCAGCTTAAGAAGATAGTTGCAACGGTTTTTATCAGTTTGTTAGGTATTGCTATTGTTTTAAGTAGCGTTTTGTATTTTTTTGCCACATTTTGGAATAAAGAAATATTTGGGAATAATTTTGATTATCCGTTTGTTTTTAGGGCGTTAGCATTGGCTTTGCCTTGGTATGCGATTTCTGTTTTTTTGCTCTCCATAATTAACGGTTTAGGACAATTCAAAAGAGTGATTTGGATTAATATAATAGGAAATACAATTGGGTTATTGGTGTCAATTAGTATGATTGTCAATTATCAAACGTTGGGGGCTTTACTTTCGTTGGTGATTTCGCCGGCTTTGTTATTTTTCGTGACATTTTATTTTATAAACAAGAAAATCAATTTTTTTAAAACAATTCGGTTTTCTCATTTTGATTTTAAAATCATAAAGAATTTATCATCGTATTCTTTGATGGCTCTAGTTTCCTCGGTTTTGGGACCTTTAGTTTTTTTAGCCATCAGAAAAAATGTAATTGCGATTGTTGGATTAGAACAAGCTGGTTTTTGGGAAACAATAACCCGAATTTCAACTTATTATATGCTGTTTGTCACTACAATTTTGAGTGTTTATTTTTTACCAAAATTGGTTGTTGCCAAGAATAATTTGGAGACCAAAAAAGTGTTTTGGAGTTTTTATAAAATGATTTTACCCGTTTTTGTAATTGGATTAACGGTGATTTATTTTTTGCGCTTCTTTATTGTTAATTTGCTTTTTACCAATGCATTTCTTCCTGTTACGACTTTGTTTTTTTGGCAGTTGCTAGGTGATGCTTTAAAAGTGGCTTCTTTGATTTTAGGATATCAATTTTTCGCAAAAAAGCTAACAGCAGCCTTTATAATCTCTGAATTGTTTTCACTTGCCGTTTTGTATTTTTCAAGCCTTTATTTTATTAATGAATTTGGAATTCAAGGAATAGTAATGGCACAAGCTTTTGATAATTTTGTTTATTTGTTAGTGCTGTGTGTTTATTTTAGGAAGAGTTTGTTCTGAATTTAAATCAATTAGGTTTTGTTTCTCCAAAATAATATAAATCTAAGACTAAGATTCTTAAATAATAAAACATAGTTGTTGTTGTTTAAGCAATGCTTAATTTCAAAATGGATTCTTTTCAGGATTGCTAAATCTTCGTCTTTAGTTTTATTTAAATTGACTGCCTTTTTTAGAATCAAATACGTAGAATGATTAATTTTTTTTGCTCTGGCGTCATTTTTCTTAAAAAAATCGGTTCCTAAGGAATTCGGAACAATCCTTTTCTGCATTAGGATTTCGTCTATAAAATCAAAATCATAAATTCGGGAAGCGCGAATCCAAAAATCTAAATCTTCGTAAACAAGCGTTTCATCATAGCCATTTAAATAATCAAACACCGTTTTTTTTATCATCGCCGAAACCGAACACATGCAGTCTCCACCGGAAAGCACTGATTTATAAATACCGCCTGTTATTCTCGGGCGAATTACTTTTTGAAAACTATCAACAGGGAAATAATAAGATTCAAATGCGCCTTTTTTAGTAATTAATTCAACATTTCCATATACAATTCCCAGATTTTTAAAGGTTGTTTTTTTGAAAGCATTTATTTGTGAAGTAACACAATTGGGCAATAAAATATCATCTGCAGCCAAGTCAATGATATATTCTCCTTTAGCTTTTTTCAAGGCTTTATTAAACGATTTTGTGCTTCCTAAATTAGTTTCATTTGCAATAAATTGAATTTTAGGGAAATCGACACCCCATTTTTTAATTACTGATTGTGAATTGTCAGTACTGCAGTCGTCAACAATAATAAGTTCTACAGAAGGATAATCTTGATTAATTACCGAAAATAAACTATCCACAACATAATCTTCCTGATTGTAACACAAGCAAATAATGGTAACCAATGGATTGTCTTGCATATTTTTTTAAAAGAGTTATATTTGATACGAAAATAACAAATCGATAATGATTTTGCCTAACAAAAAAATTAAAATTGCTTTAATTGGTTATCGATTAAGTCATGGTGGAGCCGAAAGGGTTATGGCTTCTTTATCTCATTTTTTTGAAAAACAAGGTATAGAAATTCATAATATTATTGTTGTCGATGAAGTTTCCTATTCTTATTCCGGGAAACTGGTCAATTTGGGAAAAATGAAAAACACCTCCAACGGACTTTTTAATAAGTGGACCCGCTTGATGTTTTTGAAAAAATATCTCGTCGAAAATAATTTTGATTTCATCATTGATTTCCGATTCAGGATTAAACCCATTCAAGAATTTTTAATTGCAAAATGGCTTTATAAAACGAAATCTATTTTTACGGTTCATAGTTATTTAATTGATCATTACATGCCCAATTGGTCTTTTCTTACTCGCTTGATGTACGCGGATTGTTATAAAATGGTCAGTATTACAGATGAATCTAAAGCTTTGATAGAAAATAAGCATCACCTCAATAATGTTATCCGAATTTATAATCCTATCGATATTGAAAGTACTAGGGAGAAGAGTGAGGAAGCAAATGAACTTGCTTATGATTATATTATTGGCGTAGGCCAAATGGAAACAAACATGAAACAATTTGATAAATTAATAGAGGCATATTCACAATCTATTTTGCCAAAAAGCAATATTCATTTAGTTTTATTGGGCGATGGAGAACGAAAATTAATCCTGCAAAAGTTAGTTAGAGATAAAAAGGTTGATGATAAGGTACATTTTTTGGGATATCAAAATAATCCGTTTAAGTATTTGAAAAAAGCTAAATTTTTTGTTCTGAGTAGTTTAAATGAAGGATTGCCAAATGTTATTTTAGAAGCATTAGCTTGCGAAACGCCGGTTATTGCTTTTGATTGTTTGTCAGGTCCAAATGAAATGATTCAGCATAAAGAAAATGGATTGCTAGTCGAAAATCAAAATGTTGAAAAACTTACGGAAGCCATGAATTTATTTGTAGAAGATGGGAATTTATATCGATATTGCAAACAAAATGCACCGCAGAGCGTGCAGTCTTTTTCGATTTCGTTTATTGGAAAACAATGGTTGGATTTGATGAAAATTAGTTTGTAACGCAATTATGACAACATTAAAAGACATACAATTAATTAAATTACCCGTTGTACAAGATACCCGCGGGAATCTGGCATTTGTTCAAAATGATGTTTTGCCATTTGAATTTAAGCGCGTTTATTACCTTTTTGATGTCCCTAGTAATTCTTTTCGGGGAAGTCATGCTCATATTAATCAAAGTGAAGTCCTAATTGCCTTGAGTGGAAGTTTTGAGGTTGTGTTAAATGACGGATTCGAAAAAAAATCATTCCTATTGAATAAACCCAATATTGGATTGTATATACCAACAGGAATGTGGCGTGAATTAGAAAATTTTTCATCTGGTGCGGTTTGCTTAGTTTTTGCATCTGGCACTTATGATGAACAGGATTATATTAGGGATTTTGATCAATTTTTGGCTTTTAAAAAATGAGGCTTATTTATATAGTTCCAAACATAAATAATGAAGGTGGTGTTGCTAGAGTCCTTTCGATAAAAGCTAATTATCTTGTTGAAAAATTAGGATATGAAGTTCATATTCTAACGCAAAATGAAGGTTTTTATCCTTTGTTTTATTCTTTTAATTCCAATATTGTTTTTCATGATATACATTTGAAAGGTAATTTTTTTCAGTTTTTTAATTCTTATTCTAAAGGTTTAAAAAGTAAAATTAAAGTAATTCACCCCGATGTTATTGTTGTTTGCGATAATGGTTTAAAAGCATATTCAATTCCTTTTATTTTAAAAAACAAAATCCCGCTTATTCTGGAAATGCACAGTTCGAGGTTTATTGAGGAAAGAGAATTTAGTAAAAATATTTTAATAAAAGTTAGAACTGATTTTATCCATGCCCTTAAAAAAATCGGAATAAAGAAATACGATCAATTTGTTGTTGAAACAAGGGAAAGTGTGGCAGAATGGGAAGTGAAAAATACAACTGTAATTCCAAATCCCCTTTGGTTTGCACCAGGAAAATCCAGTGCTTTAGAAAATAAAAAAGCTATTGCTGTTGGGCGACATGTTTATGAAAAAGGATTTGATCGAATGTTGCAAATTTGGGAAAAAGTGGTTGCCAAACATCCGGATTGGATATTGGAAATTTATGGAAAATCATCAGAAAATTTTGCTTTGCAATCGTTAGCTAAAAGCCTGAATATTTCTGATAATGTTGTTTTTTATGAACCGGTTCAAGATATTGATGAAAAGTATTTACAAGCTTCATTTTATCTGATGACTTCTCGATTTGAAGGTTTTGGTATGGTTTTGATTGAAGCTATGGCTTCCGGATTGCCATGTATTGCTTATAATTGTCCTTGTGGCCCAAGAGCTATAATTTCTCATAACGCAGATGGTTTTTTAATCGAAAATGGGAATGAATCGGATTATATTAAAGCAATTGAGACTCTGATCGAAAATGCGGCATTAAGAAAAGAAATGGGTAAAAATGCGAAAATAGCAACCGAAAAATACAATATAGACTCCATCATGCAAACATGGAATCAACTATTTATTGAAATCAAAAAGAATTAAATTTTCTATTTTATTGAACACAAATATCCAATTCGGAACAAATTAAAAAAGAATAAATTCGGGTTATTTCCAGTTAAATTTTTTGTCAGTGGTTTTTCATTAAATGTATAGATTTTTGAAATGAAACCAGTAGATTTTGTTCTTTTTAAAAAATGATATAATTGAAGTAATCGTATAAAATCAATATCAATTTTCTTTTCTTCGTACAGCGAAATCAAATTTTCTAACGACTCTTTGGTTTTGTTTAGATAAACCAAATTTGTGTCAATATCTCCATGTTCAACAGGATTTTCAATGTGATTGACTTTAGATTTTAAAAGACTTAACTGATACGAAAGTTGGGTGTCATCATGACCATATTTCTTTCTGTTTTTGTCAAACTTCACTTTGTTAAAACAGTCCTTTTTTATTATGGTATTATTAAAAAGTAATGATTGATAAGCTTTTTTCTTACGGTTTACTGCAGCTTTATCTTCAATTAATCTTCCATATTTCCAACGTAGTTTTTGACTATTGGAGGGGCATTTTTCAGGATGCAAACGACCTCCATAAACAACATCAAAATTAGTGAGATTGGCGATGTAATTTTTTATGTAATTATCCTGAATGATAACTGAGTCGCCATCAATAAAAAGCAAATAATCAAATTTTGCCTGCTCGGCGAGAGAATTTCTATTTTCGCGATGTGCCAGATTTTTTTTTAAGGAAATAAAGCTACACTTTGCTATTGTATTTATATTTTCATTAAATACATTTAAACTTGATTGTGAAGCATCATCTTGGCATAAAATTTCAAAATCTATTCCGCAATCCATGCATTGTTTATGCAACTCTAAAACAAGAGGATAAACGTTGTAATTGTATATTGGAACAAGAATAGAAAGCATTATGCAGTTCGCTGCTGAACTACTTCAAAAATTCTTTCGTCTTCACATTTCAATGTTTTGGAAGGGAATTTCATTAATAAAGCATAATCGTGAGTAGCCATAATAATGGTTTTACCATTGGCGTTAATGCTTTTTAATACTTCCAGTACTTCAGCGCTGGTTTGAGGGTCAAGATTCCCAGTTGGCTCGTCTGCAAGGATAAGTTCAGGGTCGTTTAGCAAAGCTCTGGCAATTGCTACACGTTGTTGTTCTCCACCAGAAAGTTGGTGTGGCATTTTGTTGCCAAATTCTTTCATGCCAACTTTATCTAAAACCTCGTCAATTTTTCGTTGCATTTCATCGTTGTCAATCCAGCCAGTGGCTTTAAGAACAAATAACATATTGTCTTTTACAGTTCTGTCCGGTAGTAATTTGAAATCTTGAAAAACGATTCCAATTTTTCTTCTTAAAAACGGGATGTCGTCTTCTTTCAAAGTCACTAAATCAAAATCTACGATATTTCCTTCTCCTTCTGTCAAAGGTAAATCGCCATATAAAGTCTTCATTAAGCTACTTTTTCCAGAACCTGTTTTTCCAATGATGTAAAGGAATTCACCATGTTTTACATCTAAGTTTACGTGGGATAAAATAGATTTACCTTCTTGATAAATGTTTACATTTTTTAAAGACAGTACGGATTGTGACATAATTAGCGTTTGTTTATGGGGTAAAAGTAATAAGATAACGCTTCTATTCAAAATAAATTCTATTGTATTAAATAGAATTCTGATAATTATAAATTCTGTATGTAAATCTTCAAGTTTAGCGGTGTAAATGTTGCAGCAATGAAAGTTAAATTTTAGGGTGTTAAAAAAAATGTTTATAATAAAAGTCAACACCAATTCGTTATAGAGTTCAGAATATGATACATTTGAATTATTAAAATAAAATCACAATGCGTAAAATTTCTTGGCCCTCACTCTTTCTTTTTTTTATAATAGCTAGCACTGTTTTTGCACAAAAATCAACTATTTATACCAGTGATTTAAAAGATTTTAATGAAGCGGTTGCTTTGTTTAAAGATGGACAATATGCATCGGCACAAATTATTTTTAATAAGGTAAGAGAAACTGCTACTACTGAAGAGTTGAAATCAGATTGTGCTTATTATGCTGCTAATTGTGCCATTAGAACTAATCAAGCGAACGCAGATGAACTAATGGAACGATTTGTTTCGGATT
This sequence comes from Flavobacterium sp. 83, assembly GCF_000744835.1. Lineage (NCBI taxonomy): Bacteria > Pseudomonadati > Bacteroidota > Flavobacteriia > Flavobacteriales > Flavobacteriaceae > Flavobacterium > Flavobacterium sp. 83. Next base: position 1,987,906 of record NZ_JQMS01000001.1, read on the forward strand.
ATCCAACTAGCGTAAAACAGAATCAGGCGTATATTGAAGTGGCTCATTATCATTTTGATCAAGGGAATTATCCGCAGGCCTTACAATGGTTTGATAAAGTAGATGAAAGCCAATTGAGTGCTAGCGATCGAGATAAATTTAACTTCCAGAAAGGCTATAGTTTTTTTAATGCCAAAAAGAAAAAAGAAGCAACTATCTATTTAAATAAAGTGGTCAATTCTGCCGAATATGGCTCTCAGGCTAAGTATTACTTAGGATTCATGGCCTATGAAGGAGACGATTACAAACAAGCTACAAAATATTTCGATGAGGTTTCGGGTGAAGAAAAATACAAAGAAAAGCTTTCGTATTATCAAGCCGATATGAACTTTAAATTGGGTAATTTTCAAAAAGCAATTGATTTAGGCGAAAAAGCAATGGCTAAATCAAATCCTCCTGAAAAATCAGAATTGAATAAAATAATTGGCGAAAGCTATTTTAATTTAAAAAAATATGACACTGCAATCCCTTATTTGGTTTCCTATAAAGGGAAAAGAGGAAGGTGGAATAATACGGACTTTTACCAATTAGGCTATGCGTATTACAAACAAAAAGAGTACGAAAATGCTATTTCTCAGTTTAATAAAATTATAGGAGGAAAAGACTTTGTGGCTCAAAATGCGTATTATCATTTGGGGGAAAGTTACCTGAATACTGATAAGAAACAACAAGCTTTAAATGCGTTTAAAAATGCTTCAGAAATGAATTTTGATGCCGCTATTCAAGAAGATGCGAGTTTAAATTATGCAAAATTGAGTTATGAACTAGGAAATTCGTACCAAAGTGTACCAGCAGTTTTGCAGGCTTTTTTAAAAAATTATCCAGATAATGCAAGCCGTTCAGAGATTGAAAAATTATTGATTGATTCTTATATTTCTTCTAAAAACTACAAAGAAGCTTTAGTTTTATTGGAAAAAAATAAATCACCCGAAAATAAATTAGCCTACCAAAAAGTGCTTTTTTACAGAGGTTTAGAGTTGTATACTGACGGGAGTTATGAAGAAGCATTGAAAATGTTTTCGAGATCTATTAACGAACAAAGAGATGCTGTTTTTACTTCTAGAGCCACTTTCTGGAAAGGAGAAACCGAATATGTTTTAGATGATTTCAAAAGCGCTTTGTTGACTTTTAAACAATTTGTGGCTTCATCACAAGCAACAGCAACACCGGAATATAAAAATAGCAATTACAATATTGCTTACACGTATTTCAAATTGAAAGAGTACGATCAAGCAGGTAATTATTTTCAAAGTCAAATAGAAAAAGCATCTGGCGATAAAGTGCGGTTGAATGATTCTTATTTGCGTTTGGCAGATTGTCGTTTTGTTACTTCAAAATATGGACAGGCAATGGATGCATACACTAAAGTGATTGAATCTAAAAGTGTTGATGCGGATTATGCGTATTTTCAAAAAGCTATTTCCTATGGATTTATTGCTAAGAACGATAAAAAAATAGAAGAACTGAGTGCTTTTTTACAATTATATCCAAAATCAGAATATAGAGATGATGCTCTTTTTGAACTTGGAAACACTTACGTGGCCGAAAACAAAACGGACCTTGCAGTAAAAACATACGATCGATTAAATGCGGAATTCAAAAGAGGTTCCTTTACTTCAAGAGCAATATTACGTCAAGGGTTAGTGTATTATAATTCGGATAAAGACGAACAGGCATTGGTGAAATTTAAAAAAGTAGCCGCTGATTTTCCTAAAACTCCTGAGGCACTCGAAGCAGTTGCAACTGCTCGTCTAATTTATGTAGATAATGGCAGAGTGGATGAATATGCAAACTGGGTTCGTACTTTGGATTTTGTTGCTGTTACTGATGCAGAATTGGATAATGATACCTATGAAGCAGCTGAAAAGCAATTTCAACAAAATAACACAAAACAGGCAATTGCAGGATTTAGTGGGTATGTTTCTAAATTTCCAAGAGGCATTCATGCTTTACAAGCTAATTATTATTTAGCCCAATCTTATTTTTCTGATGGAGCAGAAAGCAAGTCAGTTCCTAATTATGAATTTGTAATTGCACAATCCAGAAGTGAATATACGGAACAGTCTTTGTCAAGATTGGCGCAAATTTTTCTTAAAAATAAAGACTATGATAAAGCAATACCGGTATTGTCTCGTTTAGAAAATGAAGCAGATATTTCTCAGAATAAAACATTTGCACAATCTAATTTGATGAAATCTTATTATGAAAAAAAGGATTATCCAAATTCAGTTATTTATGCGGAGAAAGTTTTAATGAACCCTAAAACGGATGATAATGTAAAAAGTGATGCACAAATCATTATTGCACGTGCCGCAATCCAAACCGGTGATGAAGCAAAAGCCCGAACTGCTTATGCAAAATTAATGGGAATTGCCAAAGGAGAATTGGCAGCCGAAGCCTTGTATTATGATGCATATTTTAAAAATAAGGATGGAAAGTTTGAAGTTTCAAATGTTGCCGTTCAAAAATTAGCCAAAAATTACTCAAGCTATAAATATTTTGGAGCCAAAGGATTAATCTTGATGGCAAAAAATTTTTATGGCTTGAAAGACAGTTATCAAGCAACTTATATTTTGGAAAATGTGATTCAAAATTTTAACGATTTTCCAGATGTTGTTTCAGAAGCACAAACAGAATTAGACGCTATTAAATCAGAAGAATCTAAAACAAATTCATCAATTACCAAGTAAAGAAAGGGAATTGAAATGGAGTAAACTAGAGAAAATTGAAAGTCAAAAAAATATACGGAATGAATATACCTTTTTACATTGTTGATGTTTTTGCCGAGAATAAATATGCAGGCAATCAACTGGCAGTTTTCTTAGGGGCTGATTCATTAAGTGCTGATGAGATGCAAAAAATTGCACGCGAAATCAACTTTGCTGAAAGCACCTTTATCACTAGGCTTGAGCCTGAAAAGAGCGTCGCTGAAATTAGAATTTTTACTCCGGAGCATGAAATGAAATTTGCAGGACATCCCATAATAGGGACTTCTTGGGTTTTAATGAATAAGATATTTGAAAATCATCCTGAAAGGATTACGTTATCGGTTCCAATTGGCGAAATTCCAGTGCATCAATCAGGTGATTTGGTTTGGTTGCAGGCAGCTCAACCGGAGTTCCTAGATACTTTTTCAGCAAAGGATTTTTTATCTTTCAGTAATTTAAAAAGTGCTGATTTTGCCGATAAATTCCCTATTCAGGAAGTGACCACAGGAAGCGCTTTTGTAATTATTCCTCTTAAAAATATACAAGCATTAGAGCATTTAATTCTGGACAAGGTTAAAATGGACGAATGGTTGCGTACACATTGTAAAACAAATCATAGAGCCTTGTATTTTTATTGTTTGGAAGATACAAAACTCAATAGCAGAATGTTGTGTATAGAAGAGAATCAACTTATTGAAGATGCGGCTACTGGTAGTGCCAGTACTTGTTTGCAAGCGTTTCTTTTAAAATATTATTCAACAGAAATACAGATTGTCAATCATCAGGGAGATTATATGAATAGATCTTCTCGAATTTATTTTGAAGGGAAAATAACTAAAAATCATTTTGATATAAAAATTGGTGGTAAAACACAATTCGTTGCAAAAGGCGAATGGGAAGTGTAAATTAGAAGTTAAGAGTTATAAATAATTAAGTAAAAAGAGTCAGGATATAAGAAGAGGTGAAACGTTAAAAGCCTTTTTTCTTTTATCAAAAAAACAACTATAAATATGAGAATCAATTTCCAAAATAAAATAATTATTAGTCTGCTACTTGTAGTGTCTCAATTTTCGTTTGCACAAAAGAAAGAACAAATAGGAACCGAAACGGTAAATGTTGTGAAACCTTATACACCAACAATTTCGGATGCTTTCAAAGTAAAAGAAATGCCTATGCTTGAAGAGGAAGGAAATGCAAAAAAAGAAACGATTAAATACACCATTTTCTCTTTTCCGGTAGCATCTACTTTTACTCCGTCTAAAGGAAAAGCAGAAGGAGTAGAGAAAGAAAAACAGGAACATTTATTTAAAAATTATGCCACTTTTGGTGTAGGGAATTACGGAACTTTCATAGGGGAATTATTTGTAAATCATGATCTAAATAGTACGGATTATGTTGGCGGAATGTTTCGTCATCATTCGTCACAAGGCGGTATTAAAAATGTTATGTTAGATGATCGTTTTTATGATACTGCGATTGATTTAATGTATGGATCAAATCAAAAAGAGGTATCATGGAATCTAGATTTGGGTTATCAAAATCAGATTTACAATTGGTACGGATTGCCTGCCGGTTTTGGTAGTGCTTTGACACCTCAGGATAGAGGGATTTTAATTAATGGAATCAATCCGCAACAAACGTATAATACAATCTCACTTGGAGGAAAAATAGATTTTAACGAGAGTATTTTAAATAAAATGAGTGTTAAATTCAATCACTTTTCGGATGTTTATGGATCTTCTGAAAATAGATTTTATGTAAAGCCAACAGTGCAGTTTGATGTAATGGAAAGCGCTGTAAAAACAGATATGATTGTTGATTATGTTGGTGGAAGCTTCAAGAAAGATTACTCAAATACGAACACACAACCTGTGAAATATGGTTTTACTAATTTTGGTGTTGCACCAAGTTTTGTAATGCAAAAAGAGGATTGGACGTTGAATATTGGAGCGGCTGTATTTTATAGTTTGGACAACCAAAACAGCAATAATAAGTTTTTAGTTTATCCAAGATTCAATGCTTCTTATAAAGTAGTTGGCGACTTAATGATTTTCTACGCGGGAGCCGAAGGAAACTTGGAGCAAAACTCTTATATGGATTTTGTCAATGCAAATCCGTTTCTGTCTCCTACATTGAATATTGCACCAACGGACAAGCAATATGATGTTTTTGCAGGATTAAAAGGGAAACTAACTAACAATGTGAGTTATAATATTAAAGGGTCGTATGTGAATGAAAGAAATAAAGCGTTGTTTAAAAGCAATGATTATAATGAAAATGCTGGAAATCAGGACTACGCTTTTGGAAATTCTTTTCAAGTAGTTTATGACGATATGCGAACACTGAGTTTTTATGGAGAATTAAAAGCTGATTTTTCTTCTACTGTATCTTTTGGAATCAATGGAACTTTTAATAGTTATACGAATGATTTTCAAAGTGAAGCTTGGAATTTACCAACTGTAAAATTAAATTCAAATATTAATTTTAATATTACCCCAAAATGGTTCGCTGGCGCAAATGTGTTTTATGTAGGCGAGCGTAAAGATCAAAAGCTAAATACTGATGTTGTATATGTAGTTCAGCCGGGTCCTTTTACTTTGCCTTCCTATTTTGATGTGAATGCAAATGTTGGATTCAAATACAGCGACCGATTGACTGCCTTTTTAAAAGCCAATAATATTACCAATAAAGCCTACGAAAAATGGTTGAGTTATCCGGTTCAAGGTTTTCAAATAATTTTAGGAGCGAACTATAAATTTGATTTTTAGTTTTTTGCCGCAAAGACACAAGTTTTTTTGCCACTAAGGCCCAAACACTCAAGCGTTTTATGTAGTATTAGACAACAACAACAACAACAACAACAACAACAATTCTTTTTTTTTCGTGACTTAGCGCCTTCGCGGCAAATTTTTTATGACTTTCAAACAAAAAATACATACCCACTATCAGCAATTAGTTCAAGACAGAATCGATATCTTCAAAGATATGATTGTGGCGCTTACCGAAGATTCTAAGAACGATGCCAAAGGTTCTGCGGGAGATAAACACGAAACGGCCTTGTCTATGATGCATATTGAGCAGGAGAAACTCAATACTAAACTTAGAGAAGTACTGAATCAAAAAGCTATTTTAGACAAAATTGATTCGACTACAATTGCTAAAACAATTATTGTAGGAAGTTTGGTCAAAGCCAATGGGATTTACCTTTATTTAAGTGCAGCTCTTCCAAAAATAGGTGTTGAAGGAATCAATATTATCGCATTATCACCACAATCGCCATTGGGAAATAAATTAATGGGAAATACAATTGGATTTACTTTTGAGATTAATGGAACGAAGTATTTGATTGAAGAAATTAACTGATGTACTAATGGATTATTGGTATTTAATATGTAGTTTTTCTTGGTTTATATCTGCTTTCGCTTTTTATAAAATTCATAAACTTTGGCATAAAGACGTTACTGAAAATGATAAGCTTTATAAATGGGATATTAAAGTTAAAAGTTTTGGTAATTGGATGGCCTTAATTCTGTGCATAACAACGGCAATAGTGTATTTTTTCAAGGCAATAGGGTAGTTTTATATAAAATCCGTGATGCTTGCATCCGTTTTATCCGTGTTCCATTCTTCGTAATTGTGCTTCATTTTACAACAATCCAACATATTATAACAAAATTAAACATAATGTTAAATTACTATCTTCTTTGGTTGAAAACTATCTAAATCATTAAAAAATAGAAATCCCTAATAAAACTTTTCGTAAATTCGCGACCTTAAAAGTTTGACTTTAAAACGAAACGAAATTATGAGCAAAACAATGACAGTCGACATCTTGTCGAGTATTAAAGGAGCACAGCCCTCAGAGTCCGTGAACCAATTATTTGAGGTAATTAAAAATGCAATTCCAACAAATAATAATGCTGCAAATAATGTCAATCATAATTGTGTGTTAGTAAGTGATTTAAGAGAAGATGTTGTAATAGAGAGTTCGGCTATTGAGAAACAAATAATTTTAGAAAATTTCCCGAACAAGAAAAATGGTTTTTTAGTTGTTGCTAAAGTTATAGAAGGATAAAATGGATTCTCAAATAAAAAAAATACACCAACAATTGGTGTCAAAACAAATAACTTGCACCGCATTGGTACAAGAAAAATTAGACTTACTTAAACAAAACACTTATAATACGGTAAATTCTTTGTTAGACACTTTGGCCTTGGATTTAGCGTCTAAAGTGGATGCTAAAATTGCAAATGGTGAAACAATAGGTTTGTTAGAAGGAATTCCTTTCGGAATTAAAGATGTTTATATGTTGCAAGGAACTTACACTACTGCAAGTTCTGATTTCTTGAAAAATTATAAATCGCCTTACACGGCTACTGCTATTCAAAAATTATTGGATGCAGGCGCTATTCCATTAGTAAAAGAAAATTGTGATAGTTTTGGTCACGGTTCTTCTAGTGAAAACACCATTTTTGGTGCTGTAAAAAATGCTGTCGATCCAACATTGGTTGCCGGAGGTTCCAGCGGAGGTTCTGCGGTTAATGTTGCTAAAGAATATACTGTATTTTCTATCGGTGGCGACACCGGAGGTTCTATTCGTCAGCCTGCGGGATACAACCATATTTACGGTTTAAAACCAACTTACGGAAGAATTTCTCGATACGGTCTTATGGCTTATGCATCCTCTACAGATTGTGTTGGTCCTTTGGCAAAGTCAATTGAAGATATTCGAATTGTGTTGAATGTAATGAGTGGAAAAGATCCAAAAGATCAAACTTCAGTCGCTTCAATGGAAATTAATGAAGATGCGATTGCAACTTCTGCTGTAAAAACAGTTGGTTATTTTAAAAATTTTATCGAAAGTGACGCTATTGATGCACAAATAAAAGCTGATTTTTTAGCGACTATCGAAAAACTGAAAGCCAAAGGAATTGCAGTAAAAGAATTAGACTTTTTTAAATCGGATATTTTAGTTTCGACTTATTATACGCTAGCAATGGCGGAAACAGCTTCTAATTTATCTCGTTTAGACGGAACAAATTACGGAAATCGAATTGAAGGGGAGAATTTGATTGATACTTATGCTGTTACCCGTTCTGAAAACTTTTCGGAAGAAACAAAGCGTAGAATTGTAGGAGGAAACCAGGTATTGTCTCAAGGTTTTTCTGATGAAATCTATTTGAAAGGATTGGCTTTAAGAGATCAAATTTCGGAGAACTTCAGTAAAGATTTTAAGGAAGTTGATGTTATTTTATCACCAGTTACACCAAGCACTCCGCCTAAAATTGGAGACAGTTTGAAAGATCCTTTGGCGATGTATTTGTCAGATGCTTATACGGTTGGTTTTAGTTTAGGGCAATTACCAACTTTGACCGTGCCTCAAGGAACAAGCACTGGACTGCAAATTACAGCAGCAAAAAACAATGATGAATTAGTGTTGAAGTTCGCAAACTTCTTAAAAGATACAATATAATGGAATTGGAGCAATTAACTGCGGCTTTAAAAGCCCACGATTTAGAATTGGTAATTGGACTGGAAACTCACGTTCGATTGAATACCAAAACCAAGTTGTTTTGTTCTTGTCCAAATCAAGAAATAGAAACACCTAACGAAAATATTTGTTCGGTTTGTACGGGACAAATGGGTATTTTACCAGCTTTAAATAAAGAAGCAATTATAAAAGCGATTTATTTTGGAAAAGCGGTGGATTCGTCATTTAGTAATGAAGTAATATCCTGGGATAGAAAACATTACGAATATCCTGATAATCCCAAAAATATTCAAATAACACAATTTCACAATCCAATAATTCCTGACGGACACGTATCTTGTTACCGAAATGATGGTACTCAATTTACTGTGAATTTAACTCAGGTACATATTGAGGAGGATGCTGCAAAGTTGATGCACGAAAAGAAAATTTCGTTAGTCGATTTTAACAAAGCGGGTGTTCCGTTGATCGAAATTGTTACGGAACCTTGTGTCAGAAATATTGAAGATGCTTCAACTTACGCACAATATATTCAACGTATTGTTCAAAACTTAGGAATCTCTGAAGCAAATCTGGAAAAAGGAGAATTCAAATCGGATGTTTCGGTGTCTTTGCGCAAAAAGCATTCTTACGAATTAAATCCAAGAACTGAAATCAAAAACTTGAACTCGTTTAAGTTTATGGTGGAAGCTTTGAAAGAGGAAGTAGAAAAACAGTTTAATTATTTTATTGAAAATAAAGAGTTTCGTCCAGATCAAACTACCGTATTATGGGATGCTGATTTAAAGCAAACCAAAGTAATGCGTAAAAAAGAATTTGAAGCGGATTATCGTTTTATTTCGGAACCCGATTTACCTTTTGTAAATATTAAAAAAGAAATCGAGGCTATTAAAGTGGATACAAGCGCATTGCCTTATGCTGTTGAATCTATTTTGATTAACGGTGGTGTTTTGCCACAAGATGCTAAATTTTTCACAGCCGATAAGTTGCGTTCGCAAACATTTGTAGAAATAAATAATGAAATCAAAGATCCTTCGTTTGTTGCTAAAACATTGGCAAACAATATAAAAGCCGAAGATTACGCTGAAATTCATAGTATTGCTCATTTAACTGATATTTTCAAATTATTCAAAGCGGAGAAAATCACGGCAGTTTTAGTTCAAAATGCGATAACGGCTTATTTGAAAGATAGAACTTTTGACTACAATAAGTACTTTGCAGAAAATACTATTTCAGAAGATAAAATCCAGGAAGTTATAGCTACTGTAATTTTAGAAAATGAGGCTGTTGCCAATGATATTAAAGCAGGTGACCAAGGAAAAGCAGGAATTTTAGTTGGTAAAGTTTTAGGTGTTATTGGAAAAGGTGCCAATGGAAAAGTAATTCGCCAAATTATTTTAGACAAATTAGGAGCTGATGCAATTTTAGAAAAAAATACTGTAGGGACAAGTCGCGACTTGTCAGTACTAGTTGCAGAAAATAAAGAAAATCAAGAAGAATCGCTTACTGAAATTCCTATTATTATAAAAGATAGTTATAGAACACATAAAATTTCGCAATTATCAGAAGAAAGTATCCAAGAAGAAGTGGTATTGTCTGGTTGGGTTGCTAGTGTTCGGGATCACGGTGAATTGATGTTTATTGATTTGCGTGATTCGAGTTATGAGATTTTTCAAGTACGAATCAGTAGAGAATCATTTCCTAACATAGATGAGTTGGTGAAATTGAAACCAGAATCTGTAATTTCAGTAACTGGAATTGTTGTTGGACGTAATGAAGATGATTATAATGCAGGATTACGTACCGGTAAAATTGAATTGGAAACTTCGGCTTTAGAGATTTTAAACTTATCTAAAACATTGCCTTTTGAGATTAAAAGAGCAGCAAAAACGAACGAAGCAATTCGTTTTCAATATAAGTTCTTGGATCATAGAAATGAAGAAGTACGAAGAGCGATCGTAAACCGTCATAAAGTAATTAAATTATTGCGTGACATTTTGGATGAAGAAGAATTCTTAGAAATTGAAACCCCAATTTTAAGTGCAGGAACTGATGAAGGAGCACGTGAATTTATTGTTCCTACACGTAAAGGATCTGGGTTGTTTTATACCTTGCCACAAGCGCCACAGCAGTTTAAACAGATGTTGATGGTAAGTGGTTACGAAAAGTATTTCCAAATTGCGCGTTGTTTTAGAGATGAAGATTCTCGTGGCGATCGTCAGCCGGAATTTACGCAATTGGATATGGAAATGGCATTTGCCTGTATGCAACAAATTATAGATTTAAACACAAAAATGTTTAATGAAGTAGTGAAAAAAATATATGGCAACAAATGGATTTTACGTCCGTTTGAAGTGATTACTTATAAAGATGCAATGGATTTCTATGGTTGTGACAGACCTGATTTACGTTATGGTTTGAAAATGCAAGACATTACCGCTATCGTAAAAGACACCACTTTCCAAGTATTTAGTAAGCCTATTGAAGAGGGTGGAATTGTGAAATGTATCAAGGTTTCGGCTAAAGAACAAGGGAATAAACGTATGTCTAAGGGGCAAATCGAAAACCTTACCGCTATTGCACAACAGCACGGTTTAGGTGGATTAGCTTATATTATTGTAAATGAAGACGAATTGCAATCGCCAATTATTAAGTTTTTAGGTGAAGAAATTGCAGCTGGAATTATAAAGGCTACCAATGCACAAGTGGGTGATATTGTATTCTTTTCAGCAGCAGATTATGCTACGGCTAACAAAGCATTGGATGCTGTTCGTCAAGAATTGGGTAAAATGTTACACTTAATTAATCCGAAGGAATTATGTCCGGCTTGGGTAGTTGATTTTCCAATGTTTGAAAAAACGGATGAAGGGAGATGGACGTTTACACACAATCCTTTTTCGATGCCCGCTATTTATGATTTGCAAAAACATATGAATGGTAATGAAGAAGAAATCGGAACCATTATTGCGCAACAATACGATATAATTTTAAACGGTTACGAAATTGGTGGAGGATCAGTTCGAGCACATAAATCGGAGATTTTAGAAGCAACTTATAGAAATATGGGTTACAATAAAGAAGAAATGATAAAAAGTGTTGGAACGATGTACAAAGCGTTTCAATACGGTGCACCACCACACGGAGGAATTGCTTGGGGAATTGACCGTTTGATGATGATTTTAGAGAAAAAAGCATCTATTAGGGAAGTAATGGCTTTCCCAAAGACGGGAAGCAGCGAAGATTTATTATTTGGCGCACCATCGCTTTTATCGGATAAAAAGGTAGAAGAAATGAATGTGAAGATTATGAGGAAATAAGGGGATTGTAATTTTAAAATTATTAGACAAAACCGAGCAATTGCTCGGTTTTGTTGTTTTGACTTGTTTTGTTTTTTCTCGTTGGTGTTTAAAAATTAAGAGAAGTTTTTACTGTGGAGTTTTTTAAATCAATAGGATGAACAACAACTAGAAAGCCTGATTTATTTTTTCAACAATTCTAATTCAAGCTTATTGAGAAAATTATGAATTTCTCCCAATAAAATTTCATTCGTTTCATCACAAAAAATGAAATCATTAGAAATTTTAAATCTTTTCAATCCTTTTTCTGAAATTTCACTTTCTGTAAGGTGTGCAATTTTATTTCTAATTTTATATGCCAATATTAAATTTTTCCAACTTTCATCATTCTCAATATCAAAATCTAAATTTAACCTTAATTTTAAAAAAAAGAAAATGGCATAAAATATTCCTTTTTTGTTCCTGTTTTCAAATTTAACTGAAAATTCAATACTTAAATCTTTGCAGAGTTCACGAAGACCATCTTCTAAATGTGAAATAATCATAATGAAATTTGATTTTCTTTTTAGATCAGGAAAATAATCAATAAATATGTCATCTAAAGCGAATGTTTGATCGTCAACTCCTTCATAATGTGCTATAATGCCTGTTTGATCTTCACCTATTTCATATTCAATATTTTCTTTACCGTAAAGATATTTGATTTTAGAATCTTTAATTTCTTCGGTGCTTAATTTTATGAATGAAGTCAAAAGTTCAAGTTCATATTTAAAATGATTTGAATACCACTTTCGTGGCAGGTTTAAATGAAACTTCGCAGTAAATGGTGCTCTATTATTAATGTCATCCATAAAATTGATTATTGAGATTTATTGATTTTCAAAAAAAAACAGGAATTAGCAAAGATTTATTAACGGTATCCTTTCTTTTTTTTTCTTACAAAAAGATAGAAGAAATGAATGTGAAAATTATAAGGGAATTAAGTTTAGTATCTATGAAAAGTTAAAAAGTGCTTTTGTATCGAGAGATATAAATCCACTTTTGTTGTTTCTTAACTTTATCAAAAAAAAATTTAGTAGTTAGATTCTAAAAAAATCAATATTGTAACCTATTATTTTTTATCTGATTTCATCTTTAATTCTTTAATGTATAATAACATAATACTATCCTTTTTCGTTAAGGCATCTTGTAATCGTGATATTTTTAAATCCTTATCTTTTATGCTTTCTAATGCTTTTTCAATATTTTCAGCGCCTTTGGCTGTCAATATTGTCATATCTTTTGAAATATAAGTTAAGTCTTTTTGCTGCACTTTTAAAGATTCTATTGTTTCTATTAAAATTTTATTTTCATTTTTGTATTTATTGAGCTCGTTTTGTAAAGATAATATTGTAGAATTTAATTTTGTTGATGAAACAGTAGATCTTAGCGGAAGATAGCAGTGTTCAACTTTTAGTATTATTCCGTTTAAATTCAATTGATAAATAGAATTATCATCATTAGAACTCCAAGTATGGTCGTCAATTTTAACTGCTATCGTATTAAGTGTTTTATAATAAGAATCGGCAACAAAATTAGGGCAGTTGTAAACGATATAATAGCATTTACCAGTTTTACGATCTAAATGGTAATTAGCAAGTGCCTGTGGAGGTTTACCATAATCAGTATTCAAGTTAGGATTATAAAATAATATAATTGAAGAATCATTAATTACCTTGTTAAAATATTCTCCCTGACCTTTTATTATTTGTTTTTCAGTATATCCTAGTTGAGCATATCCTGAAATATTTGAAAACAATATATAAACGAAAAGAATTGTTTTTAGTAAATTATGTATCATAATTATTTTAAGAATAAGGAATTTAATTATAATGTATTAATGTTTAATTGTTCGTAAGTATTTTTTTTGAATTTATGAAGTTACTTTAACAAAGTTAACAAAATAGCGTTTGTTTTATTGTCTGAATTTGAAAATTTCTTACAGAAAGTAGATAATAAGCACGAGTATTATTTTTATGTTGTCATTGTAATTGTTTTTTGAAATTGAAATTTTACGACCTAGGTTTATTGCGACCTCTATCATAAAGAACAATACTTCCTGCAACAGATACATTCAAGCTTTTTTCAGATTTGAATTTTACTAAATAATGGCATCTCGGTGTTTGTTTTGAAAATTTGTTTTTTTATAGCCATTGTAATTGACATTGCAATTGATTTTTGCCATTGAAATTGACACTTTTTGTTAATAACTTAACTGCTTAAAAAGTGATTTTAACGGTAATATAATTTGCGTTTTTATATATTTGCGTGTTAGACAAAAATTACATTTTTTTTAGAATAAAATATATGAGCGAAGAAATCAAGAAGGACAATTATTCAGCAGATAGTATTCAAGCATTAGAAGGAATGGAGCACGTAAGAATGCGTCCATCGATGTATATTGGAGATGTGGGTGTTCGAGGATTGCATCATTTAGTTTATGAAGTGGTGGATAACTCTATCGATGAAGCAATGGGAGGTCATTGTGATACGATTATAGTTGATATAAATGAAGATGGATCTATTTCTGTTGAAGATAACGGACGTGGTATTCCAGTAGGTATTCATAAAAAAGAAGGTGTTTCTGCGTTGGAGGTTGTAATGACCAAAATTGGTGCCGGAGGAAAATTTGATAAAGATTCCTATAAAGTTTCAGGAGGTCTTCACGGTGTTGGGGTTTCGGTGGTAAATGCATTGTCAAACCATTTGAGAGCTACTGTTCATAGTAGTGATGGAAAAGTATATGAGCAAGAATATGAAAAAGGAAAAGCGTTATATCCAGTAAAACAAATTGGGGAAACTACAAAAAGAGGAACAATCGTTACTTTTTATCCTGATCCAAGTATTTTTACCCAAACAATTGAATATTCGTATGATACTTTATCAGCTCGTATGCGTGAATTGTCATACTTGAATAAAGGAATTACAATTACATTTACAGATAAAAGAGAACTAGATAAAGATGGAAATTTTGTGTCAGAAGTGTTTCATTCTGATGAGGGTTTAAAAGAATATATCCGTTATTTAGATGGAAACCGCGAGCCAATTATTGCGCACGTAATTTCTATGGATCATGAAAAAGGGGAAATTCCTGTTGAGGTGGCATTGATTTATAACACAAGTTATACCGAAAATATTTTTTCCTACGTAAATAATATCAATACTCACGAGGGAGGAACGCACTTGCAAGGTTTTAGAACTGGTCTTACTAGATCATTAAAGAAATATGCGGATGCTTCGGGAATGTTGGACAAACTGAAATTTGATATTTCTGGTGATGACTTTCGTGAAGGATTGACGGCTATTATTTCTGTAAAAGTTGCTGAACCGCAATTTGAAGGGCAAACCAAAACTAAACTTGGAAACAGAGAAGTTGTTTCGCCGGTAAGTCAAGCAGTGAGTGAAATGATTGAAAATTATTTGGAAGAAAATCCAAATGATGCTCGTATCATTGTTCAAAAAGTAATTCTTGCAGCACAGGCACGTCACGCAGCCAAAAAAGCGCGTGAAATGGTGCAACGTAAAACTGTAATGGGTGGCGGTGGATTGCCAGGAAAACTTTCTGATTGTTCTGAACAAGATCCTGCAAAATGTGAAGTATATCTTGTCGAGGGAGATTCGGCGGGTGGAACTGCAAAACAAGGTCGTGACCGTGCGTTTCAAGCGATTTTGCCATTACGTGGTAAGATTTTGAACGTTGAGAAAGCAATGCACCACAAAGTTTTTGAAAACGAAGAGATCCGAAATATATTTACGGCACTTGGTGTAACTATTGGAACAGAAGAAGACAGTAAAGCGTTGAATATTTCGAAATTGCGTTACCATAAAGTAATTATTATGTGTGATGCCGATGTCGATGGTAGTCACATCTCTACTTTGATTTTGACGTTTTTCTTCCGTTTTATGAAAGAATTAATAGAGGAAGGACACGTATATATTGCTGCGCCACCTTTGTATTTAGTTAAAAAAGGAAATAAAAAAGAATACGCTTGGAATGATGATCAGCGTGATCAAGCTAATGCTAGAATGGGCGGAAGCGCAGGAATCCAACGTTATAAAGGTCTTGGAGAGATGAATGCAGAGCAATTATGGGAAACTACGATGGATCCAGGATTTAGAACTTTACGTCAAGTAAATATTGACAGTCTTGCTGAAGCGGATAGAGTTTTCTCGATGTTAATGGGAGACGAAGTGCCACCAAGAAGAGAATTCATTGAGAAAAATGCAGTTTACGCTAATATTGATGCTTAATTAAAAAGTTTATTCGTTGATTTGGTTATTTGTTTAATCGATTCAACGGCTAGACAATAACCGAATAAACATAAAAATATGAAAGTTACCATTGTAGGAGCAGGGAATGTAGGTGCAACCTGTGCAGATGTAATTTCTTATAGAGGAATTGCTAGCGAAGTAGTATTATTGGATATCAGAGAAGGATTTGCTGAAGGTAAAGCTTTAGATATTATGCAATGTGCTACAAATACAGGTTTTAATACCAAAGTATCAGGTGTTACTAACGATTATTCTAAAACATCAGGAAGCGATGTAGTGGTAATTACATCGGGGATTCCTAGAAAACCAGGAATGACTCGTGAGGAACTAATAGGTATTAACGCAGGAATTGTGAAAACGGTTGCTGAAAATGTATTGAAATATTCTCCGGATACTATTATAGTGGTAGTTTCTAATCCTATGGATACAATGACTTATTTGGCTTTGAAATCTACTGGATTACCAAAAAACAGAATAATAGGGATGGGTGGAGCATTAGATAGTTCTCGTTTTAGAACGTATTTATCTTTAGCTTTAGACAAACCTGCAAATGATATTTCGGCAATGGTGATAGGCGGACATGGTGATACGACTATGATTCCTTTAACTCGTTTAGCATCTTATAATGGAATACCGGTAACTGAATTTCTTTCGGAAGAAGTATTGCAAAAAGTAGCTGCTGATACTATGGTAGGTGGTGCTACGCTTACAGGTCTTTTAGGGACGTCAGCTTGGTATGCTCCTGGAGCTTCAGTTGCTTATTTGGTTGATAGTATTTTGAATGATCAAAAGAAAATGATAGCTTGTTCTGTTTTTGTTGAAGGAGAATATGGTCAAAATGATATCTGTATAGGTGTGCCTTGTATTATTGGTAAAAATGGAGTAGAAGAAATTCTTGATATTGCGCTAAATGAGCAAGAAAAAGCATTGTTTGCTAAAAGTGCTGATGCAGTTAGACAAATGAATGATGCCTTAAAATCAATTTTAGTATAATATTTTAATTATAAAAGAGAGAAGACTGCACTTTAGCAGTCTTTTTTTTGAGATTAATCAATAAATAAATTGCTTAATCTTAACGTTAATTATATATTTGCTCGGTTTAAAAAAAATGATGTAATTCCTGATGTTCTTTTTTGGTTCCAAAAAACGATGGAAAGTCTTGCTCTTTAAGGTTTAAAGCAAAAATAAATAAATAAAAAATAATTAATTTTTAGTAATAATGCAGAATAAAGGACTTATTAAATTTTTCGCAATTCTATTTGCATTGGTAAGTATTTACCAACTTTCTTTCACTTTTGTCGCAAGCAAAGTAAAAAACGATGCAAAATCTTTTGCTGGTGGGAATACTGAGAAAGAAGTTAAATATTTAGATTCTATCGGTAAGGAAAAAGTATTTAATCTTGGGTTTACTGATTTTACTTTTAATGAAGTAAGTGATAAACAAATTAATAAAGGTCTTGACTTAGAAGGAGGTATTAATGTAATACTTCAAATCTCTGTTAAAGATATATTGAAAGGATTATCTAACAATTCAAAAAATCCAGTTTTCAATAAATCGTTGGCTGATGCTACTGCAGATTTACAAGGAAATAAGTCGTATTTAGATAAGTTCTTTGATGCTTTTGAAGCAAATTCAAAAGGAACTATAAAATTAGCTTCTCCTGATATTTTTGCAAATAGAAGTTTGCAAGGTGAAGGTGGAGTAGATTTTCAGATGACTGATGCACAAGTTCAAAAAGTAATCAAAAGAAAAGTTGATGAATCTGTAGAAAGTGCTTTTGGTGTATTAAGAAAACGTATCGATAAATTTGGTGTAACACAACCAAATATTCAAAAATTAGGAGAATCTGGAAGAATCTTAGTAGAACTTCCTGGTGCTAAAGATGTTGATAGAATAAAAAAATTATTACAAAGTACTGCTCAATTAGAGTTTTGGGAAACGTATAAAATTGATGAAATTGGTAATTTTTTAATGGCTGCAAATGAGTCATTGAAAAAAACTGAAATCAGTAAAGGAGAAGTTAAAACTGTTGCAAAAGATTCTTTGAGTGCCTTGTTAACAGACGGAAAAGATTCAGCAGCAAATAAAAAAGGAAATAATCCTTTATTGGATAAAATGATAGGTCAAGGTGGTGGACCAGTTTTAGGTCTTTTTTCACCAAAAGATACTGCTGTAGTTAACGGATATTTCAAAAGAGCAGATATCAGAGTTTTATTAGCAGGTGACCAACGTTATGCAAAATTTGTATGGGGTAAACCAACTACTATTAAAGATGCTAAGGCAAAAGACATTGATGCAGTTGAATTATATGCGTTAAAAGGGAATAGAGATAATGTACCTTCAATGGGTGGTAGTGTTGTGACTGATGCAAAAGATACTTTTGATCAATTAGGCAAACCAGCTGTTTCTATGCAAATGAATAACCAAGGTGCTAAAGCTTGGGAAGAGTTAACTGGTAGAGCTTATACACAAAAAAGCAACATTGCTATTGTACTTGATGATATTGTTTATTCTGCTCCGGGTGTTTCCAGTGGTCCAATTGCAGGAGGCAGATCTGAAATTTCAGGAACTTTTGATGTTACAGAAACTAAAGATTTAGCTAATGTTTTAAGAGCAGGTAAATTACCAGCTGCTGCAGATATTGTTCAATCAGAAGTTGTAGGGCCATCCTTAGGTCAAGAGGCTATTGATAATGGAACAACTTCTGCACTTGTAGGATTGCTTTTAGTGTCACTTTGGATGATCGTTTATTATGGAAAAGCAGGTTGGTATGCTAATATTGCTTTAGCAGTTAACTTACTATTCTTATTTGGAATTTTAGCAAGTTTAGGTGCTGTATTAACATTGCCTGGTATTGCAGGTATCGTTTTAACGATGGGTACTGCAGTTGATGCGAATATCATTATTTATGAAAGAGCAAAAGAAGAATTACGAGCTGGAAAAACATTGGGAGAAGCTGTTATTGCTTCATACAGTTGGAAAGGCGCTATGCGTTCTATTGTAGATGCAAACGTTACACACATTTTAATTGGTACAGTATTGTTTATTTTTGGTTCAGGACCAATCAAAGGTTTTGCTACAACATTATTAATTGGTATTATAACTTCATTATTTACTTCAATCTTTATTGCAAGAATTTTTATAGACAAGAATATTGCTGGTAAAAATGATTTGTCATTTGTTACTAATTTCTCTAAAAATTTCTTTACTAATTTCCATTTTGATTTCTTAGGTGTAAAAAAATGGACGTATGCTTTTTCTACAATTGTAGTTATTATTAGTTTTGTTTCTTTATTTACAAATGGTTTAGATCAAGGTGTTGATTTTGTAGGAGGTAGGACTTTTCAAGTACGTTTTGAAAAACCAGTTAGCGCTGAAATTGTAAAAGCAGAATTAGCAAAAGTATTTGAAGGAAGTGCTGAAGTAAAAATATTTGGTAATGATAACCAATTAAAAATTACGACAAAATATAAAGTACAAGAACACGGAACTCAAGCTGATGAAGAAGTAAATAAGTTATTGTATGATAATTTAAAAGTACATTTCTCTGCAGGTTTAACATATGATAAATTTGTAAATGCTTATGAAGGAAAAAAATTAGGTATTTTACAAGCTTCAAAAGTAGGGCCAACTGTAGCAGAAGATATTAAAACGAATGCATATTGGGCTGTTCTTGGAGCTATGCTAATTGTATTTTTATATTTGTTTATCAGTTTCAGAAAATGGCAATATGGTCTAGGGGCGATTGCTGCTGTTGCGCATGATGTTATCTTCGTATTAGGTATTTACTCATTGTGTTATAAATTTATGCCTTTCGGTATGGAAATCGATCAACATTTTATTGCTGCGATTCTTACTGTTATTGGATATTCTATGAATGATACCGTTATTGTATTTGACAGGGTTCGTGAATTCTTAGACGGAAAAACTAAAGGTAATTTTGGGGAAATTGTAAATAAATCAATTAATTCAACAATGTCCAGAACAATTAATACTTCATTGACTATGATTGGTGTATTATTAATCATGTTTATTTTTGGAGGAGAATCAATCAGAGGATTCATCTTTGCAATGTTAGTAGGTATTATTGTAGGAACATATTCTTCATTGTTTATCGCTACACCAGTATTGGTAGATACGATCTCAAGAGAAGATAAAAAATTAATCGAAAAACAGCATTCAGAAGTTTAAGATTTATTTTAATCATATTTTAAAAAAAAGATCCAGCGAAAGTTGGATCTTTTTTTGTGATAAATAGTAGCATTTATTCAACTATAATAGTTAATTTTATTTATTAGTATTTAGTTTAATCTCTTTTAAATGAATTGATTATGTGTAGGAAAATACTTTTTATACTGTTGTTATTTTTATTTCATACTTCTTTTTCCCAAAAAAATAAGAATGATTTAATGATGGGTTTTTTGTATGGTTTTGGACATGAATTTAAAAATAAGAACTACACTTTTGATAATCAGTTTTATAAAATACATGTTGGTTATGTAATTAAAAAAACTAAAAGATGTACATGGGAATTAGTAGTTGAGCCAGAGATTAATTTGGGTCAACACAAACTTATTAATCCTTTTTTTATTACATCAAATGATCCTGATTATTTGATTAAAAGAGAATATTATTCCAGAATTAATAGTATCAGTCAATACATTTTGAATTTAGGTATTATCATAAGGAAACCCATTTCTAATACGCTTAGTATTTTTATTTTAGGAAGTACTGGTCCATTGATATCTGATGTAGAAACAGAACGTTTGGCTAAAGGGTTTGCTTTATCAAATACTTTGGCTGTCGGTATTGACTTAGAAATTAACAAATTTATTTTTGAAATTAGGCCAAGTTTTCGACATGTTTCTAAT
The DNA here is from genome assembly GCF_000744835.1 of Flavobacterium sp. 83. Classification (NCBI taxonomy): domain Bacteria; kingdom Pseudomonadati; phylum Bacteroidota; class Flavobacteriia; order Flavobacteriales; family Flavobacteriaceae; genus Flavobacterium; species Flavobacterium sp. 83. Next base: position 2,008,624 of record NZ_JQMS01000001.1, read on the forward strand.
GCAGGTTTAAACAGTCCAAACTTAGGTTTTAATACTACTAATATTGAATTTGGTGTTTTCTATAATTTATGAATTTTTATTTTTTTTACAATTAATTTCAATAAAACTTTATTTTTAATATATTTACCTTAATCCAATCTATTTTTAAAATTTGAACAGTGAAAAAGAGTATAATTTTATTAGTCTTTGTTTGTTTTGCTGATTTGTTTCTTGGTTCCAGTATTTTTGGTCAAACTACACCTCCAACTCCAAATCCGCAATATTTGTATTATTGTTTGAATGAAACTGCAACTCCTTTATCTGCAATATCTTCTGGAGGAGGGACTTTAAGATGGTATACAGCAGTTACAGGAGGGACATTTTCTATCACTGCTCCAACACCTTCGACAGCTACAGCTGCAACTGGAGGTAGCCCGATTACTTATTATGTAACGCAGATAGTAAGTGGAGTTGAAAGTACGCCTAGAACTCCAATATATGTATACGTTAATCAACAATTAGATTTATATTGCCAAACAGTAACACCAAATTCTATTAAATTTGATTTTGCGAATACTGGACAATCTAGTTTTACCTATAGTTATACAATTGATGGTGGATTACCTATTACAGGCACACATAATGCTCCTTCTAACTTTACAGTAGCAGGTTTGAATGAAAAACAAACAGTAGTATTCACTCTTACAGCAGTTGGTGCAAAACCTTGTGTGACTTCCCAAACAGAAAGCTGTACTACAATATGTTCCCCAACGAGTATTGTAACTCCAAATTTTACCGCGATAGCACCTTTTTGTTCAGGAAGTGTAGCACCTGTTTTATCAACTACATCCCCAAATGGTATAACTGGAACCTGGTCTCCGGCTGTAATAAGCAATGCTACAAGTGGGAATTATATTTTTACGCCTGATCCAGTATTATTTCCTTGCGCAACAACGCAAACTTTGAATGTATCGGTTAAGCCATTGACAACACCAACCTTCACCGGAATTCCAACTACGGTTTGTCAGAATGCAACACCGCCTATTTTGCCTTTAAGTTCAAATAACACAACGGCTATTTCAGGTACTTGGAGTCCATCTGCAGTTAATACAGCAGTTTTGGGCCCAATTACTTATACTTTTACCCCTAATTCAGGTCAATGTAGTTCTTTGGCGCTATCAACTGTCACAATAAATATTGTGCCTGTTGTAACCCCTAATTTTACTAATATTCCTCCTTTCTGTTTTGGTTCTACAGCTCCACTTTTGACTAATACGTCACCAAACCGAATAACTGGAACTTGGTCTCCGGTAAATATTAATAATGTAGCTAATGGTAGTTATGTATTTACACCGAACGCGAATCAATGTGCAACAACTCAAACTTTGAACGTAGTTGTTATTCCAAAAACAACCCCAAATTTTACTGCGATTCCTTCATTTTGTTCTGGTTCGGCTGCACCGCTGTTAGCCACCACTTCTCCAAATGGGATTAGTGGTACTTGGTCACCCGCAACAATTAGTAATACTACAAGCGGCAGTTATGTTTTTACGCCAAATGCAACGGAATGTGCTACAACTCAAACTTTAGCTGTAATTATAAATCCTTTAATTCAGCCCAGTTTTACTGATTTGTCAATTTGTTCCGGTAATGCAGTTCCTATTTTGAATAGTATATCGCCAAATGGAATTACAGGAACCTGGTTGCCAATAGTTATTAATACTACAAGCGGAGCTTATGTATTTACTCCAAATCCAAATCAATGCTCAACTTCTAAAACTATTAATGTTACAGTCAATCAATCTACTCTTGTTAATGTAGATTGGACCGTAACGGAGGCGTTTTCAAAAAATCAAATTGTAACGATTAATGCTACTGCGGTTGGTGACTATTTATATCAATTGGATGACGGACCATTTCAAGAAAGCCCTATTTTTGAATACGTTTCTTTAGGCACTCATTCAATTACTGTTCAAGATAAAAATGGATGCAGCCCTCCAATAACTAGAAATAATGTTTTAGTCATTGATTATCCTAAATTTTTCACACCTAATAATGATAGTTATAATGATACTTGGAATATTTTTAGTTTAGAAGATCAAACTGATTCTAAGATTTTGATATTTGATCGTTATGGTAAACTTTTAAAAGAAATTAGACCGAATGGTTTAGGTTGGGATGGAAGATATATTGGACAACCGATGCCAGCTAATGATTATTGGTTTACTGTTGATTATATGGAACAAAATGTTCCTAAAAAATTTAAATCTCATTTTTCTTTAAAAAGATAAAACAAAAAAGCTTCCAAATATTGGAAGCTTTTTTGTTTTAGGGATTTAGGGCTTAATGTTCTACTTTAACAGGCTTTTCGGCTGTAAAAACAAAATACAATCCTATTAGGATAAAAGGAATGCTTAGCCATTGTCCAGTTGAAAGCAAGCCTAGCTCATTTTCAAAACCTCCTTGACTCTCTTTTACAGATTCTACAACAATACGTACTGTAAATAAAAGCACTAGAAACAGACCAAATAAATATCCAGATTTCAGTCTTGCCTCTGTTTTCCAATACATGAAAAATAATATAGCAAATACAAAAATGTAGCAAAATGCTTCGTATAACTGGGTAGGATGTTTAGCAGGAACTTGTTCTAACAATGCTGCAAATTTGGGATCAGTGGCTATAGCGTGGTAAGCAGTCTTTGGGTCAGCTATTTGAGTAGCGTTAACAGCATCTGCAGGGCTAAATTTGTCACGCAGAAAACGTATTCCAAATGATGATGTTGTTTCTTTACCTACAATTTCCGAATTGAAAAAATTACCTAATCTTACAAAAATAGCGCCACTCGCAACAGGGATTACGACTCTGTCTAAAATCCACAATTGAGGTCTTTTTAAAATATTTTTGCTGTAAAAGTACATGGCAATTATGATTGATATAGCCGCTCCATGACTTGCTAAACCTTGAAAGCCGGTGAATTCAAATTTAGGCGAGAATCGAAATGGTAAAAATATCTCCAGTAAGTGATTGCGGAAATATTCCCAATCATAAAATAAGACATGGCCTAATCGCGCTCCAATCAATGTTGCAAGAACAGTCCATATAAAAAGAGAATCTAATTTCTCTATGGATTCGCCTTCACGTTCAAAAATATTTTTCATGATGTACCAGCCTAATCCAAAAGCAACTACAAACATCAGGCTGTAATAACGTATTACAAAAAAGCCCAAATCAATTCCTTCTGATGGATTCCAAACGATGTTCAAAGCGTGTGTCATTTAATATTGTTTTTTATGAATTGTAAAAATATATATTTAAAGTAAAAATAGTACTTATATAAAGTTAATGTTTGTGATTGCATTTTTTTTCAGGAACAGGATCGTAACCACTTTTTCCCCATGGGTGGCAGCTTAAAATTCTTTTAATACCTAAAAAAGCTCCATAAAATAATCCGTGTGTTTGTAGTGCCTCAATCATGTAAGAAGAACAGGTAGGTTCAAATCTACAGGCTGAAGGTGTATAGGGAGATATAGCAGTTTGATAAAACCGAACAAGAATTACAAATGGAAAAATTAGGATTCTTGATAACATGATTCTATTTTTTAGAATTTAAAACTTCGATATTTGTTATTCAATTTCAATTTTCAATCTGTAGTCGTAAAGTTATTGATTAGATGCTAAACGTAGTTCCCTCTTTTCCATCTTTCAATTGAATACCTAAAGCAATTAATTGATCCCGAATCTGGTCTGACAATGCGAAATTTTTATTGTCTCTTGCTTGTTTTCGCATTTCAATTAACATATTTACCGTGCCCTCTAATTTATCATTAGTACTGTCTGAAATTTTCTCATCCTCTAATCCTAAAACATCAAATACAAACCCATTAATGGCAGCAGTGAATGTTTTCAAATCTTCGGCTGTTAGAGTTTCTTTTCCTTCTTTTAATAGATTGATAAAACGAACGCCTTCAAATAATTGTGCAATTAGAATAGGGGTATTGAAATCATCATTCATGGCATCATAACAAGACTGTTTCCAAGTAGCAATGTCAATTGTAGAGTTTGGATTGGTGTTTAAATCTTTTGCAGCATCTATCGCCTCCATTAATCTTTTGTAGCCTTTTTCGGCTGCAACAATGGCATCATCAGAGAAATCAAGAATACTTCTATAATGGGCTTGTAGCATAAAGAAACGCGCAACTGATGCTGAAAAAGCTTTACTTAAAATAGTATTTTCTCCAGTCAATATTTCTCTTGGCAAAATATTATTCCCTGTGGATTTAGCCATTTTTTTGCCGTTTAGCGTCAGCATATTGGCATGCATCCAATAATTTACAGGAGTTTGACCTGTGCAGGCTTCGTTTTGAGCAATTTCACATTCATGATGAGGGAATTTTAAATCCATTCCGCCTCCATGAATATCAAAATGATTGCCTAAGTATTTAGTGCTCATAGCAGTACATTCTAGATGCCATCCAGGGAAACCATCGCTCCAAGGCGAAGGCCAACGCATTATATGTTGTGGTTCGGCTTTTTTCCAAAGCGCAAAATCTTGTGGATTTCTTTTGTCGCTTTGTCCGTCAAGATCTCTGGTATTAGCGAGCATGTCTTCAATATTCCTGCCGCTTAATCTGCCATAATGATTAGTTTCATTGAATTTGACCACATCAAAATATACAGATCCGTTGGCTTCGTAACCAATTCCTTTATCAATAATAGTCTTAATGATTTCTATTTGTTCAATGATATGACCCGTTGCTGTAGGTTCAATACTTGGCGGCAAAAAATTAAAGGCATTCAGGATGTCATGAAAATCTACCGTATATCGCTGTACCACTTCCATTGGTTCCAGTTGCTCTAAACGTGCTTTTTTCGCAATTTTATCCTCTCCTTCATCCACATCATCCACAATATGCCCTACATCAGTTATATTACGAACATAACGCACTTTGTAATCCAAATGCAAAAAATATCTAAATATAACATCAAAAGACATGAATGTTCTCACATTACCAAGATGCACATTGCTGTAAACCGTTGGTCCACAAACATACATTCCAACATTGCCTTCATGAATAGGTGTAAATGTTTCTTTTTCTCCCGAAAGAGAATTGTATATTTTTAGAGTTTGACTTTTATATAGTGGCATTTGTGTCTTTTTTGGAGCTTTTTCCCGCTGTACGCTATATCTTTTTATGGTTAAAAAAGCCATAAAAAGGATGTCGCTTCCATCAGGGCTAGGGCTTTATCGGTTAAATAGAGTTTATTTGTATTTTAGAACTTTGTTTCTAATTTAATATAATCCAAAAACTCTCTCTTAGTTTGAACATCTTTAAATTTCCCACCAAATTCTGAGGTTACCGTGCTGCTTTCAATATCGCTTATTCCTCTTGAATTCACACAAAGATGTTTGGCATCAATTACACAAGCCACATCTTCAGTTCCTAATGCCATTTGTAATTCTTGAACGATTTGCATTGTCAAACGCTCTTGCACCTGAGGTCTTTTAGAATAATATTCTACAATTCGGTTCATTTTAGAAAGCCCAATTACTCTTCCATTAGAAATATAAGCTACATGAGCTCTTCCAATAATTGGTAATAAATGATGTTCACAAGTAGAGTAAAGAGTAATGTTTTTTTCGACTAACATTTCACCATATTTGTAATTATTGTCAAAAGTAGATGCTTTTGGCTTTCTTGTAGGATTCAATCCTCCAAAGATTTCTTTTACAAACATTTTAGCAACGCGATTAGGAGTTCCTTTCATGCTGTCATCTGTCAAATCCATTCCAAGAGTAATTAGAATATTTTCAACATCTTTTTTAATTTTTTCTATTTTTTCTTCGTCTGAAATAGCAAATGCATCGTCTCTTACTGGATTTTTTGCACTTGTACTTATGTGATTGTTTCCTATCTCGTCTTGAAATTCTTCGTTATTTATCATCAAAAGGTACTATTATATTGGGTATGTAAATTTAAGGGGTAAAGATAATTAATAAAAACTAAAGAATTTCTATCGTTTATACTATTTAATGATGACTTTATAGCCAATTTTAGTAAATTATGATTTTCTAATTGATTAAAAAAAACAAAGGCAATAACTTATGGGTTACTGCCTTTAATTAAATATTTGAAATCTTTTGGTTATCAATACGATAGTAAAGATGTTTTTAAATTTGGAATTATTCTACTTCAATTAACTTTTTTAGTCGGGTTGAATTATAAACCGGTATCGCTTCTTTTAGGATACGAACTGCGCTAATCAAATCTTCTTTGTTAAGCACATAAGCGATACGCACTTGGTTTAATCCCATTCCTGGGGTTGAATAAAAACCGGCAGCAGGAGCAACCATAACGGTTTCACCATTCAAATCATAACTTTCTAAAAGCCATTGTGCAAAATCATCTGTATTATCTACAGGAAGTTGCGCAATACAATAAAAAGCAGCTTTAGGTTTGGTGACAATTACACCTTCGATATTATTTAATTCCGAAATTAAGGTATCTCTGCGCTCTTTATATTCTGAAATTACTTCGTCAAAATAACTTTGAGGAGTATCAATGGCAGCTTCACATGCTATTTGTTCAATTGTAGGCGGACACAAGCGGGCTTGAGCAAATTTCATTGCTGCTGAGATTACCTCTTTGTTTTTTGTAACCATGCAACCAATTCGGGCACCGCACATACTGTAGCGCTTAGATACTGAATCGATCATGATGACATTTTGTTCCAGTCCTTCAAGATTCATTACTGAATAGTGAATATCTTCATCGTATATAAATTCACGGTAGACTTCATCTGCAATCAAGAATAAATCGTATTGTTTAGCGAGTTTTCCTAATTGTAAAATTTCTGATTCAGAATACAAATAACCGGTAGGGTTACTCGGATTACAAATTAAAATAGCTTTGGTTTTTGCAGTTATTAATTTTTCAAATTCTTCAATTGGAGGTAACGTAAAGCCACTTTCAAAAACTGAATTTACAGGAACTACCGTAGCACCGGATTCTGCCGAAAAAGCACTGTAATTAGCATAAAAGGGTTCTGGGATAATGATTTCATCTCCCTGATCCATAATGCTTCCTAAAGCAAATAAAAGTGCTTCTGATCCGCCAGTAGTAATCATGATGTCTTCAAAAGAAACTTTTACATCTTGATTGGTATAAAATTCGGCTAATTTTTTTCTATAACTTTCATAACCTGCAGAAGGACCGTATTCAATAATGCTTAAATCAATATTTTTAATGGCATTAATGGCCACTTCGGGACTTTTTATATCGGGTTGACCTATATTCAAATGGTATACTTTATGACCCTTTTTTTTTGCCATTTCGGCAAAAGGAGCCAATTTTCGTATTGGTGATTCGGGCATTTGCTTGCCTCTGTTGGATATATTTGGCATGTTTAAAATTATTGAAATGCAAATTTGCAATTTTTTTTTCAAACTTACTGTAATTAATAAGTCTATTTGGTATCAAAAACGCACTATTATGTTGTATTTTTAGTAACTTTATACAAACAATTCTTAATGAAAAAGGTAATTATTTTATTTTTTCTCCTTTTCAATACCTTGACTATTTTAGCACAAGATGGTTTTCAGTTTAGTAAAAAGGTTGATAAAACGACGATTCCTTTCAAATTTATTAATAATTTAATTTTCATTCCTATCAAGGTCAACGGTGTAGAATTAAATTTTTTATTGGATTCTGGTGTTGAAGAAACCATTTTGTTTAGTTTGGAAGATAAAAAAGAAATTGAATTTTCTAATGTCGAAAAAATAACCCTGCGTGGTCTAGGAAGTGAAGATGCCATCGAAGGTTTAAAATCGACTAATAATATCTTAGAGGCGGGAGGGGTGAAATCGAATAATCATTTGCTATATATCGTTTTGGATCAGGAATTTAATTTGTCTTCTCATGTTGGAATTCCAGTAAATGGAATTATTGGATATCAGTTTTTTAGAAATAATTTGGTGGAAATTGATTATGAAAGAAGAAGGGTAATTGTTTACAGGGACATTGAAAAAAATCGAAAGAAAATTGAGAGAAGATTTGAGAAGGTTGCTATTTCAATTGAAAAACTAAAACCATACATCATAAATACTATAAGTATTGATTCAGTTGAGTTTCCTGCTAAATTATTAATAGATATAGGCAATAGCGATGCACTTTGGCTCTTTGAAAGTCGTTCCAAATTGATACGAGTTCCTGTTAAAAATTTTGATGATTATTTAGGCAAGGGATTTAGTGGTGATGTAGAAGGGAAAAGAGCAAGAATTTCAAAATTTGCTTTGTCGAAATTTGAATTTCATAATCCTATTGTTGCTTTCCCGGATTCCAGTTCAATTCGAAATGTAAAAATGGTTTCCGGTAGAGTGGGGTCAGTGGGAGGTGAGATTTTGAGAAGATTTTCAGTTGTTTTGGACTATGCGAATGGGTTCCTATACTTAAAGAAAAACAAAGAATATTTTTCGGTTTTTAATTACAACAAAAGCGGAGTCGAAATACAGCATCACGGTTTGCAATGGGTACAGGAAACAGTTATTTTACATACTGTCCCTTCAGTTACCGTGGACGATCCGATTAAGTCAGATAAAAGTGATTTTAAATATAAATTCAATTTAAAACCTGTTTATGAAATTGCTAATGTCAGAAAAAATTCACCAGCAGCAAATTCTGGTTTGCAAAAAGGAGATATAATTGTTTCAATCAATAAAAATTTAGGATACAAATATTCTTTACAGGAAATTAATTCCCTTTTTAAATCGGAGGATGAAAAATGGATTGTATTAGAAATTGAAAGGCATGGTGAAATTCTTAAATTTAGGTTTCAGCTACAAAATATTTTATGAAAAAAAGCGCTTCTTGAAATGAGTGTCAAAAAGCGCTTTCAAAATATCTAAAAATGCCTTAATTAGGCATTACTTCTCCTTTAATCTTTAATGCGACTCTTCCTTCTTCATAATTTACCGCATTAGATTCTACAGTAATTGTTTTGCGGATAGGACCTAGAGCCATATTGTATTTTACTTCAATTTTCCCTGTTTTTCCTGGTAAAATTGCTGTTTTTGGTTGCGATAAAATGGTGCTGCTAGCAGTAGATTGTACCGAAGTGATAATCAACGGAGTATTTCCGGTATTTGTGAATTCAAAAGCTCTTATGCCATTGTCACTAGATTTGGAAATCCTGCCATAATCAATAGTATTGTCTTTAGCTGCAAATTCAATTTTAGCACCAGATTGTGCAAAACTTAAAGCGCTGACAAATACGATTGCGATTAACGTTATTATTTTTTTCATTTTCATTTTTTTTTTGATTCGGTTAAGTAAATGTACTTTCTTTTAATTAAAGCACAAATATTTATTTCTCTTTTTATACTGTACTTAATTATTTACTTTTGTCCCAAATAGAATTACAAATATCAGACCAAATTTTAAAAGGTTATTTGTTGCTTTGGTTATTCGTTTAACTAAACAAACAAACAATCGAATTTAACGATTAAACGAATCCACAATAAAATGACAATTCCTGCACAATTTGACGCTAAAACTATTGAGAATAAGTGGTATGACTACTGGATGAAAAATAATTATTTTCATTCGGAGCCTGATCATAGAACACCATATACTATTGTAATTCCACCACCTAATGTGACTGGTGTTTTACATATGGGACACATGTTGAACAATACTATTCAAGATGTATTAATACGAAGAGCGCGTCTTAAAGGCTTCAATGCCTGTTGGGTTCCAGGAACGGATCATGCTTCGATAGCCACTGAGGCTAAAGTAGTTGCTAAATTAAAAGCGGAAGGAATCAACAAAAACGATTTAACACGCGAAGAATTTTTGGCTCACGCTTGGGAATGGACAGATAAATACGGAGGCGTAATTCTAGACCAATTGAAAAAGCTGGGTGCTTCTTGTGATTGGGAAAGAACCAAGTTTACAATGGATCCTGATATGTCAGCTTCGGTAATTCGTTCTTTTGTGGATTTATACAACAAAGGTTTGATTTATAGAGGATACCGCATGGTAAACTGGGATCCTGAAGCGAAAACTACGTTATCAGACGAAGAAGTAATTTACGAAGAACAACAAGGAAAATTATATTTCTTAAAATATAAAATCGAAGGAAGTGAAGACTTCTTGACGATTGCTACTACTCGCCCGGAAACTATCTTTGGAGACACTGCAATTTGTATTAATCCAAATGACGAGCGTTTTGCTCATTTGAAAGGCAAAAAAGCGATTGTGCCTATTTGCGGAAGAGTAATTCCTATTATTGAAGATGAATATGTAGATATCGAATTTGGTACTGGTTGTTTAAAAGTGACTCCGGCGCACGATATGAATGACAAGGCATTGGGAGAGAAACACAATTTGGAAATTATTGATATTTTCAACGAAGATGCCACACTCAATAGTTTTGGATTGCACTACCAAGGACAAGATCGTTTTGTGGTTCGCGAGGCAATTGCCAAAGAATTAGAAACAATTGGTGCTTTAGCCAAAACTGAAATACACTTGAATAAAGTAGGAACTTCTGAAAGAACAAAAGCCGTTATTGAGCCTAGATTATCGGATCAATGGTTCTTGAAAATGGAAGATTTGGTAAAACCAGCAATTAAGTCCGTTTTAGTAGACGGCGAAATTAAATTGCATCCTGCACGTTTTAATAATACCTACGCACATTGGTTAAATAATATCCGCGACTGGAATATTTCCCGTCAATTGTGGTGGGGACAACAAATTCCTGCGTATTTCTATGGTGATGGGAAAGAAGATTTTGTAGTTGCTGAATCTATCGAAGAAGCTCTAGTTTTAGCCAAAGAAAGAACCAACAACTTACAACTTACAACTTCAGACTTAACTCAGGATGTTGATGCCTTAGATACTTGGTTTTCTTCTTGGCTGTGGCCAATGTCGGTTTTTGGAGGAATAATGGATCCTGAAAGTGAAGATTTTAAATACTATTATCCTACGAATGATTTAGTAACTGGTCCGGATATTTTGTTTTTCTGGGTAGCGAGAATGATTATTGCAGGATATGAATACACCGGTAAAAAACCATTTACAAATGTGTATTTGACTGGTTTGGTTCGTGACAAACAAAGACGTAAAATGTCTAAATCATTAGGTAATTCACCGGATCCTTTAGATTTGATTGAGAAATTTGGTGCCGATGGTGTTCGTGTGGGATTGCTTTTAAGTGCTTCTGCAGGAAATGACATCATGTTTGATGAAGAATTGTGTAACCAAGGAAAAGCGTTTACCAATAAAATTTGGAATGCTTTCAAACTGATAAAAGGTTGGGAAGTTTCGGATGCAATACCGCAACCAGAATCTTCAAAAGTAGCTATTGAATGGTACGAAGCCAAATTGCAACAAACGCTTTTGGAAATCGAAGATAATTTCGAAAAATACAGAATTTCCGATGCGTTGATGGCAATTTACAAATTGGTTTGGGACGATTTCTGTTCTTGGTTCCTCGAAATGATAAAACCGGCTTACCAGCAGCCAATCGACAGCGTAACTTTTGCGAAAGCTATAGAAATGCTGGAAAATAACTTGAAATTATTGCATCCGTTTATGCCGTTCCTGACAGAGGAAATTTGGCAGATTCTTGCTGAAAGAACTAGTGAGGAAGCGTTGATTGTTTCGACTTGGCCAGAAATGAAATCTTTTAATACGGGTTTAATTACTGATTTCGAAAATACAATTGAAGTGATTTCAGGAATTAGAACGATTCGTAAAGACAAGAATATTCCGTTTAAAGACACCATCGAATTGAAAATAATAAACAATGATAAAGTTTCTACTTATTTTGATACGGTTATAACTAAATTAGGAAACATCACTTCATTAGAATATGTTTCGGATAAAGTAGAAGGAGCATTGTCTTTCCGTGTAAAATCGAATGAGTATTTCATCCCAATAACTGGAAATATCAATGTAGAAGAGGAAATTGCTAAACTAACCGCTGAGTTAGTGTATACGCAAGGTTTCTTGAAATCGGTTCAAAATAAACTGGCAAATGAGAAATTTGTGGCTGGTGCACCGGAGAAAGTTTTGGCAAACGAAAGACAAAAAGAAGCAGATGCTTTATCTAAAATTGAAACGATCGAACACAGTTTGGCTGGACTGAAATAAGGTTAAGTAAGTCAATTTGTAAAATTTAAAATCCCAATGCTGAAATTTCAGCATTGGGATTTTTTGGATATAAAATTAAATGTTTTGTTTTTAGTCACGAACAAAATGCTTGCTCAAAACGATAATTTCAGGTAGTTGTATAATATTATTTTATCGACGAATGTCTTTGCGATTGTGATTTAAAGAGTATTTTTTCCTTTAAACGATTTTTATATATTTATTGATATATTGTTAATATGTTTGGGTATAATTATTAAATACCACATTAATAAAAATGAAAAAAACATTTAGCACCGCTTATAGACAAGATTATTTTAAAGGGTATTCTATTGGTTTCAACCCATTTCTGGAATTTAATAACTCAATGAAAAAAGAAGCTTTTATAATTGGATTTAATTCCGGGCGATCTGATTATGAGCGAATGAATGGGAATATTAGTGATGGAATTCCTGAACGTATTGTGACTGATAAAGTTTTGGAAGATTTTCTTATTGCTGGTATGCTAGGCATGGCTATAGATGATGATGACTACACGTGTTATCAAATTAAGATAATTTCAAAATGGTATCAAAGTGGGATTGAGAAATACGATCCTAATCAATATATTAATCTTTTGGAATTACTGGAGGAAAACGGAATCGTAATAAATTAAACTGCTCAAAACAGGTCTGATTTTTTGAGCTGTATAAAAGTTTGTGTTTTTTGACGTTAGAAATTACTTTTTTTTATTTCTACGATCTATAATTAAGTAGGTTGGGTATGAAATTATAGTAATAATTATGATAATAACGAAGTTTTTAGTGTCGCTATACGCAAAGCCCGTTAACAAAGTTAAGGTTGCTAGAATCATCAAGATTGAGGTCCATGGATATCCCCATGATAGATAAGGTCTTGGTAAATTGGGTTCTTTTGTTCTTAATTTTATCAGAGAGCAATATGCCAATCCCCAAACAATTACAGTCATAAACGTTCCAAATGAAAATAATATTTCAAATGAACCAATGCTAATCAAGAATAAACTAAATAAAGAAGAGATTAAAAGCGCTACAATTGGCGTCCCCCCTTTGTTTATTCTACTTCCATGTTGAATGAAAAATCTATCGCGACTTAAGCCGAATAATATGCGAGCCGGTATCATCATATAGGCATTGAGAATGCTAATTAATGAAAAAATGGCAATAATGGTAACTATAATGGAACCCTTATTTCCAAAAACAACTTTAGCAACATCTGAAGCCACCAAAGGAGAATTAGCCAATGCTGAGACAGGTAATACCTGGAAAAATGCGATATTTATCAATACATAAATTACAATGACAATTATGGCTCCCGTATATAATGATTTAGGAATGTTTTTACTTGGGTTCTCATCTTCTTCGGCAAAAAAACAAACGGCATACCAACCGTCATAAGTTCCAATAATTAATTGGAGCGATTTAAAAAAGCCAAATACAATTCCCATTTCAAAAAAAGAAGTATCTTTTTCGATAGGATAAAATTTTAGTCCGGAATGTATAAAACAAGCAACAATTAAAGCCACAAAAAAGAGGACTTTAATTATACTTGTGAGTTGTTGAATGAAACTGCCATTTTTTACACCACTGACGTGAAGTAGTGTGAAGGCAGCTAAAAACGATATGGCAATAACTGTTGATTGGCTTTCTAGATCTGGAAATAAAATAACAATATATTCGCTGATAACGATACAATAAAAAGCAGGTGGAACAGCATTTGCAATATAATCAAACCATCCTGACAGAAAACCGGCATAATCACCAAAAGCTCTTTTTATATAATTATATGAACCTCCGGCTTTGGGAAGCATAGTGGCTAATTCTGCATAGGAATTTGCACCAATTAAGATGTAAAGCCCTCCTAAAAGCCAGCAAATGATTATAAGCCAGTAATTGTCCAACATACTGGCAATAACGCCCGGTGTACGTAATATTCCAACTCCTATTGTTCCTCCAATTAATATTGCAATACCAAAACTTAAGCCTAAACTTTTTTTCAATTGGTTGTTTTTTGATTTTGGCATAGCAATTTATTTTTAGTTCGTATTGGCGTTTGAATGTAACTATTTTTAGAGTAAAATAGTTTAGGATACTTCATATTAATTGAATTTTACAAAATTGAATTTGTAATATAAATTCTATCAAATATAGTAAAAAAAAATTTTTCATTCTTAAAAGGAAAAACCCCGTCTATTTCTAAACGGGGTTACTTTATTAAAAAAAAAGATAAAATTAACTCAACAAAAACAAGAAGAGTAGAGGAAATACAACTCCAGCCACGGCCAGTTTCCAGCCTCTGTTTTTCCAACTGAATTTCCCAGCTTTTATCATTATGGTTCCTGTTAATGCAATAATGATAAGACTTATCGCAAAAATATCAGAATAGTAAATCCAGAAATTCGAAGTGTTTTTATGTAATGTCATCGATTGACTAATGATAGGGGTTTTAAAAAAAGTTACGATTTCACCTTTTCCTGTTTTCATATCAATCTCCATATCGTGTTTTTCAAAAGAAATTTTTAACGTTCCTTTTTTTATCATATGGCGTCTCAATTTGTCATCAATGCCTAATTTTTTTCCTAAATCTTCAGCATATTTTTCGTTGATTTTGCTTTCTTCGGGTAATTGTACTTCAATAGATTTTGTCTCTGTAGTATATTTTTCAGGATGCCAAGATTCTCGGTGGTTCATCATAAGTCCTGAAAAGGCAAAGGAAATAATCAATCCGATATAGAAATAGCCTAAATCGCGGTGTAAATTTCGGAAGTTAATTTTTTTCATGTGGTACGTTTGTGCAAATAGTTTTTAAAAAATAAGATTAGTATTTCACTTAAATTTTTAATTAGAATTTATATTTTAAACTGGTCATTATTTGGCGAGGTGCAATGGGGTTCACGCTATAATTCTCATGAACAGTATAATTTAATTCATTCGTAAGGTTAGATAATTTGCATAAGATTGAAAATTGTTTCCATTCGTACCCTGCTGATACATCAATAGTTGTGTAGGCATCTAATGGAATTTCTCGTATATTAATTCCTGATGGTAATGTAGTATCAATTTGATTGTTCCATCCGCCAGATCTTTTCCCAATGTAATTTGCCATAGTTCCTATAGATATTCCCTTTAATACACCAGTAGGTAATTTATAAAATAAACTAAAGTTTGCAGTGTTTGCAGGGGTTCTTACTAAACGATCACCTTCAATATTACTACCGTTTAATCCTGAAGTTTTAGTATAACGCATATCATTGTAACTGTAACCTGCCATGATATTCAAGCCTTCTATTGGTTTTGCAATAATGTCTATTTCTATTCCTTTACTTTTAGTGGCTCCGCTTAAAACTTTTACTGTAGTGTCCGTATTTTGTGTAACACCATCAGCTTTAAATTCAGCAGTTTGAGCTAAATTACTATTTGTGATTTGGTATAAAGTTACGTTGGTACTTAATATTCCTCTCCAAAAATCCTTTTTAACACCCACCTCATATTGATCGATAAGCGAAGGTTTTATTACTTCATTGTAAACTGTAAATCCTGTATTTGGTGTAAATGATTTCGAATAACTAGCAAATAGCGAGGTGTTTTTTGTAGGCTGATATACAAATCCCATTTTTGGCGTAAAAGCCTCATCAATACGTTTTTTATCTTCTGTAATTGTATTTTTAATCAGGTCAGTTGTTTCTGCTTGTCCTTCTTGCCAAGACCAACGAATTCCTGCTAGCACTTTAAATTTTTCTGTCAATGAAATTAAATCTTGTGCGTAAACTCCAAAACGGTTGGTCTCTGTTTTTACTATTTTGGTGTTAGTACTATTTGGTATCGCTCCTCCTTGATTGAAATTTTCGAAGTCAAAAATGTTGCCACTACCATAAGTTGTTGGGCTGAAAGTAAAGGTATAGGCTTGTAGAAAGGAATTTTCTAAATCAATACCAGTAAAAAACTGGTGTTTTATTTTACCAGTTGTAAAAATTCCTTGTAAACTAACTTGTTCACCAATGATTTGTTCTAAATTTTTATTTTGCCCAAGTGGTCTGCTCCAATCACCATTTGCAGCTGGAACAATACGTTCTGTTCCTTTAGAAGTTCTATCGTAGTTTTGAAAAGATGAATTGAAATTTAATCTCCAATTTTTATTGAAATCATGATTAACTAATCCAGAAACGGTTGTCTGTCTGGTTTGACCGTTTGACCAGGTTGCACCTAAATATAGGTTACGCGGAAGATCTACAATTTCTCTACCAATGATAGCTGTTCCAAAATCAGGTGTCCAATTGTCTTTTAAATAATCTCCTTGTAAGGTAATTTCTGTTTTATTACTGACTTTGAAAAGAAAAGAGGGATTGATATAAAAGCGTTCTTTTTTCACTACATCTCTAAAACTTTCCGAATTTTCATAAGAACCATTAAAACGGTAGGCGATAAATTTATTCAAAGGACCATAAATATCAATTGAGGGTTTGTAATAGGAATAGCTTCCTATTTGCATTGCTATTTCTCCGCCTTTCTTAAAAGAAGGTGTTTTGGTCACCATATTCAATATTCCTCCAGGAGCTACATTACCAAATAATAAAGCTGCACTACCTTTTAATATTTCTACTTTTTCTAATGAAGAAACTTCAGGAATTGAACCGGCATTTAAACGAAAACTATTTTTAAACATATTGTTTGCAGACATATCATATCCTCTGGACCAAAATGTTTCTTGTGCTCCTCCACGCGCTGAACCAACGTAAACGCCATTTACATTTTTTATTACATCGCTCAATCGAATGCTTTGTTGTTGTTCTATAATTTCAGCACCTATTATTTGTACACTTTGTGGAGTATCCATTGGCTTTAAACCTGATCTTAAAGCAGAAACTGGTTTTTTTTGCTGATTCTGAGTGACGATGACTTCTTTAAGTATTCCTCCTTTTTTATTTTTTATGGTGTCAGATTCTGATGATATTGTTTGATTATAATTTTTTTCATCAGATGCATTTGCTGTTTCTTGTGCATAACAAGACAAGCTAAATAATAAGGTTAATGTAGGAAGCAAAATATATTTCATAATTGTTTATTTGGAATAATTAAAAATAACGATGCAAATATATAACCCACTTTTGATTTAACAAAACTTATTTAGATTAAATATGAATAAGGATTTAAAAATACTTTTCACGCTCTTGAATTTCAGTATTTTAGTAGCATAAAAAAACCTTGCTTTTCTAGAGCAAGGTTTTGATTTACATACGAAATGTTAAAATTTTATTTGATTTTCTTCATAGAAAACTGTTCAGAGCTCGGTTTTCCCTGTTGGATTCCCGAAATTTTTGCCACTAAACTGTCTGGAGTAATTAGAGTATAAATTATTTTTTGAGGATAATCATGTTTTGGATTTTCAAAAACCAATTGTTTCTCGGTTGCCGTTGTTAATTTGAAAGTAACCGGCTTGTCTTCATTTTGTCCCTTAACGGCTGCATTATAAGTCAATTCTTCTCCTTTTTGTTTTAATGTTATGTTTTCAAAATGCAAGGTGTCTTTTTCTTTTATAAAATACGACTCTGCTTGAAAGGTGCTGTCATTTACTTTTTTCCAAGTTTCGGAAAGATTTCCATCGGCTGAATTACTTTCCCAGTTGCCTAGCAGCCAGCGTGCTGCTTTGATTTTATCTTTTTCATTTGCATCCGATTTTTTACAGGAAACAATGACTAGCAAAAGCAGTATAAAAATTGTTTTTTGAAACATTTGTGTAAAAATTTGGTGTTATTTTGAAATGCTAAAATATAAAAAAAATGAATAGTGTCTCTTTTTTAGTTTTAGTATCAGTGCAAACACTTTTAAAATTTTGCGCTGCTTCTTATCGGTCAATGTCATTAATTAAGAGAAAATTGATAAAATGATTGCTGATTAACGATTTTTGACCCGAGAGAAGTTAAGGATTCGTCAGTTCGAATTGAGTAGAAATTTGCGATAAAAAATTTGTGCAAAGTATTGAGAGCCCTTAAGTTTTGAAGGCTTCTCGATACAATTTTGAACATTAAAGCTTTCGCATTAATGTTGAAAATCACTCGAAGTGACGCTTGAAACAGCTTAACTTAATGACACAGATAGCAAACTGGAGAAATATTTCAGATCAGATAGAACACATAAAATCAATAATCTCATATTTACTAACACCAAATCAGAAATCAGTAATCGCCAATTAAAAATCGCTTAATTTGATTACATTGAGCCTATCAGTATTAAATACTTTCTTTCAAAATAGAATAAACCAGTTCTTTCGTAGGTTTTTGATCTTTTAGTTTTGCTCTGACCATTTCAAAAGTGACTTTGAAATCACATCCTGATTTGTAATTGCTGCAACCATAAGCTGTGTTTCCCTTGAGAACGGTTCCTTTTTTACATTTTGGGCAGCTTAATTCGTCAGGCACAGCTTTCACCAAGGTTTTCTTAGGTTCCAGCTTGAGTTTGAAATTTTCATCAAAACGCAATAAACCTTCGACAATACCCGCATCGGTTTTAAAGTCTTTTAAATTTACCGTAGATCCTTTTTGGAGCAATCGAAGGTATTGGTTTTCGGATATTTTTTTCTCTTCAAAAGTATAGGGTAAGAGAAATGTGCAACCTGCTTTATAATCGGCACAACCATAAGCAGATTTTCCCTTGATGAGTGTTCCTTTTTTACATTTCGGACAGGCTTCCGCCAAAATTCCAGCTGCTTTCTTTTTCTCTACCTTAGCTACTTCTTTTTGAACACTTCCTGCATGCGAAATATTGGCGCGTCTCGTTTCGCTACGGACTTCGTACACCAAAGTTTCGACCATGTGTTTCATATTCTTGATGAAAGAACCCGCGGTAAAAGTCCCTTTTTCAATATCTTTCAACTGCTTTTCCCAAGAACCGGTCAATTCTGCCGACTTCACCAAATCATTCTGTATCGTATCAATCAGTTGAATTCCCGTTGGCGTTGGTAAAACCTGTTTTTTGTTTCTTACGATGTATTGGCGTCTAAAAAGCGTTTCAATAATGTTGGCTCGCGTTGACGGGCGACCAATACCGTTTTCTTTCATCAATTCGCGTAAATCTTCATCATCGACTTGTTTGCCGGCGGTTTCCATAGCACGTAATAAAGTCGCTTCGGTAAACTGATTCGGCGGTTTGGTTTCCTTTTCCAAAAACGAAGGTTCGTGCGGTCCTTTTTCGCCTACAACAAAACTCGGTAAGATATCGGCTTCTTTTTCTTTAGCGTTTGTGCTGAGCGCAGTCGAAGCATCAAAAACAACTCGAAATCCTTTTTTTAAAATCTCTTTTCCGGTGGTTTTAAATAAAACATCGGCAGCTTTACCGACTACGGTAGTATTGGCAACCAAACAATCATCATAAAACACCGCAATAAACCGCTTTGTAATAATATCATACACTTGTTGCTGATTGTATTGCAAATTGCTTTGAATCCCCGTTGGAATTATGGCGTGGTGATCCGTTACTTTTTTATCGTTGAAAACTTTAGGCGATTTTTTTATCTTTTTTTCCAAAAGCGGTTGTGTCAAAGCCGCATAATTGGTCAGATTTTTCAGGATTCCCGGTACTTTTGGATAAATATCATTGGGTAAAAACGTGGTGTCAACTCTCGGATACGTAACTACTTTTTGCTCGTATAAAGTCTGAACGATTTTAAGCGTTTCATCTGCCGTAAAACCAAATTTGGTATTGCAATACACTTGTAATCCTGTTAAATCAAACAGTTTTGGTGCAAACTCATTGCCATTCTTTTTTTCGACAGAAACAATTTCGAACTCACTTTCCTTGACTTTATTGGCCAATAGTTCACCATCTTCCTTTTTCAAAAAGCGCCCTTCCTCATAGCTGAAAAGCGTTTCTCGATATAAAGTTTGCAACTCCCAATACGGTTGCGGTTTAAAATTCTCAATTTCTTTGAATCGGTCCACGACCATTGCCAATGTTGGGGTTTGCACCCTTCCAATAGACAAAACTTGTTTGTATCCCCCATGTTTTACAGTGTACAAACGCGTGGCATTCATACCGAGTAACCAGTCGCCAATAGCTCTGGAAAATCCGGCGTAGTATAAATTATCGTAGTTGGTAGATGGTTTCAAGTTCTCAAAACCTTCTTTGATAGCTTCGGTGGTCAAGGACGAAATCCACAAGCGTTTTACCTCGCCTTTATAATTGGCTTCGTTCATCACCCACCGCTGAATGAGTTCCCCCTCTTGCCCGGCATCCCCGCAGTTGATGACCAAATCGGCTTTGTCAAACAAGCTTTTTATGATTCTGAATTGCTTTTGGATCCCTGAATTCTCCACCACTTTGGTCTCAAATTTCTCAGGAAGCATAGGTAAGTTGTTGAGGTCCCAACTTTTCCAGTGCGGTTTGTAATCATTCGGTTCTTTCAAGGTGCATAAATGCCCAAAAGTGTACGTTACCTGATAACCATTGCCTTCAAAATAGCCATCATGCTTGGTATTGGCTCCCAAAACGGATGCGATTTCTCTTGCTACACTGGGTTTCTCGGCAATACAGACCTTCATTTTCTCCATCTAATTTAAGGGCGCAAATTAGGAATTTAGAAATTGGTTTTAAAAAGAAATCTGAAGGAGTTATGAACGGTTGTGTTATTTTTTAGGAGCAGAACAACTGTTTTTTTCAAGGACGAACGGTCCTGCTGTCCGCTGTATCTCTGCGCTACGCTGCGAGGATGCCGCTTCCATCAGGGCTAAAGATTTCGTTTTATTTTCATAATAACCAAGGCAAAAGATGCTGTAGCTTGTCATTTATTTTCTGCTCGAATGTATTTGTGTGAACCGTCACAGTTGGGCAATTTTTTAGACAATCCACAGGTGCAGTCGTTGATTCCTTTTCCGTTAAGAATACGTTGCGTGTATTTTTCTATTCGGGTTTCGCGTGTTTTGGATTGTTTAGCCTCCGAAAAGTATAGATTGTATGCGCGTTGTCGGCCGGGTGTTAAGGTATTGAAAGCGGTTTTTAAAGCAGGGTTTTTGTCCAAAGCAATTTGCAATTCTTCCACCAGTTCAAGTTCCGTATTGCTTTTAAAAATTACTTTCAGCCCCGCTTTTTCAATTTCAATGGCTTCATAAATATAGGCTTTGATTATCGATTGCTGTTCTATGATTTCTTCTAGATTAATAAACTTAAAAAAACGCATGGACTGACTGTTTTCTCCAGGCTTACTTAGGAGACCGCGACTGTCTTGGAGTAAAATTCCTTTAAAAAAGCTAAGTGTGCAGTATTCCTTAAAACTGCCCATAAGTACAATATTATTTC
Source organism: Flavobacterium sp. 83 (assembly GCF_000744835.1). NCBI lineage: Bacteria > Pseudomonadati > Bacteroidota > Flavobacteriia > Flavobacteriales > Flavobacteriaceae > Flavobacterium > Flavobacterium sp. 83. Next base: position 2,030,058 of record NZ_JQMS01000001.1, read on the forward strand.
TCTCAAAACAGTAACAAGGCATACGCCACTTGAATTCTTCGGTTAGTCCACAATCTAGAAGCAGCGTTCTCAGTTGGATTATTTCTGTCTGCCATTTTGTGGCATTGCCTATAAAGTCATCAACTTTGGGATTCATTTTAGTGGATTTTAAAAAATAAAAAAGGTTTTTAGTTTTATAAAAGTATTAAAATAAACGCATTAGAAGCAAATGTAGGTTTGAGATTAATTAGTACCAAACAATTTCTTTGCTTCTTTCCAAGGTATCAAATCTTCGTTCTGGATGCGACGGGATTCAATTTTGGAAGAGAATTTTCCGGATTGTTTCATCGCTGACAGATGGGTACCATTGCGATAAAAAGCGTTAAGGTCATTTTCATTTTCCCATAAAGTCATGGTGTACCAAACTCTCCCGTTCCAACTGCCGGCTACTTTGTGTTTTTTGCAGTTGGCTTGTTGCAGCTCTGCTATGATTTGCCCATTGAACTTAAAAAAGGTAATTATTTTTAGATACGAATTTAACTCGATTTTAGTGATGGATACTATCATTTGCTTTTATTTGTGTTTCCTAGAATGCCTACAAAGATTGCTGTTTTCTGTTTGTAAATGCAAAATAGCTTCAAAAAATAATTTCTGTAGCTGTTGTTGCGGTGTTTTTTAGTTGCTTTTGTTTGTAGTCAAGAGTGGCACGCTTGCGTTAGCTGGGAAATCTATTATTGATCGTTGATAAAAATCTCTTTTCTCTTGTGTATATTAATTTTTTTAATTAAATTTAATATACTGATTAACAGTATATTGTGTAATTTTTTAGTTATGAAAAGTAACAGATATATTATGATTCTATTTTTCATTGTTACTCTATTGAATAGCAGTTGCAGTGATACTTTCGTTGATGATATTGACCTTAAATTTTGTGGTAAATGTGCGCATACAGGACGATGGACAGTTGATAGTTTAGATTTTAACCCTTGTTTCTCTACTCAGGCAGAATGTTTAGATTGGGCTAAAAAAAATGGATATTCAGATAGGGGATGTGTTTTATGCAACTGACAAAAAGTATATAGACAAATAGAAAAGCTCCCAAAAGTCTTCTCGAAAACGAAAATAGTAGCAGTGTTGTAACCGCGTTGCAAACGCTACAATGGTGCTCTAAATTAAAATTAGTATTTGTTGTAAACAAGCATCACTTGGATATGCTGTCTTCTCTAAAAACGAAAATAGTATTAATAGAATGCTGTACGAAGTCTCCTGACCTCGCACCCATTGCTATATGCCGCTCTAACTTTCCCTGTGTTAATTGATTATTGGGATGGCTACGAAGTCAGAGACTTCGAAGAGCAATCCCGATTATATTTTGTTGATACGACTTATTCATACTTCGCAGAGCTGGATAATAATATTATAATTTGTATTGATCTTTATTTTTGCGATAATATTGCATAAGCATTTCGTGATTTCTATCTCCTTCTTCTAATATGTCTTTGTATTTATTTTCAAGAACTTCAATAATTTCAAATCGTTTTTGATTTGTTATATTTTCATTATTTTTGATTTGTTCAATAGCTTCATAAGGAGTAATTAGTCCATTATCAATGATCTTTATATAATTCTCTGTAGTTATTAGTTTTAGATTTAAAGTTGCTGTATAAACTTCAGTAATGAATTTTAGAGTAGAAATGACTAAAATGGAAAATGAAATAAAAATAACTTCTTTGTGTAAATAAGTTTGACATATTTCATATTTCATTTTTAACACGAAAATTACACTAATTAAACAACTAATGTAAGTTATGTATTTAATTTTATTTAAATTTTCAAAATCATAATAGTTAAATATACCTGCAATTATTGTCATAACTATAAATTTTAAAAATATATAATTTATAATAGCAAGTATTATTAAGGAATAAATAATCGTCAATAATAGATTTTCATTTGGATTTATTATTAGAATAAATTTCAATGCTAATAAATAAGAATAGTAAAATACAATAAAAGTTAGAATAAAATGAAATGAGAATTTTATTATGTTGAAAATTGAAAAAGTGTTTTTCATAATATTTATTTTTGTTTTAATCTTTTTCTAATTAATTCTAAAAAAGAAGAGAAGTCTTTGTTGTAGCCAGTTTATTTTCTAAAGTTTTTGGATTTAACTTTTTTGACTTCATTTATTAAAAAGACAAATGTATCTTGGATAATTTCAGTAGTTAATGCTTTTTCTTTCAAAGAACCCCATATAACTTCTTTCGAGTAGTTTAAATCAAACTTGTATTTAATTTCTTTAAGCTTTTTTGGTTCTTCACTAGGGAAATAAAAAGCTCTATTATCAAGTCTTAGATAACCCTTCCATTGTCGAACAATCAATGAAGCGTTTTCAGCTGTATTTGAATATTTTAAGTCCCAATAAAAACTTACACAAAATTCTTCACATTGTATCAATGTAGAATCTCTACCGTCACTTTCATAATGAAAATGTAAACCTGTAGAGTTCTTATATAGTTCAACTTTTTCTTTTAGTTGAGTATTTAGAAGATCAATCTCATTTCTGAAAATTTCAGAACCTAAATTCGAACTAATGATTTGATTTAATTCAAGATTCAATTTTTCTTCGTTCAATAATGATTTTGCAATATCAAGTATCGGATCTAAAGATGAATCTTCAAAATTTGGAATATGACCCAACGTTGGTTTTTCAATAATTGGCTTATCATAAATTATTCTGGACAGTTCATATAATTTGTTAACGTAGAAATCATCATCAATCATAGGATGGTAAACTTTGATTTAAGAAATTTTGGTGAACTACTTTTAGAATCACCAACCCTAAGAATCGGAATGAATTTAATTTTTGTAATTGATGATTCAAAAATTTCTTGCGTTATCATTGAAGTTTCGTAACCAACTCCACTTTTTCTATCTTCAGCTTTTATTTTATAATTTGGTGTTAGTATAATTAAGACTTTATCAGCATTTTCAATAGAACTTTCCATAAAATATGTCAAGTCTTTACCAGCACTAAGTTCAAACTGGTCTAAAATTACTTGTATTCCAAACTTGTTCATTAAATCTTTGGCTAGACTTAAAACCCATTCTTGGTGTTCAGAATTATCCCAAGAATACGATATAAATACTTTTCTTCTATTTTCTGTCATTTTTTGATTATAAATTGCCTTTAACTTGTATGTAGATTTGACGATTTCAGACTTATCGCCAATAAACCAGGTCGTTTTGTCCAATAAACATCAGCGTTTATTTATTTCCTTTTATATCTTTTTAAAAAGCAACTCATTTTATTCAGGTGCTTACGGGATAACATCAAATTTCTTTAACTATCGAACTGAAATTTTTATGAAAGTTTACAAAAATAATTTCACAAAATCTACCAAAATAATAACCTTCAAAGTCCTTAACCTCTTCAGTTGTGTTTTTAAATTTTAGAACTTCTACAGTTAATTGATTATTTTTAGTGTCAACTACCATTTTTATGACTCCTTTATCGCCCCACTGTTTGGTGTGCTTTATATACTTTACCCTATCTGATTCTTGAATCTTCCACGTTTTTAAATCTTCGTCTTCAATTGATTTCAAAATATCAGATTCTAATTTGCTCGGATTTGTAGTTTTAAAATGTAGTTTCATAAATAAGTTTTTTGTAAATTTATAGATAGATTATTTTAAGTTTTCCCAGATATTACCGCTAACTTGTTTGTAGAGATGATGTGATTACTATTATACATCCAATTTAAAATAAATTTTAATAAACATTATTTTTATCTATTTTCAAATATATAACTTTCTTCCGAAAATACTTATAAAAGCACATTAAGTTATCTTTTGTTTTCAAAAATAAGTTCTTTTGCATCAGGGATTTTACGGTAAACCGTAAGCGCTGTTTTTTAACATAATTTCTTAAACCTAGTAGCAGTATAAAGCCTTTGATAGCGTTAATTCTTTAAGTTGAAACTATTATAATACTATAAATAAAAATTGGTGCTCGTTGCAAACGAGTGTCAAATGGGGTGGTTTAATGAAATAATGACTATTGCACCCATATTGGTTGCGTTCGCCAATTTACAGGGAACCCCATTTTGTGTACCGGAACGTTTGGATATTCATTTACCAATTTGAAGAATTTGTCTTTTATGGAATTCCCCGGACTTATACAATCAATCGTATATAATGTAAGAGAAAGTAAAGAGAATAGTTTTGCTCTTTGATTTTCGTTCGGAATGTAGGTTATCGGTTGATTTTTTAGGTTTTTAGGCCATGAATATTTTGTTGTAATATTATTATTCCATAATCTGGAATGATGTGCTATTACATTTCTGATTACTGTTGTCGCTTCAAGAAAACTAGAAAAATCTTTGTGTGAATTAAAACCAAATTCTATTGCAATCTTAGATTTTTCAGGTAATTGATGAGCCAAGTTTTTGTATAGCTTTGAAAGTGTGCCGAGCGATGCTACTTCTAAAGCCTTCCACGCTTCCGGAAGTTCGTTTTTATGATTTTTATTGTGTTCTAAAATAAACTGTTCTTTACTTCTGGAGATCTCTATATTTAAATGATCTGTAATTGATTTTTGTTTTGTTTTATCTGAAAAAATAGTATAATCTATATAGCATAACGGTCCATAAGAAAGCGAAAGCTGGTAAATTAATTTGGTTCTTAAAGCCACTTCAATTCTTTCTATTGTATCAAACATTAATAGTCTTAAATGTCTATCGAAATTGTATAAATTTATGACCTCTTCAAAGTAACTGTAGTCGTTAAATAGATGCTCTACTTTGTCAGATTGCATTTCCCACCAATATCCTTTTAGGCGATAATAACTAATGTTTTTCAGGAAATGTGGTGCATTGGCTTCGTTACGGAATAGCATTCCTCTTTCTTTTAAGAGTGCAATTTGTTCCTCTACAGTTTTAGGTGCTTTGTTCGCCATATTGGTATAAAAAAAAAGACCAGAAGGCTGTTCTGACGGGAAGCGCTACTGGTACGATTAGAACAAATGTATATACATTTGTATTATTGTGCAAATTTTTTTAACATTTATTAGGATTTGTCAACAATATCAAGGGTTTGTAATTTAACAAATGCTTGAATTATCAATGTAAATGAGATTTAATGGGAAACCGTAAATGCTATCTTTTTTAGCACAAATGCCCTAGCCCTGATTACTTCACTTAACTTTTATTTTAATTGGAGTTCAGTGAACTTCGTTTGTAGCGGCATCCTTTTTCTGGCTTTTTTTGCCAGGAAAAGATATAGCGAATAGCAGTAAATAGCTCCTGATTGCCACACAATTCATTCTTCATTGTTCGCAATGACAATCTCAATTGCGAACCTTGCAAACTGAATACTTTTTTCGTATTTTTGCACTCCAATAAAAGGACTAAGAAAATGTTAGATAGACTTCAAATAGTAAAACAACGTTTCGATGAGATTTCGGATTTGATTATTCAGCCGGATGTGATCTCGGATCAGAAGCGTTATGTGCAATTGAATCAAGAGTACAAAAGTTTAAAAGCTTTGGCTGAAAAGCGCGATGAATACGTGCTGATTATGGCAAATATTGAAGAAGCAAACGAAATAATAGCCGATAACAGTGATGCGGATATGACCGAAATGGCCAAGATGCAACTGGAAGAAGCAAAGGAAAGATTACCGGAACTGGAGGATGAAATCAAATTTATGTTGATTCCTAAAGATCCCGAAGATGCTAAAAATGTTATGGTGGAGATTCGAGCCGGAACGGGTGGGGATGAAGCGAGTATTTTTGCAGGGGATTTATTCCGTATGTACACGAAATATTGTGAGAACCGCGGTTGGAGAACATCTGTTGTGGATATGAATGAAGGAACTTCGGGTGGATTTAAAGAGGTGATTTTTGAAGTTACCGGTGAGGATGTTTACGGAACCTTGAAGTTTGAAGCGGGAGTTCACCGCGTGCAACGTGTACCGCAAACAGAAACGCAAGGACGTGTTCATACATCAGCAGCGACTGTTATGGTATTGCCTGAAGCAGAGGAATTTGATGTACAAATTGATATGAATGATGTACGTGTGGATTTCTTTTGTTCTTCAGGACCTGGTGGACAATCAGTAAATACAACCAAATCAGCGGTTCGTTTGACACATATTCCAACTGGATTAGTGGCACAATGTCAAGATCAAAAATCACAACATAAGAATAAAGATAAAGCTTTTGGCGTATTGCGTTCTCGTTTATACGAACAAGAATTAGCCAAAAAACAAGCCGAAGATGCGACTACACGTACATCTCAAGTCAGTTCAGGTGACCGTTCTGCAAAAATTCGTACTTACAATTACGCACAAGGTCGTGTAACAGATCACCGTGTAGGATTGACGTTGTATGATTTGGGAAATATCATGAATGGTGATATCCAGAAAATTGTTGACGAGTTAGCTTTGGTTAACAACATGGAGAAATTGAAAGAAGCAAGCGAGGTTTTCTAAGAAAACAAAGCAAAGACTATAGCTTAAAAGCCATACTAAAATGAGTTTAGTATGGCTTTTTTTTGTATAATGTTACGTTTATATTACCTAAACTATAGGAAAAGGTTTCCTAAATTTTCTTAAAATTGCTTTGTAAAAATTGTTATTTTTGCTGGAATTATGGAATGAATAGATAATGTTTAAATTTAATTAAAATGAAAAAAACAGTTTTAGTAATTGCTTTTTTGGCAAGTTTAGCAACAGCAAAAGCACAATCTTATTTGGGGTATTATCATGACAATTATGCGGGTGTACAAGGAGTTTTATTTAATCCGGCATCTATAGTTGATTCGCATTTTAAAACAGATGTTAATTTACTGTCATTTAGTTCTTCTATAAGTAACGATATGTATGGTGTGAAATTATTTGATGCTTTAAAAAACGGTTATGATTTTGATACTCAGTCAAAAAAATCATTTACTAATGCGAACAAAGTAAATATGAATGTGGATGTAATGGGACCTTCATTTATGTTCAATATTACTCCAAAACAGTCTTTGGCTATTTTTACAAGAGCAAGATCGATTGTTAATATTATAGATATCAATGGTAATCTTGTTAATGAACTGTCTAAGGACAATAAAAATAATTTTGATTATAGTTTAGGAAGTCCTAATGCAGTTGGAAATTCATGGGGAGAGGTAGGAATAGCTTATGCGGCTGTTTTATATCAAAGTGGGGAACATTTTTTGAAAGGTGGTATTACTGCAAAATATTTACAAGGAGTTGCTAATTATCACTTTCAAGGGAATAGTATACAATTGAAATATGAGGAAAATACATTATTTCCTAATCAGAGTCAATATATAAGTTCTGGGACTGCAATTTATGGTACTAGCCAAGATTTTGCAACAAATTCAAAAATAGACATTGATTCTAAATCTAATGGTTTTGGTATTGATTTAGGGCTAGTTTACGAGTGGAGGCCGGATTATAATGCTTCCGTAAAAGATAATAATGATTTAAATAAATATAAATTTCGTTTTGGATTAGCGCTTACGGATCTTGGTTCTATGAAATATGACAAAGGGATGCGTAATAATTATAATTTAAATAATAGAATTACTCAAGATGATTTTGATAACGCAGATAATTTAGATCAGTTTTTAAAAGATAATTATAGTGCTACAGTGGTGAATAGTGCCATAAAATCAAAATTACCTACAGCCGTTCATGCTGATGTTGATTGGAATATTCACAACAAGTTTTATGCAAACTTAAATGGAGATTTTAGTGTTGTTTCTAAAGTAAAATTAAATCAAAGTAGTATTGCTAATCGAGTGAGTTTGACTCCTCGTTATGAGTCTAAATGGTTTAGTTTCTTTATGCCTATTTCTTATATGGATGTCAATAAACAAACTCAGGTAGGTGTTGGTTTGCGTACAGGAGTATTTTTTATTGGTTCAGGTTCTATTTTGTCTAATGTGGTTTCAAGTGATTCAAGAGCTACAGATTTTTATTTAGGGTTTAAAATTCCTGTATATAAATAGCAAAAGGCACCCTACAGCTGGTGATAAGATTTTAGATAAAGAGGAAAAACACGGTATAACGAGACGAATTCATACTAATATAACAGTACAAGTTGGTGCTCAAAACTGAAATGTAGAAATCATAATAGTTCAATAAATTTTCAAAAACGCTTCTAAAGAAATGTTTTTATTTTATAAATAATCGCTTTTGTTATTTCAAAAATAATGAAAGCGATTATTTTTTATAAATTTGCAGAAAAGATGGTAAATCTAATCGTCTTAAAAAATACTTCATCATTTCATACTAATGACAACAGAACAACTAATAGACCAAATTAAAATTAAAAAATCTTTTTTAGCAGTAGGACTAGATGTCGATTTAAATAAAATCCCACAGCACTTATTAAAACTGGAAGATCCCATTTTTGAATTCAATAAGGCGATAATCGATGCAACTCATGATTTAGCCGTGGCTTACAAACCAAATACTGCTTTTTACGAAGCATACGGAATAAAAGGTTGGATGTCGTTGCAGAAAACAATCAATTACATCAACGAAAACTATCCGGATATCTTCACCATCGCCGATGCAAAAAGAGGAGATATTGGGAATACATCTTCGATGTATGCCAAAGCTTTTTTTGAAGATTTGAATTTCGATAGCGTTACCGTTGCTCCTTATATGGGGAAAGATTCAGTGGAGCCATTTTTAGCGTTTGAAAATAAACATACTATTATGCTAGCTTTGACTTCGAATGAAGGTGCGTTCGATTTTCAGACATTGAATGTAGACGGAAAAGAATTGTACAAACAAGTATTGGAAACGTCTAAATTCTGGAAAAATAGTGAAAATTTGATGTATGTAGTTGGTGCCACCAAAGCCGAATATTTTACTGAAATTCGTAAAATTGTTCCTGATAGTTTCTTATTGGTTCCTGGAGTAGGAGCACAAGGCGGAAGTTTGTCTGAAGTTTGCAAATACGGTATGAACGACACTGTTGGATTATTGATTAATTCTTCAAGAGCCATTATTTATGCTTCAAACGGAACTGATTTTGTTGAAAAAGCAAGAGCCGAAGCGTTAAGTATGCAACAAGAAATGGAAGCAATTATTAGTTTGAAGTTTGAATTTTAAAGTTTTAGGTTACTCCGCTTTGAACGTTTTAAACTTTAAACAAAAAAAATGAAAACTCTTACTGATCAACTCGGGACTTCCCATTCTTTTGAAACATCACCTAAACGTATTATTTCGTTAGTTCCTTCACAAACGGAATTATTGTATGATTTAGGCTTGGAAGACCGAATTGTTGGGATTACTAAATTCTGTGTGCATCCGTATCATTTTAAAGCAACCAAGAAAATAGTTGGCGGTACCAAAAAAGTGCATTTTGAGAAAATCAGATTGTTAAAACCGGATATTATCATTTGTAATAAAGAGGAAAATACGCAAGAAATTGTTGATGAACTTCGTAAAATTTGTCCGGTTTGGGTGACGGACATCATCACGATTGAAGATAATTTTCAAATGATAACTAATTTTGGGCAGCTTTTCAATTGCAGAATTGAGGCCCAGAAATGGAACGACAAATTGGCTTTTGCCTTGAGCGATTTTAAAAATTTCATCCAAGATAAGCCCGTTAAAAAAGCAGCCTATTTTATTTGGAAAAACCCTTTTATGGTTGCTGGTTCGAATAATTTCATCAATGAATTACTAAAATTGAACCACTTTCAGAATATCTACGATAAAAATCCCGAGACTTTGGGGCGTTATCCAGAAATCGAACTCAAAAAAATGCGTTTGGAAGGTGATCCGGATTTGGTTTTTCTATCCTCAGAACCCTATCCTTTCCAGGAAGAAGATGCTTTTGAAATAGGACGTTTTACGCATCATGCAAAAACTATTTTTGTGGATGGTGAAATGTTTTCTTGGTATGGAAGTCGCTTGCTAAAAGCGTTTGATTATTTTAAAAAAATACATCAAAAATTATAGCTCACATTCTTCCAAAACTAATTCTTCTATAGCAACAGTAGGTTTTTGGGTGTTTTTTTGGGTTTCGAAATTTTTTTCGGCAAGTATTTGATATTCTCTTTTAAGCTTTTCTATTTCACTTTTCTCTTTCAACAATCCAATCATCGGTGTAAATTTTTTGCAAATTTACGTTTTACAATTGTTAAATTAGTATTATTTTTTGTTAAGATTGAGATTTAAAATTAAAGTTCTATTTTTACAAAAAATAAAGACGTGATTAATTATACCATTTACGAAAATAAAAATACCAATCAATGGGTAACTTTTGTGCATGGTGCTGGCGGAAGTTCTTCTATTTGGTTCAAACAAATACGCGATTTCAAAAAGCAGTATAATATATTGTTATTGGATTTACGTGGTCACGGGGAATCAAAACCGACCTTAAAAACGGCTTTCAAACAGCACTATACTTTTTCGGCTTTGGCCAATGATATTCTGGAAGTCTTAGACTTTCTTAAAATAAAAAAATCACATTTTGTTGGGATTTCATTGGGTACCATACTCATCAGACAATTAGCAGAAATGTATCCGGAACGGGTTCAAAGCATGATTCTTGGAGGTGCGATATTGAAAATGAATTTCCGTTCTCAAGTATTGATGCGTTTGGGGAATATGTTTAAGTATGTATTGCCTTATTTGGTTTTATATCAATTTTTTGCCTTTGTCATTATGCCTAAAAAAAGTCACAAGCAATCGCGTGTGCTTTTTATAAACGAGGCCAAAAAATTATACCAGAAAGAATTTATTAAATGGTTTAAGCTCACTGCCGAAATTAATCCGGTTCTCAAATGGTTTCGTCAGGTCGAATTGAATATTCCTACGCTTTATGTTATGGGGGAAGAGGATTATATGTTTTTACCGTCTGTTCGTAAAGTTGTAGAGAACCATTATAAATCGTCAAAACTTTTTGTGATAAAGAAATGTGGACATGTAGTAAATGTGGAGCAGCCTAATGCTTTCAATGATGCTGTACTTTCTTTTATAAATACAGCTAAATAAAAAATGCCTGCATTTAAAAATGCAGGCAATTCTTTAACTAACCAAAACCAAAATAATAAATAACCAGTTTATTACTCTGCAAAGATCATATATATACGGATGTTATGCTGTTAAGATTTTGTTATTACTTTGTTGTACATACGTTAAGTTTTTTTAACTTTAATCTATCAATTCCTTGTTATTGATTCTGTTTCAGAATCAACTTTGAAACTACCCCATTTTACCTGCCAACTTTGATTCTCTTTTGTTGAAAAATGCAACTTGATTTTTTGCTAGTGTTTTTAGAGACACTTCAATTTTTTGTGTTTTTTAAGTTTTGTTATTGTTTGATGAAAACTATTAAATTGTATTAATATGAAATCACATGAAAAACTTACAACAGCGTCCGGAAGACCATTTGCTGAAAATGAAAATTCGCAATCGGTAGGTTCACGAGGACCATTATTATTGCAGGATTATATTCTTCACGAAAAAATGGCTCATTTTAACAGAGAGCGCATTCCTGAACGAGTAGTACATGCAAAAGGTTCAGGAGCATTTGGGACATTTACCGTAACACACGATATTACTAAATATACAAAAGCGAAAATCTTTTCTGAAATTGGAAAAGAAACTAAATTAGTGCTTCGATTTTCAACCGTGGGAGGTGAAAGAGGCTCGGCTGATACAGAAAGAGATCCGCGAGGTTTTGCTATGAAATTTTACACCGAAGACGGGAATTGGGATTTAGTGGGTAATAATACTCCCGTATTCTTTGTTAAAGATCCTAAAAAATTCGGAGACTTTATACATACCCAAAAACGAGATCCGTACACTAATATGAAATCGCCTACGATGATGTGGGATTATTGGTCGCTTAATCCCGAGAGTTTGCATCAGGTATTAATATTGATGTCAGATCGGGGAACTCCTTTTGGCTATCGGCACATGCATGGTTTTGGGAGTCATACGTATTCGATGATAAATGCTGGTAATGAACGTGTTTATGTGAAATTTCATTTCATAACAGCGCAAGGAATTAAAAATTTTACAAATGAAGAAGCGGCTGAAATGAAATCACGTGATATGGATTTTGCGCAAAGAGATTTGTTTGAAAATATCGATAAAGGAAATTTTCCGCAATGGAATTTGAAAATTCAAGTAATGACGGAAGAGCAAGCCAATTCACAGGACTATTATTTAAATCCCTTTGATTTGACTAAAGTTTGGCCTCATGGCGATTTCCCTTTGATTGATGTTGGTGTTTTAGAATTAAATCAAAATCCACATAATTACTTTCAGGATATAGAACAAGTGGGATTTGCACCGGCACATATTGTGGATGGAATTGGCTATTCACCGGATAAAATGTTGCAAGGGCGATTGTTATCCTATCCTGATGCGCAGCGGTATCGCTTGGGGACTAATTATGAGCAAATCCCGGTAAACCGTTGCCCATTTGCAACTAATAATTACCAGCGGGATGGACAAATGCGTGTAGATGGGAATGGAGGGAGCTATCCAAATTATTTTCCCAATAGTTTTGATGCTATGGAAATAGACCAAGCTTATAAAGAACCGCCATTGGAAGTATTCAGTGATTTTGCCGACTGGTACGATAGAAATTGTGAAGGGGAGAATGACCATTATACCCAACCGGGCAATTTATTTAAAATCATGACTCTGGAGCAACAGCAAAATACGATTAACAATATTATTGCTCATATGTCTGGCATCGAAGGTCCTAAAAAAGAAGAAATAGTAAACCGTCAATTGAATCATTGGTATAGAGCTGACGGTCGCATAGGGGCAGGAGTTGCTGCTGGATTAGGTGTTGACGTTGACTTGTTAGAAAGGTAAAAATTTTAAAATATCAAAAAAAAAATGCTCGCTAAAAGTGAGCATTTTGTATATAATAGATTTAATTATTTCTATGGGTTTCGGCTCTCTTCTTTGGAGAGGGTTGGTAGAATTCTAAGAAAATACCACCGTTTTATTATTGTAAACCATTGTTTTTCTCTCGGCATGCAATTTTATGGCCCGTGCCAAAACCATGCGTTCCAGATCTCGGCCTTTCATAATAAAATCTTCTATAGAATGGCTGTGTGAAACTCGGGCAATGTCTTGCTCGATGATTGGACCTTCATCTAATCCTTCGGTTACATAATGGCTGGTGGCACCAATAATTTTCACGCCGCGTTTAAAAGCAGAATGATACGGTTTTGCTCCAGGAAATGCCGGAAGAAAGGAATGATGAATATTGATAATTTGATTTCTGTATTGCGCAATCAAATTAGGTGTGATAATCTGCATGTAGCGAGCCAAAACAATAAAGTCAATATGGTACTGATTCAGTAAATCAAGTTGCATTTGTTCCCCTTCGGCCTTAATATCTTTTGTGAAAGGAACATAATGAAATGGAATAGAAAAACGTTCTGCCACTGATTTTAAATCTTCATGATTGCTGATGATTAAAGGAATTTCCAAGGGTAGTTCTCCAGCGCTGTAGCGTCCTAAAATGTCATACAAACAATGATCGTATTTAGATACAAATAAAGCCATTTTTGGTTTCTCATTCTGGGTGTACATTTCCCAGGACATATTAAATGGAGTTGCTAAATTTGCCTGGAAATGAATTTTGATTGCTTCAATATCCCAATTTTCAGCACTAAACTCACATTCCAAACGCATGAAAAAAACATTTTCATCGGCATCCACATGTTGGTCCAAATAAATAATGTTTCCATCAATTGAGGCAATATAATTAGTAACCGAGGCAATAATTGCTTTTTGGTCCTCGCAATGTATAAGTATGGTAATTTTTTGCATTAGATGTCTCTTTTCGGCTTTACTGATTAGTATTGAATCGTGTTTTCAAAACTAAACGTATTTCTTTTTATAAAAAAGTTTAATTTGTCTGTTTTATGTTTGAAAAAACAGCCCGGTTTTAATTTATATTTTGTCCTGCATTGCAAAAACCTTTTGTAATAACACAGAAGTTCTGGTACTCAAATTCGTTCGGATGTTTTTTTCTTCAACGGCAACCATCTTGAAAACGCCAATCATTGCTTGATTAGTTACATAATCAGTCAAGTCAGGATTTACTTTATTTACTAATGGAATGCTGTTGTATTTTGTAATAATGTTGGTCCAAACTTTATCAGCACCTACTTTAGTGAATGAGTTTTTAATCACAGGGTTGAATTTCCCGTATAAAGCCGTTGAGGTACTGTTTTGTAAATAAGTAGTAGCCGAACTTTGATTGCCCATCAAAATTGATTTGGCATCCATAAAAGTCATGTTTCTTACGGCATCGACAAATATAGGAGTTGCTTCCTTAACGGCATCTTCGGCAGCACGATTCAACACTTTCAAGCCTTCATCAGCCAATGAACTCAGTCCAATTTTTCGTAAACCGGCATCTACTTTTCTTAATTCTGCGGGAAGTAAAATTTTAACAGCTTCATTTCTATAAAAACCATCTACGGCAGTCAATTTTGTCACTTGTTTCGAAATTCCATTATTCAGCGCTTCTTTTAATCCGCCTGCAATATCAACCCCGCCTATTCCTTGTGTTTGCGGTAATTGGTTCAAAACTTGTTGCATTTCTGCACAACTGGAAAGCGAAATTGCTACCGCTAAAATTAAAATTTTCTTCATCGTAAATTCATTATTGATTAATTCGCCTTTCAGCATTTGTAAAAATACTACTTATTCAAAAATAAAGCCAACTATTTTTTAGGAGCATAAACTTTAGGTTTATTAATCACGATTTGTCCCGCTTTACGCTGTATCCTCGCCAAAAAAAGCGAGGGATGCCGCTGCAATCGGGGCTAAATAACAAAAATCTTTCTTATTTATTAATAACAAGCGCTAGTATCAAATAATTTTTAAAATAAAATCGTAAATTGCAGTCTTAAATTATGATATTCACAAAATGGAACAACAAAAACCATATATCCCTAACAATAAAGTAAGAATTGTAACTGCAGCAGCTCTTTTTGACGGTCACGATGCCGCAATCAACATCATGCGTAGAATTATTCAGTCTACTGGTGTTGAGGTAATCCATTTAGGTCACGATAGAAGTGTGGAAGAAGTGGTCAACACAGCGATTCAAGAAGATGCTAATGCTATTGCAATAACTTCCTATCAAGGAGGACACAACGAATATTTCAAATACATGTACGACTTGCTTCAGGAAAAAGGAGCTGGACAAATTAAAATATTTGGAGGAGGAGGCGGTGTAATTCTTCCTTCAGAAATTGCTGAATTGCAAGCGTACGGAATCACTAGAATTTATGCTCCTGATGACGGTCGTGCTATGGGATTGCAGGGAATGATAAACGATTTAGTACAACAATCTGATTATGCTATTGGAGATAAACTGACGGACGAAATCAATCATCTCGAAGAAAAAAATCCAAAGGCAATTGCAAGAATCATCTCGTCTGCAGAAAATTTTCCAGATGTAGCGTCTAAAACTTTGGAAGCCATCCAAAAAAAGAATGAAAACAGTACGATTCCGGTTCTTGGAATTACAGGAACAGGCGGAGCAGGAAAATCATCTTTGGTGGATGAATTAGTACGTCGTTTTCTAATTGATTTCCCCGAAAAAACAATCGGATTAATATCTGTAGATCCATCCAAACGCAAAACGGGTGGCGCATTATTAGGAGATAGAATCCGAATGAACGCTATTAATAATCCTCGTGTTTACATGCGTTCATTGGCAACAAGACAATCCAATTTGGCTTTATCTAAATATGTTGCCGATGCAATTCAAGTAATTAAAGCGGCAAATTATGATATTATAATTCTGGAAACTTCTGGAATCGGGCAATCAGATACAGAAATTATGGATCATTCTGATGTATCTTTATATGTAATGACACCGGAATTTGGTGCTGCAACCCAATTGGAAAAAATCGACATGCTTGATTTTGCTGATTTGGTAGCGATAAACAAATTCGACAAACGCGGTTCTCTGGATGCATTGAGAGACGTGAAAAAACAATACCAACGCAACCACAATCTGTGGGATGCTGATTTAGATACACTTCCGGTTTTTGGGACAATTGCTTCGCAGTTCAATGACCCAGGAATGAATACGTTGTACAAAGCGATCATGGATAAAGTCCATGAAAAAACAAATTCTGATTTGAAATCAACGTTCCAAATCACGCGTGAAATGAGCGAGAAGATTTTCGTTATTCCACCACACAGAACCCGTTATTTATCTGAAATTGCTGAAAGCAACCGTAAATATGATGTTACTGCGGTAAGCCAAGAACAAGTTGCCCAAAAATTATACGGAATTTTCAAAACGATTGAAACCGTAGCTAAAAAAACTCCTGAGTTAAACAAAGCAGGAATTAATGATGATTCCGTTTTGCCAAGTGCTTTAGAATCGGAGAAACCAGGTGTTGCTGAGGACAAAATCTTTTTGAATCTTTTACTGAATCAGTTTGATAAAGTAAAAATGGATTTGGATCCATACAATTGGGAAATCATTTTGACTTGGGACGAAAAAGTAAACAAGTACAAGAATCCAGTTTATACGTTTAAAGTTCGTGACAGAGAAATAAAAATGGCTACGCATACAGAGTCACTTTCGCATTCTCAAATCCCGAAAATTGCGTTGCCAAAGTACAAAGCTTGGGGAGATATTTTACGCTGGTGTTTGCAGGAAAATGTTCCTGGAGAATTTCCTTTTACCGCAGGATTGTATCCTTTCAAACGCGAAGGAGAAGATCCTTCTCGCATGTTTGCAGGTGAAGGTGGACCGGAAAGAACGAACAAACGTTTTCATTATGTAAGTGCAGGATTACCTGCAAAACGATTGTCGACTGCTTTTGACAGCGTCACTTTATACGGAAACAATCCACACGTACGTCCTGATATTTATGGAAAAATTGGTAATGCCGGAGTTTCTATTTGCTGTTTAGATGATGCTAAAAAACTATATTCTGGTTTCGATTTGGTTCATGCGATGACTTCGGTAAGTATGACTATCAATGGTCCGGCACCAATGTTATTAGGATTTTTCATGAATGCGGCGATTGATCAACAATGTGAGTTTTACATTAAAGAAAATGGTCTTGAAAAAGAAGTTGAAGCCAAAATCAACAAAATATATGCAGCTAAAGGAGTCGAAAGACCACATTATCAAGGCGATTTGCCAGAAGGAAATAACGGCTTAGGTTTGATGCTTTTGGGTGTTACTGGAGACCAGGTTTTACCTTTGGAAGTGTATGACGAAATTAAAGCAAGAACGTTGTCTCAAGTTCGTGGAACTGTTCAGGCAGATATTCTCAAAGAAGACCAAGCACAAAACACTTGTATTTTCTCTACTGAATTTGCCCTACGATTGATGGGTGACGTACAGGAATATTTCATTACTAAGAGTGTTAGAAATTTCTATTCGGTTTCTATTTCAGGATATCACATTGCTGAAGCGGGTGCGAATCCAATTACACAATTGGCTTTCACACTTTCGAATGGTTTCACGTATGTGGAATATTATTTGAGTCGAGGAATGAACATTAATGATTTTGGACCCAATTTATCGTTTTTCTTTTCGAATGGAGTGGATCCGGAATATGCCGTTATTGGTCGTGTAGCGCGTAAAATCTGGGCGAAAGCCATGAAAAATAAATATGGAGCTAACGAACGTGCGCAAATGTTGAAATACCACATTCAAACTTCAGGGCGTTCTTTGCACGCACAGGAAATTGATTTCAATGATATTCGTACGACTTTGCAAGCTTTGTATGCGATTTATGACAACTGTAATTCATTGCATACCAATGCGTATGATGAAGCAATCACAACACCTACGGAAGAGTCAGTGCGTCGTGCAATGGCAATTCAGTTGATTATCAATAAAGAATTAGGTCTTGCCAAAAATGAAAATCCAATTCAGGGAGCTTTCATTATCGAAGAATTGACAGATTTAGTGGAAGCAGCGGTTTTACAGGAATTTGACAGAATTACCGAACGTGGTGGCGTGCTTGGTGCTATGGAAACCATGTACCAACGTTCTAAAATTCAAGAAGAAAGCTTGTATTATGAAACATTGAAACATACAGGTGAATTCCCAATTATTGGTGTGAATACATTCTTGAGTTCCAAGGGTTCTCCAACGGTAATTCCAGCCGAAGTTATTCGTGCCACCGAAGAAGAAAAACAATACCAAATTGATATGTTGGGTCATTTGCACCAGTCGAATCAAGATAAAGTTAAGGAGCAATTGGATGCAATTCAGGAGGCAGCCATTAAAAACGAAAACTTATTTGAACATTTAATGGAAGCGACAAAAGTTTGTTCTTTAGGTCAAATAACATCCGCTTTATTTGAAGTAGGGGGGCAGTATAGAAGAAATATGTAAATAGAATATCATTTTTAGATTTTATATAAAGACTCTTCAGAGATGAAGGGTCTTTTTTATTGTCTTTTAATTTTGTTGCTAATACTTCAAAAGAATAAATGGTTGTATTATAAAATCTTTATGATGTTTTTTCAGACTCAAAAAAGGTGCTGGTTTTTATAATTTGGGATTCTTAATAATTTTACAAATTGCATCAGAAAAAATCAATAAAACTTCAATTAAATGAATAAAATGCAAGAGTGAATTGATGCTTTTAACACAATTTTAGTATTAACATAATTTATGTAATATAATTATTAATTAATTGATAATCAATTAGTTAACGAGTAATTTAGTGCTAATATTTTATTTCCGTAAAGCTTTTCTTAGCGAACTGTGTTCCTTGTCGGGAATAACAGAATGTTGTCTTGTTAAGTGCTGTTTTTTTTCCTTTTTTTGATGTAATAGCTAACTTTGGTTTAACAAAAATTTATTTGATTTAGGTTGCTTGTCAGGCAACTTTCAAATTGATAAAAGGATTTTTTGTATCCAAAAATAAAAATTCCTTTAGATGATCGACTACTTCAAATTAATTTTGAAGATGTTTCGTTTTTCTGCAAGTTTTCTGCCCAAGTCTGAAAACTTTTGTTTAACACCTATTTTATTAATTTCAATGCTAATTGTTTTAGATTAGAGTTTATGTTGCTTTTGGCGATTATCTGGTTATTAAAAGAATTTAGTTATTGTTCCCCACAATAAAACTCTTTTGGCTGATGGATTACTTCATAATGCTATTTATGAAGGCGATTTTTGTTTCTGCAAGTTTTTTTTCCCCTAAGTCTGTAAACTTCCTTTTTGTCTAATTTATGATGTAAAAATACTATTATTATGAAAAAGAGTACAATTTTCGAGTTTTTCGATGTTCTAACCAGCAAAATAATTAGTTGCTTTATAACGAAAAACATTGTTTCTGAATTAAATTTTATAAAATTTAATGAAAGAGGTTCAATTGATTGTTTGTCAAAATCGCAAAAAAACCGTTGGCGACATTGGTTCTTTTTGCCCTTTATTTTGATAATAATTTTGATGACGGGTTATACGGTTAATGCCCAGAATATTCAAGGTATTATTCCGGTGCAACATCCCATTACTGGTTCTGGTGTTGACGGCGATGCTTGGGCTCATGAACCTATCGGTACTAAATATGAAAATATAGGTGATTTGTTTGATAAGCTGTATAATGGTACTACACATGCTATTAATCATGGCGTGCTTAATTTATCAAATGGTCAGCTTCTTTATCCTGGCGAAACCTTTTTCTTGCAGGATCGTTATGTAAATGATTTAACAATTTTTACACTCTCCAATAAGATAAATGATAATCCTAATACCTATACTTGGGGCGCAGGATCTTCACCTAACAAAAATGAAATTCAAAATGCAGGTGCTCATTTTAGTTATGGAGATGCTTCCGTTATAGGTGGTGTAATTGGTGCAGATGGAAATTTTGTTGCTGGTACTAGTAAAGCTGGAGATCCCAACGATTTGTGGTGTCTTTTTGCGGGTGACCGTCAGGTGACTAATGGTAGCAGTTATATTGATTTCGAATTTTTGCAAAAATCCTTAAAAATTACCGGTGCTACTTTTGGTCCTTTAGATCCCGCAACTGGTACAGCCCCAATTACTGGTGGTAGCGGAGGATTTACTACTGAAGGAACTCAAGGAGGTCGTACAGTAGGTGATATTTTGGTCACTATAGAATTCACACAAGGTGGAGGAGCTGCTAATGTTGTGATTCAAAAATGGACAGAAATAAGCATAGGGGTGTATCAATACGTAGTGGTTCCAAACGATGGTGTTGGTATTATTGGTAATATCTATTGTACTAATAACAACGTAACGACTACAGTTCCCTTTGATGCTTACGGAACTAATCCGGGTACTTATGTTCCTAACCAATGGGCAGAAGGAGCTATCAATCTATCACAAGTTTTCAAAGCTACTAATAATCCTTGTTTAGTACTTAGTACCTTATTTATAAGAACACGTTCCTCTGGAAATTCAGAACAATCGGAGTTGAAAGATTTTCCCGGGGCTCCTATTCAATTGAATTTGGATTTGACTCCAAATGCAAATGCGGGTGCTGATAAAGAATTGACTTGTACCACAACTTCAATTGCTCTAAGCGGTTCTTCTACAACCGCAGGTGCTACATTTGCTTGGGTAGCCAGCAATGGAGGTCATATCGTTTCGGGAGCTAATACAGCTACCCCAACGGTGGATACCGCTGGTACATATACTTTAACAGTTACCAGTTCCGCTAATCCTTTATGTTCAGGGACAGATGTAGTCTTAGTAACCTTAAACAATACGCCACCAAATGTAGATGCTGGAGCCGATAAAGTGTTGACTTGTACCACAACTTCAATCGCTTTAAGCGGAAGTTCCACAACAGCTGGAGCAACATTTGCTTGGATTGCCTCTAATGGCGGAGTTATTGATTCTGGTGCTACAACAGCAACACCAACAGTAAGTCATTCAGGAACGTATACATTAACGGTTACTAATCCTGCTAATGGTTGTACTGCAACTGATGTGGCTTTGGTGACTTTAAACAATACGTCACCAAATGTAAATGCCGGAGCCGATAAAGTGTTGACTTGTACCACAACTTCAATCGCTTTAAGCGGAAGTTCCACAACAGCTGGAGCAACATTTGCTTGGGTCGCCTCAAATGGCGGAGTTATTGATTCTGGTGCTACAACAGCAACACCAACAGTAAGTCATTCAGGAACGTATACATTAACGGTTACTAATCCTGCCAATGGTTGCACTGCAACTGACGTAGCTTTGGTTACACTTGACGCTTCTTTACCAAATGCTGCTGCAGGAGCCGATAAAGTGTTGACTTGTACCACAACTTCAATCGCTTTAAGCGGAAGTTCCACAACAGCTGGAGCAACATTTGCTTGGATTGCCTCAAATGGCGGAGTTATTGATTCTGGTGCTACAACAGCAACACCAACAGTAAGTCATTCAGGAACGTATACATTAACGGTTACTAATCCTGCCAATGGTTGTACAGCAACTGATGTGGCTTTGGTGACTTTAAACAATACGCCACCAAATGTAGATGCTGGAGCCGATAAAGTCTTGACTTGTACCACAACTTCAATTGCTTTAAGCGGAAGTTCCACAACAGCTGGAGCAACATTTGCTTGGATTGCGTCTAATGGCGGAGTTATTGATTCTGGTGCTACAACAGCAACACCAACAGTAAGTCATTCAGGAACGTATACATTAACGGTTACTAATCCTGCCAATGGTTGTACAGCAACTGATGTGGCTTTGGTGACTTTAAACAATACGCCACCAAATGTAGATGCTGGAGCCGATAAAGTCTTGACTTGTACCACAACTTCAATTGCTTTAAGCGGAAGTTCCACAACAGCTGGAGCAACATTTGCTTGGATTGCCTCTAATGGCGGAGTTATTGATTCTGGTGCTACAACAGCAACACCAACAGTAAGTCATTCAGGAACGTATACATTAACGGTTACTAATCCTGCCAATGGTTGTACTGCAACTGATGTGGCTTTGGTAACTTTAAACAATACGCCACCAAATGTAAATGCCGGAGCCGATAAAGTGTTGACTTGTACCACAACTTCAATTGCTTTAAGCGGAAGTTCCACAACAGCTGGAGCAACATTTGCTTGGGTCGCCTCAAATGGCGGAGTTATTGATTCTGGTGCTACAACAGCAACACCAACAGTAAGTCATTCAGGAACGTATACATTAACGGTTACTAATCCTGCCAATGGTTGTACTGCAACTGATGTGGCTTTGGTGACTTTAAACAATACGCCACCAAATGTAGATGCTGGAGCCGATAAAGTGTTGACTTGTACCACAACTTCAATTGCTTTAAGCGGAAGTTCCACAACAGCTGGAGCAACATTTGCTTGGATTGCCTCAAATGGCGGAGTTATTGATTCTGGTGCTACAACAGCAACACCAACAGTAAGTCATTCAGGAACGTATACATTAACGGTTACTAATCCTGCCAATGGTTGTACTGCAACTGATGTGGCTTTGGTGACTTTAAACAATACGCCACCAAATGTAGATGCTGGAGCCGATAAAGTCTTGACTTGTACCACAACTTCAATTGCTTTAAGCGGAAGTTCCACAACAGCTGGAGCAACATTTGCTTGGATTGCGTCTAATGGCGGAGTTATTGATTCTGGTGCTACAACAGCAACACCAACAGTAAGTCATTCAGGAACGTATACATTAACGGTTACTAATCCTGCCAATGGTTGTACAGCAACTGATGTGGCTTTGGTGACTTTAAACAATACGCCACCAAATGTAGATGCAGGAGCCGATAAAGTCTTGACTTGTACCACAACTTCAATTGCTTTAAGCGGAAGTTCCACAACAGCTGGAGCAACATTTGCTTGGATTGCCTCTAATGGCGGAGTTATTGATTCTGGTGCTACAACAGCAACACCAACAGTAAGTCATTCAGGAACGTATACATTAACGGTTACTAATCCTGCCAATGGTTGTACTGCAACTGATGTGGCTTTGGTGACTTTAAACAATACGCCACCAAATGTAAATGCCGGAGCCGATAAAGTCTTGACTTGTACCACAACTTCAATTGCTTTAAGCGGAAGTTCCACAACAGCTGGAGCAACATTTGCTTGGATTGCGTCTAATGGCGGAGTTATTGATTCTGGTGCTACAACAGCAACACCAACAGTAAGTCATTCAGGAACGTATACATTAACGGTTACTAATCCTGCCAATGGTTGTACAGCAACTGATGTGGCTTTGGTGACTTTAAACAATACGCCACCAAATGTAGATGCAGGAGCCGATAAAGTCTTGACTTGTACCACAACTTCAATTGCTTTAAGCGGAAGTTCCACAACAGCTGGAGCAACATTTGCTTGGATTGCCTCTAATGGCGGAGTTATTGATTCTGGTGCTACAACAGCAACACCAACAGTAAGTCATTCAGGAACGTATACATTAACGGTTACTAATCCTGCCAATGGTTGTACTGCAACTGATGTGGCTTTGGTGACTTTAAACAATACGCCACCAAATGTAAATGCCGGAGCCGATAAAGTGTTGACTTGTACCACAACTTCAATTGCTTTAAGCGGAAGTTCCACAACAGCTGGAGCAACATTTGCTTGGGTCGCCTCAAATGGCGGAGTTATTGATTCTGGTGCTACAACAGCAACACCAACAGTAAGTCATTCAGGAACGTATACATTAACGGTTACTAATCCTGCCAATGGTTGTACAGCAACTGATGTGGCTTTGGTGACTTTAAACAATACGCCACCAAATGTAGATGCTGGAGCCGATAAAGTGTTGACTTGTACCACAACTTCAATCGCTTTAAGCGGAAGTTCCACAACAGCTGGAGCAACATTTGCTTGGATTGCCTCAAATGGCGGAGTTATTGATTCTGGTGCTACAACAGCAACACCAACAGTAAGTCATTCAGGAACGTATACATTAACGGTTACTAATCCTGCCAATGGTTGTACTGCAACTGACGTGGCTTTGGTGACTTTAAATAATACACCCCCAAATGCTGCTGCAGGAGATGATGTTCAGATTGCGTGTGGTAAAACTAATGCAACACTTTCAGGATCTTCAAGTACTCCAAATGTTAGTTTTTCTTGGTTAGCCAGTAATGGTGGTCACATCGTTTCCGGAGCTGACACAGCTACTCCAGTAGTAGATCATGATGGTACTTACACATTGACTGTGACAAGTTTGACTAATGGTTGTACTGCTACTGATGTGGTTCTTGTTACAACGCAAATTTGTGCAAAAGCTTTATGTACTTATACTCAAGGGTATTATGGAAATCTAGGAGGCATGTCATGTGCACCTGATATGGATGGTAATTTTGGGAAATACACTACTATCGATCTTATACAAAGAGCTTTAGCGTCCTATGGAGGAACTATGACTATAGGTTTAACTGGACATTCTGTGATAATTACTAATACAGTAACTGATATAAACGCTATAATAGACATTCTTCCTGGAGGTGGTAGCAGTTATGTATTAACAGGTAATTATTCCATAAGTGCATTACCTAGCAGTTATTTGAAAAATGGAAGAATCAATAATACTTTATTGGCTCAAACCATAACTTTAGGTCTTAATATAGGTATAAACGGTGCCTTGAGTAATTTTGTATTGCAAGGAGGAATGTTGGTAACTGCTGCTCCAGAAGGAGGATGTGGTTCAGATATTCCAAAAGAGCGGAAATGTATTTATGATCAATATGGTAATCTTACCAATGTGATTAATGAATATCAATACAATTCTATCGATGCCAATGTTGTTGCTGCCTTAAATGGTAATCCAACAGTTCAAGGATTATTTGAATTAGCTAATAAAGCTTTGGGCGGAGGAGATGTAAATGGATTGTCACTTACTAGTATTGCTGACGTTGTTGATAAAATCAATAATGCTTTTGATGGTTGTAAAATATTTATGGGCTATGATGTTCCAAAATGTCCAAGTTCAACAACCGTATCTTCAATTGCACCGATGGAATCTACAACTTCAAAAGTAGGTTTTGATGCTTATCCTGTGCCATTTAAAGATCAACTTACTATTAAATATAAATTTGATTATGTATCTGATGTAAAAATTGATGTTTTTAATGCACAAGGTATTTCAATACTTTCAAAAGCAGATTCCAATAGTTATTTAAACAAAGAAGTTACTTTGAATCTTAATGTGAAAAAAGGGCAGGAGCAAGTTTATGTTGTTAAAGTGACTACTAATCAAGGAAGTAGTGTTAAGAAAGTAATGTCTTCTAAATAGCTTCAAAAACTAATTCTAACTAAAAAGCATCCGTTTTACGGATGCTTTTTTATTGTTACTACGAATATCAGTCGGTTATTTTATCAGATTTTCTGATACCTAATATCTGAAGTTGCTTCTTTAAAATTGCAATTTTTATAAAAAAATATAGTTTTAGTTTTTTGGAGGATAATATTAAATTTTCAGCAACCGAAAGTAATTTACAATGGTATTCTTTTTTTCTTTAGAATCACCTGGATTGATGAAGAATATTTTTTTATAGGTAGTGTTTGTAACTTCATCTTTGGCAATAATTTCAACGCAATAAAGATAAACTACAGCAAATTATTTTTCAGGCTTCAATATGAATTAGGCTATTGGCTTCAAGCCAAAAAAGTTCTGCTGCGGAATTAAATTTTTTAAAGAATATCAAACCCAAAAAAAAATATTATGTTGTTCCGTAAACCTTTTTTCTGGCTTGCAGCCTAGTATTATCATGTATAATTTAAGTTTTTCTTTTCTATTCAAATACACAATTTTTTATAAAAAAAAACTTTGGCACAATTCATGGATAGATAAAAAAAAGAAACCATTAAAATTTAAAATCATGAAAAAAATACTTACCCTTTTAGCCCTTGCAGGATTATTTACTTTGCAAAGTTGTACTGTAACTGATAACGGACCTATAATCGATAATACGACTAGCGAAGTATTTGAAGTTAATGCTTCATTTAATTCAACTAATGATTACAGTAAATTAATCACTTTTAATTATCCAATTTATTCTTCGGATGTCGTTTTAGTGTACCGATTATCTGGCACGACTGCTCAAGGTAGTGATATATGGAAATTATTGCCTGAAACGCATTATTTTAGTGACGGAACACTTGATTTTGGTTATGATCAAGATTATACAACAAGAGATGTAAATGTATTTATGATTGGTAACAATTTGCAAACTGTTTCCGCTGATTATAGATTGAATCAAGTCTTAAGAGTCGTTATTGTGCCGGGAGGTTATGCAACTTCGATAAATAAAAATAGTTTTGAAGCGGTGATGGCCACTTTAAAATTAAATGAAAGTCAAATTCAAAAAATTCAAATGTAATTTTAGAATTTTAAATAAAAAAGGGAATCGTTTTGATTCCCTTTTTTTATGTGCTGTTAAAAAAAACGCAGTTAAATCTCATCTTCAACAACTTCTTTTGGACTCATTTTTATAGAGATAATTATTCCAATTAAAAGTGATACTGCAATAAAAGCTAATGATACCCATTCAGGCATTTCGATAAAATCGTGTAGTAACATTTTGAGTCCCACAAAAGTTAAAATAGCAATAAGGCTATATTCTAAATGGGCAAATTTTTCTAGCATATTGGCCAAAAAGAAATACATGGAGCGTAAGCCTAATATAGCAAAAATATTAGAACTAAAAACTAGAAAAGGATCGTTAGTGATTGCTAAAATCGCTGGTACGCTATCGAGTGCAAAGACAACATCCATGACCTCAATAACTACCAATGCGACAAATAGCGGAGTTGCTGCAGTAATATGCCTTCTTTTTACAAAGAAATGTTCATCGTCCATATGATTGGAGATAGGCATCAGTTTCTTCAGACTTTTGTAAACGAAAGATTTTTTTGGTTCAAATTTATCATCTTCTCCGGTGAATAACATTTGAATTGCTGTATAAACCAAGAATGCTCCAAATAGATACGTAGTCCAAGAAAATTTATTGATAAGTAAAACTCCAAAATAAATCATTAGGCCTCTAAAAAGAATCGCTCCTAATATTCCCCAAAACAAAACCCGATGTTGGTATTTTTTAGGTATTTTAAAGGCAGAAAAAATTATGGCTATTACAAATATATTGTCAACACTAAGGGATAATTCAATCAAATATCCCGTTATGAATTTCATCGATGCAGCTATTGGTTTTAATCCATCCGGATTTGAAATGTAATTATTACCGTATAGCCAATAGATTACTCCAGAAAACAGAAAAGATAATGTTACCCAAATAGCGGTCCATTTACCCGCTTCTTTAGAGCTGATAATATGTGGTGTTTTGTTAAAAACACCTAAATCAAGAGAGAGAAATAGTAATACAGCAGCTAAAAATGATATCCAGACAAGCATAAATCAAATTGTTTATTATAGGTTGAACAAATATACTTTTTGATTGCTTAAATTCTAAACTTATTATTCAATAAACTCATTTTGTCATTAATTTATAGAATAAAAAAAGTGCCTCCGTTACTGAAGGCACTTTTCAAGTATAAATTAAGTAAGATTTACAAAGCTGATTTTACAGTTTTGATAATTCTTGCAGCAATTTTGTATGGGTCACCGTTAGATGCTGGTCTTCTGTCTTCTAACCATCCTTTCCATCCTTTTTGAACAGTAATTAATGGGATTCTGATTGAAGCACCTCTATCAGAAATACCATAAGAGAAATCATGGATAGATGCAGTTTCATGTTTACCAGTTAAACGTTGCTCATTGTAAGCTCCGTAAACTGCAATATGCTCTTCAACAACTGGACGGAAAGCTTCACATATTTTTTCGTATGTTGCTTGATCTCCACATGTTCTTAAAACTTCATTAGAGAAGTTAGCGTGCATTCCTGATCCATTCCAATCTGTATCACCTAAAGGTTTTGGGTGGTATTCAATATAATAACCATGCTTTTCAGTCAAACGATCTAGTAAGTATCTAGCAATCCATATTTCGTCACCAGCCTTTTTAGCTCCTTGTGCGAATAATTGGAATTCCCATTGACCACAAGCAACTTCTTGGTTGATACCTTCAAAGTTAATTCCTGCAGCGATACATAAATCTGCATGCTCTTCTACTAAGCTTCTTCCGTGTGTGTTTTTTCCACCTACTGAACAGTAGTACATACCTTGTGGAGCAGGATATCCACCTATAGGGAATCCTAAAGGTAATAAAGTGCGGGTATCCATAATGAAATATTCTTGTTCAAAACCAAACCAGAAATCACCATCATCATCAATAGTAGCTCTACCGTTTGAAGAGTGAGCAGTACCATCAGCATTCATAACTTCTGTCATTACTAAATATCCATTGATACGAGTAGGATCTGGATAAATTGCAACTGGTACTAATAAACAATCAGATGAACCACCTTCTGCTTGTTTAGTAGATGAACCATCAAAAGACCAGTTTCCTATTTCTTCTAATGTTCCTTGAAAATTTTCGTGTTCTTCAACTTTAGTTTTACTTCTTAAGTTTTGAGTTGGTTCGTATCCATCTAACCAAATGTATTCTAACTTTATTTTCGCCATAATAATATAAATTTATTTTTTTTGATGATTTTCTTGTGCAAATATAAATTAATTTGTCAATCTCGTAAAATCAGGGGGTAATTTTTATTTAATGAGGTATAATTTTTAGCATTACTGCATTTTTTGAGGGGTATAATTAAAGAAATGTAATTTTAGTTGGGTATAAAAATTAAATTCATAATACGAATTTTTTAGTCATTAATAAATAGTTAAGATTTTTATTACTTGAGATGTAAAAAGGGATGATTTTTTATTATCGTCTCAAAAAAGAAAGTTAAGATATGTTAATGAGAGGATTAAATATTACTGGAATGAATTATATTTGTATGTGTTTTAAATTACGATTAATATTTTAAATTAATACTTATGTCATCAATTCGTTTTCAAGCATTAAGAGAAGCTTCAAATAGAAAGCCTGTCCATTTTGAAGAAATAGATAGAAAATCAATTATTTATGGTTCTAATGTTTTTAATGATAAAGCGATGAAGCAATATTTGACTTCAGATGCTTTTAAAGCCGTTCAGGGGGCTATTCAACACGGAACTAAAATAGATAGAAAATTAGCGGATTATATCGCAATGGGAATGAAAGAATGGGCCCTGTCAAAAGGAGTAACCCATTATACACACTGGTTTCAGCCCCTTACTGGAACAACAGCTGAGAAACATGATGCTTTTTTTGAAACATCTTACGATGGCAGTGATCCCGTAGAGAAATTTGGCGGAGCGCAATTAGTACAACAAGAACCAGATGCTTCCAGTTTCCCAAATGGAGGAATTAGAAATACATTTGAAGCAAGAGGATATACAGCTTGGGATCCAACTTCTCCAGCTTTTATTTTTGGAACTACATTATGTATTCCTACCGTTTTTATATCCTATACAGGAGAAGCACTAGATAATAAAATCCCTTTATTGAGAGCTTTGTCAGCGATGGATGAAGCGGCTACGGAAGTATGTAAATATTTTGATAAGAATGTAAAGAAAGTTACTGCAACCTTAGGATGGGAGCAAGAATATTTCTTAATCGATAAATCTTTAGCTGATTCTCGACCTGATCTTGTTATGACAGGAAGAACACTGTTGGGGCATACCTCTGCAAAAGGACAGCAATTGGATGACCATTATTTTGGTTCGATTCCAACTCGTGCTTTGACTTATATGAGAGATTTGGAGCAAGAGTGTATGTTGTTAGGAATTCCTGTTAAAACACGTCATAATGAAGTGGCTCCAAATCAATTTGAGCTAGCACCTATTTTTGAGGAGACAAACTTAGCTGTAGATCATAACTGTTTATTAATGGATGTAATGCAAAAAGTAGCAGAGCGCCATGATTTGAGAGTATTGTTTCATGAAAAACCATTTAAGGGCGTTAATGGTTCAGGGAAACACAACAACTGGTCATTAGCAACTGATACTGGAGTAAACTTGTTAAGTCCTAGTAAAACGCCAATGAGTAATTTACAGTTTTTGACTTTCTTTATCAATACTATAAAAGCTGTAAATGATTATGAATCATTATTAAGAGGTGCAATCGCAACTGCAAGTAATGATCATCGATTAGGTGCAAATGAAGCGCCACCGGCAATTATCTCTGTGTTTATTGGAGAGCAATTGACAAAAGTCTTAGCGGAGTTAGAAGGGGTGACTACCGGAAAATTATCTCCAGAAGAGAAGACCGATTTAAAATTGAATGTAGTAGGTAAAATTCCAGATGTACTTTTGGATAATACGGATAGAAACAGAACCTCACCATTTGCTTTCACAGGAAATAAATTTGAGTTCAGAGCAGTAGGGTCTTCAGCAAATTGCGCCAATGCTATGACTACTTTGAATACGATTGTAGCTAAACAATTAAGAGATTTTAAAATTGAGGTAGATGCTTTGATTGAATCAAAAGACATGAAGAAAGACGATGCGATTTTCAATGTTTTGAGAGAATATATCAAAGTTTCTAAAAAAGTTCTTTTTGAAGGTGACGGATATAGCGAAGAGTGGGAAATTGAAGCGGCTAAAAGAGGTTTGAGTAACTTTAAAACGACTCCTGAAGCATTGAAAGCAAGAGCTTCAAAACAAGCTTTGGATTTATTCTCGGAAATGGGAATTATGAACAACATTGAGGTAGAAGCCCGCTACGAAATTGAATTGGAAGAATACACTAAAAAAATTCAAATTGAAGGTAGAGTTTTAGGTGATATTTCAAAAAACCATGTTATTCCTACAGCAATTCGTTACCAAAATATGTTGATTGAAAATGTAAAAGGATTAAAAGAAATTTTTGGTGATGAGTTTAAAACAATTGCTAAGGAGCAAATTATTTTAATCAAAGAAATTTCAGGTCATATTGAAGGAATCAATTCCAAAGTAGAAGAGATGACTAATGAAAGAAAAACAGCAAACAATTTAGCCGATGCTCAAGAAATGGCTGAAGCGTATTGTAATAAAGTAAAACCATATTTTGAAATTATCAGAAACCACTGTGATAAACTGGAGTTGTTGGTAGATAATGAAATCTGGACATTGACTAAATACAGAGAGTTGTTGTTTACTAAATAGGAACAAACACTATTTTGTAAAAAAGCCTATCCATTTAGACTGAACCCAAAAAGTTAGACACT
The DNA here is from genome assembly GCF_000744835.1 of Flavobacterium sp. 83. Taxonomy (NCBI): domain Bacteria; kingdom Pseudomonadati; phylum Bacteroidota; class Flavobacteriia; order Flavobacteriales; family Flavobacteriaceae; genus Flavobacterium; species Flavobacterium sp. 83. Next base: position 2,061,191 of record NZ_JQMS01000001.1, read on the forward strand.
ATTTGGGGGCAGTGCAATTTTGGATAGGCTTTTTTTTAAGTTGATTTTTTTTACTAAACTGTTTGTTCTGCAGTTGTTGGGTCAATGGTTGTAAATACTTGATTAACCGAGTTTGCTGGAAAACCACCTAGTTTTGCATGTTCGCGAACCATCTCCTCGTTAGGGGCAATATACGTACAATAGATTTTGTTAGCTGTTACTTGACTGTTGACCCATTGAATTTGTGGGCCCATCTTACCCAGTACTCCACAGGAAGTTTGTGAAATGGCTCTTAGCTGATCGGCAGTAAGTTTGCCGGCACCAGGAATTTCTCTTTCAATTACATATTTAGGCATGGTATTATGGTATTTAGTTTCCTACTCTTATGGCTTTTCGGTAAGGCCCCGTTTTTTTATGTGGTTGCTGGTTTCCACTTTTTTTTGGTTTTATTTCTAGGTTTTGAATTTCTTAAACGTTTAAAGGTTTTTAGCTTTAATTTTAATTAAAATCAATACAAATTCAGCATGATGTTCATTATGATAGACAGGTTTTGTTTACTGGTTATTTTTTGTATTTATTTTTTAAAATGCTGGTAAACAAAATGGTATGGTAAATTTAATAAAATAAATCCACATTCGGTTTGTAGATTATAGATTTAACGAAACACTTGAAAACCCGATAGGCAAAACCCAAAAAAATAATTATCTTTGCCGCAAAACACATCTGCATAAAGCAGGTTACACAACTAGACTACATGAGTTCAGATACTTCAAAAAGATATGCGCTTCGCGGTGTTTCGGCATCCAAAGAAGACGTGCATAACGCTATAAAAAACATTGATAAAGGATTGTTTCCTCAAGCATTTTGTAAAATCGTCCCGGATTATTTAACCCAAGACGAAGACTATTGTCTGATTATGCATGCTGACGGAGCGGGAACTAAATCTTCTCTGGCGTACATGTATTGGAAAGAAACAGGAAACATTTCTGTTTGGAAAGGTATTGCGCAAGATGCATTGATTATGAATATCGATGATTTACTATGTGTAGGGGCAACGGATAATATTTTACTTTCATCCACCATTGGAAGAAACAAAAACCTGATTCCTGCCGAAGTAATTTCAGCAATCATCAATGGAACCGAAGAATTAATCAAAGAACTGGATTCTTTTGGGGTGACTATTCATTCCACTGGAGGTGAAACGGCTGACGTAGGTGATATCGTTCGAACTATTATTGTAGATTCTACCGTAACAGCTCGTATGAAACGTTCTAAAGTAATTGACAATGCTAATATTAAAGCGGGTGACGTAATTGTGGGATTGGCTTCTTTTGGTCAGGCCACTTATGAAAAAAGCTATAACGGCGGAATGGGAAGTAACGGATTAACATCGGCGCGCCATGATGTATTCGGAAAATATTTGGCAACGAAATATCCTGAGAGTTTTGATGCTGCAGTTCCTTCAGAATTAATCTATTCCGGACAAGTAAATCTTACTGATTCAGTTGAGAATTCACCAATAGACGCAGGTCAATTAGTACTTTCACCAACCAGAACGTATGCACCCATTATCAAGAAAATTTTAGATCAATATTCATCTGATGAAATTCACGGAATGGTGCATTGCAGCGGAGGAGCGCAAACTAAGATTTTACATTTTGTACAAAATCTACACATTATTAAAGATAATTTATTTCCGGTTCCACCTTTGTTTCAATTAATTCAAGAACAATCCAAAACCGATTGGAAAGAAATGTACCAAGTTTTCAATTGTGGACACCGAATGGAAATTTATGTTCCCGAAGCTATTGCCCAAGACATTATCGCAATTTCAAAATCGTTTAATGTGGACGCACAAATCGTAGGTAGAGTAGAGGCAGCCGATGCTAAAAAACTCACTATTACCAGCGAATACGGTACTTTCGAATATTAAAAAAAATTAATTGACACGAGTTTTTCAATCTTTTAATTTTTCAATCTTTTAATTTTTTTTAAATGTACGAACTACTTTTTTGGCAATATCAAGAAGGAATCTATTTAAACCATCATTTGGTTTACGAAGCCTTGGTCGAACAACAAGAAGTCGAAGGATTAGAAATACTTCCCGTTCAAGTAATCCTGAATCGTATTAATTCGGTGTTTTCAAGCTGGGAAAAAGTAGATGAAAATAGTTGGAAAAACACCAGCGGAAAAGGCGCTTTTCATGTCAAAACTACACCTCAAAGCATACAAATTGATTGCTACGGCACCGAAGGAAAAACAATGAATTTGCTAGCAGATACTTTGGAAGAATTCAAATGCCCACTCTATGATCCGCAAATTCCCGTACGTTACGACGAAATGAACGAATAAATTATGACAACAAATTTCCCTCAAAATACAATCCTCGAAGACGAATCAATTTTATTACGTCCTTTACAGGAAACAGACGTCGAAAATTTATTGGAAATATCACTCAACGAACCGGAAACCTGGGAATATTCTCTAGTGCGCGCAAACGGTAAAGATAATCTTGAAAACTACATCAAACTAGCTTTAAAATACAAAGAAAATGAAACCGAATTTCCTTTTATAGTTTTCGATAAAAAGTCTGGGAAATATGCTGGAAGCACTCGTTTTTATGATATTAATTTGCCATTCAAAACCCTGCAGTTGGGTTATACTTGGTACGGCAAAGATTTTCGTGGCACTGGACTTAACAAACGTTGTAAATTTTTGTTGTTAGAGTTTGCTTTTGAAACCCTTGGAATGGAACGCGTAGAATTTCGTGCAGATAATAACAACCAGCGAAGCATTGCAGCCATGAAAAGTATTGGATGCACAATAGAAGGAGTAATGCGTAATCATATGCCTACTTTAGGGAGTGACGTTCGTAGAGATAGTATTATTTTGAGTATTCTCAGAGAGGAATGGTTTAATAGTGTGAAAGAAAATTTAAAGAAAAAAATAGAATAAAAACTAAAAGTCAGCATTTTAAACACTTGTTTTTTTGGTGTGTTCAATCCTATAGTAATATTTAGATTGTTTTTTACTGGGGTTCTTTATTTCATCCATAACGATTAGTACGGAGATGCTAATAATCGAAGAAAAGAAACACCAAACCGAAACGATGTAATCAACATACAAAACAGTTGTGATGATATACGAAATGATGATGGTAATGCTTAAAAGCCACATTTTTTTGATTTCTGAGAATAGTGGAGGAGTAATAGTAGCAATGATGTAGAGCAAATCGCCATAACTGCCAAAAAGTATTGGATACCCTTGTATATAAGAGATGTGAAGGCCAATGATCTTAGCTTCAACAGAATAAGTGATTAAGCAATACCCAAGGTATAAAGCTACTGAAAGGCCAATCACAACCAATATCCACTGAAAAAGAACATTTTCTTCTTCTTTTTTAAGTTTTAATGATGCAAAAGGAATCCATAAAGGCCAAACAACTTGGGCAAAAAACAAAAAGGTATAGGTCGTGAACTGTTGTAAAGGTGCGAAATAAGGTTTGGTTAATGCTAGCCATAAAAAGCCCTCGGCAATTTGTTGCACACAAAAAATAATGGGGATACAGGCAAAATAAATTTGGGATGGTTTTTGTACTTTTTTTATAGACGCAACACTTATTGCTGCAAGGACAATCCCTGCTCCAAAACTGGCACTGGCTGAAAAACACATAAGCTTTAGTTTGTATGAATTAAGACTTTTAGGATGTCGTTAGACATGATAAATCGATTTCTCAATCTTAATCGTGTTGTTAATTTTAGGTTTACTGTATAGATTACCACACCCACAAAGGCGCTTGTAGAACTTCAGCATAAACTGCCAAATCAAAAATGACGTGAGCCATAATAACCGGTACCATACTTTTTGAGTAATGTTTTAAAAAACCGAGCACAATATAAGCCCCAAAGGACCATACAAAATAGGATATAAGATGTTGCTGATGTATTGCTACGGGTGAAAGAAAGAGACAAGCTTTGTACGATGCATGCGCAAAGGCAGCAAAAAATATGGCAAAATCAGTATTTAACTTACTGATTTGACCTTGTATGAAGCCGCGAAAAACCAATTCTTCGATGATGGCAATACTTATTGCCACTATTACAAATTGCCTGATTATCATAGGTAAAATTATCATTCCCAAATTACCTCGGTAATAAATTGCCGCAATGATACCCAATTCAAGTCCAATAACAATTTGTACAAGCATTTTTAGAGAAAAAAGATCCCTAAATAAAAGCCTGATTGTAATCGAAGGAGAATCAATATCCCGGCTTATAATAAAACCAACCATTACCAGCGGAATAAATGCTATTGCTTTCAACGGAAAAGGATAGGTAATTAAATAGGCAAATACCATCAACTCAGCACTACAAACAATTGCATCAAGCACTACTTTTTTGGTTCGTTTGGGAATCGTTCTTGTTTGTTCTGAATGTTCCATTTTTCTTGTTTCTTTTAAAAGATTTTTTCAATAATTTTCTTGGAAAAACTAAACTGAATAAAAATACAGTAGGAACTAATAAAAGCAGCCAGCCAGAACCCATACATGCTCCAGTATTGGGAACAATTATGCAGCCGGGTAAACTCTTTTTCAGCGTTTGTACATAGGTGCTGTCTACCTTGTTTTTTTCTGGTATGGATAAGTATCGTAATTGTTTTAAGGCATGAAGCGATTGTCTGTCTGTTACCGTATCTGTTATTACGAGTCCCCTGAGATTGGGTAATTTTTGCAATACAGATACCTTTTTTACAGCATCATTTCCTTTTATTTCCAGGATTTGTAAACTTGATAATTTGGTGCATATAGTGTCAAATTGTTTTTGAGAGGTGTTTTCAGGGAGTCCCAGCCATTTGATGTTTTGACAGGTGCTAAGTGCATCAATATTGGTAAAAATACCCGAGGCAATCAATACAGAAAGCTTAGGAAATTTGTTTTTTAATGTTGCCAAATCTCCTGTACATCCAAAATTAGTAATGACTAACTGCTTTAGGTTTTTGAGTGGCTGCAAAACGGAATAATTAGTTAAGCAGGCAAATAAACTTATTTTTTCCAATTGCGGATTATTCTTAAAGAAAGCAACATTCATAGATTTGATGTCACCACCATTGATGATGCATTGCTTTAGGGCAGGCATAGCGGGTAAAGTAGCTGTAACTATAGAATCCGAGATAGTCAAATGCAAACATTCGGTAGTTTTCCAATGTGATAAGAGTGATAATTGATTTTGTTTTAAAGATGCTCTTATAAACTGGGGTTTAAAAAAATCAGCGGTTTTGAAATAATTTTCAATTAGAATTAGCGAATCATTTTCTTCAAATGTCAATGCGATATTGGGTTTTAATTCGGCTATTTTTTTTAAATACGGAATATAGTTTCTAGGAATTTTAGATTTGAAATAGAGCGTTTCCAAGTTATCTATAGTTCTACATTTCATTTTTTGAAACCAAGGAATAAGATTTGCTTTTTCTGTTAGAATGATGGTATTTACTTTACCGTTTACAAAAACAAGGGAATCTCCGGAATCATCAATTTGTAAAGAGTCATTTGTAACGTTGCTAAAAGAAATAGTAAGATCGTTAAATCCCAATACATCTCCTTTTTCGGCAAGCACAGCACCGTAATTTTTTTCATTGGAAGGAAATTGAACGAGACTATAATTTTTTGAAAGGTTGCTAGTAGATCCTTTGCCATTAAACTTTACTACAGCAAATCGATTTTCATCTTTAAATTCGTAGATAACCCAAAATAATAATGACAACAGCAATATTAGCAGCACAATGGCTATCCCGCTAAACTGTTTTGGTTCATTACTTACACGACTTTTAAAGTTATCCATAACGTAGTGGTTTAATCATTTATAGTTTGGTTAGCAACATAGAAAACAGGTATTGTTCCTTATTTTCTTTTGGTAATTACTGCAAAAACGGAATAAAATAAAACTGGGCTACTGAAATTGGTATTGCTTAAAAATGAGTGACAAAAAACAATGAAGTATTAATACCTATTATTTTTTACATAATTGATTTAAACCACAAGTTAGTCGGATTTATAATGTTGTCTAACTCGTAAATAATAATAAGATTATGGGGATAGTATAGGATATTAAAATTGTGAAATCCTTAACTGAAGCTAAAGTAAAAATAATTTTTGATTTTAACAACTGAAAATCAGTATATTATAAAATAAAATATAGAAATGCGTTTATCTTGAAGCAAATGTCATTTTGAATTGCTTAAACAGGATTGGTTTTAGATGTGATTTAATTTACTGAGAATACAGTAATTTTACCCGGTTTAAATCTATGGGTTTGTTCAAAGGGATTTCCAGAAAATAGTCCAATTGCCATTTCTGGGTTTTTTGAGCCTGCTTGCTTGTTGTGATGTCCCAAGGTGGATATACCCTGATGGCTCGTTTCCCTTCTTTCAAATCAGTAGTAAGGATTCCTTGTTGGATAAGTACTGATTTAGGAAATACAAACTGACCAAAATGATCCCCGTTTCGAGTATTGATAATAAATAAATCGATGTCATCTGAAAGGTCAAAAGGTTGAATAGGCCCTTTTGTTATTCTTTTCCATACCGTGACAAATTGACCCACTTTTGTAGGTGTAGTTTTTGCCACACGAAATAGTGTTTTTAATCCATTAAGTTCAAATTGATACGCACCATAATCCTTACTTTCTTTTTCCAGTACTGGGTTTGTAAGTTCAAAACTGCAGGGATCAAAAACAAAGGTTTTGGTTTCTAGAAGAACGGTAGGAGTTGAAGTTTCGGACATTACTTTTGTAAATTTAGTTTTTTTAGAAATAATAAAAAGGTACGAATTACGCATAGCTTTTAGTACTATTTGCTCACTTTTGAGGATGCAATTTGCAAAGAGGTGCTAACTATTATGGTATATCAGCGTGATCTGGGTTGGGATATTCTTATTTGTATTTTAGTTCATTTTCCTTTACCCTGAATGCAACAATTTTCTGAATCAAGTCAAACGGGATTGGTTTGTCAAGAGGAAATTGAACAGAACCTTTTCCTTGTTTATAATTTGAAAGTTCAACACTAAACGCAGTATGTCCTGTTGGTGTTGCATAAAATCCAATGTGATTTTTGAATCCTGAAAAATAAACTAAAGGTTTTCCATTTGTTTTGTATGCAGGCATGCCATAAGCAATACTTTCTACCGCTTTTGGAGCATTTTCGAGAATAACTTCGCGAACTTTCCCCAAAAGGGATTGAGTCTCTTTTGGGAATGATTTAATGTATGCGTCAACAGATTTATAATCAATATTCATATTTTTCTCGATCCTGTTCGTACTTACTGTTAATGGATTTCTGATTAGTTGGTGTTAAGGATTTTGCTGAAGATTGGTTAACGTTCCGCCATATTGTTCAAGTAGCGAATTGTTAGTACAAGTGCTAATTAGATACACAAAAGCTGGTTTAACAACAAAAGTGTCATAGAAGTGAATCTCTCATTTTTTGCTAAACTGCAGTTAGAGGTTCGCTGTTTTTGAATTATATTTTTCCGTTATATTTAGGGTCAAAGTCAACCATCCATTCAATACCAAATTTGTCTCTAAACATCCCAAAATAGGATCCCCATGGACTGTCGCTAATAGGCATTTCAATGCTTCCACCTTCGGAAAGTCCGTTAAATAATTTGTCTGCTTCTTCTCGGCTTTCGGCACTAATTGATATTTTAGACCTGTTTTCGTTTTCATTTACTCGTCCCATACTTTCTGGAACGTCATTGGCCATTAAAACGTTTTTGCCAATAGGCAAAGCAATATGCATTATTTTATTTGCTTCTTTTTCTGCAAATGGATATTCAGGACTTGGCATGTCTTTGAAACGCAAAATATTTGCAAACTCTCCGCCAAAAACTGATTTGTAAAAATTGAATGCTTCTTCGGCGTTTCCGTTGAAATTAATGTGTGGATTGATAAGTGCCATAATTCATATTTTTAAGTTGTTTTTTTTATTTAAATATTTGATTAATAATAGGATAAGATTATTCTAAACGTTTAGCAACTTGTGATAGCGGCGTTATTGAATCACCAACTATTTCAAATATAATCAAAATTTTCATTAGTGAATTCTTTTCTGATAAAACCATAATCCACCATTATTAGAAACGGTTGTTAGCGATAATAGTTTTCAATTGTAACTAAGTCTGTATTCAATTGGTGTTAAATTGGTTTTACTTTTAAACAGTTTACTAAAAGACTGTGGATATTCAAAACACAATTCCCTCTAAAAGCTAATTTTACGGGTAAGGGCACTTATGTAAAAGTGAAGAAAAACACTCAAAAAACAAGCTAAAACCACTCCAAAAAAAGAGGACACTAAATCCTCTAATAATTCTTTCTTAAAACTTTACGATAACTCCATAGTACCTGCCAGTGACCGGTTCCGTTCAACAGGAGTTTCATTGTTCGTGCTACGCAGGCAACGAAAATCTAGCTGTTGGTGGCTGTGTTTTTTCATTCAGTTATTTCAAATATTTTATCGAATTTTCTTTTCAGGTTTCTATTTTGACATTTTATGTGCAGTTTCGAAACGATGGAAATAAAAACTATGAATAAATTAAATATAACATATATTTCAATTGGTGGTTTTGCTTGAAAATAAAAAATGGAATTAAACATAATTAGCGCAATAATTGGAAAGTATTTTACCCATGCAACTCTTAATTTGCCAACAGGTTCTAAACTATAATTCACTGTGAAATTTTTTTCAGTATTCTTATATGTTCCTTTCAGAAAATATAAACTCGGAAAAAAATTAGAATTTTTTATTAATTCAAAAGTCAAATTGTCAAATTTTCCATAAAAGAATTTCGAATTATCATTAGAAAAAATTGACAGTATTCCCCAATATATTTTTAGTTTTGGAGAGCCAATTTTCGTGTTGTCCTTTAATCTATTTCTAAATTCAGTTATATCTATTTTTGACTACATTTCTGGTTTTTTTGTCTTCTGCGGTAACATTGCCACCAACGTCAGTATGTGAAAAAACTTCGGTTTGGTTGATAACAAATATAGGGATTAGCTTGTACAAAAAGAAGATTTTTCGTATTTTTAGTAATGCAACATATTCAAGGAATTTCACGTAATCAGCTGCGCATTTCTAGTTTAGAAGACGCAATTTCCAGCGACAATCAAGTTCGCTTTATCGATGCTTTTGTAAATACCATCTCCATTTTAAGACTTGGATTTAGTCTGCAAACCCTTAAAAAAGAAGGACGCCCGAGTTACCAAACGCCGGTATTTTTAAAAATCTATTTGTATGGCTATCTTAATGGAATAAGAAGTAGTCGGAAATTAGAAAAAGAATGTTTTAGAAACCTAGAGATGCAATGGCTTTTAGAGGGGATTTGTCCGAACTACCATAGCATTTCTGATTTCAGAAAAAACAATCCTGTAGCCCTAAAGAACTTATTCAAACTCTTTGTTTGCTTCTTGAAAGATATCGATTTGATAGGAGCAGAAACCATCGCGATTGATGGTACAAAAAGCCGGGCGCATAATAGTAAGAAAGCGAATTTCAATCAAAAGAAAATCGATAAACACCTAGAATATATCGAGAATAAAACCCAAGAGTACCTGACTGCATTACAGGAAAATGATGTACAAGAAAATCCTGTTATAATTCAAAATATCCAAGAAAAAATAGAACGCTTAAAAGGGAATAAACTGCGATATGAACTCTTGGAAGAAAAACTAAAGGCCAGCGGCGAACCGCAAATAAGTACTACCGATAGTGATGCTAGGGCTTTATTAGTACAAGGACAAGTAGTTGAGATATCGTTTAATATCCAAGCTGCCGTGGATGCTAAGCACAATCTGGTAGTAGCCACGCACACGATCAACCGTAACGACAGGAATGCCTTGTCAGCAATAGCTTTGGAAGCCAAAGAGAATCTAGGGATTGCAACGTACAGCGCTTTGGTGGACAAAGGCTATCACAACGGAAAACAAATCGAGATCTGTCAGCAAGCTAATATTACGACCATTGTAGCCCAGCCCAATCAAGGGAAAAGCAACGAAAACGGCACCCAGCCGGATTATTTGGTAGCCAATTTTCAATATGATAAAAATACCGATACCTATACTTGTCCACAAGGCGAAACATTGCATACCACAGGGAATTGGCACAAGAAAAGCAGTTCAAAAGACGGATATAATTTTAAAAAATACCGAACGTCAAAATGCAAAGAATGCGCGGTGAAACATCTTTGTACGAGTCGGTCAGGAGGCCGAGAAATTGATCGAGGTCAATATGCTGATGCTGTAGAAGAAAACAACAAACGCTATCGAGAGAATCCCCAATTGTATCGCAAGCGACAAGAGATTAACGAGCACATCTTTGGGACCATCAAGCGACAATGGGGTTACAACCACACCAACTTAACGGGACTAGAAAAAGTAAATGGAGAACACAGCCTGATTATGCTGGTGTATAACATCAAGCGGAGCATCAATATACTGGGCGTTCCTGATTTGATAGCCAAACTCCACAAATGGAACTCACCCTACAAGGCAAAAGTCTTGTTTTTGCTAAAAACGGAGCATTTAAAGCTGAAATTAGACTTTGTTTTCTGCCACACTAAATTGATAGCGTAAAAACTAGTCTGCTGTAAAAGACTTAATTTGGGTCGTAGCAATAGAAAAATAGAGAAATTTTAAAGGGAAAAGGAGGTTTTTTCACAGCCTGACGTTCCGGCGCTTGGCGAAGAAGCGGATTTCGAAGCCCTAAACTTTCTGCCAGCACTGAACTTGATACGAAGGAGAAGGCTTCATTTAAGCACTGAACCCGCTTTTTTGCCAAACGCCTGTTAGCGGTTCGGGCTTCTTCTTCGGTCGTCAAATTCACTTTCTGTATATTCATATTCAGTCTGTTAAATTTACTCCAAGTCTGTTGGCAAGTCCTTTAACGTATTCTTTATGTCCGTTTTTAATTTCAATGTTGTCATAGTACTCTTGAAATAATTTCTCTGCTTTTGTTCTGTTCCGAAGAAGTTCAATAAGTGCCACGTCTAATTTTGCTCTAGGCGAACCAACTTCAGAAGTTCCTAAGTTTTTGCAAATCTTATCTCTATTCTCGAAGTTGTCAAGCCAATCAAGTCCGTGTGAACTCAGTCCGTCAATAACTTCCTTCGCTGTTTTATTGTTGTCGTCTGAAATTGTCCACCAATGGTCTTGTTTAATAGTCAAATGTGGTAGTCGTTCTCTAATTTGGCAGTCATAGTCTTGATAAATGTCTTTGGGTTTGTTATGATTTTCAAGTTCATAAATTTCTTTTACCATTACTCCTAAATTGACTGTAAATTTTCCATACAAGTTTTCCCTAAATCCCGGGATTACATACTTGTCGCCAAATTCGTATCTACCACTTTGAATGTTGATTACTTGATAAATTCCGTCTTCTGTTTGTTTGTTAAATGTCCGTCCTTTTTTCTTAAACCCTAATGGCTTCAAGAATAGATAAATTTCTTTTTGTATGCTGTCCAAATGAGTTTTTAGCTCGACCTTATTTGTCAAATTTTGGTTGTCTGATTTTTCGTCAGCCATTTTTGGTTTGTTTTTTAAAAAGTCAAAAATTCCCATTTGTCAACTGTTTTTCTTTTGCTGTGTCGCCTTTTAGCCTGACCGCTAACGTCAGTCTGTGAAAAAACTTCGGTTTGGTTGATAACAAATATAGGGATTAGCTTGTACAAAAAGAAGATTTTTCGTATTTTTAGTAATGCAACATATTCAAGGAATTTCACGTAATCAGCTGCGCATTTCTAGTTTAGAAGACGCAATTTCCAGCGACAATCAAGTTCGCTTTATCGATGCTTTTGTAAATACCATCTCCATTTTAAGACTTGGATTTAGTCTGCAAACCCTTAAAAAAGAAGGACGCCCGAGTTACCAAACGCCGGTATTTTTAAAAATCTATTTGTATGGCTATCTTAATGGAATAAGAAGTAGTCGGAAATTAGAAAAAGAATGTTTTAGAAACCTAGAGATGCAATGGCTTTTAGAGGGGATTTGTCCGAACTACCATAGCATTTCTGATTTCAGAAAAAACAATCCTGTAGCCCTAAAGAACTTATTCAAACTCTTTGTTTGCTTCTTGAAAGATATCGATTTGATAGGAGCAGAAACCATCGCGATTGATGGTACAAAAAGCCGGGCGCATAATAGTAAGAAAGCGAATTTCAATCAAAAGAAAATCGATAAACACCTAGAATATATCGAGAATAAAACCCAAGAGTACCTGACTGCATTACAGGAAAATGATGTACAAGAAAATCCTGTTATAATTCAAAATATCCAAGAAAAAATAGAACGCTTAAAAGGGAATAAACTGCGATATGAACTCTTGGAAGAAAAACTAAAGGCCAGCGGCGAACCGCAAATAAGTACTACCGATAGTGATGCTAGGGCTTTATTAGTACAAGGACAAGTAGTTGAGATATCGTTTAATATCCAAGCTGCCGTGGATGCTAAGCACAATCTGGTAGTAGCCACGCACACGATCAACCGTAACGACAGGAATGCCTTGTCAGCAATAGCTTTGGAAGCCAAAGAGAATCTAGGGATTGCAACGTACAGCGCTTTGGTGGACAAAGGCTATCACAACGGAAAACAAATCGAGATCTGTCAGCAAGCTAATATTACGACCATTGTAGCCCAGCCCAATCAAGGGAAAAGCAACGAAAACGGCACCCAGCCGGATTATTTGGTAGCCAATTTTCAATATGATAAAAATACCGATACCTATACTTGTCCACAAGGCGAAACATTGCATACCACAGGGAATTGGCACAAGAAAAGCAGTTCAAAAGACGGATATAATTTTAAAAAATACCGAACGTCAAAATGCAAAGAATGCGCGGTGAAACATCTTTGTACGAGTCGGTCAGGAGGCCGAGAAATTGATCGAGGTCAATATGCTGATGCTGTAGAAGAAAACAACAAACGCTATCGAGAGAATCCCCAATTGTATCGCAAGCGACAAGAGATTAACGAGCACATCTTTGGGACTATCAAACGACAATGGGGTTACAACCACACCAACTTAACGGGATTAGAAAAAGTAAATGGAGAACACAGCCTGATTATGCTGGTGTATAACATCAAGCGGAGCATCAATATACTGGGCGTTCCTGATTTGATAGCCAAACTCCACAAATGGAACTCACCCTACAAGGCAAAAGTCTTGTTTTTGCTAAAAACGAACCATTTAAAGCTAACTAATGCCCTTGATTTTTATCTAATGAAATTAGTAGCCTAAAAAAAGAGCCTTCTTAAAAGGCTTTATTTCAATTGTAGAACAGGAAAATTCAAGGTTTTTAATGGGAAAAGGAGGTTTTTTCACAGCCTGACGTTCTCAGGCTTGGCGAGGTTTGGGACTAAATTAAGATATATTTTGCGGTTAAGGACTAATTATTCAAATGCAAAACCAACTTTAAATTAAGCATAAAACCCAAATCTTGCCAAACCTGTGTTAGGCGTTCGTTTTTTCTTATGGATTCACTTTTTTCAATTCCATTTGAATAGTGTCTTTGTATAAAATCATTTTCCACTGCATTGATTTATTTCTAAAATTGTTAATCTGAACAGGAATTGTATCAGGTTTATTCGGATTTTTTTCGTAAGATATAACCTTAAAATTTTGTTCTTTATCATTGTAATGATACTTCATAAATAGAGAAGTACTATCCACATACATATATGGATTTGGACAATAATACATTTTTCCTCTTTCTTCTATATAGATTGTTTTCCAAGCTAAAGTATCGTTTTGCCATTCATTTTCAAGAATCAATCTTCCATTACGAGTCATCGATTCGACTTTCCATTTTCCAAAATATTTTTTTGAAAGATGAACGTCATAATTATAGTAAATAACAAACAAACAAGGAATCATAATACAGAACACACGCGCAATTGAGCGTGAAAAATTATTACCAATTGATGGTAGTGTATTTTTGTATTGATTAAAGAAGTTTATTATGTTAACTTTTTGCTGTAGAAATAGATTAACTAAACCTAATGATATTAAGATAGATGTAAATAGTGTAATTGGTCCAATACTATAAAAAATATTAATCAAAACAATATTCAGCATTAAAGGTAAAAGTATTGTTATACCTAATAAAATGGTACGTTTAAATAACAAAAGAATGCTACCAATTATTTGAAAAAACGCCAAAATTATAGCAAGTCCATAAGAAAATCCATAATATTTCCAAGTTAGTTCTGGACCCGTTAATGCGCTTGATAAGGAATCATTTATATGATATGAATAATTAAAATTGACTTCAAATATTTTTTGAAATCCAAAATCCAATAGTAAAAATGCAATCCAATAACGTAACAATGTTGTAAGCCAAGAAATATATTTTGTTGAATTAAAAGTTCCATTTTTCTCTTTATTGTGCCAATAAATAGAAAATCCAATTGAGAATAGTATTGCCAATCCTAAAGTCAAAAATCCTGTAGGAAGTACAAACTGTGAAAGTTTATAAGGTAAAAGTGGTAAGATTATAAAAAGAGCAGTATTTATAGCACCAACAATTGCTAAAAAACATAATGAAAATTTCGAAAACCATTTTGTGTTATTTATCGCTTCACTTGAATTCATAGATTTATTTTAATTAATATTTTTCGGTTTCTGCTCGAGTAAAATGACGCCTAACGGCAGTCTGTGAAAAAACTTCGGTTTGGTTGATAACAAATATAGGGATTAGCTTGTACAAAAAGAAGATTTTTCGTATTTTTAGTAATGCAACATATTCAAGGAATTTCACGTAATCAGCTGCGCATTTCTAGTTTAGAAGACGCAATTTCCAGCGACAATCAAGTTCGCTTTATCGATGCTTTTGTAAATACCATCTCCATTTTAAGACTTGGATTTAGTCTGCAAACCCTTAAAAAAGAAGGACGCCCGAGTTACCAAACGCCGGTATTTTTAAAAATCTATTTGTATGGCTATCTTAATGGAATAAGAAGTAGTCGGAAATTAGAAAAAGAATGTTTTAGAAACCTAGAGATGCAATGGCTTTTAGAGGGGATTTGTCCGAACTACCATAGCATTTCTGATTTCAGAAAAAACAATCCTGTAGCCCTAAAGAACTTATTCAAACTCTTTGTTTGCTTCTTGAAAGATATCGATTTGATAGGAGCAGAAACCATCGCGATTGATGGTACAAAAAGCCGGGCGCATAATAGTAAGAAAGCGAATTTCAATCAAAAGAAAATCGATAAACACCTAGAATATATCGAGAATAAAACCCAAGAGTACCTGACTGCATTACAGGAAAATGATGTACAAGAAAATCCTGTTATAATTCAAAATATCCAAGAAAAAATAGAACGCTTAAAAGGGAATAAACTGCGATATGAACTCTTGGAAGAAAAACTAAAGGCCAGCGGCGAACCGCAAATAAGTACTACCGATAGTGATGCTAGGGCTTTATTAGTACAAGGACAAGTAGTTGAGATATCGTTTAATATCCAAGCTGCCGTGGATGCTAAGCACAATCTGGTAGTAGCCACGCACACGATCAACCGTAACGACAGGAATGCCTTGTCAGCAATAGCTTTGGAAGCCAAAGAGAATCTAGGGATTGCAACGTACAGCGCTTTGGTGGACAAAGGCTATCACAACGGAAAACAAATCGAGATCTGTCAGCAAGCTAATATTACGACCATTGTAGCCCAGCCCAATCAAGGGAAAAGCAACGAAAACGGCACCCAGCCGGATTATTTGGTAGCCAATTTTCAATATGATAAAAATACCGATACCTATACTTGTCCACAAGGCGAAACATTGCATACCACAGGGAATTGGCACAAGAAAAGCAGTTCAAAAGACGGATATAATTTTAAAAAATACCGAACGTCAAAATGCAAAGAATGCGCGGTGAAACATCTTTGTACGAGTCGGTCAGGAGGCCGAGAAATTGATCGAGGTCAATATGCTGATGCTGTAGAAGAAAACAACAAACGCTATCGAGAGAATCCCCAATTGTATCGCAAGCGACAAGAGATTAACGAGCACATCTTTGGGACTATCAAACGACAATGGGGTTACAACCACACCAACTTAACGGGATTAGAAAAAGTAAATGGAGAACACAGCCTGATTATGCTGGTGTATAACATCAAGCGGAGCATCAATATACTGGGCGTTCCTGATTTGATAGCCAAACTCCACAAATGGAACTCACCCTACAAGGCAAAAGTCTTGTTTTTGCTAAAAACGAACCATTTAAAGCTAACTAATGCCCTTGATTTTTATCTAATGAAATTAGTAGCCTAAAAAAAGAGCCTTCTTAAAAGGCTTTATTTCAATTGTAGAACAGGAAAATTCAAGGTTTTTAATGGGAAAAGGAGGTTTTTTCACAGCCTGACGGTTCTCGGCTTTAAGAAGTAGCGGAAAAGTACACAAAAATTATTAATTAAACACAAATTAACCAAACACAAAAATAACATCAAATTAAGCCTTAAACCGCTATTTCTTAAAACCGATGTTAGTAGCTGTGTTTTTAAAATCAACAAAAATGAGAACAAAAATTTATCTTTATTTCGGATTATTTGCATTAATAATCGTAGGAGCAATTTCAATTGGTGTTTATAATGACACTAAAATTTCAATCGTAAAAAATTGCAAAGTAATTGAGTTACAACAACAACAATTAATTACTGGTGGAAAAGACAATATGCGTACAGAAATACGCTATTTGGTAATTACAGACAAAGAAACTTTTATTTGTGAAAGTTCTATGTTAAACGGCAAATTTGATAATTCAAATGTTTTTTGGCACTTAAAAAAAGACAAAACTTATACTTTTAAAGTTTGTGGAGTTGGTAAAGGATTTCTTTTCGATTATAGAAATGTAATTAAAGAAACGTTAACGTAGTATTCCTGATAACGTTTCGCTAGTACGCCACACTAGGGATAAGCAAGCGTAGTGCTTTCTGATGTAATAGATTAAAACAAACACAAAACAATATTAACCTAAGCCGAATGCCCTAGTAGGTTGTACTAGCTGTTATATTCTCGGCTTTATAACACTAAACATATGATAACAGCGGAAAATTTTTTATTAAATAAAGTAAGAGAAATACAATACAAACAACCAACTCCAAAACAAGTTGAATTATGGATGGAAGAGTTTGCAGAAATACGAGTAAAAGACGTTAATAATTATTTTACTAAGGAAAAAAATATAATAAGAGTAATCAATTCATATAAAGGAACTGGACAAATAAAAGGAATTGCAATTAGTGAGCTTAAAAAAGCTATTAAATCTATTTTTAATCAATAAAAAACTATGTTTAGAATAAGAAAAGTATCAGAGAAAAAATTTGTTGTTGAAGTCTTAGTCTCAAAATGGACTTTATTTGGATTAAAAAAAGAATGGAAACCATTTGTAAAAAGTGCTGGATTAGATTGTGCTTGGCATCATTCTACTTATGATTTTGCAATGATGAATTTACTAAACGAAGTTAAAGAACAAATAAAATGAAAGAAAATATAAAAAAAATAATAGCGATAAAACTTATAAATATAGCTTATAAAATAATGCCTAAATGTAAATTTAAAACAAAAATGGGAATGTTTATAATTTACAATGTGAATGAGTTGTGAAAACGAATCGTAGCAATTGAAGATAACGTTTCGCTAGTACGCCACACTAGGGATAAGCAAGCGTAGTGCTTTCTGATGTAACAGATTAAAACAAACACAAAACAATATTAACCTAAGCCGAATGCCCTAGTAGGTTGTACTAGCTGTTAGGGAATCGGCTTTATAACACTAACAAATTAAATTAAACAAATGGAAAAATTAAAAATTGGCGACAAAGTTTATATCGCAGAATCATTAAAATGGTCAAAAAGAGTAAATTATGTTCTTGATGAAGTTATAAGGCTTACAAAAACGCAAGCCATTTTATCAAAAGGCAGAAAAATAATAAACGAACCTACAAGAGATTGGTGTAAAAAAGATTGTTTTGCTGAATATGGAGAAAGATATAATAAATGGTATTTACAGACTAATGAAATACTTGTAACTGTAAAAGCTGAAATAGAAAGGCAAACTATTGAACAATGGTTTTGTACTAAAAAATTTACTGATGAAGAAAAAAGAATTATTTATTTACAATTAAAAAAGCAAGAGTAGCTTTGGTTACAAAGTTGCTCGAAGCTGGAATATAACGTCATGCTAGTACATCACGCTAGGGAATAAGTAAGCGAATTGCCTTCCGATGCGACAATTAACAACAAATGCAAAAAAATATTAACCAAAAGACCGATGCCCTAGTGAGTTGTACTAGATGTTAGGGAATCGGCTACATTTTTACAAAGTTATGATAACAGGAAAAGCAAGAGAACTGTTTTTAAAATGGTTTAAAGAAGAAAAATTAATGACGGGTTTTGAAGATAAACCAATTTACACTCAAATATTTTTATTGTGTGAATGGTTCAAAATTAAAAATTACTGCATATCAGTAAAGTCAAATTATATCGGATGCGATTATTCAGCGAGAATTACGTTTAACGAAGGGAATATTGATTCTCTTTTTCACGAAAATTTAGAAAAAGCATATATAAGAGCAATTGAAATTTCAAACGAGGAATTTAACGACAGATTTGAATAGCTGTTTCCTAACGTTGATTCTTTGCGAGGTTTTTCGGAGTGGTAAGCCCGAAATTTTCAGAGTTGAAACCAAACATACCAAGTACACACGAATAATTAAATTAAACCAAATGCCGAAAATCATCGCAAAGAAATTGTTATATTCTCGGCTTTTTTTAAATACAACTTTTGATTAAAATTATATACAAAAAAACGTAAAAATTATATATTATGGATGTGAGTAATACAGTCGTTGTTTTTATAACCGACAAAAATGGATGTGAAATGTTTAAAGAATATGTTCACAAAGATTATGCAGAATCTTCAAAAAGAGATTTGCAAAGACATTTAGATGCTGCGAAATTAAATCCAGCGTATTATCATTTTTTAGATGTACCAACTGCACGAATTGAAATTAAAAAAATAGAATAATTATGAAATATCTTGTATTAACACTACCAAGTAAAGAAAAAATATATGTAAATATAGCTTCGGCTTTAAATTTTTACAGAAACGTTTTTCAAGTGAATGAAATAAAAACAACAATAATAGATTTTGGAAATGATAACACACTAAGTGTTTTAGAAACTCCAGAAGAAATTTATGACAGATTATAATTATGAAAACAGCAATGCAAGAATTAATTAAAAAATTAGAACAAAAAAGAGATTTGTGAAAAGTTGACGGCAACATAACAGAAAGAAGGATGAGAGGTGTTTATGTAGATGCAATTGTTTTAGCAAAAGAACGAATGCAACAAGAAAAAGAACAAATCATTGATGCTTATACTGCTGGAGAAATACGCCCCCTACAATGGGAATAAATATTATTATTCCACTTTTGGCGACTCCCACGAAGCTGGAATATAACGTCAGTCTGTGAAAAAACTTCGGTTTGGTTGATAACAAATATAGGGATTAGCTTGTACAAAAAGAAGATTTTTCGTATTTTTAGTAATGCAACATATTCAAGGAATTTCACGTAATCAGCTGCGCATTTCTAGTTTAGAAGACGCAATTTCCAGCGACAATCAAGTTCGCTTTATCGATGCTTTTGTAAATACCATCTCCATTTTAAGACTTGGATTTAGTCTGCAAACCCTTAAAAAAGAAGGACGCCCGAGTTACCAAACGCCGGTATTTTTAAAAATCTATTTGTATGGCTATCTTAATGGAATAAGAAGTAGTCGGAAATTAGAAAAAGAATGTTTTAGAAACCTAGAGATGCAATGGCTTTTAGAGGGGATTTGTCCGAACTACCATAGCATTTCTGATTTCAGAAAAAACAATCCTGTAGCCCTAAAGAACTTATTCAAACTCTTTGTTTGCTTCTTGAAAGATATCGATTTGATAGGAGCAGAAACCATCGCGATTGATGGTACAAAAAGCCGGGCGCATAATAGTAAGAAAGCGAATTTCAATCAAAAGAAAATCGATAAACACCTAGAATATATCGAGAATAAAACCCAAGAGTACCTGACTGCATTACAGGAAAATGATGTACAAGAAAATCCTGTTATAATTCAAAATATCCAAGAAAAAATAGAACGCTTAAAAGGGAATAAACTGCGATATGAACTCTTGGAAGAAAAACTAAAGGCCAGCGGCGAACCGCAAATAAGTACTACCGATAGTGATGCTAGGGCTTTATTAGTACAAGGACAAGTAGTTGAGATATCGTTTAATATCCAAGCTGCCGTGGATGCTAAGCACAATCTGGTAGTAGCCACGCACACGATCAACCGTAACGACAGGAATGCCTTGTCAGCAATAGCTTTGGAAGCCAAAGAGAATCTAGGGATTGCAACGTACAGCGCTTTGGTGGACAAAGGCTATCACAACGGAAAACAAATCGAGATCTGTCAGCAAGCTAATATTACGACCATTGTAGCCCAGCCCAATCAAGGGAAAAGCAACGAAAACGGCACCCAGCCGGATTATTTGGTAGCCAATTTTCAATATGATAAAAATACCGATACCTATACTTGTCCACAAGGCGAAACATTGCATACCACAGGGAATTGGCACAAGAAAAGCAGTTCAAAAGACGGATATAATTTTAAAAAATACCGAACGTCAAAATGCAAAGAATGCGCGGTGAAACATCTTTGTACGAGTCGGTCAGGAGGCCGAGAAATTGATCGAGGTCAATATGCTGATGCTGTAGAAGAAAACAACAAACGCTATCGAGAGAATCCCCAATTGTATCGCAAGCGACAAGAGATTAACGAGCACATCTTTGGGACTATCAAACGACAATGGGGTTACAACCACACCAACTTAACGGGATTAGAAAAAGTAAATGGAGAACACAGCCTGATTATGCTGGTGTATAACATCAAGCGGAGCATCAATATACTGGGCGTTCCTGATTTGATAGCCAAACTCCACAAATGGAACTCACCCTACAAGGCAAAAGTCTTGTTTTTGCTAAAAACGAACCATTTAAAGCTAACTAATGCCCTTGATTTTTATCTAATGAAATTAGTAGCCTAAAAAAAGAGCCTTCTTAAAAGGCTTTATTTCAATTGTAGAACAGGAAAATTCAAGGTTTTTAATGGGAAAAGGAGGTTTTTTCACAGCCTGACGTTCCCACGCTTGCAGATGTGGCGAAATTAAGGACTAAAAATAACAAGTACAAACCCAAATTAAGATTATCAGAGGTTTTTCCGCAGGAAAAAACGATGTAAGCCATAACTGCAAACGTGTGTTAGGGTGCGTTGTGGGTAATTTAAAACTAAAAGTAATTATGAAAAACACAGAATTAAGAATTGGAAATTTAGTTGAATGCTTTGGAATTAGAGAAGTAGTCGCAATTAAAAAAGATAAAATTAAAGTTCAAAATGAATCTGAAAAAGGGCATTTTATTTTAGAATGGACTCCAATAACTTCACTTTCATTAAAACCTATAAAGTTATCAGAAGAACTTTTATTGAAATTAGGAGCTGTAAAATTAGACTTTAAAACGTTCCCTTGCTTTAATTATAAAGGAATGCAAATTAATTATGTAAGAGGAATGTGGATTGAATATGTAAGTCAGGTTGAAATCACTGGATTGCATCACTTACAAAATATTTTCTATTTCAGAATGTGCGAGGAATTGTCAATTGAAAACTTAATATAGCAATGCACCCTAACGTATCGTGGCTTTGCGAGGATTTTTGGCAAGATAAATCCTTGTGCTTCGGTTGATGATAGAAAACAACAAATACAAACGAATAATTAAATTAAACCAAGTGCCGAAAATCTCGCAAAACCACTGTTATCAGGAGTACGGCAATTAAAAACTAAACTTATTATGAAACTTTCTTTTTTAACAGAAATAGTAACTAAAAGAGCAAACCAATTAAAAGAAGATGCTCGTTATAGCGGCTCTTATAGTGATGGAGGTTGTGGTAGTTTATTGAAAAGACTACAAGATTATAGACAAAAATTTGTTGTAAAATTAGATTTACGACCATCAGAATTTAAAAACCTTAACGATATTGAAGTTGGAGAGCCTGAAGAATTTTCAGAAGTAATTGAAAAGTATAAAATTCAATTAGCCAAAAACATCAAACTATAAGGTCTTATGAAACGGAATTGTAGTATTCCTGCTAACTCGTTTATACCAGCCATAAAATGGCTCCAATCTACCTATAAAGGGTTGGCTTTGTGCCATAAAAGACTCTGGTATTTATTTAGCTAAATGTATAAAATAAATATTACAAATCATCAAAAGGACTTTTTATTTGTTGCAAACTTTTCGTACTAACGTGGGTGTAAATCTCAGTAGTTTTACTGCTGCTATGCCCTAATAATTCCTGAATGTATCTCAAATCAGTTCCGCTTTCGAGTAGGTGCGTGGCATAACTATGTCGTAGCCAATGTAAACTTACGGGTTTGCTTATTCTTGATTTTGTTAATGCCTGTTTTAGTACATTAGATAAACTGCGTTCATCGTATTTTGTATTGTTGTTTTGTCCCTCAAATAGCCAAGTTTTTGGTTTATATCCTATATAATATTCTCGGAGCATTTCTAATATTTTTGGAGACAAAGGAGCAATTCGGTCTTTTTTACCTTTGCTTTGGCGAATAATTACAATCCCTCTTTTGGAATCTATATCAGCAGGTTTTAAATTTAAAAGTTCGCCACGACGCAAACCACAACTATAAATTAAGGACAGCATCGTTTTGTGTTTGATGTTGCTGTGGGCATTCAAGATAGATTTCACTTCCTCTTTACTCAAAACGTTGGGCAATAGCTTGGCTCGTTTGGGACGGTGAATTTTATCCACTTCAATTTTAGTGTTTTTTATAGTTTTAAAATATAGCTTGATGGCGTTTGTAATTTGGTTCTGATATGAAGCCGAAAGCTTATTCTTTAATATATAGTCGTTGTTGTAGATAATCACGTCTTCATTATTGATTTCGGCAATGGGTTTTTCTCGATAGAAAATCAGGAAAGATTTTAAGGCTTCGCTATAGGTAGTAATAGTGCTTTCGCTATAGCGTTTAGAACGAAGCCATTGTTTGAATTTCTCTATTTGTTCCATTCCCTCAAGAGATGGGAGCGAATTTGCCTGGGGTTCTATTTTGAAACGTTCTCTGTTTTCTACTGTATCTGGAAGGTGCCAAACTGTTTTTTGCTGGCTCCATCTGGCTCCTTCTATTTGTTTGATACGGGCAATCAGGTCTTGATTTTTTTCAAAATAGACGGCGATTCTATTTTCGCTATTGTGTTTTATCAGTTTTGCTGCCCAAGTCATATTGTGTTGGTTTTGTGATTGAAAGATACTAATTTTTTTACAATTATTGTTTTGTTTAGCCAAAGGTTCTTATGGTGCTGAGGCTTTTTTGCGTGAGGGATAAAAGCGGAAATCCTCCCGATTTTTCTTCGGGAGATTAAAGCGGATAGCCCGACCCGCTTTTTTTAGCGGGTCACGCCCAAATTGTAAATTTTAGAATCAGTAGCAGAATTTGTGTACTATTAATTTTTAAATAAAAAGGTAGTGGACTTTGCGAAAAACTTTGCGAACTTTGCGGTCAAATATTACGAGATGAAAGGAGTATAACGCAAGTTTGAAATAAACAACTGTAGCGCTATGCAAATTACATATTGCTTAAAAAAATATAAACTACCTATGAAATCGCCATGACAACATTTGTCGCAATCACCGATGAAGATCTGGCGATACCATATTGCATTAAAAAACAAATAGTATCTACATATGAAAATAAATCCAAAAAACGGAATTGACAAGCTCATTTTCGGAATGAAACAAAATGATGTTACCGCTATTTACGGGAAACCGGATAGGAATTACAAGGACGAAGATGATAATGTGATTTTTGCCTACAATAAACTAAAAATGCGTTTGACGTTCTATGTAGAGGAAGATTTTAAATTAGGGTATATCGTGGCGTCTAGCCCGGAAATGGAGTTGTTTGGGAATAAAATAATCAATAGAAAAATAAGTGAGGTCAAAAAAGATTTGGCTTCCAAAGGAATAACTAAATTTACTCAGGAAGAATTCGACACGTTCGAAAACTATTTCAACGAGGAAAACTGGATTATTTTTCAAACGGAATTTGATGAAGTGGTGAAATTTGAGATTGGTGCTATTATCAATCAAAAAGACGAATTCGACTGGAAATTTGGAAAGAAATAGTCTCCTTTCTGATTGGCGTTATATAGCATACAGATGACACGGATGCTACAGAAAAAAACGGATTTTTAAAATGTTTTTTTAATCAGTGTAAATCCGTTTAATCGGTCTAATCCGTTTGCTGAATTTTTTGACTAAATGGCTTCATCGAAATAGATTGAAATAATAACCCCGTCTCGTTTTTATGCCAAAAGTCGCTATAATATAGTCCAATTCTATTTTTGTCACATCGAGCGCAGTCGAGATGCAAGAATGGTTCTCGACTGCGCTCGAACTGACAAATTGGACTTTTTTATAAAAGTTATTGGTATTAGGAACGAGACGGGTTTGTTTATTGAATGCTTTTTGGGATTTACTGTTTTGGAGCCGGTTGTTTTTCAAACATTTCCAATTCGAAAACAAGATTTGTATTAGGGGGAATTACACCACCAGCACCTCTTTGTCCATACGCTAAATTAGATGGAATAAAAATCACTGCTTTGTCTCCATAAGTCATTAGATTCAATGCTTCTAAAAATCCAGGAATCATTCCGTCTTTTTTACCTGCTTCAAAAGGGAAAGGTTGGTATCCGTTTTGTGCGGCTCTGTTTGCATCGTATTTTCCATAAGCTTTGCAAATGTCTTCATAGCTGCTGTCAAATAAGGTTCCGTCCTCAAAATAACCGGCATAATGAAAATAGAAAGTTGTTCCGTCAGCAGGTTTTACTCCGCTTCCTTTTTGAACTATTTTATAGGCTAAACCTGAAGCTGTAGTTGTAGCAGTCGCTTTTGCAGTTTTTAAATAATCTGCTTTGGCATAGATAACGCTACCGTATTTTTCAAAATACGCTTTTTTCTCTTCGGCTTGAATTGCAGCTTGCTTTTTTTGGTTTTCAGCATCAATTAAAGCTTGTTTCTTTGCGTCCTCGGCTTTGTTGCCATAATAATCAGAGAATACTTTTGGGGCGTCAAATTGTTTTGCCAAAGCTCCTTTTCTGGTAATGGTGATTTTTTTAATAACATCATCTTGAGCAATCAAGTTGACAACATTCATTCCTTGTGTAACGTGACCAAAAATAGTGTGTTTTCCGTTTAACCAAGGCGTGTCTTTGTGCGTGATGAAGAATTGGCTTCCATTAGTGGTTGGACCTGAATTGGCCATAGCCAAAATTCCGCCTTTATCAAATTTCAAATCGGTAAACTCATCTTTGAACGCATATCCCGGGCCACCAGAACCGTTACCGGATGGATCACCACCTTGAATCATGAAATCTTTGATGACACGGTGAAATTTCAAACCATCAAAAAATGGTTTTCCTTTTAGTTTATCGTCCAAAACATAAGTGTTTGTTCCCTCGCTAAGTGCAATAAAGTTCGCAACAGTTACTGGCGTTTTTTTGTATTCCAGTTGAACGGTAATATCTCCTTTGGTAGTTGAAATAGTAGCAAAAATACCTTCAACTGCTACAGGAGCTTTTGCAATAGTTTTTACTGCTGTTCCGGGCTTTTTAGCAGGAACTGGTTTTTTAGTTTGAGAATGTACCGTTACCATTCCTAGGAATAATAAAATTAAGATTTTAAATTTCATCGGGTAATAATTTAAGGTCTGACTTTTTTAGTTATTGTTGGATTAATTCAATTTCAAAAATAATATTGGCATTTGGCGGAATTACGCCACCTGCTCCAGCTGGTCCATAGGCTAATCTTGACGGAATGAAAAGTACTGCTTTGTCACCAAGGGATAATTTCTCCAGTCCTTCGATGAAACCAGGAATCATGCCATCTTTTTTTCCTGCTTGAAAAGGAATGGGTTGGTAGCCGTTTTGAGCAGCTCTGTTTTCATCGTATTTTCCAAAAGTCTTAGCTTCACTTTCTATACTTGCGTCAAAAAGTTCTCCGTCTTCCAGAAAACCGGCGTAATGAATGTAAATACTTGCTCCGTTAGCGGGTTTTTTACCACCACTTTTTTTAGTGATTATGTATCGCAATCCTGAAGGTGTTGTTGTTGCTTTGGCTTTTAGTGTTGCAAAATAAGCTATTTTTTGGTCTCTGACAGCTTTGTATTTTTCGTCGTATATTCTTTTGTTTTCAGCGTCGAGAGCTGCTTTTTTCTTTTGATTTTGAGATTCGACAGCAAAATAATCATTGAATATTTTCACGGCATCAAACTTTTTGGCAGCTTCGCCATTTCGGATGATAGTCACTTTGTTGATGAAGTCATTTTGCTCAATCTTGTTGACTACATCCATTCCTTTTTCGACAACATGGCCAAAAATGGTGTGTTTCCCGTCTAGCCAAGGTGTTGCAAGATGTGTAATGAAAAACTGGCTGCTGTTAGTCGCCGGACCGTTATTGGCCATAGCCAAAACACCGCCTTTGTCAAATTTCAAATCGGTAAACTCGTCTTTGAATTTATAACCGGTATCTCCAGATCCTGTTCCTAGTGGATCTCCCGTTTGGATCATAAATTCTTTGATTACTCTGTGAAATTTCAAACCGTCAAAAAAAGGTCTTTTTTTCAGATTTTCATTGGTGACAAATTCATTTTTTCCTTCGGCCAAAGTCACATAATTGGCTACTGTTATTGGTGCTTTTTCGAAATCTAATTGCACTATGATTTCTCCTTTATTGGTTTCAATTTTAGCATATAAACCATCAGGAAGCGTGTTGTGTTCTTCTTTACAAGAATACAATGTGGTAAGTACCAGCAAAAGGAATAGGAAGCTTTTTTTCATACGGCGTTAATGTTTATTTTTTAAAAGTTGGTATCGTTAGTCTTGTTCAAGTTTTTTGAATCAAGGCGATTTCATTTGTGAATTATTGCGTTATAGTATCATTTGATTTGGCTTGGGTAGAAACTTCTTCTTGCTTAACAACTGGCGCAGATGCTGGTTGTACTGCATTTTGTTTTTTATATGCATCTTCTGGCATGAAATCACGTAAAGTCACGATGCAAAGTAAGGGCTGATTTGTACCTATTTTTTTGTTGTCGCCATGGTAACCATATCCCATGTGTGAGTTGAAAAGAAAGTTTACTTTCTCTTTTTTGTGCATCAATTTGATTCCGTCTCTTAATCCCATCATGATGTTTTGTTTGTCTACATAATATACTTGTGGTCTTAATTCGATTTCAGAATAAATGATATTGCCTTTCATATCTTTTATTTCATAGTCAAAGAATGCAACATCTCCTTTTTTAGGGGTTAATGTATCTTTTTCGTTTTTAAGCGAATAAGAATACCAATATCCTTTGGTTGAGGCAATAAATTTCACTTTTGGATTTCTTCTGATAACAGCATCGATTTGCCCTTCCTCGCCGGCAATTAATTTTTTATTTCGCGCAATGGATTTCTTCATGAAAGTTCCCGAAGTTTGAGAAATAGGTCTGCGGGCTTCCTGATGTTGTTTGCAACTTGCAACCAATACCAACAAAAAGAATGCAATGGCAGTTAACTTGCTGTTTTTCATGTGTTATATCGTTATTTTTGTTACTAAATCCTCAAATTTATTTATCGTTTCTTCCATCGATACTTCTGATTTTCCTCCAGCCGCATTGCGATGTCCGCCACCATGGAAATGGTCTCTTGCAAATTGATTGACATCAAAATCGCCTTGGGAACGAAACGAAATCTTGATGATTTTTTCTGCTGTATTTTCGATGAAAATAGCAGTGAAAAGAATTCCTTTGATGCTTAATCCGTAATTTACAATGCCTTCCGTATCTCCTTTTACGTAATCAAAAGTGTTTAACTCGTCTTGTGTAAGTGTGGTATAAGCAGTTTTATGTTCCGTTATCACTTTCATGTTTTGAAGCGCTCTTCCTAGTAATTGCAAACGGCCATAAGAACTATTGTCAAATAATAAGGTAGGAATCTCCGTATTTTCAACACCTAAATCAATTAGTTCAGCAACGATTCTATGGGTGTTTCCAGTTGTTTTTGGAAAACGGAAAGAACCTGAATCGGTTAAAATTCCGGTGTAAATGCAAGTTCCAATAGTTTTGTCAATATCTTCTTTTTTGCCAAGAAATAAAATGAAGTTATATAACATTTCACAAGTGGAACCATAGGAAGTGTCTGAATAGGTAACGGCTGCATAATCATCTGGTTTTTGATGATGATCAATCATGATAAATGGGGCAGTTAGTTTTTCTAAAACAGTTTCCATTTCACCTGTACGATGCAAAGCATTAAAATCTAAAGTGAAAATCACCTCGGCATCTTCCAATATTTTGGTGCAGTTTTCTTTGTCTTTTTCGTATATTTTGACTGTTTCAGAACCTGGCATCCAAGCTAAAAAATCAGGGAATTCATTTGGGGAAACCACAATAGGCTGGTGGTTGTTTTTTAATAAAAAATGATATAATCCTAAAGTAGAACCCATAGCATCTCCATCAGGACCTCGGTGTGGAATTATGGCAATTTTTTTTGGAGTTGATAATAACAACTGTATCGCTTGAATGTCTTGTATTTTCATAGTGTGCGAAATTACATTTTTTTAATGTAATGTTGAAATCATTTATATAATTAACAAACTTTTACAATGTTACAAAAGCTCGATGTCTTTGCTTTTTAGTTTTTGGTACAAATGGTATTTTGCCCCTTTTACAATTTGGGCTTTGTAAATCCCCACAGAACCGGAACTAAAGTAAGCGATAATGCAGGCGATACCAATGAAAACACCACTTTCGACCCCGAAAAGTTCCATTCCCATCACGGTGCATGCGATAGGGGTGTGGGTTGCTCCCGAAAAAACAGCGACGAATCCCATTCCTGCTAAAATTGCAATGGGCAGCGGAATTACAATTGATAAAGCACTTCCTAAAGTGGCACCCACAAAGAAAAGCGGTGTTACTTCGCCACCTTTGAAACCTGCGCCCAGCGTAAATCCAGTGAATAGTATTTTGAGCAGAAAATCGTAAGATGCATTTGGATTTGAAAAAGCATCAGCAATCATGGGAACTCCTAAACCGATGTATTTTGTGGTTCCAATAAAATAGATTGCTAAAGCAATGATTATTCCTCCTATGAAAGGACGAAGCGGAGGATAGGATATGGTTTTCGAAAATAAAGTACCCCAAAAGTGTGTGCTTCGAGAGAAAAACATAGCGGCCAAACCAAATAATATACTCGCAAGAATTACCCAAAACAAGTTGGTTAAATTCATTTCAGGAATAATAGGGATGTTATAATGGGTGTGTTTTACTTCCCAGAATTCAACGGTGAAATAAGCAACGTAAGCAGTTATAAAAGACAGCGGAATGCTTTTGAAACTGATTTTGCTGAAATATAAAACTTCTAAAGCAAAAAGTGCTCCAGCCAAAGGTGTACCAAAAACCGATG
Organism: Flavobacterium sp. 83; assembly: GCF_000744835.1. Classification (NCBI taxonomy): domain Bacteria; kingdom Pseudomonadati; phylum Bacteroidota; class Flavobacteriia; order Flavobacteriales; family Flavobacteriaceae; genus Flavobacterium; species Flavobacterium sp. 83. The sequence goes on from NZ_JQMS01000001.1 coordinate 2,090,774, forward strand.
CAAAACCAGCACTGATTCCCAGAATGATTAGTGTCTTTCTATCTGAATTGTCATGTTTGTCGCTCGTCCCTCGACTGCGCTCGGCATGACGTGCTCGGGATAACAGTTTTGTAAATTGATCGGCAATGGCTCCTCCCATTTGTACAGCGGTTCCTTCGCGACCTGCAGAACCTCCAAAAAGATGCGTTATTAAGGTGCCAATAAGCACTAAAGGCGCCATTTTTAAAGGAATTAATTTCTGGGGATTTTCGTACTCTTCTAGTAATAAATTATTGCCTTTTACAACATCCTTTCCGTAATAATGGTAGCACAATCCGATAATAAGACCGCCTATTGGCAAAAGCCAAATGAGCCAGTTATTATGTTCTCTAACCTGTGTTACCCATTCTAATGCCACTAAAAAAAATACAGATGCTGATCCAGAAATAATGCCTGTCAAAGCACAAATGAAAATCCATTTGACTGTGACAAGCATTATTTTTTTAGCGTTCTCTAAATTCATTGTTGAATCATCAGATTTTTTTGCTAAAGTATTACAATCCTTCCTGAACTAAAGGTTTTTCTGGAGCAATTGCTGTAAATTCGATTTCAACCAAATATTCTGGAGCAACTAATTGATTGATTCCGTAAAAACCTGTTGTAGGTTTTATATCTTTAAAAAATTTGGCGTGAGCCGTAGCAACAGCTTCAAATGTAGTTATATCAGTTGTGAATATTCGGGTGCGAATGACATCTTTCATGCTTACATTCAAGTCTTCCAGTACTTTTTCTACTCGTTCTAGAATGTTCAGCGTTTGTGCATGCGCATCGTCAGCTTTTACTTTTTCACCGTCAATTATAGCTACTGTTCCTGATACTTCAATGATGTTTCCAATACGTACCGCACGACAATATCCCATTTTATCTTCCCATGGTGAGCCTGTCAATATGTTTTCTCTTTTCATTTTGTTTGTTTTTTAACTGATTTTTAAAATATTAGAACCTAATTTAAATTTTGGTATATTTTTTGCAATTTAGAAAAAAATGAGAAATAAAAAACATTGATTTTTAACTAAAAAGTTCAATTTTGAGAAATCAATTTTAGCTAATCTTATGCTATGAAATGTAATAAAATTGGAAATTAAATGTTATTAAAGAAAGTGAAATTACTACATTTTGTGTTTAGTTAAGATTTGGTTTTTATTTTTAAAAATTTTACATGCACAGCTCTGTTAATCTAAAAAGTTATGAAAAAAATTCTATTTTTAATTATTGTCATAGGTATGTCCCTAAGCGGATATGCACAAAATGAATTTAGTTCTAAATTTAAAGCAATCCCGCCTAAAAATATAAAACCGAAAATAAAAAAGCCAATTCCTCCAAAAGCAGATTTGCCAAAAATTACTGCTCCAAAAGTGATAAAAAACCGAGATATTCCTCTTGATATGCCAAAAGTTAATTTTGTGAATCCTGAAAAAATCACTAAAAAAGCCCAAAATTTAGAGGTGGTTACTTATAAGAAAAATCAAGATTTAGGAAATTTCAAAACCGGTTCTCTTACTGCTAAAGTAAGATATCGGGATGCCGCTTATGTAGATGGTGATAAGATTAGAGTATACGTAAATGATAAAGTAATAGAATACGAGGTTATTTTAGATGGCAATTTTAAAGGGTTTGAGATAAAATTAGCGAAAGGGATTAATAAAATTGATTTTGAGGCGTTGAACGAAGGCTTTGCACCTCCTAATACAGCTGAATTTCAAGTGTATGATGATAAAGGAAATGTTATTTCTGCCAATCAATGGAATCTTGGGACAGATAATAAAGCAACACTAATATTAATGAAAGAATAAGGAAGTTGTTTTTTTAATTCGATAAATTAATGAAATTAATTTATACTATTTTTGTTGTTCACTCTATTTCTCTAGTTTTAAATTTTAATTAATATTGATTTTTCAATATTCACCTTCTATGAAACAGATTCTTTTTTTTATAATAATTAGTATTGGTATTTCTTCAAAAAGCTATAGTCAGATTGAATTTAGTAAAAAGTTTAAGGCAATTCCTCCTATAAATAGAAGTCCGAAGTTCAAAAAGATAGTTCCTCCTGAAACTGATATTCCGCCAACTTATAGTCCAAATGTTTTTAAAAGCCCTGAAATAAAAACCCCTAGTTCTGTATTGAAAATTGGAGAAGCAAGCACTATAAACATGACTCCAAAAAATGATTTTGCTAATCCAGGGGATGTATATATGGACAAAATGGAAAAAGATTTAGGCAAAACATTAGTTAAAGAGGGATTGAAAGAAGATTCAAGACTTTTAGTAAAAATTGATGTTAATTTTGGTGAGATTAGAACAAAATCAGAATTCTTTTTAATTAGTTATCGTGATTTTGGACAGATTGATGGGGATTTAGCCAAAGCTACTATGAATGGGAATGTAGTCCAAGAAAGATTATTAATGAAAGCAAATTATCAAGAATTTAAAATATTTCTTAAAGAAGGAATTAATACATTCGAAATTGAAGCTTTAAATAGAGGTGCCTTAGGCGGAAATACGGCTGAATTTCAAATTTATGATGACAAAGGACAACTGGTTAAGTCTGATTATTGGGAAAATTGGGATGCCGGGGTAAAAGGAAAATTTGTAATTATTAAAGAATAAAAAATAATCAACTGCTGATTTTTTAAAACGGATCAGCAGTTACTTTAAATTTCATATCAGATTTTACCGTTATGTCTTTAGTAACGGTTTCCTTGATAACTGCTTTAGCTCTTATTTTATAACTCGAAGCTTTGATATATTTATCTAGTTTTTCAGGAGTACAAATTAGATTTATTGTGTTTACGGTGGAATTAATATTGTCTAAATAGGCTAATTCGATTTCATCATTAGCATCTGTTGAAATATACAAATGAATTGATTTTAAGAAACTGAATGTTTTGTCCGTTGGATCAGTTATAGTCAATTTTAATTCAGTCAGTTTTACATCTTTTACTAAATCAGCTTTTGTATTGTTATTTTGAAACTCAGCACTTGAATTTGTAGTGACATCTGGCGTGATTATTTCAGTGGCGAGGTTAAGAGGAAATCCACTGGCTATTTTAAAGCTAGTCTCGTTAGATACTGTAAAAGTCAATAATTTATCGACAACACTACAGGAAACTATAAAAAGAGCAAAAAGTGAAAGTATTGCGTATGTTTTAATTTTCATTGGTTTTTTAATTTTTATGTATTCATTATATAAGGTTAACTCAAAATGGTACTGTATATTTCATGTGTACTTAAATGATTCTTTGCTTTTATTTTAAAAATCATTCGTTTTGTCAAAAAAAGACGGTTTCTGAGGTATAAATAAATAGGATAAATAGCCTATTGAAAAAAAAATAAATATTTTTCAAAATTCAATTTTTCAATTCAAAATATAAAAAGTATTTTTGCGCATGCAACACAACGTACTTATTTTAGATTTCGGATCGCAATATACTCAACTTATTGCGCGTAGAGTTCGCGAATTAAATATATTCTGCGAAATCTTCCCTTACAATCATTTCCCGAGTGATTTATCATCTTATAAAGCAGTAATTCTTGGAGGTAGCCCTTTTTCTGTTAGAGGAGAAGACGCGCCACATCCTGATTTATCTCAAATTAGAGGAAAACTTCCAATGCTGGCTGTTTGTTACGGTGCGCAATATTTATCCCATTTTAGTGGTGGTGAAGTTGCTGCTTCAAACACTAGAGAATATGGTAGAGCCAACTTGTCTTATATAAAAGAGAATGAAATTTTCTTTGAAGGAGTTTCTGAAAATAGCCAGGTTTGGATGAGTCATAGCGATAGTATTAAAGCTTTACCAACAAACGGAGTAAAATTGGCAAGTACACATGATGTCGAATTTGCAGCTTATAAAATTGAAGGCGAAACAACATACGCTATTCAATACCATCCAGAGGTTTTTCACTCTACCGATGGATCAAAAATGTTAGAAAACTTTTTAGTGAAAATAGCGGAAGTTCCTCAGAACTTTACACCAAATGCTTTTGTTAGCGAAATGGTGGCAGAGTTGAAAGAGAAATTGCAAGACGATAAAGTAGTTCTTGGTCTTTCTGGAGGAGTAGATTCTACAGTAGCGGCAGTTTTATTGCACCAAGCTATTGGGAAAAACTTATATTGTATTTTTGTAAATAATGGCTTGCTTCGTAAAAACGAATTCCAAAATGTATTAGATCAATACAAAGGAATGGGATTGAACGTAAAAGGAGTTGATTCAGGAGATCGTTTCTTATCTGAATTAGCAGGTGTAAGTGACCCGGAAACCAAACGTAAAATTATTGGACGTGTATTTATCGAAGTTTTTGATGATGAATCACACCTTATAGAAGATGTAAAATGGTTAGCGCAAGGAACAATTTATCCTGATGTTATTGAATCAGTTTCAGTAAAAGGACCTTCGGCTACTATTAAATCACACCATAATGTAGGTGGTTTACCTGATTACATGAAATTGAAAATTGTGGAACCGCTTCGTATGCTTTTCAAAGATGAAGTGCGCAGAGTAGGAGCTTCGTTAGGAATTGACCCAGAATTATTGGGAAGACATCCTTTCCCAGGGCCAGGACTGTCAATTAGAATTTTAGGAGATATCACGCCAGAGAAAGTTAGAATTTTGCAAGAAGTAGATTCTGTTTTTATCGAAGGATTGAAATCTTGGGGATTGTATGATAAAGTTTGGCAAGCCGGAGCTATTTTACTTCCTGTAAATAGTGTAGGTGTAATGGGTGATGAGCGTACTTATGAAAAAGTAATTGCATTACGTGCCGTTGAATCTACGGATGGTATGACTGCTGATTGGGTACATTTACCGTATGATTTCTTAATGAAAATATCTAATGATATTATTAATAAAGTAAAAGGAGTAAATAGAGTGGTGTATGATATTAGCTCAAAACCGCCAGCAACTATTGAGTGGGAATAATATAATCCCTGCTAATTTCTTCTTTGAACATCATTATTTTTAATGTTCTTTATATAAACGGTATCAAGTTTTGGAACAAAATTTGATACCGTTCCGTTATTAATGATTGAATAATTTTATAAATAAAAATGATGAAATATTTTTTTGCAATTTGTATTACTGCTTTGTTTTTTAACTACAATGTTTTTTCGCAAGAAAAAAACACTACCCATAAAGTGGAGAAAGGAGAAACGATGAGTCAGATTGCAATAAAGTACAACGTTACTCCGTATGATATTTATCAATTAAACCCTGATGCACAAAGTGGATTAAAGCCTAATAGTGTTTTGTTAATTCCAAAAAGTGGAGTGAAACAAAAAACTATAGTGCAAGCTAAGCCAATCGTGAAAACTACAACTCATGAAGTAGCACCGAAAGAAACGCTGTACGGTATAGAAAAAAAATACGGTGTTTCAGATGAAGATTTGAAGAAAGCCAATCCAACTCTTGAAAAAGAAGGGCTGAAAATTGGACAAATCCTTGTTATCCCCTCTAAAAACAGCACTAAGACTGCTACCGCTACTGTAATTCAAGAAAAAGTAGTGTATCACGAGGTACTTCCAAAAGAAACTAAATATTCTATCTCTAAACAATATGGAATTACCATTCAAGAATTAGAGAAAAAAAATCCTGAAATTGTTTCTAATTTACCTATCGGTTATAAATTAATTATCAAGGGCCATCCCGAAACTTCGGGACCAAAAGTGGAGAAAACGATTCCAGTTGTTGAAACCAAAAAAGAAATTGCAAAACCGAATCCTGTAAAGGTTGTGGCAGCCATTAATTATCTAAATTATGAAGTGAAGCCGAAAGAAACACTTTATAGTTTATCAAAAATGTTTGGTATGACTCAGGAAGAGTTAATCACTCTGAACCCAGCTTTGTCTCAAGGTGTAGTGGAAGGAATGATTTTGAAAGTTCCTGGAACGATGACTATTCCGCTGGAAACTAAAAAAGAATACGCTGGATTATCAAAGAAAAGTAGCAACAGAAAAAAGTTAGTATTGCTTTTGCCGTTTAATATGCCAAATATTGAAGGAGATACTCTTAATACCACTGCAATGCGTCTTAAAAAAGACAAGTTTTTGAATATGACTTTGGATTTTTATTCGGGAGCTTTGATGGCGATTGATTCTGCAAAACAAATAGGACTTTCTATCGATGTTAAGATTTATGATTCGCAAGAAACTAAAAACACGTCTAATGTCGCTTCTATAATTAAAGAAAATAATCTGGAAAATTCAGATGCCGTTGTCGGACCTTTTTATCTGACTAACGTGGAGAAAACGGCTGAATTATTGACTCTGAATCAAGTTCCTGTGATTTCTCCTTTATCAAAAGATATTGGGAATTCATTCAGTAATTTGTACCAAACCATTCCAACGGCTACCGCAGTTAAAAATGCCATGTTCGATTATATGAGAGCAAAAGGCGGTAATATTATAGCTGTAGTCGATAAGAAAAAGGAATCAATGGTTCAATTTATAAAAGAGAATCATAAAGATGTAAAATTTTCTGTCCTTGCCGCAAACGGAGCTTTAGCTCCTGAAAATTTAAAAAGTTTATTTGTGAAAGACAAAATAAACTATGTGGTTATGGAAACCGGAAATACAGGAATGATTAAATCAACAATGGCTACTATGTTGAGCGCTATGGCAACGTATAAAGTACAGTTGGTTATTTTAGAACCTAATGAAACACTAGATACCGATGAAATTAATTTTGTGAATCTGACAAAATTGAAATTAATGTATCCTTCCGTAACCCGTGAAAATGAATCTCCTGAAGCTTTAATTTTCGAAAAAGAATATAAAAAGAAAAATAAAATTTTCCCTAGCGCTTTCGCAACTCGTGGTTTTGATATTACTTTTGATACCATGATGCGTTTGTCACAAGATAAAACGTATCAAGAAACGGCTGATACTATCGCTACTGAACAGGTAGATAATAAATTTGAATATTATAAAAAAGAAGAGGGTGGATATACTAATAAAGGTGTTTACATCTTATACTATGACACCGATTTAACAATAAAAGAAGCTAATTAAAAAGTGTTCAGTAATTAGTGTTCAGTGGCAGTAGAATAAAATAATAATAAAATTATGACATCAAAAGTAACATACTTAGGCGATTTAAGAACATCATCAATACATTTGCAATCTGGAAATGAAATCATATCAGATGCGCCATTAGACAATAATGGAAAAGGCGAAGCTTTCTCTCCAACGGATACGGTAGCGAATGCTTTGGCAAGTTGTATGATGACTGTAATGGGAATAAAAGCCCGCGATATGAATCTAGATTTAAAAGGATCTACTGCCGAAGTAACTAAAATTATGAATGCAGAGCCGAGACGAATAGGAACAATAGAAATTACTTTTGATATGTCAGGAACTGACGACCAAAAGAATAAAACGATTCTAGAGCGAACGGCTATGACTTGTCCTGTTTTCTTGAGTTTAAATACTGAAATCGAAAAAAGAATTACTTTTAACTGGAAATAAGATAAAAAGTCGAGAAGCAAGAGACAAAAACAAGAGAAATTAATTCCTCTTGTTTTTGTCTCTTGCTTCTTTTTTATTGAAAAAAAAATGGATAAAAACCAACAACAACTGATTAAACTGGCTCATACCAAAATGCCTTTTGGTAAATATGAGGGTAAATTTCTTATCGATTTGCCTGAATATTATGTGGTTTGGTACAGTAATAAAGGATTTCCAAAAGGAGAATTAGGGGAACAATTGAAATTGATTTACGAATTAAAACTGAACGGATTGGAAGAGTTAATTCGAAATATAAAAAAACGCTATCCTAAACCGATTTAATTTTCTAATTGACAATTTATAATTGTACTTTTGCCAAGTTTTTTACATAACTACAATACAAACAACAACAGAATGAATCAAACGAAATATATTTTTGTTACAGGCGGTGTGACTTCTTCTTTAGGAAAAGGAATTATTGCTGCATCTTTGGCAAAATTGTTACAAGCTAGGGGATATCGTACAACCATCCAAAAGTTTGACCCTTATATTAATGTCGATCCAGGTACTTTAAATCCATACGAGCATGGAGAATGTTATGTGACTGATGATGGTGCGGAAACTGATTTAGATTTAGGACATTATGAGCGTTTCTTGAATGTTCCTACATCTCAAGCGAATAATGTTACTACAGGAAGAATTTATCTTTCGGTTATTGAAAAAGAAAGAAGAGGAGAATTTCTTGGTAAAACAGTACAAGTTGTACCTCATATTACCAATGAAATTAAGGATAGAATGCAATTGCTTGGTAAATCAGGTGATTTTGATATTGTTATTACTGAGATTGGTGGAACAGTGGGGGATATTGAATCCTTGCCATATATTGAATCGGTTCGTCAATTAGTTTGGGAATTAGGAGAACATAATGGTTTAGTAATTCATTTGACTTTAGTTCCTTATTTGGCTGCAGCCGGAGAATTAAAAACAAAACCAACACAGCATTCTGTTAAAACACTGATGGAGAGTGGTATTAAAGCTGATATTTTAGTTTGTAGAACAGAGCACGAAATTTCAGATGAGATTCGCAATAAATTAGCCTTGTTTTGTAATGTAAAAAGAGAGGCCGTTATACAATCTATTGATGCTTCAACGATTTATGAAGTGCCTAATTTAATGCTGGAAGAAGGTCTTGATATTGTGGCTTTAAAGAAATTAGACTTGCCTAAAAAAGCGGCTCCGGATTTAAAAAACTGGAATACTTTTTTACGCAGATTAAAACATCCTAAACATGTTGTAAATATCGGTTTGATTGGGAAATATGTAGAAATGCAAGATTGTTACAAATCAATCTTGGAAGCTTTTATTCATGCAGGTGCTGCAAATGAAACTAAAGTTAACGTGATTTCTATTCATTCTGAGCATATTGACGCAACAAATATTGAAGAAAAATTATCAGGTTTAGATGCAATTCTTGTAGCTCCAGGTTTTGGAGAAAGAGGAATTGAAGGAAAAATAGAAGCAGTTCGTTATGCAAGAGAAAATAAAGTTCCGTTTTTCGGAATTTGTTTGGGTATGCAAATGGCAATTATCGAGTATGCAAGAAATATTGTAGGTTATCCTGATGCTAATTCGACTGAAATGAATGAGCAAACTTCACATCCTGTTGTCAACTTGATGGAAGAGCAAAAAACGATTACTGATAAAGGAGGAACAATGCGTCTTGGAGCATGGAAATGTGATTTAAAACAAGATTCATTGGCGTATAAAATCTACGGGAAAGAAACTATTTCTGAGCGTCACCGTCATCGTTATGAGTACAACAGTAACTATGTTGCACAATTACAAAATGCAGGTTTGATTGCTTCAGGAGTAAATCCGGATACAGGTTTGGTTGAGATTATAGAGTTAGAGGATCACCCATTTTTCATTGGAGTTCAATACCATCCAGAATACAAAAGTACCGTGGCAAACCCACACCCTATTTTTGTAAATTTTGTGGCAGCAGCAGTTCAAGCAAAGAAAAAATAGTTTTTGTTTTTTGAAACAATTCATCAAACTTTATACTTATATATAGTAAACTTTTTTAAATAAAATAATGGAAGAAAAAAAATTAGACCTTAATTCAATTATAGGTTTTATATTGATAGTTGGTATTTTGTTTTGGATCATGTTTCAAAATAAACCTTCGGAAGCAACTATTGCTGCTGATAAAGCTAAAAAAGAGTTAGTGGCTAAGGAAGCTTTAGCAAAAGCGGCTGCAACTAAAACGGTTGCTACTGCAGCAGCTATTGTACCTGGCGATTCAACTCAAATGGCACAATTGCAAAAAACTTTAGGGAATTTTGCTTATTCAGCGTCACTTCCTTCTGCAAAAGAAAGTTTTACTACCGTTGAAAATGAATTTGTAAAATTAAAAATCGCTAATAAAGGAGGGTATATTATTGAAGCTGCTTTGAAAAATTTTGAAAAATTCAAAAAAGGCTCAGGTCAATTAGTTGAATTGATTAAAGATAATAATGCGAATTTAAATATTCAATTACTTACAAGCGATAACCGTACTTTAAATACAAAAGACTTGTTTTTTGAGCCAACTCTTACAAAAGTAGGAGCGGATCAAATTCTGTCTATGAAATTGAAAGCTGGCGCAAATGAGTTTCTGGAATACAAGTACATATTGAAACCTAACAATTACATGGTTGGTTTTGATATTCGTTCACAAGGATTGAATAAAGTTTTGAATACTGCTAAACCGTTAGATTTAGAATGGGATTTGAAAACATTCAGAACAGAAAAAAGTATTGCTTATGAAGACCGTTATACTTTATTGAATTATGAGTATGGTGATGATAAATTTAATAATGTTTCCGGGACAGGAAAAGATGTTCAAGAAGAAATACCTGAAAACGTTAAGTTTATTGCTTTCAAGCAGCATTTTTTTAGTACTATTTTATTGACTGATACGCCGTTTGCTAAAACAATATTAAAATCGCATAAATTAGTTGTAGATGAAAAAGTGGATACAACATACATTAAACAATTTAATGCTAATGTCCCATTAGCATTTACTAATGGTGAAGTAGATTATAAAATGAATTGGTATTTTGGACCATCAGATTATAAGACATTAAAAGCCTACGATAAAAATTTAGAAAAAATTATTCCTTTAGGTTGGGGTATTTTTGGATGGATTAACATGTTTGTGTTTATTCCTTTATTTGGATTTTTAAGCTCATACATTGCTTATGGAATTGCGATAATTATTTTTACTATTATTGTAAAAATTGCCATGTCGCCTATTACATATAAATCATTTTTGTCTCAGGCTAAGATGAAAGTATTGCGACCTGAAATTACGGAATTGGGTGAAAAATTCAAAAAAGACCCCATGAAGAAACAACAGGAAACGATGAAATTGTACAATAAAGCTGGGGTAAACCCAATGGCAGGATGCATTCCAGCCTTGATTCAGCTTCCTTTTATGTATGCTTCGTTTCAGTTTTTTCCTTCAGCTTTTGAGTTAAGACAGAAAAGTTTCCTTTGGGCAGACGATTTATCTTCTTTTGACCAAGTTGTAAAGTTGCCTTTCCACGTTCCTATGTATGGAGATCATATTAGTTTGTTTCCAATACTAGCAGCAATAGCGATTTTCTTCTATATGAAAATGACTTCAGGCGATCAACAAATGGCTGCTCCACAGCAAGAGGGAATGCCAGATATGGCAAAAATGATGAAATATATGATTTATATCTCACCAATCATGATGTTGATTTTCTTCAACAGTTACGGTGCAGGATTGAGTTTGTATAACTTTATTTCCAATTTGATTACGATTGGAATTATGTTTGTTATTAAAAATTACATTGTTGACAGCGATAAAATTCACGCTCAAATACAAGAGAATAAATTGAAAGAGCCTAAGAAACAAGGTAAGTTCCAGAAAAAACTTCAAGAAGTTATGGAACAAGCAGAAGCTCAAAAAGCGAAAGACAAAAAGAAATAAAAATTTAAAAAATCTCGATATATTTCGAGATTTTTTTGTTTACAGATAATTTAAGCTATCAGAAGTCGTTACTATTAAAAGGTTATTTATTATGAAAGCATTTTATAAAAAAATATTGTGTGCCTTGATTTTTTTGAATTTGTTTTGTCTTCATGCACAAACAGATTCTAATAAATTAGATGAAAAAGGAAAAAAGCATGGTTTGTGGAAAGGTTTTTTTGAGGAATCAAAAAGACCGCGTTATGAAGGAACTTTTGTTCATGGCAAGGAAACTGGAGTTTTCAATTTTTATGATGATACCAAAGCAAAATCGGTAATAGCTACCCGGGAATTTAATTCTAATGATAATTCTGCCTACACGATATTTTATGATCAAGATAAGAATAAAGTAAGTGAAGGAAAAGTAGTGAATAAATTATTTGAAGGGCAATGGAAGTATTACCATCAAGCCTCAAAAGCTATTATGACTCTAGAAAATTATACAAATGGAAAACTTGAAGGCTTGCGAAGTGTTTTTTATCCTAGTGGTAAAATTGCCGAGGAAATCACTTATAAAAACAATCTGAAAGACGGCGTTTACAAAAAATACACCGAAAAAGAAATTGTACTGGAAGAATCCATTTTTAAGAATAATGAATACAATGGTTTAGCCATTTTCAAGGATACGGATGGAAATGTGGTTTCAAAAGGGCAGTTTGTAAATGGAAAAAAATCTGGAACTTGGCAATTTTTTGAAAAAGGGAAAAAAGTCAAAGAAGTGAATATGAGTAATCCTCAAAATGCAACAAAATCCAAGCCTTAATTAAGTTTGTTGTTAGATAACTACTGTAGTAAATCTTTTGTAACTTTGCACCCTTATAAAATTATAATTTTTTGAAGATGAAGCGTGTTGTTGTAGGACTTTCGGGTGGTGTAGATTCAAGTGTTGCGGCTTATTTGTTGCAACAACAAGGGTATGAAGTCATAGGTCTTTTTATGAAAAATTGGCATGATGATTCGGTTACTATTTCTAATGATTGCCCTTGGCTGGAAGATAGTAATGACGCATTACTGGTTGCTGAAAAATTAGGAATTCCTTTTCAAACGGTAGATTTAAGTGAAGAATACAAAGAGAAAATCGTTGATTATATGTTCAACGAATATGAAAAAGGGCGTACTCCAAACCCTGATGTGCTTTGTAACCGCGAAATAAAATTTGATGTTTTTATGAAAATTGCTTTGAGCCTTGGTGCTGATTATGTAGCAACAGGACATTACTGTCAAAAAAGCGAAATAGAAGTCAATGGCGAAACAGTTTATCAATTGAAAGCTGGTGCTGATAGCAATAAAGATCAATCTTATTTTCTATGTCAGTTGTCTCAGCAACAATTGGCAAAATCTTTATTCCCAATTGGAGAATTAACTAAGCCTGAAGTTCGTGAAATTGCAGCTCAAATGGATTTGATTACAGCCGAAAAGAAAGATTCTCAAGGATTGTGTTTCATAGGAAAAGTACGTTTGCCTGAATTTTTGCAACAAAAATTGCAGCCAAAAGACGGAATTATAATCCAAATTGATAAAAACGATACAATTTATAATTCTCAAAAAGAGGAAGGTTTGACTCTGGAAGAAGAATTAGCATTCGAAGCAAAAAAAATCCCTTATACACCAGAAATGGGTAAAAAAGTAGGGAAACATCAAGGAGCCCATTATTTTACCATTGGACAACGAAAAGGACTCAATGTAGGAGGAACAACGGATCCATTATTTATTATAGCCACTAATGTGGAAACTAATACGATTTATACCGGATTAACCAGTCAGCATCCCGGATTGTTTAAGAAAGCGTTACTTATTGAAAAATCTGAAGTACATTGGATTCGTAAAGATATGACTCTGGCCAATGGAGAATCGATGGAAGTTATGGCGAGAATTCGTTACAGACAACCTTTGCAAAAAGCAATTTTGCATCAATTTGAAGGCGGAATGTATGTTGCTTTTGATGAGCCACAATCAGCAATAACTGAAGGACAATTTGTTGCTTGGTATTTAGGAGAGGAATTAGTTGGTTCTGGAGTAATTTCTTAGTTTAGTGTCTTATTTGTAAGAAGAACTAAAAAACGACAATTTGTATGATTTAAGAATGTCAATAAAAACTTTACGGGTAATCAATCTTGGTATTACTTGAAGTGTTTAGGGCTTAAAAAATAAAGTTAACTATGAGAAAATTCTATTTATTCCTTTTTTTATTAATTACTTCGGTTGGCTTTGCTCAAGAAGATGCTTGGGTATATTTCAATGCCAAACCTAGTGCTCAGCCTTATTTTGATTCGCCTTTGCAAATGCTTTCCCAAAGGGCATTGGATAGAAGAACGATTCAAAATATTGTACTGGATGCTAAAGATATTCCCATAGATGCGTCTTACATCAATCAGATTAAAGCGGTTGCTGGAATTTCGGTTATGGCAAAATCTAAATGGATGAATGCTATTCATGTTCGCGGAAATCAGGCAATTATAAATTCATTGACAGCGTTTTCTTTTGTCAGTAAAGTTGATTTTGCAAATAAATCACTCAATCAAGTAGGAAAAATTGCGAAGTTATCCAAAATAAAAAAGGTTACTAAAAGCAAGAATACCAAAATTAATTACGCTTACGGGACATCAGCAAATCAAATCCAGATGCTTAATGGGCAATTATTACATCAACAGAATTATACAGGTACCGGAAAAATAATAGCTGTTTTAGATGCAGGATTTCCTGGAGTTAATACAACACAGCCTTTTCAAAGATTAAGAGATAATAATCAGATTTTAGGAGGCTATAATTTTGTTTTGAGAAATCCCGATTTTTATACTGGAGTTTATCACGGAACATCGGTACTTTCGGCAATGGGTGGCTATAAAGAAAATTCATTAGTAGGAACAGCACCTGATGCTTCTTATTATTTATTTATTACTGAAGATGATACTTCTGAAAATCCTGTTGAAGAATCATTGTGGGTAGAAGCTGCAGAAAAAGCAGATAGTTTGGGTGTTGATATTATAAATACTTCTTTAGGTTATTTTGAATATGATAATCCTGCGTATAGTCATACATATAGTGAAATGAACGGAGCTACCGCTTTTATATCTCGTGGAGCTGAAATTGCATTTAGCCGAGGAATGATTGTAGTGGCAGCAGCCGGTAATTCAGCAGGCACATCTAATCCATATATCGCTGTGCCTGCCGATGCAGCATCTGTAATTGCAGTAGGAGCAGTAAATGCATCTGAGTCATTGGCTTCATTCAGTTCCATCGGGCCTTCGTCTGACGGGAGAATAAAACCAGATGTTATGGCTCAAGGAAAATCAGTAGTTTTGTCTGATGAATTAGGGAATACTGTATATGCAGATGGTACTTCTTTTTCCAGTCCTATTATGGCAGGAATGGTTGCTTGTTTGTGGCAAGCAAATCCAAGTAAAACCAATGTCGAAATAAGACAGTTGTTATTAAAATCAGCAGATCGATTTGCAACACCAAATAATCAATATGGTTATGGTATTCCAGATTTTAATTTAGCGGTGACTAATGCGTTATCATTAAACACTTTTTCTAAGGATGACTTTGTAGTTTATCCAAATCCGGCGACTGATTTTATTACTATTTTATTGCCTGTGGGACAGGATAGAGCTATGGTTAGCATCTATTCTATTTCAGGTCAAAAAGTATTGGATAAGGAAATTACGGTACAATCGGCCAGTATTTCTTTGAAAACACTGAGTAAAGGAATGTACTTGTATAAAGTGGAATCAAATTCTTTTTTCAATAGCGGAAAAATTATAAAACGTTAATACCACTAATGCTAAATGAATAAAATCACAGCACTGTTCAAGATTAAATATCCAATTATTCAGGGCGGAATGATTTGGAACAGCGGTTATAAACTAGCAAGCGCAGTTAGTAATGCCGGAGGTTTAGGTTTGATAGGTGCGGGTTCTATGTATCCTGAAGTTCTTCGGGAACACATTCAAAAATGTAAAAAAGCCACTTCAAAACCTTTTGGAGTAAATGTGCCGATGTTGTACCCCAACATTGAAGAAATAATGAAAATTATCATTGAAGAAGGTGTGAAAATCGTTTTTACATCGGCTGGAAACCCAAAAACTTGGACTTCGTATTTGAAAGGAAATGGGATAACTGTAGTGCATGTAGTAAGTAGTTCCACTTTTGCATTAAAAGCACAAGATGCAGGTGTTGATGCTGTTGTTGCCGAAGGATTTGAAGCCGGAGGACATAACGGCAGAGAGGAAACGACAACACTTACATTAGTTCCAATGGTGAAAGAAAAAATCAAGATTCCGTTAATAGCTGCGGGAGGTATTGCTACTGGTCGTGGGATGCTTGCAGTAATGGTTTTAGGTGCCGATGGAGTTCAGGTGGGTAGTAGATTTGCCGCTTCGGTGGAATCATCTGCACATGAAAACTTCAAAGAAACAATTGTAAATGTAAAAGAAGGCGATACCCAATTGACATTGAAAGAACTGGCTCCTGTTCGATTAATTAAAAATAAATTTTATCAAGATGTTCAGCATTTGTATGAACAATGCGCAACAAAAGATGATTTAATTGGTTTATTAGGTAGAGCCAGAGCAAAACGTGGAATGTTTGAAGGAGATTTAATCGAAGGAGAATTAGAAATAGGTCAAGTTGCGGGTTTGATTCACGAGATAAAACCAGTTTCAGTTATTGTAGAAGAAATGATGTCCGATTTTGAAATGGCAATTAAAGAAGTAAAGAATTTTGATTTTTAATTTATGAAGATGCCTAAAACAAAAATAGTTACAATATTGCTTTTTATGGTTTTTGGACTACACTATTCCTATAGCCAAAATTATAAGTTTAAGACTTCAGGTTTTAGCGTTTTAGAAAAAAAGGAAAATGGAAAGTGGGGGAAATGGTCTGATTTAGATTTGGTTAATATTTTAGTCACATTAGACACTAATAAAAACAGAATTGTAATTTATTCCCAAATTATTCAATTGTTTGAAATTGTCGATTATCAAGCCACTGAAGAAAACGATACTGATATTGTTTATTCGTTTACGTGTAAAGACAATAATGGTGATAATTGTACACTATCAATCATTACCCGAAAGAAACAAGACAATAGGAAGCAATTGTACATCAATTATGATGACAGAATTGTAGTTTATAATATCTTTAATATGTAAATAAAAAATCCGCTTAAAGCGGATTTTTTTATGTCAATTTGAATTTGGTAAAAAAATAGAATTCTAATTTTGCTCTTTTGCGTGAGGGATGGAAGTGAAAAGCCCACAGCCTGACAAAGGAAGAGCGAGGACTTGTAACGTACAGCCCGACCCGTTTTTTCAACGGGTCACGCCCTAAATTCTCTCAATATCTTTAATGAATTCATCGTATTCCATGTAGAATAATTCCAGAGCATTCATTTTCTCATAGTAGAAGTCAAATATTTCATCCCAATAGTTGCGATTGCTAACGCCGACTCCTAGTTTTTCAACCCAAATGCGACTGATAGTTTTACCGTTTTCAAGGGTATAGTCTTTTTCGTAAACCAAATCTTTGATGAATTCGTCTTCCAGAATGTTTTTCAGTGCTTCTATTTTTTCAAAATAGGCAATTCGTTTTTCATCATTTCGATGTTCAATGTCGATTAAAACTTGAGCCTTTTTATTGTCTACGTAAAATTTGAATGAGAAATCCTTTATTTTGGTGTCGTATAGCATCCATTTTCGAGGGTGTTTTTCTGCGAAAGTCACCCAGAATTCTCGTTTTAATTTTTGAGTTTCTTCTTTACTGTACATTTATTTATTTGAATTTGATTTAGAAAATTTGCGAAGCATTATTTTCTAAACTATATTTATAAGATCTTTTTTGAGATGCAAAAATAGACTTTGATTATGGATTTTCAAGATTTTTTAAAATATGTTCCTGATTTTGCTCAAGCAAGACTTCCTGCATTTGAAGCGCATATTAAAATGGCGCCATTTGAAAGAATTGATGCTTTGAAAAATGGAGCTTTTGATACTAAAAAATCAAGGAAAGCCGCTGTCATGATGTTGTTTTATCCAAAAAAGGGACAGACACATTTAGTGCTGATTGTAAGAAGTTCGTATGACGGAACCCATTCTTCCCAAATCGCATTTCCTGGTGGTAAGTTTGAAACTGAAGATGAAGTTTTTGCAAATACGGCTTTACGGGAAACCCATGAGGAAATAGGAATTCTTCCTAGGGACATAGAAATTATCAAGCCATTTACTCAAATGTATATTCCACCAAGTAATTTTATGGTATATCCTTTTTTAGGAATTAGCAGGGATGAGATTCGGTTTGTTCCAGATCCTAATGAAGTAGCAGGTATTATCGAGTTGCCGTTATCTGTTTTTTTGAGTGATGAAATTATTACCACTGCCGAAATGGTTACTTCTTATGCGGGTAAAATAAAGGTTCCGGCTTTCAAAATTGAAGAATATATTGTTTGGGGGGCTACAGCAATGATGTTGAGTGAATTAAAAGATGTTTTAAATCAGGTTATAGGTTAAAAAAGCAGTTCTCATTCCAATTTTTTTCAATTTAATTCCTCTAAAAAAACTACTGCTAACTTCAAATATAAATTTCGTAAGTTTGTAATCCAAATTCACAAAAAAACACACAATTTTATGCGATTGTTTAAGAGAAATCCTTTTGGACATATATTATTTATAAAAAAATGGTTAATCCGAATTTTCGGAGGTATTACGCATAGACGCTATAGAGGATTTAATGAATTACAAATTGAAGGTTCTGAGATTATCAGGAATTTACCGGATACTAATGTGCTTTTTATTTCAAATCACCAAACCTATTTTGCCGATGTGGTGGCGATGTTTCATGTTTTTAACGCCAGCCTTAGCGGTCGTGACGACACCATTAAGAATGTTTGTTATTTATGGCAGCCAAAGATGAATATTTATTACGTAGCTGCAAAAGAAACTATGCAAGCCGGATTGTTGCCCAGGATTATGGCTTATGCCGGGGCAATTTCTGTAGAACGAACTTGGAGAGAAAAAGGTGTTGATGTTCAAGGAAAAAAAGATGTGAATCCTGATGATACTGAAAATATTAAAATAGCTCTAAAAGATGGCTGGGTAATTACTTTTCCGCAAGGAACAACCAAGTCTTTCAAGCCAGTTCGTAAAGGTACAGCACATATTATAAAGCAACACAGACCTATAGTTGTGCCAATAGTAATTGATGGTTTCCGTCGTTCTTTTGATAAAAAGGGACTGCGTATGAAGAAGAAAGGAATTCTTCAATCTTTTATTATTAAAGAACCGTTAGATATTGATTACGAAAATGATACAATTGATACAATTGTTGAAAAAATTGAATATGCTATTGAACAACATCCTTCGTTTCTAAAAGTAATTCCAGCCGAAGAATTAAAAGCTCAGGAAGAATTGAACCGTTTAAGACAATGGGAATATTAACTTTGTCTTAAAGATCTATCTTTTTCAATTCCTTATAATTAGCATACAATCTTCTCAATAGGATTCCATACAATAACCTGTAAAACAACCAGAATATACCAAAAAATAGAGCAATAGTCAAAAGTAGTATGCCTATAGTTATAGCCATAATTTTTCCATCATTGGCAATCTTGTCTCTTAAAATAGTAACATCAGGATTGTAATTAAAAGCAATTAAAAAACCTATAATCAAGCTAAAAACGATCATTCCAAGATTATACCCTACATAACATTGGACTGTTTTTCTTGTTTTCAGGATGTCTTTCATCAACTGTTTAGTAGAAACAGTTGTAGAAATCTGTATGTAGTTTTTATAAAATAAGTAAATAAAAACCAATATCACACCATAATTAAAAAGGGTTAATGCTTCAAAATATTTGATTAGCTCATCGTGTTTGATCTTTTTTAAATAATCATCCGAATTAAAAAATAAGCTAATCGATGTCCATAATAAAATTTCCAAAATGCTGATAATCAATATCCATCTTACAATTGAAGAGGACTTTTTATGAATCATTTTGTAAATCTCAATTTCTGAAACAGGCGTAAAAGAATCGTTATTCTTCTGCCAATCTTTTTTTAATAAATCCAGCTCTTTCATATTCCTAATGGATTTAATATTTTTTTTAATTTCCCTTTTATTCTGTTCATTTTCACCCTTGCATTTACTTCACTAATTCCTAATGTTTCAGCTATTTCGGTATAATCTTTATCTTCCAAGTACATAAAAACCAACGCTTTTTCAATATCATTCAGCTGATAAACCGCCTTATACATAAGCTTTATCTGTTCTTCTTCCTCATAATTATATTCAATATCATGAGTAAAATGCTGTCTTGCCTCGAATTCAATAGTATTTATGGAGCGTTTAGTTTTTCGGTATAAAGTAATGGCTGTATTCAAGGCGACTCGATAGGCCCATGTAGAAAATTTACTGTCGCCCCTGAATTTTGGAAATGCTTTCCATAACTGTATCGTGATTTCCTGAAACAAATCCTTGTGTGCATCATCGCCATTAGTATACAACCTACAAATTTTGTGGATTATATTCTGATTTGCCTGCAATTGCTTTACAAAAGAATGCTCTAGATTATCACTCATACATACGTTAGTAATCCAAAAATAGATTTTGTTACAAAGTAGCACTTTTTTTCTGGTAGCACAAACTTTTCAATTTACAATAGCTACTCGTCCCGCTGTACATTGCAATCTTTCTAATCCTGAAAAAGTCAGTACTAGAAAGGATTTCCATTTCCATCGGGGCTAATTTACACGTTTAGTTTTTTTAAGAACTTTTTCATAAAATGGAATGTAATATATTCTGTTTTATTTTAAAAAAAAGTCCTTTGTGAAAATTTCATAAAGGACTTTTTTAAAGGAATTAAGGATTATTTTTTGCAATCAGAATAATCTACATTAAAAGTATATTTTTTATCAGTAACTTTTTGAACTGCAGGATTGTTTCTGTGATCTGGTTTGTATGCTGCTCCAGTTCCTAAATCTACTCCAATACCTAATATTCCAAATGAGAAAACGCTAAGTATAAAATTTCCTGTTCTAAAAGCATTATTAAATGTTTGCTTTTTAGCATCGCAACCGTCTTCTTTCAATTCTACATTTAAAGATTTGTTTCTTGGGAATAATGCAGTTACTTGTCCGTTACCCATCTTTTGTCCGTCAACGTAAATTTGAGCATTTGGATGTCCATTAGCAATGATTGTACCCTCATATCTGCTTCCGCCAAACATAACGCCACAACTGTTTAATAACATTAACATTGATAAAGTGACTGCTGCAATTGTAATTCTTTTTTTCATAAAGTAAATTTTTATTGTCTTTTAAGATTAAATAAGTAGCTAAAGTAGTAATAAAAAAATACAATGAGAATTAAATCTAATATTTTTGCTATGTATTAATCTATTTGAACTTCGTTTTTATTTAAAGATAGTTAAGTCTTTTTTCTTATATCTTTAGTAACTTCGTTTTTCATTATATGATATAAATATGAACATCCCACATTCAACTTTACCCAGAATAGTCATTATAGGAGGAGGCTTTGCAGGACTTGCATTGGCCAGAAAACTAAAAGATAAGGAAGTGCAAGTTGTTCTTTTAGACAAACACAACTACCATACTTTTCAACCCTTATTATATCAAGTGGCCACAGGTGGGCTTGAAGCAGGTTCAATTGCGTATCCAATCCGCAAAGTAATCCAGGAATACGATGATGTCTATTTTAGACTGACTAATGTAGAAGAAATTGACACCGAAAATCAAAAAATCAAAGCTGAAATTGGGGAGCTTTCTTATGATTATCTAGTCATTGCAACAGGTTCCAAAACCAATTATTTTGGTAATAAAGAAATTGAGCGCAATAGTATGTCCATGAAAACCATACCGCAATCGCTCAATATTCGCAGTCTTATTCTTGAAAATTTCGAACAAGCGGTTTTAACCACTGATATTGCCGAACAAAATAGTCTTATTAATTTTGTACTTGTGGGAGGTGGACCCACGGGAGTAGAATTGGCAGGTGCTTTGGCCGAAATGAAAAAAGCCATTTTACAGAAAGATTACCCCGATCTTGATATTGCCAAAATGGAGATAAATCTTATTCAAAGTGGTGATAGAATTCTAAACACAATGAGTGAGGAGTCCTCACAAGCTGCTGAAAAATTTCTAATTAGTTTAGGCGTTAAAATTTGGAAAAATGTTCGGGTGACAAATTATGATGGCCGTACCATAAGTACTAATTCTGATTTGACTTTTGAAACTGCTACAGTAATCTGGACAGCTGGAGTACAAGGAGCTATAGTTGCAGGATTAGATGGTAATTCGCTTGTTGAAAAAGTAGAGCGCATTCGAGTAAATGAATTCAATCAAGTCGTAGGTTATGACAATATTTTTGCCATTGGTGATATAGCATCAATGGAAACCGAAGCCTATCCGCAAGGACATCCCATGATGGCACAACCCGCCATGCAACAGGGAAAATTGTTGGGTGAAAACATCATTAAATTAATTAGAAAACAGCCCATGGAAGCTTTTGAATACAATGACAAAGGCGCAATGGCCACCATAGGACGGAATAAAGCTGTAGTCGATTTGCCAAAATACCATTTTAGTGGGGTTTTTGCTTGGTTTGTATGGATGTTTGTGCATTTATTCTCCTTAATAGGATTCAAAAACAAAGCTGTTGTTTTCTTGAATTGGGTATACAACTACATTCGTTTTGACCGTGAAGGACGATTGATTATACGCCCTTACAAAAAGAAAAGTTTTACAACATTCACGAGTGATGAAGTGTAAAAAAATGCATTAATTAATCCATAATTAAAAGTTGTGATACCATTCTTACAGGCCTGATAATTAGTTATTTTTTGATGTAGAGTCATTCTTACAATGTGTTGATTTTCAATATTTTAACAAAATTATAATATTTGTAAATCATTGATTACTAGTGTTTTAATGTTTTATTCCGGTAGCATTGTTTTATTCATTGTTTTTGAAAAGAGTTTTGAATTAATTTTGTTTTAAACAAAGTTAAACAGTTAATGAAAAATGTAATTATTTCCAATTTTCATCCCATTTTAGTGGGGAAATTAATAGACCAAACAAAGCTCAATCAGTACACGAAATTTCTCTATTATCATTTTCAAAACCTGCCAAAAACGGATGTTTCAGGAAGTGATGGTGTTGAGCAGGTAAGTTTTGAGTCTATATCTGAGCATGTAGATAAATATTCCGTTTCTTCAGAAAGTATCAATAGCAGGCAGATCTTAATTTTTGAAGAGGTAGAGCATTTTATCGAAAATGAAATGGATGTTACTTTACCTTCTGAATATCATTTTCCTGTAGGTTTTGAAATACAGCCTGGGAATCTTTACGGACCAAAAATAGAGGTTCGAATGGAATGGTTTAAAAGAAAAATGGGATATGTTTTTGACGAGTTTTATTCCAAGACAATTGCAAGTCCTGAAAATTTAATTCATGTTACTTGTTCCGGTTATTCTTCTCCCAGTGTGGCTCAGGAAGCTGTAATCGAGCGAGATTGGAATACAGTTCAGGTTACTCATTCTTATCACATGGGGTGTTATGGTGCTTTTCCTGCAATTCGTACGGGTAGAAGTTTACTATGCGCTAGTGAAACTAAAGGCAGGGTAGATATAGTTCATACTGAATTATTGTCGGCCCATTTAAATCTAGTTGAGTTTTCTAATTCTAATACCATGATTTGTTCCCTTTTTGCGGATGGTTTTATTGGATATTCCTTATTTGATGAGGAATCGTTTATGGAAGATGATTTATTTCCTGTGAAAAAAGGACTTCGGATTTTGGCATCCCATGAGGTTATTATACCAGATTCATTAGAGGATATGTCTTGGGATTTAGGGGAATATAATTTTTTGATGACGCTCTCTAAACGAGTTCCCGTTTTTATCCGTAAAAATATAAAGCCTTTTTTGACTGCACTTTGCAAAAAAGTGGATATTGATCTTGACGAACAAAAATCCAACATGCATTTTGCAATACATCCTGGAGGACCAAAAATCATTGACTATGTTATCGATGCTATAGGATTGTCTAAAGAACAAGCCAGTTGGTCTTATGAGATATTACGCCGCCAAGGAAACATGTCTTCGGCTACTATCCCACATATTTTTAACGAAATTGTAAATGACCCAAATGTAAAATCAGGAACAAAAGTTGTTGCAATGGCTTTTGGTCCTGGATTAACCGCTACAGGATTGTTGCTTGAAAAAGTATAATTAGAAAAAAATAGGAATAGGCTATATCGGTTTACGTTTATAGCCTATTGTTGTTTTTATAATAATTCACCATCAAATTCACAAATTTACTGTATCCTTCCATACCGTCTTTTTGTTGGTTTAATTTCAGGAAATTATCGTAAAAAGCATGAAAACCGGTTTCAATTGGGGTTTCATATTGCTTCCAAAAGGCATCACTTTCTTTGTAGTTTTTCAAAATTCCCGGATGAACGGTTTTTAGTAGTTGTTTAAATATTTTTTCATTTCGAACTTGCCAATTGGCTAAACAATAACGCAAAGCCATACTGTAACCGGAATATTGAAAGTATAAATTTTCATTTTTAACGGAAGCTAAAAAACCAATAAAATTACATTCGCTTTCACTGGCATATCCCATTTGATGCGCCATTTCATGATTAGTAGTCATAGGGAAACTATACATTGGTCCAAGATCATTTACCTGAGCTTCATTGGTAAACGGATTTAAATAACCTCCAAAACCCATATAAGTTAATGGTAAACTGAGAATCGATTTCTTTGTGCTTAGATGATTGTAAGTGAAATAGGAGTACTGGTTCGATAAGTTTTTATACCCATTCAAATTCATTTTAAAAACTTGTTCTTGCGAGTAAGGAAACACCACTTTTAAAGTGTCGTTTTTTGTAATTTGACCTTGTACAGCATTAGTTTTGATTATTAGTTTTTTGGTAAAAACCAATAAGTCAGTATCTGAATAGTCTTTTTTAATGGCCATTTTTTCAAAAAGTGGTTCACGGTGGTAATTGAGCGCCCATAGAATATGGAATAAAAAATAAAAAACAGAAATAAAACTGAGAACTGCCAAGGTGTTGTTTTTCCATTCTTGTTTCCAAGATTTTCTTTTGTTCCAAAACCATTTCAAAATAAGGAAAATGACAATAAAATAAATGCAATCACCTACAGAAAATGGAATCGCACCAAAAATTATTCTCGAAGACTTAGCGATAATTGGATACAAACCATTACTGTAAAAATGCTCCACTTGTTCTGGGAAAAAAGGAATAATCTGCAAAAAAAACATTTGGATTAAAAGGAACGAAGGAAGAAAATATTTTGGTTTCACAGTATGAATTTTGAATATGCAAAGGTAATTACAATATCAATTAGTATCGAAAAAGAATTTAAACTTTGTAACTTTGGTGCTTGTAAATGTTAAACCTCAAACAAAAATAAATGAGCCAAGAAATAAGAAATCTGGAACCAAAAGTACTTTGGAATAAGTTTGCTGATTTGAATGCCGTGCCTCGTCCTTCTAAAAAAGAAGAGAGAGTCATTGAGTTTATGAAGAACTTCGGTACAAATCTTGGATTAGAAACTTTTGAAGATGAAATTCGGAATGTAATTATCCGTAAACCGGCTACTCCAGGAATGGAAAATCGCAAAGCGATTGTACTTCAGGGACATTTGGATATGGTACATCAAAAAAATGCAGATACTGTTTTTGATTTTGATACGCAAGGAATCGATATGTATGTGGATGGAGACTGGGTTCGTGCTCGAGGAACAACTCTTGGCGCTGATAACGGTCTGGGTGTTGCAGCAATAATGGCAATTTTGGAAAGTACTGATATTCCTCATCCTGCTATTGAAGCTTTGTTTACTATTGATGAAGAAACTGGAATGACAGGAGCTTTGAATTTAAAAGGAGGCATTTTGCAAGGGCAAATTCTTTTGAATTTAGATACAGAGGAAGACGATGAGGTTGATATTGGTTGTGCAGGTGGAATTGACGTGACTGCTACAGCTGAGTATGATGAAGAGGAAACTCCTGAAGGTTCTGTAGGATACTCGATTACTGTGAAAGGCTTGAATGGTGGACATTCAGGAATGGATATTCATAAAGGATTGGGTAATGCCAATAAAATTATGAACCGATTGTTGTTTGATGGTTTTGATAATTTTGGTTTGCAAATTGCTGAAATAAAAGGAGGAAGTTTACGCAATGCGATTCCGCGTGAAAGTCAGGCGAAAGTAATTATTGCTGAAGTTTATGATGAAGCTTTTGTTTTTGACATGCAGCAAATTGTAAACGAAATCAAAGCAGAGTTAAAAACAACAGAACCAAATCTTGAAGTTGTTTTTGAAAAAATGGATGTAACTCCCGCTAAAGTAATGCCGTCAATTGCACAGTTTTACTTTGTGAGAGCGATGTATACTGCACATAACGGAGTCTACAGAATGAGTGCTGATTTTGATAACTTAGTAGAAACTTCGAATAATATAGCGAAGGTAGTACTTGGTGAAGGGCAACTTTCGGTACAATGTTTAACACGTTCCTCGGTGGAAACATCTAAATTTGATTTGGCTAATGCTTTGCGTTCTGCTTTTGAATTAATGGGGTGTGAAGTAGAATTTTCAGGTTCATATCCAGGCTGGACACCAAATTCTAAATCGGAAATTTTGGATGTTTTAGTTCCAATCTACGAAAAACAAAACGGTGAAAAACCAAAAGTTGTGGCTTGTCATGCCGGACTAGAATGTGGGATTCTGGGAACTAATTATCCGGATATGGACATGATTTCTTTTGGACCAACTATTCATGGAGCGCATTCTCCAGATGAAAGAGCAAGTATTTCCTCTTCTCAGAAATTTTGGAAGTTTGTATTGGAAATTTTAGCTACTATTCCTGTAAAATAGTATTCAGTTATTGAAAAAAGTGGTCAGTATTCAGTTTAAAAAAGAGTTCAGTTGTAAAAACTAACTACTAAACGACGGATAACTGACCACTAATTTTTTAGTCTCTTTTAGGGCTATTTTTCTTTTCTCTTTTTTCTTCTTTCTTTTCTTTAGCCGTTTTTAAAGGTTCTTTTTTTACGGTTTTCTTAGCGTCTTGACTTTTTGCCATGATATAGTTATTTAATTTTTTAAATTAGATGTGAGTAAATGTAGATAATATTTTGATTTATTTTTTAATATTATTTCAAAAAATCACCATCTATGATTAATAATTCAACTCCATTAGTGGCAATCGAGCGATGGGAACTTAAATTATCAGAAACTATATAAGTCATTCCTTTAGATAAATTTTTTTGTTCTCCGTTTTCCATTTCACTGATAAAATCACCTTCGAGGCAGTGTACAATATGTCCTTTTTGGCACCAATGATCTGCTAAATAACCGTCGGAATAAATAACTTTTCGAATTCGTAATCCTCCTAATTGTATCGTTTGCCAATAGGCTATTCCCGTTTCTCCTTTATGTTCTGTTCTTTCTATTTTGTCCCAATTAATGGCTTGAAAAGGTATATTAGACATGGATTTTGTTTATTGGATTAGTTAATTTAAGCTAAAACTCAAATCTAAGTATTTTAAAGTAAAAATCCCCAACTACTTTTGTAATTGAGGATTGAATTTATTTATATAAAAACGGAATGTTTTATTTCTTTTTTAGAATCTTATATTCTTCATAACAACCACTTATGGCGTCCATAATTTGTAAATCATTTGCTGTTTGTATGAAAGCTTCTGAATAATTGCAACGCTGTAAAATTTCGGATAATTCATTTTTATCCACGCCAAGAAGTACAGATATCGTTTCTCTGTCAAATTTAGACTCAAGTAAATTTCGAACTGTATCATCCTTTTTCATTTCTTTTAGCTTCTTGAGTTCCTTTGGGTTTTTACCAAAGAAATTATAAAGCATATCTGCAGGGTTAAAGATTGAACCCAGTACTCTTCCAAAAGCATTTGGAGAATATTCACCTGCCTCGTACCCTTGTGTCAGTCCTGAAATACTATAACGGTAGTTTTCTTTTGTTGGAATTAATTTAGAATCAACTTCAAGATATCCAGTTAGATTAAAAGGTCTTATGATTACTTCTTCTAGTGCTATTGCTTTTTCGGTAAGTTGAATTTTGGTACTTTTGTTTTTTATCCAGTCATTAGTAACACGGACTCTTAAAGATTGAAATCCTAAACTGGTAAAGTGTAAAGTGTCATTTGGTTGTACGTCAATTTCGAAATATCCTCTCGAATCAGTAGTTGCTCCTCTTACTTTATTGATATTGATAATGTTTACATTAGACAAAGGCTGTTTCGTGCTGTTGTTGATAATGATACCATTGACTTTTTGGGAGGGTTCTGTGACTTGTGCAAATGCAGTTGCAGATAGTACTAAAAAAAAGAAAACTACAAAATATTTCATAAACTCATTTAAAACTTTAAAAGTAGTAAAAGAGGATTAAATATTTTGTAGTTCCAGTATATAATTATAAGAAAATTAACAATAGATGTTAGTCTCTTCTTGGTCTTCTTGGTCTTGGTGAATCACCAAAGCTTTCTGAACGTCTAGGTGCTCTGTCAGATGAACCTTCAGTTCTTGGTCTGTCAGATGAAAAACCACCTTCTCTTCTTGGAGCTGATGAGCTTCTTGGTCCGAATCCACCTTCTCTAGGAGCTGAATTTCTATCGCTTCTGAATCCACCACCTGAACCTTCTCTTCTTGGAGCAAAACTACCTTCTCTTCTTGGAGCTGAACTTCTTTCGCCTGAGCGACCTCCGCCAAAACTTCCGCCAGAACTTCTTCCGTTATGGTCACGTCTTCCGCCGCCATCATTTTTAGAAATTTCAACATTGATTCTACGTCCTTCTAATTGTACGTTGTTCAATACTTCCATTACTTTGTCAGTATGTTCCGGATCCGTATTAAAGAAAGAGAAACCTTCTTTTACATCTACTTTAAAAACGTCATCACGACCTAAGTCTAATGTTTCTTTCAAGTAATCTTTCAATGACATCCAATCGAAGTTATCTCTAGAACCTATGTTCACGAAATATCTTGTTGCACCACCATTGTTATTTTCTCTTGGAGCACCATCTCTATCATCACGCTCACGTCTTTCAGAACCTGAAGCTTGATTAGAAATATCTCTAGTTTTCTTGTAATAATTGATAAAACGATTAAATTCAACCGATACCATTTTCTTGATTAGTTCTTCTTTCGATAAACCTTCAAGTACACTGTTAATTGCAGGAAGATAGTTGTCAATTTCGTGATCAACTTCTGTATCTTTAATTTTATTAGCTAAGTGTAATAATTGGATTTCGCAGATTTCAATTCCAGAAGGGATTGTTTTCTCTTCAAATTTTTGTTTGATGATTCTTTCAATTGAAGAAATCTTGCGCAATTCGCTTTTAGTAACGATTACAATAGAAGTTCCTAATTTACCAGCACGACCTGTACGACCTGAACGGTGGTTGTACGTTTCGATTTCGTCAGGTAATTGATAATTCACTACGTGAGTAATGTTATCAACGTCAATTCCACGAGCAGCAACGTCAGTAGCCACAAGCATTTGAATTTGTCTCCCTCTAAAAGATTTCATTACACCATCACGTTGCGCTTGAGATAAATCTCCGTGCAATGCAGCAGCGCTGTATCCATCTTCAACTAATTTTTCAGCAACAGCTTGCGTATCTCTTTTGGTACGACAGAAAACTACTGAGAAAATGTCTGGATTGGCATCCGCTAAACGTTTCAAAGCTTCATAACGGTCACGAGCATTTACAAGGTAAAATTCGTGAGATACTGTTGCAGAACCTGAGTTTTTAGCTCCAACTGTAATTTCAATTGGATCTTTCATGAATTGTTTTCCAATACGTGCTACTTCAGCAGGCATTGTTGCAGAGAATAACCATGTGTTTTTTTCGTCTGGCGTAGTAGAAAGGATGTTTACGATATCTTCGTAGAAACCCATGTTCAACATTTCGTCAGCTTCGTCAAGAATACAAAAACTAATTTGAGAGATATTAACCAATCCTCTGTTAATCATGTCTTGCATTCTTCCTGGAGTTGCCACAATAATTTGCGCGCCTCTCTTTATGTCTCTCGCTTGTTCTGTTATGCTAGCTCCACCGTAAACTGCTACTACATTAATACCTTTTTCGTATTTAGAGTAGTTTTTAATTTCGTTGGTAATCTGCAAACAAAGTTCGCGTGTTGGAGATAAAATTAATGCTTGTGTGTTTCTGTTGTTGGCATCAATTTTCTGAATAACTGGAAAACCAAATGCTGCCGTTTTCCCTGTCCCTGTCTGAGCCAACGCAACCATATCTGTGTCTTTTTCCAATAATAGGGGAATCGCTTTCTCCTGTACTTCGGTCGGATTTTCAAATCCTAGATCTAAAATCGCCTTCAGTAACGATTCACTCAATCCTAATTGTTCAAATTTATTCATATGTATTTTTAAAATAGGGTGCAAAATTACTGTTTATAATTCATATAAACTAATGCTATTTTAAGATTTAATGATTTATTGTAATTTGATTATCAGAAAGTTATGTTTTTGATTTGCGAATTATAGTTTTTTCTATATAAAATCAATGTGAAATTATGGCTCAAAACCGAAAATATTGTTATAAAAATGTTGTATTGTGGAAGTTTATTTATTTGCTTTCAGGAAGTCTAAAAGTTGAAGTGTCGCTTTTCCTCTGTGACTAATTTTATTTTTTATTTCTAATGATAATTGGGCAAAAGTTTCCTGATATTCTTCTGGTTTGAAAATAGGATCGTAACCAAATCCTTGATTACCTGATTTTTCTAATGTAATTTCACCTCTGGCAATTCCTGTAAATAGATGCTGTTTGCCATCTAAATTTAAAGCAATGACGGTTTTAAATTGTGCCTTTCTATTATCCTTATCCGATAAGGCTTCCAGCAATTTATTCATATTATCCTCTGCATTACGTTGTTCTCCGGCATACCGTGCAGAATAAACGCCAGGTTCACCGTTTAAAGCAGTAACTTCTAATCCAGTATCATCTGCAAAACAATTAAAACCGTATTTCTGGGTAACATAATTAGCTTTTAAAATGGCATTTCCTTCAATAGTTTCTGCTGTTTCAGGAATTTCTTCATGACAACCGATGCTTTCTAAACTAAGAATTTTTATCGTTTCAGGAAGCATACTTTGTATTTCCAGAATTTTATTTTTGTTATTGGAAGCGAAAACGATTTGCATTTTATAGAATTTATAATAATCCTGTAAAGATACATTTTTTTAGATATTTGTGAACGTCTGTAGCAATGGCGTTCCAATTGATTTATTAATACTAATGATTTATTTTTTATGTGAGAATCATAAGTTATTATTAAGTTTAATTATCTGAAAAAGAATAGGTTAAATAATAGTTAAAGCATTATTTTTAAGTAATATAAGATGTATCTTTGAGTGTGGTTTTGATTAATCACTTGGGTAAAACCATCTGCAAAGAGAAGCTTATTCAAATAGTCATTTCATGCTGAACGGTATGAGTTGATAAATGGTAAATCAAAATCTACAATCGGAGGCCCTTTAAAAGGCCTCCTTTTTTGTGGTTTTCAATGAAGTATAGTGATTGATTTTTTTATTGATTTATCTATTTTTTTTATAGCGGAAGAATAGGATTTGTTTTTAAGTTTTTAAAAATCAATACGTTAAATATTGGTTAAATTCCTTTTTTAGAATTGTTTAAGCCAAAATTCACCTTATCTTTGAGTATGATTTTGATTTGTTTTTGAATATGTCTATCTGCAAAGAGAAGCGTATTTGATAGTCACGATTACCGAAAGGTATCAGTAGATAACAACAAACCAAAATCTAAACTAGGAGGTCTGTATAAGACCTCCTTTTTTATTGCTAAATATTAAAAACAGTAATTTTCTATTTTTCTAATATAATTTTATTAGAAACAATTTTTATTAAAAGTTACTAAACTAATTTTAACTGCAATAATTGGTTAAGAATTATGATTTTAGTATTGAAATTAATACGTTAACGATTAGTTAAAAGTCTGATTTATAGGTTTTATAATGGAATAAAATGGTATCTTTGAGTATGATTTTGATTAATTACTTGAATATATCAATTTTGCAATAAGATATGATAATTCAATAGTCAGCTATACGAGTTAAAGTATAAGTTAGATAATGGTAAATCAGAATCAACAATTGGAGGGCTATAAACGCCCTCCTTTTTTGTTTGTTATTTTTAGTGTCTTGTTACATTCTTTAAATTATCTGGGAAAAACAAATCAGATAGATGAGTAAATTCATCGCCGCGCATAAAAATATTGATATCAACATCGGCAAAACTTTTTTTGCCGGCAGCAGCTAGGAGTTCATTAGCGGCGTGTAGTGTGTTTTTATGAAAATGAAAAACCCGTTCCGATTTATCAGTCACAACTAATCCTTTGATTAACATTTTGTCTTGTGCAGCAACTCCGGTAGGACAGGTGTTGTTGTTGCATCGTAAAGCTTGAATGCATCCCAGAGAGAACATGAATCCACGAGCACTATTGCACATATCAGCACCAAGCGCAACTGCTTTTAGAATGGAATAGCCGGAAATTATTTTACCACTGCAAATGATGCGTATCTTGTCTCTAATACCAAAACGCACTAATGTTTTATTTACAAAAATAAGCGCTGGCTCAAATGGCATTCCTACACCATCTGCAAATTCAAGTGGTGCGGCGCCAGTTCCACCTTCGGCACCATCAACGGTGATGAAATCAGGAAAACAATTTTGAGTAATCATTTCTTGGCAAATCATTTCAAATTCACTGGTTTCACCAATACACAATTTAAAACCAATTGGTTTTCCATTAGAGAGCAAACGTAATTTTGCAATAAATTCTATTAATCCTTTTGTATCTGAAAATGCAGCATGGCCAGGTGGAGAAAGTATCGTTGTATGTGGTTGTACGCCTCTAATTTTAGCTATTTCTACTGTGTTTTTTGCAGCTGGCAAAACGCCGCCATGTCCTGGTTTGGCTCCTTGTGATAATTTAATTTCAATCATTTTTACTTCTGGTAAATTTGCTTTTTCAGCAAATTTGCCTCCGTCAAAACCACCTCTGTCATCGCGACAACCAAAATATCCTGTTCCTATTTGCCAAGTGATGTCGCCACCTTGTTGATGAAACTCAGTCAAACCACCTTCGCCTGTATTGTGATAGAATTTACCTTGGAGAGCTCCCTTATTTAGAGCCATAATAGCATTTTGACTCAAGGAACCAAAACTCATAGCCGAAATGTTTAATAACGAAGCCGAATAGGGCTGCGTACAATCAGGTCCTCCAACTAAAACTCGCGGTAATTCTTCATTGACTTTTGCAGGAAAAATAGAATGTTTAATTCCTTCATAACTCGATTGATTTAAATTTAATTGTGTTCCAAAAGGGGTTGTAGCATCAATGTTTTTGGCTCTTTGATAAGCTAGAGTTCGCTGATTTCTTGAAAATGGTTTTCCGTCTGTGGAACGCTCGATAAAATATTGCTGAATTTCGGGTGCAATCGTTTCAAATAAATACCTAAAATAACCTAAAACAGGAAAATTTCTTAAAATGGCGTGTTTATGTTGAGAGCTATTGGCTATACCTATAATTAACAGTATTGTTATAAGGATTATGAAGATTAGACCTGTATTAAAATAGAAATAGATAATCGAAGTAATGATAAGGGCCGTAATTCCTAAAACGAAAAATTTTTGTCTCATTTTTTTAATAATAAATAGGGTAAATGATTTGAGTTATTTACTAGCTGAAACGCAATCGCACATAAACGTGTTTGATTCCTTTTTTGTCGGATTCTCTTTCGTCGATTTCAAGAATATCGGTAAGGGATTTTAGCATAGGTGTTAGTTTTGCAAAGCCGTAATTTCGTGGGTCAAATTCAGGTTTTCTTTTTACGATAAGATTACCTACATCTCCAAGAAATGCCCAGCCGTCATCATCACAAATGTCTTCTATTGTGGTTTCGATAAGCTCTATGGTGTCTACATCTATTTTGTTTAATGATTTTTCAACAGGTTTTTCTATGGGTTTCTCCACAGGTTTTTTAGTGTCAGCGGAACGTTTTTTTGCTTTTTTCTTTATGGCTCCATCTAATACTTCAATATAAATAAAACGGTCACAGGCGACAATAAATGAATTGGGTGTTTTTTGTTCGCCAATTCCAATGACTTTCATTCCGGATTCTCTCAGTCGAATTGCTAAACGTGTAAAGTCAGAATCACTGGAAACAATACAAAAACCATCCACTTTATCTGAATACAATAAATCCATAGCGTCAATAATCATCGCTGAATCCGATGAGTTTTTACCTACGGTGTAACTGTATTGTTGAATAGGCGTGATAGCATGTTCCAGTAAAACACTTTTCCATCCTCCGGCATTCGGTTTGGTCCAATCGGCATAAATACGTTTGGTGGTTGGTGTTCCAAATTTGGCTATTTCTTCCATCATTCCTTTTACATTGCTGTATGGGACGTTGTCAGCATCAATGAGAACGGCTAGTTTTAATTCTTTTGTATCTTGGGACATAAATTTCTAATGTTGAAATATTTATTCAAATATACAAAGTTTATTGATGAATACGCTTTTTAGCCCTGATCGAAACGGCATCCTTTTGTGCCGTCATTGCTAGGAACTAAGCAATCTTCTTTGGCGGCACAAAAGATATAGTGTAGAGCAGGAAATAGCTCCTGAAAAATAAATTTACTTTCAATACCATTATAAAATTTAAATAATTATTTTTGCAACTTCTTAAAATTAAAATTATTACTTAATATATTATGGTAAAAGATTTATTCGAAAGGATTCAAAACAATAAAGGACCATTAGGAAAATGGGCTTCACAAGCAGAAGGATATTTTGTATTTCCAAAATTAGAAGGAGATTTAGGCCCAAGAATGAAATTTCAAGGAAAAGAGGTTTTGAACTGGAGTTTAAATGACTATTTAGGTCTTGCAAATCACCCTGAAGTGCGTAAAGCAGATGCGGATGCAGCTTTAGAATTTGGTGCAGCTGCTCCAATGGGTGCTCGTATGATGTCAGGTCACACTAAATACCACGAACAATTAGAGAATGAATTAGCTGCTTTTGTTATGAAAGAATCGGCTTATTTATTGAATTTTGGTTACCAAGGAATGGTTTCTATCATTGATGCTTTGGTGACTAGAAATGACGTTATTGTGTATGATGTAGATGGACATGCTTGTATTATTGACGGTGTTCGTTTGCATAGCGGAAAACGTTTTACTTATAAGCACAACGACATTGAAAGTATGGAGAAAAACCTGCAACGTGCCACAAAATTAGCTGCTGAACAAGGAGGAGGAATCCTTTTTATTACTGAAGGTGTTTTTGGGATGCGTGGACAGCAAGGAAAGTTGAAGGAGATTGTAGAAATGAAAAAGAAATACAATTTCCGTCTTTTGGTTGATGATGCTCACGGTTTTGGTACTCTTGGTAAAACAGGAGCTGGAGCAGGTGAGGAGCAAGGTTGCCAAGATGGAATTGATGTTTATTTCTCAACTTTTGCCAAATCAATGGCGAATATTGGTGCTTTTGTGGCTGCCGATAAAGACATTATCGATTATTTAAAATACAATTTGCGTTCTCAAATGTTTGCGAAAGCATTGCCAATGATTCAAACTATTGGTTCTTTGAAACGTTTGCAATTGTTGCGTGATAACCCAGGATTGAAAGACAAACTTTGGGAGAATGTAAATGCTTTGCAAAATGGTTTGAGAAGCAAAGGATTTAATATTGGTGATACCAATACTTGCGTTACACCAGTTTATTTGGAAGGAAGCGTGCCAGAAGCGATGGTAATGGTAAATGACTTAAGAGAGAATTATGGTATTTTCTTGTCAATAGTAATTTATCCAGTTATTCCAAAAGGAATGATTTTATTGCGTGTTATTCCTACTGCACCTCACACTTTGTCAGATATTGACGAAACACTAACAGCTTTTGAAGCTATTCGTGAAAAATTAGTAAACGGTACTTACAAAGAAATTGCAGCACAAACTACAGTAGATTTAGATGCTTAGTTATTAAAATTATTATAATTTTCAGTTTATAAAAAATCCATTAGCTTTTGTTGATGGATTTTTTTTTGAAATCTATCGGACCAATAAAGACTATATTTATACAACTTAAAATTTAAAGTGTATGAAAAAAGTAATTGTATTAGGTGTCGTTTTTATGAGTGTCCTAATTTCTTGTAAAAAAGAAAAAGAAGGGGCTCCGGCTGCATCAGAAAAAATAACTGTTGAAGAACCTGTATCCGAAGAATGTTATAGCGCAATTATAAAAAAGGATACGATTGCAATGACTTTGAATATAAAGGGAGAACAATTGACTTCGGGGAAATTGAGTTATAATTTCTATGAAAAAGATAAAAGCTTTGGAACATTAATTGGAAAAATAAAAGGAGATACGCTTTTTGCAGATTATGCTTTTATGTCCGAAGGTCTTGCCACAGTTCGTCAAGTCGTCTTTTTGAAAAAAGGAAATGCGTATGTGGAAGGCTTTGGTGATGTTGTAGATGATAATAAGGGAAAAGTAACTTTTAAAGACACGAAACAATTAAAATTTGACGGGAACATCGTTTTGTCCAAAGTAGATTGTAAAATGTAGCGTCACTTTTAAAGTGAAACTATTTAAAACTAAAAAAATCCATTAGCCTAAGTTAATGGATTTTTTAGTTTTTAGTACAATATCTAAAATACTACAAATTCTTTATAAAAGTACATCTACGTTTATGCACTACAGGGTTAAAATGTTTCCACAAGTTATGAATGGCAAGGTTATCTGCTAATTCAGGAGTTCTGAAGCAATTCACTACCCCTTTTTCTTTGAAAGTATGGTAATATTCGTTAAAAATTATTGCTGTAACCGCTTTGTTTTGGTAATTAGGATGTACACCAATCAGATAGAAAATCATATCCTTACTTTGGTTTTTGGCTTTCAGCAAATGAAGGAATCCAAATGGGAATAATTTTCCTTTTGATTTTTGCAATGCTTCCGAAAATGAAGGCATCACAATGCTAAAAGCAACAATATTATGGTCTTTGTCTTCTACAAATTTGATGAATTCTGGATTGATAAAACTGATGTATTTTTTCTTGAAATACTCTTTTTGAATATCAGAAATAGCTACAAAAGATGATAAAGAAGCATAAGATTCGTTGAATAAATCAAACATTTTATCTACATGTGGCATAACTTCTTTAGTAGTTTTGAAATTAAGCGGACTTAACTGGTATCTTCTTTTTACCAAATCATTTGCCTTTTCAAAAAATTCCAGTTTTACGTTTTCGAAAGGGAATTTACTTTCTAGGTATTTTTTTTCTACGCTATATCCCAATTGCTCAAAATGACTGGCGTAATACGGATGATTATACCAAGTAATCATGGTTCCTATTTCGTCAAAACCTTCCGTCAAAACGCCTACTTTATCTAAATTAGAAAATCCCATCGGGCCTTCAACGTGTTCTAAATTGTTTTTTCGACCTAATTCATATACTTTTTCTAAAAGCGCTTTGGTTACTTCGATATCATCAATTACATCAAACCAACCAAAACGAACTTTCTTTTTTTGCTGATCGTTTACTTCGCTCCAATTGATTATGGCAGCTATTCGACCTACAATTTCGTTGCCTTTGTAAGCAATATAAAAGTAGGCTTCGGCATTTTCGAAAGCAGGATTTTTAGTTTTGTCAAAGGTTTCTAATTCATCCGCAATGATTGGCGGAACCCAGTATTTATTGTTTTTGTATAAGGAAAAAGGAAATTTAATATAATCCGTTAACTCCTTTTTTGTTGTAGCTTCTTTTATTGTAATCATTATTCTTTTTATTGCGTGTTTTCTATTTCGTCTTTGCGTTTTTTATTTTTCTTTTCTACTTTTTTTACTGATTTCGATTTTTTATCGCCTCCGCTATCAATACTCATTCGCACTTCCTGATAATTGGCATCATAACGCCATGAAAAACCAACTCCACCATAAAGGACTGACGGCGTATCTTTGAAATTAGTACTTATTGAAGCATCAATTTGCATGTCTTTGTTTAATAAATATGCAGCGCCTCCACGAACAATTGCATCACTGTAAAAATCACTTTTGAAGCCTTGATTTTCTACAAAACCAGACCATTTATCATTGAGTCCTTTTGTTAAGGTTAATACGTAGCCATAACTAGGATAATCAGTCGATATATAATCAGCTATGATATTCGTTACAAAAACCCAAGTTCCGTCGCCTAAATGGTTTTGTGTAATCAACATGATTTTTGGGGATATACTGGATTTTGGAGTAAATGAATACGGATTATCTGCCATTGTAAAATTAGCTCCTGCAAATACGGAAACTGCTGGTATTAACTGGTGCCAATTGAAAGCATGGTTGGCTTTCCAACTATACACATTTATTTTTTTTTCGTAATTTTTAAAAGGATCGTAAATTAGATATTTAGCTCCCAAAACCGTTTGTTTCAAAGCAGATCGATTCGTATTATTGAATAGTGTTGTGAATTTTTCGTTTTGGTATTGTAAATCGGCAATCAATTCTAATTTTTCCATGAACAATCCCCATCTTAATGTAGCATCAATCCCAAAACCATTGGCATCATAATTCAATAAATTATGTTTTTCTTTAATGCCGTAAATACCTGTTTCTATTTGAATTACTGATTTTCCAACTGCAAAAGCCGACATGGTTTCACCGGGTCTGTTAGAGTTTATTTGATCCGTATGCTGTCCATAATGAATAATCGGAATCATAAAAAGAACTCCTAAAAATAAGATTTTGATTTTGAACATATTATTTTTTTTGGGTTAAAAAGTAATAACGCTTTTCAAATGTACTATATTTTATTATTTATTTAAGAATGATATTTTAATTTTGAATGTTGGATTTGTTAATTTTGTAAAAAATATTTGATTATGCAAACAGCTTCTTTTACAGGTTTTATAGAAACGATATTTTATATTCTGGCTTTCTATTACATTTTTAAATTTTTGGCAAAGTTATTCTTGCCTTTATTAGTTAAGAAAGTAGTAGAGAAAGCGGGACAAAATTTTCAGCAACAACAACAATATTCACAAGATAATTCTTGGAAAACTACGCAAAGTAAAGACGAAGTGATTTACAATGCTGCGAATGCCAAAAATCCTCGTGAAACCAAAAAAGTAGGAGATTATGTCGATTACGAAGAAATAGATTAAATTTGCCGTAAAACTAAGATCTCATTACTTTAAACCAAACTTTCAAAAATTGAAAATAATAAATAAGTTCTATCCGCATGCACTGGCCATACTTGGTTTTGTGCTTACATCTTTAATCTATTTTTATCCTGTATTGCAAGGAAAACAAATTTCCCAATCGGATATTGCTCAATACACCGGAATGGCAAAGGAGCAAAATGATTTTAGAGCCTCAGATCATGTGGAACCTTATTGGACAAACTCCGCTTTTGGAGGGATGCCAACCTATCAGCTTGGTGCTAATTATCCTCATGATTACATTGGAAAAATTGATGATGCCTTACGGTTTTTACCGCGTCCTGCCGATTATTTATTTCTATACTTTCTTGGTTTTTATGGGTTAATGTTAGTATTGAAAATAGATCCTTTGAAAGCCTTTTTCGGTGCATTGGCTTTTGGTTTTTCTACTTATTTGATTATTATACTTGGTGTTGGACATAATGCGAAAGCGCATGCAATTGCTTATATGCCGCTCGTTGTTGCCGGTTTTATTTTAGTTTTTCGAAAAAAATACATTTCAGGCGGTTTATTGACGATGTTTGCCGTGGCATTAGAAATTAATGCCAACCACTTTCAAATGACATATTATTTGTTGATTTTCTTATTAATCCTTTCTAGTTATTTTATTTATCAGGCAATAAAAGAGAAGGAATATAAATCACTGCTGTATTCTTTTGGTGTTTTGGCGGTTGCCGGTATTTTTGCTTTGGGTGCCAATGCGACTAATTTATTGGCTACAGCCGAGTATACTAATTTTAGTATTCGAGGTAAAAGCGAATTAACCTTTAATTCAGACGGGTCTAAAACGACCAGCAATAGTGCGATGACGCACGATTATATCACAGAATACAGTTATGGAATAGCTGAAAGTTTCAATCTTATTGCACCAAGACTTTTTGGAGGTTCAAATCATGAAGCGTTAGGTCAAGATAGCGAAATGTATAACTTTATGATTGGTAAAG
This sequence comes from Flavobacterium sp. 83, assembly GCF_000744835.1. Classification (NCBI taxonomy): domain Bacteria; kingdom Pseudomonadati; phylum Bacteroidota; class Flavobacteriia; order Flavobacteriales; family Flavobacteriaceae; genus Flavobacterium; species Flavobacterium sp. 83. The sequence goes on from NZ_JQMS01000001.1 coordinate 2,130,564, forward strand.
GTGTACCGGAAGCTCAGGCTAACGATTTTGTTTCGGGGATGCCTACGTATTGGGGAGATCAACCTATTGTAGCTGCACCTGCTTATATTGGAGCTGTAGTTTTCTTTTTAGGAATCTTGGCTTTGTTTATAGACAAACGAAAAATTAAATATGTATTTCTTTCGGGAGCACTTGTGGCATTAGTGCTTTCTTGGGGTAAAAATTTCCCTGCTTTGACGGACTTTTTTATTGATTATGTTCCCATGTATGATAAGTTTAGAGCAGTTTCCTCGATACAAGTAGTTTTAGAGTTATGCTTTCCGGTTCTTGCTATTATGGGATTACAATCTTTTTTCAAATTAGATAAAACGATTCCAAAACAGCAGGAAAAAGCATTATTAGAAACTGGTGTTTTTAGTTTGGGAGTGATTTTGATTTTGTTCTTGTGTAAAAGTCTGTTTAGTTTTTCAGGTGGTAGTGACGAGTATTATTTGCAAAATTATGGACTGGATTTCATAAACGCACTCAAAGAAGACAGGAAAAGTTTATATTCAGCAGATTTATTGCGTTCTGCTTTCTTTATTTTGCTTTCAGCCGGAGTTTTGTGGTTGTTTATAAAAAATAAATTTGCTCAGAATACGGCTATCATTTTGGTGGGGATTTTAATGATTTTCGATTTGTTTTTTGTCGATAAAAAATATGTTTCAGGGAAAGATTTTGTCAACGGAAGAGAGGTGGAAGTGCCTTTTCAGGAAACTCCTGCAGATACCCAAATCCTAAAAGACACTACTAATTACAGAGTTTTTGAAGTAGGAGATTTATTAGGTGCCAGAACTTCTTATTTTCATAAATCGATAGGTGGTTATAGTGCTGTAAGACCTCAAAGAATGCAGCAATTAATTGATTACCAAATTGCCAAAAACAACATGGAAATTCTTAATATGCTTAACGTTAAGTATGTAATTCAAAAAGATACCACAGGCAATTCTATCCCAACTCAAAATCCTAATGTTAATGGAAACGCTTGGTTTGTGAATCAGGTAAAATCAGTTCCTTCCACTGATGAAGAAATGAAAGCATTGGACAAATTTGATTCTAAAAATGTAGCGGTTGTTAATGAAAAGGAATTTGAAATTAAAAATAAGGCTTTCGCCAAAGACAGTTCGGCAACAATAACTTTGGATTCATACAAACCCAATGATTTAAAATATACTTCGAACAATAGTAATGAAGGTTTAGCCGTTTTCTCTGAAATTTATTATGGAAAAGGTTGGAATGCATATATCGATGGTAAAGTAACTCCACACATAAGAGCTGATTATACGCTACGTGCACTTGTCATTCCTGCAGGAAAACATACTGTTGAATTCAAGTTCGAACCACAAGTTATAAAAACAGGAAGTACAATTGCATTATTTAGCGCAATAGGAATGCTGTTCCTTTTAATTGGTGGAATTTATTTCGAAAGGAAAAAAGGATTTAAAAGTATTGATTAACAATTTAAGATTAGAATTTTAATTAGTACAATAACCTTAAGCCTTACACTTGGAACCAAAGAAAATCTTAATAATCAGCTACTATTGGCCACCAGCTGGAGGGCCAGGCGTGCAACGTTGGCTTAAGTTTGTTAAATATTTACCTGATTTTGGAATTCAGCCTATTGTGTATATTCCAGAGAATCCAACGTATCCAATTGTCGATGAAAATTTAGTAAAAGAAGTTTCGGATAAAGCGATAGTTCTAAAACTACCCATTTTTGAGCCCTATCAATTGGCTTCGTTTTTTTCGAAAAATAAAACAAAAAAAATCAGTTCGGGAATTATTCCTAATAAGAAGAAACAAAGTTTTCTTGATAAAACTTTCCTTTGGATTCGCGGGAATCTTTTTATTCCGGATGCCCGTGTTTTTTGGGTAAAACCATCGGTTGCTTATTTAGAAAAATATATTCAAGAAAATAATATTGATATCATTATTACTTCTGGACCGCCGCATAGTTTGCATCTTATAGGATTAGAATTAAAGCAAAAATTAAATTTAAAATGGTTTGCTGATTTCAGAGATCCATGGACCACAATTGGGTATCATAAATCGTTACGATTATCTAATTATGCTGCCAAAAAGCACAAGAAATTAGAACATCAGGTTTTGAATACTGCCGATACAATTATAGTAACCAGTAAAACTACCAAAACCGAATTTGAAGCTATTACAAATAAACCAATTGCTGTTATAACGAATGGTTATGATACAGAGAATGTTGAAAAACAAACTTTGGATTCTAAATTTAGTCTGGCACATATAGGTTCATTTCTTTCCGAAAGGAATCCTTTGATTCTATGGGAGAGTTTGGTTGAATTGCTTGAAGAAATTCCAGATTTTAAATCCAATTTAGAAATAAAGTTAATTGGTGCTGTTAGTCAGGAAGTATTGGAAACTATCAACCAATTTGGTTTGAATGCATATTTGAATAATTTAGGCTACGTTTCCCATACCGATGCAATTGCACATCAAAGAAAATCACAGGTTTTATTGCTTATTGAAATAGATTCTCAAGATACAAAAAGTATTATTCCAGGAAAATTATTCGAATATATGGTTTCTAACAGACCTATTATAGCGATTGGACCAAACGGTTCTGATTTTGCCGAAATTATAACTGAAACCAATACAGGTGTGTTTTTTGATTATTCTGATAAAGTGAAGCTAAAAAGTGTAATTTTGGACTTTTATAATCAATTTTTGATGGGGAAATTACAATCTAATGGAGTGGGTTTGCAAAAATATTCCAGAAAGAATCTTACCAAAGAATTAGCACAATTGATTAATTAAAAGAGCGGTCTTTTTACACCTTTAAACTTTAAACTCCTAAAATGGGAATCGTATTAAATCAGTCTTTAAAGAATACAATAATAACATATATCGGTTTTGGAATTGGGGCGATAAATACACTTTATTTATATCCTGTTTTTCTTGGAGCCACCTATTATGCGTTGACGAATTATGTTCTTTCGGCTGCAAATGTTATTATGCCTTTATTTGCGATCGGAATGCAAAACACCCTGGTGAAGTTTTATGCACAATATGAAACTGAGGAAGAACGGTCACAATTCCTGTCTTTTACAATATTATTTCCATTATTAATGTGTATTCCCTTGGGAATAATTGGATTCTTTTTCTTTGATGAGATTTCATTTTTTATTTCTAAGAAAAATGCTGTCGTTAAAGATTTTATTTGGCTTATCCCTTTTACAGGCTTGTGTATGGCCTATTTTGAAATATTTTATGCTTGGGCAAGAGTGCATATGTTTTCTGTTTTTGGCAATTTTATAAAGGAAGTTGGTCTGCGTTTATTTTCTTTATTTGTATTGGTTGGGGTTTACTTTCGTTGGATAACTGTTGTTGATTTTGTTTACATCACGGCGGGTCTTTATTTTTTAGCTTTTATTGTTACCATGCTGTATGCATTTTATATAAAAAGACCAGTTTTTCAATTCTCAATTCCCCACAATGTAAAAGGGATAATGGAATATACTTTTTATATTATTTTATCTGGGAGTGTAGCTAATTTACTTTTAGATGGCGACAAAATCATTTTGAATCAGTATATGAAGATCGAGAATATTGCCTATTATTCGGTTGCTACTTATATAGCTTTAGTCATTTCAGTTCCTAGTCGTGCCATGCATCAAATAGTTTATCCCATTACGGCAAAGCTAATGCATGAGAATAAACACGACGAACTCAATAGTTTGTATAAAAAAACATCAATTAATTTGCAAATTGTGGGTGGTTTTGTAATGTTATGCATTTTTGTCAATATCAATCAATTGTATGAAATGGTGCCAAAAGAATATAGTGGCGGTATTTTGGTTGTTTTTATGATTGGAATTTCTAAATATTTTGATTTGATGCTAGGCAATAATAATGCGATAATATTTAATACAAAATACTATAGAGCCGTATTGTTTTTAGGTGTTTTTTTAGTGATTTTGACAGTGGGATTGAATATGATTTTTATTCCAATATATGGAATTATCGGATCTGCATTTGCCACTTTATTATCAATTACGTTGTATAGTTTAGCTAAATTACTCTTTGTGGTCAAACGGTTGAATCTGTTTCCATTCACGGACCAAACAGTACATTCTATGGCAATTACTTTTGCTTTGTTTTTGTTGTTTTATTTTTGGGAATTTCCTTTAAATCCAATTATTGCCATAGGATTAAAATCTCTTTTGGTTACGGTTTTATACGTTTATCTTAATTATAAATTTGTTGTTTCAGCTGAAATTAATCAAGTTCTTGATACTGTTTTGAAAAAGTTAAAAATAAATATATAATAAGCCAAGATTTCTTTTTGTTTTAAAATAAACGATTCAATAGAAGGAAACTCTTCAGTATATAAATGATTTGAATACAGAATTAGCAATCTGCGGGTAGTATTTTTTTATAAGATTAACCAGATCATACTTGAATTATTTTTTTGCTTTTTAAGCCTTTTATTACAATTTTTCCATTTTCCGCAAAACTTTCACGTTACTAATTTTCTAATTTAGAAAGGATTTAGTTTTAAATACTGTGAATTTTATAAGTTTACCCAAATATTTTATAATGTTTCAACACCTTTTTTAAAATACATTTGTCTTGTGTTTTGATAGTTAAAATATGAAATTTCGGGGTTTAGTTTTTGGGCAAATATCACTAAAAGTGGGTATTGTGCAAATTAGATTGAACTCTTAATTTTGAATTAATTATTTGAATTAATTAATTGGAAGTATAAAGGATTAATTGGCTAATAATAAAAAGAAAAATTATGAAAATTAACCATATGACTAACGAAGAAAATTTACAAAAATTTTCAAATATCATTGCTAATAAAATTCATGATGGATTTATTGTTACAGAAAGAAATGATAAATTACCTTTTGCAGTTTTATCAAAAGGCGGAAAAGAAGTAGATCATACTTTCAATTTTTTACTTTTTTGTCTGACTTTAGGATTATGGTCTATAGCTTGGGTTTATTTGACTTATGTAACTTCTAAAGAAAAAAAGATATTGGTAGCAATCGATGAGGATGGCAATACCTTTGAGGAAAAATGCTATTCGGAATAGATTTTTATAATTTTTCCTTTAGGTATATTCCAGTAATTGATTTTTTTAATTTTACAATTTCTTCGGGCGTTCCTACAGCTAATAACTGGCCTCCGTTTTCTCCTCCTTCAGGTCCTAAGTCAATAATCCAGTCCGCACATTTTATAAGATCAAGATTATGTTCAATTACAATAATTGAATGGCCTTTTTCTATCAAAGCATCAAATGAAGTCATTAGTTTCTTAATGTCATGAAAATGCAATCCCGTTGTAGGTTCGTCAAAAACAAAAAGAGCTTTGTCCTTTGTAGCTCCTTTTACTAAAAATGAAGCTAGTTTTATACGTTGTGCCTCGCCGCCGGAAAGAGTAGAAGACGATTGTCCTAATTGTACATATCCCAAACCAACATCTTGTAAAGGTTGTAGTTTTTGAGTAATTTTAGCTTGTTTATTAGCTATGAAAAACGCAATTGCATCATCAATAGTCATAGTAAGGATATCGTTTATATTTTTACCCTCAAAAGCAACTTCTAAGACTTCTTTCTTAAATCGTTTTCCGCTACAGGTTTCACAAGGCAACTGTACATCAGCCATAAAAACCATTTCTACATTAATAGAACCTTCTCCTTTACAGGTTTCACACCTTCCTCCATCAACATTGAAAGAAAAATGTTTAGCTTGATAGCCTCTTATTTTTGATAATTTTTCCTTGGCATATAATTCCCTGATGTCGTCGTAAGCCTTTATATAAGTTACTGGATTAGAACGGGAACTCCTTCCAATTGGGTTTTGATCTACGTATTCAATATGTTTGATTTGGGAAAAGGAACCCGTCATTTCCGTAAATTGACCCGCTTTTTCGCCTGTATTTTCGAGTTTTTTTTGCATAGCAGGAAACAAAATTTTCTTTACAAGCGTACTTTTTCCACTTCCTGAAACTCCCGTTATTACTGTCAAGACGTCCAAAGGAAAAGTGACATCAATATTTTGCAGATTGTTTTCTCTAGCACCTTTTATTTCTATAAAATTCTTGAAAGGTCTTCGTTTTTTAGGAACGGAAATTTCTAAATCTCCATTGAGGTATTTTGCTGTAAGTGAAGTCGATTTTAGGATTTCATCATAAGTACCCTGAGCGACTAAATTCCCACCTAAAGTTCCTGCCTCAGGACCAATATCTATAATCATATCAGCTGCTTTCATAATGTCTTCATCATGTTCGACCACAATTACAGTATTGCCTAAATCTCGTAACGATAATAATACTTTTATCAATCGTTCCGTATCTTTTGGGTGTAAACCAATACTGGGTTCGTCCAAGATATACATGGAACCAACTAAGCTGCTTCCTAATGAGGTTGCTAAATTGATACGTTGCGATTCACCACCGGAAAGTGTTGCTGAATTTCTATTTAAAGTAAGATAATCCAATCCAACTTCGGTTAAAAACGATAATCTATTATTGATTTCCAATAATAGTCGTTTTGCAATTTGTATTTCATAAACATCTAAGTCAATACTTTCAAAAAAAGTAACCAAATGTTTAATAGGTAAATCAACTAAATCCGAAACGGTTTTGTTATTAATTTTTACGTAAGAAGCTTCTATTCGCAAGCGTTTTCCTTTACAAGAATGACATTTAGTTTTTCCGCGGTAACGAGAAAGCATCACACGGTTTTGAATTTTATAATTTTTTTCTTCTAATTCTTTAAAGAAATCATTCAAACCTTGGAAATAGTTGTTTCCATTCCAAATTAATTCTTTTTGATCTTCTGATAACTGATAAAAAGGTTTGTGAATAGGAAAATCAAATTTATAAGCATTATTTACTAATTCATCTCGAAACCAGCTCATACTATCACCTCTCCATGGGAAAATTGCATTCTCAAATACCGATAAAGTGGTGTTAGGAACTACTAATTCGGCATCAATTCCTATTATATTACCATAACCTTCGCATACAGGACAAGCCCCATAAGGATTATTAAAACTGAATAAATGAACATTTGGTTCCAAGAAGGTGATCCCATCGAGTTCAAAATTATTGGAATAAGAATATCTTTTATCTGAATTTAATTCTTGCAAATGACAAATTCCTTTTCCTTCAAAAAAGGCAGTCTGTACCGCATCGGCAAGGCGATTATAGAACTCTTCTTCCTCTTTTACTACAATTCGGTCAATTATTAAAAAGATTTCTTTTTTATCTAGTGATTCCGGTAAGTCGTCTAAACGAACCATTTCATTATTAACTAAGATTCTGGCAAATCCTTGTTGTAAAAGCACTTTTAATTTGTCTTCTAGTTTCCTGCCTTCTTCTAATTGAATAGGAGCGAGAAGTAACCATTTGCTGTCAATGTCAAAACTTTTTACATCGGTAACCACATCAGTAACCGTATTTTTCTTGACTTCTCGTCCAGAAACCGGAGAATATGTTCTACCGATTCTAGCAAAAAGTAATTTTATATAATCGTAAATTTCTGTTGAAGTTCCTACTGTAGAACGGGCATTTGTTGTGTTTACTTTTTGTTCAATAGCAATTGCAGGCGCGATTCCTTTTATATATTCTACTTTTGGTTTGTCTAAACGGCCAAGAAACTGACGCGCATACGAGGATAAACTTTCTACATAACGGCGTTGCCCTTCGGCATATAAAGTATCAAATGCTAAACTTGATTTTCCAGAACCCGAAAGCCCGGTAATCACAACTAATTTATTTCGAGGAATCGCAACATCTACATTTTTCAAGTTATGTACTTGTGCGCCTTTGATAATAATATTTTTCTTAGGATCTAATTTAGAAAGGTCAACTTGCATAAAAACAATTAATTTTCACAAAAGTAATCAATTTTCATCGGAGAAATGGGGTTGAACAAATCACAAATTTAAGTTAGTAAAAATGAGTTTGAATTTGAAAAGTAAGCACATAATATTGTTTTTTATGATTGTATAGTTAAAATATTTTATTTTGATAAAAATTTTATCTTTTTAGTTCTAGTTTTACAATGAATTAATACCATTTTCCAAATGAGAAGCAAATTTTGTATTGTAGTCTTTTTGATATGTTCCTCTGTTTTTTCACAAGAGTTACCTCCAATTGTAAAATATGCGCCAACTAGTTATGGAGCAGGGAATCAAAATTGGATGATATCACAAGACCAACAACATTATGTTTTCTTTGCTAATAATGAAGGACTTTTAGAGTTCAATGGATCTTATTGGGAATTGTATCCATCACCAAACGAAACCATATTACGTTCCGTAAAAGTTATTGGAAATAAAGTCTACACAGGTAGTTATATGGAATTTGGTTTTTGGAACAGGCTGGCCAATGGCAAGCTAAAATATACTTCCCTTAGTAATACTATAAAAAAATATATTTTAGATGATGAACAGTTTTGGAACATATTAAATTACGATCAATGGGTGATTTTTCAATCATTGGACAGAATATATATATATGATACCAAAACAAGGAATTTTAAAATAATTGCACCTAATAATAAAATTACCAAATCTTTCAGAACCAAAAACTCGATATATTTTCAAACTATTAACGAAGGTCTTTTTGAAATTGAAAGTGGAAAAGCCCGATTGGTTTCTAATAATCCAATTTTAAAAAGTAATAGAATTGTCAATGTCTTTGGTACCGATGAAGGGCTACTAATTCAAACGCAATTGAATGGTTTCTATAAACTAATAGAAACAAATCTCTCTAAGTTCTCAACTGATGCTGATTTGGAGATGATGGCTAATAGTGTTTACAGCAGTCAATTACTTTCTGATGGAAGCTTCGCTATTGGTACAGTATCCAATGGTATTTATATATTGACAAAAGAAGGTAAAATGAAGTATCATATTTCTCAAAATAAAGGATTGAGTAATAATACTGCTTTATCTCTTTTTGAAGATGCAGATAAAAATCTATGGGTAGGTCTGGATAACGGTATTAATTGTATAAATCTTCAGTCACCTATTAAAAACTATGTTGATGATACCGGCATTTTAGGAACAGTATATACTTCTAAATTGTTTAATGGAAAAGTATATATTGGAACAAACCAAGGATTGTTTTATAAAGATTATCAAAGCGACGAAGGGTTTAAATTTATAAATGGTACAAAAGGTCAAGTTTGGTCTTTATTTGAATACGAAGGGACGTTGTTTTGTGGTCATGATTCAGGGACATTTGTTATAGAAAATGTTACTGCAAGAAATATATTTCCAAAATCAGGCACTTGGAAATTTGAAACTGTCCCTAACAGGAAAGACCTTTTGCTTCAAGGAAATTATTCTGGAATTTCAGTATTAGAAAAGGTTAATAATCAGTGGCGTTTTAGAAATAAAATAACTGGGTTTGATTATTCTGCAAGATATTTTGAAATTACTAATTCATTTGAGGTATATGTGAGTCATGAATACAAAGGGGTTTTTAGATTACTATTGGATGATAAATTGATGAAAACTGAGCCTTTTACTACGTATGAACAGCCAAAAAAAGGGAAAAACGCCAGCTTAACAAAATTTAATAATACGATTTACTATGCCTGTAAAGACGGTATTTTCAAGTTGAATAATAAAACAAAACAATTTGTAAAGGATAGTTTGTTGAGTTCAGTTTTTGAAAAAGATGAATATACATCAGGTAAATTGATAGTTGATAATTCGAATAAAATATGGTTGTTTTCTAAAAATTATATTCATTATTTCTCATTAAGCAAATTGAGTAACCAACTAAAACAAAACGTAATTCCTATTCCTGCTTCTTTGACTAATTCCATGTCGGGATTTGAAAATATAACTCAAATCTCAAATTCTGATTATCTTATTGGAACGACTGATGGGTATTATACCATGAATATTAATGATTTGAGTTTTAAAAATTATAAGGTTTCTATCTCAAATATTGCAATAAATAAGTTGAATGAAAGTTCTCAAGATACTTCTATTCAGGAAGCAGGAACTTTTAAATATGATCAAAATAATATAACATTCAATTATACGGTTCCAGAATTTAATAAATACATTAATGCTGAATATCAGTATTTGTTGGAAGGATTTCAAGATGATTGGAGTGAATGGAGTGCAAAGACAACTGTAAATTTTAAAAACTTACCTCCAGGAGATTATGTGTTTAAAGTGAGGTCTAAATTTTCAAATTCAGTTCTGGAAAATACTGCCACTTATTCCTTTTCGATACTAAAACCTTGGTATGAAACAAATTTGGCTATTTTGATATATATAATTTTGAGTCTTGTTTTAGCACGATTTATACACAAAACCTATAAAGATTATTACCAAAAACAAAAAGAAAAACTCATTGAGGAAAATAATCTTTTATTGGAAATTAAAGAGCTCGAAAATGAGCAAGAGATAATGAGAGTAAGGAACGAGCAGCTTTCTCAGGATGTGGATACTAAAAGCAGAGAATTAGCTGTTTCTACAATGAGTTTAAATAGTAAAAATGAATTGTTAGCCTTTATCAAAGAGGATTTAAAGAAAACTACTGATGATGGAAACCGAAATATTAAATCAGTTATATCTACCATTAATAAAAACATTACTGAGGATGATACTTGGAGTGTTTTTAAGGAAGCTTTTGATAACGCAGATAAAGACTTTCTAAAGAAAATAAAAATAGCGCATCCTTTATTGACTCCAAACGACTTGAGACTTTGTGCTTATTTGAGGCTGAATCTTTCTTCAAAAGAAGTAGCTCCATTATTGAATATTTCAGTACGTAGTGTTGAAATAAAAAGATATCGTTTGCGTAAAAAGATGGATTTGTCGCATGAACAAGGTCTTGTTGAGTATATTTTGGCTGTATAGTTTTTCATAAACCATAAGAGAATAACTATACATTGCCACAACATTTACGTTTTCGTTACTTTTTTTTATAATTTAAAGGAAATACGATACTCTTAATTTTATCCTAAATTCTTGCCTTTTTTTAACTATTATAAAATTAACACGCTTTTTTTTGCAGTGTATGTTTTTTGTTGAGGTTACTTTTAATTTATTATTACTTCTTACTTCTAAATTTATATTTCACAAAAAACATAAATTATGAAGTCAAACTATCTATTAATTATTTTTCTTTTTCTCTCGGCTTTTGCTCATGCCCAGGGGTATGATGTAGGAGGTGTTGTAAAAGAAGCAGGTTCTGGTTTACCAATACCTAGTGTTAATATTCAAATTAAGAATACTACTAAAGGAACAGCAACAGATATGGATGGTAAATTTTCCCTAAAAGGAATTTCATCTGGATCGACGCTAGTTTTTTCTTATTTAGGATTTAAAAATTTTGAATATAAAGTTACATCAAGTACTACAAATATTACAATCTCATTGCAAGCAGATTCTAAAGTTTTAGATGAAGTTGTTGTAATAGGTTATGGTAGTCAAAAGAAAAGAGAAGTTACTGGTGCTGTTTCAGTTGTTGACAGTAAAACGTTAGAAATTCTGAAACCTGTAAAAATTGAACAAGCTTTACAAGGAACCGTTTCTGGAGTAAATGTAACAACAACTTCAGGAGCTCCTGGTGCAGCATTAGACATACGTATTAGAGGTATTGCTACAAATGGTGAAAATAGACCAACCACTATTATAGATGGATATGTTGGTGAATTGAGTTTGTTAAATCCTAATGATGTAGAATCGATTACTGTCTTAAAAGACGCTCAAGCTGCTATTTATGGAACTATTGGTGCTAATGGCGTTATTTTAATCACTACTAAATCAGGGAAAAAGAATGCTAAAGCTAAAATATCGATAAATTCGTATACTGGATTTCAGGAAACTTCCAGAACTCTACCAACATTGAATGCAACCGAATATGCTTTATTATTAAATGAAAGTTATGCTAATGGCGGAAAAGCACTTCCTTACCCCAATGCAACAGGTTTTGGAAAAGGGACGAATTGGCAGAATGAAGTTTTCAGTACAGGAGTTCCTATTATTAGCCATGATATGTCAATTTCTGGTGGTTCAGACAAAGTTACTTATGCAGTAAGTGGGTCTCATTTAGATCAAGAAGGAATTGTAGGTCAAAGTAAATCAGGTTTTTTAAGAAATACGGCCAGAATATCTTTAGGAGCGGACGTAACTGATAAATTGAAATTAAAAACAAATGTTATCTATACTTATTTTGATAGAAAATCTTTGAACGAGAATGGCTTAGCTTCAGTTCTTTTTAATGCACTGAATATTCCTTCAACTCTTAGTCCTTATGATGCTAATGGGGATTTTACCTTAGCTCCTACTACAGGTTTAGGGATAGAAATTATCAATCCATTGGCTCAGATTGCAAATACTTACAACGATTATAATTTCAAAAAATTAAATGGAAATTTTGGTTTAGAGTATAAACTTTTTAAAGGATTTGTAGTTTCCAGTAACATGGGATTCAATACTTCTAACAGTAAATCAAGAAGTTTTGCTAAACAAGTTAATTATGGTGGAAAAGTATTTGATGTAGCAAGAAGTTCTGTTTCTCAAGGAGCTGTAAATGACAATAATTATTCATTTGACGTTTTTGGAACCTACACTAAAAAAATTGCTGAAAACCACAATTTTGTGGCAACTATTGGTAATACAATTTTCAAAGAATGGGGCAATGGTTTGTTTGCAACGGGATATGATGTGCCAAATAACTCTTGGGATTATGCTGATATTTCCTTGACAACGGGAATATTAAATGTTAAAACGAATAGTTCTTATGGTTATGATGAAAGAAGACTTTCCTACTTCGGAAGAATGCAATATGATTACAAAGGGAAATATCTTTTCTCTGCAATGTTAAGACGTGATGCTTCAACAAAATTTGGTCCAGGGAATAAAGTAGGTTATTTTCCGTCTTTTACTGCAGGTTGGGTGCTTTCTGACGAAGGTTTCTATGGAGATTCAAAATTTATAAATTTCTTAAAATTGAGAGGAAGTTATGGGACTTTGGGTAACGATCAAATTCCTAACAACGGCTATGTTGGTTTATTATCCGGAGAAGCAACCTATGTTTTTAATGGGGTTTTAGTCAATGGGACTGCCACAGGACAAATTCCTAATCCAGATTTGAAATGGGAAGAGGCAAAGAAATTTGATGTTGGTTTAGACATGAAATTATTAAATAATAAACTTTCAATCGTAACCGATTATTTTATTGACACTAGAAAAGATTTATTAATCCCGAATATTCCAGTTTCAGGAATCAATGGAACTTCTGCTCCTGGAGCAAGTGCTCCAACAGTTAACGCGGGGACGGTAAGGAACTCTGGAGTTGAATTTTCAATAGACTACAAAGAAAAAATATCTGAATATTTCTCTATGAGTGTAGGGTATAATGTAACTCTTTTGAAAAATAAAGTGTTAGAAGTAAACAACGGAACAGGATTTATTGAAGGAGGATCTTTTGGCGTAGGCCAACTAGCGCCATCAAGAATGGAAGTAGGGCAACCAATAGGTTATTTTTATGGATATAAAACAGATGGAATTTTTCAAAATCAAACAGAAGTTGATGCACATCCTTCTCAAATAGCCTTGGGCGCAAATGCTTCACCAGGTGATATACGTTACGTTGATGTAAATGGAGACGGAGTAATTGATGTAAAAGACAGAACTAATATTGGTGATCCAATTCCAAATGCTACAATGGGTTTCAACTTACAATTAAATTATAAAAACCTCGATTTTTCTGCATACACATTTGCATCTGTTGGAAATGATATGGTAAGAAATTATGAAAGAGATGTTACTGATGCAAATCATTTTAGATATGTTTTAGACAGATGGACCGGAGCAGGAACTAGTAATTCAGTTCCAAGAGTTACGACAAGTTCAACGGCAAATACTGTTTTCTCTAATTACTTTGTTGAAGATGCCTCCTATTTAAGAATACAGAATATACAATTAGGATATACACTGAATTCAAAATATTCTGAAAAAGCAGGAATAACTAAATTAAGACTATACACGGGAGTAAATAACTTGTACACTTTCACAAAATATAAAGGGTATGATCCGGGAGCTTCAAACGGAGCGCCAATTGGTGGTGGAATCGATTATGGTTTTTACCCTATCCCAAGAACCTATTTGTTAGGTTTAAACATTAATTTTTAATTTGAATTAAAATGAAAAAGTACATATTTATTACACTAGCAAGCATCACAATTTTTTCTACAGTATTTATTTCCTGTACGGATGAATTTGTTAATCGCGATCCAGTTTATTCTATCGATTCTGAGAATTATTTTAATTCTAAAACTGATTATGACAATGCGCTAATTGCAGCTTATGATATGTTGCAATCCACTTTTATCAATTCTTTGATGGGAGAAATTGCCTCTGATAATACACTTGCGGGAGGAGGAAATGCAACTGATGTTATAGGATATCAGCAAATTGACGATATGATTCATACTCCGGTCAATGCCCAACTTAAAAATTTATGGGATTGGATGTTTGCAGGAGTTCAAAGAGCTAATTATGTTCTTGAATTTAAAGATAAAATAGATTTTGAAGGCAAAAGCCAAGTTATTGCTGAAGCTCGTTTTCTTAGAGCGTATTACCAGTTTGAATTGGTAAAATGGTTTGGTGGAATTCCAATGAAAGGAGATGCCCGATTCAAACTTGGAGAGGAAAAAACAATTCCACGCTCTTCAGTTGCTGATGTATATGCTTCAATCGAAGCAGATTTAATTTATGCATCTCAGAATTTAGCTCCAGTTGCTTCACAAAAAGGGAGAGCTACTAAGGGGGCTGCTTTAGCATTACTTGGGAAAGCCTATTTGTACCAAAACAAATTTGCACAAGCAGCAACTACTTTTGAAAGTTTGATTTCAACCTCTTCTTATTCATTAGTAACAGACTATAATTCAATTTTTGAAGATGCTGGAGAAAACGGAGCAGAATCTGTTTTTGAAGTGCAATATACAGATGTTGAAGGTGCTGGTTTTGGATGTTTCCAATGTAGTGAAGGTAATATCGCTATAGGTTTCAATGGACCAAGAGATTACACAGGAACCTTATTTACATCAGGTTTTAGCTTTAACGTTCCTACTCAAAAAATTGTAAATGCTTTTGAAGCAGGAGATAATAGAAAAGCAGTGGCGATTTTGGATATTGAAGCTTGGGCTGCAAGTACAGGAGCAACATTTAGCAAAGGGAACGAGCATACCGGATATTATAATAGAAAATATATTCCAAGAATACGAAATGCAAATGCTCAAGGGGACAGAAATTTGACTAATCCTAATAATTATAGAGCCATACGTTATGCTGATGTTCTTTTGATGGCTGCCGAAGCTTATAACCGAGGAAAAATTGACGATGCAAAGGCAAGAGGTTATTTAAATCAGGTACGCGATAGAGCATTTGGAGATCAAAACCACAGAATAACTTCATCTGGAGATGCATTAACTGATTTTATATGGGCCGAAAGAAGGATAGAATTAGTTGGCGAAGGTCATCGTTTCTTCGATTTAGTGAGAATTGGAAAAGCAGCACAAGAAATTGAAGGATTTAAAGTTGGAAAAAATGAATTATTCCCTATTCCAATCGAAGAAATTCAATTCTCAAACGGAAATTGGCAACAAAACCCTGGATATTAAAAAACAGTATTATGAAAAAATTAAAATTAATAATAAGTCTTTTTGCTTTAACAATCCTTTTGGGGTGTTCTAGCGACAGTAATGAAGTCAATTTGGATGCAGTAGGTGCACCAACAAATATTTCAGCTTTGACTACAGTGACACAAAATAATTCAGGAAATGTAACTTTTTTGCCACGAGGTGAGGGAGTTACTCGATATGAAATTTATTTTGGAGATGCTACCGTTGCACCGGCCTATGTTAATCCTGGAGAAACTACCACACATAAATATGCCGAAGGAGTTTACCAAGCAAAAATAATAGGAACTACAATCAATGGAAAGCGAACCGAAGTTGTTCAGGAGGTTGTAGTTTCTTTCAGATCACCTGAAAATTTAGTCGTTTTAATAGAAAACGACTTAGTAACTTCAAAAAAAGTGAATGTTAAAGCTACAGCAGATTTTGCATTGTTTTATGATGTGTATTTTGGTGAACCTGGTAAAACAGATCCTATAGCAGTCAACAATGGAGAGTCAATATCTTATGTTTATAAAGATGCCGGTACATACACCATACGAATAGTATCCAAAAGTGCTGCCATCAAAACGACTCAGTATACGGTAGATTTTAAAGTTACGGCTATTAATAAACCAACTGCATCTGCGCCAGAACCGGCAAATAGAATAGCATCAGATGTGATTTCTATTTACAGTGCCAAATACAGTAATGTAGCAGGAACAAATTATTTTCCAGATTGGGGGCAAGGAGGTCAAGGCAGTAGCTGGGCTGAAGCTGATATAAATGGAGATAAAATGTTGCAATACATTAAATTGAGCTACCAAGGAATTCAGTTGGCTGATGGTGTTACAATCAATGTTTCTGGTATGAAGTACCTTCATATGGATGTTTGGACTGCAGATGTAGCAAAAATTGAAACTTCTCTGATTAGTAAATCAAATGGTGAAAAACCAGTTACCAAAGACCTTACTGCTAATCAATGGACGAGTATTGATATACCAATTTCAGCATTTACAAGTCAAGGATTGACAGTTGCTGATATCTTCCAATTAAAATTTGTAGGGACGCCTTGGGCTGCAGGCACAGTATTTATTGATAATATTTATTTTTATAAAGACCCGACGCAATCAACTGTATTACCATTAGATTTTGAATCTAGTTTGTTAACATATCCTTGGATTGGTTTTGGAGATGCAAATTATGCAGGAATTCCGGCAGCTGTAGTTAATAATCCTAAAAAAACAGGAATTAATTTATCGAACAAGGCTGTTGAAATTACAAAAACGGCAGGCGCTCAGGTTTGGGCAGGTGCCAGTCTAAATTTAGATAGCGCGATTGACTTTTCAAAAGGTACAAAAGTATCTGTAAATGTCTGGTCGCCTAAAGTGGGTTCGAAAATATTATTGAAAATTGAAAATTCTAAATCACCAAAAGACGGTAATGGAAATCCAACTGTTTTTGTCGAAGTTCAGGCGCTAACAACAGTTGCTAATGCTTGGCAAACATTGACATTTGATCTTACTACTTATGGAGTATTCAGTACAAGTATTCCTTACGATAGGGTAATTCTTTTTCCTGATTTTGGAGTTAACGGTACTGGTGATACCTATTACTTTGATGACATTAAACAATCCAATTAAAAAAACTGAAAATGAAAAAAATAATAATAAATATAGTATCCATTTTTGTCCTTCTTTTGATGGTAAATTGTCAGGAAGATAATTTCTCTTTTGGTACAATAGATACGCCATCAAATCTTAAGGTTACTGCCGAAATTTTAGGTAAAACAGCCCTTGCTCCAAACGGAGATGGATCTGGGAAAATAAAATTTACTACTGTTGCAGATAATGCTATTTCGTACAAATATGTTTTTAGTGATGGAACTTCAACAAATGCTCCTAGCGGAAATTTTGTAAAAACATTTACTAAGCCGGGTGTCAACACTTACACAGTAACAGTTTTGGCTTCTGGTAAAGCCGGTATTACCTCTAACACTACTCTTGAAGTGACTGTTTTTAGTAGTTTTAAAGATGAGGAAGCTGTAAAGTTTTTAACGGGAGGAACTTCTAAAAAATGGTATTGGGCACAAACAGAAAAAGGACATTTAGGAGTTGGTCCAAATGTTCCGTGGTCTGATCCTGTTTTTGGAACAAAAAATTATTACCCAGATTTTTATGCAGCAGCTCCTAATGAAAAATCAGCTACATGCTTATACAATAGTGTTATGACTTTTTCTTTGGCAGGAGACCAATTAAAATTTAATTTAGACAACCAAGGCTCTACATTTTACAATGGTGCCATTAAAGGTGGTGATGATGCCTGTTATGACTTAAATACAGCAGGTGATAAAATTGCTACGCTAAGTCCTTCAGAGTCTTTTGTGACTATGAATCCAGATCATCTTACTCAAACCAGAGGTACAATGATAAATATTACTGATGGTGGTTTTATGGGCTATTTTGTGGGAGCTAGTTCTTATGAAATCTTATCAATTACTGAGAATCGTATGGTAGTAAGAGCAGTAATGCCTGGAAATACGTTTTTAGCGTGGTATCATGTATTTACGACTACTCCTCCAGGAGGAACAACAACTCCGGCTGTAGACTATACTGTTTTGAAATGGTCTGACGAGTTTGATGTTGATGGTGCACCAGATTCTGCTAAATGGGCCTATGACCTTGGTGCCGGTGGTTGGGGAAATAGTGAAGAGCAAACGTATACCAATGTAGCAGAGAATGTAATTGTCCAAGGTGGAAATTTAAAAATAACGGCTAAAAAAGTAGGGTCAGGTTTTACTTCTACAAGATTGAAATCTGAAAATAAATTTGAATTTACATACGGTAAAATTGAAGTTAGAGCTAAATTACCTGCTGGAGCAGGAACATGGCCGGCTATTTGGATGTTGGGTCAGGATTACGCAACAAATTCATGGCCAGGTTGCGGAGAAATAGACATAATGGAACAAAAAGGAAATCAGCCTAATGTTATTTATGGAACGCTTCATTATCCTGGGCATTCTGGAGGCAGTGCAGATGGAAAGACTACAACAATTACAAACTCTGCTACGGAGTTTCATGTGTACAAAGCCATTTGGAGTCCTGCCTCAGTTAATATTTATGTAGATGACAAACTGTTTCATACGGTATTAAATACGAGTTCTTTGCCTTTTAATAAAGATTTTTTCTTAATTTTAAACGTTGCAATGGGTGGAACTTTTGGAGGTGCCATTGACTCTGCCTTTACACAATCTTCTATGGAGATTGATTATGTGAGAGTATATCAATAAATTAATTATAAATTGTGAAAACAAGAAGGTCAGTTCTTTTACTGGCCTTCGTGTTTTTTAATAATTTAATAAAAAATCAAACTAATGAAGAATACGTTTGTATATACATCGTTTGCAATTATAACCATTACTATTTTTAGTTGTAGTAAAAAAATTAACCAACCCTTAAGTGCTTTTTCTAAAGAAAATGTTTTGGAAAGAAGAGCTGATTCCGTTTTGAAGCTAATGACTTTAGCTGAAAAAGTAGGACAGCTTAACCAATACAATGGGTTTTGGGATATTACTGGACCATCTCCAAAAGAAGGTCAAGCAGCAAAAAAATATGATGACCTCAAAAAGGGATTAGTGGGTTCTATGCTTAATGTAAAGGGGGTTAAAGATGTAAAAGCGTTGCAAAAAATCGCTGTTGAAGGAACCCGATTGGGAATTCCTTTGCTTTTTGGTTTTGATGTCATTCATGGCTATAAAACCATCAGTCCAATTCCATTAGCAGAATCTGCAAGTTGGGACATGGAAGCGATTAGAAAATCCGCCGCAATTGCAGCCGAGGAAGCTGCCGCAGTTGGGTTAAATTGGACTTTTGCACCCATGGTTGATATTGCTCGCGATGCCCGTTGGGGAAGAGTTATGGAGGGTGCAGGTGAAGATCCATATTTAGGAAGTAAAATTGCAGTAGCCCGTGTAAAAGGTTTTCAAGGCGATGATTTAGCCGCTACTAATACTATTTTGGCTTGTGCCAAACATTTCGCAGGTTATGCTTTTGCGGAAGCAGGAAGAGATTACAATACAGTCGACGTGAGTGAAACTACTTTACAGAATACTATTTTTCCACCTTTTAAGGCAGCTGTTGATGCCGGAGTGCGGACTTTTATGAATTCCTTTAATGAATTGAATGGAATTCCCGCAACTGGAAGCCCTTATTTGCAAAGACAAATATTAAAAGGCGACTGGAAATTTGATGGTTTTGTTGTTTCGGACTGGGGTTCTATAAACGAAATGATTTCACACGGTTACGCTAAAGACAGCAAACAAGCAGCTGAAATAGCAATCAATGCTGGATCAGACATGGATATGGAATCCAGTGCTTATGTAGAGCATTTGGTTACATTGGTTAAGGAAGGAAAAGTAAAAGAAATTGTTATTGATGATGCTGCAAAAAGAATTTTGAAAGTAAAATTTGAGTTGGGGTTATTTGATAATCCATATAAATATTGTGATGAATCCCGCGAGAAAGAAACTGTTGGAAAAGCTGAATTCCAACAAGGTGTTTTGGATATGGCAAAAAAATCAATTGTCTTGCTAAAAAATGAAAAGGAATTACTTCCACTTAAAAAAACAGGGCAAAAAATCGCGTTAATTGGCGCATTAGCTAATGATAAAACTAGTCCATTAGGAAGTTGGAGAATAGCGGCCGACGATAATTCTGCCGTTTCAGTTCTGGAAGGATTGCAAAAGTATAAAGGAAACCAATTGACTTATGCAAAGGGAGCAGATGTAGCAGTAGGTAGAACACAATTTATTTGGAAGACTAAAATCAACATGACGGACAAGAGTGGTTTTGCAGAAGCAATTGCCGTTGCAAAAAAAGCCGATGTAGTGGTGATGGTACTTGGTGAACACGGATTACAATCCGGAGAAGGCAGGAGTAGAGCTGATTTAGGTTTGCCTGGTGTACAACAGGAATTATTAGAAGCTATTTATACTGTTAATCCTAATATTGTTTTGGTTTTAAATAATGGTCGTCCGTTAGCAATTCCATGGGCTGATGAAAATATTCCGGCTATTGTAGAAGCTTGGCAATTAGGAACGCAAAGCGGTAATGCCATTGCACAAGTTTTGTACGGAGATTATAATCCAAGCGGGAAATTACCAATGACTTTTCCTAGAAATGTGGGACAGGTTCCTATTTATTACAATTATAAAAATACGGGAAGACCAGTTATGAATGAACCAGAAAGTGTTTTTTGGTCACATTACATTGATGAAAAAAATACACCATTATATCCATTTGGTTACGGATTGAGTTACTCAAAATTCGAATATTCTGATTTGAAATTAAGCAATAGTTCTTTTTCGAAAAACGGAAAAATTGAAGTTTCAATTAAAGTAAAAAATGCAGGAAAGGTTTCAGGGAAAGAAGTGGTTCAATTGTATATTCGTGATTTAATTGGAAGTATAACGCGCCCGATTAAAGAACTTAAAGGCTTTGAAATGATAGAATTGCAGCCTAATGAAATTAAAGAAGTTACTTTTACGATTGATGAGAAAACAATTGAATTCTTTACTGCCAAATTAAAATGGGAGGCTGAACCAGGAGATTTTAATGTATTTGTAGGCGGAAGTTCCGCAAAAACTATTCAGAGTAATTTTCAATATTCTAATTAAATCAAAATGAAGAAAATTTTAATACTATTGTTGATAGGGAATTTTTGTTTAGCACAACAAACAAAAAGGAAACTGGTTTGGGAGGAAAATTTTAACGGGAAGACTTTAAACAAAGAATACTGGAATATTGAAATCGGTGATGGCTGTCCTAATTGTGGTTGGGGAAATAACGAAAGACAACTGTACACGGATAAAAATCATAAATTGGTCAACGGTAAACTGGTTATCACAGCTAAGAAAGAAGGGAATCAATACACTTCAACACGAATAACGACAAAAAGCAAGAAAGAGTTTCAATATGGCCGTTTTGAAGCAAGAGCTAAATTACCGGTTGGTTATGGTATATGGCCAGCTTTTTGGATGTTAGGTTCTAATATTAGTGAAGTTGGTTGGCCTAAAAGTGGTGAAATTGATATCTTAGAATATATCGGCAGGGAACCGCATATGGTTTTTACCACTTTGCATACGCAAGATAGTCATGGAAATAGCATTAATACCAAGAAAACAAAATTTCCGGATATTGAAAAAGGTTTTCATGTGTTTGCGATAGATTGGTCAAAGGATAAAATGGACTTTTATGTAGATGACCTATTAGTTTATACTTTCAATCCGGTCAATAAAGATGAGAATACTTGGCCTTTCAATCAACCGTTTTATTTTATTATTAATATGGCTATTGGAGGGAATTTTGGAGGACCTAAAGTTGATGATACTATTTTTCCGCAAAATTTTGTGGTAGATTATATAAAGGTCTATCAATAAAGTATTTGATTTTTTTTAATACTACTACCAAAAACAATAACGTAATCTGTTTTTTATGGCATAAAATTTCTTGTTAAATGATTATTTTTTAGTCGTATTTTCATATATTTAAATAAAGCTTATTTGAATATTAAGTAATATTTATACTACTTAATTATTAACTCTGTTACTGAAATGTAAAAACTATGTGTATATTTTAACATTTTTATAGTTGTTATGTTAATTTTACTTAACTTAACTTGTTTGTTAAAATAATTATTTGCTAAATTTGAAAAATATAATAATCATAATTAATAATTAGCCTATAGTATAAAACTACTTTTTAAAGAAAAATCTCCATTTTAATTAAAAACTAAAAAGTATAACTATGGCTAATACACAACTTCCAGATGCATTATTGGTTCAGGATTATGTAGCAGGTAATGAAGATGCCTTAGCTTCATTAATCAAAAGACACGAATCGAAAATTTATGGTTTTATATATTCAAAAATCTCTGATAGAGATATTTCGAATGATATTTTTCAAGATACCTTTATTAAGGTAATAAGAACCCTTAAATCAAATTCCTATAATGAAGAAGGAAAGTTTCTGCCATGGGTAATGAGAATTTCTCATAATCTTATTGTGGATCATTATCGAAAAAATAAAAAAATGCCGATGTTCAGAGAAACTGAAGAGTTTTCTATTTTTTCAATAATGTCCGATGACTCTCTTACTATAGAAAATAAACTAATTGCGGAACAAGTCGAAATGGATTTAAAAAAACTTATTGAAGAACTTCCAATTGACCAAAAAGAGGTTTTGGTCATGCGAATGTATCAGGACATGAGTTTTAAAGAAATTTCCGAAGTAACAGGTGTAAGTATAAATACTGCTTTGGGTAGAATGCGTTATGCGTTAATGAATATGAGAAAAGTTATTGATAAACATCAAATTGTTTTGACTAATTAACAATAAAAAGAAACTTGCTTCGTTGTAATATAAAACAAATTTATTACAATATGGCAAAAATTTACTTCAAAAAATCATTAGTTACTAAGAAGATGAAGCCCGAGAAAGAAGTTGTTTCTTTTTTATTGAATTATTCAAAAGCGTTAAGCGTAATAAAAATAGAAGATAAAAATTTCGAAATTATAGCGAATTAAAAGCAGTCTGTATTTAGTATGCAGTGTTAACGTATTAAAAAAAATTAAGTCGGATTTTAGGACTTGAATTATTAAATTGCACTAATTTATTGAAATTAGTGCAATTTTTTATTTAGAAACGGGATGCTTTTTATAATAATCGTCTAAAACTGATTTTCTTCCAATCGTTTTGGTGATTATATCTTTCTCTAAATCCCAACCACGCGCTGGCGAATATTCCCGTCCATACCAAATGATTTCTAAGTGCAGACTATTCCATAATTCCTCTGGAAAAATACGTTTAGCATCTTTTTCCGTTTGAGCTACATTTTTTCCATTAGTCAAATTCCATCGATACATTAATCGATGAATGTGCGTATCAACAGGAAAAGCTGGAACACCAAAAGCCTGAGACATAACCACACTTGCCGTTTTATGTCCTACAGCCGGTAATTCTTCTAAAAATTCAAAACTTTGTGGTACTTCCCCACCGTGTTTATCAATCAGAATATGGGATAAACCATGAATTCCCTTTGATTTCATTGGCGATAAGCCACAAGGACGTATAATTTCCTTTATTTCTTCCACTGACATTTTAATCATATCATACGGATTATCAGCTTTTGCAAAAAGCAATGGCGTAATTTGATTCACGCGAACATCAGTGCATTGTGCCGAAAGCAAAACGGCTATCAGTAAAGTATAAGGATCTTTATGGTCTAACGGAATAGGAATCGTTGGATACAATTCTTTTAACGTATTTATAACAAAAGTTACACGTTCCAGTTTATTCATTATTCATTAAATTTGATTTGTAAAGAAAAACAATTTCAATCTCAATAACAAAATTCAATTTCAATTCAAACAAATAAAAATATAAATAATGACAACACTTAAAAAAGGAGATAAAGCGCCTAATTTTTCTGCTCTTGATCAAGATGGAAAATCACATCAATTAGCTGATTATAAAGGTAAAAAATTAGTTGTTTTCTTTTATCCAAAAGCGAATACACCCGGATGTACCGCTGAGGCCTGTGATTTAAGAGATAATTTTGAACGTTTTAAAGCTAATAATTATGAACTTCTTGGTGTAAGCGCTGATCCGCAAAAAGCTCAAGCAAAGTTCAAGGAGAAATATGATTTCCCTTTCCCCTTATTGGCTGATGAAGATAAATCCGTAATTCAGGCTTTTGGAGTTTGGGGACCTAAAAAATTCATGGGAAAAGAATACGATGGTATTCATAGAACCACATTTGTAATCGACGAAAACGGAATTATTGATGAGGTAATCTCTGATGTAAAAACCAAAGCACATGCTGCGCAGATATTGAAATAAGTTTTTATATTTCAGCGAAAAAGCCAAGAAAGTAATTAAATACTTTACTTGGCTTTTTTCTTTATTACGACTTCAATATGAAATCTGAATATTAGTTATTATTTTCATTTAAAACATTACTTGGGGCATACCCAAAAAGATGATGCTCTTTAATAATTTCTGCAATACCTGAAGGAAGCATGTTTTCCCATCCCGCTTTTCCATGACTGATCATTTTTAGAACTTCACGAGAGAAAACTTCTAGGTTTTCAGGATCATAGTCATTAATGTCAACTACTTTACCGTTAAATTTGAAGAACTTGTATAGCTCTTTCATTCTTGGATGGACTTTTAAAGTATCTGATGTAATAACTTCGCCGTTTTCTCCTATCATTGGATATAAGAATACTTTCATATCGCGATAAAATAATTTTCCAAAAGCTTCCAGGATTCCACCACTTAAATGGCGGTAGTATTTCTCGTCAAATATATCAACCAAGTTATTTACTCCCATGGCTAATCCCATTCTGGCTTTAGTATAATTGGCAAAATATTCAACTACTTTGTAGTATTCCTGGAAATTAGAAATCATTACTGTTTGTCCAAGAGAACAAAGTAATTCAGCTCTGTCCATGAAGTCTCTTTCGTCAATTTCACCATCCGAGCGTAAATTAGACAAAGTGATTTCAAAAATTACAAGCGTATTTTCTTTTTCGACTTTATTTTCTTCAAGGAACATTTTTAATGATTTCTCATACATGTCCATATTAACTTTTGTAACGGGACGAAAACTTCCTCTTAAAGCGAGTATGTTTTTTTTGTAAAGAATAGCAGCAGGAAGTATGTTTTTGCCTTCAGGATCAAACATAACCGCATCAGTCATGCCGTTTTTTACTAATTGTAAACTCATCAAACGATTATCTACATCAGCAAAACGGGGACCAGAAAAATTGATGGTATCTATTTCTAGCTGATCTTTATCTAAGTGGTCATATAAATAGCGTAATAAACGTTTAGGATCATTGTATTTATAATAAGCACCATATATTAAGTTTACACCAAGAATA
Organism: Flavobacterium sp. 83; assembly: GCF_000744835.1. Lineage (NCBI taxonomy): Bacteria > Pseudomonadati > Bacteroidota > Flavobacteriia > Flavobacteriales > Flavobacteriaceae > Flavobacterium > Flavobacterium sp. 83. The sequence continues at coordinate 2,156,165 of NZ_JQMS01000001.1, forward strand.
CCGAGGGTTTCTTGTTGTAATCTAGCATCGGTTTCTTTGAATCGAATGTGTAGAATTATTTCGTTGTAAGCTTCGTCTGGTTCAATTTGATATCTAATACCTACCCAGCCATGACCTTTAAATTGTTTGGCAAAATCTATCGTAGCTACAGTATTAGCATAACTAAAAAACATTTTATTAGGATGTTTTTCTCTGCTTAATCGTTCTTCAATTAATTCCCCTTCAAAAGTCAGCATTTTTTTAAGTCGACTTTCTGTTACATAACGTCCATCTCCTTCTATACCGTAAACAGCATCACTGAAATCTTTGTCATAGGCAGACATTGCCTTTGCTATAGTACCAGAAGAGCCTCCAGATCTAAAAAAATGTCTTACAGTTTCTTGACCAGCACCAATTTCTGCGAAGGTTCCGTAAATATTTTCATTTAAATTGATACGGAGTGCTTTATCTTTTATGGAAGGAATTTGCTCGATGACTTTGTCACCTTTTAGTTTTATTTCAGTACCCATTTTATTTTAAATATGGCTAATATGTTACAAAGTTAGTTAAATAGGTTTCTAATGAAAGAGAATTAACCCTATTTTTGTAAAAAAAAATCATAGAGTTGAAGGTATATTTTTTAGGCACCGGCACATCACAAGGAATTCCAATCATTGGGAGTGATCATCCAGTATGCAAAAGCACTGATTTTAAGGATAAAAGACTTCGTGTTTCAGTTTGGCTTTCATGGGAAAATCATTCATACGTAATCGATTGCGGACCTGATTTTAGACAGCAAATGCTTTGTTCAAATTGCCAAAAGGTTGATGGAATCCTATTTACTCACGAACATTCGGATCATACGGCTGGTTTGGATGATATTCGTCCCTTTAATTTTAAGCAAGGTGAGATTCCTATTTATGCGCACCAAAGGGTAATTGATAATCTAAAAAGACGTTTCGATTATGTTTTTGAAACCGTAAACAGATATCCTGGCGCACCTTCAGTAAGAACAATTGAGGTGGTTAATAACCAACCTTTTTCCATTGGCAATAAAATGGCTGTTCCTATAGATGTGATGCATGCAGGACTTCAGGTTTTTGGATATAGAATCGATGATTTTGCCTATTTGACAGATGTGAAAACAATTGAAGAAATCGAAATCGAAAAACTAAAAAATTTAAAAGTGCTAGTTATAAATGCTTTGCGTGAAGAGTCCCATATTGCGCACTTTAATTTACAGGAAGCATTAGATTTTATAACTTTGGTTCAGCCCGAAAAAGCCTATATTACACACATCAGCCATATTCTTGGTTTTCATGAAGAAGTTCAAAAAAGACTCCCGAAAAATGTTTTCCTAGCTTACGATAATCTACAAATTACAATTTAATTAATCTTAAAAATGAAAAAATCATTATTTCTTTACGCTCTTATTCTTGCTATACTTATGAATATTTATACTTATATGTTCTTGAGCAAGGAGGTAACTTTTGAACAGGATCGATATAAAAAAGTAACTACAAAGTTGAAAGATAGCTTGAATTCGCTTAAAAATAAACTAGCGGATGCCAACTATTTTTCTTTAGCAAATAATGAAAATGCACAAAATTATTTTGAGTCTTCTAATTCAGGAAAGATAATTCAATATGAAAAATTAATTCCTGTTGTTACAGAAAAATTATTGGACTATAATTCAAATCCAAAAGGGAATCCTTATGTTGGTCAAGATCAAATTGGTACCAATAAATTTATTATAAATAAAGTCAGAATTCTAAATCACCGATGGATTATTGCTGATTTTAGTGATGGTGAAATTTGGGGTGAAGTATTCTTGAAATATTTTGTGAATGCTGATGATACTATTTCTTTTGAAGTAAATCAATCGCTGTTATATCAGAAATAATGAAGAAAAAGCTATTGATAGTTTTAATTATAGTTATTGTCTCTTCTTGCACAACGCAAATTAATTCCGCTAGAGAAACTAATAAAAACCCAATAATACCTATAGTTGGTGGTGATGTCGATGAGTATGGATGCAAAGCATCTGCAGGATATACTTGGTCAGTATTAAGAAATGAATGTGTTCGAATTTTTGAAATCGGGGCGCGTTTAGATCATTATGGTCAAGATGATAAGCTAGTAACCACATCTTCTTTTGTGATTTTTGAAACCAATAGTGGAAACAAAGCCGAACTGTTTTTAGACACAGAAAGAAAGTCAATTATTTTAGTCCGTAAAAACGAAGGCCAACCATGGGTTAAAGATGATTGGCAATTGATTCCTTGGAAAGGGTATGTTTTGAAAAAAGGAAATGATATTAAATATACAGGAAAATAAATTTAGTTATTTTCTAGCCAATTTTTAAAGTCATAAAAATTTTGCGGCGCTACACCATGTCCTACAGGATATTCTTTATAGGTAGAATTAATGCCTAGTTTTTCCAGAAATGGTTTTGTTTTTCGGGCCCATTCTACAGGGATTACCTGATCAACAGTTCCATGTGAATGAAATATCTTAAGTTTTGTAAAATCGTTTCGTAGATAATTTTCTTCCAAAATAGGTTCGCTAATATAGCCGCTCAATGCAACTACCCTTTGTACTTTATCAGGATGGGATAAGGCGATTGCATAACTTAAAATCGAACCTTGGCTGAAGCCAATTAAGGTCACGTTTTTAGCATCTATTGGATAGGTTTGAATTAATTCATCAATAAATTGAGCAATTAAATTCCTTGAAATCTTTGCCTGTTCGTGATCTGAAAATTTATTTTCATCAGCGTCAAAATTGATGGCATACCAAGCATAAGCACCGTATTGCATACTGTATGGAGCTCTTGCTGAAATAATGTAATATTCATCAGGCAATTCAGTTGCAAACGAAAATAAGTCCTCCTCATTGCTGCCGTAACCATGTAATAAAAGCAAAAGCGGGTTTTTGTCTAATTTTATTTTAGGTTCTCGTATTTTATATTCTAAAGATAAATTCATTTGATTATGATATATTTGAAAGCCATTTTTGGAAATAAGTACCTAGTAAAGGAACTGGTTTTGTTTCGCCTTTTATAGCGCTGGTAATGCCATAAGACCATAAAACAAATACAAAAATCCACATTGGGGCAGAAATCATTAAGCTGTCAAAATTGCTGATGATTAATCCCAATGAGATGAAGGTTAAAGTGAGTCCCAATCCTTGACGAATATGGAATGAAGCGAAGGTGTTTTTGTCTTCGGAATTCATAGACATTGCTATAAATACACCAATTCCTAGGATATAGCTTGTAATTGCAGCAGTTTTCCCTGCTTCGATAGTGTTATTCATGTTTTTTGTTTTTTCTCACTTTGAATTTTTGTGAGACTTTTTATTTAAGCTAAAATTAGTTGTCCTTGATTTACAATTCCATGAACTTTTCCTTTAATTTCTGTTCCCAGAAAAGCAGAGTTTTTCGATTTAGATAGAATTGATGATTTAGTAAAAATACCTTTTGGTTCCGGGTTGAATAAGGTAATGTTCGCTTTTGAGCCTTCATTAATAGTTTGTATATCGATGCCAAAAGTTGTTTTTCCGGATGTTAATTTCTCTATTACAGTTTCTAACGATAGTACTGTCATCAAAGCACCAAAAGCGCTTTCTAAACCGATTGTGCCATTTTTAGCAGTATCAAACTCCATTTTTTTATGTTCAATGTCAATTGGATTGTGGTCAGAAGTAATCATATCAATCGTTCCGTCTTTTATCCCTTTCAATAGTGCTTTTCTATCCGTTTCTGTTCTTAATGGTGGTGAAACTTTAGCTCTTGTGTCAAATTCTTCTAGCTTTTCATCCGTTAAAACCAAATTATGCACAGCAACACTACACGTTACATTTAATCCATTTGCTTTAGCCTCTTTGATTAATTGTACTGATTTTTTAGTTGAAATGGTTGGAATGTGTAATTTTCCTCCGGTGTATTCTAATAGAAATAAATTTCTTGCAATTTGTAATTCTTCCCCAAGATTTGGAATTCCTTTCAAACCCAATCGGGTAGAAACAACCCCTTCATTGGCTACTCCATTTCCTTTTATGTTTTCGTCTTGAGCAAATGCAATAACTAATCCATCAAAATCTTGTACGTATTGTAAGGCTATTTTCAGCAAATTAGCATTGTTTAAACTTTTAGTATAATCTCCAAAAGCAATAGCACCAGCTTTTTTCATGTCATACAATTCAGCCATATCTTTTCCTTCGCTTCCTTTTGTCAAAGCACCAATAGGGAAAAGTTGTGTAGCAAATCCATGTGCTTTGTTTACCACAAAATTCACTTGGGATTGATTGTCAATAATAGGGAAGGAGTTAGGTTGTAATGCAATTGCTGTGAAACCACTTTTGGCAGCTACATTAAGTCCGTTTGAAATTGTTTCTCGGTCTTCAAAACCAGGTTCTCCAAGCGAAACACTACTGTCAAACCAGCCTTGGGATACATGTAAATTATCCAAACTTAATTCATCCGCTTTTTCTAAATTTGGAAGTGAATTTCCGATTTTTTTTATAAAACCATCAACAATTAAAATATCTACTGTCTTATTATGAAAAGGACTTTTCGAATCGATAATTTTTGCTTCTCTGATGATTATATTCATAATGATTGTTTAATTATTTGAAATTTGGCTTTACTTCACGAACCGAATAATTGCCATTTCGGTTAGTAGTAATAACAGTGCAAAGATAACAAACCATTTCCAAATTTGATTATCAGTTCTGTCAGTTTGTAAAGTGTCAAAAAATGATGTTATGGATTCAGCTTTTTTATAATCAGAAAGGAGATTTTCATTGGCAGCAGCCAAATTACTTTCGGTTCTGTTGTAATTAAAACTGATATTTTCTAACCATTCTTTTTTATTGTAAATACAGTAATTTCCAGCTTGTTCCGGATAATCGTTAAAAGTCAGTTTCACTTTAGTATTCAAAATTTGTTGGATAGGAATAAATTGTTCCTCAGCATTTTTAACGGTCAAAATATCATCTTTGTTTAAAGAAACTTCAGTTAAATGGGGTTTATTATTTCCTATCACTAAAGCATTGATGCCATTGTTTTGATTGTTCATCGCCATTTTATAAAAAACGGGTACAATTAATGGTGATTGTTGGAAATTTGAATTTATCGTATTGATTGGTGCCGAGAAAATTGAAACTGCACTAACAGAATTTGTTAATGAAGTTAGGAAAGCACTTTGGTCCTCATAAGATAAAGCGGCTGGACTTGAACTGGATAAAGCAAACGAGCTTTTTGTTTTGGGATATTGAAAATTAGTAACTCTATTTTCAAAAACAGTATTGAATATAGGGTGATTGAAATTGATTTTAGTAATCAGCTTTTCTTTGTTTTCTAATGAGTTGAATTTTATATTTCCAAAATTCATTAAAAAGGAATTTAAATTAGCAATCGAAGCGACTGACGAAGGAATCAGGATTAAATTCCCTCCTTTTTCCACAAAAGATTTTAAAGTGGTTTGCAACGCTTGTGGAATTTCATCCAATTCATTTAAAACAATCGTATTTTGCTCTTCTAGTTTGTTATAATCCAGTGAACTTAAAGTATAGTTATTGAAATTGAATTCTTCAGTTGTATAAATCCGGGAAAGAAAATTGCTTTTTTCTGGTTCACCAATGCTTATTATATTCGTTTTCTTCGTTTTTGAAATGCTAAAAAATAAAGTGTTATCATAACTCAAACCATTGTCAACAATAGCCACATAACCATGAAAGGCTTGTTTTGGAATAGTGAAATTGATACTTTTTTTCTTTGAGTCTAAAGTTACTATCGTCTTTGCAATGAGTTTGCTGTCATTATATAAAGAGATTGGAATTGGATTGAAATCTTCGCCATAACCGGATAATTGAACGCTAATTTCATAGAAATTGTCGAGAGTTTTATTGATAAAAACGCTATCTATGGAAATGTTGTTTTTTTGTTCTGCTTTGGGGATTATGAATTGGGGAGAATCTGTTGCTTCGCTATTTCTTAATTGCTTTTCATCAAGGTCTACTGCATCCGTAATGATAATAATATCTTTTTTAAATGCGGATTTATGTGCTTTTATTTTGGCCATTATAGTGCTCAACTGAAAAGGCACAGCACTGTATTTAAGGTTTTGCAAAGAACTTCGAATTGACTTTATATCCGTATTCCAATAATTATCTGAATTGGTTAGCAAAGAAAAATTAACATTTTCCGGAGTTTCTTCCAGTAATTCCTGAACAGCACGTTTAAGTAATTCCCCTTTTTTTCCTTTGGCTTGCATACTAAAGGAATTGTCTAAAATAATATACAATTCATTACTGGCGTTTTTACTGTCTTTTGAATCAAAAAAGGGTTGTGCAAATGCTATAACAATAGAAATAAGTAATAATAAACGACAGGTGAGAAGCAGCCATTTTTTGATTTTAGAGCTTTTTCTTGTTTGAATGGAAAGTGTTTTTAAGAAACGAACATTAGTAAAATATTCTTTTTTGAAACGGCGTAATTGGAATAAATGAACCAAAATTGGTACAATCAATAAAAATAGAAAGTATAGAATTTCGGGATGTTTAAAATGCATTTTTATTTCAAGGTTACTTCACTAAGTTTTATTTCCAATGGGTTCATTGAATTTTATAAATCAAAAATACAAATTTGTTGACAGTTTTGGGAGATGTTGTTATTATTTTTCATAGGAACAAACAATTGGCATTGATTCTAAAATATTTATGTATTTTAGCTTTTCAATAAAATTTAAAAACATGAAAAATTCGTATGTCGTTCTTCTTTTAATTTTCATTTTAACAAGCGTGCAAGCACAAAAAAATAAATTCAATTTGCTGATTGGAACCTATACCAAAGGCTGTGAAAGTAAAGGAATTTACACCTATGATTTTGATACTAATACAGGAAGTTTTAATCTTAAAAGTGCCACTGAAAATGTTGTAAATCCAAGTTATTTAACGGTTTCAAAGAATAATAATTATGTTTATTCAGTAAATGAAAATGGAGCTGAAAGTACAGTAAGTTCTTTCGGTTATACTCCTTCAAGCGGAAAATTAAGTTTTTTAAACAATCAAAGTTCCAAAGGAGCTGATCCTTGTTATATTATCAATGATGATAAAAATGTAATTGTAGCCAATTATTCCGGTGGGAATATTTCAGTTTTTGCGAAGAAAAGTGATGGAAGTATCGCCGAAGCAAAACAAGTCATTCAACACTACGGAAAAGGAATTAATGCACAAAGACAAGAAGCTCCTCACGTGCACATGGTTCATTTTTCTCCAGATAGAAAGTTTGTTTTATCTAATGATTTAGGTACTGATAAAGTGTATTCATACCAATATAATTCAAACGCTGCAAATGAAGTTTTAAAAATTAAAGATAGTATTTCAGTAAAATCAGGAAGTGGTCCAAGACATTTAACGTTTAGCAATGATGGAAAATTTGTTTACTTATTGCAAGAATTAGACGGTGCTCTAACCGTTTTTAGTTATTCAAACGGAATATTAAAAAAAATAGACGAAACTACCATTTTAGCAAAAGATTTTAAAGGAACTTTCAGTTCAGCTGATATTCATATCTCGCCTGACGGAAAATTTTTATACGCAACAAATAGAGGTGAAGCAAATACGATTTCAATCTTTAAAATTCTAAAAAACGGAAAATTAGTGTCTAAAGGGCAAATGAGTACTTTAGGAAAAGGGCCTCGAAACTTTGTGATTGATCCAACAGGAAAGTTTCTTTTGGTAGGACATCAATATACAAATGATGTTGTGATTTTTAAAAGAAATCTAACTTCGGGAGCACTTACTGATACTGGAAAAAGAATCGCTTTATGTTCTCCGGTTTGTTTGGTTTTCACAAAGAATTAATTTGATTATAAATATTGATAAAAAAAAGGCTAAAATGATTTTCATTTTAGCCTTTTTTAGTATTATTTATTCTTGTCTTTTCTCTTTTTATCTCTGGTTTTTAGCATGTTTCTATTTACAGATCCATGTGTTTTTTTCTTGGTTACACCAGGACCACCCAAGTTGACTTTTTTATTCTTTTTACTTTTCTCTTGAAAAGCGCCATCTCCTTCTAATTTGACTTTTTTCATCAAAAACTTAATCGGTTGTCTGTCTTTTTCAGGTTCGATTAATTTTGATGAAACTTCAACTGTTTCAGGGAAAGGCTCGGTTGCTAATTCCATATTCATAAGTACTTCTACTTCTACTTTGAATTCTTCTTCACGAGGAGCGATAAGACTGATAGCAGTTCCTGTCGCATCTGCACGACCGGTTCTACCAATTCTGTGCATGTATAACTCTGGCATTTCAGGCATTTCAAAGTTTACAACATGGGTAATATTAGAAATATCCAAACCCCTTGCCATAATATCTGTGGTAATCAAGCCGCGTAAATTTCCTTCTTGGAAAGAAGCCATCGTGCTTAAACGGTAATTTTGAGATTTATTCGAGTGAATTACTCCAAACTGACCTTCAAATTCTTCTTCGATTCTTTCGTGCAGCATATCCGAAATCTTCTTATTATTGACAAATACCAAAACACGGCTCATGTCTTCATCAGATTCTAAAAGGTGCTTTAAAAGATTTACTTTGGTATTGAAATTAGGAACATTATAGGTTATTTGTTTGATGTTTTCCAATGGAGTTCCAGATGCTGAAAGTGTTACTTCTTCCGGATAATCAAAATAGTCATTCAAAATTGCATCTACTTCATCAGTCATTGTTGCTGAAAATAGGATGTTTTGGCGTTTTTTAGGCATCATGGCCAAGATAGCCGTCAATTGAGTACGGAAACCTAAATTTAGCATCTCATCAAATTCATCAATAACCAGTTTTTGCATTTCTTCAAAACGAATTACATTATCCAGTGTTAAATCCATGATTCTTCCCGGAGTTCCCACTAGTATGTCACAGCCTTGATAAACGGTTGTTTTTTGAGTATTAATATTTACGCCACCAAAAATTCCAATAGTTCGAACCGACATGTATTTTGTCAATTTCTCAACTTCTTCCACTACTTGCACTACAAGCTCACGCGTAGGAACCAGAATTACTATTTTAGGAGTATGTCCAGGAGTAAATTTATATAATTTTAATAAAGGTAATAGGTATGCAAATGTTTTACCTGTACCAGTTTGTGCAATTCCCATCATATCACGACCAGACATTATCACAGAAAAAGTTTTTTCTTGGATGGGAGTTGGGGAAGTAAAACCTAAATCATCTATTGCTTTTTGTACAGATTTAGGGAGATTGAATTGTTCGAAAGTACTCATTTGCTTAAATTTTGTGCAAAGATAGTCTTTTTGAAAGGAATGTTGAGATTTGAATGCAAACCAAGACTTATAATGGTTTTTTTGTAGTATTATTTTTATTTAATACTAATTATATAGTAAGTAATCGTTTTACTCTAACTATTAATTCGTTTGGGTTGAAAGGTTTTGGAACAAAATCATCAGCACCAAGTTTGAAGGCTTCAACAACAGTTCCTTCTTCTTTTCCAAGTGATGAAATAACTATTATGGGTGTGTTTTTATATTTTTCCTTAACATAACTTATCACCTCCAGACCTGATCTAAAAGGAATCATAATATCAGTGATTACCATATCAGGCATAATTACTGGGATTCTTTCTATTGCGTTCAATCCGTCTTTTGCTACAGATGTGTGATATCCTTCTTTTTTAAGAATAAATTGGAGGATTTTTATCATCAATTCATCGTCTTCAACAATTAATATTTTTTTTCCAGTGTGCATATTTGAGTAATTTATTTTTTATAAAGTTCGATTTCATCTAACATTACCATTGGCTTTTTAAACTTTCTTTGTCTCCAAAAAGGTAATTCTTGTTGGTTTTGAATTATCAGTTTTAACTTTGTAAACGTACTAAAGTTTTTATCTGTCAATTCCCAATTCTGTGTTTTAATTGACTCGTTTTCTTTTAAAGTTTCTAAACTTTTGTCAATTATAAGATGCCATTTTTCATTTTTAAATCCATAAACAGTAATTTTTTCAGGCGTAAAAATCCAATGTCTCTGATAATCAAGAAAATTGATTCGAATTCTACAAAATTCTAAATTATCGGTTATCAATTCAATTTCAGGATTGGTTCCATACCATCCAATCCAATTGCTATTGAAATTTTTATAGCCTCTGTTCCCATCAATAAGTCCATAAGTTCCTTTTCCTGAAAATTCCTCAGTTGGAGGTGTTATAAAATTGATTTTTATACTTTCTCCAAGATGATTAGTAGTGTTTTTTGTGATTTCGATCCATTCGTTATAATATTCATCTGGAGATAATCCACCTTCACTTAATTCATAAATTCCATATTCTTTGCAGGATTCAGAAAACTCTTTAACCCTTTCATTTAATCCTTTTTTAACTTCTTTAAACCCTTTATCATTGATAAAAAACATACCATGTTGATCTTTTCCATAGAATTTTGATTGCTCAAAATAGACATATTCAAGGGCCAATCTTAGCTTTGTAATTCTAGAAATCAATACAGTGTCATTATGCACTGCTATTAAAGCCTCGTTAATTAATTTATCATATTGATTCATCGCTTCAGGGGATAAAAATGTATTTCTACATTGTATAGGCCCTGAATAAATATCAAGATATTGATTTCCTTTTTGTTGATTAGATGTCAAAAGAGCTAAGTACTCTTTTATTAAAGGAGCGGCATTTCCATAAAATCCTCTTAAAAAATCATCTGTAGTGCTTTCAATATCTATTTCAGTATCCCACAATAATTTTGATAAAAGATATTGCCTTAATTCTGAAAAATCTCCAGGAATATCAGCATATCCTTGAACAAATAATCCTTGTACATTGTTTTGCTTGAAAAGTTTAATGTTGTCAGCAAAAGTATGCAAGTTAGGAAAAGGTGATATATAGTTAGAGAATTGAACCGTATAATCCCATAGATACAAATGAGAGGTTGTTTCATTCCAATTTTGTAATGTTTTTATAACAGTTTTGCTTTTATTTTCATTAATAATTGATGTTCCACGATTTAAATCAATTGGGCAAAATATGGTATAAATATTCGGCTCTATTTTTATATTAACTGGAGGTTTATAGGTGTGTAAATAAGCTAATGTTGCAATTTTATTGTTAGGGAAATGGGAAGCAATTTTATTTAAAAAATAATATAATGAGCCTTGAGGACCTCCATGTTTTTCATTTAATAATTTACATTCAGTACATTCACAGTAGATTACATCATCATTTTGACTAATGGAATAAAATTGTGCATTAGGTGTTTTCTGGATGATTTCTTCTATCCTTTGAGTTATAATTGAAACAACGGTATCATTGGTCATGCATAAAGATTCACCTCTACGTTCGCCGTCGTACAATGCGAAAAATTTTGGTTCCGTTTTTAAATATTCTTTAGGAGGCAAAAGTTTGTCAAAAGAATGGCCCCAAAGACCAAAATCGTCTAAATGCCAATCTAACTTATGCCAGTCTCTAAAAGCATCATCATAAGCATCAAGATAGAATAATGCTCTATATTCAAAAGAAGGTTTATGATTTTTTTCTGTGTTTTTAGGGTAAGTAACCTGTTCTAGTTTTGGTATATAACAATCCTTTGACGTAAATTTTCTAAACCCCCAAATTTCTAATAAAGTATAAACACCATAACGTAGGTATTTTTCGGTTGTGGCAATTAGGTAAATATTGTTTTCGTCACTTTTGATTGTAAAGGTGTTCTGAGGTAACTGGTTTTCTTTATTTGATATTTTGAGAATTATTTTTGAATTGATTTCATTCTTTCCGTTTTCAAATTGAATTAAAAATGGATTCGAAAAAGCTTTGTCTAAATATGTTTTTAAAATTACTGCAGCAGGTTTTGCACTTTCAGAAAGTACAAGAATTGCATTTTCGTTACTAATTTTATTTTTAATAATGATATCAGATTGAGCCATAGTAGTAAATCCGAGAAGCATTAGGAAAGTTAGGGTTAAATATATTTTAAAATGCTCTACAAACATATTCCAGTATTTATATTCTAAATTCGAAGGTTACTCTATATCTATTTGAATTAAATAGAGAGTGTGTTCTTGTTTTTTGCCAATATTAAAATGTTAAACGTTACTCAAATTTAAAAATAACGGGATACTATTTTCATGGTTCTTTTTATCAATTTTATTTCTTTGTGGTGTTAAAACCTATTCGTTGCATATTTCCCCATGATTGTTCTTTTTGTAGAATAAAGTGTAAATATCCTTTTAATGAAGCATAAACATTTACAGGATGATAGAATATTGGTTCAATCATTGCCATAAAAAGAAGTGTTATGATCTCTCTAATATTTGCATAATTTTTATAAAGACGGTCGTCTAATAATATAGAGATTACAGTAATAATAAGATAGAATAAATAAACTGCCAAAGTCAGGTATAAGAAATAGATATAGTTAATATTTAAAAAAATAAAGCATATAATTAAAACGATAACACCTAAAAATTCTAATATTGGGACTAAGAATTCAAAAGCGAAAAAATACGGAAAAATTAGAAAACCAGTTTTTCCGTATTTTGGATTAAAAAAGAGGTTTTTATGTAGATAAAGAGTTTGAATTAAACCTCTTGCCCATCTTACACGTTGTGTTATCAATACTTTTTTTGTTGCAGGTACTTCAGTCCAGCATAACGATTCCGGAATGTATTTTATTGCAAAAGCAAGTTTATTATCATACATATGCTTTCTCATTCGGGTGATGAGTTCCATATCTTCTCCCAATGATTTATGCCAATAACCACCGGCTGCAATAGCAATTTCTTTGTCAAACATTCCTAATCCGCCAGAAACTAATAGTAAGCCGTTAATTTGGCTCCAAGCCATTCTTCCAAAAAGGAATGCACGAACATATTCTAACTCTTGAAATCGAGGATACCATCCGCTGGGAAAATGTACTTTTACAAGAAATCCATCTTTAACTTCGCAGGAGTTTGAAATTCGGATACCCGCACCTGTTGCTATAATTCTTTTCTGGCTTTCCATAAACGGTTTAGCAAGTTTTATTATAGTGTCATTTTTTAATATACAATCTACATCAGTACAAAGGAACAAAGGGTATTTTGTAGAATTAATGCCGGCATTCGATGCATCGGCTTTACTTTTCCCGTTTTCTTTATCGACTACTAACAGTTTTGAATATAAAGGATTGGTAGATTTATAATGCGCTCTTATCGGTTTTGTTTCAATTTTCTCTTGGTAATAAAAATCTACTTTTACCAGCTCAAATTCATTTATAAGTTTTTCCAAAGTATCATCAGTACTACCGTCGTTTACGATTACAACTTCAAATTTCGGATAGGTTAGGGATAGGAGTGATTTTACATTATAAACAACATTTGCACCTTCATTAAAAGCGGGTGCAACGACCGATACACCAATAACGTGATTTGACTTTGCTAGAATGTCATCGTGAATAAAGTATTTAGTATTAATGTGTTTTTTTATGGCTCTATAAGATAGAAATGCCAAAAACATATAAAAAATTATATAGGATACTGAAAAAAAGGCGACGAACGTTTCGTAATAGTTTAAAATGTATTTAAATATCATATGTAAGGATCTTTTACATGGTTTGCCATTTTTCTTATTTCTAGATTTTCTGCAAAAGCATTTTCAAGATAATTTGGATTTATCTTGTTCAATGTATAAACGCCTTCTAATTTTAGATCCTTATCAATAGAATTAATTAATAAATCACTAATGAATTTTTCTGTTTTTTGAGTTCCTATTGCGCTTAAAGATTTTAATATTTCAATTTTATTTGTTTTTTCTTCTTTGTCAAATTGATCAATTAAAACCTGTTCGGCTCCAATTATTAATAAGTCATTTACAGCAACAATAACTTCATGTCTAATGGTTTTGTCTTCTGATTGTAGTAAGTTTAAGATGGGCTGAGTCTCTTTTAAATAATTGTAAAAGACCATAAATTTTATACCAAGTTTCACAACGGAAGGATTTTTGGAGTCAATCCAATCTTTTAGATTAGTTGGCATTGGAGGTTTTTTAGAATAAAGAATGTCCATTATCTTTATTTCACTTTTCATTGATATTGAATTGGGGTATTCACCTAATAATTCTAAGTTATCAGATGCTAAAGAAATGAGTCCAAAATAAGCATTCAAAACTAATCTTTTGTTTTTGTGATTTAAATAAGGTTTTATATACCTTTCGGCTTTAATATATTCTAATGTTTGAAATTGATATATACCAAGACTTTTTACATACCATTTTCTGTTATTTAGGAACATGAGGCTGTAAATGAATAAATCAAATTCTTCGTAAATCAAATGAATGTTTTTTGTTATTTCTCCTTTTAAGTTTTCATTCAAATTAATAATTTCGTTTAAAATAATTTTTTTACACCATTTTTCTTTGAACGGAATTGTTTTCTTAAATTGATTAATTTCTGATTTGATTTCATCTTCATTTAAATCGGAGAATAAAATTGAAGTTAAAAAAATATCAATTTTTGTTTTGGATGATTTTTTTCTAGCCTTATAGGATTCATATCTTAGTCGATTTGTAATTAAGATAAAGATTAAAATCAAAAAAACAAAAATCAAAAAGAGTAAAATAAAATGTATTAAATTGGGCAGTGTTAAATTCATTCTATAATTAAAGTTATCACATTAACATTTGAAATAGTAATGATGTCAAAAATAGTTAATTTTTACTACATTTTGATGCAAATATAAATTAAATAAGTGATTATTTTGTAAGCTATTATGATGTTAAATAATGATTTAAAATCCTTCGAAAACGCCTAGTCCAAATAAAGCAAAATCATATTTCACTGGATCAGCTGCATCGAATTCACGAAGTTTTGTGTCTAATTCCGCTACAGCTTTTCCGTCGTTTTGTTTCCTTGTAAGCAATCCTAATTTTCGAGCTACATTGCCGGAATGCACATCCAGAGGGCAGGATAATGAAGCAGGTGAAATACTTTTCCAGATTCCAAAATCGACTCCTTTGTTGTCTTGACGCACCATCCAGCGCAAAAACATGTTGATTCGTTTTGCTGCAGAATTATTCAAGGGATCTGAAATATGTTTTTCGGTTCTGTACTGATGTGGAATTTCGAAGAATGTCTTTTTGAATTCCGAGATGCTGTTTTGCATAGTTTTTAACTCTTGGTTCTTAGCATATACGGATTCTAAGCCATTATGGTTTTGATAAATATTTTTTAAGCTTGTGATAAAACTTGCAAAATCCTGTCCGTTAAATGTTCTATGAACAAAAGCTTCTAGTCGTTCCAAATCATTTTCGGTATGTGACATAACAAAATCATAAGGAGCATTTCCCATTAAATCCAACATTTTATGGGAGTTTTTGATAATCATTTTGCGATTTCCCCAAGCGATTGTAGCACTAAGAAAACCTGCAATTTCGATATCTTCTTTTTGCGAGAATAAATGCGGAATTTGTACTGGGTCACTTTCTATGAATTCGAGTGTGTTGTACTGTATGACTTTTTCGTCAAGAAATGATTTGAGTTCTGAAGAATTCATTTTTTGTTTAAAGTTTAATCCTTAAAGCGGTTCTTAGTCTCCATGAACTTTAAACCTAAAACTTTTGTCTTTAATTACTAATTAATCCATCAACCATTACTAATTTTCTATCGGCCATATTGGCAAGGTCTTCATTGTGAGTAACAATCACGAAAGTTTGTCCCAATTCATCACGCAATTTGAAAAATAATTGGTGTAGGTTTTCAGCAGATGCAGTATCGAGATTTCCTGATGGTTCATCAGCAAAAATTATTGCGGGTTTGTTGATTAAGGCCCTTGCGACAGCCACACGTTGTTGTTCACCGCCCGAAAGTTCATTGGGTTTGTGGTTCATACGATGGGACAGACCAAGGTAGGTTAGGAGTTTTTCGGCTTCTATTTCTGTTTCTACTTTGGATTTATTGGCAATAAAAGCGGGAATACAAACATTTTCTAACGCCGTAAATTCAGGTAATAATTGATGAAATTGGAATATGAAACCTAAATTTATATTTCTGAATTTGGACAGATTTTTGTCGTTCATAGTCAGAATATCTTCATCATTAATTCGTAATTCGATTCCGCTTTCAATGGTTGGTTTGTCTAAAGTTCCAAGAATCTGTAAAAGAGTTGTTTTTCCTGCACCCGAAGCACCCACGATAGAGACAATCTCCCCTTTTTGAATGTGTAAATCGACTCCTTTCAACACATGTAGTTGATCGTAATATTTATGTAGATTTTTGACTTTTATCATTTTGAAACTATTTTCACAAAGAAACAAAGATTTTAATGATTATTAAATGGTTCACAATATATTTTCCTTTCACAAATTATAAACTTTAGTTAATATGGATTAATCAATTCCTAATATTAGATTAAATTTGGGTTTAGATAATTGGTTGTAATAATCAAAATTTAGATTTTTTGTTAACGAATAAAATATAGGTAAATGGAACAAGGAATGGAAGTTGCCACTTTTGCCGGTGGGTGTTTTTGGTGTACTGAAGCAGTTTTTTTAGAATTGAATGGAGTGAAAGCAGTGGTTTCAGGTTATATAGGCGGACAAACAATTAATCCTACTTACGCAGCCATTTGTAATGGCGATACTGGTCACGCTGAGGCGATTCAAATTACTTTTGATCCTAATAAAATAAGTTATGGTGAATTGTTAGAAATATTTTTTGCAACACATGATCCTACTACTTTGAACCGTCAGGGTAACGATATTGGTACGCAATATCGTAGTGAAATATTTTATAATAATGAAAATCAGAAAGATTTAGCCGAAGCGTATATTCACTTAATGACTAAAGAAAGTACTTTTGGAGAGCCAATTGTTACCGCAGTTTCATCGGCTACAGTATTCTATGAAGCAGAGGATTACCATAAGAATTATTACAATGAGAATAAATTACAAGGGTATTGCAGTTATGTAATTACACCAAAAATCGACAAATTAAAGAAAATATTTAAAGACAAACTCAAGCATTAATTGGCATTAGATTTGTATGTTTTTATAATAAACAATTCTAAAAAATAATTATGGAAAAAGTACAAGCTATAGAAACTGATAATAAAAGTAGAAATCTTTTTCTGGGTTTATTATTTGACGGAATTGGGATGTTATCGTTTACCGTTCCTTTCGTTGGAGAATTTTCTGATGTGGTTTGGGCACCAATTGCTGGCTATTTGATAACAACGATGTATAAAGGAAGTGTTGGTAAAGTAGGTGGAGTGGTTACTTTTTTAGAAGAAATATTACCGTTTTCAGATATAATTCCCACTTTTACCTTGACATGGATTTATAATTATTATATAAAAAACAAAAACGCTTCTTAACGGAGGTGTTTTTTTTATTCTTTAAAAAGAAATCTTAATCCCATTCGTTTTAGCATCTTCTTTTCGAATGCCCAAAAGAATTTGAATTGTCCGAAAATAAATCCTATTAAGACTAAAAGTACTTGATATATTGGGAATATTAATAATAATCGGACGGGTGTAAACCAATGACCTAAGTCTGATTTTGTAATTCCCAACCAAAAACAAAAAGGTTTTGATAACCAAGCCGATGCAGAACCCGTGATTGCAAAAACAATAAATATAATTGTAAGTTGGAAATTGGTTTCAATTCCCCAACGTTTTTTTAAATCGCTCATCTTTATTTATAATGATTACAAATATAGTGACATTATCTTGGAGGAACTACACCAAATAATTTTTGTTTGTAGGTATTTTGAAAATAAATAAAGTAATTATAAATTAGATAATTTACTTCGTATCCATAATTAATATTTGAATCATAACTAATTTGCATTTCGTATAGATTAGGATCGTAGAGCTGTGGTTGTAAAACGCGGCTGTTCCATTCGCTTATGTATAATTGATTTTTGCTTTCTAAATAGCTTTGAGAATAATAGTCTCTGGGGTAGGCTCTTGAATTAAGCCAAGTGCTAAAACCGGGGTCAATTATTACTACTTCGTATTTAAGTTCATCATTGGCAATTCTTACGGTGTCACTTTGCGTCGGGATTGTTTTATCAGTTTTAGAAAAAGAAGGTTTAGGAGTTTTACAACTAAAAAGAGAAACCAAAATAATTGCTAATATATAAATACTATTTTTCATGATAAAAAATATGAATATTAAAGTTACAAAAATAAAAGGTTAGTTATCAGTGTTTTAATAAAAAAAAATCAACTACTAAGAGTAAATGATTTTATATAAATAGTTCTATTTCTATTATTTTCCAAAGAGCTTACCAAGTATGCTTCCTAGTCCGCCACCTTTTTGGGTTACTGCTGACATAGCATCACTTATATCTACTTTACCGTCTGCATTTTGGTCTAAGCCAAATTGACCACCATATTTTGTAATAGCATCCATAATCCCAGCATTTTGTCCGCTATTACCAGAAATAGCTTCAATAATATCAGAAATTTGAAAACTGGAATCATTTGGATTTTTGGCTTTATTGACTAACGAACCTAAAATTTGAGGAATTAAGCTTCCCGCTACACTAGAGGCAGTTTCATTATTTATACCAAATTTTTCTCCCAGACTTCCAGTAAGTTGCTCTGTTAATTTTTGAACCACAGGATTTGAACTGTCTTGCGCGTTGTTTCCTTGAAATAAACCTGCAAGCTGGTCAGCTCCACCTTCTGAAACTATTTTTTGTAATCCGGAAAAAATAGAACTGCTGGCTTCAGTCATTACAGCTTCATTATGCTCGTTTGGAATAGCGTTATTTTTAACAACGGATTCGACACCAAACTGTTGTGCTAATTGTGTTAATTGTTCAAACATGTCATTTGATTTAGATTAGAAATCAAATTTAATAAAAAAAAGGATTCATTAAACACCAGTTAATGAATCCCTTTTTACTATTTAATACAAAATTACTAGCCTAATATACTGATAATTTGTGAAGCTAATTCAGTACCAATTCTATCTTGTGCTTCTCCTGTTGCAGCTCCAATATGAGGAGTCATTGAGATTTTATGATTCATCAAAATAGTCATTTCTGGAGTTGGTTCGTTTTCAAAAACATCTAATCCAGCAAACAATACTTTTCCGCTGTCTAATGCTTTTACTAATGCAACTTCATCAATAACACCTCCACGAGCACAGTTTACAATACCTACTCCGTCTTTCATTATTGCTAATGCTGCCTCATTAATGATGTAGCCATCTTGAGCAGGAACGTGTAATGTTATGAAATCAGCTTCTTTGAATAAAGATTCCAATGATTGAGAAACGATAGTTGTTGTGATTGATTGACCGTCAAAAAATTCAACTTTTACATCAACTTGTGGGATAAACATATCAGCAGCAATCACTTTCATGCCTAAACCTAATGCCATTTTAGCAGTAGCTTGACCAATACGTCCAATTCCTACAACACCAAGAGTTTTTCCTCTTAATTCGATTCCGTTTGCATATGCTTTTTTCAAACCTTCAAAGTTTGTATCTCCTTCAAGAGGCATATTTCTGTTAGAATCATGTAAAAAACGTACACCAGAAAATAAATGTGCAAAAACTAATTCTGCAACTGATTCTGATGAAGAAGCTGGAGTATTGATTACGTGAATTCCTTTGCTTTTAGCATAGTCCACATCAATATTATCCATACCTACACCACCACGACCAATAATTTTTAATCCTGGGCAAGCGTCAATAATGTCTTTACGAACTTTGGTAGCACTACGCACCAAAACAACGCTTACATTGTTTTCATTTACAAAATTAGCCACTTGTTCTTGCGCTACTTTTGTAGTTATAACTTCAAATCCACCTTTTTCTAAAGCTAGAATTCCACTTTTAGAAATTCCGTCATTGGCTAATACTTTCATTTTTTATGTCATTGCGAGGAATGAAGCAATCCTATCCTCATATTTAATTTATTATTTTATTTTTCTGGAGCTATTTCCCGCTTTCCATTGCAATCTTTTATGTTTTTAAAGAAAAAACATAAAAGGATTTACATTTCAATCGGGGCTAGGTATCCAGAATTCAATTGGTGTTTTTTGTAAAACTGAAAACTAAACTTTAGCTTCCAATGCTGCCATTACATCTACTAATACCTGAACGCTTTCTAACGGAAGCGCATTGTACATAGAAGCTCTGTAACCACCTACTGAACGGTGTCCTGGTAAACCAGATATTCCTGCCGCTTTCCACATTGCATCAAATGTTTCTGCATGAGCAGCATCATTCAATAAGAAAGTAGCATTCATGTTAGAACGATCTTCAACAGCTGCAGCTCCTTTGAATAATGGGTTTCTGTCAATTTCTCCATAAAGTAATGCTGCTTTAGCATTATTTATTTTTTCAATTGCAGCCACACCTCCAAGGTTTTTCAACCATTGCAAAGTTAATAAAGATGCGTAAACAGGGAAAACAGGTGGCGTATTATACATACTTTCTGCTTTGATATGTTTAGCGTAATCCAACATGCTTGGGATTATTCTGCCATTTTTACCTAAAATTTCCTCTTTCACAACAACCAAAGTAGTTCCTGCCGGACCCATATTTTTTTGAGCTCCTGCATAAATCAAATCAAATTTAGAAAAATCTAATTCTCTTGAAAATATATCAGAACTCATATCACATACAATTGGCATATCAAGTGACGGGAATTCCTTCATTTGTGTACCAAAAATAGTATTGTTACTTGTGCAGTGGAAATAATCAGCATCTGAAGGTACTGTGTATCCTTTTGGAATATGATTGTAATTTTCTTCTTTTGATGAAGCGACAATAACAGTATCACCAAAAAGTTTTGCTTCTTTTATAGCTGCTGATGCCCATGTTCCTGAATCAAGATAAGCAGATTTTCCACCTTCTTTCATCAAGTTATAAGGAGCCATAATAAATTCTAAACTAGCTCCGCCAGCAAGAAATAAAGCTTGATATCCTTTGCCTTCAAGGCCTAAAAGTTCAATAACAAGAGCTCTTGCTTCATCCATAACGGCAACGAAGTCTTTGCTTCTGTGCGAAATTTCTAAAATGGATAAACCAGAATTGTTGAAATTTAAAATAGCTTGAGCTGATTTTTCAAAAACTTCTTGTGGTAAAATACAAGGTCCTGCGCTGTAGTTGTGTTTTTTCATGGTGTAGTTTAAGTCCAAAAAATTAAAGTGCAAATTTCGGTAATAGGAGTTTAAAAAGCGTTAAATAATTCGAAAAAATTAAACAATTTTAGACTATATTGTTAACAAAAACGAAATAGTATCCACGTTATCTGCGTAATTCCATAATTTAGGTTTTTGGGTTTGTCCAAAATCAATGCTGTTTTCTATAATGTTATCACTTACAATACACTGAATTTGCTCACTTTCAGATTGTAATCGTATTTGTAAATCAGTGATATCATCGTAAAATTCATAAAACACACTAGAAATTGGGGAGGCATGACTTTTATCTTCTTTTATGGTCAAGAATCCATTATCCAATAATTTAAAATTACTCATCAGGAAAACGGCTTTATTGTAATCATAATTGTTAGCGTATTTTTCGTAATGGATAACGTCTTGATACTCAAATATAGCTTCAAAAAAACCATCAAAAATATATCCTTTTGGGACAAAAATTTTAGAAACATTACGACAACCTAAGCCGAAATATCGGAATATATCTTCACCTAAAGCGCTTAATTGTTCTTTAGTTTCATTTCCATTCAAAACAGCAATTGAATTCCTACTTTTTCGTATTATGGAAGGTTTGTCTTTAAAGTAATATTCAAAATAACGGGCTGTATTATTGCTTCCAGTTGCTATTACGGCATCAAAATTTTCTAATTTACCTTCTACAAAAGTGATTTTATTAGCCAGATCAGAGTCAACGGCTATAATATATTTAGCTAAAAAAGGCAATAAATGTTGGTCATTCGAGGATGTTTTTACTAGTACATTATGTCCTGTTATTAATACCGACAAAAAATCATGAAACCCAACCAGCGGTATATTTCCGGCAAGAATTAATGCAATGTTTTTAGGTGTGTTTATTTGAAAATCATAGGTAGAAAGCCATTGATTTAAATTTTCTTCTGTTAGTGCTTCAGCCCAAGATTGAATAGAAAAATAAACTTGTTCAGGCGTATACCATCCATTATGAGATTGTGATAATTTTATCAACGCGATAAAATCATCAAAAAATACATCGTTATGTAAAACAGTTGAATTCTTAGAAGTATTATTTTCTGAAAATTGACTTAAAAACTTTCCTAATTCGATAAAACTTCGTTTTTTTTCGTTTTGTAACATAAGTAACTTGGATATGAATAGTTTTGATTGTAATTTTGCACAAAAATAAGCATAATAAAGTCGAAAGTCAAAAAGTTGTCAAATCAAAAGATTTTGATATATTTTAAGCTTTAGGACTTTACACTTTCAAACCTTAAGACTATTAAATATGGCAATTATAATAACAGATGAATGTATCAATTGTGGTGCTTGCGAACCAGAATGTCCAAATACAGCAATATATGAAGGAGCTGATGATTGGAGATATAAAGATGGAACAAAACTTAAAGGGAAAGTGATTTTACCTGATGGTACAGAAGTTGATTCTGATGAAGCGCAAACTCCTATTTCTGATGAAGTGTATTACATCGTTCCAGGAAAGTGTACCGAGTGTAAAGGTTTTCATGACGAACCACAATGTGCTGCGGTATGTCCTGTAGATTGTTGTATTCCTGATGATAATCACGTTGAGACCGAAGAAACATTACTAAATAGACAATCTTTTTTGCATAACGAATAGTTTGCAAATTCTTATAAAAAAAATCCTGAGTTAGTGTCTCAGGATTTTTTTTTGGCAACAATTACATAAGTATCATAAGCATATGTTTTTCTGTCGATTGTTTTAATGATTTCAAAATTATTTAAATATAAAAATAATTGTATTTCATTTAAGGTAAATACTCGTAATGTAGAAAAATCGTCGGCAATTATTTCTTTGTCATTATTTCTTAAGGTGTAATATTGTGCAGTCCACTCTAACATGAAATTATCTGAAAGAGTTGTTTTCCAGTTGCTGTTTCTATAATACAGTATTCCATCATATTCCGCTTTGTGAATTATAACTTGATTTTCTTTTACAAACGGAATAAACCTATTGGCGTCTATAAAATCAAAAATAACAATTCCATCTTGATTGAGGTTTTTATGAATAGAATCAAAAGTACTGTTTACATCGTCATTTGTTATTAAATAGCTAGTGGAACGACCTGTAATCAGTATTGAATCGACTGGTTTTTCCAATTCGAATTGCCTCATGTCTCCATGAATGAAAGTACAGCTCTTATTTCTTTCTTTGGCAATTGTAATCATGCTATGGCTATAATCCATGCCAATATATTCTTGATTGTTTTGCTGAAATCTTTTAGCAAGATTACCGGTGCCACTGCCAAGTTCCATTATGGATGTGCAGTTATTTTCTTTAATTAAATGGTTGTAGAATTGGTATTCTTCATCATAATCAATGAAGGTTTGGTACATGGCATCAAAAATTGCGGCCATTTTTCCGTCATAAAGATTTGTCATGATAGTTATATAAAGTACTAAATTTATGAAAAATAAACCAAATAAAAAAAGGGCTATCTCTCGACAGCCCTTTTAAATTATTCAAAATCAAATTAGAATTTATAGTTCAAAGATAAATTGAACATAGTTCCTAATTGACTAAAGTGTGATCCATCATAAGTAGTATTTGCATAACGACCGTTGAAAGTAATCAAATTGAATTGATTTTTAACTTGTGCAGGATCATTTAAAAGTGTTGTTCCAGCAGCATTTTCAGCTACGAATTTCCATTCTGGTAAAATATTTAATAAATTATTTACATTCAGAGCTAAAGTCAATTTGTCTGTAGCAGAGAAATTAATTCCTAAATCAGTAACGATTTTTGGAATAAACTCTGTTTTTAAATTAGCATTTAAACCATCTTGATTAAATGTAGTTTTTCCAAAATAAGTGTTGTTAAGTGAGAAATCAAATTTTCCTATTTTGTAATTAGCTCCTAAAATCCATTTAGTGTCGGGTCTAGAAGTAAACATTAATGATTCTAGTGTTTGTCCAAAATTACCGCTTTTTACAGGAGAGATTCTTTCATTTTGAAAAGTAACGTTTCCTGATAAATTGAATCCTAATTTTCCTGTTCCTAACATGATGTTACTGTAGTTAGCAACCACATCTAAACCGGATGTTCTTGAGTCAAATGAATTTTCAAACCAGGCAACTGTACCAAATTGAGTTTCTACTTTATCTCCTAAAACAATTCTGTCCTCAACTTTAATGTTGTAATAATCGATTGTGAAATTAAAGTTTTTACTTGGTTTTGCTCCAATTCCTACAGTAATATTAGTTGATTTTTCAGCATCTAATGGTTTGATTCCCAATTGACGAGCTTGTGGAGAAACATTGTTTATAATACCACTTACTTGAATTCCTTGTCCAGGTACAAATGAGTATTGTGATTTTTGAGTATAAATCTGGTGCAATGTTGGTGCTCTGAATCCTGTTGAAAGAGAACCTCTTATTGTAATTTTGTCATCAGCAAATTTATATCTTGAACTTAATTTCCAAACTGTAGCTCCTCCAAAATCGCTATAATCCTCGTAACGTACAGTTCCGTTTACTAAGAAATCTTTAGTAACATCATATGCAACATCAAAATAAGCACCTAAATTATAACGGTTCCATTTTCCTGAATTTTCAGGTCTGTTACCAGCAAATGAATCTGCTCCAATTCCATCCCAAGAAGCTTTGTCTCCTTCAGTAACTTCAAAAGTTTCTGTTCTAATCTCTGAACCAAAACCAATACTTACTTTCTCTGATAATACTTTAGAGATATCTAAGTTACCTACAATATGGTTGAAAGAAGTTCCTCCTGGTTTAAATGCGATTGGGCTGTTTTCTAAGTAAACGTTATTTCCATCAGCATCTTGAATACCAGATCTGTTGAAAGAGTTCTCAACGGTATAAGTTTGTGTATTTCCACCTACAGTGATACTTGCATCCGTATTCCAATCATTTTTTGTTGATTTGTATCCTAATGTACCATTGTAATCATTTAAATCTCCAGTAAATGTAGGTACATAACCTAAATAAGAGGTTGGTGTTCCATTTCCAAAGAAATCTTTTAAGAAAGGATAATCAGATAATGTTCTCCAGTAAGGGGTTCTGTAGTTAGCAAATGAGTTTACTTTTTTGTAAACATAAGCTGCGTTGTAATAGATTTGAGAAGTTTCGCTTAATTCGCTTCCACCATTAACTAAGAATTTAGCGGCAGCAGTTTCAGGAGAGCCATTTATGTTTCCTGCATCTGGTTTTTTTGCAAGAAAAGCTTGAACATCTGAAAGAGAAGCTCCAAAATCTCCTGCATCTCCTGCAGCATCAACTTTGCCTGGTCTGTTAGATAAATTAACTTTTGAGAAATCTACAGTATAGTTTACAAATCCTTTGTCTCCTACAGTAGAACCGTTGTTTAAACTTACACCTATCATTTCTCCATCACCTTCAGAAGTAATTCCGCTTCTTACAGTAACAGATCCACCGTTAGTATTCTTTTTTAAGATAATATTCATTACCCCTGCAATCGCATCAGAACCGTATTGTGCAGATGCACCATCACGAAGGATTTCAACTCTTTCGATTGCGTCTGTAGGTATTGCAGAAATATCTGCTCCTGTTTCACCACGTCCTGGAGACGTTTGTACATATAGTAAAGAACTTAAGTTTTTACGTTTCCCGTTGATAAGGATTAAAGTTCTGCTTGGTCCCATATTTCTAATTTCATAAGGATCAAGTAATGAAGTTGCATCGTTAACAGGTGTTTGAACTGTGTTAAACGACGGGATTTTGTATTGTAAGGCTTTGTCAAAAGTTGCTTGCCCTGTTGAAGTCAAATCTTTTGAAGACAACACATCAATGGGAAGTGCTGTTGTTGTGTTACTTCTGGGAGCAGTTCTTGTTCCTGTAACTACAACTTCTTGAAGATTTTGTCCGCCTTCTTCAGCTAATACTACGTTTATTGTAGCGCTTGTAGCTGCTTTTTCTACTTTATTGAAACCTACATAGCTAAAAACTAAAGTAGCCCCTTCTTTAACTTTAATTTTGTAAGCTCCGTCGATATCAGTTGAGACACCGTTGTTAGTTCCTTTTTCGATAATGTTAACACCTGGTAATGCAGCACCGGCATTGTCTTTTACGACACCAGAGATTTCTTTTTGTGCAAAAAGAATCGTGACGTTCAGTAGGAATAATAATAATGCAAATTTTTTCATAAATTGTTGTTTTTGGTTTTTGTTTGGTTTGAAATCGGTTGCAATATAATTTTTTTTTAACAAAATATTAGTATGTCGTTCAGAATTTTATAAAATTGTGCTAATTATTTAAAATTTGGTAGTAAAATTATTCATGAAATAATTTATTTGATTTTAAATATGAAATTCTATTTGTTTAAATGCTTTGGTTGACAATTAATGTTCTGATTATATCACCTTACATTTATTAAAATATTATATTTGCAAACTTTTAAAGTAAAGACCAGAAAAATGACGGAATTCCGTTATAAGAAAATAAAAAACAGACCTAAATTTTCGTGTTTTATAAGTATATAAAATAGTAAGATTGATGATGTCATGTTATAGTAAAAATAAAATATTATCTACATATGAAAGCAGGAATTGTAGGATTACCTAATGTTGGAAAATCAACATTATTCAATTGTTTATCTAATGCAAAAGCACAAAGTGCTAACTTTCCTTTTTGTACTATTGAACCGAATATAGGGGTTGTAAATGTACCAGATCCAAGAATTGAAAAATTGGAAGAATTGGTAAAACCAGAACGCGTACAAATGGCAACTGTTGATATCGTTGATATTGCAGGATTAGTAAAAGGGGCTAGTAAAGGGGAAGGATTAGGAAATCAATTTCTTGGAAATATAAGAGAATGTAATGCCATTATTCATGTTTTACGTTGTTTTGACAATGATAATATTGTTCACGTTGACGGGAATGTAAATCCAATACGTGATAAAGAAACGATTGATATCGAATTGCAGTTGAAAGATTTAGAAAACGTTGAAAAACGTTTGGAAAAAGTAAATCGTGCTGCTAAAACAGGAAATAAAGAAGCACAAACCGAAAAAGCGCTTTTAGACAGAATTAGAGAAACTTTGCTTCAAGCAAAATCTGCCAGAACTGTAACTCCACAAAACAATGATGAAGAAGTCTTAATGGAAGGTTTTCAATTGATTACTGCAAAACCAGTTTTATATGTTTGTAATGTAGATGAAAATTCAGCAGTTAGCGGAAATAAATATGTAGATCAGGTTCGGGAATTAGTTAAAGATGAAGATGCAGAGGTAATTATTCTTTCTGTAGGTGCGGAAGCTGATATTACTGAATTAGAAAGCTATGAAGAGCGTCAGGTTTTCCTAGAAGATATGGGATTGACTGAGCCTGGAGCTTCGGTATTGATTCGTGCGGCATATAAATTATTGAAACAACAAACGTATTTTACTGCGGGAGTGAAAGAAGTTCGTGCCTGGACTATAAATATTGGTTCAACCGCTCCACAAGCAGCAGGAGTGATTCATACTGATTTCGAAAAAGGATTTATACGTGCCGAAGTTATTGCTTATGAAGATTTCGTTCAATACGGATCAGAGGCTAAGTGTAAAGAAGCAGGGAAATTCAAAGTAGAAGGAAAAGAATATATCGTTAAAGATGGTGATGTGATGCATTTCCGTTTTAATGTCTAAGTAAAAGTCTTAATTCAAATTCATAAAGTCGAAAGTTACTATAGCTTTCGACTTTTTTTATGAACCTAATCCAGTTTTCCGTTTTAATCTGGGGTAAATTCGATTTCGGTAAATCTGAGGTTAATTATTTTGTCACTATTTTATTTTTAGTACTTTTAGTAAAAATAAAGTATCATGAAAATAATCGCTTTTGGCGGTAGCCCCAGCAAAAACTCAATTAATAAAAAATTAGCAACTTACGCAGCAAATCTTTTTGAAAATTCCCAAGTAGAAGTGTTGGATTTAAATGATTTTCAAATGCCAATATTTACCGTAGATATCGAAAAAGAAATCGGTCAGCACGCACTTGCCAAAGCATTCTTGGCTAAAATTGCCACTGCTGATATTTTGGTAGTTTCCCTTGCTGAAAATAATGCAAATTATTCAGCAGCTTTCAAAAATGTATTTGATTGGTGTTCCAGGATTACTGGAGAAGTTTTTCAGAAGAAACCAATGCTGCTTATGGCTACTTCACCAGGTGGCAGAGGTGGGGCGTCAGTATTAGAAATTGCAAAAAATGCCTTTCCTCGTTATGGTGCAGTTATAAAAGCAACATTTTCCTTGCCTAGCTTTGATGCTAATTTTGATGTAGAAAAAGGGGAAATTTCAAATCCCGAATTAGATACACAACTTAGGGAGATTATAAAAGGAATTTAAATTACAATTTTAAAAATCAATTTCAATATTTAGAAGCCAATCTGAAATCAAAAATCTGCAATCTAAATTCTAAAATCCGGTGTCAATATCATTCTTAATAACTTTGATGGCTTCCTATTTTAAATTTTATCGAATTACACTACATTAGCACAAAATCCACAAAATTTACAATGTCCGATCAAAATCAATATACCGAAGATAATATTCGGTCGCTCGACTGGAAAGAGCATATTCGCATGCGTCCCGGAATGTATATTGGGAAACTAGGCGATGGTTCCTCTCCAGATGATGGTATTTACATTCTTCTAAAAGAAGTACTCGATAACTGTATCGATGAATTCGTCATGGGGGCTGGTAAGACAATTGAGGTGACTATTAAAGATAAAACGGTTACTGTAAGGGATTATGGTCGTGGAATTCCATTAGGAAAAGTGATTGATGTAGTTTCCAAAATGAATACCGGGGGAAAATATGATTCTTTGGCATTTAAGAAATCCGTTGGTTTAAATGGAGTAGGGACAAAAGCTGTTAATGCTTTGTCAAATTACTTCCGTGTAGAATCCGTTCGAGACGAAAAACAAAAAGCTGCCGAATTTTCTGCTGGAAATCTAGTTCTTGAAGAAGACATTATAGATACAACCAAACGAAAAGGAACTAAGGTTAGTTTTATTCCAGATGAAGCGATTTTTAAAAATTACAAATTCAGATACGAATATGTAATTAAAATGCTTAAAAACTATTGTTACTTAAACAATGGCTTGACCATTTTATTCAATGGCGAAAAATATTTTTCTGAAAATGGTCTGAAAGATTTATTGGAAGAAACCATTCATGCCGATGATTTGGAATATCCAATTATTCACCTAAAAGGGGAGGATATTGAGATTGCTTTAACGCATAGTAAAACACAATATAGTGAAGAATACCATTCTTTCGTGAATGGACAAAATACCACACAAGGAGGAACGCATTTAGCAGCGTATCGGGAAGCAATTGTAAAAACCATTAGAGAGTTTTATAATAAAAGTTTCGAAGCTTCAGATGTGCGAAAATCTATTGTAAGTGCGGTAAGCATCAAGGTTATGGAGCCCGTTTTTGAGTCGCAAACCAAAACTAAATTAGGTTCGACTGATATGGGTTCAGAACCAGGAATGCAATCTGTTCGTACTTTTGTAAATGATTTTGTGAAAACGAAGTTAGATAATTATTTACACAAAAATACAGCAACTGCGGATGCATTATTGCGTAAAATTCTTCAAGCCGAAAGAGAGCGAAAAGAATTATCAGGTATTAGGAAATTAGCGACTGATCGTGCCAAAAAAGCAAATCTTCATAATAAAAAATTAAGGGATTGTAGAGCCCATCTTACAGATACCAAGAATCCTAAAAGTCTGGAAAGTACCCTTTTTATCACTGAGGGAGATTCGGCTTCCGGATCGATTACCAAATCGCGTGATGTGAACACTCAAGCAGTTTTTAGTTTGCGTGGAAAGCCACTGAATTCCTATGGAATGAGCAAGAAAATTGTTTATGAAAATGAAGAATTCAATTTGTTACAAGCAGCACTTGATATTGAGGATGGTCTAGAAAAATTGCGGTATAACAACATTGTAATTGCAACGGATGCCGATGTCGATGGAATGCACATTAGGTTATTGTTAATTTCTTTTTTCTTGCAGTTTTTCCCTGAATTAATAAAAGAAGGGCATTTGTATATTTTACAAACTCCACTTTTTAGAATCCGAAACAAGAAAGAAACTATTTACTGCTATTCTGAAGAAGAGCGAAAAGAGGCAATGGAAAAATTAAAACCAAAACCAGAAATCACTCGATTTAAGGGATTGGGAGAAATCTCTCCGGATGAGTTTAAAAATTTTATTGGAGAAACCATTCGTCTTGACCCAATTATGATGGATAAAAACACTTCGATTGAGCAATTATTGTCCTTCTATATGGGGAAAAATACACCAGACAGACAGGAATTTATCATCAAAAATTTGAAGGTAGAATTAGATGTTTTGGAAAAGGAGTAGTATAAATATTTAAAGAAATTATTCCAATATTACTATAGGATAAATAAATGAAAGACGAAGAAGACGATAACATAATTCCAGCAAACGAAGAAAATAATTCGGAGGATCATTCTATTGATGAAAATCAAGAAGAAAATGATTCGGATGAGATTATTAATGTAGATAAAAAATCTTTTGAAGGACAGCATTTTTACGAAAATCAAGAAGATGAAAATGATACTATTACCAAGGTTACAGGAATGTACAAGGAATGGTTTTTGGATTATGCTTCTTATGTGATTTTGGAGCGTGCCGTTCCTGCTATCGAGGATGGTTTTAAACCGGTGCAACGTCGTATCATGCATTCTTTGAAGGAATTAGATGATGGTCGTTATAATAAAGTAGCTAATGTAGTAGGGCACACCATGCAGTATCACCCACACGGAGATCAGAGTATTGGTGATGCAATGGTGCAAATAGGACAAAAAGAATTATTGATTGATTGTCAAGGAAACTGGGGAAATATCCTAACGGGAGATGGTGCTGCGGCTTCTCGTTATATTGAAGCACGTTTGTCTAAATTTGCCTTAGAAGTTTTGTATTCTCCAAAGATTACGGATTGGGGCGTTTCTTACGATGGTCGTCGTGCAGAGCCTAATAATCTGCCTGTAAAATTCCCATTATTATTGGCTTCTGGCGCAGAGGGAATCGCTGTGGGGCTTTCGACTAAAGTCTTACCTCATAATTTTAATGAACTAATTGATTCGTCAATTAAAATTTTAAAAGGAAAACCATTTACCTTATATCCTGATTTCTTGACACAAGGTATTGCTGATGTGTCCAATTATAATGATGGATTACGCGGTGGACGTGTTCGTGTACGTGCCAAAATTGCACAGTTAGACAAAAATACCTTAGTAATTTCGCAAATTCCGTTTTCGACTAATACGACGACTTTGATTGACAGTATTTTGAAAGCGAATGATAAAGGGAAAATCAAAATCAAGAAAATTGAGGATAATACCGCTGCTGAGGTAGAGATATTAATTCACCTTTTTCCAGGTGTTTCACCAGATAAAACAATTGATGCATTGTTTGCTTTCACGGCTTGTGAAACTTCGGTAGCTCCATTAGGCTGTGTGATTGAGGATAACAAACCATTGTTTATTGGTGTTTCGGATATGTTGAGAATTTCAACAAATAGAACCGTTCAGCTCTTAAAAAGCGAACTCGAAATCCAGTTGGGTGAATTGGAGGAACAATGGCATTTTCTTTCTTTGGAACGTATTTTTATCGAAAATAAAATCTATCGTGACATTGAAGAAATGACGACTCGAGAAACGGTAATTAAAGCCGTTGATGATGGTTTGAAACCACATACAAAACACTTAAAAAGAGCGGTTACCGAAGAAGATATTCTGCGTTTATTGGATATTCGAATCATGCGCATTTCTAAATTTGACAGCAATAAAGCGCAGGACAAAATTGAAGCGCTTGAAGGTGATATTGAACAGGTAAAACACAATTTAGAACATCTGATAGATTTTGCAATTGCCTATTTTACTAAGTTAAAAGAGAAATACGGTAAAGGACGGGAACGCCAAACTGAACTACGTATTTTTGATGATATCGAAGCTACCAAAGTAGTTTTGAGAAACACAAAATTATACGTCAATAAAGAAGAGGGATTTGTAGGTACAAGCTTGAAAAAAGACGAATACGTTACGGATTGTTCTGATATTGATGACGTAATTGTTTTTCTGCGAGATGGTAAAATGATGATTACCAAAGTTGATGCTAAAACGTTTGTGGGTAAAGATATTATTCACATTGCAATTTTTGACAAAAGTGATAAGCGTACGATTTACAATATGATTTACCGTGATGGAAAATCAGGTCCTTCTTATATTAAACGATTCAATGTTTCTGGAGTTACTCGTGATAAAGCCTACGATTTAACCAATGAAACTGCAGGTTCTCAAGTAGTGTATTTCTCTTGTAATCCAAATGGGGAAGCTGAGGTGATTACCATATTATTACGTCAGGTTGGAAGTGTTAAAAAATTGAAATTCGATATAGATTTTGCCAGTTTAGCCATAAAAGGTCGTGCTTCTAAAGGGAATTTAGTAACTAAATATCCAATCAAGAAAATTGAACTGAAAGAAAAAGGGATTTCGACTTTATTGCCACGAAAAGTTTGGTTTGATGATACTGTCCAAAGACTAAATGTAGATGGTAGAGGTGAGTTGTTGGGCGAATTCAGACCAAGCGATAAGATTCTAATTATATCTCAATCTGGGAAATTAAAAGTAATTACGCCTGAATTATCTACGCATTTTGATGGAGATATGGTGGTTTTGGAAAAATGGATTCCCCAAAAACCAATTTCTGCGATCTACTATGATGGTGAAAAACAACGGTATTATATCAAACGTTTCTTGGTTGAAACCGAAAATAAAGAGGAAAGTTTTATCACGGAACATGCTAATTCACATCTCGAAATTGTATCTACTGATTATCGTCCTGTAGCGGAATTAGTTTTTACGAAAGTAAAAGGAGTACAAAAAGAAAATATGACGGTGGATATTGAATCTTTTATCGCTTTAAAAGGATTTAAAGCTTTAGGAAATCAATTAACCGCCGATAAGTTGAAACAAGTTAATCTATTAGAATCCTTGCCTTATGAAGTTCCTGTGGAAATTATTCCAGAAGAATTAGAAGTAAAAGGGCAAACGTATGCCAGAGGTGCTGATATTCAATTAGAAGATGATGGCCAAATTACTATGTCTTTAGAATAAAAAAAAAGCTTTCACTGCGGTGAAAGCTTTTTTATGAATTCATCATTTGAATAACTGTTGTAGCGTAAGTTTCTTTTTAGCTCTTAATTTATTTACAATTTTCAAAAAAGCAATAGCTGTAATGTAAGCATCTCCCATTGCTGTATGTCTGTCTTTTTTTGAAATATCAAATTTGTCTGCAAGCTCATCTAAACTATAACTGTCTTTACGCTCCAATAAATGTGAAACTAACAGCGTTTTTTTATACAGTACCGCCGTGTCTAAAGTCTTGTTAGTTAATTTTGGTAAACCATTTCTTTCCAATGCATTATTAATCATGGTTATGTCAAAAACAGTATGATGCGCAATTATTATAGAGTTTCCTAAAAATGCTAAAAACTGTTGTAAAGCCTGCAATTCATTGGGTCTGTCTAGGATAAATTCTTTCAAAATCCCATGAATTTTTGCGGTGGCTTTATCATAATGTTCCTGTTGGATAAAAATTTCAAAACTATCATGAATTGGAATTGTATTGTTTTGTAAAACGATTGCACCAATGCAAAGTATCCGATCATTGATATAATCAAATCCAGTGGTTTCTGTATCCAATACAACAAAACGCGTATCATCAATAGTGTTTGGTATTTCTTCATCAAACGATATTTCATATTTATTCCAAAATTTTAATAAAACAGCTTTACATTTTTCAAAGAAATTCATCATTATAATATGTTTGAAGCATTAAATCGGATGGTAATAAGTTCCTGAAGTTCCTTGATAGTTTTAAAAGTTCTCTTTAGCTTTATTTTTTCTAATTTGGATAGTGCTTCCAAGGCAATAAACTGACCGGAATCATGATGCAAAAGACCTTGTTTTGTCCTGAATTTCAATAATGCTTTGTACGAATAGGAGCAGGCTAAATACAACTCCCTGTTATGGGGTTCTAATTCTGCTAATTTTTCAAAACGTTCAGGAGTATTACTGATTGATTTTACAGAATGAGAGAGAATCAATACTCTTGCCGCATCGGTCAGTGGCATTAAAGCACGTCTTTTTATGTCAAAAAAGTCTTTGTGGGCGCCGTCCTGTTCGACAAGAAGTTGTCTGAAGAATCCAGTAGGAGAAGGACTTTGCAATGCACCACTTACTAAATGAATATAAAATACAGGATTGGCTTTTATGTTTTCAAAAATAAAATCGGACAGGTTATTTACGAGTTCCCTATCTCCATAAGAAAGACTATAATCAAAAAAGATAAAGGATAATAATACTTCATTTTTTCCTGGATTTGTAATCCAATGGTAAACTAGACTTTCCCATTCACCAAGGCTAAGGCACCATTTTGGATTGGAAGCCATCATTTCGGCAGGGCAATAATCATAGCCAATTTCAAAAAGTCCTTTATTGACATGAGTGGCTAATGCTAAAAAATAACTCTTAGTAGCTTCTTTTAATTCTTCTGGTACATCCTCATAGACTAAGGCATTATCTTGGTCAGTATGTAGCAACTGTTCACTTCTCCCTTGACTTCCTAATGCCAACCATGCAAATTTTACTGGTGGAGGCGTTTTCATTTTTTTTAGCGCTATTTCTATTACTTGCTTAATACAGACATCATTTAATTCGGTAATTATTTTAGAAGTCAGCGTCATAGGAATATTTTGGTCTAAATATCCTTGTAACAATTGCATAATACTGGCTCGTATGGGCTTTATTTGTTTGGCTTTTTTAGCTCTTTTTACTGCTTTTATCAACACTGCTGGATTATTGCCCAGTTCTACCATAAGATCATGTTTGGATAGGATTCCAATAGCTTTGGAATTTGCAGTACCATCTTTAGTAAGACATAAATGGCTGATGTTGCTTTTCATCATGGCCATTTGAGCTTGGGTAATGGTCATTTTCTTGGGATAAGTAATAACAGGAGAGGTCATTATCAGGTCGGCTGTTGTGGTAATAGGAAATTCTCCTGTTACAATTTTGTTTCTTAAATCCTTATCTGTAATAATACCAATGGGAAATTTATCTTCTATAACAAGAATGGCACCCACATTTTTTTTAGTCATGATTTGAGCAATCTCTTTTGCTGTAGTTGTAGAATAACAGGTTATAAGTTTTTTTGAATATTTTACAGGCTGAATGTCCAATAGATTTTTATCAAAATCTAAAGTTTCATTTCCTATAGTTTCACCATATAGTTTTCCGCTATAACTTTTGGAA
Source organism: Flavobacterium sp. 83 (assembly GCF_000744835.1). Lineage (NCBI taxonomy): Bacteria > Pseudomonadati > Bacteroidota > Flavobacteriia > Flavobacteriales > Flavobacteriaceae > Flavobacterium > Flavobacterium sp. 83. Next base: position 2,191,641 of record NZ_JQMS01000001.1, read on the forward strand.
TAAGGAGTGCGCGTATTTGAGGCAAAGCTTTCTATTAAAAAATTACCTACAGCTCTGTTTTGTAATGCATAAGGTTTAAAAATGCTTATCGGAACGGCATAAAGGATACTTTCTTCATAGGTTCGTGCTTCCATTTGATAGTTTTCATTGGCAATGAGTGGCCTCAGCCCAAAAATATCTCCCTCATCACACCTATCCAAAATATCATTTTCCTGGCTATTTCGAAGGGTTACAGCTCCTTTATGAACTACATAAAAGCAATTGTGAGTTTCTTCATTTTCGGCAAATATTACACTATCCTTTTCTTTATAAACGATGGATATTTGTTCAGAAAGAGTTTCGATATCTTTTTGATGCAAAAAGTTAAAAGGAGGGAAATTTTTTAAAAAGTCTGCAACTCTATGGGAGATTGTATTTTTCATGACGCTTATTTGTAGCACCGAAGTTAATTTATAAAATAATATATAAAAATAAAAAAGATCAAATTTGAATCTTTTCTATGCTACAATTCCAGTACTTGGCATGATTTCAACATAAAAAAAGCCCTCAAAAGAGAGCTTTTGCATGAATATACAGTTGTAAGTTACTTGTTCTTCTTCATTTTCATATTTAATACTTCCACTAATAAAGAGAAAGTTATTGCAAAATACAAATAGCCTTTTGGCACCGGTGTAACGTGGTTTCCAAAGATTAAAGCATTAGATAAATGCGCACTTTCAGTAAGTAGCATCATTCCAATTAAAATCAAAAAAGATAATCCCAGAATTTGGATAGACGGGTGTTTGTTGACAAAATTCCCAACAGGAACGGCAAACTGCATCATAATTAAAACTGAAATAACCACCGCAGTAATCATGATATAAATAGCACCTTCAACACCATTAGTCATACCAACCGCTGTTAAAATACTATCAAAAGAAAACACTAAATCAATCATTATAATTTGCAAAAGAACATTTTGGAATGATTTTGTAGCTGCTTTGCTTAGCTCTTTTTCCTCATGTCCTTTTTCATCGACTTTCTCCCTGATTTCATTCGTACTTTTATAAATCAAAAACAATCCTCCTAATAAAAGAATAATACTTTGCCCCGTAATTCCAGCCGAAAACCAACTTAAATCAATGTGAAACCAAGGTTCTTTCATTTGAATCAATAAATTAATTCCAAATAAAAGTCCAATTCTCATGAACATGGCAAGAAACATTCCTACTTTGGTTGCTCTTTTTCGTTGCTCAACAGGTAGTTTTCCAGTAGCAATCGATATGAAAATAATATTGTCTATTCCTAACACAATTTCCAAAAAGGTCAATGTTAATAGGGCAATCCAAGCATCGGGATTTAAAAATACTTCCATTTTATTTAATTATGATTTGTAAGTTATAAGTTGAAATTAGTAGTCAGCAATCTTAGTGACAGTTCCTTTTTGTTTGGTGTCAACACCAACCATTCCAAACTCAAAGGTATAGGAATTTTTTGATGTTGTCAAAATTTTCATGTCAATAGCTTTTTCTTCAGCCATATTTTTAGGATGTAATTTCTGCAAAATATATTCACAATCATTCACCCAACGTATTGAAGCTGTATCTGTTTTTCCTTCAAATGTTTCAATTTCCAGACTGTCATTTCGCTCAAAAACCGTTGTTTTTTTTACGCCGTTGACTTCGTATTCAAATTTGAATTTTCCAGTTTTAAAATCCTTGCAATTGCGTTCCACATTGTAGCATGACATTAGTAGCAGGAATGGGAGGAGAAGTATTATTTTTTTCATTTCGTTAGCGAGCTTGGTTTTTTTTTTTTAGCCTAATCCAGCTGTTCATTGCAACTCCTCGGTTTAAAAGTTTTTTTCTAATGACAAAGAAGGAGCTTCCGTTGGTCGCTCTTTTTTGTCAAGAAAAAATTACTTTTAGCCCTGCGGGGTTTTCACTTCCATCTGGGGCAATGCGATTTGGTGTTAATTATTTCGATAATCGTTTTAATTCGGCATCTGTAAAATTCTTGATGCTTTTCTCATTTGCAAATTTCTCTGCATTGTAACTATTCGATTTGTTTTTAGGAATCGATAAGCTTTTCCAATCACTATTTTTTAATTGTTTGGCATAAAATACGATTTGTCCAACATGATACGGATAATGTGCCAGTTGTCTGTTGATAGCTTCCACAACGGTATGACCCTCATTTCTAATGTATATAATTTGTGAAAGTTGTTCTGGTTTCAATCCGTTTAAAGCATCAAATAAACAATTCCAACCTTTATTCCAAGCCATTAAAAGCGCTTCTTTTGATTCTAAATCATTTTCAAATTCGGTATCACGGTTGCGCCATTCTTTTTCTCCATCGCTAGTCAGGAACTCAGTCCATCGAGAAAGCATATTTCCCGAAAGATGTTTTGCAATCGTAGCAATACTATTGGTGTCTTCATTTATAGCCTGAAAAAGTTGGTCTGGTTCGAGTTGTTCCATCGCTTTTTCTCCCAGTATTTTATAATAGAAAAACTGTTTTTTAGCACTTTCAAGATAAGCAACATTTGTTTCCATAATTACACAATTTTAATATCGTATTTGTCCAGAAGTCCAATGATTCCTTGCGTAGAAAACTTGGCTTTTTTCATGGGATTGTATTCAGGATCAATTTTAAAATTAGTTGCTTTTGAAAAATCAGCCCCGCCTAGTTGCGTATTGTTAAAAATTGCACCGTCCAAATTACTATTGTCAAAAATGGAACTCGTAAGATTAGTTCCAACAAAACTTATATCTTTTAAGGAACAAGAATTGAATTTTGTCTTTGGCATTTTCTTATTCGCAAATGATGAATAATCCAAAACGCATTCCTGAAAATTAACATTAAATAGGAAATCGTCGCATTCTTCAAACTGAATACCCAGTAATTTGCAGTTTCTAAACTGTATTCCTTTTAAGCTTGTTCCAGATAATTTGGTCATTGCCAGATTACAATCAATAAACTCACAATCCATGAAGCTACTATAAGAGAAATCACTATTTGATAAATCACAGTTTTTAAAAATGCAATCTTCAAATTCTCGATTGTTTACTTTCTTATCAGTGTAAACGATTTTTTCAAATGTTTTTTGAACGTGAATTAGGTTTTCCATTAGTCGTTAAATAAGCTTTTCATAATTGTTTTTAATCCTAAATACATGAGCAACATGGAGATAAGGCAAGCAATAATTCCTATTGCTAAAACTAAATAATGCCATACATTTTGCTCATTCATAAACGCATTATAAATCAATGCGGGTCCTATAAATAGTAATGGCAAAGCACCTGCTAAATACTTAATTCCTTTGGATAATAGTTCTTTGTTAGTTGCCATAATTTAATAATTAAAATTCATAATCCACGCAATACCTCAAATCTCTAATTTCACCAATCCAATCAGCAACAACATTATGTATAGGATGATTTTGGTATGTTTCTAAAGTTTCAAACGAATTAAAGTAGGAGTGTAATACTGCGTCAAAGTTTGTATATTCACTTTCAATATTTAATCCTACCCGTATTTCAACTATTTCAGGAATGTCTTTTTTTAAACCTTCAAGTCTCTCTTTTAGAAGAATTGCATTTTCGGCTTTGCTCTTTCCTTGTGCAAAATCCTTTAATTTCCACATTACGATATGGTGAATCATCGTTATTTATTTTTTAAAATTATCAACAGCTTTTCTCACACTTCCGTGTTTTTTTAATAGCGCAGCACCTTCTTCATAGGTTACAGGAATTTCTCCCATAATCATTTTTACACCGCGATCTACGAGTTTGCTATTGCTTAGTTGCATGTCGACCATTTTGTTTCCTTTTACTTTCCCTAGTTGGATCATGGTGGCTGTAGTGAGCATGTTGAGTACTAATTTTTGTGCTGTACCGGCTTTCATACGTGAACTCCCGGTTACAAATTCCGGTCCTACAACTACATCTATAGGGAATTTTGCGGTTTGGGAAAGCGGACTTCCTGCATTGCATGAAATACTTCCTGTGGTAATATTATTTTCGTTACAAGTTTGTAATCCTCCAATAACATATGGAGTTGTTCCTGATGCAGCTATTCCAACAACAACATCATTTTCATTTACATCAAAGGCTTTCAAATCAATCCAGGCTTGTGTTGCGTTGTCTTCGGCATTTTCTACTGCTCTGCGAATGGCAGTGTCGCCACCGGCAATAATCCCAATTACTAAATCGAAAGGAACACCAAATGTAGGTGGACATTCCGATGCATCAACAATTCCTAATCGTCCTGATGTCCCTGCGCCAATGTAGAATAATCGTCCGCCCAATTTTATTTTGGCAACGATTTCAGTCACTAAATTTTCTATTTGCGGCAAAGCTTTTTCTACGGCTAGCGGTACGGTTTTGTCTTCCTTATTGATATTAGAAAGCAATTCTTGAACGGACATTTTTTCTAAATGTTCGTATTTTGAAGATTGTTCGGTGGTTTTTGTGAAAGTCATATATTTTTTTTTTGAAGGGACAATTCGCGAGTTGTCCGTACATTTATTTTTCTGCGTGAGGGATAACAGCGGAAATCCTTTTTACTCCTGTAGCTATAGCGAAGGGAGAAAAAAGATTGCAGCGAATAGCCCGACCCTTGTGGTCACGCCCCAATTATAAAATTATATAAAATACGCCAAGACAATTCCAAAAATTATCATTGAAACTTTGGCGATATTGAACTTGTGTCCTTCGCTGGTTTCAAAAATGATAGTAGATGAAATATGAAATAATATTCCTATTACAATGGCTGTGATTTCAGTATAATATTCGTTTAAAATAGGCATATAATCAGACAAAAATGTTCCTAACGGAGTCATAATTGCAAAGGTTGCCATGAAGAAAAGTATTGCTTTTTTATCGAGACTTGCGTTGATAAAAAAAGTAGTCAAAATTATGGCAATTGGCAAATGATGAATGGCAATTCCCACCGCTAAATCATGGTGATGGCTTACAGGAAATCCTTCCAGAAAGGCGTGAATGCAAAGACTAATAAAAAGCAACCACGGGATTTGGGTCATTATTTCATGTCCGTGAACGTGACCATGTTCAGCACCTTTGGAGAAAAATTCTAATATGATTTGGAATAAGATTCCCAACATAATGAAAATTCCAATTTTTGGATTACCGCTTTCGTAGACTTCTGGTAATAAGTGCATTACCGTTAAAGAAAGTAAAAAAGAGCCGCTAAATGCTAATAATAGTTTTAGGTTGGTTTTGTTTTTTGGTTTTAAAACCAATGCGATGATATATCCTATAAGTACGGAAAGTAAAGGTAAAAGATAATTCATTTTTTTGTTTAACCGTTTATTTGTTAATCTGTATCATTTGTTTTTACGATTAATCACATAAACGATTAACCGATTAACCCACCAACTATTTAAAAATCATGATTAGTCGTTCACTATCTGTTTTGTGGAATTTTTTCAATTTGTAATCACCAAAAATGTCCAATAGGTAAATTCCGGCTTCTTCCATTAATTCCTCAAAATCTTTAAGGGTTAAGGCTTTTACTTTTTCGACAAAATGGAATTTTTGACCTTTGTCTTCAAAATCAATTTCTTTGTAAATATGACCGTCTTTTAGATAGCGTTTGATATGAAAATCGATTCCTTCAACTGTTTTTGTTTCTTCGGGAACTAATGTTTCGAGCACATTAGTAACATTCATAAAATCAATCACTGCAAAACCATATTCTGAAAGGCTTTCTTTGATGGCTTTTAATGTGGTTAGATTGTCTTCGTCATTTTCGAAATAACCAAAACTGGTAAACAAGTTGAAAACGGCATCATATTTTTCTTCAAAAGCTTCGCGCATATCGTGAACTTTGAAATGCAGTGTTTCATTAGTGTTTTTAGAAGCTTCATTAATGCTGTTTTCAGATAAATCGGCACCAAGAACATCAAACCCTAATTGGTTCAAATATATAGAATGACGGCCTTTGCCACAAGCTAGATCCAGTACTTTAGCCTTTTCAGGAAGATTAAGGTAATGGGTAATATTATCCATAAAAACTTGGGCTTCTCTGTAATTTCGTTCTTTGTAAAGAATGTGATAGTACGGAGTGTCAAACCAAGACGTGTACCAATTTTCAGTTGATTTCAGTTCGTTTTCAGTTGGTGGATTTTGTGCTGCAGACATTTATTCTTTTTCAATTAATTTGATTGATGCAAATTTAGTGTATTTTTGCCGAATATAACGATAACAATTCCCCCTTTAGGGGGTAAAGGGGGCAAATGGAAAATAATTATAAAATGATTGCCAAAACCTTTTTTGGTTTTGAAGAAATATTAGCAAAAGAATTGCAAATGCTAGGCGCTCAAAACGTAGAGCAAGGGGTGAGAATGGTTAGCTTTAAAGGAGATAAAGGGTTTATGTACAAAGCAAATTTAGCTTTACGTACGGCTTTGAAAATCCTGAAACCTATTTATTTTTTCAAGGCAAATAATGAACAAGCTTTGTATAAAGGTATTTCGAGTATGAATTGGTCTAAATTATTGAATGCCAATCAGACTTTTGTGATTGACACAACGGTACATTCAGAATATTTTAATCACTCGGAATTTGTTTCTCAAAAATGTAAAGATGCAATCGTTGATCAGTTCAGAGAAAGAACCGGACAACGGCCAAGTATTGATAAAGTACATCCTGATTTAAGAATCAACATTCATATTGACAAAGACCAAGTTTCAGTCGCACTGGATACTTCCGGAAATGCATTGAACCAACGTGGGTATAGAACCGCTACTAATATAGCTCCTATAAACGAAGTCTTGGCAGCAGGAATTCTATTGCTTTCAGGTTGGGACGGTCAAACTGATTTCTTGGATCCAATGTGTGGTTCAGGAACATTCTTAGCCGAGGCGGCGATGATTGCCTGTAATATTCCGGCAAATATTAACCGTAAAGAATTTGCTTTCGAAAAATGGAACGATTGGGACAATGATTTGTTTGATGCTATTTCAGACAGTTTGTTGAAACGTATTCGAGAATTTCATTATACGATAAAAGGATTTGATAAAGCACCAAGTGCCGTTCAAAAAGCCAAAGACAATATCAAAAATGCTAATCTTGATGAGTATGTTACTATCGAGGAGCAGAACTTTTTTGATACTGAAAAAACTTCGGAAGGGAAATTACAGATGGTTTTCAATCCGCCGTATGATGAGCGATTGGATATTCACATGGAAGAATTTTACAAAAGTATTGGTGATACCTTGAAGAAAAATTATCCGGGTACAAATGCGTGGTTTATAACAGCTAATCTGGAAGCATTGAAATACGTAGGATTAAAACCTTCGAGAAAAATCAAGCTTTTTAATGCCGGTTTAGAAGCACGATTGGTAAAATACGAAATGTACGAAGGTAGCAAGAGAACTAAGTTTCAGGCAACAAATGATAGTGTTGAATAAACAGTTTTTCACTTTCGGCCTTTGACTTTAAAAATTTTAAGACATAAATAAAATGACCAAATTACAAGTACGTGCATTTCTTTTCCAGCTGGGTTGTTTTGCAATATTATTTACATCATTCCGATTTATAGTAGATCAATATACTAATTTAACCGGATATTGGGTTCCATTGACTGCTTTTGCAGTTGGAACGCTTTTGTCGCCTAAATTTCAAGCGGTGAAAACGAAAGACGGAGAAAAATTATTTATGAAGTGGATTTTCATCAAAGGACTTCGGGTTATTGGATAGTTGTATAATTATGAGAATTGGGCAATAATGACTCGATTTTTTAAATGAACTGACATTTCTTAACTGCTCAAGATTATAAACACATAAGAAATGTAAGCTCATTTAAGCTTAAAAAGCCTTATAGATTATGAGTAGTCAAAATAAAAAAATATCGCAAAGAGAACTATTGTCTTCTTTGCGATATTTTTTTTATTCTATTTCGGAATTACTTATTTTCTACTTTTATAGGTACTATTGTAGTGGTCTTTTTTTTGTAAAAAGGAATAAAATAAGTAACCGTATAATTTAATCCTACTCCAAAAGTACCATTATAAGTTCTGTTAAAGCCCGGAATATATAGGTTGTCAAAATTATCTGGTTTTTTATTAGAAACTAAAGCGTTCAAACGAAGGCTAAAGCCCACAAACACATTATTAAAAACTTTTGCTTTTACTCCTGCTACGACTTCAATCCAGCTCGCGGTTAATCCATTGTATTTAGTGCCTGATGTAATTGCTGGTACTTCACCAAAATAAGGGTTGGCATTATAGATTTTATAACTATTCAATTGTTGGCTAAAACTGCTTAAACCATATCGCATTCCTATCGAAATGATATTTTCCATGTTTAGCCAGTTTTCATAACCGTTGTAATCAAAACCCACTTTTAGATAAGTCCCTTTTGCTGTGGTATTCAATCGGTCATCTTCGGTTGTTTTATTTTCGTTTCCAACTTCGGCCGCCAAGAAATATTTTTTTGTCAATCGATAATCTCCTACTAATTCTATTCCTTTATAGTTTTTATCATAAAGAGCTCGCGTTAGTTTGTATAAATCTATACCAACACGAAAACCATAACGGTCTGTTTTTACGATAGAATCGTTTTTTATTTCGGTAGTGTTTTTTTTAACTATAGGTTTTGGAGCTTCAGGAATCACTCCGTCCATTTTTGTTTTTTGAGTTGCATTAGTCTCTTGGGCTTGAGCCAAGAATATAGACAACATGAGGCAAAAACTAAAAAAATATTTTAATGTGTGTTTCATTTTCGTTTTCTATATTACTTTTTTCAACCGAGATGTATTTTATCCATTTTTGATCAGCTATTGTAGCGTCAGTATGTGTGTAAGGATTTGTAGTATTTAAAATAAAATTCGTTTTAAAACCACAGGCTCTTGATACAAATAGTTCTTTTCGGGTATAATCAAATTTGATATTGTCTTGATTAACGAAAGAAGCATTAGTATTTCCATAATTTAAAGTAAAACTATAGCTGGTAGTATCTTCGTTTGTTTTCAATGGAATCGAAATCGTACTTCCGCTGGTCAGGTATTTAGAATCATCTGTAGCAGTGGCATTAAAAACAATTCCATCAGTCATTCCTGCGCCAACAACTTTCAAATTCGTCACGGTTTTTAAAACGGAAGGATTGTCGTAATCATAAAATGCAATTACAAGTCTGGGTGTTGTAGGAGTATTTGCATCGCAAATATCATCTTTCTCACAACTTGAGAAGGATAGCGCTATAGCGAATACAAGTAAAAGTAATTTTTTCATAAATCTTTTAAATAAAAGCAATGTTAATGTCAAAAATCAATTTCAATAACAACAACTGCTAACTTCGACTGAACACTAAATGCTAATTTCTTCTTTCCAAAAGTACAACATTCTCCACGTGATGCGTTTGTGGAAACATATCTACGGGACGTACGCGAGTCACTTTGTATTTCTCATCCATCAAAGCCAAATCACGCGCTTGTGTAGCCGAATTACAACTTACATAAACTACTTTTTCAGGAGCAATTTTCATGATTTGTTCAATCACATCTTTGTGCATTCCGTCTCTTGGCGGATCAGTAATAATTACATCAGGATGACCGTGTTGAGCAATGAAATCATCATTGAACACCACTTTCATATCTCCTACAAAGAACTCACAATTGGTTATCTCATTGCGCACCGCATTTGCTTTGGCGTCTTTAATCGCATCAGGAACACTTTCTACACCGATAACTTTTTTTGCTTTTTTCGAAACAAACTGAGCAATAGTTCCAGTCCCAGTGTACAAATCATAAACGATTTCATTTCCAGTAAGACCAGCGAAATCGCGTGTTATTTTATACAATTCATAGGCTTGGTCCGAATTGGTTTGGTAAAAAGATTTGGCATTAATGCTAAATTTCAAACCTTCCATTTCTTCCAAGATGTAATCTCTTCCTTTGTATAATTTAATATCAGTATCGTATAAAGTATCGTTGGCTTTATTGTTCACCACATATTGCAGCGAAGTAATTTGCGGAAATTTCTCGTAAAGATGGTCTAGAAGTAATTCTCTGTTGGCTTTATCATTTTCAAAAAACTGAATCAAAACCATAATTTCACCAGTCGAAGCCGTACGCAACATCAAAGTTCTCAATAATCCTTCATGCGCTCTCGGATTAAAGAAAGTCAAACCATGCTCATTCGCAAAAGCTCTCACTTCATTACGTATCGCATTCGAAGGATCTTCCTGCAAATGACATTTGTTGATGTCCAGGATTTTGTCCCACATTTTCGGAATGTGAAAACCAAGTGCGTTTCTATTTCCTAAATCTTCGGTGCTGTCAATTTCTTTTTCGGTCAACCAACGGCTGTTCGAAAACGAAAATTCCATTTTGTTTCTGTAAAAAAACTGTTTTTCTGAACCAAGAATCGGTTCAAATTCCGGAAGTTCTATTTTTCCGATGCGTTGCAAATGATTTTTCACCTCATTTTGCTTGTAATACAATTGTTGGCTGTACTTCATATTTTGCCATTTACAACCGCCGCAAACACCAAAATGCTCGCAAATAGGTTCTACACGATGTTCTGAATATTCATGAAAATGAATTGCTTTTCCTTCGTAATAGGCCTTGCGCTTCTTGAAAGTCTGCACATCAACCACATCACCCGGAACCACATTCGGGATAAAAACTACTTTACCATCCGGAGCCTTTGCTACCGAAACGCCTTTTGCACCAGCATCAAGGACTTTTATTTGATGAAAGACAACTTTGTCTGTATTTTTCTTTGCCATAGCGCAAAAATAAGCGTTTGAATGGTTTTATAAATTCAAATTGTGAAATATTTTTACTTTTGGTATTTTTTTTTATTTGGGCCCAATCCCGCTTTCCGCTGCAAACCCGCAATTCCTCAAGCAGGAACACTATGCCGGTAAAGGAGCTTCCGCTGGTCGCTCTTTACCGGCTAGAGTTCCTAAGCTTTAGGATCAGCGGGTTTTTCGCTATAATCGGGGGCAGGGCATTGGTGATAACATTGAAAATGGTGCGTTGTTTTTATTTTCTATTCCATCCGGGAAATCTAATGAAGCAATTAGGAAATAGGATTGTCTTTTTTCTTAATTAATTCGTAGTTAATTATCGTGGGTAGGTAAAAACATAAATCGGCAGTGATTTTACCCAGTATAATTCCTATAAAATAATTTCCGGTAAGTATTGGCATCCAATACATACAGAACGGACGGATAAAAAAGAAATCTAAAATAGCGGGATAACCAAATTCTAACACCAAATTTTTAACCAATAAAAGGGTTTCTTTTATAGTGGTTTTTTGTCCCAGTTCTTGGTTCTTTTTGTTCAGCTTTTTATACGATTGCGCGATTATAATTCCATAAAATGCTAAGTATTCCGCAAACGTAATCAAATAGGCTGTAGTCAAACCGCTAAGGATTCTGCTGAATTGAGAGCTAAGCAATGCAGAACTTGTAGCCGCTAATTCTGCATATTTATATCGGTCAAACCATTCTTTAAAATTCGATTTATTAAACATTTGAGAGGTTTTATTTTATATTAAAAAAGCACTTTTATTTGTAAGTATTTGTGTTTTTTTGTTTTTCGATGAAGCTGTAGCCAAATTACAAACTGAAGCTTGCAAAACTAAGAATTTTAATTGATATAGCCATTGGGAAAAGTAATAGTCTAAGCGCAGAGATTCTAAAGGCAAGTATTTATTTTAATTTAAAATTTTCATTATTAAGATAAAATTAATTGTACGAATTTTATACTGTCATTTTTAACGTATATCTTTACATGAGTAACAAATACATTGTTTATGGAATTGTATCGTATATTATCAAAAGTCGGTTTTCTTAAAAATAGTTATGCCTATAAATTTCTATTTGTTACTTTCATAGGGATTCACATTCCATTGATTGGATTGTTATTTTTTATTTTATATGCGAAACATTCAGTATCTCCACTTTCGATTGTAGTTTTTACGCTGATCATGACTTTGTTGGCTACTGGGATTACCTTATGGGTTTTGAAAAAATTAATAAAGCCAATTGAATTGACCTCAAAAGCATTGGATGCATATAGGAATACGAGAGTGATACCCCAATTACCAACTGAGTTTAAAGATGAGGCAGGTTTGTTAATGGCTAATATACAGGAATCTATTAGAGGGAATGAAAAATATATTAATGATAAACAGGATTTAGTGTATTTGCTTTCGCATGATTTGAGAAATTTTGCAGGGAATTCAAAAACGTTAGCGAAATTTATTGTTGAAGAAAATCCAACGAATACTATTAATGAATATGCGGATTTGATTGCTCAGTCGATGGATCAACAACTTGTTTTTATAGAAACAGTTATTAAATTGATTAAAGAGGAAGATGAAATTTCAAAAAAAGTAATGAATACTAAAATTGTTCAAATTGAACCTATTTTAGGTCGCGTAAAAGAGCAAGTCAAGCAAAAACTGATAAATAAAAAAATAGAATTAATTACCACTATCGAAGTGGAGCAGGTTCTGTTGAGAATTGATGAAGATTTATTGATTCGGGTTTTAGTTAATTTAATTGATAATTCAATAAAATTCTCCTTTCCGGAAAGTGAAATAAAGGTTGGCGTTCATTTTAGCGAGGATCAATTGGCTATTGTCGTTTCTGATTCAGGAATAGGTTTCAATCCGAATTATAACGAAGAACTTTTTAAAAAATTTACCAGTAGAAGCAGATTAGGAACAGCTAATGAACCATCAACTGGTATAGGTCTGTATTTATGTAGAAAAATTGTTGAAAAGTACGATGGAACACTTTCTGCTAAAAGTGAAGGATTAAACAAAGGAGCTGTATTCTCTATCTTTTTTGATAAATAAAATAAATTAACCAGAATTTTAAATTTTAGTTAAATAAAACACTTTTCGAAGCACTTTTTTTTTAAAAGAGCTAAATTTGAGAAAACATAAAACTTATAATTATGAAAAGAAATGCAACTGCAGTTTGGATTGGTTCATTAAAAGAAGGAGCCGGGAAACTAACCACACAAAGTACAACATTGAAGGATACTCAATATTCATTCAAATCTCGTTTTGAAGCAGGAGTAGGGACTAATCCAGAAGAATTGATTGCAGCGGCGCATTCTGGTTGTTTTACGATGCAACTTTCGGCCTATATTACTGAAGGAGGTTTTGAAATTGAAAGCATCGAAACGAAGTGCGATATTGAATTGGTAGAAGGAACTATAATAACTTCTCATTTAACTGTAAATGCAAAAGTGAAAGAAATAACAGATGATGTTTTTCAACAGTTAGTTACAAAAGCTGAGAAAAATTGTCCAGTATCTAAATTATTGAATGCGGCAATTTCTACTACTGCTACTTTAGCATAAAAGGAATTTTTATATAAAAAAAAGCTCGATTTAATTTTAATCGAGCTTTTTTTGTTTTAATAAAATGGGCTTACCAAAGCTGGTGTACTTCAGATTTAATATAACGCTCATAAATTTCATTCATAGCGGCAGTTTTTTCATAGGTTAATTTTGGCAAATCGTAAACAGATAAATTAGACAATACATGACTTTCGTTTGATGCACCAGGAATGATACAACTTACTTCATCAAAACTTAAAATCCATTGTAAAGCAATAGGAGCAAGATTTGCTGCATTTGGGAATAAAGCTTTTAATTCTTCGACGGCTTTTAAGCCTAGTTCGTAATTAATACCGGAGAATGTTTCTCCTTTGTCAAAAGCAGCTCCATTCCGATTAAAATTACGGTGATCTTGGCTGTCAAAAGTAGTTTGAGCATTAAATTTCCCTGTCAGAAGCCCGCTTGCTAGCGGAACTCTGCCTATAATACCAATATCCCGTTTCAATGCTTCTTTGAAAAAGAGTTCGGATGGACGCTGGCGAAAAAGGTTGAAAATAATCTGTACGGTAGTTACATTTGGGAATTCAATAGCTTTTAGCCCTTCTTCCACTTTTTCAACACTGACACCAAGGTTTAAAATTTTCCCTTGCTCTTTCAAACGATCAAACATTTCAAAAATTTCCGGACGGTAAAATACTTCGGTGGGTGGGCAATGCAATTGGATTAAATCCAATGTTTCTAAACCGGTTCTTCTCAAGCTGTCTTCTACAAATTTTTGTAGCACCTTAGGCTGGTATCCTTCATTCACATGGGGATTGATGTGTCGGCCACATTTGGTAGCGACATAGATACGTTCAGAACGGGAACGAACCACTCGGCCTACAGCCGTCTCGCTCAATCCATTTTCGTAAACATCTGCAGTATCAATAAAATTTACGCCATTATCAATAGCCGTATTGATTAACTGATCAGCAGTTTTATCATTAAAAGGAGAACCCCATTTTCCACCTACTTGCCAAGTGCCAAGTGATATTTCAGAGATTTCAAAATCTGTTTTACCCAGTCTGCGATAGTTCATTTTTTGTATTTTTTAAAGCGACATTATTTTTTTATAAAACGATAGCTATTGCCTTTTCTAGTATAGGAGCCATGACTTCATAGCCTGTTTTGTTAGGATGTACGCCGTCATTAGAATACGAAATTGGTAATCCTTTTCTTCCGTCAACCATAGCTGAATGATAATCGACGAATATTATGTTATTGGCTACAGCATAATTTTTTATCATTTCATTCAAGGCTATTACTTTTTCAGCCGGATTTTGGTTGGGTTTCCAAAAGAAATCAAAAGCTGGTAAAACAGAACAAAGAATCACTTTGATATGATTTGCTTTTGCTAATTCGGCCATTGAGAAAATATTATTAGCAATCATATCCAGTGTCGATGGACCTGTATTTCCTGCAATATCATTTATTCCTGCTAAAATCACCACTGCTGTTGGTTTTAAGGTAATAACATCGGCTCTAAAGCGTACTAGCATTTGAGGGGTTGTTTGGCCACTAATTCCCCGATTGATATAGGGTTTTGTAGCAAAGTATTCCCCGTCTATAACAGACCAAAATTCGGTTATGGAATCTCCCATGAATACAATTCTTTTTTGACCGGCCTCTGCGGGTTTAAGATTTGTATTTTCATTTTGGTATTTATTTAAATTCGGCCAATCTTGTGCTTGCGCTTTTCCTCCCATAAATAGTATTGAAAATATAATAAAGTAAAGTGATATTGTGCTTTTCATTGGTAACAAAATTTTATATTGATTTGCTTAAAAATCTAGTAAAAGTAGATTTCAACAACATTGGAAAGTAATAAGACAATATTTAAATGGCTTTTTATTTCTAAAATGGTTAAAAATGAAAAAACATTTTTTTGAACTCTATCTTTAGTTTTTAATCAAATAAATCCGAAGATAAATAACGATCGCCACGATCACAGATAATAGCAACAATAACTCCTGATTCTAAAGTCTCGGCAATTTTCAAGGCAGCCGCAACGGAACCACCGCTGCTCATTCCTGCAAAAACACCTTCTTCAAGGGCTAAACGTTTGGTCATTTCTCGTGCTTCTTGTTCGGAGACTTCAATGATCGTATCTACTTTTGAGGCATCAAAAATTTTAGGTAAATATTCTTGAGGCCATTTCCTGATACCCGGGATTTGAGAACCATCACTTGGTTGCGCACCTACGATTTGAATTGTAGGGTTTTTCTCTTTTAGATAAGTAGAAGTTCCTATAATTGTTCCTGTAGTTCCCATTGCTGAAACGAAATGAGTTACTGTTCCCTCAGTGTCATTCCATATTTCTGGGCCTGTTGTTTTGTAATGCGCTTTCCAGTTGTCATCATTTGCAAACTGATTCAACATGATATAACCACCTTCTGCAACTTTTTTGTCCGCGTAATCTCTAGACCCAATGATTCCAGTATCTGCAGGAGTTAAAATTACGGTGGCACCATAAGCACGCATGGTTTGGGTGCGTTCCTTGGTAGAATCTTCAGGTAGAATTAATTCAATTTCGATGTTAAATAATTGGGCTATCATCGCCAAGGCTATTCCGGTATTTCCACTGGTTGCTTCAATAAGTTTGTCCCCTTTTTTTATATCGCCTCTTTCCAGTGCGGATTTAATCATGTTGTAGGCCGCTCTGTCTTTTACGCTGCCACCAGGATTGTTTCCTTCGAGTTTTAATAAAAGTTTTACGTTTTTATTTTTAACCAAATTTACAGTTTCCACCAAAGGCGTATTTCCAATCAGGTCTAATAATTTTTGTGGCTTCATGCTAATTTATTTCTTTTATTTTTACTTCTGTAGTTGTAGTATTGAGTACCATCGATTTTGCAGGAATAGATTTAGTAACCCAAGCATTTCCTCCAATGATACTGTTTTTACCAATGACTGTTTCTCCACCTAGAATTGTTGCATTTGCATAAATACAAACATTTTTCTCCACGGTAGGATGTCTTTTTGAACTTTTCATATCCTTGCTTACGCTTAAGGCTCCTAATGTGACTCCTTGGTAAATTTTTACATATTTCTCAATTACAGTCGTTTCACCAATTACAATTCCGGTGGCATGATCGATAAAGAAAGGCGATGCTATAGTTGCTCCTGCGTGAATGTCAGTTCCAGTAATGCGATGTGCGTATTCGCTCATTAATCTGGAGAAAAGCAATAGGTCTAGCAAATACAGTTCATGGCTTAGTCTGTATATGGCAATAGCGTAGAATCCGGGATATGCTAAATAGACTTCTTCGATACTATTTGAAGCAGGGTCGTTTTCTAAAATGTAAGCCGCATCTTGATTTAGTTTTTCAAAAACAATTGGTAAGCTTTCAAGGAATTTATCCCAACTAGAATCGCATAAAGCATGCGGTTTTTTACAAGCAATTGCTGAAATTTCTTTGAATTGTAATTCAAGTTCAGCTATACTTTCATCTAGAGGAGCATTAGCATCAAATAGCGTGTAGAATAATTTTTCAGTAAAGGCTTCTGTTTTTGTTTTTATTCCGTAGTTGATGGAAAAATGGCTTTTTAAGGCACTAATGTTTTTGATAATCAGATCTTTTGTCACGATTATAGGATTGAATTATTAATTTAAAAGCATAAAAGTAAGGCGTTTTTTAGAAACAGTGGTACTATTAATACAAAGAAATTAGCATATTGAATCAGAAAGTGATGTTTTTCTTGATTGATAACATTTTAGGTAGATTCAAGAAAAAATATAACATTCATCGAGAGCCTTATTTACTGCTTTTTTCCTTGAGGAAAACTAAAATTTAAAATACTATTTTGATTTAATTTTTTGGAATAGTAAAAATAAAACTGGATCCATAAATCCCGTCAGATTCGATATGAATTTTTCCTGATTTTTCTTCAATTATTTTTTTTACAATCGACAGCCCGATCCCGGTACTTTCTTTTATATCCCGGGCTAAAATAGTTTGAAAAACACCAAATACTTTTTCATGGTATTTTTGAGATATTCCAGGGCCATTGTCTTTTATAGTAAATTGATGAAAATCAGATAGGGAAACATAGGTGCATTCTATTTTTCCAATAGGTTTGTCGTTGTGTTTTACCGCATTGCTTATTAAGTTACTAAAAACCTTATATATTAATACTTTTTCAGTGCTTATAATAGGGAAATTATTGGTAATACTAGCTTCAAAATCTTTACTGGATACTTCGTTTTCAATTATTTTTTCCAGCATTGTATGTAAATCGACTCTTTCTAATTCTATATTTGTTGTTCCAATTCGGGAATATTCCAGAATACCATTGATTAGGCTTTCCATCCTTAGAATTCTCCCTTGTAATAATTTTAAATTTGTGTTTGACTCTTCGGAAACATTTGTCAAATCTTCAATAATCCATTCTGAAAGACTGTAAATAGCTCTCAGGGGAGCTTTGAGGTCGTGAGAAACTATGTAAGCAAATTGATCTAATTCATCGTTCTTTTTTTTAAGGACGGACAAAGCGGTTTGTAATTTTTTTTCTTCTATTTTTCGGTGAATAATGTCGTGATTAAGGATTTTATTCTTATCAATTATTTTAAATAAGAATAGTGATGCTGTTAAAAACAGGAGTATTAATAAACTGGATTCCATTACTTCAAACAATAAAGAATTATCCCATGATTTTGCGTCAAAATCCATGCCATATACGGCAATGGTTTTTCCAGTAGCTTTGTCTTTTATGGGGATATAAGCGCTAACCCAAGTTCCCCATCTATCAGTAGAAGGTTCTGTGATAATGTCTTTTCCGTCATTAATGGCTTTGAAAGTAGGTTCGTCAGCTTCAGTATATTCTTGTCCTGGAGGGGAATAATTTTTAGAATTCTCTGGCTCCGAATCGACCATGAAATATATTTTTCCATTCTGCTTAGTGTATAGGTACGCAAATCTCGCTTTGTGATTAACACTAATTATTGCTTTCAGACTATTTTTTAGAGCTTGATATTCGGGTTTATTAATATCGGATAAATTTAATTCAAGTTTTTTTAAAGTTTCACTTGGTAAGGATACTTCAATTGATTTTGCAATTTGTAATACACTTTGAGCTCTATTATCTTTAAAACGTATCCAGGTAAAATAAAGATAAATGATACCTAAAATGAAAATTATAAAAAAGACAGTTTTTTGTAGTAGAATTTTTTGTATTTCGTTTTTTTTCATAAAGGCTGAAATCAAAGTGATGGTACTATGCTTTTATTTTTAATAGATAATGTTAAATGCAATTTAGTGAAGTAAATTAATTCTATTTAGTTATGCTTTCAAAAATAATAATTTTTATGACTTAGAGAGGATTTAATTTGTTTAATAATAATTGTGTTTTTTAATAATTAATTTTATCGGTCGGGGATAATTGGTTTTTGATTTTAATTTTCGTCAGTTCGATTTTCGATTTGAAAATTATATCGAGAACTAAAGAGTAGTATTAAAATAGATTGTCGATACACGTTACTTCGAGTGCAAAGCGCATTGAGAAGTTTTGGTTCGTTTTACCACAGAAAATAAACACTGCCATTGACGTTTTGTTAAAGATGGTTCTCGATACAAATTTTCTAAAAAAGCCAATCGCATTTTTAGAAAATTTACTTGAACTTACCTTTTGAATAATGGTATCCAACGGGTTTAATTTTCTTTATTTCTAATGTTTAGATTTTAATTCAGAAAAATAAAATCATTTGTTTAATAGTGTTTGTAAAAATAACCAACTATCATAAATATTCCATTTAGGATACCTATGCCAATAATATATCTTTGATAATTATTTCGTTTGTCAAGGTAATTTAAACTTATAATTCCTAGAAATAATAGCGAAGTAAAAATGGCGGGATACATCTTGAAAGCTGCATCAAAATCACCTTGCAGAAGAAGCAAAAAACCTCTCTGAAAACCACAGCCTAAACACTCCACTCCAAAGAGTGTTTTGCTTAAACAAGGGAACATATATTTATCTAAATTCAATGGTTTTTCTTTTTACAATTTTACAAAAAAATAAGAAACGGTTGAGATAATAAATGGGGCAATTTTAAATTCATTACTTTTGGAAACTGATATTTAAAGAGATGAAAAAGTTTTTAATTCCCATAATGGTTATTGCGATCATTGTAGCTTTATATGAGCAAGTGAATGCAGAGAAAAATGTTTATGTAATGGTTGTTGCAATTGTTGTTTTTATGTTTGGAATGATGCAATTGAGCGCTAAGACACCAAGTAAAAATCAAGATAACGAAGACGAAAATGTTTAAAAAAGGAGATAAGGTTTCTGTGCTTGATGAAGCCATGAACGGAGTAGTATTATCTGTGAAAGACACACAGGTTACGATAGAAACTGAGGACGGATTTACGATGACATTTTTTGTCAATGAATTACTTAAAATAAACGATTCCAGTAATTTAATGGATTCTATTAGAAGAATTAATGTAGATGAAATTTCGAAAGAAAAAGAAATTCCTAAACCTAGAAGTTTTGTTAAAGAACGTAAAGATAAACACGAAACTACTGCTCCAGAGTTCGATTTACATATTGAAAAATTAGTCCCTAATAAACGCGGAATGTCTAATTATGATATTCTAACCTTGCAAACAGAAACAGCAAAAAGGCACATTGAATTTGCCATTCGAAATCGCATCCCGAAGATTGTTTTTATACATGGTGTTGGTGAGGGAATCTTAAAAGCTGAGCTTGATTTTTTATTAGGTAGGTATGATAATATCGCTTTTCAAGAAGGTAATTATCAAAAATACGGTCAAGGTGCTACAGAGGTTTATATCAAACAAAGCACAAAATAATACCCGTTTTAGGTTTTTAAACCACATAAAAAAGCGTCGAATTTAAGTCATTTTCTTCTGAAAATACACTTAAGTTCGACGCTTTTTTTTGCCTGAAAAATGCTGGTTTTAGACTGTTATTTGTCTTTAATTTGTTGTTAAAAGTTCTCCGTAAAGGTAGCTGTCTCCTAATTTAAAATCATTATTTCCTTTCTTCATAGTAACATTTTTAAGCACGATTGTATGTTTAAAACCAGTTCCAAAAGAGGTTGTAGTGACTTCAATAATTCCACTTACATTTGAAACTCCAGCCACAGCAATCCATTCTTCACTTATCGCAGGAGTTGTAGGAACTGTACTTGTACAAAAATAACTAGAGGTCAATAAACCTGAAAATAATCGATAGGTAAGCTTGTTTACAGTAGCGCTTATGAGTCCAGTTCTGGGAGTATTTAAAGGAGTAGCACTATTGACAATTAATGTAGGATCAATGTCTAATGTGAGTGCTTCACTACTGTTATTATCATAAATTTGTTTTGATGTTGGGCATTGCTCTAATGTTTTATCAAACCCAAACGGCAATGAAGTTGCTGAAGTGACATAATCTCCAAACGCAAATGTTTCATACACCTGGGTACCACTACTTTTTGCAAAAGTGATGTTTTTGAAAACAATATTGTGGCTGTAACCTGTGATTTTGGTACTGTTATCAGTTGCATTTGTAGTTTTTACAGCAGTGGTAAAAATTTGAATTTTACCGGCAATGGCTGTCCATTGGTCCGTTACAATAGGTGTTGCTGGCGGTATAGATTCACAAATGGTAGGTGATGCAACCGTTCCGTCATAAAAACGATAGACAACTCTATTTGTAGTATTGATATCTAAAAGTACAGGGGTATCAACTAAGCTGGGTTCGTTTACAAACGAACTTTCAG
Organism: Flavobacterium sp. 83; assembly: GCF_000744835.1. Classification (NCBI taxonomy): domain Bacteria; kingdom Pseudomonadati; phylum Bacteroidota; class Flavobacteriia; order Flavobacteriales; family Flavobacteriaceae; genus Flavobacterium; species Flavobacterium sp. 83. Next base: position 2,212,714 of record NZ_JQMS01000001.1, read on the forward strand.
GAATGTCAAGAAGCAATGATTCTTTTTCTTTAAGTTTATAGATAATATTGTTATTGGTAGTGCATTTTTGTGTTGTGGCAGTTGAGAAATCAATAGTTTCCAAAGTCAAATTTCCATCATCACAGCTGTTGAACAGCAATGCTAAAACCAATAGGCTTGCAACTCTTTTCATATTTTTAGTATTTGAAACAAAAATAGAATTTTTAATTTGTTCCAAATACATTCCTATCCAAAATCATTGAATTTAACAGCATTTTAGGCTTTTAATGATTTAAAAATTGCTTTAAATGTTTTCTTGAATTGAAAATAAGCAAGAATTCAAAGCGAATAGAAATCATTATCTTTGTGGCAATTTAATATGTAATATGAGACCCAACAAATTCTATTTAGCTGCTTTTTCTGCCTTTTTTGTATGGGGTTTTTTCAGTTTAGCGTTAAAACCATTGCATGATTATCCGTCTTTGGATATTTTATTTTACCGTGTTTTTTTTAGTGTGGTTACCATGTTATTGATCAATCTTTCTTTTAGAAAAAAAGTTTTAAAAAAGGATTGGAATCAATTCAAAAGTATGACTGCAAAACAAAAGAGAAGTGTTATTGTATTGACACTTGGAGGTGGCGTTTTTTTATCCTCAAACTGGTTTGTTTTCATTTATGTAATGAATCATATCAGTGTAAAAGCCGCTTCGTTAGCCTATTTAATATGTCCCATTTTAACCACAATATTTGCTTTTTTTATCTTGAAAGAAAAGCTGAGTAAATGGCAATGGTTTGCAGTAATGATAAGTGCTTTCAGTTGTGTTTTATTATCGTTCAATCATTTTGAAGATATTTTCTATAGCCTTATCACAGCAGCAACTTATGCGATGTATTTAGTGAGTCAACGAAAAAACAGCGAATTGGATAAATTCCTTGTTTTGACTATTCAGTTGGTTTTTACAGCCTTAATTTTGATTCCTTTTTATCCAAACTATAGTGGCGTATTACCAACAGAATCACTATTCTATAGCTGTTTAGTATTCATTGTAGTTTGTTTTACGATTATTCCTTTGTTTTTAAATTTATATGCGCTCAAAGGGATTAATTCGTCGGCGGTAGGAATTATGATTTATATTAATCCAATTATTGGTTTTTTATTGGCCATATTTTATTACCATGAACAGGTAACTAATCTTCAATTGTTTTCTTATTTTCTTATTTTGGTTTCTATAGTAGTTTTTAATGAAAAGCTGATTTTTTCCAGAAAAGTACATGCCGAACCTACAGAAATAGAGGCTTTAAAATAATTTATAATTTCAAAAAATGAAAAAAGTATATCTCGATAACGCTTCTACAACGGCAATTCGCTCTGAAGTTATTCAAGAAATGACGAAAATAATGACGGAAGATTATGGAAATCCTTCGTCAACACATAGTTTTGGCCGTAATGCCAAAAGTATTTTGGAACTGTCCCGAAAATCAATTGCAAAACAGTTGAATGGTACTGCGCAAGAAATAATTTTCACTTCCTGTGGTACCGAAGCCAATAATTGGATTCTTCGTTCGGCTGTTAAGGATTTGAAAGTTGAACGAATTATCACCAGTAAAATAGAGCATCACGCCGTTTTATATTCGGTTTTAGCTTTGCAAAACGAATACGGGATTCAGGTTGATTATGTGGCTGTTAAACCAAATGGTGCAATTGACATTACTAATTTAGTAGAACTGCTTTCTCAGGATAAGAAAACGTTGGTAAGCCTGATGCATGTGAATAACGAAACTGGAACTATCTTGGATTTAGATAAAGTTGGACTCATTTGCCAAGAACATAATGTCTTGTTTCATTCTGATACGGTACAGTCCGTAGGGAAAACAGTAATTGATTTACAAAAAACACCTGTTAATTTTATTGTGGCCAGTGCCCATAAATTTCATGGTCCTAAAGGTGTTGGGTTTGCTTTTATTCGGAAAAACTCGGGTTTGCAACCTTTGTTTTTTGGTGGCGAACAGGAAAAAGGATTGCGTGCAGGTACGGAAGCTTTGCACCAAATTGCGGGAATGGCAAAAGCGCTGGAACTTTCTTGCACTAACTTAGAAATGGAAAGAAATCATATCACTGAATTGAAAAATTACTTGATTACCCAACTTGAAATTGAATTTCCTACTTTTGCAATCAATGGAAGTGCTGATGGATTTTACAATATATTGAATGTTTTATTACCTTTTTCTGTGGATAAAACGGCTATGATTTTATTCCATTTAGATATGAAAGGAATTGCAGTTTCACGCGGAAGTGCCTGTCAAAGCGGAAGTGTAAAACCTTCTCATGTATTAGCAGAAATGCTTTCGAATGAAGATTTGAAAAAACCAAGTTTGCGTATTTCTTTAAGTCATTATAACTCCAAAGCGGATATTGATTTGCTTATTGAAGCATTGAAAAGTATATAAAAGCATTGCTTTATGTTATGAGGCTCCCTTTTTTGCGTGAGTGATGGTAGTGGAGCTCTTTTTCTAAAGGCTTTTTTGCCTTTAGAAAAAAGCGGGAACGTACAGCACGACCCGGAGTTTTTACGCAGGGGCACGCCCAAATTGGAATTTTAAAGTTGTCAATTCTCGGAATATTTTTCCATGATCAATCTTGCTTTGAAATAGCATAAAGTTGATTCAGCACCTTGATTGATGTTGATGTGTTTGTCCTCTAATCCATCATAAGAAGCGCCGTTTTCAGGATTATACATAATTTGTTTCAGATGATTGTTTCCTAAAAACCAGATGAATGCCAGTTTTAATTGGTCTTTGTACTTTTTGTTTTTGGTCACTTCATAAAATAAATCGAGCGCAATTATTGTTGTTGCTACTTCTATGGGCTGTTCACCATAGAAAATTCGTTCATTTTCTTTTTTGAACCAACCTCGGTTTGAAATTACTTTTAACTGCCCTTTCATGAAATAATGGGAAAGGAGAAAATCAAAGGTGATTACTGCAATTTTTTTGTACTTAGGGTTTTTTGTAACCAGATAACTGTACATCATAGCTTCCGGCAAAACATTATTAGCATAAGTCATGTAATCTTCATACCAGCACCAATTTTCGGCTGAATTGATGTTGTAATGGTGTAAAAGTTCATCAGCAAGTTTTTGGATATGAGGTTTTATTTCATCGTCTTTGTAAAAAGAATAATAGAAATACAGACCCTTTAAGGCGTAAGCAATTGCCCTTGGGGATTTAATATTGTCAATTCTTTTTAGGGCTTTGTCCCAACATTTGACGGCCTGACAAATCATGTCTAAGGGCAAGGATTCCCTATGGGAGATTACGGTTCCTAAACTCCATAAAGCTCTTCCGTTAGCATCTTCAAGGTTTACTTCTCCGTTTTGTTTCGTTAATTGATGGTCAAAACTTTTGTAATTATCAAACCAGCCATTGCTTTGTTGAATGCCTTCTATAAAGTTTAAGTAAGTATTGGCTAATTTCAAAGTGTTTTTATCTGGAAAAGCTTTGTTGTAGAGCACCATATTGATTAATGCTCTGGCATTATCGTCTAGCGTATAGCCTGATTCAGGATCTGGTGTACTGAATTTTGAGAATTGAAGAATTCCAAAATCAGTGGTGAGTTTCTCAATATGATCTATTTTTATTGGAGGAAAATTAAATCTTAAATCTTCTTCTCGGTTCGTCAATAGGTCAAATAATAAACGATATTGAATAGCGATATTTTCCCATGTTGTGGCATGCGCCAATGTGAATGCAATTTTTCCCATGGCAACGCGCTCTTCTTTGTTTTCGATGAGGTATAAAATTGCTTTTTCGAATTCTTCAGATTGATCAAATTCATTTAATAAAATTCCGTTACCATTTACAAGAGTCTCAACGGCATGCGGAATAGGGGTAGATATAACAGCGCATCCGCAGCTCATGGCATAAGCAAAGGTTCCGCTGACAGTTTGATTTGGATCTTTGGAGGAAAATAAATAAATATCGGATAAAGTTAAAAATTCAAGTAATTGACACAATTGAAGGTATTCATTTATAAAAATGACATTGTTCTCTAAATGAAGTTCTTGCACAATAGTGTTCAGGCTATCACGGTATTTTTCTCCTTCACGATTAATTATTTCTGGATGTGTTTTTCCAATTACTAAATAAATGACTTCAGGATTTTTCTTGACAATTTCTGGTAAAGCCCGTAATACGGTTTCGATGCCTTTGTTTTCGCTGATTAAACCAAAAGTGGACATTACTATTTTATTGGAGAAATCGTATTTGTCCTTTAATTTGCCTTTTTGTTCCCATAATACGGTATGGTTTCCATGAGGAATAACCATTGTTTTTATTTTTGGCAATTGATAATCTCTGGTCAAAATTGCTTCCGAATTTTTGGTAAGCACAATAATGCGATCAGATAAATCAGCAATAGCATGTACTATTTTTTTTCTTTTTTCATCTGGATTGGGCAGGACAGTATGAAAAACAGTGACAATTGGTTTGTTTAGCGCTAATATGAAAGAGAGTATATAATCGCCATATTCGCCTCTAAAAAGGCCAAATTCATGCTGAATACAAACGAGTCCAATATCATTTCGTTCATTTATTTTTTCTGCGACGAGTCTATAATGATCTAATGAATCCACTGGTAAAATATAGGTTACCTCAGAATTGTAGGAGAAGTTTTGGTCGCTGTTTTGCAAAGCGCAAACTTCAACGGGAAGCGTGTCTCCAAAGACATTTTCTACTGCATTTACAATGTCATTAGAAAAAGTTGCTATTCCGCACTCTCTTGATGGATAGGAACTTACAATTAGCATTTTTATTCCCTTTTCGAATTTCATGGCGCTTTTTTTAAGGTTGTTGTCTCAGTTCAAGAAGTAATTCATTAATATTCATTTTAGCAACTGCAATATGTTTGTCAGCGGCACCATAGTATATGTAAAGGTCATCCCCGAATAATGAATGTCCGGTTGGGAAAACAACATCGTTAACTTCGCCTTCTATTTCCCATTGTTTAGTAGGAGAGAAAAGGGGATAGGGTAATCTGGATATTTCAATTTCAGGTTTTTCTAAATGCAATAAAGCTGCCTTTGCATGATAGATTTTACCAGTTGTAGTTTCGTGAACCCCATGATAAATTAATAGCCATCCGTATGGGGTTTCTATAGGTGGTACTCCGGCTCCAATGTAACTCGTTTCGTAGGCATCTTTTGGGTCTAAAAGAATATGATTGGTCAAGTTCTGTAAGTAGTTTTCCCAAAAGAATAGGTTTAATTCCTCCCAGTTGTTGAACTTTACAATTTGAATTCCGGGCCAGATTCTATGCAGGAGGACAAATTGTCCATTGATTTTTCTTGGAAACAAGACTACATCTTTATCACGAAGTAATCGGGTTTCATCATTTTTTATTCCTATTTGTTCAAAAAGGTTGTAATACTGGTGGTATTTGGGGTTTAATTTATTGGCATTACACAAATTTACATGACTTTCATATTCTTGATAGTTAACCTGAGGAGTAATTATGCCATGTTTTTTAAAATGAATCAAATCTTGTGAAGTCGCCAGTGCTCCCATAGCATTGATACCGTCATAAGCGGTATAGGTTATGTAATAAGTATCTTCAATTTTTACAATTCTGGTGTCTTCGACTCCTTGTTTTTCATAATCAAAGTCTTGAATAATAATGGGTTTTTCTTTTCGTTCTACTATTTTTAATGGGCCTTCTGTTCTCGCATATCCTATAGTCGAAAGATTTCCATTTTGTACTGCTCGGTATAAAAAATGAACTGTATTTCCCTCTTGGTACACACCAGGATTTAAAACGCCTGCGTTTTCAAATACTCTTTCGGTTGGACTTAGTATGATACCAAGTTTTTCTATCGTAACCATGCGTTTGTTTTTTGTGATTGTTTATCGGGAACGGATTCAGACTCTTATTTTTGCTGCTCTTTCAATTTTGCTTTTTCCTGTTTTTTAAAATAGCCCCGAAATAAAAAATTATGTTTTAAAGCTTCCATATTTTCATTTAACCGGAAACTGGCTTCATTTACGTTTTTCATTGTTGAGTCTATTTTCTGCACTAAATTTGGGTCATTCGAAAGGTAATTAATAGCCCCTTTCCCTTCCTTAATATTTACAATTGTCGAATTAAGATTGGTTATTACGTTGTCTATTTTAGTGCTGGATTCATCTAGGTTTCGGACAATTGTTTTTATATTATTGGCGACAGCCGTATCTTTCAAAACACCTATCACATTGTCTTTATTATCTAAAGAAGCAATTAGTTTATTTAATCTGTTTACGGATTCAGAGGTTCCTTTTCCTGTGATTTTTAAATAATGCATGGTTTCTTTGAGGTCATTTGCAAGAATGGAATCCCGGATTAATAAACCTACAGTTCCTTTTCCTTGAGTAATATCCTTTGTGATTTTAAGTAAATCAGCGGTAAGAAGCGCTGCATTTTTATTAGTCAGACCAAGTGTATTAAGCATGTCATCAGTACGAATGCGACTTTTTGATTGAATCGCATCACCAGGTTTTACAGATGCTTCCATGCCTTTTCCGGGAATAATATTGATAATCATGTTTCCTACTAATCCATCAGAACCTATTGTGGCAATTGCATTTTTTCGGATGTGAAAAAAAATAGCTTTGTCAATAAGCATATCAACTTTAATAGTGGAATCATTGATCATTTCAATTCCGCGAACCGTGCCTACATTTATCCCGGAATAACGCACGTTGTTGCCTATTTGCAAGCCGTTTACATTATCGAAAATTGTTTCTAAATGATTCGTTTTTCCAAACATTTTTTGCTTATCGCCAATGAAATAAACAGCTAGAATGAAAACTAATAATCCGATTATTACAAAAAGTCCAAGACGTATTTTTTGTGATGTCGTTTTTTCCATTTTTATTTTTTATTTAAAGAATGCTTGTACTTTAGGATCTGTTGAGGTTGATAATTCCTCAAAACTCCCTTCGGAATAATTGATACCATCAACCAGTAAAATCATTCTGTTCGAAATTACTCTGGCACAATCCACATCATGCGTGATAATAATAGATGAAGTATTGTATTTTTTCTGGATAGAGATCATCAGCAATAAAATTTCTTTAGCAGTTATTGGATCTAATCCAGTTGTGGGCTCATCATATAAAATTATACTAGGTTGTAATATTAAAGTTCTGGCTAAAGCTATCCTGCGTTTCATTCCTCCTGAAAGTTCTTCGGGCATTAAGTTTATAGTATGTGCCAGCCCTACATTTTCTAATGCTTCCATCACTAATGGAGTTGTATCCTTAATGACCCCGAATTTTTTAGTGTGACGTCTCAAAGGGAACTCTAGATTTTCTCTGACGGTCATCGAATCATAAAGTGCACTTCCTTGAAAAAGAAACCCAACCTCTGTTCTGAGTTCATCTAATTCTTCGTGGTTAAGTAAACTGATATCTTTTCCCATAATCATAATGAATCCACTATCAGGTTGTTCTAATCCAATTAAGCATTTTATCATAACTGATTTTCCGGAACCTGATTTTCCCATTATAACCAAATTTTCACCTTCATTTAAAACCATATTAAATCCATCCAAAACATGATTGTCACCATAGCTTTTACGTAAGTCTTTGATTTCTATAATGGGTTTTTGATTTTGTATTGGTGTATCCATAATCAGTTATAAATCATAAAAAATATTAGTAACAAAAACCGCAATAAAGTCAATGATAAAAAGCAGCATAGAAGTGAAAACCACCGCAGAGTTTGCCGCCAAACCTACACCGGCAGTTCCTTTTTTACAATTATACCCTTTGAAGCAACCCACTAATCCTATGGCAAACCCAAAAAAGAATGTTTTAATGGTTGCCGGAATTAAATCCCCAAATTCCAATGCATTAAAAACTTGGTTGTAATACAATAAAAAAGAAACATTTCCTTTTATGTTTTCGACTAAATAGGAACCAAAAATAGCAATGAAATCTCCAAAGAAAACCAAGACAGGAAGCATAAAAGTAGTGGCTAAAACCCTTGTAACCACTAAATATTTGAAGGGGTTAGTCCCTGAAACCTCCATCGCATCAATTTGTTCAGTAACCCTCATGGAGCCTAACTCAGCACCAATACCGGAACCGATACGTCCTGCGCAAATCAAAGCCGTAATTATAGGTCCAATTTCTCGTATTATCGAAATACTCACCATTGATGGCATCCAGGAAACGGCACCAAATTCCTGTAGTGTAGGTCTGGATTGTAAAGTGAATACTAAACCTATTATAAATCCTGTAACCGCGACCAGGAGCAGGGATCGGTTTCCCATGTAATAACATTGCCTGATAAATTCTTTGAATTCGGAAGGGCGTTTAAACGCTTCTTTAAAAAAACGACCTGCAAAGTAGGATAGTTCACTAATTTCAAGTAAAATTTTTTTGAATAATTCTGCTATTTTAAAAATACTATCCATACGTAAATGAATTAATTTTTAATACAAAAAAGGCTACTCAAATATACAATTATTTCATTGATTATCAGTGGTTTTGTGTACTGTTAATCTGTTTTTTTGATGCGTTTGTCGAGAAAAAAAGGATTATAAAAAAGTACAGTAAAATTAAGCAACTAATGGGGTAGTTCTTATCTTTTTACAAATGAGAATTTAAGGAAGAGTACTGTATTATTAATTAAAAATGGGCAAGAGCCCGACCATAATTAATTTAAAAAAAAACTAGTTTCAGAAACACTTTTAGCTCATAAAAACTATCAAATATTGGTTGTAGTCAGCGAGTTGAAATAATTTTTTAAAACGATGATGGCATTTTGTACAAAATCAACTTTCGTATAACCGCAATCGGTTTTTAACAGAAGTCAGTTCGTTTTGTAAGGCTTCTATTTTTTGTAAAAGATTAAATACAACATCAATTCCTTGCGTATTAACGTCTAATTCCTGATGCATCCGAATCATTTTGTCAATTTCAAAAATGGCATCAGGATGAATGTATTGTTTTTCTTCGATTGTTTTTATTTCGAGCAATCCCATTTCGCTTAGATTATTAAAAAAAGCAATTTCTACTTTGTAATGGGTGGTTAGTGTAGGTAAGGGGATGAGGTTTTCTATGTTCATGTCTTTCTTAACTTAGCAAGTTCTGTAAATAATTCTTTTTCTTTTTCGGTAAGGTTTGTGGGAATTTGAATTTGATAGGTAAGGTACAAATCTCCAAATTCTCCTTCTTTTTTATAAATGGGAAATCCTTTTCCTTTTAGCTTTACTTTGGTTCCGTTTTGAGTCCCGGGTTTTACCGTAAGTTTTACTTTTCCGTCAAATGTGTCTGCGGTAATGTCTCCACCCAATAGGGCGGTATATAAATTTAAATCAACAGTGGAGTATAAGTTGTGTTTATCCAGCTTAAAATTAGTGTGGTTTTCAATAGCGAAAGTGATATATAAATCCCCTTTTGGTCCGCCACCGGATCCTTCTCCTCCAAGACCGCTTATTTTTATCTGTTGTCCATTTTCAACACCGGCAGGAATTGTAATTCGGATGTTTTTACCATTGATTGTTAAGGTTCGTTTATGGCTAGTGTAAACATCTTTTAGATTCAGATGCAATTCAGTACTAAAATCCTGTCCTTTAAATTGGGCGCTACGACCACGATTTTCACCTCCTGATGCACGACCGCCAAACATAGATTCAAAGAAATCCGAAAAATCACCACCACCGCTAAATCCTCCAAAACCTTCTTGTTGTCCGCCTCTTGAATACTGTCCTTGCTGTTTTGCTTGTTCATATTGTTCAGCATGCTGCCAGTTTTCACCGTATTCATCATATTTTTTGCGATTTTCCGCGTGGCTCAACACTTCGTTGGCTTCATTGATTTCCTTAAATTTTCTTTCCGCTTCTTTATCGTTTGGATTTAAGTCGGGATGGTATTTTCGAGCCATTTTGCGATATGCTTTTTTTATATCAGCTTCCGTTGCTTTTTTATCCACTTCAAGGATTTTGTAATAGTCTATAAATGCCATCCTGGATTGTTTTTATAATTATTATAAAGATCAAGTTGTATTGATTTTAACTTTTTAGGCTCGTTTTTCCCCATTTTATTGTATCCCAAATCCTCTCATGGAAAAAATAAGCAACTGATGTATAAATGTTACTTATAATCATAAAACCGAGTGCTATTTTTATTTGTCTGGTAAATAAATAAATAGAGATAAAATCAAGAATCAAAATAATCGCTCTGTAACTGACTGTTTTTAGAATTGATCTTCTAATTGTTTCTTCAGCACGCGTTTTGTGGGGAAGAAGTTTTTCTATCATGACTTAATTGGTATTATAAATATTGGTATTTCAGAATGACGGATTATTTTTTCAGCGACGCTGCCCATAATTAAATGCGAAAATCCGGTTCTGCCATGTGTACCCAAAACAATTACATCAGCATCCCATTCTTTGGCCACTTTCAAAATCACTTCATAAGGTATTCCTTCTTCTACAAAAGTCCAAACCTTATGATCCTTAAACACGGTTTCAACAAGCATTTGTTGGTTTTTTTTGTAATCATTTATGGCGAAGTCTGCAAACTCTTTAGGAGTTACTGCACCATCCGTAATAAGTGATGTCAAGTCAACAACGCTCAACAACGCAATTTCTGCCTTTAGTTGAAGACCAAGTTGAAAACCATTCAAAGCAATTTTTTCTGAAGTGGGATCATTGTCAACTGCGATTATTATTTTTTTCATGATCTTCATGTCTCTGGGGTTTACTTTAATTTAAATATCCAGAAGTACTAAAAACAACCTACTAATAGGCTTATTTCTATAATCAAATTTAGTCAATTTTTTGTTTATAAAATTGAATAATGCCTTTTATTTCAGTTATTTATAATTTTTAAAAAGCTGTAATTTGGAGTTTTTTTATAAGTAGATAATAAGCAAAAACGGAATTTAATTTGTTAGATGTTTAATAGCTTTTGATTTCGTTTTTGTTAGAATTGGATAGTGCCATATTTATTTATGATAGCCATTTGTCCGGAATGGTAAGTTGTATGTGATAGAATTCTTCCAAAGGCTTCTGCTTTTGTCTTGGTACCAAATTCTTTTGTAGTTATGGTTGTTTCCCAATCTGTTTCTGATTGTTTTTCCACAATGGATTGTAAACTTTTAAATGAAAATGCAACATATTCCTTTAATTCATCCAGATTAGTCCATTCACCAGTATCTTTTTGCGCAATTACAGTTTTGGCAATAACTTTTATTTCGCTGTTGCCAAAGATATTTTTTGCAAAAAGTAATTCTACATCTCCAATATGGCGTATTAAAAAGCCAAGACTGTTAGGAGATGGGGCTAATTTCTTTTTCAAATCATTTTCAGTGAAATGTTCCAATTGATTTGTAAATCGAGTTCGGGCTTCATGCCAAAGTTCAATAAATAATTGCGTATTTGATTTCATAGTATTTAAGTGTTTACCATATCTTGATGCATACTGTTTTTAATTGTTTTATAAGCTTATAATCGGATCTATTTCGTTGTTTTAACAACGTGAAAAAGCCCCAAATTTGGAGCTTTATTTTTTTTTAATTTTTAAATAGGGATCAATGCATCTTCGAGTTCTTTCTGATCTTGCTTCTTTTTTAAGTCAATCAGTATAGATTTGTAACTTATAAATTCAGTATCTCTTGGATTGATTTGTAAAACAAAATTTATTTTTCCTAACAAGTGTTCCAAATAATTCTTTTGATCAATTTCTTTGTATTCACGATGTTCTTGAAAACCAAATTTCTTAATATAATACATCGCCTGTCTTAAATCATTGCGTTTGTAAAATACGACTTGCGGTTTTTCATTGACCACAATGCCTGTAACTGTTTGACGTGTATTAGGCATCATGAGTTTTGTTTTGTTTTTATTGATTTTTAAGTTTAATTTTTCAATAACTTCAGTCACTTTATGAAGCAATTTATTTTCATTAAAATCACCTGAAAAACTCAAATCATCTGCATAACGGGTATATCTTATTTTGTGTTGTTTGCAATAATCGGAAATAGCTTCATCTGCATCTTTAAAAATTAGATTTGAAAGATAGGGACTAGTTGGGGCTCCTTGCGGCAAACTGCCGTCTTTGGTACATAATCTTGAAAGTAGTTTGGATACCATTTTTGAATAACCTAATTCCCGAAATTCCTTTTCAACTTTTTCGATTGTAATGGATGGAAAGAAATGCTCTAAATCCAATGTAAAAACTTTAGGTTGGTTTTTATGGAACCTTAAATTTTCCAGGATGCATACATTAGGTTTATACGCTTTTGCAAAAGGACTAATGGCTACCTTATAAAGAATGTTCCTGAGAATCCAGATTTGGATTTCTTTCAAACTGGGCAGTGGCTCTGAAATGAGTCGTTTGCTTCCATTTTTTTTTAAGATTTCAAAATCACGATAAAAATAGCGTGGAAAAAGGGATACTTTTTTTAGGTATTCCTTTTTATATCCTAACAGAAGGGATAAATGACTTGGATTGTAAATTACGGGAACATCGTGTGAAAATAAAACCTCAGCATACTCCAGACAATGTTCTATGTTTTGCTCTATATAGCCCATTTTATGAGCTTCTTCTGTAAAGCTTTCTTTGTATTGTGTAAAATCCATAGCGATGAAATCGTTAATGGAGCAGGGACTATTTTGTCCCTGACCCCGATTAAGAATACCGGTTTAAAAGTTCGGAGCTCTGCGGAGAATCTTTTAAACCTGGTGCTTGAAAGAGCATTCAATTACAGAACAGTGACTCACGGTTCCGTCGCTAGCCTAGACTAACAAATTTCTTTGAGAAATGAACTAGAAAAACAATTCATCCTGACTTGGAATAAATACTGTTTTACGGTCTAATTTCGGAATTTTACTTTCGAAATCCTTTTGAATCCAATCCTCTTTTTTTTTTGTTTTTATTCGGTGTGGTTCCATTTTTTTAAATTCTAAATTAACTTTTTAAAATATTTAAAACGTTTATTTTTAGTGAATTAAGTATATAAAGTTACGAAAAATATTGAATTAATAGTTGCTGTGAACATTATTTTTTTAACAGTTTCAGTATGGTTATAATTGATTTTAAACTTTTGTAAATTACAATTGACTGATTACGAATAAAAACGTTTATATGGGGTATAGGTGACAGCTATTTCAATTAGCCGGGTGATGATGTATGAAAATAAATTAATCAATCTAGAAAAAAAATGGGTCTTTATTTTAAGTGATTCAAGGGTTATGCTCTCGCACTCAGTAATAATTTGATTGAGATGGGATTGATACATTTTTGAAAATACCGCTGAATTTATTTCGACATTCATTTCCACACTTCCATAGGAACTTAAATTGTTTAAGTTAAAGGAGCCTATAGTAGTCCAGTAGCCATCTATAACAGCTGATTTTCCGTGTAAAACGGATTTGTTCCATTCGTATAATTCTATATTGTAATGCAGCAGTTTGCTGTAAAGAAAACAAGTTGCCCGCCGCGTCATGGGTAGATCCGAAATACCGGTTAGTATCAATTTAATTTTCACGTTGTTTTTGGATGCTTTATTTAGCGCTTTAATGATCCGAATTCCTGGAAGGAAATAACTTCCCACGATGATTATTTCTTTTTTGGCATGACGAATGGATTTGATGTATCCATCACAAATTTCGTTTTTTCTCTTTAGCCAGTCATTTTGTATAATCCTCACTATGGCATCTTCTTGTACATGAAATACCGATTTTATTTTTTGGCTGCTTAAGCGTTTTTTCTTAAAATAAATGTTCCTGCAAAGTGCTTCTAGTGGTTGAGCAATTGTACCATTTAGTTGTACTGCGTAGTCAAGCCAAGGAGCTTCTGTATGTGTTCCGTGGTATTTATCAGCAATGTTTATACCGCCTATAAGTGCAATTTTTGCATCAGCAATGATTACTTTTTGATGCAATCTTCTGCCAAGATAAAACGTATATGCTGAAAATAATGGTGCAAAAAAACGAATCTGTATTCCGCTTCGTCTCAGTTCATCTATTATTTCAGAAGGGAATGATAAAGATCCCAAACCATCCAAAAGAATGAAAATTTTAACTTTTCGAGAAGCTGCTTCTTTTATTGCTGTAATAATTCTTTTTCCAGTTGTATCAATTTCAAAAAGATACATTTGGATGTGAAGTTCTATCTGGGAGTTACGGATAATAGTTTCCAATCTTGAAAAATAATCTTCGCCACTATATACAAGCTCCAGATTTTTAGGAGCAATGAGGCTAATTTTACTTTTAATCATGTGATTTTTTTATTTTAACCTCATTAATCAGGATAAATTCCAAAATATTCTCAATGTCTACCGTTCCTATAAGTTCATTGTTGTCCATAACGAGCATTAATGTTGATTTATTTTGTTGAATTAACTCAAAAACATTTTCTAAAAGAGAATTGCTTTCGAGGATAATTAAATTTCGATCCATAACATTATAAATAAATTCGTCATCCCCTTTTTTAGAAAGTGCCATTATAATTTGATCCCGATTCAGTGTTCCAACAGGAATGTTATTTTCAGTAATTAAAAAATTCTTGTTTTGGCTGTCCAGTAATAATTCTATTGCTTTTTTTATTTTCTCATCTAAATTTATTGTCTGATAGTCTTTCATAACCACATCTTGAACTTTAAAGCCTTTCAGAATAAATTTTGATTCGGTATAATCAGCTTCAATTTGTGCGCCTATGATAACAAAAATGCCTATAAAAATTAAAAAAGGAGAGGTGAAAAAGCCTAAAATAATAAAAGATAATGCTAAGAATTGACCAATACGAGCGGCGATTCTAGTCGCAACATTTCGAGGAAGTTTAAAGGATAATAAAGCCCGTAAAACTCTGCCGCCATCCATAGGGAATGCCGGGATTAAATTGAAAATTGCCAACCAAAAATTGACTAAAAAAAAGTTCAAAAAGAAATTATTGGCATTAACGCCATCGGATAGTTCAGCCATTAACTTGCCCGTATCTTCAGGAATCGAAATAAAAAGTGCCGTAATAAATGCCAGAGCAATATTTACTAATGGTCCTGCAAAAGCAACAATTAATTCTTCTGTTGGTTTTTCAGGGATTCTTTCTAACCGTGCTAAACCCCCAATGGGTAAAAGGGTGATGTCCTTTGTTTTTATATTGTAGTTTTTTGCGGCTAATGCATGTCCTAATTCGTGCAATAAAACAGTAATGAAAATGCATAAAATAAATACAACTGACCAAATTATTTGTGTGGTATTTTGGCCTGCTCTGTAGTTCATGAAAATGATAAATAGAATAATTAATGAAAATGTCCAGTGAATAAATATTCCAATACCAGCTACTTTTCCGAGTTTAAATGATCCTTTCATTTTTTGAATTTTTTAATACAATTAGCCCTAGTACGATTAGAAAAAAACGTGTAAATAATAAAAATCAATAGCTTGTATTTGCTATAAACAGTGCTTTTTTAGCTTATTTCATTTTCAGAAATACCCTTATATGCCCAAGCATTTAAATTTGCAACAGTGGTGTGGGCAATTCCTTCTAATGCTTCAGTTGTTAAAAAACCTTGATGTCCAGTAATCATTACATTGGGATAGGAACGGAGTTTTAGAAATAAGGAATCCTTTATAGGAGTATCCGTATGATCTTGAAAAAAGATAGGTTTCTCTTTTTCATAAACGTCCAATCCTGCTGCGCCAATCATTTTGTTTTCAATCGCGTCCAATAAATCTTCTGTGTTAACAATGCCTCCACGGGCTGTATTTATAAAAATAACTTCTTTTTTCATTTGTAAAAAAGTGGTTTTATTAAACAAATGATTTGTAGTCCCGTTGAGTAAATAATGAACAGAAATCACATCAGAATTAGCACATAAATCCTCGATTGAAACATAGGAAATTGGGATTGCACTCATCAGTTCTTTGTTTTCCTGCTTATCAAAAGCTAAAATTTTACATCCAAAACCATGCATGATTCTGGCAAATGCGGCCCCTATTTTTCCAGTACCAACAATGCCTATTGTTTTTCCGTGCAAATCAAAACCCACTAAATGGTCTAAACGATAATCTCCAATTTGCATTAACGTTTGACCTAAAACCAGTTTTCTGTTTAAAGCCATTAATAGCGCAACGGCAAGTTCAGCAATGGCATAAGGTGAATATTCAGGTACGTTTGCCACTTTTATTCCCAGTGATTTTGCTCTTGCTAAATCGACATGGTCATAACCTACAGAGCGGAGCGCAATGTATTTGACACCATAGGAATATAGTTTTTCTACTATAGTTTCTGAGGCATCATCCGAGGTGAAAAGGGAAACGGCATCAAAGCCTTTGGCAAGATTTACGGTATTTTCATTTAAAGTTTGCTCTGTAAAAACAAATTCGTGATTACCGTGCGCTGCTCTTTCCAAGAAAGGTCTGTCAAAGCCCAATATACTATAAACTAATACTTTCATTTTTGTTGTTTTTTGCTGTAAGATAGGAGATTAATGATGATAAGGTAGTGATTTTTCCATAATCTTCTTCCGGAATTTCAATTCCTAATTTTTCATTTAATGCAACAATGAATTGCAATGAATCAAAAGAATCGATATTGAGCGTTTCTCTGATGTTTTCATCGGGTTTTAATTCCGAAGGTTCTGTATCCGGAGCAATTTTTTTAAGTAATTGAAAAATTATATTTTTAATATTTTCAGGACTCATAATAATTCAGGATTTTGCAAATGTTTGTTTAAGGTAACTAAAAATCGACTGCCTGTTAATCCATCCGTAGCACGATGATCACCTGCTAATGTTACGTTTACAAAGGAGCCTATGCCTATCATACCGTTCTCGGCAAGTGGCTGTTCGAGTACACTTCCAAAAGCAATTATGGCGACTTGTGGCGGATAAATTACACCAAAAACAGAGTCGGCTCCTCCATCACCAATATTCGTTAATGTTATAGTGGAGTCGCTCAATTCTGAACTTCGTAATCTCATAGCTCTTGCTCTTGGAATAATATCACTTAAACTATCCATGATTTCATCAACATTTTTCTTGTCAACTTGATGAATAGCCGGGACAATTATACCGCCCGTGCGAAGCGAAACCACAAAACCAATATTAATATTTTTCTTTAGTTGTAAACCATTATCCCAAATAGCATTCAAATCCGGAAATTCAAGTAGCGATTTTGCAGTTGCTTTAATCAATAATACAACGGGCAACAATCTTTTTTTTATGACCCGATGCTCGTTTGCTACTTGTAACCAAGCCAATGCATTTGTCAGATTGATTTTTTTCTCCAAATAATAATGGGGGATTTCCCGGTTAGATTTACTCATCGCCGCGGCTACAGCAGTCCGAATTGCCTCACCAGGTTTGGTAATTTTCTCTTGTGGGAGTGTTTGCGTATTTTCGATTTCAATTTTTTCACGTTCTTCAATCGCATTATCAACATCTTCTTTGGTTATAGCTCCATCAGAACCGGTTCCTTTTATTTTAGAAAGATCAATTTTGTTGTCTTCAGCAATTCTCTTGGCTAATGGAGACGCTTTGATAATCGTTTCTACTGTTTTTTCAATTTTAATTGGTTCCAATATCTTTTCCTCTATAGGTTGTAACGCTATTGGTACATCCAGAGTAATTTTTGGATCTTCTTTGCTTTCCAATTCAACTTCGCTTGAATTTATTAAAGCCATTACAGTACCCACAGGGACTTTAGTTCCTTCTTTAATGAGCAATTGGTCTATAATTCCCTCGTCAAATACTTCAATCTCAATAAGGCCTTTCTGTGTTTCCACTTCGGCAATAATATCACCTCGCTTTACGGTATCACCTTGTTTTTTTTTCCATTCTATTAAAGTACCGTCTTCCATATCTGCGCCCAAACTTGGCATTAGAAATTCAATCATGGCGTATCATTTTTTTTACTGTATTAACAATATCATTTCTTTGCGGAATTGCCGCTTCTTCAAGATGTGCTGAATAAGGAATAGGAACTTCTATGCCGCACAATCGTTGTACAGGGGCATCCAAGTCATAAAAGGCTTTTTCCATAATTCGGGCACTAATTTCAGACGAAATACTTACGGAACGCCATGCATCTTCTACAACAAGCACCCGATGAGTTTTGGCCACTGAATCAAGGAATGTTTTTTCATCTAATGGCCGTAATGTGCGTAAATCAATCACTTCAGCTTCAATTCCTACAGTTGCTAATTCTGTTGCTGCTTCCAGACATTTATAAACACCAGTTCCATACGTAATGATGGTGATTGCAGTTCCTTCTCTAAGTACTTTTGCCTTATTGATAGCGACTGCTTTAACATTAGTCTGTATTTCTTTTTCTAGATTAAGCATAGATGTGTATTCAAATAAAATAACCGGATCCGGACTTTGAAGCGCCAACTGTAACATACCTCGCGCGTCCTCGTGCGTACCAATGGATAAAACAATTAATCCCGGTATGTGCGCATAAAATGGTTCCCAACTATGGGAATGTTGCGCGCCCAATTGCCGCCCGATTCCACATCCCATTCGTATGACAACAGGGTTGTGTAATTGTCCACCAGACATGTGTTGTAAAGTAGCTGCATTGTTAACAATTTGATCCATGGCAAGTAAACTGAAATTAACGGTCATGACTTCAATAATAGGTTTCATTCCAGCCATTGCGGCTCCAATTCCGGCTCCTACAAATCCAGCTTCGGAAAGCGGTACATCCATAATACGTTCTTTTCCAAATTCCTCAAGAAGTCCTTTGCTTACTGCAAATGCACCGCCATAACGACCTACATCTTCTCCCATCAGAAAAACGAGATCGTCATTTTGCAATGCTTCTCGAAGGCCTTGTTTCAGAGCTTCTCGATAGGTTATTTTTATTTTCCTTACACTATTTTCCATGGACTAAATGGATTATATTTGTTTACTTTTCCAACGTTTTAAGGCAGGTAAAATAGTAACCGCTTTTTGGATCATATAATTGGGAAGTTTCATTTTCTCCATTTTATTTTGGACTTTGTCTTTCATTTCGTCCAAGTTCATTTTTGGATTTTTAAATGCACCGTCCTGATAACAATACCTGCAATAATCATTGTTTTTTGCACCATTCTCTTCTGTCCCTTTTATTTCCTCAGTGCTAAGTGGCATACCACAACTTTGGCAAAATGCATTGATTTTCATGATGTTATTTTTTAGTTGGTTATTTCTACATAATTTGCATTTTTTTTTTGTATTCATTCAAAATTTAGCTTTCGCTGTAAACAAATTTTGTCAATTGGTCCAGATGTTCCCAGGTTCCTGCTTCCGCAAAAGCTACTGCGAGTTTTATTTTCATTTCTATTTTACTTTCAAACGCTGCAATTTCCGTTTCAGTTATCCAATTTTTTTGCAAAAGATAGTTTTCGAATTGTGGAATCGGGTCTCTTTTTTTCCATTCTTCAACTTCCTTTTTATCACGATATAACTCGGCATCAAACATGGAATGGGCTCTGAAACGGTACGTATTACAAACTAATAAATAGGGCTTGCTCGAGCTTCTTACTTTTGCGACAGCTATATTTGCGGCTTCAACTACCGCCATCAAATCCATTCCGTCGACTGCTGCTGATTCAATTCCGTAACTGGCTCCTTTTTTTTCCAGTTCAGTCATTGCATGTGTGTATTTTAAGGCCGTTCCCATAGCGTAGAGATTGTTTTCACAAACAAATAAAACAG
This sequence comes from Flavobacterium sp. 83, assembly GCF_000744835.1. NCBI lineage: Bacteria > Pseudomonadati > Bacteroidota > Flavobacteriia > Flavobacteriales > Flavobacteriaceae > Flavobacterium > Flavobacterium sp. 83. The sequence goes on from NZ_JQMS01000001.1 coordinate 2,232,378, forward strand.
GAACTTTCCATAGTGCTGCTAAATTCAATGCTTCGTGAAATTCTCCTTCGGCAGCAGCACCTTCACCAAAAAAACAGCAGGTAATTGTTGCTTTTTTTTGTTTTTTAGAAGCCAGTGCCATTCCTACTGCTAAAGGAAGATGACTGCAGACAATTGCGTTACCTCCATAAAATTTTTTAGAAGCATCAAACAAGTGCATGGAACCGCCCCGACCTCGGCTACAGCCTTCTTGTTTGCCATACATTTCAGCCATGATAATATCAGCATCAATGCCTCGTGCTAATGCGTGACCGTGTTCACGATAGGTACTTAATACATTGTCATCATCCGTCAATGCTTGGGTTATACCTACGGCTACAGCTTCTTCTCCAATATATAAATGCAGGAATCCTCTAATTTTTGCTTTGGTATATTGTTCAGCAGCTTTTTCCTCAAAGCGTCTGATGAGCAGCATTTGATACAAAAGCAAAAGTCCTTTTTTTTCATCCATTTGGCTTGGTATTGTTGCTGGCTGTACCATAATTATTATTTTTTGTTAGTAAATCTTATGTATGATGGTAATGGCTATTCTAAAGATGCATCGTCTGTTTTTTTAATGAATTGTATTTTTACATTCCAAAGGCATAGTAGTAGAAAGTAAGGTCGCCGGCATATTTTCTTTCAAGCATTATGGCACCTTGTTGGGATTTTACAGCTTCAATAAAAGACCTAACAGTTGATAGAGGTCTATTATTTAAGGAAGTAATTAAAAATCCCTCTTTGATGTTTGAATATTGTTTCAGTTTTCCATCATAATATTAAAAAAACAGTTTCCAATTTTTAAATTATCTAGGATTGTTCCAATGTTGAAATATCTCCTTCCGGTAAACCCAGTTCTCGGGCTTTTAGTAATCGACGTAAAATTTTCCCACTTCGAGTTTTAGGAATGCTGTCGACAAATTCAATTTCTTTTGGAGCAACTGCCGGACCCATTTCTTTTCGGGCGAAACCCATAATGTCCATTTTAGTTTCTTCATTGGGCAGTTTCCCGGTTTTCAAGACCACAAATGCTTTTACTAACTCACCAATCGTAGGTTCAGGTTTTCCAATTACTGCCGCTTCGGCCACTGCAGGATGTCGCATTAAGGTACTTTCAACTTCAAAAGGCCCTACCATATGTCCTGAAGTTTTGATAATATCATCGGCACGACCGATAAACCAGAAATATCCATCAGCATCCTTTTTCGCTAAGTCCCCGCTGAGATACCAGTCCCCGATAAAGCATTTTTTATAGCGTTCTTCTTCATGCAAATACGCCCTAAATAAGGAAGGAAATCCTTTTTTTAAAACTAGATGACCTTGGATATTAGGCTCTGTAATTATTTTTAGTTGGTTTTCATGTACTGTTGCAATCGCAATGTCAATTCCGGGCATAGGTTTCCCCATCGAGCCTGGTTTTACTTTCATGGAAGGATAATTAGCAATCATGATACCTCCGGTTTCGGTTTGCCACCAATTGTCCAGAATAGGGAAACCAAAATTCTCCTGACCCCAAATCACGGCTTCGGCATGAAGTGGTTCGCCTACACTTAAAATTAACCGTAGCTTTTCAAGATGATATGCTGTAATAGGTTTAATATCCATTCGCATTAATCGCCTGATGGCAGTAGGAGCGGTGTACCAAGTTGTTACTTTATGTTCTTCCAGGATGGAATACCATCTTGCGGCATCAAATTCTTCCTCATCAATAATACTAGTGATTCCATGCAGTAATGGTGCAATAATCCCATACGACGTGCCGGTAACCCAACCCGGATCAGCAGTACACCAATAGATATCTCCTTGATGAAAATCGAGAACATATTTTCCGGTAATATAGTGCGTCAGTACAGCTTGATGAACATGTAAAACGCCTTTTGGCATTCCTGTGGTTCCGCTTGTAAAATGAAGTAAAGCGGCATCTTCCGGATTTGTTTCTGGAATAGAAAACTCCTCTTTTGCTGATTGCATCAATTTAGAAAAAGATAAAATTTTATCTGAAATATGTTCTTTTGCATCGATGATAATTATAAAACGAAGCGAAGGCAATCTTTCCAGTACTTGTTTTATTTTTTTTTCGAACAAAATAGAAGTTGTCACTAAAACCGAAGCATCACCTCTACTGAGCCTCTGAAAAATGGGCTCAGGTCCAAAAACAGAAAATAACGGGCAAAATACAGCCGTATATTTCAACGTTCCTAAGGCAGTAATGTACAATTCAGGAATTCTTCCGGCTAATGAGAAAATGCGTTCTCCTTTTTTTATACCTAAGTTGTCAAGTACATTAGCAAATTTTGAGGTTTGAACTTGTAATGCAGCATAAGTGAGGTCTTTAAAACTCCTGTCTTTTTGAATAAAACGAAAAGCAACCGTATCTTTCAGCTGATTTTGAGCATGACAATCGATAGCTTCATGAGCGATATTTAGCCCTTTTCCATTAGGAAGCCCATTTAATTCTTGGGCAATTGTATCCCAAGAAAAAGAAGCGAGAACTTTTTCATAATCCCAAAGATGGTACTCTTCTTTATTGTTGATGAAAATCATATTTTTCTTCTTTTGAAATAAGAGTCAGTGCAACTGTTACTTCTGGTTCTAATCGGATTATTGTTTTGGTATCATTAGCGATTGCACAGGATTTTTCACTTATTTTTAAAATATGTTTTACTTGTTCTGGTTTTTGAAAAAAAGGAATAACAACTTTTGGTTTCAGGACTATTTCTGTTATAGTGTGCTTACTGTTAATTGTTTCTACGTTGCAAGTAGAATTACTTTCAAAGCTTATAAATTTGAGATTCGTATTTTTAGCAATTGCTAAAAAAGTGCTCATTAGGGAACTATTTATTGAGGAAAGAAATAAAAGTTCAAAAGACAAAATTTCTTCCATTCCTTTTGGAAAATCAATGGGTATAGCTACTTCAATATTTTTAGGTATAATGGGAGAACTTAAAACCCCTTTTCTATTTCCTATCCACTTTAAGTTTACTTCGTATTGATGCATATTTCATGTGTTTTAGAGGTGATAATTAAATTTAGAAATTATTGGGCCACAAAACCGCCATCTACAGCCATTGCGAGCCCGGTTACAAAAGAGGCTTCGTCAGAACACATCCAAACGACCGCATTAGCTATTTCTTCGGGTTGACCAAAACGACCAATAGGTTCCAGCCCTGTGAACTGTTCTACTGCTTCTTTTGTTTTTCCGGTAAGGCGATCAATCATGGGAGTTTGTATTACTCCAGGACAAACAGCATTCACCCGAATTCCCAGTTGTGCACATTCTAAAGCAGCAGTTTTGGTTAATCCTATTACACCATGCTTAGAGGCGACATAAGCTGGTAAACCGGCAAATCCTACTAATCCTGCAACGGAGGCACAATTGACAATTACGCCTTTTCTTTGTTTTAATATCTCGGGGATTTCATATTTCATGCAAAGCCAGATTCCTTTTAGGTTTACACTAATGGTTTGATCCCAATTTTCCTCGGTGCAATCTTGTGTAGGAGCTGACTTTCCTTCAATTCCAGCATTGTTGAAAGCATAATCCAACCTTCCAAATGCAGCAATCGTATTTTTAACCATCGCTTTTACATCAGCAGTTTTTGAAACATCGCATTTGATAAAAATGGCTTCTCCTCCTGAATCTTTAATAAGGTGAAGCATTTCCTCGTTTTCTTTCCAATCGACTATGACAACTTTTGCTCCTTTTTTTGCGAAAGCGAGTGCAGTTGCACTTCCAATTCCTGATGAACCGCCAGTAACAATGGCTACTTTATTCTTGAATGTTGTTTCCATAATCGAGTTCTCTTACATTAGAATTTTTCTTTTTGTTTTCTTTTCTGCTTCCAAAATGTTTTCAATGCCTTTTATAAGCGCATCAGTATTAAAGGAGATGCTGTCAATGCCTTCGTTAACTAAAAACTTAGCAAAATTCGGGATGTCACTGGGTGCTTGACCGCACAAACCCACTTTTATTTCAAAACGTTTGGCTACCCGAATGGTTTCTTTAATTAAATATTTAACCGCAGGATTTTCTTCGTCAAATAAATAACTTACTAATGCTGAATCCCGATCCAAGCCTAATGTTAGTTGGGTCAAATCATTGGAACCAATAGAAAATCCATCAAATAGTTTTGCAAATTCATCGGCCATTAGTACATTACTTGGAATCTCAATCATTACATATACTTCCAATCCGTTGACACCTTGTGTTAATCCATTTTTAGCCATTTCAGTAAGGACTTTTTCACCTTCATCCACTGTTCTGCAAAAAGGAATCATGAGTTTTACATTATGGAGTCCCATTTTATTGCGTACTTTTTTCATTGCTTCACATTCTAAGGCGAAACCTTTTCGATAAAAATCACTGTAATATCTGGAAGCTCCCCGAAAACCTATCATGGGATTTTCTTCTTTAGGTTCGTAATATTTTCCGCCAATGAGGTTGGCATATTCATTACTTTTAAAATCACTCATTCGTACAATTACATCTTTTGGATAAAATGCGGCAGCAACAATAGAGACGGCTTCGGCTAGTTTATCAATGAAATAATTTTTAGGATCATCATAGCCTTTTGTTAATGTTGCTATTTGGGCAATAATAGTTTCATCAGTTATTTTTTCAGGTTCGCATAATGCCAACGGATGAATTTTTATGGTATTCGAAATAGCAAATTCCATTCGCATTAATCCCACACCTTGATTAGGATAATGGCTTAATTCAAATGCTCTTTCGGGATCGGCAAGAATAAGCATGGGATCTGTTTTTGGCATCGCAAGTTTGCTGAAATCCTGTTCTGTAATTTCCCATTTCAGTAGTCCGTCATATATAGTTCCTTCTTTGCCTTGGGCACAAGAGACAGTGATTTCCTGTCCATTTTTTAGTACTGATGTCGCATTGCCGCAACCTACTACTGCTACCGTTCCCAGTTCTCGTGCTACAATGGCAGCGTGACTGGTACGTCCGCCTTTATTGGTAATAATTGCCGAAGCTCTTTTCATGATAGGATCCCAATCGGGATTTGTCAAATCAGTAACTATAATTTCTCCATCTTGCAACAAATGGCCATCTTGCGGACTATTTAAAATACGCACTTTCCCGGAAGCAATTTTATCGCCAAGAGCTATTCCTTGTGTTAGAATCGTTCCTTCCTCTTTTAGTTTATAGATTTCTCTAACGCGCTTATTTGCTTTACCATGAACAGTTTCCGGACGTGCCTGAACGATATAAAGTTGGTTGTTCAAGCCGTCTTTAGCCCATTCAATATCCATTGGTTTTTTGTAATGTTTTTCAATTGTATAACACCATTGTGCAAGTTGAATTACTTCTGAATCGTTCAACGAAAACTGGTTTTGCTTTTCTAGGGGAGTATCGGTATTACTAATTGTATTTTCTGCGGATGAATTGGAGGACTTATCAGTATAAATCATAGTGAATTCCTTTCGTCCACATTGTTTTTTTAGAATAGGATTTAGATCTGAATTGTTCAAAGTAGGTTTAAAGACAATCCACTCATCTGGTGTGACCGTCCCTTGAACAATATTTTCTCCTAATCCCCAAATACTATTGATGATTATGGTATTATCGAAACCGCTATCCGGATCAATAGTGAATGCTACACCAGATGCTGCTTTGTCACTTCGCACCATTTGTTGAACGCCTACAGAAATCGCAATGTCCAGGTTTGCAAAACCCATGTCATGTCGGTATTTTATGGCGCGGTCCGTGAATAAGGATACGTAACAACGATGAACGGCGTCGATTAACTGTTTTGTACCGTTGATATTTAAAAAAGATTGCATTTGTCCGGCAAAACTGGCCGTAGGTAAATCCTCCGAAGTTGCGCTGCTGCGTACAGCTACATCAAGATTGTTTACGCCACATTGTTTACTAAGGTATTGATATGCAGTATCGATTTCGACCTGAATTTCATCCGGAATTGTTGCTGATAAAATTAGATTTCTAGCTTTTTCTCCAATGGAAGAAAGATTTGAATAGTCTTTGGTATCTAATGAAAGTAGTAAATCTTTCAATGTTTTTTCCAGATTATTCATTTTTCTAAAGAGACGGTACCCATTAGCCGTGACCGTAAAACCATTAGGAATATTAATGCCTTTTGGATTAAGCTGATTGTACATTTCGCCTAAAGAAGCATTCTTACCACCAACTTTACTAATGGCTTCGATGCCAATTTGGTTAAAAAAAAGGATGTGTTTGTACTTTGCCATTTCGCATGTTTTTAGAATAAAAACAGACCATTATTTGCCTGTTAAAACAGTAATAATAGAAAATAGTTGAGGCGCATTTTTTTTGTTAATCAGGTAGCAAATTTTTAATTCAAAAGTAGGTTTGAAATTTGCGTACTATTTTTTTAGGTATAAATCAGAAAAGTAGGCTTTCCTAATTGTTTGAAACCCATATTGTAAATTTAATGAAATAATTATTTCAAAGGGAATAAAAATGAATATATTTTTAATTTAAATGATTGTTTTACAGTATTTTGTGATTTTTATTTGTTTGCAAAAAATAATTAAAGTGAAAGATGTTTAGGTTCCTTTTTCACATTAAATTTAAAAACAAAGCATTAAAAATTTGTAGCTCTTTTATGTAAGAAAAATTATTGTAAAAGTTGCGAATATTAAGTTTGAAAATTATTTATAGTGAAATAAATAAATTATTTTTGTAGAGCTACAAATAATTAAGTTTTAAATAAATAATGTAAGTATAACTGTAAAATTAGTTGTTTAGACTTATAAATTCTGTACTATTGTAATTAAAGAAAAAGCCACAAATTGATGAAAAAAAATCCTATACCGGAAAATGAAATCGAAAGACTAAAAGCGCTTAAAGAGTATTCCATAATGGATACTTTAGCAGAAAAAGAATATGATGCTATCACTCAATTAGCCTCTTATATTTGTGGAACCCCTATAGCCTTAGTCAGTTTGTTGGATGAAGAAAGACAGTGGTTTAAATCTAGTGTTGGATTAGATGCTGCTGAAACTTCAAGAGATATATCTTTTTGACAATATGCAATTATGGGCGATGATATATATGAAGTTAATGATGCAAAAGAAAATGAGATATTTGCTGATAATCCTTTAGTGACTGGGAATCCTAATATTAGATTTTATGCAGGAGCACCACTTCAGGATGCAAATGGCTTTAATTTAGGGTCACTTTGTGTTGTAGATACGGAGCCTAGAATATTGACTAGTGAACAAAAAAATGCTTTAAAATTACTTGCTCATCAAGTGGTTTTATTATTGGATTTACGAAAAAAGAATACCGATTTGATTAAATCTCAAAGGGAATTTAAGAATTTTATTGAACTTTCAAAGGATTTAGTTTGTATTGCAAATGTGGATGGCTTTTTTCATAAAGTGAATCCTGCTTTTACAGATGTATTAGGATATTCTGCAGAGGAACTGATAGGAGTGCCACTTATAGATTTTATTCATCCAGAGGATTTAGATAAAACATTAAGAGAAATAGAGAAACTTTTTGAACAAAGAATAAACGTCAGTTTTGAAAATCGATATCGTTGTAAAAATGGAGATTATATTCTATTGAGCTGGAATACATCCCCAGATCCTGATACTGGATATTTATATTGCATTGCAAGGGACATGACTTTTGAGTATCAGCAAAAAGAGGAATTGGTTAAAACAAGTAGCGAATTATCGGCAATCCTAAATTCTACTGACTTTTCTATAGTGTCTTCCAGTCTAAATGGGACGATTAAACAATTCAATAGAGGCGCAGAGAAATTACTAGGATATAAATCAGAAGAAGTTGTAGGAAAGACTAATCCATCTATTTTTCATGTATGGGACGAAGTAGTTAAACGAACGGAAGATTTAACAAAAGAGTTTGGAATTAAAATAACGCCTGGATATGACACATTTGTTATAAAAGCTAGAGAACTAGGAGTTGCTGACTCAAATGAATGGACTTACGTGAGGAAAGACGGCAGTTTGATTAAAATAGTTTTATCAGTTACAGCCATAAAGAATAGTCAGGGTGAAGTAACAGGTTATTTAGGTATATCAAAGGATATTACCAAAGAGAAAGAAGCAGAACTAAATTTAATTAGAAGCAATAAGTTATTAGACGAATCGCAAAGTATAGCAAAAATTGGAAGCTGGAAGTTTGATTTAGTAACAAATCAGCTTATTTGGTCCAAAGGTCACTATCAAATTTTTGATTTAGAAGAATTACCTTCAGATGAATTATTTAAAGCATACCGCAGTAGGATACATCCTGATGATTTGTTAAAACTTGATAAAGAAATTGAAAATACAAAGACGAAGGGTTCAGATTTGTTTTATAATCATAGAATTCTTCTCCCTAATGGAATATTGAAGTATCTTGTAGGTATAGGGAAACCATTTATGGATAGTAGTGGTAAAATAATCGGGATTCAGGGAACTATTCAGGATATTACAGAAAGGACGTTAGCTCAACAAAAAATAGATAGAAAAACAAAAGAAATTAGAGATATTAAATCGGCGCTTGATGAATCTGCAATTGTAGCTGTTACGAATCAAAAAGGCGTTTTCTCATATGTTAACGAGAATTTTTGTACTATTTCTCAATATTCTAAAGAGGAACTAATAGGCAATGATCAACAAATTATTAGTACGGGCGATCATTCAATAGAATTTAGAAGAGATGTCTTTAGGACAATATCTAATGGAAATGTCTGGAAAGGAGAAGTAAAGAACAGAGCAAAAGACGGATCTTTTTATTGGGAAAATACCACTATTGTTCCTTTTTTAAACGATGAAGGAAAACCGTATCAGTATATAGCCATTAGTACGGATATTACTGAAGAAAAGTTAGCCAAAGAAAATTTAAATAGAGCATTAGTTGATCTTGAAAAAAAGAATAAAGAATTGGATCAGTATGCGTATGTTGTTTCCCATGATCTTAAAGCGCCTCTAAGAGCTATAAATAATCTTTCGGAATGGATTGTTGAGGACATGCCAGACATGCCGGAAGTGGTTAGTAGTAATTTTGAATTATTGCGAGGTCGTATTCAACGTATGGAAAATTTAATAAATGGTGTTTTGGACTATTCCCGAGTTGGAAAAACTAAAATTGAAAAAGAAGTAACTGATTTAAAAAGGGTATTGAGTCAAATCATTGATTCGATTGTTCCACTTGAAGGATTTGAGATTGTTGTCGAGGATACTTTTCCTGTTATTCTAACAGAAAAAATATTGATTCAGCAGGTTTTTAGTAATCTAATAAGCAATTCAGTCAAGTATAATGATAAACCAATTGGTAAAATAGAATGTTTGTATAAAGCGTTACCTGGTTTTCACCAGTTTACCATAAAAGATAATGGCCCTGGTATAGCTGAAGAGTACCGTAAAAAAGTATTTGAAGTTTTTCAAACTATTGAGGCACGTGATAAAAAAGAAAGTACTGGTATAGGATTGTCTATTGTTAAAAAAATAATTGAAGAAAAAGGAGGCGAAATTTATATAGAATCTGAGAATGATAATGGAACAAGTTTTATTTTTACGGTACCTAAATAAATAAATATGATTGATTCTGAAAAAAAATATCATGAGGAACTAATTGCCCTTAAAAATGAATTTGAAGAGTTTGTTTATATAGTTTCCCATGATATCAAAACCCCAATGCGAGCAATTTCAAATATAACAACTTGGATAGAAGAAGATTTGGGAACCCATGTTGACAATGGTGTTTTAGATAACTTCAAATTGCTGAAGAATAGAGTGGAACGTCTTGAAAAAATGATGAATGCACTATTGGAACTTTCTAGAGTCAATAGAACTGAAATGGAATTATATGAAGTCAATATTCCTAAATTAGTTGCTGATTGTATTGAAACAATCGATAATAAATTAGAGGTTGAATTCCATTTGTCGTACAATCTCATCAATGAAAACGCTATTCTTCTGGGTAAAAAACTTCAAAAAGTACTATACAATCTGCTGGATAATGCGGTTCGATTTCATGATAAAGAAAAAAAGAATGTATTTGTAGAGATAAGTGAGGAAGAAACGCAATATGTAATAAAAGTTAGTGATGATGGACCAGGAATACCAGAAGATGTAAAAGAAAAAATTTTCTCTATATTTTATACCGTAAATTCGAAAGATGTCGTAGATTCGACAGGTGCAGGATTAGCAATTAGTACTAAAATAATTAAAATGGTTGGAGGAGTTTTAACGTATCAACCGACTATAAATAATGGTTCTCTTTTTAAATTTAATTGGCCCAAATAAGAATAATAATAAATTAAAATTATGACACATAGATTAGTAAATATTTTATTGGTAGAAGACGATGAGGTCGATGTAATGAATGTAAAAAGAGCATTCTCTAAGAACAATATTAAAAATCCGCTTTTTGTAGCAGGTAATGGTGTTGAAGCATTAGAAATGCTTGATAATAAGATTGTTCCTTTGCCAAGAATCATTATTCTGGATATTAATATGCCAAAGATGAATGGAATAGAATTCTTGAAAAATATAAGGGAAAATGAAAAATTGAAAAATATATCAGTTTTCGTTATGACAACTTCAAATGAGGATAGTGATAAAATTAAAGCCTATAATTTGAATGTAGCCGGATATATTTTAAAACCATTGTCTTTCGAAAAATTTGTAGTGTCTGTTTCAACACTTAATAATTTTTGGCAATTATGTGAAATGTAATTTTTTTTGTAAATTTATTTCATGGTGAGTTCAAATATCTTATTAATAGAGAGTTGTAATGACTATTTTGAAAATGTGAGAAATGCATTTTATGAAATTGGAATTAAATCTACCCTGCATCTGGCTAAAAATGACACAGAGGCTTGGTCTATGTTACAAGGAGTTAATAAAATATCACCAATTCCTAAAATCGTGCTAATTGATATTAATGCAGAAGGCATCAACGGGTTACATTTATTGAATAAAATGAGAATCCACCCAGATTTAAAATCGACTTTAGTGTTTGTAATGACAAGAACTGATAATGAATTAAATAAAGCTGCCGCTTTAGATTTAAACATAGCTGGATATATGCATAAACCATTTGAAAGTAAAAATACCACAGATTTTTTTTCAATACTTAATGACTATTGGAATATCATTGAATTTTCAAGTGAAAAAAGATAAATTATATGGCTATTGCTTTAAAAATATTAATAATTGATGATGACAAAGTCGATTCAATTACCATTATTCGTTCCATATCTCATTCTGGTATTATTGCAGATGTAGAAAGTGCTTTTTCCGCCAAAGAAGGTATTGAAAAGATAAAATCATTTCATTATGACTTAATTTTTCTGGACTATATGATGCCTGATAGTGACGGAATTTCTTTTTTAAAAAGTCTAAGAGATATAGGCATTGAAACTCCAGTTATTTTTGTGACTTCTCAAGGAGATGAAAAAATTGCGAGTCAGGCAATTTTAGGGGGTGCTTCAGATTATATTCCCAAAACATTATTAACTCCTGATGGTGTTTCCCAAAGCATCAGAAATGCGCTTAAATTGCATGAAAGTCTCATACAAAGAAAGAAAACAGAATTAGCTTTAAAAATAAATGCGAACAGACTTTTGGAGGCGCAAAAATTGGCAAAAATTGGAAGTTGGGAAATAAATCTAAATGATGGAGAAGTTTTTTTCTCGGAAGAAGTTTTTAACATTTTTGAAATAGATAAAAATACTTCTGCTTCTGTTGATCTTATGAAATCGTGCTTAATGAATGCAGATGATATTGAGCTTTTTGAAAACAACCTTAGCTATGTAAAAGAAAATAATTCGGAAGTTCAGTTCAGCCATAGTTTATTGGGTAAAAAAGGAACGATTAAATACATTAATGAGTTTATAAAATGTTTGAATGATGAACACAATGAGCCATTCAAAATTTTAGGAACCATACAAGATATTAGTGATCAAAAACGGATTGAGAAAGAATTGATAAAGGCTAAAGATATAGCAGAACAATCCGTTAGAGTTAAAGAACAATTTCTGACTAATATGAGTCATGAGATTCGTACACCAATGAATGGAATCATTGGATTTACAAGAATTCTGGAAAGTACAACTCTAGATTACAATCAAAAACAGAGTGTGGAAGCGATTCAAAGAGCCAGCAATAATTTATTGACAATTATAAATGACATTCTTGATTTTTCTAAAATTGATGCTGATAAAATGACATTTGAAGATGTTAATTTTTCCTTGACAAAAACAATTAACGCTGTAATTGAACTGCTTTCTCCAATTTCAAATGAGAAGCGAATAAAATTATTATGCGAAATTGACCCTCAAATCAATGATTTTTTAATTGGTGATTCAACCAAATTATCTCAAATATTAATTAATTTAGTTGGAAATGCTTTAAAATTTACTGAAAAAGGGTATGTTGAGTTAATAGTTTCACAGGAAAAAGAATCGGAATCAAATTGTTTTTTACGATTTACAGTTGTAGATACAGGTATTGGTATTCCAAAAGATAAGATAGATTCTATATTCGATAGTTTCAATCAGGCTTCAAATGAAACAACTAGAAAATTTGGAGGTACCGGTTTGGGGCTGACAATTACTCGTAAGCTTATTGAATTGCAAGGAGGGATAATAAGTGTGGCAAGTGAAGTTGCCAGAGGAAGTGAGTTTTCATTTTTATTGGAATATAAAAAGGCTCTGAAAGGAATTATTGAACCAATTGACACAAAAAAAGAACCGTTATCGTCTAATTTTCTGAAAGATATTAAAATACTCTTAGTAGAAGATAATGAGTTAAACCAACTTCTGGCCATTAAAATATTCGAAAAATGGGAAAAAGAAATTGATATTGCCGATAATGGAAAAATAGCCATTGATAAAATTGAACTAAATAATTATGATATTATTTTGATGGATATTCAAATGCCAGAAATGGATGGGATTGAACTTACTAAATATATAAGAACGAACATGGGATCTAAATCAGATATCCCAATAATAGCACTAACAGCTCATGCAACATTAGGAGAAGAAAAACGAAGTTTAGATAATGGAATGAATGATTATTTATCTAAACCTTTTGATTTTAATGTGTTGCTTGAAAAATTACATAAAAATTTAATGAATAACGACAATAATAAATGTTTTGATTTACCAGAATTAGAACTTCCTTCTGAAAAATTAATTAACTTTAATTACTTAAACGAATTTGCTGACGGTGATACCGTCTTTATTCAAAAAATGGTTTCCTTATTTCTGCATAATGCACCGGAAGCTTTAGAAACAATACTAATATCAAATGATATTGATGATATTAAAATTTTAAAAGCTGAAATTCATAAATTGAAATCTTCTATTAGTTTGTTAGGAATAAAAAAAGCATCAAAATGTATTGAAATTATTGAAAATGAAATTGAAATAAATCCTTTGGGACAAAAGCGCAAAGAAGAAGTTGAGAATTTTTATCACATTTGCCAACTTGTTTTTAATGAATTAGAAACAATACATGGTTTTTCCAAAATAGAGTAATTAATTAAAAACTGAATTGGGTTTAAAAACGTATATAGTATTACATATAGTATTTTTAATAAATGAAGTAATTTCATAATAAATATATGATGTATTAATACTACAAAGCGTTTAAAAAAGGTTATTTTTGAGAAAAGCTTATGCGCTTTTTACAACTATAAAATGTTGGTTTTCAAAAATATGTTGCAACCCTAATAAATTATTGAAATATGAAAATATTAATAGCCGAAGATGATGAAATGATGTTAAAAACAATGGAGTTTAAGTTACTGCGCGAAGGATATGAAGTTATCGCATGCTTAAACGGTAATGATGCATTAGATAAAATAGTTTTAGAAAATCCTGATTTGATTCTTTCAGATATAGAAATGCCTTTTGCCTCAGGTTTAGATATTGTGAATAAAGTAAAAGTGGAGTTAAAATTAAATATTCCAATAATTATATTATCATCAGTAGGTTTAGAAAAAACGGTGCTTAAGGCTTTTGAACTTGGTGCAGATGATTTTATTACAAAACCATTTAGTCCTAATGAATTGATAGTCAGAATTAAAAGACTTTTATTGAAATGAAAACTCCTTTTTGTTTGACAAAAAGGAGTTTTTTATAATTTATCATTGTAGTTTAAAACCTCTGCATGAGAGAGTTGTAAATAAAATTATTTTATTTTGGATTATAAATATGAATAGATTGTCCTACTAATTTCCATTCTCCTTTTATTTTCTCTAACATCCTGATTTCATAAGAAAAAGTTTTTTTTCCATCACTCGAAGTAGATTCTTCATCATGGCTTACCCAAGCAGTATTCCCATTGATGCTTATTTTGTAGTTTGTATTTAAGGAATAACCACCTTTGCCCATTGAATTTGGATTTGTATTGATCATAGCCGTTGGAGGTACATCTATAGTGGTTCCGTCTGCAGTGGAAACTAAAATTCTGCTGTAGGGCTGAATATACCAACATTCTGAATGCCTCTTACTATCAGCTGCTCTCCATGTTGCAGATTCTTTTTCAAGTAATTTTTTTATTAATTCAGACTCATCAATTTTTTGACTGTAACCTAATATACTAATACTTATTATTAAGAAAAATGATAGTTTCCATTTCATGTGAATCGTGTTTTTTTGAAGTTTTAAAAAAAAATATTGCTAAAGATACTGTTTTTCTAAATTCAAATAAATTTATTAATTCGTTGTCAATTTGTTCGGATTAACAATTTTGTTTTTGTCTAATAACTATTTGTTTAATATGTTGTTAGCTACTGGTTTTGTTTCGCTTTTAAGCCAATATTTTTCGATAATAATTACAATAGCTATTCCAATAATATAGGTTAGTAAATCAATCCAAGAGAATGAAGTTCCAATAATGGTTTTAGCAATTTTTGATTTTTCTAAATGTAGTATTTCAACAATATGTAAAAATTGAAGAAATTCTATAGTGAAAGAAAAAAGCAATACAAAAAGCGCAACTGTTAAAACGGGTAATTTCAAAAAAGATTTTGAAAAGCAATAGATTAAAATAACAACCAAAACATCGCCGAGATAAGGTCTGACAAAACTGTCATGGACAAAAAGGGCAATCAAGACTTCAATAAAAAAAATCAGTATTGCGAAGCAGAAGTAATTTTTATTAAATGTTAGCATAATATTGATTTAGATTGAGCCTAACGTCGCAGTAGTTTTACTCTAGTTTTAGAAACTAAATTACCATTTATTTTTCGGTTGTCACTAAACTTTTAAAGGTGAAATTATTTTCAAATTAAGCCAATTGCCAAAATCAATTGTAGCAAGTTTTGCCAATAGTAAAATTTATTTATCAAATTTTGACTTTTTAAAAGCATTTAATAATAATTGTCCTTTCTCTTCATTTTCATAAGTAATTTGAACATTCAGAATTTTATCTTTAATGATTGTACTATAAGAGATTAGGTTGACAATCATTTTATTTGGATAAGTAATTTTCATATTACAAGTTTCAAATTTAATTTTATCTATCATTTCTGAAGATATTGAAAACTCTATTTCTGCTGTCGGCATTTGTTTTTTTAAAGCATCATTCATTAATTCATAAACGCTCTTAAAAGTTTCTGAATAGTTTTTTTTTGAATCAGTAGGTTGATAATTGGCAATAAAACGATTATATTTTTCGTTTTTAAGTGAATATATTTTGATTGATTTATTTACAATTTTTTGTCCCGTTGAGTTTTCAAACATTTTTTTTCCTGAATCTTTAAATTGTTCAGATTCTACTATATTAACATTTTCAAAAATAGTTGGAATTGATATTTTCCACTTAAACATTTCATTGTAAAGTTCATTTGTCTGACAATATGAATTTTGTACAAAAAGTGTAAATATTATAATTATTAATATGTAAGTCTTTTTCATTTCCATTTTATTTTTTTTGCATTTATTAACGCCAACTTGTATATAAGTTTGACGATGTCCGACTTATCATCCCTAAATTTGGTCGCTTTGTTTTATAAGCACCAGTATTCAGTTATTCTCAAATATATTAAAATTTTCTTATATATTATTAAAAGAACTATTTGTCTGTTGGATGCTTTGTGAATTTACATGGTGACAATTTTAGTTGTCGTCACAGTAGATTTGCATGAAGGATGGCAGTGGAAATCCTCCCGATTTTTCTTCGGGAGATTGAAGCGTACAGCCTGAACTTGTTGCATATAAAGACAATGTTTTTTTTGCAATAGTTCTGCAACAAGGACATGCCCATAAAAAATCCGTCTTATGAAAACGAGACGGATTTTAGTGTTTTTAAATCGTATTCAAAAAATAGAATCAAATGAATTATTTAGCCAAATGAGTTGGACTTGTTATTTTTTCTTGGTGGGAGCCATCATTGGATTCGTCTTTTTTTGCATCATTGGTTTAATTTCGGTCACAATTAATTTGATTGTGGTGGTTCCAACGTTTTTGCCCATGTGGGTTACTGCAGGCATATACGTGGCGCTACCTGCGTTGATTTCCATTGTAGTTGCTGTTTTTCCTTTTTCAGTTATTTCTATTTTTCCGCTGGTTAAAGCATAGATAGTATGGTTAGGATGACTGTGCCATGCAGCTACCGCTCCTGGCTTGAACTCAACCTCCATTACTCTGACCTTGTCGTTTTCAAGTAGTATTTTTTTATACACATTTGGAGATGCTTTCATGGGATTTTGTGCATACAAACTAGCTCCTTGTAGTAGGAATAATCCATAGAGTAGTATCACTGAAATCATTTTGATTGTTTTCATCTTTTTAAAATTTAAAATTCTAATTATTTTAATTTTTTTTCTACTTGTTTGGCCTTTTGTTTTGCCAGTATTTAAGTAGTTGCTGTTTTTTGTGTTTTATTTTTGTTGTGCGTCGGCATGTACAAGAATCGTATAGCTGGATGATAGGTGTTCTTGTTTGTCCGTAGTAGCTTGTAGTTTTTTAAACCAACATTTAATTGGTTTAGAGTCACGATGAGTTTTGGCGGTCTAATTCGTTTAATTTTTGAATATGGAGACGTTTTAAGTGTCTCGTTTTTAAAGGCTACTAATTTACAAAAAAAAACATCTCAATAGTGAATTAAGGTGTCTTTTTGTGGTGTCAATGTATTGGTTTGTAGTGTTTTGTGTGTTTTTTTTTGTATAGAATACAATGAGTAGTAAATTCATTATAAACCTGTTTTTTATTCTTCTTTAAAATAATAAAAAACAGGTTTATTAGTATTATCAATGGCAACAATTTGTTTAAAAACAGTTCCTTATTTATGATCCTGATTTTGTGTCAGGTTTTAATGAATAGATGCTGAATAAATACTGTTTTGTTGTGCGTATTATTTTAATTGTATGAAGTGTTATTTTGCAACTGTTTTGTTTTACGTTATCACAGTAGATAACCAAGATTTTAATTTTTACTAACTATAGAAAAATCTGTTTGCCCATTACCATAAATAACATCACTTAATTTTACATCACCTTTTGATTGATCAATGATTTCCCAATTGTTTATTGTTTCCACAAAATGTATTGGATATGTAAAACTAATGTCAAATTTTATTTCGGATAAATTATCAATATAGCCCGTTGTGTCAGTTAGCGACCAAGTTCCATTAAAAGTAGTTGTACCGTCAGTGGCTGTTAATTTGTTTTTAGCTCCAAAACTAAAATTAAACCTATTGAAATTAATCGCTTCATTGCTATCAGAATCGCAATAAAGATCTATTTTCAAAGTTCCGCCAGTAACAACAATAGTGACATTATTTTGTTTGTCTATTGGAGTTACACCATTTAATCGATTGTCGGTTTTCAAATCATCTGAACTTGGAGTGCAAGCAGGAGTAATTAAAATAATTATCAATACCGGCTTTAAACTGAATTGTCGTAGTGTTTTCATAGTAAATAAATTAAATTATTAAATTTTTAACATATTTCTATTAAAAAATCTATATATTAAATCAAATTTACGAATTTATATTAATTTATTTGTTAAAAAATTAATATATTTTAATGATATTCTTATTTTTTATTTGTTTAAAAAACATAAAAAAAATCCGATTTGCTTACACAAATCGGATTTTATATAATAATGTAAATACGTATTGTAATGCGTATTTACGTGTTGTTTATTTACAAATGGATTACTTCGCCATACGCATCAGCAACAGCTTCCATAACAGCTTCGCTCATTGTTGGGTGTGGGTGAATTGATTTTAAGATTTCATGTCCTGTGGTTTCTAGTTTACGAGCTACAACTGCTTCAGCAATCATATCTGTAACTCCAGCTCCAATCATGTGACATCCTAACCATTCGCCATATTTAGCATCAAAAATTACTTTTACAAAACCATCCGGTGTTCCGGCAGCTTTTGCTTTTCCTGAAGCTGAGAATGGAAATTTACCAATTTTCAATTCGTATCCTTTTTCTTTCGCTTGTTTTTCGGTCAAACCTACTGAAGCAATTTCAGGAGTTGCGTAGGTACAGCCTGGTACGTTTCCGTAATCGATAGGTTCTACGTGAAGTCCTGCGATTTTCTCTACACAGTTGATTCCTTCAGCAGAAGCTACGTGCGCTAATGCTTGTCCTGGTGTAACATCACCAATAGCGTAATATCCAGGAATATTAGTTTGATTGTATGCATTTACTAGGATTTTATCTCTGTCAGTAGCAATACCAACTTCTTCTAACCCTATGTTTTCAATGTTAGTTTTGATTCCAACTGCAGAAAGCAAGATGTCTGCTTCCAGCACTTCTTCTCCTTTTGCTGTTTTTACAAATGCTTTAACTCCAGCTCCGGATGTATCAATTCGTTCTACTGATGAGTTCGTCATGATTTTGATTCCTGCTTTTTTCAAAGAACGCTCCATTTGTTTTGAAATGTCTTCGTCTTCAACGGGAACTATATTTGGCATAAATTCTACAATGGTAACATCAGTTCCCATAGAATTGTAGAAATGTGCAAATTCTACTCCAATTGCTCCGGAACCTACAATAATCATCGATTTTGGTTGTGTTGGTAAAGTCATTGCTTGACGGTAACCAATTACTTTTACACCATCTTGTGGTAAGTTTGGTAACTCACGAGAACGTGCTCCAGTTGCAACAATGATATGGTCAGCACTGTATTCAGTAACTTTATTGTCCTTGTCTGTAACGTCAACTTTTTTTCCTGGTTTTAGTTTTCCAAAACCATCAATCACATCAATTTTATTTTTTTTCATCAAGAATTGAACTCCTTTGCTCATTCCGTCAGCAACACTACGACTGCGTTGTACAACAGCAGGGAAGTCTTTGTCAAATGATGAAACAGTCAATCCGTAATCAGAAGCGTGTTTTAGATAATCAAAAACCTGAGCTGATTTCAGTAACGCTTTTGTTGGGATACAACCCCAGTTCAAGCATACTCCGCCTAAGTTTTCTTTTTCAATCACGGCTACTTTAAAGCCTAATTGTGATGCTCTAATGGCTGTAACATAACCGCCTGGGCCACTTCCTAAAACTATAATATCGTATTTCATTTCAAAGTTTTTTATTTGTTTTTTATTGGTGAAATGCAGTCGCTAACGCTCGTGTCATTTTGTTTTTTATATTTAAATTTTTGTAAAAATGAATTCGTAAAAACTCATTTCATTTTTTAAGTATTTATATTTTTAGTTATTAAAATGGAATTTGCAAAAAGCTCATTTCATTTTAGGTCCGTTTTTTATTAAATTAATTGTGAGGCGAATTTAAGGATTTATTCTGTTTTGAGAAAATTTCAATGTAATAAAGTAATAAACTAACAAAATTTCAAAAAAACATCTTTATTTTAAAAAGGCTTGCAGTATTGTCAATACAGGAATCCTTTTTTAGCTAGGTATTCACAAATTTTTAATTGAATTTAAAAACGAAGCGGCTTTGTGTCTAAAGGGAAAAAATATTAGCGTTAAAACTAATTAGCTACCGAAAATTGAGAATCATACAGGTTTTTGTAATACCCATTTTCAAGGTTGATTAATTCCTGATGTGTTCCTTGCTCTACAATTAATCCTTTATCCATTACTACAATTTTATCAGCATTGACAATAGTTGCGAGTCTATGAGCAATGACAATTGAAGTTCGGCCTTTAGTAATTGTTTCAGTGGCACGTTGAATCAATTCTTCGGAATAGGTATCAATTGATGAAGTAGCTTCATCCAAAATTAAAATACTTGGATTACTCACATACGCTCTCAAAAAAGCAATCAACTGCCGCTGTCCTGACGAAAGCATAACACCACGTTCTTTTACATCAAAATCATAATTATCAGGCAAACTCATAATAAAATCATGAACGCCAATTTTTTTGGCCGCAGCCAAAACTTGTTCTCTGCTGATAACTGGATTATTCAAGGTGATGTTATTGAAAATTGTATCGGCAAAAAGGAAAACATCCTGCAAAACTACCGCGATTTGCGTACGCAATGAACTTAAAGTATAATGTTCAATGTTGTGATTGTCAATAAAAATGGAACCGTTGTTGATTTCATAAAAACGGTTTAACAAGTTGATTATTGTTGATTTACCTGCTCCTGTAGAACCCACGATAGCAATAGTTTGACCTGCATTTACTTCAAGATTTATTCCTTTGATAACGTATTCTTCAGGTATATAACCAAAACGAACATTTTCAAATTTTATATCTCCCTTGAAAATCGGCGCTTCAATTGTTCCAGTATCTTGTATTTGGTCTTGAGTGTCCAAAATATCAAAAACACGATTGGCAGCAATCATTCCTAATTGCATTTCGTTGAATTTATCCGCAATTTGGCGCAATGGATTGAATAGCATTCCTATGAACATCGTATAAGAAAACAAATCTCCAAAAGTGGTGAAATGATCCCCATTTAATATTTTAATTCCACCATACAACACTATGAATCCTAACGTCAATGAGGAAATAATATCGGCAATAGGGAAGAAGATAGAGTTATAAAGAATGGTTTTTATCCAAGCTCTGTTGTGCTTGTCATTGATGCTTTTAAATTTTTCAAATTCAATATCTTCTCTGTTAAAAAGTTGAACAATTTTCATTCCCGTCACACGTTCTTGAACAAAGGAGTTCATGTTGGCAATTTGCGTACGCACTTCTTCAAATGCGACTTGCATTTTCTTTTGGAAAATTCGGGTGAAGAAAACCAGAATTGGCATAGCCACAATTACAATCCAAGTCAGTGTCCAGTTCATGTAGAACATAAAAAGAAGTACAACAAGCATTTTCATTAGGTCACTGATGATCATAAATAATCCCTGACTGAAAATTCGGGCAATTGCCTCAATATCTGATACGGAACGTGTTACGAGTTGCCCCACAGGTACCAAATCAAAATACTTCATTCTAAAACTCAACAAATGTTTGAATAGTTTTGTTCGAATGTCTTTCACGATATCCTGACCAAGCCAGTTTGCCCAATATACAAAGTAAAACTGCGAAAATACTTCCATCAACAGCACCATTCCCATCAGGATCACATACATTAATAATCCTTGTTGGTCGTGGGTTTTTATGTAACCATCAACGGTTTGCTTTAATAAGTAAGGACGCAAAGCCGCAAATACTGAAAGCGATATGGCAAAAATAATCACGCCATTGAAACGGAATTGGTACGGTTTGGTATATTGTAATATTCGTTTGAATAATCGGGTATCAAATGCTTTAGCTTTCATATTTTTTAATTTATCCTAATTGTTTTCAGGAGCTATTTACTTTGTCAGTTCACTTTGTTCGTGTCCTGCTATTCGTTTCAATCTTTTATGTTTTAAAGAAAAAACATAAAAGGATTTTCATTGCAAATATTTACATTCACTGAACTCCTATAAAAATAAAAAGTTAGTGAGGTAATCTGGGCTATTGCGTAATGTAATCGTATTCTATTTTGGTTAAATATAAACCATGCGCCGGAACCGAAAAACCAGCTTTATCTCGGTTTTTACTTTCTATGATGGCAATAAAATCATCTAGTGTAATCTTGTGTAATCCTATATTCACTAATGTTCCCACAATTGCGCGAACCATGTTGCGTAAAAAACGATTTGCCGAAATGGTAAAAATAAGGCTGCCATTTTCTTGTTTGTCTGCGCCCTGTTCGGCTGTGCCTCGAGTCCAATACGCTTCAAAAATTGTGCAGTCAAATGTATTCACATCGGTATTTACTTTAGAGAAACATTGAAAATCAGTAAAATTAAACAATAATTTGGCCGCTTCGTTCATTAAATCTACATCTAATTTTTGATGGAAATACCAACTTTGCTCTTGCGAAAAAACATCTTTAAACGTGTTGATATGGTATTCATATGTTCTTTTAGTCGCGTCAAAACGGGTGTGCGCTTCGTCGTGAACGGGAATAATAGTATAAACAACAATGTCTTTGGGCAAGTAGGAGTTGAGTTTGTGAACTAAATTTGGAATATCAAATGGTTTTTCAAAATCAAAATGGGCGAACATTTCCTTGGCGTGAACACCAGTATCTGTGCGTCCGGCTCCCATAAGATTAATTTCGGTATTCAATAATACTGAAAATGCTTTGTTCATTGTTTCTTGAACTGATGCCGCATTAGGTTGGTATTGCCAGCCATGATAAAGGGTTCCGTTGTATGCTAATTTTATGAAGTACCTCAAGGTTAGATTTCAGATTTCAGATTTCAGATTTCAGATTGTTCTGAACGAAATCGAGTTTTACACAAATAAAGTAGCAAAGATACTTATTAATTTTTGTGTCACGAAGTTGCTATGGCGCAAAAAAAATGTTAAGTTTTAAATGGATTTTTTATTTGGAATTCGAATGTTTAATTTTACCACAAAATCCTAGCCCTGATTGAAACGAAAATCCTTTTTATTCGCCTTTTTGGCGGATAAAAAGATTGAAGAGAAAAGCAGGAAATAGCTCCTAATAAACCTGTTTTGAAAAAAATATTACTCCTTTCGGATACGCACAGTCATATTGATGATACTATTTTGAAATACGTCGCTCAGTCGGATGAAGTTTGGCATGCAGGCGATATTGGGGATTTAGCTGTAACCGATGCGATAAAAAAACTAAAGCCGTTGCGTGGTGTTTATGGCAATATTGATGATGCTAAAGCCAGATTAGAATTCCCCTTGCACAACCGTTTTATGTGTGAGGCTGTGGATGTTTGGATTACGCATATTGGCGGTTATCCTGGGAAATACAATCCCAATATTAAAGCGGAGATAGTGTCGAATCCTCCAAAATTGTTTATTTGCGGGCATTCTCATATTCTAAAAGTAATGTTTGATAAAAAGCACAATCTCTTGCATATGAATCCTGGAGCAGCTGGAAAAAGCGGTTTTCATCAGGTGCGTACCATGTTGCGTTTTGTGATTGAAGGGGATAAAATAAAGGATTTGGAAATTATAGAAATAGAGAAAAAGGGGTGATTTTTATTTAATTGCAATAGGTACGACGAAATAGATTGAAGTTCCGGTATGTTGTTTTGAATCAATCGAAATGCCTCCCTTTAAATTGTTTATTCTCGCTTGTATCTGATTCAGGCCAAAACCCTCAAGGATATGAAAATGAATATGGTCAAAACCTCTTCCGTTGTCATAAACATGGATTTGAAGTTGATTATTATTTTCCTGAATAGTAACTTTAGCAGAATTTGCATTACTATGCTTTATTATATTATTTAAAAGTTCACTGACGATAAAATAAATTTTCATTTCAAATTCTTCATTATAACGTGTTTTTGTAGATACGGAACTTGAATATTTAAATTCTATTACAGAATTTGAATTTTTTTCACATAAATCTTCAAGTGCATAAAATAAACCAAATCGCGCTAAAAGTGAGGGCATCAGTTCATGTGATAAATCGCGAACTTTATCATGAGCTTCAGCAAGAATAGCTTTTGTTTTTAGTATTTCTTGGGGCGGGTAGAGGTTTTGTGAAGTGAAAACATTTAAATGTAATCCTGCTGAAGATAGTAAAGCACTAATATTATCATGCAAAAAAGAGGCGATTTTTTTTCTTTCTAATTCCTGTGCGTTGATGGATGCGTTGATTATGTTTTCTTGAATTTTACTTTGTAAGTCTTTCAGTTTGTTGTTTTGTTTTAATCTTGTATTTTGAAATAAAAAATAAAAAAGAATGATGATTAGAAGTAATAATGAAATGACGATAATGCTAATTTTTCTATTTTTATTTTGTGTCTCTATTAGTAAATTTTGTTTGGTTTTGTATTTGGTTTCTATGTTGTCAATTTCTCTTTTGTAGCGATCTATTTCAAGGTTAATTCCCGTAATATTTACTTTTTTTAGCTTTTCTTCATAATTAAGTTCAGCTGTAATCGAGTTGTAAAGAGCCAGGTTTTCATATGCTTTTTTGAACTCTTTATTTTTTAATAAAAACTTGGAATATTCCAGATGTGAAAAAGATAAATCTGATTTTTCATTTAAATTTGTTCCATATTTTATAGCATTTAGAAAAAATAAGTTGGCTTTTTTAGGTTCGTTTTTATAGCTGTAATACATGCCGTTAAGCATGTTTAGCGCAACTATTGTTGATTCATCACCATATTTTTGGTGGTGTTTGTTTATGTATTCTAAATAGGGGTAACCTTTGTCAAATTGACCAATGTCAAAATAAGCCCAAGTAATGTTGAGTTTCGTAAAAACAATTTGTTCAAAATCATTTATTTTTTGACTGTATTCTAATGATTTTTTGTAGCAAATAATTCCTTTTTCATATTGCTTTTTGTCAAAGCAATAAATGTTCCCAAGATTGTTATAGAGCCAGTTTTTTAATTCGTCATTATTGGTTCTTTTGGCATAAAATAAGCCTTTTTTGTAGTAAAAAAAGGCTTTGTCGGATTCTGTTAATTCATCAAAATTTGCTGCTATGGTGTTGTAAATAGTAGCGATGAGATTATCATCCTTAATAGCTATGGCATAACGTAAAGCAAATCTTGATTTAACAAGAGATTTTTCGAAATTGCCGGATTTCATGTATTTGTTAGCTTCTTTTGCTAATAATGTGATTTCTTTTTTGGAAGGTGTTTTTTCTTGGCCAAAAAGAGAAGCGTTAAAAACTAATAATAATAGAAGGAATACAATGTTAATTCTAATTTTAGGCATAAAAAGAGCTTTTATTGCTTAATCAAATTGTTTTTAAGCGCATACTTTACTAAGCTAATAGTGTTTTTTGCATCTAATTTTTTCATTATATTCTTGCGGTGCGTTTCAACGGTATTGACACTGATAAAAAGTTGTTCGCTAATTTCTTTACCGCTATATTCTAAAGAAATCAAAATGATAATTTCTAATTCGCGTTCAGTTAAAATGGAGTTTTTTATTGGTTCTGATTTATTCAGTTTTGGATTGTTTTTTGTAAATGAATTAAAGATTTTTTCTCTAACATATTGGCAGAAATATTCTTCCCCTGCAGAAACAGCTTCAATGGCCTCTACAATATTTTCGCCGGCACATTGTTTAGTTAAGTAGCCACTAGCGCCAAGTTTCATGATTTCTTTAATCAGTTTCAGGTCGTCATAACTGGAAAGAATAATAACCTTGCAGGGAAAACCTTTTTCAGCAAACTCTTTAATGACTTCAAAACCGTCTTTTTCAGGCATACTGATGTCCAAAATAAGAATATCCGTTTTATTATTTGTAACGTCATCATAAATAGTGGCTCCGCTTAATGAATAACCAACCACTTCGTAATCAGGAATGGTTTGCAGTAAAGTACTGATTCCATCGATAAGGATTTGATGATCGTCTGCTAAATGGATTCTAACTTTTGTTTTCATAATGAAATTACTACGTTTCAAATTTATAAAAATATAATGAATTATTTAATAAGATTTTTAGTCTTTATAAGCACAAAAAAACCCGAACTGTTACATCCGGGTCTTCTTCGCACTAATAAATTAAGTTTATAGGTTTACCTCAATCTATCCACAGATTTTACAAGATCTTCATCCTTTTTGATGGCCTTATTAGCCAAGACTAATAATACGATAGCAACTACCGGAAGAAACATCCCAATACCTTTCTCTGAAACAGCCAGTGTTTCTCCAGATAAGTTTAGTGAACGATATACAAACAATCCTAATAAAATTAAATTTAATATTATATTCAATCTGCCAATAACAAATTGATTTTGTCTTTTTTTATACGACACAATACTCACTAAGCTAAGTGTTGTGCTTAAACCAAATAAAATTACATAAACTTGATCTTGCATGAATAAAAAATCAGTACCATTATTCATAGACCATAAAGGAATAAAAAATGGTAAAATTCCTGTTACTACAAAAGTAAGAAATAAATAAATGGTTTGAATTCTTTGTATCATGGTTTGAATTTGTTCCACAAAAATATATTTTCTTTTTTATAAATGCTATTGTATGATAAAATTTTATTCGTATTATTGCATCACAATACCGTAAGCACTTCATACTGCGGTTGATTCAAAATAAAAAAGTTTACCACCTATCTTTACAATTTTCCAAAATAATTAAACTCATAGAACATTCATGTTTGATATTTCTGCATTAAAAGAAATGAAGCTATCTGAGCTTCAAGAAATAGCTAAATCAGCTAAAACCATAAAGTTTAACGGTGTAAAAAAAGATACTTTAATTAGTCAAATTTTAGAGCATCAAGTAGCTACTAACGTTGATTCAGCTTTAGATTCTAAAAAGGAAAGTAATGTTGAAGACGATAAACCCAAAAGAGCCAGAATCGTTCCTGTAAAAAAAGTAGCAATACAAAAAGTAGTAAAAAATACTCTTTTTGAAAAAGAAGAAACTGCAAAAGAAATAAGTACTCCAGTTGAAGAAAATATTCCTTCAGTTGAACCAACACCAAAACAAGAGGAGGTTAGCCCAATTGTAGAGCAACCAGTAGATGGAGAGAAAAAAGTTGGTAAAATTATTAAATTTAATAAATCAGCTTACGAAAAGAAAATTGCTTTAAAAAAAGATAAGGAAGAAATAAAAGAAGCAACCAAAGAGAATGTAGAAGCTACAGATGTAGCTACTGAAGATAAAACGGAAGTTCCAGCCGCACCGGTAAAAAAGATAAATCCAAATCAATTACATAAGCAGAATCCAAATCAAAACTCAAATCAAAACCCAAATCAAAACGGGAATCAAAATCCAAATTTTAAAAATAAGAAAAGTAATTTTGCTGCTTCTGATTTTGAATTTGATGGAATTATAGAAAGTGAAGGTGTTTTAGAAATGATGCCTGATGGGTATGGTTTCTTGCGTTCTTCAGATTATAATTATTTGGCTTCACCAGATGATATTTATTTATCTACTTCTCAAATCAGATTGTTCGGTCTTAAAACTGGAGATACTGTAAAAGGGGTGGTCCGTCCACCAAAAGAAGGAGAGAAATTTTTCCCATTAGTACGCGTTTTAAAAATAAACGGGCACGATCCTCAAGTGGTTCGTGATAGAGTTTCATTCGAACATTTAACGCCTGTTTTCCCTTCAGAGAAATTTAAATTGGCGGAGAAGCAAAGTACGATTTCAACACGAATTATCGATTTGTTTTCACCAATAGGAAAAGGCCAACGTGGAATGATTGTGGCGCAACCTAAAACGGGTAAAACCATGTTGCTTAAGGAAATTGCCAATGCAATTGCTGCGAACCATCCTGAAGTGTATTTAATTGTTTTGTTGATTGATGAACGCCCCGA
The DNA here is from genome assembly GCF_000744835.1 of Flavobacterium sp. 83. Lineage (NCBI taxonomy): Bacteria > Pseudomonadati > Bacteroidota > Flavobacteriia > Flavobacteriales > Flavobacteriaceae > Flavobacterium > Flavobacterium sp. 83. Next base: position 2,260,076 of record NZ_JQMS01000001.1, read on the forward strand.
AGAGGTTACAGATATGCAACGCAGTGTGCGTGGGGAAGTAATTGCTTCTACGTTTGACAGAGAACCACAAGAGCACGTGAAAATTGCGAATATTGTACTTGAAAAAGCAAAACGATTGGTGGAATGTGGTCATGATGTTGTGATTTTATTAGATTCTATTACGCGTTTGGCGAGAGCTTACAATACAGTTCAGCCAGCTTCAGGTAAAGTATTAAGTGGAGGTGTAGATGCAAATGCATTGCAAAAACCAAAACGTTTCTTTGGAGCTGCCCGTAATGTAGAAAACGGAGGTTCATTGAGTATTATCGCTACTGCATTGACTGAAACTGGTTCAAAAATGGACGAAGTTATTTTCGAAGAATTTAAAGGTACTGGTAATATGGAATTGCAATTGGATAGAAAAATTGCAAACAAACGTATTTTCCCGGCTATCGATTTGACTTCTTCAAGTACAAGACGAGACGATATGTTATTGGATCAAAAAACATTGCAAAGAATGTGGATTATGAGAAAATACCTTTCGGATATGAACCCAGTAGAAGCGATGGATTTTATTAATGATCGTTTCAAGAAAACGAAGAATAATGAGGAGTTTTTAATCTCAATGAATGATTAAGAATAGTAAAATTAAATAAAGATATAGATAATACGCATAAAAAAAGTCCTCGAATTTCGAGGACTTTTTTGTGAATTTTGAAGTCTAAATCTATATTCTATTCTATTTCTTTCTGTACTCTTTTTTCTTTCTGTTCTGAGTTCTCTTTACGCTCTAACAACGCCATGTAGAATCCGTCAAAACCAGATTCGGAAGCCAATATTTTTTGGTCTTTTATGAAGTTGAATTGTTTTCCAATGTCAGTTGTTAAAAAGCGTTTTACCTGTTCTTGGTTTTCTGAAGGTAATATAGAACAAGTGGCGTATACTAATTTCCCCCCCGGTTTTACAATTTTAGAATAGCTTTCTAAAACTTCCGATTGTACTTTGCGGATGTTATCAATAAATTCCGGTTTTAATTTCCATTTAGCATCCGGATTTCTTTTCAGTACTCCTAAACCACTACACGGTGCGTCAATTAAAACACGGTCTGCTTTTTCGTGTAGTTTTTTGATGATTTTTGTAGAATCAATGATGCGGTATTCAATATTAAAAGCACCGTCTCTTTTGGCTCTGATTTTTAATTGCTTCAATTTGCTTTCATACAAATCCATAGCGATTAATTGTCCTTTATTTTCCATCAAAGAAGCAATATGCAATGTTTTTCCTCCTGCACCAGCGCATGTATCAACAACACGCATTCCAGGTTTTACATCAAGGAACGCTGCTACTAATTGTGAATTGGCATCTTGTACTTCAAAGAAACCTTGTTTGAAAGCATCAGTCAAGAAAACATTGGCTCTTTCTTTTAGCACTAAAGCATCAGGTTGATTTTTCAATGTTTCTGTTTCGATGTTTAAATCCATCAAAATAGCACGTAGTGCTTCTCTAGTTGTCTTAAGTGTGTTTACTCTTAGGATTACCTTAGCAGGTTGGTTTTGAGCCGTTATTTCAGTTGCCCAAACTTTCTCTCCTAATTCTTTAACTCCTAATTCATCCATCCAGTCCGGAATAGATTCTTTCAAAGCTCTTACTTTGGATAGTTCGTCAAAACGTCCTTTAATTTTTCTTTCAGGAGTTCCTTCCAGCTGACGCCAGTCAGGAATAGGGTAGCCTCTTAAAACTGCCCATACCGAAAACATTCTCCAAAGATTGTCTCTGTCGAAAGGTTCTTTTACTTCGGCTATTTCTGCATATAATCTTTTCCAACGAACAATTTCGTAGATGGTTTCTGCAACAAATTTTCTGTCAGAGCTTCCCCAACGTTTGTCTTTTTTTAAGGATCTTGCTACCACTTTATCAGCATATTCGCCTTCATTAAATATGGCGTTCAAAGCATCGATGGTAGTATAAACTAAATTTCTGTGTAATCTCATTTTAAATAATTGAGGTGCAAAGGTACTATTAATTGATTGAATGTTATATTTTTAATAATGAATGTTGTTTTAAAATTTTTTGACATAAAAAAACACTGTTTTCAAAACAGTGTTTTTTATAAATTATTTAGGTTTTAAAATCATTATTTAACTCTGGTTAAACCAATATTCTCAGGAGGATGAAGTACCATTGGGAATTTTTCTATTTTAACAGAGCTGCTGTCTAGACCGAATGCTCTTTCTTCGGATAAACTTAGTTTTTTAATAAAGAAATAAGAATTCATTACTAATTTCTCATGCCATCTTAAATCACTATCATTTGAAAGGAATTTTTCAGATAATACAAATTTGAAATCACCAATAATGTTGTTTTTGTTCAAAGATTCGTAGCGACTGGTTATGTCCATCTCTCCTTTTTGTACCATGTCTTTAATTACTTCTTTAAACATCAAGTTTATTTTAGTAGGCTCTCTAAAACCTAAATTGAAATCAACACGATACAAATCATCTTTAACAATTTCGGTTACTTTATACTCTGTTTTGTATGGTTCAGTTAGTATATTCACGTGCACAAACCAATAAATATCAGCTCTTTTAGGTCTTTTTTGTAAAATGGAATACATTACTTTTTCTTCTATTTCATCAGTTCTGCTGGCATTAGTCATATAAACTAAATGCGTTGCATATTTTGGTATCGATAAATCCGCGCTTAGTTCAACAAGTACTTTTTTGTAATCTTCAATCTTAACAATTTTGGTGTAGCTCTTGTTAATTTTCTTAGCTAAATACCAAATAGTCATTACAGTAATTAAAAGTGTCGCTATAAAAAGTGTTACATAACCACCTTCGGCAAATTTTGTAATATTGGCTGCTAGAAAACTAAATTCGATTATTAGATAAATGGTAATTAATGGCATGATGAAATACAATTTTACTCTTTTCATTATCAAATAAAAATTTAGTAAAATGGTTGTCATTATCATACATAATATAATTGCCAGTCCATAGGCATGCTCCATATTACCAGACTCTTCGAAGTGCAATACAATACCTACACAACCAAAGAATAATAACCAGTTTATTGACGGAATGTACAATTGTCCTTTTAATTCAGTAGGATATTTTATTTTTACTTTTGGCCAAAAGTTCAATCGCATCGCTTCATTTATTAATGTAAATGAGCCGCTGATTAATGCTTGTGATGCAATTACAGCTGCAAGTGTAGCGATTATAATTCCTATAGGTTGAAACCAATCCGGCATGATAAGATAGAATGGATTTCCATTTTTTCCACCTAAACTTTGTAATGTTTCTCCTTCGTGATGGATTAAATAAGCTGCTTGTCCAAAATAATTAAGAACTAAAGCTGTTTTTACAAAAATCCAGCTAATTCTAATATTTTTTCGACCGCAATGTCCCATATCTGAATATAATGCTTCAGCGCCCGTTGTACAAAGAAATACAAAACCTAATACAAAAAAACCTTCAGGGTGAATATATAGTAAGTGATAAGCGTAGTATGGGTTCACTGCCTTGAAAACTTCAGTGTGTTGTGCGATTTGTATAGAGCCCAAAATAGCAAGCATTCCAAACCAAATAAGCATCATTGGAGCAAAAAATTTACCGACTAATTTTGTCCCGAATTGTTGGATTGCAAACAGCACAAAGAGAATACCTATTACAATTGGTATTGTGTTTATTTGAGGGTAATAGGTTCTAATTCCTTCAACAGCAGATGATACGGATATGGGGGGGGTTATGATTCCATCAGCGAGTAATGCACTTCCTCCTATAATAGCGGGGACAATTAGCCATTTAATTTTTGTTTTCTTGACTAAGGCATATAATGCAAAAATCCCACCTTCTCCATGATTATCAGCACTTAACGTAATGATTACATACTTAATGGTAGTTTGCAATGTAAGTGTCCAAAACACAGCTGAAATACCACCTAAAACGATATCTGCATTAATAATATGATTGCCAAGTATGGCTTTCATTACATATAATGGTGAAGTTCCAATATCACCGTAAATTATTCCTAATGAAACTAATAACCCACCTAATGTTAATTTAGTATGCAGGTCTTTGTGCGATGCGCTCATGTAATATTTTTAAAAAACTTGTCAAATTTACTCTTTTTAAATAAATTAGAGCTCTTTATTTAATAAAATGACAAAATAAAGCACAGTTGTTACAACTGTGCTTTTTAAATTTAATTGAATGAATTTTAAGACCTTCTATTTTCATTTCTTGATGAAGAATTTCCTCTTTGTTGTTCCATTCTTTGTGGAGCTGCTTCTCTTGAAGAATTACCTCTTTGTTGTTCCATTCTTTGTGGAGCTGCTTGTGTAGAAGAATTTCCTCTGTTTTGAGAATAATCTCTTTGTTGTTGTGCTCTTTGTGGAGCGGCATCATTTGAAGGATTGGCTCTGTTTTGAGAATAATCTCTTTGTTGTTGTGCTCTTTGTGGAGCGGCATCATTTGAAGGATTGGCTCTGTTTTGTGAATAATCTCTTTGTTGTTGGTTTCTTTGTGGAGCGGCATCATTTGAAGGATTGGCTCTGTTTTGTGAATAATCTCGTTGTTGTTGGTTTCTTTGTGGAGCGGCATCATTTGAAGGATTGGCTCTGTTTTGTGAATAATCTCTTTGTTGTTGGGCTCTTTGTGGAGCGGCATCATTTGAAGGATTGGCTCTGTTTTGAGAATAATCTCTTTGTTGTTGGGCTCTTTGTGTACCTATTTCTCTTGAAGGATTAGTTCTGTTTTGAGAATAATCTCTTTCTTGTTGAGTTCTTTGTGTACCTGCTTCTCTTGAAGAATTAGTCCTGTTTTGAGAATAATCTCTTGATGAACCTATTCTGTTTTGAGAATAACGGTTATCATTTCTTAAACCAACATTTCTTGATCCTCTTCTTTGATCTAATTCATAACGATTTGTTACTTGTGAATTTCTTCTTGAAAAAGCATAATTTGGATGTTGTCTTTCATATCCATTGGAACGTCTGGAACTATATAATTCAATTGCAATACTGCTTCTTCTATTGTTAACATAATTGTAATTGTTATTTACATTCAAGCAAACGTTGATGTTGTTTCTATATCTGAATACTGGGAAAGGATTCCAAGTATAATAATAAGAAGGATAATATCCCCAATTCCATGTTGAATAATAAGGACGGTAGTTAGAAGCCCAAAAAGAAGCATAGATAAGCGGTGTGTTGTAATACACTGGCTCATAAATGTAATTTTGACCATACATATATACATCTCCTACAACTTGTACATGAACATTGTTGTATCTGTCTTTCTCAACATCGATTGTAGCTACATCTTGGTATACATCTTGATCGATAACTGCTTGTATGATAATGACGTGGGTTCTGTTTTCTACGGATTCGATTACTCGTAAATAATCAACTTCATCATCGTTATTCAAATCTAAATTTGATATTTGAAGTTTTGGATCATTCAACCGTCTTTCAAAATCTTGAAGATCTCTTGAATCTCCAAAAATGGATGCGACAGCTCGTAAATCTAAGTTGTCACTAATTTCAGTATTCATTGCATTTACTGTAGTTCTATCCTGCGCATATATTTGTGTGGCGAAAACAGAAGTCAATAGACTTAAAAGGAGTAGTTTAGTTTTCATGATTAATGTTATTAAGTTTAATATTTTTTGATTATCCAATTACTGTGCCAATAAATAAAGAGGCTAGTTTGTATTTATATTTTTAATTGTAAATTAGCCTTGAAAATTTATATATAAATGAGAAATTTTTTTTTAATTTCGATGAGTTTTGTTTTGTTTGTATCTTGTAAAACAGTAGGTTATATTGAGGTTGCTGAAAGTAATATGGATTTTAAAGCCGTTAAAATCGATACGTTAATTCAAGATAAAATAAGTATTAGGGCTATTTTAATTGATACAAATAAAATTTGGTATGCTGCAGATAATTCCAGATTTGGTTTTTATGATTTGGCTCAAAATAAAAAAAAAGAAAGCATTATTAGTAATGATAATCTAAAGTTGGAATTCAGAAGTATTGCTCAAACTTCGGAGGCTGTTTTTATTCTAAACGTTTCCAATCCTGCATTACTATATAAAATTGCTAAAGACAGCTCAGAAGTGCGATTAGTGTATCAAGAAAATAACAAAAAAGTTTTTTATGATAGTATGCAATTTTGGAACGATAAAGAAGGAATAGCTATCGGAGATCCTATAAAGGATTCTTTTTCAATAATAATTACTCGTGACGGCGGAAATTCATGGAATAAAATTGCATCAGCTAAGTTGCCTAAAATAGTAGATGGGGAAGCGGCTTTTGCAGCAAGCAATACTAATATTGTTATTAAAGAAAATAAAACTTGGATTGTTTCGGGTGGAAAAAAAGCCAGAGTTTTTTATTCATCTGATAAAGGAAATAATTGGAAAGTATATGACACGCCAATAGTTCAAGGAAAAACCATGACTGGAATTTTTACGGCTGATTTTTACGATTCGAAAATTGGATTTATTGCTGGAGGAAATTATGAATTGCCAAACCAGAATTTTGGAAATAAAGCAGCTACAACTGATGGTGGTAAAACATGGAAACTGCAAGACGAAAACAAAGGTTTTGGATATACTTCTTGCGTGCAATATGTGCCAAATAGCAATGGAAAAGGATTAGTTTCAGTAGGTGCATCCGGTTTGTGTTACTCATCAGATGGTGGTAAATCCTGGAGACAATTAGCGGTAGATAGCAGTCTTTTTACAATTCGTTTTTTAGACAATCATACTGCAATAGCTGCTGGAAAAAATAAAATTGTTCGCATAAATTTCAAAAAATAAAACACCCTATTTAATAGTATGAACCATTATATAAGGTGTGATTATTGAATTAATAAAACTTTATTTTATTTTCTCGGGCCTTTGTCACGGTATTGTTGCAATAGTTTTCTATTGAAATCTTCTTCGGATTTTCTTAGTTTTATGATTTTAATCGCTGGAATAATCCCTTTAAGATTAGCGGTAAATTTTTTTCGTAAAAAAAATAGTTCTTCATCGTTACTTTCCATTTGAGTTAGAAAAGCACTAGCTTCTTTTTCGGTCATTTTATCAAGACCGCCATTATCCATCCTATTCATTAAAGTTTTCATTTTTTGATGTCTCAATTCAAATTGTTTGTCATCAAAAGTGTTATAGATTGGCCAAAATTTTTCGGCTTCACTTGTGGTTAAATCTAATTCGGTGGTTAAGAAAGCTACTTTCAATGCTTTGATTTGCTCCTTTTTTTCTTTCATTCTTTCGCCTTGAGCGTAAAAAGTAAAGGATAATAGTAAAAAGAGTACAGGTAAAAATTTTTTAATGTTCATTTTTTTTTAATTTTTTATTCAATTTTAATAGAAAGAATTCAGGTGTATATTTATTCTAATATAAGATGCTCTAAATTAGAGTTTGTAGCTAATATATCTTCTACAGTCTTGTCTTCTATAATTACGGTCGTTTTCATTTTATTGATATCTTCAGGTTGTAATTCACTGATCAAATCATATTGCGTCATATTAGATTGTTCGGTCAGATAATTTTCTAAAGTGGCTGAATCTAATTCTTTGGTTTTAGTAGAATACGTATTTAAAATTGGAATCATCAAGGCTAAGACTAAAATGGCTGCAATCATCATTAGAGTCTTTCTTTTTTGAAAAATAGAAATTACTTTTGGTTCCTCTTTTGGCAATTGTTGTAAAACTTTTGCTGAAAAATTTTCAAAATAATGGTCTGGAGTTTTAAATCCAGATTCAATTTTTGGGTCGTTTTCTAAATTAAATGCTTTCATAATATTTATTAGACTTAATTAAATTCAAAAGGTTTAATTTGTTGTTACAAATGCTTCAATTTTTTTGACTGCGTGATGATATGATGCTTTTAAAGCGCCTACAGATGTTCCTAAAATTTCTGAGATTTCTTCATATTTTAATTCTTGAAAATATTTCATTTTGAAAACTAATTGTTGCTTTTCAGGTAAAAAAGCTATGGCTTTTTGCAGTTTTATTTGAATTTCATTTCCATCAAAGAAAACATCAGCTTTTAGATTATCTATAGTTTTGTTTTGTAATGTTTCAGAAGAAATTCCGTTTGTTTTTGCTTTTTGATTCAAAAAAGTTAGCGCTTCATTAGTTGCAATACGATACATCCAAGAAAAAAGTTTGCTTTCGCCTTTAAAGTTTTTCAAATGTTGAAATACCTTTATGAAGGTGTTTTGCAAAACATCATCAGCATCATCATGACTTAATACAATAGTACGAATATGATTGTACAACGGTTTTTGATAATCTTGCAAGAGTTGTTGAAACGCTTCGTTTTGCGTTTTTGGGTTCAATAGTTTTTGAATGAATTCCTTTTCCTCTTGCAAAGCTATTATTTATCAGTTAGAATGGAATTTATCAAATAGGTTTAATCAGCAGTGAAAAAAAATTAAAATTCAGATTGTTCTTCTTCTTTTTTTGTAGGAGTTGGCTTTTTTACAATTGGTTCCACTTTTATGACTGGCTTAGGTTGTGCTACAGGTTTAGTTTTTACAACAGGATTCGTTTTTACAGCAGCTTTAGTATTTGTAATGGGTTCTGTTTTTGTAACCGGAACTGTATTTACTGCAGGTTCAGTTTTTATCGCTTCATCAGTTTTTATAACTGCTGGTTTGTAAATTTTTATTGCTTCTACTTTTGGTTTTATTGGATAATAAATTTCAGTAACCCATTTTGATGGGTTTTTCACTTCGTTTTTACTGATTGAATAAATTTCAATATGAGAAACTGTAGCGTCAGCTTCGAGATGATTAGTGTTAAGGTATTGCGTGGTTTTTTCCAAAGCTTTATTCATGTGGGAATAATCACCCGTTAAAGTAGTTTTTACGGCTTCAAACGCTTCTAATTTTCCCGAGTAAAGATCACTTCCTTCACTTGTATAAATTTGATTTTTAATTGGTACACAAATAGATATTTTAGTAAGTTCATTTACAATGTCATAAGTGTGATAAATTATAAAAGGCTTTCCTGTAATTATAAGTTCATTTTTTGTACAAAAAGCAATGATTTTTGGGACAACGATTTTAAAGTTTTTGGCAACTTTAGCAATTTTACTGGTAAAAGTCTGATGTAAATAAAATGTTTCTGGTTTTTTTACCAATCCATCTACTTTTACTGAATAGGTATTTATTTCATAATCTAAGGTTTTGTCAAGGTTAGACAAACTTTTTTCGTACATGCTACCTATGATTTTTTCAACACCCCCGTTAAAAGCAGTATAAATTTTGAAAAGAAAACTCATTGTTCCTTTTGTTTTCCAAGTTACTTTGGTACCTCCAACAGTATCTTTAAAACTCCAAAAAACATCAGATAAAGTTCCGTTATAATTCATTTTTTGTGAAATACTATCGTTTTCTTTTACAAAAATTGTTTTCATATCACCGTTGCCATCTTTTCCTTCCCAAGAATAAGATCCGCCTTTTCCAATCGTGTTTTGAGGATAAGTTATTTTTATTTCAGGATCTTCAACAGCCCAAGAACCAAAATCTTGCCAGTTTTTAAAATCATTTACATAATTATATACTACTGGTTTTGGAGAATTTATGATTTTACTCCTTTCGACAGTAAAATCTCCTTTTTGTGTAGCGATGAAAATGGATAAAGCAACTAAGCTAAGTAATAGTAAAAGAAAGATATATTTTAAAATTCTCATGATGAATAGGCTGTTTATCTTGTAAAGTTAGAAATTTTATTAATATAGGATTGAAAGTAATAAAAAATTATAAAATCGTGCTTTCAAGTTGATTGTGTTTTTCTAGATTTTTTTTAATTCAATATCGGGAATCGGTGTTTAATTCTCAAAAAAAATGCCCACTTTATAGCAGGCATTTTATTATTCTAAAAGACAAAGGTCTTAACGTTTGAAAAATATTTTTATCATAAACAGGAGTCCAATAAATATTAAGAAACCTATTAATATTTTGTAATTTCCTTTATAATATTCTTTATGTATTCCCAAATCTTTTCGGTAGGAATAAATTGCTGCAATAACAAAAGCAACAAAAAAACAGCCTGCAAATATTAATTGTCCTTGACTAAACATAGTTTAAATTATTTCGGTCAAATTTAGTTAATTGTTTAGAAATAGTTGCTAATTTGCAATTACATTTAATAAAATAAAAAGATGCAAAAACAAATAGACTCCGTTAAAGAATTTCATACTGCATTTAAAATAGGTCATAAAGAAATTCCAACAGCTGATTTAGGAGAAAATAAACACACACTTCGTTATAATTTAATGAAAGAGGAAAATGAAGAATATCTGGAAGCAGTTCAAAACAATGATTTAATAGAAATTGCAGATGCTTTAGGGGATATGATGTATATTCTATGTGGAACTATTATAGAACATGGTTTACAGCATAAAATAGAAGCGGTTTTTGATGAAATTCAACGCAGTAATATGAGTAAATTAGGCGAAGATGGTAAACCTATTTATCGTGAAGATGGAAAAGTAATGAAAGGGCCTAATTATTTTAAACCGGATTTTTCAAAAATACTAGAGGAAAGATAAAGAGTTTGGGTTTGTTGATTAAAATAAAAAAAGCGATTTTCATATTGAAAATCGCTTTTTTTATTTCGATAAATCTGGAATCTATACTTTAACAGTCCATCCAAAAGTGTCTTCTTCCAATTTGTTTTGAATATTGGTCAATTTATCTTTTAGTTGTAATGCAATTGGATTTTCAATTTTTGGTAATTCATAATAAACGTCCTGATAAGAATATCCGCAAATAGGGCTAACCACAGCAGCCGTTCCAGCTCCAAAAATTTCTTTCAACGTTCCGTTTTTAGAAGCTTCGACAAGTTCAGAAACTAAAACGGGACGTACGTCTACATTTATACCTTCGCTTTTAGCTAAATCAATCAAGGTTTTTCTAGTTACACCATCTAGAATTCTTTCGCTAACTGGAGCAGTCAATAAAGTGTCATTGATTCTGAAAAACACATTCATTGTACCCGCTTCTTCTAGCTTAGTATGTGTTGCATCATCAGTCCAAATTACTTGTTGGAATCCTTCTTTATTAGCTAGGTTTGTAGGATAAAATTGTGCAGCATAATTTCCTGCAGCTTTTGCAGCTCCAATACCACCATTTGCAGCTCTACTAAAATGCTCTGCAATAAGTACTTTTACATCACCAGAATAATAAGCTGTTACAGGAGATAAAATAATCATGAATTTATATTCATCAGACGGATTTGCAATTACTCCAGTTCCTGTAGCAATCATAAATGGTCTAATGTACATCGAATTTCCTTTTCCTTTTTTTACCCAAGCTTCATCCAATTGCAATAATTGGTTTAAGCCATTCATAAATATATCTTCTGGAACTTCTGGCATGGCCATTCTTACAGCTGAAGTGTTGAAACGTTTATAGTTTTCATCAGGTCTAAAAAGCCAAATATCATTATTGTTATCCTTGTATGCTTTCATACCTTCAAAAATAGCTTGGCCATAATGAAAAACTCTTGTAGATGGATCTACCAAAAACGGAGCATAAGGCTTAATGACTGGTTTTTGCCACTCACCATTTTTATAATCACATTCGAATAAATGATCTGTAAAAACAGAACCAAAGCTTAAGTTTTCAAAATCTACTTCATTTATTTTTGAAGTAGGAGCTTTAATTGTTTCAATTTTGCTAGTTTGAGTTGTACTCATAATAAGGTATTGTTTATTTTTATTTTTTATAAGTGATATGCTTGAGCATTAAAAATCTTTGGTTTTTATAAAACGAACTTTAATCTTTGCAAAATTAAATAAAAATCACTGAAATGCTTATGATTATTCTATTAATTATAGCATTTAACTGTGATTTGTTTATATTTAAAAAAACGGAATTAAATAGCGTCAATTTATATGAAATTTATAAAAAATATAGATTTTTTGAGACTATTACACTTTAGTTTTGATTAAATTTGACCATCTGGTACAACTATAAAGCAAAAAATAACTTCAAATTATAATTTTGAAAAGAGAAATAATCAAAACACTTGACGGTTCTACAACAATTCATTTACAGGAATGGGATGAATGCTATCATTCTAAACACGGAGCAATCCAGGAAGCACAACATGTTTTTATAAAAAATGGGTTGTCTTTATTTCAAAACAGACAAGTTTCAATTTTGGAAATTGGTTTTGGAACAGGATTAAATGCATTTATTACCTTTTTGGAAGCATCCAAAATGAATCAATCAATAGATTATACAGGTGTTGAGGCCTACCCAATATCAACTCAGGAAGTTTTGTCAATGAATTACGTTGAAGAGCTTAATGCCAATAATGAAAGTACCGTTTTTGAGAAAATGCATCAAAGTAAGTGGCAAGAAAAGATTGTTCTAAGCGGTGATTTTTCTTTAACGAAAAGGAAGCAGTTTTTTGAAGAAATAGATGATTTTGAAAAATTTGACTTGATTTATTTCGATGCTTTTGGTTATCGGGTTCAACCTGAATTGTGGAGTACTGAAATTTTTAATAAAATGTATAATGCGCTTAAGCCCAGCGGAATATTGGTTACTTATGCTGCGCGTGGGGTAGTGAAAAGAAGTATGATAGAAGTAGGTTTTACAGTTGAGAAATTAGCAGGTCCTCCAGGGAAAAGAGAAATGTTTCGCGCTAGTAAGAAATAGAAAAAAAAGAAATTTTGAGTGTAATAGCTACTTTCTTTGAAATAAAATAAAATACTAAAAAGAACGTTAATTTGTTATGTCGTCTATTTTAAAAATGTACTTTTACAGAAGTTAATAATATTTGATAACCCCAAAATCTTAATTTATTATGTCGAAAATCATGTTCGATTACACAAAATCAGTGCTTGAAAGGGTAAGTTTTAATCCGATGCTTTTTTGCAAGGAATTGGAGAAAGCAATTAAAACGTTATTACCATACGAAATGGAGCAATTGCGAGAATGGTTGTTAAATTTTACAATTGGGAAACCAGAATTAAAACAATGTCTTCTTATCGTTAATTCATAAAAAAAAAAGGAACCAATTTCGGTTCCTTTTTTTATTTTTTTTGAAGTGGACTTATAATTTGTACATTTTGAAAAACAATTGCTCCTTTTATAACACCTGCAATTGTGCTTCTTAATGCATCGATTATTTGAATTTTTAATTCGCTTTTTGGGAAAATCAAACTAACTTCTCTTGCTGGTTTTGGTTCCTTGAAATGACGCAGTTTTGTTTTGTCAGATTCTTTCAAATCTAAAGTATGTAAATAGGGAAGCAATGTTGTCCCCAAACCTTCATCTGCTAATTTTATTAAAGTTTCAAAACTTCCGCTTTCAATCTGGAAATGATTGATTTCATTTCTTCCTCCTGTATTTTTACACAAGTTTAATATTCCATCTCGAAAACAGTGTCCATCCTGCAATAATAGAATTTCATCTAAGTTTAAATCAGAGACTTCTATTTCTTCTTTTTGAAAATTATGATGATTTTCCGGAATATATGCGACAAAAGGTTCAAAGTATAAAACTATTTCTTTGATTTTTTCCTCCATCAACGGTGTTGCGGCAATTGCTGCATCAAGATGGCCATTATTGAGTTTTATAATAATTTCTTCTGTATTTAACTCTTCGATTATGAGTTTTACTTTTGGATATTTTTTGATGAAATTATTTAAAAACATTGGTAATAGTGTAGGCATTATCGTTGGTATAATTCCTAATCTGAATTCACCTCCAATAAATCCTTTTTGTTGCTCTACAATATCTTGAATTCTATCAGCTTCATTAACAATGTTCTTCGCCTGATTTACAATTTTTTGTCCAATATCAGTAAGCTGAATTGGCTTTTTTGTTCTGTCAAATATTTGAATACTTAATTCTTCTTCTATTTTCTGAATTTGCATACTCAATGTAGGTTGAGTTACAAAACATTTTTCGGCTGCAAGTGTGAAATTTTTATGTTCGGCTACAGCCAAAACATATTTTAATTGAGTAATTGTCATGTTTATAGTAATATCTGATGCAAATATAAAAACAATCAATTTAATTTATAATACAAAGAAGTTTTTTTTCTGATGAAAATTTGTTCAAAATAAAAATATTGAAAACAAAAAAACAGGGTTACCTATTAAAAATTTAGAATAAATTGTAACATTATCAAAGCTTATGTGAAATAATCAATATTATGGCTAATGATTTTTTTTAAAGTAAATAAACCAACTAATTTTATTTTACATTTGAATTAACTAAGACAGCAATTCTTTATGAGTGATTTTTATAAAAAAATATTAGACAATAATAAAAAATGGGTCGAAACCTCTCTGGCGAGTGATCCGAATTATTTTGCAGATTTAGCCAAAGGGCAAACGCCACCTTTATTGTGGATAGGTTGTTCAGATAGCAGGGTTCCTGCAAATGAAATTGTTGGTGCAAAACCGGGGGACGTTTTTGTGCATCGAAACATTGCTAATATGGTGATTCATTCTGATATGAATATGCTGAGTGTTCTGGATTATGCCGTGAATGTTTTGAAAGTAAAACATGTACTGGTATGCGGTCATTATGGTTGTGGAGGAATAAAAGCAGCTATGGGAAATGAATCTATTGGGATTATTGATAACTGGATTCGTCATATAAAAGATGTTTATCGCCTCCATCATGAATATTTAGATTCTATCGTTGATGAAAACGAACGTTTTAATGCTTTTGTTGAAATTAATGTGAAGGAACAAGTATTTGATTTAGCTAAAACATCTATCGTGCAATCTGCCTGGAAAAATGGACAGGAATTGACTTTGCACGGTTGGGCCTATGGATTAAATTCGGGATTTGTTACAGATTTAAATGTAAATATCAGTTCAGATAAAGATTTGGATGATGTTTATCAATTGAAATTCTAATAATAAAAATCGCTTTTGGCGATTTTTTTATTCGATTTCTTCTAGATTTTCATTGAAAGCAGAAGGCAATAGGGTAGGGATAAATTTTATTAAGATGGGAAGTAATAAGCTTCCACCCGGTAGTAAAAATATAGTCAAAGAAGGAATGGTTTTGCAAATATCCAATAATTGTTTTTTTACTTTTTTCTTTTCTTTTTCATCTAAATCTCTTCGGGTAGAATAAGCTAACAGAAGCATTAATTCTTTGCTTTGAATAATTTCTTTTATCAATCTACTTTTGTTGCGGCTTACTAAAGTTGCAACGCTTTGAGTAGTTTGATCGTAAAAGTGTTTGACGGGATTTGAGTAATTAAAATAGGGGATTTCTTTTTTATGTTTGTTAATGAATCCATTAGTGCTATATATACTTTGATCAACAAAATCATCTGATATAGATAATGTCCCCGCTAATGTATGTAAAAAATAGGCTTCATTGTTTTCAATTAGTCCATCACTCCACAGTGCCATTCCGGCAATGTCTATTAAATAATATTTTTCTAATTCATGCGTAAAATAATCCAGTTGAAGTGTTTCCAGAGTTTGAACAGAAACTTTTGAAAATTTGCTATAGCGAATAGAAGCTTCAAAAAGTTTAATTAATAAATCATCATATTGTGATTTGTTAGACTTAACTTTTAATGCAAGCGTAACAATGTTAACAATCGTCTCTTCAATTTTCTTTAGGTATTTTTCAGGAATTTCGCCATTAATTAAATATTGGCGAAAAGCAACAATGTCAATAAATAAAAGTGCATTGGTAACGAGATGAGAGAAATTTTTACTGATGATGGTGTCATTCGTTTGTACACGCTCACCAATTATTTTTTCCAGAGTTAAGGATAGGGAATTTTTAGGAAGTATTTTTTTGAAAAAATTAAATCCTTGAGGGTTCATTTGGTTATAAAAAGTAACAGCTTCTTTTATGAATTTTTCAGAGCTTATTTCTCCTCTAGTCAAACAAAAAACATCATATAAAGTATTTAATAAAGCAACTTTCGAAATTTCTTCCTTGAACCAGCCTTTTGTCTCAATTTCAGTAACAGTTTCAAGAGTAATGATGTGACCGTATATAAATCCTGTATTTCTAACTTTTTGATAAAATGAATCAGTAGTTTTAGAAACAGTTTCTTTTGAAAATTTTTGTTCAATAAAAAATTTATCTATCCAACCTGTTGCCGAAGGGTTAATCATTACTTTAATTTGAAGCTACAAAGCTATGTTTTTTTATGGTTGTGTAGAAGATTTTAAGTTAAGTTTTAATTATTTAGTGGTAAAATATTAATCTCTCGATTTTTTATTTTGGGAACAAAGATTTATAATATCACATATTCTAGTGTTTCTGGTATCTTCTCTTTTTGCTTGGTTAAGCCAATAAAGATAACTTTTTCTGTATGAAGGACTAAAACTTTTATAGTTTTCGAATGCAGTACTATTTTTCTCAAAAGCTATTTGGAGGTCTATTGGGATTATCAAATCCTCTACAGCATCCAATGAAGTCCAAGAACCATTTTTTTTAGCAATTTCAATTTTGGCTAATCCACTTTCATGCATTTGATTTTCTATCAGGAGTTTTTCGATATACGTTTTGTTGAGTTTACTCCAAACGCTTTTATCTTTTCTAGGAGAAAAAACTTGTTTTCTACGATGTTCATCCATTTTTCTTACAGTTGAATCGATTCACCCAAAACAAATGGCAACTTGAACCGCTTCTTCCCATCGCATACTTTCAAATTCACTATTTACCTTGTAAAAAATGAGATACACCCCTTTTGAAGAATGATGATTTTGGTGCAACCAATCTCGCCATTCTTCTTTATTTTTAAAATAGTGGTGCTCTTTATCTTCCAGTTGATTTTTTTTATTTCTATAAACCCGTTGGGTGTAATTATTTGAAGTAAAAAATATTGATTAGATATTGGTCAAGATACTGAAATTCAGTATCTTGAAGTCGTCAAACAACCAATATCTATGTCAAATATAGTAAAAAATTATTTTAGAGTTTTAGAAGTTATAAGTTCTTTGAATATTGCATTTAATACAGAAATTCGAGCTGGAAGAAAGTTTAAAATGTCTGATTTAGAAGTAGTTGCTTTAAGTTTAACATCTGAATTTATGTCTATTGACAGTGAAAATTCATTTTTTAATCAGTTGCAAAATGGACAAATTTCTAATCTAATTGAACGAAGTCAGTATAATAAGAGAAGGAAAAAATTATTCCATTTTGCTGAAGAAATCAGACAACATTTATATTCAAAATTCACAGAATTTGAGAACTATTTTGTTGTTGATAGTATGCCACTTGAGATTTGTAAAATGGCTCGTCATAATAGGATTAAAATTTGTAAGGGTGATTTTCAGACTGCGCCAGATAAAGGTTTTTGTGCATCACAAAACTCTTGGTTTTATGGTTACAAACTTCACGGAGTTTGTACTGTTTCTGGGGTTTTTCAATCAATAGATATTACAAAAGCAAGTGTTCACGATGTACATTTATTAAAAGATTTAAAATATCAAATGTCTGATTGTGTGCTTCTTGGAGATAGAGGTTATTTGTCTTCACCATTACAATTAGATTTGTTTGAAACAGCAAATATAAAATTAGAAACTCCAATGAGAATCAATCAAATTGGGTATAAAAAACAACCCTACATATTTAGAAAATCAAGAAAAAGAATAGAGACATTATTCTCTCAATTGTGTGATCAATTTATGATTAGACGAAATTATGCTAAATCTTTTCAAGGTTTTAAAACAAGAATTTTAGCTAAAATAACAGCATTAACTTTGGTACAATTCATTAATAAATTTATTTTTGAAAGACCAATAAACAATATTAAAACACAAATAATCTAATTGCACCCAACGGGTTTCTATAACTACTTGATAATAGCTGAACATGCTACTCTTGCACCAGCATTACCAGCGGGTTGAGAAACATAATCATCTGTACCTTGATGGACTATTAATCCTTTTCCAAGGATATCCTTAGTTGCGTCTCCACAACCGATACACCATTCATCAGTTGTTAATGTAATGGTTCCATTTCCTTTTTCATCGGCAGTAAAATTACCTATGTCACCTTTGTGGTATTCACCAACGCCCCATTTACCATGTTTTTTGAATGTTGGGTTCCAATGTCCACCAGCTGAACTTCCGTCTGCTGCAGTACAATCTGATTTCTCATGAATATGTATTGCATGTTCACCTGGTTTAAGCCCTGCTAATTTTGCGACGAAAGTAACTTTGCCATTTTTTTCTTCAAAAGTTGCAGTTCCAGAAACAGTACTATTACTTTTAGCTTCAAAAGCAATATTTAGTTTTTTTGAATTACTTGAATCGCTGCTTGTTTTGCAACCTATTACAACAACTATAATTAGCACAATAGATAAGAATATTTTTTTCATGATATGTTTTATTTCAAAGGTAAGAAATTTTTGTATTGTAGATAAAAGATTTAGTTTTTATAATTCAGTTTAATGGGAATTATGTAAGATTCATTTTAAATACCTAGTCAATTTAATTGTAGTTTTGATTGCAGTTGCAATTGAAATAAAAAGAATTATTTTCGGTACTTTAGAATCAAATAAAAGGGGTTTAATAAGTTTAAATTTTATTTTGGAAAATATAATTATTTAAAAAAATGAAGCAAAAAGAAATAGCCATTTTAAGTTGGGATCTATTAAAGCGAACCTATCGTGAATTTGATGATGATAATGCAATAAAATTGAGTGCTTCATTGTCCTATTATACAATATTTTCACTGCCGCCATTATTAATAATTATTATGTCTGTTTTCAGTGTTTTCTTCGGAAGAGAAGCTGTTACAGGTAGGTTTTTCGGTCAAATAAATGGTATGGTTGGAAATGAGGCTGCAATTCAAATTCAGGAAACGATTAAGAATATAGAACTTTCTGACAGTATAACATTTGCTACAATATTTGGCGGTATTATGCTGTTGATAGGAGCTTCCGGAGTTTTTGCTGAAATACAAAGCTCCATTAATTTTATTTGGGGATTAAAAGCTAAACCGAATAAAGGTATCATGAAGTTTATCAAAAACCGTGTGATGTCTTTTTCAATGATTGCTTCACTTGGTTTTTTGTTGATGGTCAGTTTGATGGTGAATACAGTTATGGACATTGTAAATGAGCGATTGTTTCAATCTTTTCCGGACTTAACGGTCTATTTGTTATATATAGTAAATATTTTAATTTTATTTGCGACGACTACTGGATTATTTGCAATTATATTTAAAACACTTCCTGATGGTAAAATCTCGTGGAGAGATGCGTTAATAGGATCTAGTTTTACGTCGTTTTTCTTTATGTTTGGTAAATTTGCAATTGGGTTTTATTTAGGGAATTCTACTGTAGCAACAGTTTACGGGGCTGCTGGTTCAGTAATTATCATTTTAATATGGGTTTATTATTCTGCTATCATTTTATATTTTGGTGCTGAATTTACTAAAGTTTATGCCAACTTACATGGCGGTAAAATTGTTCCTAATGAATATGCAGTTGAAATTAAAATTGAGGTAACAGAAATTGATAAATAGATTGCTGTAATTTTGATTTTGGACGAGTAAGGAATGGTCTAATTTGGTTTTTTGTACAACTATTATTTTATCTAAATTGTAGTGTTTTGGCAGCATTATTGATTCTATTTTTTCAATATTTTATTTGAATAAAAACAACACTCATGAGAAAATTAATTTTATCGCTAACTATTTTATGCATGGTATTTATTTCCTGCAATACAATTAAAACTTCAAATGCTAAAACAGCTTCGCTTGATGGAACTTGGGAATTGAATTACATTGCGGGGCCAAGAATTTCATTTGGAGGATTATATCCAAACAAAAAACCAAACATCATTTTTGATTTAAAAGAAAATCGAGTTTTGGGTAATGCTAGTTGTAATAGATACAGTGGAAAATTAAATGTTGATGGAAATAATATCAGTTTCAAAGATCCAATTGCAATGACTAAAATGATGTGTATGGATATTCAAGGTGAATCCGTTTACATGTCAAGTCTGCAAAAAATTGATTCTTATTCAATTTCCGATGATGGGAAAACCTTGAATTTTATTATGGGAGATACTACCATGATGCGTTTCGATAAAAAATAAATTAGTTGTTTATTTTAGTCTTATTGCTTATTTATTAGTTACTTATAGGAGTTATAGAAATCAAAATAAGTAGAAATCATGAAAACGAAAAATATATTTTTAGTCTTGTTATTTTCAACTGTTGTTAGTATTAGTTTTGCTCAGGAAAAAACTAGAAAACAGTTAAGAGAAGATCGTAAACTGGAAAAAAAAAGACAGACTGAAATCTTAATGAATTCTAAAGAATTTGTTTTTGTAGCAAGGAATGCTTCGCCTCACGGATTTAGGAATGTAGATTTAACTTCCAATACCAATTATTTAAAATTCCAACCGGATTTTATCAAAAGTGAAATGCCTTTTTTTGGCACAGCCTATAACGGTGCTGCGTATGGAGGTGATGGCGGATTAAATTTTGAAGGAAAACCACAACAATATACTTTTAAAAAAGAAAAGAAAGCATATCAAATAAAAGCGGTAGTTAAAGGACAAAATGATTTATATACAATATTTATATCCATTTTTTTTGACGGTAGCGCTTCGCTATCGATAAATTCAAATAATCGCAGTACCATTTCCTATAGTGGAGAAATAAGTCCAATAGAAAAAAAGGAGATTAAATAAATTTTAAATTTTATCTAGCCATAAAAAAACCGCCTTATTTTCAGGAACAAGGCGGTTTTTTAACAAATAAATAAACTAAAAACTATCTTTATTTCTTAGAAACAATACTCGTTTTCTGCTACTAATTTAGTAGTAATTATTTCTCTTAAGCCAACAATATTAGGCATGTTAGTGTATTTTGTAAAACGGCGTAATCCCATTAGCATCATGCGTTGTTCATCGCCTTCAGCAAAAGAGATTATGCTTTCTTTCCCTTTTTGAGTAACGATATCTACCGCTTTGTATAAGTATAATTTTGCCATGGCAATTTGCTCTTGCACTTTAGCTTCACCTTCTTTTTTCGCTAATTTTTCAGTTCTAAGGATCGTACTTTCTGCCATATAGATTTCGATTAAGATGTCTGAAGCGGCCATTAATAACTGTTGGTGTGCATCTAAATCCGGACCATATTTTTGAACAGCTCCACCGGCTACCATTAAGAATGCCTTTTTCAATTTGCCAATCATTTCTTTTTCCTCAGCAAATAATTCAGAATAATCAGGAGTTTCAAATGATGGAATGCCCATTAACTCTTCCTGTACTTTTGAAGCTGGTCCAAGTAAATCAACATGTCCTTTCATGGCTTTTTTGATCAACATACCTACAGAAAGCATTCTGTTGATTTCGTTAGTTCCTTCGTAAATACGGGCAATTCTAGCATCTCGCCATGCGCTTTCCATTGGAGTATCTTCTGAGAATCCCATTCCGCCGAAGATTTGAATACCTTCGTCGGCACAGTTTTGTACATCTTCAGAAACGGCTACTTTTAGGATAGAACATTCAATAGCATATTCCTCAACCCCTTTTAATTCTGCTTCCTGATGCGATGATCCTTCAGCTTCACGCGACATAATTCTATCTTCAATATCTTTTGCAGCACGGTAAGAAGCGCTTTCTCCAGCATAGCAGCTAGTAGCCATTTCGGCCAATTTATAACGAATAGCACCAAATTGAGAAATAGCGGTGTTGAACTGGATTCTTTCATTAGCATATTTTACAGAGCCAGAAATCACTCTTCTTTGTGCATCTAAACAAGCTGCTGCTAATTTAATACGCCCCACGTTCAAAGCATTCATAGCAATTTTGAAACCATTCCCTCTTTCAGAAAGCATATTTTCAACCGGAATTTTAGTTTCATTGAAGAAAACTTGACGAGTAGAGGAAGCACGGATTCCTAATTTGTGCTCTTCTTCACCCATTGAAATTCCGTTATCATTTGTATTTTCAAGGATAAACCCAGTGATGTTTTTGTCATCTCCAATACGGGCAAAAACGATAAACAAAGAACAAAATCCAGCATTCGAAATCCACATTTTTTGTCCTGTGATTTTATAATGTGTTCCATCATCTGATAAAATAGCTTTTGTTTTCCCGGAATTGGCATCAGATCCTGCACCTGGTTCTGTCAAGCAATAGGCTCCAAACCATTCACCAGAAGCTAATTTAGGAACGTATTTCATTTTTTGTTCTTCTGTTCCATATAAGGTAATTGGCATGGTACCAATTCCGGTATGTGCTCCAAAAGCAGTAGAAAATGATCCTGTAGCTCCTGAAATATAATCACAAACTAACATAGTGGATACAAACCCCATTCCTAACCCTCCATAAGCTTCAGGAACAGCAACTCCTAAAAGCCCTAACTCACCAGCCTTACGCATACTTTCTTCAGTAAAAGCATAATCTTTGCTTTCAAAACGATTTTTATTTGGCCAAATTTCTTTGTCTACAAATTCTTTTACAGAGTCACGCATCATTAATTGCTCTTCTGAGAAATCTTCAGGAGTAAAAACATCTTCGCACTTTGTTTCTTTAACCAAAAATTGACCGCCACGGGTTACGTTTTTTTCAATTGTATCTGCCATTTTTTTTATTTTTTAAAATGTTTTTATTTAGAATCTAAATCTCCGAATTGCAATTCCGACAAAAAAATCACTATAGGTAATTCTTAAAATTGGTGAAGATTCTTTAACTATAAAAGTTCGTAAATCCCTGCTGAACCTTGACCGGTTCCTACGCACATAGAAACTATTCCGTATTTGCTTCCTCTGCGTTTCATCTCGTCAAATAATTGAACAGACAATTTTGCTCCGGTACAACCCAGTGGGTGACCTAATGCAATCGCTCCACCATTTACATTAATAATATCTGGATTTAGGTTTAGTTCTCTTGTTACGGCTAATGCTTGTGATGCAAAAGCTTCGTTCAACTCAATTAAATCAATATCGTTTAAGGTTAATCCCGCTTGTTTCAATGCTTTTGGAATCGCTTTTACCGGTCCAATTCCCATGATTCTTGGTTCTACTCCAGCTGATGCGAAGTTTACCAAACGGGCAATAGGAGTAAGGTTCAATTCTTTTACCATTTCTTCGCTCATGATTAGAACAAATGCTGCTCCATCACTCATTTGAGAAGAGTTTCCTGCAGTTACACTTCCGTTCGCTTCAAAAACGGGTCTTAAACCTGCCAAAGCTTCTACAGACGTTCCTGCTCTAGGACCTTCATCTTTATTTACGATATACGATTTAGTTTCTTTTTTACCATTTTCGTTGATAAACGTTTGTTCCACAGTAATAGGAACAATTTGTTTGTCAAATTTACCTTCGGCTTGCGCTTTTAGGGCTTTCATGTGTGAGTTATAAGCAAACTCATCTTGGTCCGCACGAGATACATTGAATTGTTGGGCAACCGCTTCCGCAGTTAGTCCCATTCCCCAATAGTAATCTTCGTTTCCAGCTTTTGCAACAGCATAATCAGGAGTAGGCTTGTAACCTCCCATTGGAATAAAACTCATGCTTTCGGCTCCACCTGCAATGATACAATCCGCCATTCCAGACTGGATTTTGGCTGTAGCCATACCAATTGTTTCTAATCCTGACGCGCAATAACGGTTAACAGTTACACCCGGAACGTCTTCGATTTTCAATCCCATTAAAGAGATTAATCGTCCCACGTTTAATCCTTGTTCCGCTTCGGGCATTGCATTTCCTACCATCACGTCGTCAATACGTTTCTTGTCGAAATCAGGCAACTCATTCATCATAAACTGAATCGTTTCTGCTGCCAATTCATCAGGACGTTTAAATCTGAACACGCCTTTTGGAGCTTTCCCCACGGCTGTTCTGTATGCTTTAACTATATAGGCTGTTTTCATTTTTTTAGTTTCTTAGCGGTTTCCCTTTGGTTAACATAAATTGGATTCTTTCCAATGTTTTTCTTTCCGTACACAATGACAAGAAAGCTTCACGTTCCAAATCCAATAAATATTGTTCGGTTACTAAAGTTGGTTCTGATAAATCTCCACCCGCCATTACATACGCTAGTTTGTTAGCAATTTTTTTGTCGTGTTCCGAGATGTATTTCCCGGCTTCCATCTGGTCCGTTCCTACAAGGAACATTCCAAGAGCTTGTTTTCCAAGAACTTTTACGTCGCTTCTGCGTATTGGTTGTGTATAACCGGCTTCGGCCATAAGTAAAGCGTGTTTCTTCGCTTCGGCAATCTGGCGGTCTTTGTTTACCACAATGATGTCTTTTCCTTGTTGTAAAAGCCCGGTATCAAAAGCTTCGTAACCAGAAGTAGACACTTTTGCCATAGCAATTGTCAAGAAATATTCTTGCAACACATTCAACTCCACGTCATTTTTATGGAATAAATCGGATGCACGCAATGCCATTTCTTTCGAACCTCCACCACCTGGAATTACTCCAACACCAAACTCCACTAATCCCATATAGGTTTCGGCTGCGGCAACTACTTTATCAGCATGTAAACTCATTTCGCAACCCCCTCCAAAAGTCATTCCGTGAGGAGCAACTACAATAGGGATTCCGGAGTAACGTACACGCATCATGGTATCTTGGAACATTTTGATGGCCATATTCAACTCATCGTATTCTTGCTCGACTGCCATCATGAATATCATTCCAATATTGGCACCAACAGAGAAATTCGCTGCTTGATTTCCAATAACCAATCCTTGGTATTCTTTTTCAGATAAGTCAATCGCTTTATTGATAGCGGCCAAAACATCGCCACCAATCGTATTCATTTTAGATTGGAATTCTAAATTCAAAATTCCGTCTCCTAAATCTTGTATGATTGCTCCGCTATTGCTCCACACTTTTTTGCTTTCGCGAATGTTGTTCAAGATGATAAATGAATCCTGACCTGGAACTTTAGTTTGCTTCGCCAGTTCGCTATCGCTCGGGTGTGATTTTGTAGGGATATTGTAGAAAAAAGTAGCACCTTCTTTTATAGAGTAAAAACTAGAACTTCCAGAAGCCAACATATCATTTACCCAAGCAGCTGGCTCAAGACCTTCCGCTTTCATCATTTCGATTCCTTTTTCGACACCAATAGCATCCCAAATTTCGAAAGGACCATTTTCCCATCCAAAACCGGCTTTCATAGCATCGTCAATCTTGTATAATTCGTCTGAGATTTCAGGAATTCTGTTCGAAACATAAGCAAACATTCCTGCAAAACTTTTTCTGTAGAATTCTCCTGCTTTGTCTTTTCCTTTTACCAGAACTTTAAAACGGTTAATTGGTTTATCTATCGTTTTTGTCAGTTCTAAAGTTGCAAAAGAAGCTCTTTTAGCCGGACGGTATTCTAAAGTATCTAAATCCAAAGAAAGGATATCCTTGTCTACTTTTTTATAAAAACCTTGACCCGTTTTGCTTCCCAGCCATTTGTTTTCCATCATTTTGTTGACGAAATCTGGTAATTTGAACAACTCGTGTTGTTCGTCATTCGGGCAGTTTTCGTAGATTCCATTGGCAACGTGTACCAAAGTATCCAATCCAACTACGTCAACGGTTCTGAAAGTAGCCGATTTTGGGCGGCCAATAACTGGACCAGTCAATTTATCTACTTCTTCAATAGTAAGTCCCAATTCTTTTACCAAATGAAACAAACTCTGAATACCGTAAATACCAACTCTATTCCCGATAAACGCCGGAGTATCTTTGGCAACAACCGAAGTTTTACCCAAGAATTTCTCTCCATATATAGTAAGGAAGTCCAATACTTCTGTTGAAGTCTGTGGGCCAGGAATGATTTCGAATAATTTTAAATAACGCGCAGGGTTAAAAAAGTGTGTCCCGCAGAAATGTTTCTGGAAATCGTCGCTTCTTCCTTCACTCATAAAGTGAATCGGAATTCCAGACGTGTTTGAAGTTACTAAAGTTCCCGGTTTTCTGAATTTTTCGATTTGTTCAAAAACCATTTTCTTGATGTCCAAACGTTCCACTACAACCTCAATAATCCAATCAACAGCTGCAATTTTTGCCATGTCATCAGTTGTATTTCCAGTGGTAATTCTGCTGGCAAATTTCTGATTGTAAATAGGAGATGGTTTCGATTTTAGAGAATTTGTTAAATGCTCATTCACCAATCTGTTTCTGACAATTTTATTTTCTAAAGTCAGCCCTTTTTTAGTTTCAGCTTCCGTGAGTTCTTTTGGAACAATGTCCAAAAGCAAAACTTCAACACCAATGTTTGCAAAATGGCAAGCAATTCCAGAACCCATTATTCCGGATCCAATTACCGCAACTTTTTTAATTATGCGTTTCATAAGTAGTTTTTATTTATTTTTTATAGGAATGTTGGAACGCAATTTTTCATTATTTTAATGGTTTTGAATCTTAGCGATGTCATCATTACTGTTTTCTTGTTGATTAAATATATTTTTATCTTGAATTAATTCGTTTATAGTTTCAGCCACTTCAATAAAATGTTGCAATTTTTCCTCAGAAATGTGGTTTTTTACAGTTTCATTGAATTTCAAAACGGTGTTTTTTGACAATTCTCTTTTCTCTTTTCCAAATTCAGTGAGGTAAATCAATACACCGCGACCGTCATAAGGGTTTTTCTTCCTGATAATTAAGCCTTTATCTTCCATCGATTTTAAGGTTCTGGTAAGACTTGTCGCTTCCATACCCATTTTTGGACCTAAAGCAGTAGAGGGAGTGCCTTTGTCTTTATCCATACTCAGCAATGCAAAACCTGTAGCCATGGTTGCACCATATTTAGATGCTTCTTCATTGTACATTCTTGAAACTGCCTGCCAAGTTGCTCTTAAAATATAATCTATTGTTTTATCTTTCATATCTCTAACTATATCGATTTCAAATATAATAAAAAAAATACTATGCATGCATAATAGGTTGAATTATTTTTTGGTTTTTTTATCTAAATTAAAAAATCACACATAAAACGACGATTTTTTTAGTAAGAATTTTCATTTATTTTAGTTTTTCATTAACAAGAGCAATAACTGCTCCGGTAAAAGCAGCCATTGCTATAGTGATTACAATATCCAATGCCATAATCTGAAAAGTAATACCAGGTGTTGGTTTCATTGCATTGGCAAAAAAAACATATATAAGGCTATAAATAATCCAATTATGGTACCAGCACCAAAACCGGTTATCCAATTTGAAATCCCTGTCCATTTTGTAAAAATATAGGCTGTGAATAATCCAAAAGTAAGGCACCCTAAAAATATAAATGAGATGTTTTCATTTCCATTAGAAGGAAATGTGTTTTTAAAAAGGATTCCGTAGTGAATCCATCCTAAAAGAAAGTTGATTATACCACCTGCAATACCTGAAACTAAAAATTTTTTCACATTCATGATTTTTTAATTTTATGGTTGATACAATAAAGATATTAAAAAATTGTGTCTAAATGCTTAAATAACAATTGTGTATATTTTTTTGTGGTGATAAGAAATAATGTAATTGTTGCGGGATGTTTCTATTTTAATATTAAAAAAATCCTCAACTATTGAGGAGTAAGAGTTATTAAAGGTAAATTTTTAAGATTTTTTAAAAGTACCATTATCCACATCTTTTAAAAACGTAATCACGCCTGTGAAATAATTTTTAGGGTCATCGTATTGTGAAAGATGGCTTCCGTTAGGACAAAATAAGAATCGTCCGTTTTGGACTTCGTGAGCAATCCATTTCATGTGTTCGGGATCCATTGTGTCGTATTTAGAACCAATACTCAACGTAGGAACCTTAAGGGTTTTCAATCTGGCTTTGACATCCCAATTTTTCAAGGAGGCATTTCCGGTGATACCAAATTCACTGTGGCCTTGCATAAATACATAGACATCAGGATTGATGTGTTTGAAACATCGGTTAATAGATTCCGGCCATTCTTCTAGTGGTTTTCTTAAAATGTGTTCTGTGTAGTAATATTTGAACAATAATTCGCTGTATTTTGGATTTTCAAAATCATTGTTTTTCTCGATATCCTGCAACTGCTTTAGGATTTTAGGGTCCATTTGTGGTGCCAGAACATCTTTTGCGTAGGCGTTATATTCCTGAGCGCTCGCCATCATATTAGAGATTATCAAGCCTTTTAGGTTTTTTTGATATTTCAATGCATATTCCATAGCTAGGATTCCGCCCCAAGATTGTCCCATGAGGTAAAAATTGGAATTGTCTAAACCCAAAGCAATCCGCACTTGCTCGACTTCCTCCACAAAGCGTTCATTAGTCCACAAAGTGTTGTCTTTGGGTTGGTCGCTGTAATAAGAGCCCAACTGGTCGTAATAGATATATTCAATGCTTTCGTTAGGGAAATACCCATCAAAACATTCATACAGTTCATGTGTCAATCCGGGGCCACCATGAAGGAGCAACACTTTTATTTTTGGATTATTTCCAACTGTTTTTGTCCAGACTTTGAAAGTTCCTTTTGGTGTTTTAATCGGAATCATTTTGATACCGCCAGTGAGCTGGTCGTCCCGTTTCGAGAAATCTAAATAATTTGCTTTTATAGGATCTTCCTTTGCCTTTTCTTGACAATTAGAAAAAAAGAATAAACTTATTACGGAACAAATTAGAGCTTTTAGTTTCATGATTTATATGGATTTTATGAAATGCTAACCGTATATTTTATGAAATAAATCGATATATTTCTCCATTACGATTTTTCGTTTCAGTTTCAGTGTTGGAGTTAATTGTCCGCCTTCGATAGACCAAATGTCCGGGGTCAATTCAAAACGTTTTATTTTCTCCCAATTGCCAAATTTTTCATTTAAAGTATCAATCTCTTCCTGAATTCTTGCAATAACTTTTTCATTTGAGATAATTTCTTCATTACTTTTTCCCGCATCAATACCATGAATTACGGCCCATTCTTTAATGAAATCAAAATTTGGCTGGATAAATGCTGCCGGCATTTTTTGACCGTCACCAATCACCATTATTTGTTCAATGAAACGGGATTGTTTCATTGTATTCTCAATTAATTGTGGCGCAATATATTTCCCTCCGGATGTTTTGAACATTTCTTTTTTACGATCGGTAATTTTCAAGAATCCCTCTTCATCAAATATTCCAATGTCTCCCGTGTGGAAATACCCGTTTGTAATTACTTCGTTGGTCAATTTTTCATCTTTGTAATATCCCATCATCACGTTAGGTCCTTTACAAAGGATTTCACCATCTTCGGCAATTAGTACTTCTACGTTATCAATTACTTTCCCCACAGTTCCTACTTTGAAACCGTGATTCCTCATGTCATTGACAGAGATTACCGGTGAGGTTTCTGTCAATCCGTATCCTTCCATTACTGGGATTTCTGCGGCTGCAAAAATTCTGGCTAATCTGGTTTGCAAAGCGGCACTTCCAGAAACCATCAAATCTAGGTTTCCGCCCAAACCTTCTTTCCATTTGCTAAAAATCAGTTTTCGGGCAATTTTGAGTTGGAACTCATACCATAAACCATTTTTTCCATAGGGTTCATAGATTAATCCTAAATCAATTGCCCAAAAGAATAGTCTCTTTTTGATGCCGGTTAATTCAGTTCCTTTGGCGTATATTTTATCATACACTTTCTCGAGCAGTCTTGGAACTGCTGTAATTACGTTTGGTTTTATTTCTTTAATGTTTTCTCCAATCATTTCAATCGACTCACCAAAATAGATGGAAACGCCATAATATTGGTATAAATACAAAATCATTCTTTCAAAAATATGGCAAATAGGAAGGAAGCTTAAAGCGCGAGTTTTTCCTGCTTCAAAAGGAATTCTTGAGGCACTGTCCAAAACATTTGAAACAATATTCTTATGCGAAAGCATAACGCCTTTTGGTTTTCCAGTTGTTCCCGACGTATAAATAATAGTCGCTAAATCATCGGTTTTTACGTTATTTTTACGGATCTCAACTTCATTTTGATTGCTGTGGTCATCGCCAAGAATGAGTAAATCATTCCAGTTTTTACAACCTTCAATTTCGTTGAACGAATAAACTTCTTTGACAGAAGGTGCTTTATCCCGAATTAAATTTACTTTTCGAAGGACTTCAGCATCGGATACAAAACAATAAATAGCACCAGAATGATTTAAGATATACTCATAATCATCTTCAGAGATGGTAGGGTATATAGGAACTGTTTGTGCACCTGTCTGCAATGCACCAATATCCATTATATTCCATTCCGTTCTGTTATTAGAGGAAATGATGGCAATTTTATCGTCTTTTTGTACGCCTAATTTCAACAATGCACGTGATACTGCGTTAGCTTTAGCAATATATTCTTGTGTAGAAGTTTTTATCCAAATCCCGTTTTGCTTTGTTGCTAAAGCATCTGAAATTGAAGTATATTTATCTTGCTGATAATAAGGGAAATCAAAAAGTCTTGTTATAGAAGTCATTATTCTGAGGTTGAATTTTATCGCAAATTAATTAAAAATTAATGATAATAATTAGTATTCAAAAAAAATTAAATAGAAATTAAACCAGAATCGCGTTATTTTACGAAATCGTTTTCTTTAAATTGAGATTATGCAATAGGTTTTAAGCTGAAATGCACTTCATTTATTCTAGATTACTTTATATAGTCTTTGCTTCTTTCTCCTAAGATGAACATTTTATTTTTTTCAAAATGAATAGAGAAATGAGCATAAGTCCATTCTTCTTTAGCTTCTATTTCTGAATTTGCTTCTTTGTTTTTATACCAAAGTGAGTAAACGGCATAATTAAATCCTTTTTGGTATTTTGGGGTACCGTCTTCAAAACACTCCATTCCCCAAACCATTGTTGTTTTTGATAAATCATCCAACTGAAATATACCGGTTCCATCTGGATTTAATTGTACAATGGGTTCTGATCCACCTTTAGAAAGGTAGGTTCCGGTTATAGGATAATCAATGTTTTTGGTGATGTAATGGGTCCCGTCTTTGGAGGTGATTTTTTCGATTTTTTGAGCGAAAATGTTTATTGTCAAAAGCATTACTATTGCGATAAAAATATTTTTATATCTTGTCATTTGGTGTGGTTTGTAATAATAATGGGATTCTTTTCAAATCTAAGATATCATTATGTTTTGACCAAATATATACAATAAAAAAGCGTTCCTTTTCAGGAACGCTTTTATAAAATCTATTATAAAATAAAATTATTTTTTATCCATCCATTTTCTGGCATTTACAAAAGCTTCATGCCAAGGCGAAACTTCATCGTCTCTGTCTTTTGGGTAATACGCCCAATTCCATTGGAACGTAGAACGCTCAATGTGTGGCATCATGACCAAGTGACGACCCGTTTTGTCGCAAAGCATCGCTGTGTTGTAATCAGAACCATTTGGATTTGCAGGATAACTATCATAGCCGTATTTTCCAACAATATTATAGTTTTCTTCGGCTAATGGTAAATTGAATTTTCCTTCACCATGGGAAACCCAAACTCCAAGTGTACTTCCTGCTAATGAAGAAAGCATCACTGAATTGTTTTCCTGTACCGTTACTGATGTAAAAATACTTTCGTGTTTATGACTTTCGTTATGAAGCAATTTTCCATGAACTTCATGCTCTGGATTTATTTTTTCTAGTTCCATTAGCAATTGGCAACCATTACAGATTCCAACTGACAATGTATCTTCTCTCTTAAAGAAATTGTCTAAAGCTATTTTTGCTTTTTCATTGTATAAAAATGCTCCGGCCCAACCTTTAGCAGAACCTAAAACATCTGAATTAGAGAATCCACCAACAGCTCCAATAAACTGAATGTCTTCCAAAGTTTCACGACCTGAAATCAAATCAGTCATGTGAACGTCTTTTACATCAAAACCAGCTAAGTACATCGCATTTGCCATTTCACGTTCTGAGTTACTTCCTTTTTCACGGATAATAGCTGCTTTAGGTTTTGGTTTAGAATTGTCAATAACTGGTGCTTTTCCTGTAAAATGGGCAGGGAAAGTGTAGTTTAAAGCTTGTTTTTTGTAATTATCAAAACGTGCTTGAGCCGTTCCGTTCTTCGATTGTTTTTGGTCTAATAAGAAGGAAGTCTTGAACCAAATATCTCTGTATTTAGCAATATCTAATTTACAAGGACCAAAATCTAAAGTCGCTTCATTTGTAGCTGTTCCTAATTTGTCGAACGAAACGCCTTTGGTATTCAATACATTTTCAACTGTGTTATCGTCTTTCGCTTGGAAAACCACAGCGATGTTTTCAGAGAATAAATATTTGATAATATCTTTTTCTTCGAAAACAGAGAAATCTATTTTAGCTCCTAAATTCACATCAGCAAAACACATTTCTAATAAAGTAGTAATCAAACCACCACTTCCAATATCGTGACCCGCCAAGATTTGATTGTCTAAAATCAATTCTTGTAATGTATTAAATGCATTTTTGAAGAAAGCAGCATCTTTAATAGTTGGTGCTTCATTACCAATACTGTTTAAAGTTTGTGCCAATGAAGAACCACCTAATTTAAATTCATCTTGTGACAAATTGATATAATAAATCGAACCGCCGTCTTTTTGCAACACAGGTTCTACTACTTTTCTAATATCAATACAATTTCCACCTGCCGAAATAATTACTGTTCCCGGCGCAATCACTTCGTCGTTTGGATATTTTTGTTTCATCGAAAGTGAATCTTTTCCAGTTGGAATATTGATTCCCAATTCAATGGCAAACTCAGAACAAGCTTCAACAGCAGCATACAAACGCGCGTCTTCGCCTTCGTTTTTACAAGCCCACATCCAGTTAGCAGAAAGAGAAATCCCTTTCATTCCGTCTTTTATTGGTGCCCAAACAATATTCGATAAAGATTCAGCAATAGCTGTTCTTGTTCCTGCCACAGGATCAATTAAGGAAGCAATAGGAGAGTGCCCAATCGATGTTGCAACACCTTCGATTCCTTGATAATCCAAAGCCATTACACCACAATTGTTCAATGGTAATTGTAAAGGTCCAGCACATTGTTGTTTGGCAACTTTTCCACCTACACAACGGTCAACTTTGTTGGTCAACCAGTCTTTACAAGCAACAGCTTCTAATTGTAATACTTGCTCTAAATAGGTAGAAATGTTTTTTACGCTATATTCTAATGCAGGATAGTTATAATCTACAGTTTTATCTGTCATTACGGTTTTTGGTGAGCTTCCGAAGAAATCTTCCAAAGCATAATCCATAGGTTTTAGACCTGTAGTTTTAGATTCAAAAGTGAAACGGTGATCCGCTGTAACATCACCCACTTGGTACATTGGAGAACGCTCACGATCTGCAATTTTTTGAAGTAAATCAATGTCCTTTTTGCCAATAACCAATCCCATTCTTTCTTGGGATTCGTTACCAATAATTTCTTTAGCCGAAAGGGTAGGGTCACCCACTGGCAATTTATCCAAATCAATCAATCCTCCTGTTTCTTCCACCAATTCTGATAGACAGTTTAAGTGTCCACCAGCTCCGTGATCGTGAATGGAAACAATTGGATTATGGTCGCTTTCTACCAAACCACGAATGGCATTCGCAGCACGTTTTTGCATTTCTGGGTTCGAACGTTGTACCGCATTCAACTCGATTCCAGAACTCATTGCTCCAGTATCGGCAGAAGAAACCGCGGCTCCACCCATTCCAATTCTATAATTTTCTCCTCCAAGGATAACGATTTTGTCGCCTTCTTGTGGTTTGTGTTTGATGGCTTGATCCAGTTTTCCGTAACCAATTCCACCCGCTTGCATAATTACTTTGTCATAACCAATTTTGCGGTTGTTTTCTTCGTGTTCGAAAGTTAAAACTGATCCTGTAATCAACGGTTGCCCAAATTTATTTCCAAAATCCGATGCTCCATTGGAGGCTTTTATCAAAATATCCATCGGGGTTTGATACAACCATTTTCTTTCAGCTACAGCATCTTCCCAAGGACGATTTTCTTCCAAACGAGAATAAGAAGTCATATAAACCGCAGTTCCTGCCATTGGCAAAGAACCTTGGCCACCAGCCAAACGATCTCTAATTTCTCCACCAGCTCCTGTTGCTGCTCCATTGAAAGGCTCAACAGTTGTTGGAAAATTATGAGTTTCTGCTTTTAATGAAATAACCGAATCAAATTCTTTTACTTCATAAAAATCAGGTTTGTCAGCACTTTTTGGAGCGAATTGTTGTACTCTTGGTCCTTTTACAAAAGCTACGTTGTCTTTGTAAGCCGAAACAATATCGTTAGGGTTTTCCTGGGATGTTTTTTTGATTAATTTGAAAAGAGACGTTTCTTTTTCAACACCATCAATTACAAAAGTTCCGTTGAAAATCTTGTGGCGACAATGCTCTGAATTGGCTTGAGAGAAAGCAAAAATCTCAGAATCTGTTAGCTTTCTCCCTAATTTGGTAGCCAAATTATCTAAATATGCTACTTCTTCCGGACTTAAAGACAATCCTTCTTGTTTGTTGTAGGCTGCAATATCATCAATGTCCAAAATTGCTTCCGGGAGTACATTGATAGTGAAGATATCTTGATTTAACTCGGCGTATTTTTGCGAAAGCATCGGGTCAAAATCAGAAAAATCAGCTGTTGCTTTGTGAAATTCTTCAATTCGGATGATTCCGGAAATTCCCATGTTTTGAGTAATTTCCACTGCATTGGTACTCCACGGCGTTATCATAGTGGCGCGAGGACCAACAAAAAAATCCGTCAGTACGGATTTTTCTATTTTATATGAGTTGGCAAAAAGCCAGTTGAGTTTTGAAATGTCTTGAGCCGAAATTTCGTTTTGCGTTTGCACTGCAAAAACAGTTTTGCTTTGGTTTTCAAAGAAATGGATCATTGTTTTTTAGTTTGTTGTATTGCGATGCAAATTTAGTTTAAATAAATAGTACGAGCAAATGTGAAAAGGAAAGACTTTGAAAAATTATTTAGGGAACGGTTTGTTTTGATATGCTCCTAAATCAGGTGGTAGAGTTCGCATGTTGCCCATAATATCCAACGGAATCAGATATGCCGAATTCCCTTTTGCGACAGCGGCAGAAGTTGAGTCAATATTGAATTTGTTTAGGGAAACCTTCAGGAATTTAGGGTCTTTATTTAAAATAATTGCGTTGTAATGTGTCGCATCCGTTTCAAATTGATAGTCTGGATTGGTCGTGAATTGATTAGTGCTGTTGTCAAATTTTAAGAGGCAATTATTGAATTGGTATGCAAAAGCTGCGCTTGTTTTTTTATTTAAAATCATTTCATTGGAATAAGAACCGTAAATAATACAATTATTAAATGTTGCTTCGGTTAAATCTTTTACTTCCGGAACTGCACCTAAAATGTAATTGCTCAACAAAACCGCCAC
Source organism: Flavobacterium sp. 83 (assembly GCF_000744835.1). NCBI lineage: Bacteria > Pseudomonadati > Bacteroidota > Flavobacteriia > Flavobacteriales > Flavobacteriaceae > Flavobacterium > Flavobacterium sp. 83. Next base: position 2,295,354 of record NZ_JQMS01000001.1, read on the forward strand.
TTGTTCGGAACTATTCCAATTGTTATTGAACGTACAATGCGTAAAGTTGTAATTTCCGCCGTAAACACAAGCTAAACTCGCTTGTCCTGCATTATTGACGACCATATTTCCGCCATTAATTTTTGCGGTCTGCGCCAAAATACCATAGTTAGCTGAATTGTAGATTTGAGTATTTTTAATAGTTGTGGTCGTTCCGTCATTATTTTGAATCAGTAATCCGATAGTTCCATTTTTGATGGTGGCATGATTTAATTGATTATTGGTGCTGCCATTCGTAAGCCAAATTGCCCCCCATTGTCCCGGAACATCTGAATATTCAGGTTCTAATCGATCTCCTTCAAAAATGACTTCGTTCTCCAGTTTATCAGTCGTTGAAGCGGATCCATTTATGTGAATTGACGCATTGTTAGACACAATAAGACCGGAATTTGCATGAAAATGAACTCTTGCGCCTGCATCAAAAATTGCCGTTTTTCCAGAAGGAACTGCTGCATAACCATAAATGACATACGGTTTTGTGTTTTTAAAATGCAATTCATTACCATTTACAGCATCATTTTCATCAAGGTAAAAACCATCAATTTTTTCTTCGCCAATAGGAAGTGTTTCGGTAGTTCCATCTTCAAAACGTTTTGGATATAGAAAAACGGCATCCTGAATGAGTGTCACTAATTCTACTTTTTGTGAATTTTCACCACTATCAAATTGGATTTGGTCTGTGTATAAAAAGTCAGTTGGATTGGTATCAGCAATTGTAGCGGTGGTTTCTATGAAAATATATAAGCTGTCTTTAGCAAGAAGGTCAACATTGCTGAATATTTTTCCGTTGGTTCCTTGCATTCCGTCGACTGTCATTCTATATTTAGAACTCAATCCTTTTCCTAATTTTATGGTTGGAATGGTAATATCATTTTTACTGTGGTTGTACACTTTAAGTCGATAGGTACTGGAGCCGATGTTGGCAAAAACGGTGTCTAAGTAGATAGTATCTTTCGAAAAAGCCAAATCGCCTGTGCTGGCTACGCTCTCAAAATCAGAACGGCAGGCGCAAATAGAAAGCAATATTCCAATAAAAAGAAGTAGAGTTAAAGGACGCATTTCGTTAGTTTTTTTGTAAAAATAGGTAAAATCTAATTTGGATAAGAAACGATTTTTAATTTTCAATTTAGAATAACAATTGCATTTGCTATTTTGTAACTTATCTTTTATTTAATTTTACATTTTTAAAGCTAAAAAGATGACATTCGACAAAGAAAAAATCCTTCAATATTGTAATAAAATTTCAGAAAACACATTGATGCAAACTCTGAATATTAAATATACTGATGCTGGTGAAGATTATTTAGTAGCCACTATGCCTGTTAATCCATCAGTACATCAACCTATGGGATTATTACACGGAGGTGCTTCGGTAGCTTTGGCTGAAAGTGTGGGAAGTGCCGCTTCTTTTTTGTTTGTTAATACAGAACATAGTGAAGTGCGCGGAATAGAAATTTCTGCCAATCATGTGAAAGCAAAACGTGACGGAATGGTAACGGCAACAGCAAGAATAGTGCACAAAGGGAAGAGTATTCATCTATGGGAAATACGAATTACAGATGAAAAAGACAGTTTGATTTCACTTTGTAAATTGACGAATATGGTTTTGCCAAAAAGAAAAAGTGAAGACCAATAATGGACACGATTTTAGATAAAGCCAAAAATCAATTTTTACAAAACTTACCTTTTGTATTGTATTGTAAGCCTAATTCGGATACAGTTATAGGGCTTTTTCAGCAAAATGATAAATTGTATAATGCAAATGATTTTACAGAGAAAGGCTTTGTTTTTGCTTCTTTTGATGGTAATCAAACCTATTTAATTCCTGATAATCAGTCAGAGATTGTAACAGTTGTTTTGGAAAAAAATGAAGTGATTGTTTCTGAAAAGCAATTTAGTGGTTTTGATGAAGAAGCAAAAAAAAAATTTGAAGCATTAGTTTTCAAAGGAATTCAAGCCATTGAAAATAACGAATTCAAGAAAGTAGTTTTGTCTCGAAAGGAAACGGTTGATTTGTTTGAATTCGATTTAGGAGCAACTTTTGAGAATTTGGTGCAATTGTATCCTTCCACTTTTGTTTATTGCTTTTATCATCCAAAAATTGGAATTTGGCTTGGAGCAACTCCAGAGCAATTATTGAAAGCCAATGACAATGTATTTAAAACGATCGCTTTGGCGGGAACACAGAAAGACAATGGTTTAGTAGAGATTATTTGGGAAAATAAAGAAAAAGAAGAACAACAAATTGTTACAGATTATATAGTGACTAAACTTGAAAACGTAGCTTCGGAAGTTTTGGTTTCTAAACCGTATAGCATCAAAGCAGGAAGTATTTGGCATATTAGAACGGATATTTCGGGTGTTTTGAATTCCGATTTCAGTTTGAATCAAGTGATTGATTTGTTGCATCCAACACCAGCAGTTTGTGGTTTACCCAAAGAAAAATCGAAAGCTTTTATTTTGGAAAATGAAAATTACGGCAGGAGTTTTTACACTGGTTTTTTAGGAGAATTAAACAGCAGTTTTGCAAATGATACTGTAAGTTCTGATTTGTTTGTAAATTTACGCTGTATGCAAATTGAGGTTGCTACTGAAGTTACCGAAGCCAAAGCGCATTTATATATGGGTTGCGGCATCACTAAAGACAGTATTCCAGAAAAGGAGTGGGGTGAAAGCATCAATAAATCAATGACGATGAAAAAGGTATTGTTGATTAAAGATAAAAATAAAAAAATAACAAAATAGTAATAAAGAAGAATATGAAATTAGACATACTAGCTTTTGGTGCGCATCCAGATGATGTGGAATTAGGTTGTGCGGGAACTATTTTAAAAGAAATCTCATTAGGGAAAACAGTTGGAATTATTGATTTGACCCGTGGTGAATTAGGTACGAGAGGTTCGGCTGAAATTAGAGATCAAGAAGCGAGTGCTGCCGCAAGAATTCTAGGAGTTTCTGTACGTGAGAATCTGGAAATGCGCGATGGTTTTTTTGTAAATGATGAAAAACACCAATTGGAAATCATAAAAATGATACGCAAGTATCAACCAGAAATTGTATTGTGTAATGCCGTTGATGATCGACATATTGATCATGCTAAAGGAAGTAAATTAGTTTCGGACGCTTGTTTTTTATCAGGATTGAGAAAGATAGAAACCTCAGTTGATGGCAAAAATCAAGCTGCCTGGAGACCTAAACTAGTATATCATTATATACAGTGGAAAAATATAGAACCTGATTTTGTTGTTGATATTACCGGTTTTACTGATAAGAAAATTGACTCTATTTTGGCTTATCGTTCGCAATTTTATGACCCCAACTCGAATGAACCAGAATCTCCAATCACGAGTAAAAACTTTTTAGAAAGTCTGAATTATCGTTCTAGGGATTTAGGAAGGTTAGTGGGGGTTGAAGTTGGAGAAGGTTTTACAGTTGAAAGACATTTGGCAGTCAATAGTTTAGGAGATTTGATGTAAAATTGATGTAAATTTTTAAAAAAAATATTTGCAGAAGTAAACTTATGTTGTATATTTGCCACCGCTAAGCAAATGGTGGTTGTAGCTCAGTTGGTTAGAGCATCGGTTTGTGGTACCGAGGGTCGCGGGTTCGAGCCCCGTCTCCCACCCAGAAAGCAAAAGCTTCGAAGAAATTCGAGGCTTTTTTTGTGGGATAAACTTTCGTGAGATTTGCCTTGTTTTATTAATTGGCTTGAATATTGCTAAAGAGAAAGCTAATAGGATAAATTAGTGGAGATTAAAAAAGGCGTTTAGGATTTTATAAGCAAATTAATGTTTCTGAAAAATTAAATAAAATACTGCTGCGAATAGTTCTTTAGCAAACATAAAACAGTTAGTGTAAACATAAATTGGAGAATTAATACAGGAATAGAGTGTGTAGTAGAGGGAGATTCATTTTCGGTGAATATTTTTCAATATGCAGTCATCCTTTTGTATATCTTTGAGTGCATTCATACCTGATTTTCAAATACTATTTTGTACTCAAAATTTTAAATATCATTTAATTCATCAAATGGAAGACGAACAAATTAATTCAAAAATTCTTAAAAAAAAATACATCCCAACTGCTGAATTTTATAGCCAGATTATAGATAGTTTACAAGATTACTCCATTTTTACTCTTGATAATGAATTTATAATTAATAGTTGGAGTTCAGGAGCAGCAAAAATTTTTGGATGGGATACAGATGAAATTTTAGGAAAACATTTTGATATAATTTTTACCGAAGAAGATATAAAGAATGGTATTCCTAAAAATGAAATTGAAGCTGCATTAAAAGAAGGACGCGCAACTGATAACCGATGGCATATTTGTAAGGATAAAAATGTATTTTATGCTTATGGCTTAGTTTTCCCGCTAACTGGAATAGATGGAGAATTGTTAGGGTATGTTAAAATTCTTCGTGACTTAACAGAAAGAAAAAAATCTGAAGATGCGATAAAAAATTATGTAAAAGAATTGGAAGATTTAAACACTCATAAAGAAAGTGTTCTTGCAATACTTTCCCACGATTTGAGAACTCCTTTATCAAGCATAATTGCAACTACTGGATATTTGAAAGCGAATTTTGAAAGAATGGATCCAAGTACAGTTAGAGAAATGCTGGAACTCCTTCATAAAGCATCAATAGATGAGTTAAATATGCTGGACTACTTAGTAGAATGGGCAAGAATAAAATATGCAGCAGAGGTTTTTTCTCCAAGGAAAATTGAACTTATTCAGTATGTAAAAAAAGTTTTTGAGACTTTAAATGATACAGCTTCTTTAAATACGATAAATCTTCATTGTGAAGTTGACGAGAATACTGCTGTTTTTGCAGATGGAAAGATGTTGTTGTCTGTAATTCAAAATATAGTTTCAAATGCGATTAAACATTCACTTCCAGGTGGTAAAATTACGGTTTCAGCAAAAACTGCAGATGATAAAATAATAGTGCAGGTAAAAGATTCTGGTATTGGTATGTCAAAAGAAATTCAGGAAAAACTTTTTATGCCGCAGATGAATATTCTTTCTAAAGCTAGGATTGAAAATAAAGGAGCAGGAATTGGTTTATTATTAGTTAAAGGGTTTTTAGAAAAAAATGGTGGTGAAATTTGGGTAGAAAGTGTGGAAGGTTTAGGTTCGTCTTTCTATTTTACGTTGCCAATTGACAAACCAATCAAAATAGATAGCAGTGATCAGATCGTGTTTGATGAGAATGCTTAAATAAAGATTCAAAATTAAAATGATCATGAATGTCAACTGATAAACTAAAAGAGTAATATTTTTAAAGTCCACATAAGTGGGCTTTTTTTATGGAGTAAATCTTGTAAGAGCAATCTATCTTGATTGTTTTGGACTTAATTTCTATTTTGGGGATTGTAAATAATAGTATAAATTAGCAGTACGTATAAGTTGTTTTTTAGTTTGTGCCTGATATAAACTTAGTAGTATATGAGTAGAAAAAATAATTATACTAATTGTAAAATTTTAAAAATATGCCTCAAAACATTTCACCAATCATAAAACCTGATGAACTAATTGCACTGAAACAGGAAAGTGATTTAGTAATCATTGATGCCAGTAATGGAAATGGTGCTAAAGAAAATTATGTTACTAAACATTTAGAAGGCGCATTGTATGTTGATTTAAACACGCAATTAGCCAATATAAAAGCAGATGTATCGATAGGAGGTAGGCATCCTTTGCCTACGGTTGAACAATTTTCTGAAACTTTAACGAGTCTTGGCATAACTCCTGCAAGTCATGTAGTGGTTTATGATGATAAAAATGGTTCTAACGCTGCAGCTCGGTTTTGGTGGATGCTAAAATCTATTGGTCATAAGAAGGTTCAGGTGCTCGATGGCGGATATCAAGCGGCTATTAAAGCTGGATTTCCCACAAGTTCAAAAATAGAAATCCCATTGAAAAAGGAACCGTATAAAATTGAAAATTGGTTATTACCGTTAGCTGATATTCACGAAGTTGATCAAGTAGCACTAGATACTGATTTTCTGGTTGTAGATGTACGCGATGAAGAACGATACAATGGAGAAAAAGAACCTATCGATTTAGTCGCAGGACATATTCCGGGTGCCATAAATATTCCTTTTACCACTAATTTAGATGCCAATGGGTTTTTCTTATCGCCGGAGGAATTGAAGAATAATTATTTAAAAGAATTTGGAGATAGGGCAGCTGAAAATGTCATCGTGCATTGCGGTTCCGGTGTAACAGCCTGCCATACACTTTTGTCAATTGCTTATGCAGGTCTTGAAATTCCAAAATTGTATGTTGGTTCCTGGAGTGAGTGGTCCAGAAATAATAGGCTTATAGCGACTTCGAAGAAAGAATAGCAGTTTGTTTTTATATAAACGAATAAGAGCTTTGAATTCCTTCAAAGCTCTTATTGTATTGGGTGTGCACAAGGGATAGCAGTGGAAATCCTTTTTTGTGATTTTTCATCACAAAAAAGATTGCAACGGATAGCCCGACCCGCTTTTTTCGGCGGGATGTGCCCTAATGCTAAAACTATTTTTTATCGACTACAGGGCGATTTTCTCTGTTTGCCAATTCCCAAGCGATTACAAAAGCAAGCTGGGTTCTTTTGGCCAAAGCATCAAATTCAATTTTGTCAACTTCATCTGTTTTTTGATGGTAATCCGCATGTACGCCATTGAAAAGGAATACAGCCGGAATTCCATGTTTGGCAAAATTATAATGGTCAGAACGCTCATAAAAATGGTTTGGATCTTTAGGGTCGTTGAATTTATAATCTAAATCCATTTTGATATACTTGGCGTTTGCAATGGTGCAAATGTTATCTAAATCAGTTGATAAACGATCTGCGCCTATTAGATATACATAATTGTTTGTATTTGCATGTGCCTCGTCACGACGGCCAATCATGTCAATGTTGATGTCGGTAATTGTGTTTGCGACAGGAAATAAAGGGTTTTCTGAGTAATATCGGGAACCATGTAATCCATGTTCTTCACCTGTTGCGTGGAAAAACATAATAGAACGTTTTGGACCATGACCTTCTTTTTTGGCTGTTTCGAATGCTTGCGCAATTTCCAGTAAAGCTACTGTTCCGGAACCATCATCATCGGCACCATTGTAGACTTCACCATCTTTAATGCCTACGTGGTCATAGTGAGCTGAAATAACCAGAACTTCTTCTGGTTTCTCGGAACCTTCGATGAATGCCCAGATATTCTCTGAATCGCTTAATTTTTCTCCGTATTTTTTGTTCATGAATTCTGCAGGAACTTTTTGATAATATGACGTAGCTCCTTTAGGGAAAGGAATGCTGTTTTTCTTGTATTGATTGATAAGATAAACACCTGCTTTTTTCTGACCTGAAGAGCCTGTTTCGCGTCCTTCCATAGAATCTGCAGCGACGACGTAAAGGTGTTTTTTTAAATCACTGGCCGTGATGGTATTCATGTATTTTGTAGGTTCGACCGCAGTTACACTCTTTTTTTGAGTCGTGCAACTTATGTTTAAAACGAACAGTAAACTTAATATGGTTATTTTTTTCATGTTATTTAATGTAAATTAATTGGAGCTCGCTTATAAACTATTAAGAATTATTTTACTTTCTAAAAACGTTTTTTATAATCGAGTCTGAATTATTTTTTCAAAACTTCATTAAGGAAAATTTTGAAATGTTCAAAAGAGCGTTTGTCCGCTTTTTCATTGTAGGCAGCTCCTTTTGAATTGTCGTTTCCTGCATCAGGATCTGTGAAAGAATGAACGGCATTAGCATAATAAATCATCTGCCAATCGGCTTTTGTGTCTCTCATTTCTTGTTGGAAAGCGGTGATTTCTTCTTTGGATTCATAAGGATCATCCGCACCGTGGCAAACTAAAATTTTAGCAGTTATAGGTTCAGTAGGACGAGAAGCATCTCTTCCTAATCCCCCATGAAAAGAAACTACCCCTTTTACATTTAGGTGTGCACGAGCAGCTTCAAGCGCTCCCGTTCCTCCAAAACAATATCCCATTATCACAATATTATTAGGATTTGCACCGGATTTAATCAATTGCTCTAATGCTAATGAAATTCGTTTTTGGTATTCCTTGTAGTTTGTTTTGTAAAATCCAGCTTTTTGGCCTGCTTCTGCATTGTCTTTTGGATAATTTCCAGCGCCATAAATATCTGCTACAAAGGCATAATATCCAATTTTAGCCAAAGTTTCGGCTGTAGTTTTTGCATGTTTATCAATTCCTTTCCAAGCGGGAAGAATTAGAATTCCCGGTTTTTGAGGGCTTTTTTTCATTGGCTGGATTTGAAAGCCATTTAAAACCTGAGTGGCATCGCTATATTTTACTGGCTTCAGCTGTGCAAAAGAACTATTAGAATAGAGAAGTATTCCTAAAAGGAATAAGGTTATATTTTTCATAATGGTTTATTTTTTACACAAATATCTAAAATAAATTGTGATTTTTCTGCAAAAAACAAGCTCTTTTTGATTTTTTTATAACAAGAATCGCTAAAAGTGATTTGGTGAGTTATAGTGTTATATTTCTCTTGAAAGCACAGCCCAATTCTATAATGGAATCTGTTTTTGAAATTCCCGGGATATTATCAATTTTCTCATAAAGGATTTTTCTCATGTGTTCATGATTCTGAGCTACTATTTTGATGTAGAGCGTAAAAGAACCAGTAACGTAATAACATTCTGTGATTTCAGGAATGTTCTTTAGTTCCTCAATAATTCTGTTTGAATCTTGGTCTTTATTTAACGTTATGCCAGTAAAAGAAGCCCAGTCGTACCCAATTTTTTTTTCGTTTATAATAGGTTTTATTCCGACCAGAATTCCTTGTTCTGTCAATCGATTTACGCGCTGATGAACCATTGTATTGGATATTTTCAGCGTAGTGGCAATAGCAGAAAATGCCATGCGACCATCTTTTTCTAACTCTTTAATGATGTTGATATCGAATTCATCTAATGCATCCATGGAATTTATTTTAAATTGAAAAGGTATTTTCTATTATTTATAAAAGTAACGATTATTTTTTCATCTGACTGAAATGGAAAACCAGTTGGCTTTGTTTTATAATGACTTATTTTCGTACAAATAAAAGTGATTATTTGTTTTAAATCATTAAATTAAGTCAAAATTAGTATTTTTTGCTGTAAAATAAAAAATATTATATATTTTTGTTTAAAATATTAATACATAACAAGTCATGGAACAATCACATCAAGCACTTTCTTCAAAATCTGAAGCATTTATAGAAAAAGAAAATAAGTATGGCGCACACAATTACCATCCTTTACCCGTAGTTTTAGAAAAAGGAGAAGGCGTATATGTTTGGGACGTAGACGGAAAAAAATATTATGATTTCTTGTCGGCTTATTCAGCGGTAAACCAAGGGCATTGTCATCCAAAAATTGTTGGAGCAATGGTAAAACAAGCACAAACATTGACGTTGACTTCCCGTGCTTTTTACAACGATCAATTAGGACCTTATGAAGATTTTGTAACTAAATATTTTGATTTTGATAAGGTTTTACCAATGAATACAGGTGCCGAAGCTGTTGAAACTGCTTTGAAAATTTGTAGAAAATGGGCTTATGAAGTAAAAGGAATTCCTGAAAATCAAGCGCAAATAATTGTTTGTGAAAATAACTTTCACGGAAGAACAACTACAATTATTTCATTTTCGAATGATGAAAACGCACGTAAAAGTTTTGGTCCTTTTACAGCTGGATTTATAAAAATACCTTATGATGATATTGAAGCCTTGGAAACTGCTTTAAAATCAACTAAAAATATTGCTGGTTTCTTAGTGGAGCCAATTCAGGGAGAAGCCGGAGTTTATGTTCCTGCCGACGGTTATTTGGCAAAAGCCAAAGCACTTTGCGAAGAACACAATGCTTTGTTTATTGCAGATGAGGTGCAAACAGGAATTGCGCGTACCGGAAGATTATTGGCAACCTGTGGAGAATGTTCTTGTAAAAAAGGATGTGAAAACAAGCCCGAAGTAAAACCAGATATTTTAATTTTAGGGAAGGCTATTTCAGGAGGTGTTTATCCGGTTTCGGCAGTTTTAGCAAATGATTCGGTTATGAATGTAATTAAGCCAGGTCAACACGGTTCTACTTTTGGAGGAAATCCTGTGGCGGCAGCTGTAGCTATTGCGGCACTTGAGGTGGTTCGTGATGAAAATTTAGCACAAAATGCGGCTTATTTAGGTGTTATTTTGAGAACGGGCCTTACCGAAATCGCTTCTAGAAACCCTTTGATAACATTGGTACGTGGTAAAGGATTGCTTAATGCAATTGTTATTAATTGTGATGAGGATTCAGATTTAGCTTGGGATATTTGTATGAAATTCAGTGAATATGGTTTGTTAGCAAAACCTACGCATGGAAATAAAATACGTTTGGCACCACCATTAGTGATTACTGAGACTCAAATTCATGAGTGTTTAGGAATTATCGAAAGAGCATTAAATGATTTCAGATAATTTAATTATCATGGAAAAAGCAATAAAATTAATCAAAAATAGGTCTGATATTGGTGCTGGAACGCGAGGTTCAGATTTAGGGATTGATGCTATTGAAATAGCCGCTATTAATCAAAACAGCGATTATTTTAATCAATTTGAGTTTGAAGATGTAAAAACACATAACGAATCTATTTATGATAAAAATAGAAGCACTTCAGCCAAAAGAATCGAGCATGTTGTAGAGCAGTGTACCAGAGTTTGTCACGCGGTGAAGAAAAATTTGGAACGAAATTATTTCCCAATCGTTTTATCAGGAGATCATTCCTCAGCATTAGGAACCATAAGCGGTATAAAAGCAGCTTATCCGGAACAGACTTTAGGAGTTGTTTGGATTGATGCTCATGCTGATTTGCATTCTCCTTACACTTCGCCTTCGGGAAATATTCATGGGATGCCATTATCAGCGGCACTTGCAGATGACAATTTAAGTTGTCAGAATAATAAAGTGCCACTTGAAACGCAACAGCATTGGGAGGATATGAAAAATATAGGTTGTAATGGTGCTAAAGTCCTAGCTGAAAACATTATTTATTTTGGTGTACGCGATACTGAAGAAGCCGAAGATAGGCAGATTGAGAAATTGCATATTCGGAATTATAAGGTTCATGAAGTGCGTTATAGAGGGCTTCAAACCTGTGTGGCTGAAGCGTTGACTAAACTGTCTCATTGTGATATGATTTATGTCTCTTTTGATGTGGATTCGATGGATTGTGACATGATTTCTTACGGGACAGGAACTCCGGTTTCTAAAGGATTTGATCAATATGAAGTAATTCGAATTATTAATCAGATTATCGAAAGTAAAAAAGTAGTTTGCTTTGAAGTTGTGGAAGTAAACCCACTTTTAGACACTAAAGGGAATAAGATGGCAGAAACTGCTTTTGAAGTTTTGGAGGCTGTTACTTCAACACTTGTTTTACCTATTGAATAGCATTGAAATATAGAATACGTATATAAAATCCCAAAATCTATCTTGATTTTGGGATTTATTTTTTACGGATTTTACAGATTTGGTATTGCTTTGTTCGTTTTTTAATAAATAAAACGCTTTAAATCGTGCTATATTCATTTTGCATGTAATTATAGTTAATTGTTGGTTCGATTTCACAAATTTACGTATATTTGCAATAAGTATTTTTACTTAGTTTTATTCGAATTTGTATGATACAAGTAGACCAAGCCTTATCGATTATTGCAGAAAATAGTTGCAAGATGCCTATTAGGAAAATTAAAGTGGCTAAATCACTTGGTTTTATTTTGGCCGAAGCCATTTATTCTCCAATGGATATGCCGCCTTTCCGTCAATCAGCGATGGATGGATATGCGTTTGCATTTAGTGAATTGCAACAGTTTAATGTGGTAAGTACTTCACAAGCCGGTGATTTTTCGAATAAAAAAATAAAAAAAGAAGAGGCAATCCGAATATTCACAGGTGCTTATGTTCCGGATAATTTGGATACGGTTGTGATGCAGGAGCATACTACGGTTGCAAATCAAACGCTTGAAATTGTAAAAATGCCGCAACAGTTTGCTAATGTTAGGAACAAAGGCGAGCAAATAAAAGAAAACGAACTTGTACTTGAAAAAAATACAGTGATTACTCCCGCAGCTGTAGGTTTTTTAGCCTGTTTAGGAATCACTGAAATCACTGTTTATGCGAAACCAAAAGTAGCAATTGTGGTTACTGGAAACGAATTGGTAAAAGTGGGCAAAAAATTACCTGAAGGAAAGATTTATGAAAGTAACTCGATTATGCTGCAAGCTGCTTTGCAGGGAATCGGGATTAAAAAAATAGAAACATTCCGGGTAAAGGATAATTTGAAAGCGACAAAAAGAATTTTGAAAAGTTGTCTTGCTGCTTTTGATGTAGTGCTTGTTTCGGGCGGAATTTCGGTTGGAGATTATGATTTTGTCAAAGAAGCACTTTTGTCCAATGGAGTTGAAGAGTTGTTTTATAAAATTAATCAAAAGCCTGGAAAACCATTATTTTTTGGAAAAAAAGACAAAACGATAGTTTTTGCCTTGCCTGGAAATCCAGCTTCGACATTGACCAGTTTTTATATTTATGTTCATCCGGCACTAAAAATAAATATGGGTTTTGAAGCGGTTCATTTGCCAAAAATCAAACGAAAAATAACCACCCAATTTGAAAATACAACTGGGAAAACATTGTTCTTGAAAGCGTTTTTTGATGATGAAAAAGTGACGGTTTTAGAGAGTCAAAGTTCCGCCATGCTGAATACTTTTGCAACAGCAGATGCTTTAATTTGTTTGCCCTATGATGCCGTAAATATTGAAAAAGATCAGGAAGTACTGGTTATACCACTTAATTAATAGCGTAAAGATGTCAATAGTAAATAATGATTTTTTGATTGTATTCGGCGTATTATTAGCGGTGGTTGCGTTCTTGTATTCTAGTGTGGGACATGGCGGTGCTTCGGGATATTTGGCATTGATGGCGATTTTTGCATTCCCAGTTTCGGTGATGAAACCTTCTGCTTTATTGCTTAATTTGTTTGTTTCCGGAATTTCTTTTTTCTTTTATTATAAAAAAGATTTCTTCAAGCCCAGACTGTTTTATCCTTTTGCGATAACTTCGGTACCGGCTGCTTTTATTGGAGGGATGATTCCATTAGAAAATAGTTTTTATAAGATAATGTTAGGAATTGTATTGATTCTGGCAGCGTTGCGATTGTTTGGTTTTTTTAATTCAAAAGAAAAAGAAAGTACCAAAATAAATATTCCGCTAGCTATGGGAATAGGTTTCGGAATAGGGATGTTATCCGGAATGTTAGGTATTGGCGGAGGCGTTATTTTGAGTCCAATTATTTTATTACTGGGTTGGGCAACGTTAAAAGAAACAGCAGCTATTTCCAGTTTATTTATTCTGGTGAACTCTATTGCAGGACTTTCAGGTTATTTTATGGGTGACAAATCGTTTCCAACAGAAAGTTTTTATTTAGTTCCAATAGCAGTTTTCGGAGGGATATTAGGAGCTTATTACGGGAGCGGATATTTTTCCAATAAAGTGTTGAAATATGTATTGGCAACGGTAATATTATTAGCGAGCGTGAAGTTGATTGTTTAGTCAATATATTAGAAAATATGAAAATATCGATTCTTTGTGGAGGAAAAAGCAGCCGAATGCAATCGGAGAAAGGCTTGGTGTTGTACCAAAATAAACCTTTTATCGAGCACATTATTGAAGCGGTTTTGCCAATTTCGGAAAACATTCAGTTGATTACCAATACAAACGATTATGATTATTTAGCATACAAGAAAATAAAAGATATAATAGTAGATAAAGGACCTTTGGGCGGAATATACACCGCGCTGGTTCATTCGGAAACAGAGATGAATTTGATATTGAGTTGCGACATTCCATTAATTTCTACCGAAATACTCATGGAATTGATTGAAAATCATGGTATCAATTTTGATGTTTCTGTTTTTGAAGATACGAATCGGATTCATCCTTTAATAGGAATATATTCGAAAAGAATACTACCTATTTTAAAAGAGGCAATTGATGGCAATGAATTGAAAATGATGCGCTTCATTTCAACAGTAAACCATCAATTGATTCCGATTCCGAATGCCAAAAGAGATTTTTTTAAAAATATAAATTCTGTTACCGAGTTGAACGAATTGAATACCAATTTATCCCAGTTAAAATGAAAAATTCAAATACACCAAAATTGACAATCGTTGGGGCAGGTCCCGGAGATGTAGAGTTGATTACTTTAAAAGCTATCAAAGCGCTGGAAAGTGCCGATGTAGTTTTGTATGATGCGCTTGTAAATGAAGAGTTGTTGCAATATGCGTCGAATGCAGAAATCATTTTTGTGGGCAAGCGTTTTGGTTGTCACGCCTACAGTCAGGATCAAATTAATGAATTGATTGTATCGATGGCAAAACGTTTTGGTCATGTTGTTCGATTGAAAGGTGGTGATCCATTTGTTTTTGGAAGAGGGAGCGAAGAAATAGAATTCGCCGAAAAATTTGATTTGGAAACCGCTATTGTTCCCGGAATTTCATCGGCTTTAGGTGTTCCAGCATCTAATGGAATTAGTTTAACACAAAGAAGAGTTGCCGAAAGTTTCTGGGTCATTACCGGAACTACTTCGGATCATAAATTGTCTAAAGATGTGGCTTTGGCATCACAATCCTCAGCAACGGTCGTTATTTTGATGGGAATGAATAAATTGGACGAAATTATTTCGATTTATAAAAACAACAGAACCGATGATTTGCCTGTTGCCATTATTCAAAATGGAACAAAAGACACCCAGAAAAAAGTGATTGGAACCATAAGTTCAATCACGAAATTAGTCGAAGAGCACCAACTTTCGTCTCCTGCAATTATTGTGATTGGTGAGGTGGTGCGAAATGCTTCAAAATTAACGACTTATTTTCAAGAGGAATTATCAGAAGATGAGTTCATTTTTCAAAACTTAAATTTAACGGCATGATTGCAGTGAAATATTTTGGCGCCATAGCCGAAAAAACCAAAAGTCAAGGAGAAGAAATTTCTTTTTCTGATTTACCTTTACATCAATTATTAGCATCATTAGAGCAAAAGTACCAATTGAGTCAACTTTCTTTTAGTGTTGCAATTAACCAAAAAATAGTACAGGATACAGCAAATTATATTCTGAAAAGCAATGATATTGTTGCTTTATTACCACCATTTGCAGGAGGTTAGAACCCCTAACCCCTAAAGGGGAATTATAATAGACTAAATTTATGGAAACAGCACGATACAACCGACAAATTATACTTCCTGAAGTAGGTATTAATGGGCAACAAAAACTGCAACAAGCCAAAGTCTTGATTATTGGTGCCGGCGGATTGGGTGCGGCTGTTTTACCTTATTTGGCTGCAGCCGGAATAGGGGAAATTGGGATTATTGACGATGATAGAATCGAAGTGACCAATTTGCAACGCCAAGTGATTTACAAAAGCAGTTCGGTGGGAAAAAGTAAAGCTCTTGAGGCGGCAGCAATGGCTTTGGGACTCAATCCTTCGATAAAAATAAATGCAATCACTGAAAAATTAGACTCGAAAAACGCAATTTCATTATTCGAACACTATGATATTATGGTTGATGCCACGGATAATCTAACTACTAAATATTTGATTAACGATGCGTGTTGCGCAACCAACAAACCGTTTGTTTACGGTTCTATTTATAAATTTGAAGGGCAGGTTTCGGTTTTTAATTATGAAAACGGACCAACATACCGCTGTTTGTTTCCAGAGGAAAATAACGAAGTGAGAAACTGTAATGATGCAGGTGTTATGGGAATATCGGTGGGAATAATCGGTATGTTTCAGGCAAATGAAGTATTGAAAATGGTTTTGGGAATAGGGGAGTTGTTGTCTGGAAAATTATTGGTTTATAATATGTTGAATAACGAACAACAGAAATTTGAGTTTTCAAGAACAGACACAAATACGATCGATAGAGTAGCTTTCGAAAATAAATATAGCTCAGTAGAAACTGCAACAATTGAAATTAGTGCTGCTCTTGCATTGGAACAAATAAATAATAAAAATGTTGTTTTTCTTGATGTTCGAAATTCAGAGGAGTATCCAAAAATAACAATCCAAAACGGGATTCAAATTCCGTTGGATCGTTTAGAATCTGCATTAAATCAGTTGAATAGTAATGCGGAAATATTTGTTTTTTGTCAATCCGGAATTAGAAGTAAAAAGGCAGTGGAGATTCTTAGAAATAATAATTTTAAGACTGCCAAAAGTATTACCGGTGGCGCTAAAGCATTGGATGTAGTGCTGCATAAGGTAACGGTTTCTGTTTCCTAAAATATAAAAATAAAGATCATGAGTAAGAAAACTGTTTTCATTCAAGGACCAATTTCTTCAGAATTTATAGGGCAGTCGATTGCGAAACACCAATCGAAAACCACTATTGGCGCACATAATATTTTTTTGGGTCAGGTGAGAGCCGATGCAATTGATGGGCAAATCGTAGCTGCAATTGATTACACCGCTTACGAAGAAATGGCAGACGAAGCCCTGAACGCAATTAGAGAGAAAGCTTTCGCGCAATTCGATTTAATTTGCATGCACATTTATCACAGTTTGGGTACGGTGAAATCAGGCGAAATCTGTTTGTTTGTATTTGTTTCGGCAACCAGAAGAAAACAAGTGTATGAAGCCACGGAAACGATTGTGAATTGGATAAAAACTGATGTGCCTATTTTTGGTAAAGAAATTTTTGAAAATAGTACTTTTACTTGGAAGAAAAACAGTTTGTAGTCATAAAAGTCATAAAGTCGAAGGTCGAAAGTCTTAAAGTGGATTGGCCTGAAGTCTTTTTGAATACTATAAATAGTATAATCCAAACGAATTAAAAAATAACGGTTTTATTGTTTCAAGAGGCTGACTTTGCAACTTTTGACTTTAAAACTTTAGACACATAAAAATGGTTGATATCACACATAAAATAAGTACGCTCCGAACCGCAACCGCAAAGGCAACAGTTATAGTTAGCAAGCAAGAAACTATTGATGCCGTTGTAAATAATCTGGTTCCAAAAGGAAACGTACTGGAAATGGCTAAAACTGCCGGGTTATTTGCCGTGAAAAATACACATTTATCGATTCCGGATTGCCATCCTATTCCAATTGAATTTACATCGGTGGAATATGAAATCAACGAATTAAGCATCGATATTATTTTCAACGTGAAAACGGTTTACAAAACCGGAGTTGAGGTCGAGGCGATGCACGGTGCTTCCATTGTGGCACTTACGATGTACGATATGCTGAAACCAATTGACAAAAATATCGAGATTTCGACCATTAAATTAATCAATAAAGAAGGTGGAAAATCTTCTTTCAAAAATAGATTTCCATCCGCCATTAAAGCGGCGGTTTTCGTTTGTTCCGATTCTATTTTTGCAGGAGATAAACAAGATCGTTCGGGTAAAATAATTGTCGAGAAACTGGAAATTAGCGGAGTGGAAACTACGCATTACGAAATTATACCGGATGAAATTGATATGATTCAAGAGCGGACTAAAGCTTTCGCCAAAGAAAATCAATTGATCATTTTTACCGGTGGAACCGGGCTTTCGCCAAGAGATGTTACACCGCAAGCATTGGAACCGTTATTAGAAACCAGAATTCCGGGCATTGAGGAAGCCATACGCAATTATGGGCAAGAACGCATGCCGTATTCCATGCTTTCCAGAACCGTTGCAGGAACTTTAGGAAATTCTTTGGTATTGGCTTTGCCGGGTTCAACCAATGGCGCAAAAGAATCTATGGATGCCATATTTCCTCATGTGCTGCATGTTTTTCATATTTTAAAAGGCAATAATCATGACACCAAATAATGCTGTTTTAACGGATGATTTTGGACGTAAACACAACTATTTGCGTATTTCCTTAATTGAAAAATGCAATTTGCGTTGTACCTATTGCATGCCGGCCGATGGAATTGTATTAAGTCCAAAAGCGAGCTTGATGACGGCTGACGAAATTCACGCCATCGCCCAAACATTCGTCAATAATGGTGTTGACAAAATAAGATTGACCGGCGGAGAACCGTTGTTAAGAAAAGATTTTCCTGAAATTATAGCCAAACTGGCTTCACTTCAAACCGAGATTTCCATCACTACAAACGGAATTCTGATTAACAAACATATAGACGTTTTAAAGCAATTTAACGTCAAGAAAATCAACTTGAGTTTAGATACTTTGGTGGCTTCAAAATTCCATTCCATTACGCTTAGAAACCAGTTTCAGAGTGTAATTGATAATTTGCATTTGTTGCTGAACAATGATTTCAAAATCAAAGTCAATGTGGTTTTGATTAAAGGATTCAATGACGATGAAATCATTGATTTTATTAAGCTCACTCAGTTTTTGCCCATTTCGATTCGGTTTATAGAATTCATGCCTTTTGCAGGAAATGAGTGGGACAAGAGCAAAATGGTTTCTCAAAAGGAGATTCTGGATCAGGTACAACATCATTTTCAGGAATCGGATGTAGAGAAATTAGAAGACGATACAAACTTCACCGCCAGAGAATTCAAAATAAAAAACTACATGGGAAGTTTTGGTATCATCAGTTCGATAACCAATCCTTTTTGTGAGGGTTGCAATAGAATTCGCCTTACGGCCAATGGCAAAATAAAAAACTGTCTGTTCTCCAACTCCGAAACAGATTTACTGACGCCTTTCAGAAATGGCGAAGCGATAGAAGACTTGATTGCTTTTGCCATTAAAAATAAAAAGAAAGTACGCGCAGGAATGACTACTATCGAGGATGTAAATAATCCCGCTTTGAATCAAGATAACCGCAGCATGATTGCTATTGGCGGTTAATACTACGCTTTTTTTTAGAAGCTATTTACTTCGTCTGTTCGTTTCACTCGGGTCCGTTATTCGTTACAACCCATTTGGTCTCCAACCCTTTTTCTAGGTGCTGGCAGGAGCTTCCTGCGATCGCTCTGTCACCACCAGAAAAAGTGGTTTTCTACCTGCATGGGGTTTTCACTGCTACCGGGGCTAGGGATTTTGTAGAAAAAATAACGTGAATGAGGTTTCCCGTAAAGTTTACAATTAAGAAGGTATTATTTTTGAAAATGAATTAATTGTCAAAAACTATAAAACGAATAAGTAAATGCAATACATCAACCCAATTGAAATATTAGGATTATCAAATGCTAGAGACGCAACGAGTATTGATAATGAAATTGTAAAAAAGGCTAAACGAAAACTATTTGCCGACATTGACTTATCGGACAACGGACATTTTGAATATTGCGGGCTTGAACTAACAAAAGGCGACTGTGAAAAAGCAATTGATGAGCTTGCAAATAATGACTTGAAAGAGTTTTATTTGTATTTGGCTTCAAACAAAAAACTCAATAATTTTTTAGTGAATGGTAATGATGAAGTTTTTACAAACTTCAAACAAGATAGTATTTTTAAACTGCCAGAGTTTATAAAATTTATAAGCCCATATTTTGCGCCAAAATTTGACAAAGCATTATTATCAGCTTTTGAAAACAAAAGTGTGGAACAAACAAAAGCCATTTTAAATACTTCTATCTTAATTTCAAATGCGGATATAAATATTGCCTACAAGAATGTTTCAATTAATATTCAAAATAAGATTTCAGAAATAGATGAAATTACAAAAGATATTAAAAATGAAGAAAGCATCTATGATGATTCAGATATAGAAGACGTTTTAGATATCGTAAAAGAACATTTTCCTTCACAAGTAATAAATAGTTTACCTCTATACTTTCAAAGTCAAATTTTAAAAATTGCAAAGTCAATAAACTTTCTACAGCTAGCTATTTGGGATGCTTTTGATAACTCACAAGTTCCAAATGACTTGTTAGAATACCTCTTAACACTAAATATTGGAGGCTTAGACAAACCAACATTTGAAAGCAATTTTAAAATTGTAAAAAGGAAAAATGACGAAAGAATTGAACAAGCGAAAAATGCGCCATTACTGAAAAAATGGGCAAACTTACTTCTAGATTTAAGAAAATTAATTACAGAAGTTGACAACAAAACAATAACTTCTATATTAGTTCAAGAAAGAATTAATAGTATACTCAATATTACTGAATTAAATGCTTTACCTCCTTTTGCAAATGAAATTAGAACTCAAATAGGTTATTCTATTAGAAGCCTATCAATTGCAATATGGAATAAGCAAAGCGATATAAAAAGTGCATTAGCTGCTATTAATCTGGCTATACAAATTAATGTAAATGAAGAGGTAAGTGAAAAATTTAGGCAAGACCAAGCCGAACTATTCGAAATTGAAAAAAAATTTAAAGGAGTTTTAGTTTGTCATTTTTGTGACAAGAATGCGCCAAATGAAGGCAGTAAAATAATTAAAACAATTTATAAAGAAACCTATAGAAGCTACATTCCAAGAAAAGTTCAATTTTCTTATTTGAATGTTGATATTCCACGTTGTGCGTCCTGTAGTACGATTCATTCAAATGGGAATACTAAGTATTATTTGTTTTTGTTTGGAGGAATTGTACTAGGTGCGATAATCGGTGCTATGATTGATGAACATTTTTTTATTGGAGGAATTATAGGATTTATTTTTGGCTTTGTTGCGGGAAATCTTATGGAAAGCGCAACATCAAATAAAGAAGGAGTAAAAGAGGCATCCGATTCCACATTATACAACCACCCATTATTAATAGAAAGAATGAAACAAGGATGGTCATTTTCAAAACCAAGCGCGTAAAACTTAAATAAAAAATCAAATGCAAGAAATAAAAAAAGTTACAGTAAAAGTTCCTCAGGCTTACCTTGATTTAATGAATCAAATATTTGAAATTGAAAAAAAGACTTTAAATCTAAAAGAAGAAAACTCAATTCAACGCAACATTAATAAAATTAATGGTTTATTAGAAGACGGTATTTTTAATGATGTGGGATTATCTTCTTATAACCCGTTAGGTGAAAATTATTCTGATACTAGAACTGACTGTGAAGCAACAATTTCTGGTACAAGTATTGAAAATCTTGAAATTGTAGAGGTAATTAAACCAATTATTTTTTACACTTACAAAGAAAATGGAAATGTTATGAAAATAATTGCACAGCCAGCGGTAGTGATAGTTCAATCAAAAAATATTCATAAATAAATAGACTCAAATAATTATGGAAAATACAATTAATTACGGAATTGATTTAGGCACAACCAATAGTGCTATTGCTAAATTTATAAAAGGTGAAGTTATCATCTTTTCAAATCCCCAAGATTATGGCAGAAACACCTTACCGTCAGTCGTATCTTATAAGAAAGATAAAATTACGGTTGGAAACAAAGCCAAAGAGTTTTTAGAAAAAGACCCGAAAAGTGTTGTTGGTGTTTTTAAAAGAAAAATGGGTACATCAGAAAGTTTTAAAATAAAATCTATAAACGAATCCAAAACACCTATTGAATTATCAACTCAAGTTTTGAAAGAGCTAAAAACTTTTGTTAATACTGGCGATAATTTAGACGCAGTTGTAATTACAATTCCAGCATCATTTGATACCATTCAATCAAACGCAACAAAAGAAGCAGGAATACAAGCAGGATTTAAACAAGTCGTTTTATTGCAAGAACCTATTGCGGCAAGTTTGGCTTATGCTAATATGAAGAAAGAAAGAGAGCTGCAGGATGGGCAATGGATGGTTTATGATTTAGGAGGGGGAACTTTTGACGTAGCCTTGATTAAAATAAAAGACGGCGAAATGAAAGTTTTAGACCATGAAGGTGATAACTTTTTAGGTGGTGCCGACTTTGATAATATGATAGTGGAGAAATTAGTTATTCCGAAAATTTGTGAAAAATTTAATTTCTCAAATTTAGAAGACGATATGAAAAGCGCATCAGGTAAATTCAATGCAAAATATTATGTATTATTGCGTAGAGCTGAAGAAGCGAAAATTACATTATCATCAAAAACATCAGCAGAAATTGTTGTGGATGGATTTGAAGATGAAGATGGTAATGAGGTTGATATGGAAATTATTATAACTCGTTCCGAATTTAACGAATTGATAAGACCAAATATTGATGGAACAATTGAAATGATTAAACAAATCCTTACAAGAAATTCTTTAAATCCATCAGACCTTCAGTTCACTTTAATGGTTGGTGGTTCTACATATATTCCTTACGTCCGTAGCCGTGTAGAAGAAGTCTTGCAAATTCCAGTCAATTGTGAAATTGACCCAACTACCGCAGTTGCTATTGGTGCTGCATATTATTCTGCAACAAAAGCCAAAGAATTAGAGAAAACTGATGCCAAAGCTAAAACAAGTATTTCTATAAAAACTGCTTACAACAAAGCTTCAAAAGAAAAGGATGAATTATTTTCTGCGAGAGTTACAGGTGTAATTGATGGATTATCATACAGAATTACAAGGCAAGACGGTGGTTTTGATAGTGGTATAAAAAAATTATCAGAGAGAATCAGTGAAGATTTACCATTAGTTGATGGAGCATTTAATTTCTTTTCCCTTGTGGTATATGATGGTCAAAATAATATTATCGCAACTGACATTGAACCAATCGGGATTAATAGTGGTTTTGGGATTAGTGGACAACCGATACCAGAGGATATTTGTTTAGAGGTTGATGATTATGATAACCCAGGTAAAACAAGGTTGCAATTAATATTTCAGAAAAATACAATATTACCTTCAAAAAAAACACTTACATTCCCTTTAAATAAAACGATAATAAAAGGGACTGAAGACGAAGTAATAAATGTTAATCTTTTAGAAGGGTCTCATTTGGCTTTGCCTGAAGCAAATAAAGGTATTGGGTTTATGTTTATTACTGGTAAAAATTTAAAACGGGATATAAGCAAAGGTTCTGATATTGAAATAACTGTTACTATTTCAGAATCACGAGACTTAACTATATCTGCTTACCTAAATATGGCAGACCAAGAATTTAAGCAAACTTTCAATCCTAAAGAAAGACATATTCCAGTTGATTTTTTAAAAGAACAAGTTGAAGATTTATCGGAAAAGTTAGAAAGTGAAATACAAGAAGCTACAGATAAAGAAGATTATGAGACGGCAAGTACTTTGAGTAAACTAAAGAAAGAAATGGAAACCGTAAGTATTGAAACAGAATCTTTAACGAGTGATGACGTTACAGATAAACGATACCAATTGGAAGATAAAAAAAGAAAAATCGCTCAAGAAATTGATAGTGCAACAAAAAATAAAAGAATTCAGCAAGTAAAAACACATTATTTTGAGATAAAAGATGAGTGTAAAATTATGTTAGATGAAAATGGCAATGACCATGAGAGAAAAACATTTAATGATATTGTGGCTCAGGAAAATATCTTTTTTGCTACAAACAGTCCAATAAAAATTCAAGAGAAATCAGATGAAATACGTAGCATTATGTCCCGCATACGCTGGAGAACTCCAGATTTTTTAACAGATATTTTCCAATGGTGTAAAAACAATCAAACTAGAATGAACGACCAAGCGCAATCAAAAAGTTTGATAGATGCGGGAAATTTTGCAGTTGAGAGTAGTAATTGGGAACGACTGTCTGAAATAAATAGTGGTTTATTAAATCTACTTCCTAAAGGTGCAGAAAAAGAGGCAACAACTAGAATTGGTTTTGGACTTTAAAAATAAGTAAAATGAAAAATTTAGATTTTAAAAATTTCCTTTTCAAGTCAGCTGTGATGGCTATGGCTTGTGATGGAGATATTGCGGACGAAGAAGTTATTGAAATAAAAAAAATAGTAGCTAATGAAATTTATTTTTTGGGCTACGATTTTGAAGAACCTTTAAAAGTCAATATTGATAATATAAAGGTTAATGGGAGAAATGCCATTAACCTTTATTTGCAGGAAATTGTATCGAACGACTTAAATGAACATCAAGAACTTTTAATTATTGAAATACTTTTAAGAGTTATTCAAGCAGATGGAAAAGTTGAAGAAAGTGAATCAAAGTTTTTACAAATGGTAAAATCTAAGCTCAAAGTTGACGAACAGACTTTGATAATAAAATTCCCTCAGCAGATTGAAGTTTTAATGGACTTTAATAATTATGGATTACATGAAGAATTTACAAATGATATTTCAATCTAATGCTACAAGTAGGACTCCCCGATTACTATGGTTTAAGCAAATAATAATTCACCGCTACCGCACGAATCCTTTCGTGTGGTTTCTATTGAAAATGTCATTATGAAAAAAAATCGTAATTCCTAGCCCTGATGGTCGAATTATTTCCCCGCTGCCGCACGAATCCTTTCGTGTGGTTCGTGTAAATTAAAACTAAACTTGTAAATTAAATTAAATTAAATGATAAAAATAATTGATGGAAAAATTGATGAGAATCAATATGACAGTTCATTGTGTAAAATTCTATGGATTTTGAAAGAAGCAAATGTCTCTCAAGAAGACAAAGACAAAGAGATAGATGTATGTGCGGGCTTTCGCGAAGATTGGCATATGAAAAATGCTTTATCTGTTCCAACATTTAGAAAAATGATATATGCAACTTATGGTATTTTGAATCCAAGTGTTGAGTGGCAAAATGTGCCATTTGCTAACGAAGAAGCTTATGAGGTTGTTAAAAAAATTGCCTACATCAATATTAACAAATATCCCGCAAGCTCATTGTCTAATGACGTGGATATAAAAAAAGCGTACGATGATAATAAGGAAGATCTTATAAAACAAATAGCTGATTTAAACCCTAATATAATAATATTCGGAAATACACTTAAGTATTTTGAGTTTGAAGATTTAGACAAAATTGGATGGAGTATTTCAAATACAGAAAAAAAATATGTTGATGATAGTACTCATAACACAGCGTTTTATGAGGTTTCTTCTGATAAACTATGTATTAATGCTTATCATCCGTCCTATCCCAAAATAGCAGACAAAGTCTATTGGGATGAAATGAGAAAAGCATTTACTATTTGGAAAGCAAACTAGTATTGCCCTCGCTATCCCCCGCTACCGCACGAATCCTTTCGTGTGGTTCGTGTAAATTAAAACTAAACTTTCTATATTAATCTAAAAAACAGTAACTATGAGTAGAAATTATAAATTTCATAATCCAGAGGGTTTGTACTTTATTAGTTTTGCGGTTGTAGGTTGGTTAGATGTATTTACTCGTAATGAGTACAAAGATTTATTTCTTGAAAGTGTAGCATTTTGTCAAAAAAATAAAGGATTAGAAATTCATGCTTGGTGTATTATGAGCAATCATGTGCATTTAGTTTTTAGGAGTATAAAGGATCAGAAGCCTGAATTAATGATTGGTGATTTAAAACGGTTTACCAGTCAATCAATTGTAAAAAGTATACAAGAAAACCCAAGAGAAAGCAGAAAAGAATTCTTATTGGATTTTTTTAAAAAAGAAGCTGAAAAAAGTTCAAATGTAAAACACTATCAATTTTGGCGTCATGATAATCAACCTATTGAGTTGTGGAGCAATGCCGTTATTCAACAAAAGATAGACTATGTACACAATAATCCTGTAGAAGGAGGCCTAGTTTATAAAGCAGAAGATTACGTTTACAGTAGTGCCATTGATTATTCAGGTCAAAAAGGATTAATTGATGATGTAGTTGTTTTTAGAATGTTTGGTATTTAACGACAACGAACCACACGAAAGGATTCGTGCGGTAGCGTTGTTGATAATGACCAGATTGTGAAAATGTCATTATGAAAATAGTTCGTAATTCCTAGCCCTGATGGTAGCGGCATCCTCGTAGTCCCGAAGCGTCGGGACTACGAGATACAGCGGACAGCGGGAGGATTCGTTCTTGAAAACTGCAATCGTTCTGCTCCAAATTATAAACACGTCCTGAAATCTTTTTAGTAGTTTTACTGTAACACAATTTCAATACTGCACTCTTACTGTAGCATCTATTGTCATTAAACGATATACTTTATGAAAAAAAATGTTTTAAGTGCCGTTGTACTTTGCTCGGCCTATATGTTGCAGGCGCAGAACATCAATAAAATTATCAAAATAAAAGACGTTACCGAGATAGAGAAAGTGCTTTCGGCAGATGATATGCAAGGCCGCAGAGCGTTTACTCCCGGTATCGATAAGGCTTCCGCTTATATTGAGTCTGAATTTAAGAAAATAGGACTGCAAACATTTAACGGTGCGAAAGATTTCAAGCAGGAATTTTCTATGACGGAGTCTAAAAATGTTTCCTTAAATGTTTTAATCGATGGTAAAGCGATAGATAAAGACGATGTGGTTTCTTTTTCCTACCAACCACAAATGGCTATGACTGAAAAAAGTGATGTTCAGGTTGTAAAAATAAATGCCGGAGATAAATTTGGCCCGAAGTTTTACGAATATTACCAGAGCGCTAAAAACCTGTTGGTTCTTGTGGATGCTTCTTTTAAATCCCGAATCCCAAATGTGAAACACATTCCGCAAATGACTGCTAGTCCTGGAGGAAATACGGTGGTGTTTGTTTTTGGACCAACTGAAGCGACTCAGTTTTCAATAGAAGGCATCAATACCATTACAAAAAAAGCATTGAATAACGTAGTAGGCGTTTTGAAAGGCAAAAGCAAACCCAATGAATATGTGGTGTTTTCTGGACATTACGACCATCTGGGTGTGGGTTCGCCTGCAGAAGGAGAGCAACATGATGCAACGGATTCTATTTATAATGGCGCCAATGATGATGCCGCCGGAACTACAGCCGTAATCATGCTGGCCAAATATTTCAAGAAACTTAATAATAATGAGCGTACGATATTGTTTACCACATTTGTAGCAGAAGAAATAGGCGGTTATGGTTCTCAATATTTTTCGAAACAATTAAACCCGGATCAAGTTATGGCTATGTTTAACTTGGAGATGATTGGAACCGAATCAAAATGGGGTAAAAATTCGGCTTATATTACTGGTTTTGAGAAATCAAATATGGGTGAAATATTGCAGAAAAATTTACAGGGATCAGCGTTTAAATTTTATCCGGATCCTTATCCGGAACAACAATTATTCTATCGTTCCGATAACGCGACTCTGGCAAAACTGGGTGTTCCTGCACATACGATTTCTACGTCTAAAATGGACAGCGAACCGAATTACCACAAAGCAAGTGATGAAATAGAAACTTTGGATATGGATAACATGACTGAAATTATCAAAGCTATTGCCATCAGTTCTTCTAGTATCATTAACGGAAAAGATACACCGTCAAGAGTGGATAGCAGTGCTTTGAAATAGAAAGAAGTTTATTACTGGGGCTTCAGTTCTTGATAATTGAAGTTTTTATAGTAGAAATGGGTACTTATTTTACAATCAGTTTTTGTAAAATAAATACCCATTTTTTTATTTAAAATAGGTCGAATTTACTGCAATGCTACTTGGGTATTCACTTTCTTTTTTGAAAGCGATTTATTTGCCACCGATTCACTTTTTTGATTTATAAATAGTGATTTGGAAACAAAAAAAGTGGTCCGTTAAGACCACCTTTTTGTATTATAATGCAAGATTGAAATTAAACCAAGTCGAAACGATCCAGGTTCATCACTTTGTTCCAAGCTGCTATAAAGTCACTTACGAATTTCTGCTGCGAATCAGCACTAGCATAAACTTCAGCTAATGCTCTTAACTCAGAGTTTGAACCAAAAATAAGATCAACACGAGTTCCAATCCACTTTAATCCGCCTGTTTTGCGATCACTGCCTACAAACAAATCATCCGTTTCTGAAGCCGCTTTCCAAGTTGTACCCAAATCGAGTAGGTTGACAAAGAAATCGTTGGTCAGCACTTCTGGACGCGTCGTGAAAACACCGTTTTGTGATTGGTCAAAGTTGGCATTAAGAACACGCAAACCACCAACAAGAACCGTCATTTCTGGTGTGGTCAAGGTCAGTAATTGTGCTTTGTCAACCAGCATTTCTTCGGCAGATACCGTATATTTCGTCTTAGCGTAATTGCGGAAACCGTCTGCTTCAGGCTCAAGGACTGCGAAGGATTCCACATCTGTTTGTTCTTGTGATGTATCGGCTCTTCCGGGAGTAAAAGGAACTTTTACGTACTGACCTGCAGCTACTGCAGCTTTCTCAATTCCTGCACATCCTGCCAAAACTATTAAGTCAGCCATTGAAACTAATGTATTATCAGACTGAGAACTGTTGAATGCAGTTTGGATTTCACTAAGGGTATTCAATACTTTAGCCAGTTGCCCAGGATTGTTGACTTTCCAATCCTTTTGAGGAGCCAATCTAATACGAGCACCGTTTGCACCACCACGTTTATCAGAGCCACGAAACGTTGCTGCCGAAGCCCAAGCAGTAGCGACTAATTGAGATACAGATAATCCTGAATCAAGTATTTTTGCTTTAAGTGTAGCAATGGCATTGTCATCAATTAGCTGATGGGTAACGGCCGGAATTGGGTCTTGCCAAATTAGTTCTTCAGTAGGGACTTCCGGACCAAGGTAACGCGCTATTGGTCCCATATCGCGGTGCGTCAATTTGAACCAAGCACGAGCAAATGCATCAGCAAACTTATCAGGATTCTCGTGGAAATACCTTGAAATGGGTTCGTAAATAGGATCAACTCTCAAGGCGAGATCCGCTGTTAGCATCGTTGGTGCATGACTTTTTGAAGGGTTGTGAGCATCCGGAACTGTACCGGAACCAGCACCAGCTTTTGGTTTCCATTGGTGCGCACCAGCTGGACTTTTGGATAGTTCCCAATCGAATTTGAAAAGGTTTTCGAAGTAATTGTTACTCCATTTAGTAGGCGTAGTAGTCCAAGCACCTTCAAGACCACTGGTAATCGTATCTTCTCCATTTCCGGTACCAAATGTGTTTTTCCAACCAAGACCTTGCTCCTCAATAGGCGCTGCTGCAGGTTCTGGACCCACGTATTGGTTTGGATCGGCAGCACCATGGGTTTTCCCAAAAGTGTGTCCGCCGGCCATAAGCGCTACTGTTTCTTCGTCATTCATAGCCATACGCGCAAACGTCTCCCGAATGTCTCGAGCAGAAGCCAACGGATCAGGGTTACCGTTAGGTCCCTCAGGATTCACGTAAATAAGCCCCATTTGAACAGCCGCAAGTGGATTTTCTAATTCGCGATCACCAGTATAACGCTTGTCGTCCAACCATTTTCCTTCAGAACCCCAATAGATATCTTCGGCTGGTTCCCAAACATCGGCGCGGCCGCCAGCGAAACCAAAGGTCTTGAAGCCCATCGACTCCAGCGCACAGTTTCCAGTAAGAATCATCAAGTCGGCCCATGAAATTTTCTTACCATATTTTTGTTTGATTGGCCATAATAGTAAACGAGCCTTATCTAGGTTGGCATTGTCAGGCCAGCTGTTTAGCGGTGCAAATCGTTGGGTACCAAAACCTGCGCCACCACGTCCGTCAGCAATACGATACGTTCCTGCACTATGCCAAGCCATACGAATAAAAAAGGGTCCGTAGTGACCATAATCTGCCGGCCACCATTCTTGAGAACTAGTCATTAAGTCAAATAGGTCTTTTTTTACCGCATCCAGATCAAGACTCTTGAATTCCTCTGCATAATTGAATTCGTCACCCATAGGATTAGTTAGGGATGAGTGTTGGCGAAGAATACTTAATTTCAATTGATTGGGCCACCAGTCACTGTTTCTGGTTCCTGAACCTGCAGATTGTTTTGGAGTACTGTCCCCTGAAAACGGACACTTACCTGCTGATGTGTCCAAATTGTTGTTTTCCATAATATGATTGATTAGATGTTTTATAAATTCCTATGCTAATTTAGCTATTTTTATTTATCAAAAATATTTTATTAATAGATAAAAACTATAACAGTAACTGCTATCCGTTATGCAATCAGCTTATGGAAATTATTAAATAAACCCGTTGGGTGCAATTATTCAAAACGTCAGTTCGAGTGTTTTTTGTGGAGTAAAACGGAACAAAAAATGTATCGAGAACCGTTTTTAATAATAACTTTCTAGTTCTCGATATAATTTTCTATCGAAAATCACTCGAAATGACGAAAATTATCATCAAAAATTAATTACACCCAACGGGTTAAATAAAAGAAAATCGGAGTATCTGGAGATTAAAGTTAACTCTTAGGGTTTTAATAGAAAGAATGGGGTAATTTGCTCATTGTAATATATAATAGTATAAATTAGCGAGGTAAAAAAGCTCTCTAATGTTGCGTGTATATGTTAGCGGTAATTTTTTAAACCGAAGAAAAATCAAGACTTTTAATGCAATAAAAATCTTAAAAAGTGGAAAAATCGATATTCGAAAAGCATCCGTCAAAATTACTAAATGAGCTTTATTCAAAAAGAAATTATCAAGGAGCAAATCCAGTTGATGCAAAAATTCTATTTGTTGGCAGAGATCCAAATTGGGCAGTTGATGTAGAAAGTAAAGAAATGTTCAATTTCGTTTCTGAATATTTAACTGATGGAGTAACTTTTTGGAAAACGCATAATATACATCACCCTTTTTTGCTGCCAAACTATAAAGGTGACGGAAAACGATATCATAAAATATTTTCTAAACTAAAAGTTGACAACGAAGCATCAAGCAAAATATCATTCGTTGAACTAATTGGATTTCCAACTACAGGAATGGCGAAAACAAATAATAAAATTTTCTTAGAGTATTTAATTTCAGAAGAAAATAGAAATCACTTAATCGAATTAGATAATTTATTAAACGACTTTGACAAAACAATATTCATCGCTTGGGGATTGATAGAAGATTTTAAATTCTTGTACAGAAAAACGGGATTATTTATAAAATTCGCCGAGTTAGATAAAAGTGAAATGAGCATAAGTGATTTAAATAAATTTGAAAATATTTATATTCATCGACATTTTTCTGATGCAATTAGTAATGCGACGCTTGAAAAAATGGAAATAAAATTAAAACAAAAATTACAATAAAACAGCCACTGGTTCTTGTATGCAACGAGAAACTACTACTTACAAAAACTAAATATAGCGTTTGTAACGGGGTTCTGCTAAATTGTCTAATAGGTAAAATGTTGTTGTTTTATTTTAGAAAACCAATAGTCACTACTGCAACTCCACTTTTACATTATATTGATTTAAACTCAAAATAGTTTCGATGGATCCAAAGGTAGAAACGCTCTTTTGGTATTCTCTTTCTTTTTTCAGAGCGATTTGTTTGACACAGTTTTGAAACCGACTTACTTCTTTTAGATTCGTAAGGATTAATCCGGGAACAGGGGCATTTTTTCCGTCTTTGTCTTTGGAAACCATTGTAAAATAGGAAGAATTGCAATGTTTTATGACTCCGGTTTGAATATTTTCAGCTTCTACACGAATACCAATAATCATCGAACTCGTTCCCACGTAATTTACACTGGCTTTCATAGTAACGAGTTCACCTACTTCAATAGGTTTCAAGAAATTCACGGTGTCTACAGAAGCTGTTACGCAATAATTGCCGGAGAATTTTGAAGCACAGGCAAAAGCAATTTGATCGAGCAGTGATAAAATATAACCTCCATGTATTTTGCCGCTAAAGTTAGTATGCGAAGGCAACATTAACTCAGAAATAGTGATATGAGAGGAACTTACTGTTTTGAAAGTAGTGTTCATTTTATGAATTGTTTATGTTTGTAAAAAAGCTTTTTTATAGCGTGTTAAGTTTTTCTCCTGTCAAAGCTATAAAATTTATTTTAGGTGATTCGCATAAAGAACAGCAATAGTCTTCCGGTAAATCTTTAAATAAAACCCCTTTTTCAATTCCTTGAATTACATCTCCGAATTCTGAATTGTAAACCGTCAAACACTCTGGACATTGATGAATATCTTGCGCTGCTTTTTCTTTTTTGGTGGCTGTGGTAGGTACTTCAACAATTTGATTTCCTAAATCCTCAAAATATTTTCGGCTCAATTCAATCAAAATGGTTGGTAATTCCAGTTTATCTACGTCTTGGGTATGAACAATATAGTCTTTGGTATTGGGGTCAAAATTTTTGGCATACAAAACATTGTACGTATCTCTAATTTTGATGGATTCTAAGTCTTTTGGCAGTTCATTTTTTTCAACTACAATCGAAGTGAAATAATGTCCGTCCCTATTGTATTCTGATAAACCAAAGGTAAGTCCGTAGGTACTAATGTCGAACTGATCCAGCGTTCGAACCAGAAAAGTCTTCAGATTTAATGCCCATTCCATCGCAACCGGTAAATGCCAGTTGAGTTCCAATAAAGAATGACGCACGTTAATTCCTTTTTTTCCCAAGAATTTTTCCCAATCTAATTTTCTGTCTTTTGGTATCCCTTTTACGATAAAAGATTTCCATGGTGTGATGCATATTTTACCAATTTTGCAATCAAAACATAAATCGCACATTTCTTTCAAAAAATCTAAATCGTATAGATTGTTTCTCCAGTATAATCCCAACCAATATTGATCAATTCCCAATCGGTTCATTCCTTCATAATACGGAAATGGATAAAACGGAATGTTCAATGGTTTGTCAATAGTTCTGTTATTAGTGTCCAAAGCATCGCTGAGCAATTGAAAAATCATATCGACAGAATCAGGTTCTTCTTCGAGTATTTTTTCAATGGCATAATATACTTCGGCTATATTCCAACTGTAAATCAGTACGGGATACATTTCCATTTTATCCCAATTAGGCAAACGAATATATAGAAACCAATAATCTTCATGGTCCGAAGCAATAAAATTGATGTGTCCCGTAAACAAAGGAACTAATTGTTGTTTTGGATCGGTGATGTTAACTTTTAACTTGGGTTGTTCCTTAAATTGCTCTAGAATATATAAAAACTTATTTCCGGTAAGCCAAGGTGTATTTCTGAAAATATCAGTAGAAACATAGGAAGAAACAATGTTGTTTCCACTTTTTTCATTGGGATAAACAAAATGATTCTTACCTGTTTTTTCCTTTTCAATTAGGGTAAAACCTTTAGGGAATATAATATCTTGTCGAGAACCAAAGGAGATAGATTCCAATCCCTGTTCTAAAGCCATGTTTACAATTCCACGTAATTCACCCGGTGAAATAACGCCTCCTTTTACTATTAGTCTTGTCAATTCCATAATTTATATAGTTTCAAGTTTAAGGTTTCAAGTTTAAGGTTTCGTATTTAAACCTTAAACTTGAAACAAAAACTATTTAATTTTTGCTAAAATTTCTTTAACTTCTGTTTTGCAACTTCCACAACCTAATCCGGCACCAGTAGTTTTGCATAATTCGGTGAAATTGGTCACGCCACTTTTTATGGCTTCTTCAATATTTCCGCTTCCTACCTGGGAGCAGGAACAAACTAATTTACCAATTACTGGTTTCGTATTCGAACTTCCTCTAAGCAAGGTATTTCTTTTGTCAGATAATTCGATTTTGCTTTCAATCATGGTTTTGAATTCGGCAAACTCATTTTTATCCCCCATCAAAATTGCACCAACTAATAAGTCGTTTTTGACGATACATTTTTTATAATATCTTTTTCCTAAATCAGCAAACACAATTTCTTCATACGAATCGTCATTGTCCGGGATTTCGATTTCTCCTATACTGCATAAATTAATGTCTTCCAGTTTTAGGATATTCATCAAAACCGAACCTTTATAAAAACTGCTGATATCTCCGGCCATATAATTTGCCAATACATCCGCTTGTTCTTCAGCAGCCGAAGTAATTCCGAATAACTGATTGTTGAATTCGGCTATTTCACCAATGGCGAATACGTTTGGAATCGATGATTGTAAATACTGATTTACTTTTACACCACGTCCGCAGGAAATCCCGGATTCTTTGGCTATTTCTATATTTGGAATGGTACCAATAGTATACACAATAGCATTGGCAGTGATAATTCGACCACTTTTCAGGGCGATTTCTATTTCATTTTGATTGTCGGTTTCGAATACAGTACTGACTTCATTATCAAAATAAATTTGAATGTCACGTAGTTGTACTTCTTCAGCAAGTAATTTACTCGAAATTCTATCTAGTTGACGTTCCATTAAACGGGAAGCCCTTTGAATTATCGTGATTTTTACTTTTTTATGTTTTAAGGCTGCGGCCAATTCTAATCCTAATAATCCACCACCTACAATAACTACATGTTGCTCTTCGGGAGTTAAATTAGTATTATCCAGATAGTTTTTTAATCGGTCTGCATCTTCTTTTTTTCTGATAGTGAATCGTCCAGGCAAATGCAACTGTGCATTTTCAGGAACAAAAGGCCTACTTCCGGTTGCTAAAATTAAAGAATCAAAAGAATGGGTGATGCCATTACTATCGAGAATTATATTTTCTTTGGTGTTGATGTTGTCAATTGAAACACCGGATCTCATGGTGATATTTAACTTGCTTAAAGAATCATCTTTTATTTTCAAAAGTTGTTTCCAAGAAAGTTCCGCAGTTACATATTCCGGTAGTAAAACCCTGTTGTAGAACGGATTTTCCTCATTCGAAAAAACAATAATTTCATCGGAAGTATTGATTTCCCTGTAGTTTTGAATGAATCGGAAGGCAGCTGCTCCAGCACCTACTACGGCGATTTTTTCGAAAGGTTTTATATATTTTTCAACAGCAACAGTGGTGAATTTAAAATCAGGCTCTTTTGATACAGGATCTACAAGCGTGTTGGTTAAATTATTGGTTCTGTTCAAATCATTTTCCAATTGTTTTCCCCAGTGCATCGGTAAGAAAACAACCCCTTCTTTAATGGTATCAGTAACTTTTGCTTTTACCCGAACAGTTCCGTTTTTACTGGTTACCACTACGATATCTCCAATATTTATAGATGCTTTGTAGGCATCAATAGGATTTATTTCAAGTACCGGGCTTGGGATATGCGTCATCAATCTGGATACTTTACCAGTTTTAGTCATCGTATGCCATTGGTCACGAATACGTCCTGTAGTTAAGATAAACGGAAACTCATTATTAGGTTGTTGTGATGTATTTTCAATAGCCGTTGGGATATTAAAAATAGCTTTTTGTGAAGGCGTGTAGAATTTTTTATCAGTAAACAAACGAGGTGTTCCAGGATGTCCATAATCAGGTACGGGCCATTGAAAAGTACCTTCGTTTTTTAGACGATTGTAATTTAAAAAGGAAATATCAATGTTTGTATCTTTTGTCATTAGACAATGTTCCTTATAAATATCTTCAGTGCTGTTGAAATTGAATCCGGTAAAATTCATTTTTTTAGCAAAACGAGTCAGAATTTCCACGTCAGGTAATGCTTCCCCTGGTGCATTGATGCCTTTTGGCAAATAAGAAATTCGTCTTTCAGAATTGGTCATTGTTCCTTCTTTCTCTAACCAACCTGCTGCCGGCAATAATAAATCGGCAAATTTTGATGTATCAGCGTTATGAGAAATATCCTGAACCACTACAAATTTGGCATTTGCCAATGCTTTTTCGACTCTGCGAGAATCGGGTAAACTCACTAACGGATTGGTACAAATAACCCAAATCGCTTTCATTTTTCCAGATTCTAAAGCTTCAAACATCTCTGTTGCCGTTAATCCCGGTTTTTCAGAAATCCCATCAACTCCCCAGAAATCAGCAACTTCTTTACGATGTATGGGATTATTGAGTTCTTTATGAACAGCAAGTAAATTAGCCATTCCGCCTACTTCACGGCCGCCCATTGCGTTTGGTTGTCCAGTCAATGAAAATGGTCCGGATCCTGGTTTTCCTATATGTCCGGTTAGTAAAGAAAGGTTGAGTAATGCGGTATTTTTGTCTACGCCAATAGCGCTTTGATTTAGTCCCATTGCCCAAAGCGAAAGAAATCCTTTGGCTTTACCAATGATGTCAGCAGCTAATTTGATGTCATTCAAGGGGACGCCACAAAGTTTCGCAGCTTTTTCTAAAGAGCTGGAAAGAACAAGGTCTTTATATAATTTGAAATTTTCAGTATGGTTTTTAATAAAATCATTGTCGGCATATCCTTTTTCGATTAGCCTTTTAGCCAAAGCATGGTATAAAATAATATCTGTGCCCGGAATGATTTGTAAATGTAAATCGGCAGCTAAGGCTGAATCCGTCTTACGAGGATCAACAACGATAATTTTTACTTTCGGATTTTTTTCTTTGTGTTGTTCCAATCTTCTAAAAAGAATAGGGTGACACCAAGCAGGATTGGCTCCGGTTATCAAAAAAGTATCTGCCAGTTCAATATCGTCGTAAGCGATTGGTACAGAATCTTCACCAAATGTTTTTTTGTATCCTGCCACCGCTGAGCTCATGCACAAACGGGAGTTGGTATCGATATTATTGGTTTTCAGAAATCCTTTTACCAGTTT
Organism: Flavobacterium sp. 83; assembly: GCF_000744835.1. Classification (NCBI taxonomy): domain Bacteria; kingdom Pseudomonadati; phylum Bacteroidota; class Flavobacteriia; order Flavobacteriales; family Flavobacteriaceae; genus Flavobacterium; species Flavobacterium sp. 83. The sequence continues at coordinate 2,331,746 of NZ_JQMS01000001.1, forward strand.
GTTAACCAAGTAATATTCTTCAGTAAGGCATTGTCCGGAAATATAGAACCCTACACTATCCGGGCCGTGTTTTTTTATGATGGAAGAAAAGACTGCTGCTGCGCGATCCAGAGCGGTATCCCAGCTCACTCTTTCCATAGGGTGGGATTTACTCCATCGCATTTCTGGATACAGGATTCGGTCGGAAGTATCATTGACTACGTAATGTAGGTTCATTCCTTTGGAACAAAGCATACCTCTGTTTACCGGATGGTCTTTATCGCCTTTGACAGTGACTCCATTTTTAGAATCATTGGTTACTATAATTCCGCATCCTACTCCACAATAGGAACACGTAGTTTTGATTTCTGAATTTTGCATTATTGAATTTCTTTATTAATAATGAAAGCTTAGTATAATGATCTGTTAGTATCTTACGAAAGTGTAAAAATAAGTATTTTTACGTATTAATACGTATTAATTGAATTTTATTTTATATTTTTGGGTAAAATAAATATTTAGTGCCAAATTATTTGGGACCGATTTTAAATTTTACCTAAGAAATCGCCTTGTTTCAAAGTAGAAATACTTATAAAAATGATGATGCGATATTGCTTTTTAAAAACAAATATTAGTTTCGTATGAAAGAAGAATTAGCTACTTGTAGTACCTGTGTAAATGAAAATTGTTTTATTAAGAAACACATTCATTTAGAACAAATGAAAAATTATATTGATAGAAAACGCAGTTTTACCTGTAAAAAAACGCAACAATTTATCATTGAAGGCGCGCCAATTCAAGGTTTGTACTTTATTTACAAAGGAAAGGTAAAGACGGTAAAAACAGGTATCAACGGAAGAGAACAAATTGTGCGATTAACTAAGGACGGAGATACAATAGGTTTTAGAGGTTTTGGTACCAGCAAGCGTTATCTTATCGGAGCTTATGCTTTAGAGAACACAGTGTTATGTAATTTTAGTAATGAAGATATGCTGGAAATACTTCATAATGTTCCTGATTTAACCTTTGATTTAATGCTCTTTTATGCAGAAGAACTGAATAAAAGCGAGAATAATATTCGGAAAATTGCACATATGAATGTACGAGAAAGAGTAATTGATACCTTGTTGTATATTGATAGGAAATTTGGTCAGTCCAATGGTGTAATAGGAGTTGATTTGTCCAGAAAAGAAATCGCTGATTTTGCTGGAACTACTGAAGAGCAAGTAATACGGGTGATTTCAAGCTTGAAAAGAGAATTACTTATTAAAACCGTTGGCAAGAAAATCGGATTAATTAATACCGATAAATTAAAAATGGAAATAGAGGAACACAAATACCTTTAGATTTTTGTTTTTTTAGACCTATTATGTTTTTTACTCTTCCTATTTTTTTTTCTACAAAATAATTGATCTCAGCTACTTTTAAAAGTCAATTATTAAAATACTACCCAATCAAATTTTATAAATGCGTATTTTTTTCTACGTATTTAATTCTGCTCAAGTCAAGCTATAGTCGGGATGCGTGTTATTAACTGCTTTTTAGCAGTTAATAAACTGTCTTACTTCTCTATTTCACGGTGTTAAAAAGCTATTTGTATCTGTTTTCTATATTGCATCTAAGTATTAGTACTTACGTAAATTTGCTTCATACTAATTAAAACATATGATTATGCAAAAGTTTAAAACCACATTACTGGATGCTCAAGGATTAAAAATTGGAAAAGTTTCAAGAGTAAATCTTTCAAAATCTATTTTCTTGGGAATCGCCTTAACATTTTTAAGTCATAATGAAGCGAAAGCTCAATTAACTGCAACAGGACAAATTAGAGAGAGAACCGAAATAAGAGCAGGTCAAGGAACTTTGCAAAAAGATGGAGAAAAAGCCGGTTTGTTCAATTCTCAAAGAGCACGATTAAATATAGGATTCACTGGGTATAGATTTAAAGTATTTATGGCATTACAAGACGTACGTGTTTGGGGTCAGGATGCTTCTTCTATAAACAGAACAACTACTGAAGCAAATAATGGGATTCTATTGCACGAGGCTTGGGGAGAGATTATGTTAAACGATACAATTAGCAGCATTCAAAATTTATCTTTAAAAATAGGTCGTCAGGAAATTTCTTATGATGACCAAAAAGTATTAGGAGGTTTAGATTGGTTGCAACAAGGTAGAAGACATGATGCAATTGTATTCAAATTTGCAAATAAAGGTTGGATTGCTGATGTTGGAGCTGCATTTAACCAAAATAAAGAACTGAACACTGGTAATGTTTACAACGGAGTTCCTACTGCTTATGGCGCTGGTACAAATGGAATTGGTACGATGTATAAATCATTTCAATATGCGTATTTAGGAAAGAAACTTTCTTTTGGTGATATTTCGTTTTTATTCTTTAAAGATGACTTTAATAAATATACTACTGTAACTTCTGGGACACCTGCAGTAACGACTAAAGTTTATGGAGAAGGAGTTTGGAGTCGCAATACTACTGGTTTTTACTTTAATACTAATGTTACCAGAAAATTCAATCTAACTGGAAGCGCATACCACCAAGGAGGACATGACAAAGACGGAAGATCTATAAGTGCTAATCTAGCTTCTGTAACATCAACATTACAAGTAGGAAGAAAATTATTTGTAGGACCTGGAATTGATTATTTATCTGGTGATGACGGGACAAAAACAGTTACTGCTACAACTGATAACAATCGTTTTGACCCACTTTACGGAACACCTCACAAATTCTGGGGAAGTATGGATTATTTCTACGCTGCTAATGGTTTTGGAAAACAAGGATTGTTAAACTACTTCTTCAAAGCTAAATACAATATGAGAGACAACCTTATTTTACAATTAGATCTTCATGGTTTTGAAGCGGCGAATACATTATCAAATGGCGCTGGAGGAAAATTAAGTTCTTATTTAGGTACTGAAGTAGATATGGTAGTTAAATATAACATGACTAAAATGATCAACATAGAAGCGGGATATTCTATTATGAAAGCTACTAATTCAATGGCATCTGCAGCAGTTAAAAATGTTACAAACCCAGATCTTAGCCCACAATTTGCTTATGTGATGCTAAATATTAAACCAAACTTTTTAGCCAAAAAATAAATTATAGTATTCAATTTTTAAAACAAATAAAATGAAAAATTCAAATAAACAAATAACAAAGGTTTTCAAAAGAGTTGCGTTAGCCTTGTTAGTAGTATTGGGTTCGGCTTTTACAACAATAAATGCTCAAAATGATCCAGTACGATTGGGTTTTATTCCCTTAACGGATTGTTCGCCAATTGTTATGGCTAAGGAACTAGGGCTGTTCAAAAAATACGGAGTTGAGGTTGTAGTAACCAAAGAATCGTCATGGGCAAATGTTCGTGACAAAATCCTAACAGGTGAATTAGACGGAGCACATTGTTTATATACCATGCCTTTTTCAGTGTACACTGGAGTAGGAGGAAAAGCAGGATCTGAAATGAAAATTGCTATGATGTTAAACGTGAACGGTCAAGCCATAACGCTTTCTAATGATTTTTGTGGAAAAGTAGGCTTCAAGCAAATGAATAAAGTAGCACCGGTGGTTGCTGCTAAATTAAAAGCCGAAAAAGAAGTGACTTTTGCCATGACATTCCCTGGTGGAACGCATGATTTATGGTTGCGTAACTGGATGTCAATTGCAGGTTTAAATCAAAAAGCGGTAAAAATCATTACAATTCCTCCTCCACAAATGGTTGCTAATATGAAAGTTGGTAATATGGACGGATTTTGTGTAGGGGAGCCTTGGGGTGGCGTTGCTGTAAAACAAGGAATAGGTTTTACTCAAATCGCTTCTCAAGATATTTGGAAAGATCACCCAGAAAAAGCTTTGGTGGTAAATAAAGATTTTAGCACTAAACGTAAGGCTGATTTAGTTAAAGTTATGAAAGCAGTTATGGAAGCATGTATCTGGTTAGACAATCCTTCAAATCGCAAAAAAGCGGCTGCAATCATTGGTAGAGCACCTTATGTAAACGCTCCGGCTGATGTAATTGAAGCCAGATTGATGGGCGATTATAATTTAGGTTGCAATCAAGGGACAGAAGTGTATACTAATAATTACATGTTATTTCACAAAGGGGGTATGGTAAACTATCCTAGAAAATCATATGCTATATGGGCTATGGCACAGTTTGTAAGATTTGGTTATTTGAAAGAAGCTCCTAATTATGCTGCAATTGCTGATAAATTGATATTACAAGATTTATATGAAGAAGTAGCAAAAAGCATGAAAGTGAAAATTCCAAATGATGATATGAAACCTTTTTCTCTTACAATGGATAAAACTGTTTTTGACCCATCAAACCCTGCAGCGTACTTAAAAGTTGTAAAAAGATAGATTATAATAAACGGAATCCTTAATTACTGTAGCAATGCACTCCAGTGTGTGGCTACAGTAAAATAGAGCGGGTTTTTAAAGAATACAAAACACACAATTGAACTAAATTTTAATAAAATGTCTGATAAAAACACATTAACCGTTGATGCCTTAGACCAAGTAAATAGCGTTTCGACCGAAAGCAATACTGCTGTAGCATCTGAAAATATTAAATTCAAATTGATCCTTAATATAGCACTTGTAAAAATAAAATCATTGGCATTAGCCAGTTTAGGTTTGTTCGTTTTTGCAGGATTTTGGAGTTTACTTAGTTATTATACTAAAGATGCTCTTCCTGGTCCAAAAGCTACTTTGACTGTTTTGTATGAAATGGTAAGAGATCCTTTTTATGATTATGGTCCTAATGATAAAGGAATTGGATTACAATTATTCAGTTCCATAAAAACAGTGCTAATGGGATTTTTATTGGGTTCTTTAATCGCTATTCCTATTGGGATATTGATGGGAGCAAGTTCAATATGTAAACAAATTTTTTACCCAATCGTTCAGCTTTTAAAACCTGTTTCCCCGTTGGCTTGGTTTCCTATAGGTTTAGTTGTGTTCAAAGATACTGGTATGGCAACCATATTTATTGTTTTCATTACCTCATTGTGGTCTACACTTATTAATACCTCTTTTGGGGTAGCATCGATTCCGCAAGACCATAAAAACGTAGCAAAAGCTTTTGGTTTTTCCAAAATGCGTTACCTGACCAAAATTTTAATTCCGTACAGTTTGCCACATATCATTACAGGATTGCGTTTAAGTATCAGTGTTGCATGGTTGGTAATTGTTGCCGGCGAAATGTTGTCTGGTGGTGCAGGAATTGGGTTCTTTGTTTGGGACAGCTGGAATGCATTAAGCTTAGAAAAAGTAATATCAGCCATTATCATCATAGGTATTGTAGGATTGCTTTTTGACAAATTATTTACTTATATCGAAAATAAAGTAGCTTACAAAGCATAATAATCTGGGCGTGCCCCTCCGTAAAAACTACGGGTCGTGCTGTACGTTCCCGCTTTTTATATAATTGAACGGCCTTTTCAGGCGGTACAATTATATAAAAGAGCTCCACTGCCATCACTCACGCAAACCCATAAAACGAGCAATTCACTATAAACCAACATCGATTTAATTTTTTATCATTAAATCATATAAATATAAAGATCATGAGCTATTTAGAAATCAAAGATTTGGAAATTTCGTTTCCAACTCCAAAAGGGAAATATGTTGCAGTAAGAGATATTAATCTTTCTATCAAAAAAGGAGAAATTGTATCCATCATTGGGCATTCAGGATGTGGAAAATCTACCATTATGAATGCTATTGCAGGAATGATTACGCCAACAGGCGGAACGGTTGAATTAGACAATCAAAAAATAAAAGGACCAGGACCAGATCGTGGAATTGTATTTCAAAATTATTCTTTATTGCCTTGGTTAACGGTAGAACAAAACATTTTTCAAGCAGTTGATTCTGTAATGAATTGTTCTAAAAAAGAGAAACATGAAATTGTAGAGAAGAACCTTAAAATGGTTAATTTATACGAGCACAAAGATAAATTGCCAGGACAATTATCTGGAGGAATGAAACAAAGAGTAGCAATAGCAAGAGCATTTTCAATAAATCCGGGGGTTTTATTATTGGACGAGCCTTTCGGAGCGCTGGATGCCCTAACCAAAGGTTCCATGCAACTCGAAGTACTGAAATTATGGAACTTAAATAACAGAGACAAAACAATTATCATGATTACGCATGATATTGAAGAAGCCTTATTTTTATCGGATAGAATTGTGGTGCTAAATAACGGTCCGGCTTCCACTATCAGAGAAATAGTTGAGGTTCATTTGCCAAGACCAAGAAACAAAATCGAAATCGTAAAAATGCCCGAATATATAGAGTTAAGAGATAAATTATTACATCTATTAACCGATAAATTTTCTATCGAAGATATGGGAATGGTGTATAAAAGTTAATTTTTTGGTTTAGTTTAATTTGTTTAGTTAATTTAAGAATCCCTGAGATATTGAGCCATTTCAGGGATTTTTTATATAAATACTAAATGCTAATTGTAATAATAAAACAATATGAATACTACAATTTTTGATTTTATAGGTGATACTACAGGGGAATGGAAAGTAACTTTAATGGTTGCTTTGAAAGGAGAATCAATCGAGCCGGTTTCTCACATAAAAAGAGTTTCAAGTTCCTTAATTTTATCTAATGAAGGAATTTGGTCTCTTAAAGGAATTGTTAGTAACCTTAGATATACTGAGAAAGAAGATAAAGAGAAGTTACTTGCTATACAAGAAGATTTAGGTCGACCCGAAGCTACTTTAGCTGCATTTATTCCCATCCGAAAATCAGAAGCATGGTGGAATCTTGCACAAGACGAACGTAGAAAAATAATGGAAAATAAGTCGCAGCATACCCAAATAGGGATGAAATATTTGCCTGCAATTGCCAGGAAGTTATTCCATTCAAGAGATATTGGTGAACCTTTTGATTTTTTGACCTGGTTTGAATATGCTCCGGCTGATGCAGCTGCTTTTGAAGATCTTTTAGCAGCACTTCGTAAAACAGAAGAATGGAATTATGTGGACAGGGAAATTGATATTCGATTGATCAAAATGTAACCTAAAACATAGCGTTAAGAGATAAATTATTTGCGAATGGAATCACTCTATCGCTGCGCAAAGTCTTGCACTTTGCGGAGCTTAGAGTAGTCCATCCGTAATTTTTCATTATTTTGTTTTTACATCTTTGACTGCAGTTCCTGCAATCTTTATTTTTCCTCCAAATGGTAATTTCTGAACTTCATAAACAGTTCTTGCTGGACGCCTATTCTCTGGAAACAAACTAATGAATAATTGATTTATTTCAGTTAAATTTTCTAAATCACTAAATGCAATGTCAATAAATACAGTGTCTTCTTTCTCAAATCCAGCATTTTTTAATACAGCAAAAAAGTTTTCAAATGCAATTTCTGTTTCTTTTAATGCAGTTCCGCAAACATATTGTCCTTCGGCGTTTACCGATAGTTGTCCGCTAACAAAACACATATTATTTGCTACGACTCCGTGACTTATTGGATTTGTCCAATTTGGCAATCCATCTCCTTTTATAATATATTTTTTAGAATTCATTCCTTTGTATTAGTTTGTTATAGTAAAGGTTTTATTGGCAACTGTCGTTCAACTGATAAATACACGCAACTTATAAGTCACAAGCATTTAGTATCAAACTCAAATATACACTTAAATTAATTTCATTATTTCTTAAATACGATTTTAAACAAAAACCGCAAATTCACAGATTTTAAAGCTGTGAATTTGCGGTTAATTTTTGTAGCTTCAACACAAGGCATAAAGCTTAATTAAAAGTGTTACGCCTGTGTATAAAGTAAAAACTTTCTAGAGGAATTGAAAGTTTTGCTACTCTTTTTTAAATGTGTGATTATTGTGTCTATTAACAATTTTTTTAACCCAAATAATCCATTTAAAAAAGTATATTTTTATTTTTTACGTTCCATTTCTCTTGATAAAGCAGGTTGTTTTTCGTTCATAATTTTAGTTACTGTATAATGCATCCAAACCAAGCATATTGCTGAAAACAGAAGTACAAATATCCAAGAGCTTGACCAAATACCTGTTGCAGTCAATAAATAGCCGAAGATAATTGGTCCAAAGAAACCACCAAGGCCACCTATCATTCCTACCATTCCACCTACAACACCTACTTCTGTCGGGAAATATTCAGGAATGTGTTTGTAAACGGCTGCTTTTCCAATTCCCCAAGAAATACCAATCAGGATGACTAAAACTAAGTATACCCACATATTTGCATCAAAATGGATTGCTGTAATTCCTTTGGCTAATAATTCTTTTTTCTTAACATCTTGGTTTTGCGTAACAACGACTTCTTGCCAAGAATTTTTAGTTGGAAAAATAGAACTTTCGGCTACTTTTTCAACCTTTTTATTGATTGGAAAATCTTTATCACCTACTGTTACATTCGATTCAGTAACAGCGGTTATAGTTCCTTTTTTACCTGCCATAACACCTGGACCTGAAGTTGTGATATCCATTTTTGGAACCATCAGCAAAGCACTTAATACTACTGAAGATGATAATACCCAATACATCACTTTTCGGGCACCAAATTTGTCTGATAAATAACCGCCAAAAGCACGAATCACACCCGAAGGTAAACTAAACATTGTAGCAAACAAACCACCCATAACTAAACTGGTTTGATACACATTCATAAAGTTAGGCAACAACCATTGGGAATAGGCAACGAAGCATCCAAAAACTAAGAAATAATACGCTCCAAATCTCCAAACCCTAGCGCTTTTTAAAGACTGAAGCATATCGGTTACTGTTTTTGTTTGGTTCTCTATTTTTTTATTTTTTGTAAAAATCAAGAAAACAATACCAATGATTACCAAGGCTGCACCGTAAATAACAGGCAATAATTTCCAACCATTTTGAGGGTCTTCTACTGAAAAATGATTCAATAAGGAAGGGGCAAGGAATGTGGTGATAGCAGCTCCTGCATTTCCCATTCCAAAAATTCCCAACGCTCTACCTTGCCATTCTTTTGGATACCAAATAGAAGTAAATCCAATTCCAACTGCAAAACTGGTTCCTACCATACCAAACAAAAAGCTTAGAAGGGCAAACATAAAAAAACTATCAGCTAATGGAAGTAAGAATAAGGGAATAGAGCAGAGGAGTAATAATATGGAGAATACGTATTTACCACCAAATTTATCAGTTAAAATACCTATTGGTAAACGCATAATAGATCCTGTTAGAATTGGAATTCCAAGAAGCCAGCCCACTTGGACAACGCTCCATTTAAAAATACCATTATCTACTAAAAAGGTAACTAAAACACCATTTAAAGTCCAACAAGCAAAACATATAGTAAATGCAAGTGTATTTAAAAACAAAATTTTATGCGATTGGGATAATGAGTTTGAATTTTTCATAATACTTATATTTTTTGTCAAAATTAAGTATTATAGCTTATTTAAAACCTGCGAAAAAGCAGGTTTTAAATAATAATTAAGTATTTATACGTATTTTTATATTATTTAGTACGTATTTTTTTGGTTGGGGCAAAAAATTATCTTTAAAAGGATATTAGAGTAAAGAATATTCAGTTGCTTTATTTGAAAGTTCCATAAGATTTTTTACTTTCAATTTTTTCATCAAATTAAAACGGTGTACTTCAGCTGTTCGTTTACTAATGTCCAAAGCTTCAGCGATTTCTTTATTGCCTTTTCCGGACAATAAAAGTTTAAGAATTTCTTTTTCTCTTTTGGTTATCAACTGTTCTTCGTCTAATGTTTGTTTTGTTTCTATTGTGCCTGCCGGATTACTAAGCTGACCAATTAATATAGAAGAAATATCACCACTAAAATATTTTCCGCCATTAGCAACTGTATGAACTGCCTTGAGGAACTCTTCTTTACTGGAACCTTTAAGTAAATATCCATCTGCTCCAGCTTTGATAGATTTTAGTACGTATTCTTCTGATTCGTGCATAGAAAGCATAACAATTTTAACCATATTGTTTTGACTTCTTAGTTTTTCGACTACTTCAATGCCAGTCATATTAGGCATACGAATGTCTAATATCAGTAAGTCAGGTTGAGTTGTTTCTACTATTTTTAGGGCTTCTAAACCATCTGTGGCTTCTCCTACAACTTCTATATTGACTTCGTTTTCTAATAATGATTTGATACCATCTCTTACAAATACATGATCATCTGCCAAAACAACTCGAATAGTATTACTCATGACTTACTTAATTTTTAAATTTGATTATTACGTATATTAACCTAAATATTAAGGCTAAGATACGTATTCTAATGAAATTATTTTATTTGAATTGAAAAAAGTGTGAATTTTGTAAATTTCTGAGGATTATATAGGAATATTGAAAGTAATGCGTGTTCCTTCATTTGGAATCGAGTTGATAAAAACCCTACCATTAATATATTGAATTCGTTCCTTCATGAAAAGTAATCCCATTCCGGATTCACTATTTCTCTTTTTCTCGACTGTATTTATATCAAATCCTTTTCCATTATCGTCAATGGTAATACTCAAAATAGAATTACTATGAGACAATTGAACTATGATATGTGTAGAATCAGCATATTTAATAGCGTTGTTAATCGCTTCTTGTGTTAGTCTGTAAATATTGATTTCTATTAAGGAATCCAGTCGTTGATCAAAATTGGTTTTATTATAAAAAAGAATATTTTTCCCAGTCAATTTGGATAATTCTTGTGCGAGTTTAGCCAAAGCAGAATTAATGCCATGGTCACTTAATTCAGGAGGCATCAAGTTGAAAGTGGCTGTTCGTACTCCTTTTATAATGTCAAGCGATAATTTTTTCAGGTACTCTATTTTTTGAGCTGCTTTTTCTTTATCATCCAGATTGATGCTTTCGAGACTGAATTTTAAGCCAGTAAGCATTTGTCCAATACCGTCGTGGATTTCTCTAGCAATTCTATTTTGTTCGTTTTCTTGATTTTCAACAATTTTACTCGAAATTATTTTCTGCTGATTGATTTTATCAGTTACATTTTCGGTATTCAATCGTTCGACTTCCTGTTCTGCTTTTTTACGTTCGGTAATATCAAAACAGATAATCAACAATTCGGATTCGTCTTTTTTTATGGTTACAGGAACCATTGATATATCCAGCCAAAGTAATTCTCTTTTTCTATTGGTAATATTGAGTTCTCCTTGCCAGCCACTGCGTTGTTTTTCCGCAAGAATCCTATTGATTGTATGTTGTTCTTTTTCTATTGGGGTTAATACTTGCGAGAATTTTTTGTCGGAAATAAAGGGGTTGTACTGAAGTAATTTTGAGAATTTTTCTCCAATATGAATTAGGGAACCATCTGGTGCAACACGGCAATAGAGCAATGTGTTTTCCATGGCATAATTGAGTGATTTCAATTCTTTAACAGAGTTTTCCTTTATTTCGCTGATTATCTCCGTATTATAGGCCAGTTTTAAAGCCTTTTTTTCAGATAGGAGCAGCTTAGAAATTAGCTTTTCTATTTTTTGGTTTGTAGGCTTAAAAATAAAAATTAATTCTAAAAATAAAATCAATAATGTAAAACCAAATATTACGTATTCTGTTTTGCGTTGCAGTGTTACTTTGTCCAGTGCTTCCTGGTCGTACTCACTTACAATTTGGTTCATTTTTAAAAGAAAAACACCTTCATTTTCAAGGATAGTCTGAACTAATTTGTTATTATCTTTTTCCTTTTTATGCTCTTTATTATTTTTTAAAAATTGTGTGGTTGCACTTACAATAGTATCAAAATGAGGTTTTATGGAAGTGAATAGTGCTAAAAGATTCGCACTTTTTTCTTTAGGGAAACCCAGGCTGTCATTTCCTTTTTCTAAATTGTAATGTGTGTTTTTCCAAAGCGAAAGTGTTTCATTAATGCGAAAGATTTCTTGTTTGCTTTTGGTACTGTCAGATACGAAATTTAAGATTAAAACTTCTTTAGTCAATTTCTGGCTTAACATTCTTTGTTTTCCCGAAATGTTTATTATTCGGGAATCACTAAGCTGCCTTTTAAGGTTGTATTGAATAAGAAGTTGACTCAATACTACTGTAATAGCAATAGTCAAAAGAGCGAATATATACAATCGCCTTAATTTTTTGAAAGTACTTTTATCAACGGACTCTTTGGCTTTGCTTTTCATAACGAAGTCAAATTACAGTCCAAGAGCTTCTTTTATTAATTCAAGATTTTCAGGAATGAAATTTATTTTTAGTGCTTCCTGATGTCCTTTTTCAGACATTTTATTCCAAGTTTTCAGAATGATATTTTTCATTTTCTCCCTGTCGTGTTTGTGAACAAAAGGGTCTAAATAATACTCCAGAAAGACTAAGCAGATAACATCTTCTAAAAGTTGCGTTTCCTCGTCTTTTTTAAGTAATTTTTTTTCGATTAGGAATGAAACTCTTGCGATAAATTCTTCTGTGTAACCTGCTTTTTCTAAAATAGCAGCAGTTGTTTTAGCATGAAATTTTTTCAAATCTTCGCGCCATTTTAAATAGCCTACACGATCCATCGGGTAAGATTCTCTTGCTATTTTCCATCGGCAAATATGTTGTGCTTTAGAGGCGATTTGAATTGCTTCTGAAGCATTTGGATGAAAATCCATTAGTCTTTCATACATTCGATTCGAATATAATAATTCTTTAGGATAGGTTGTAGATTGGTATATTTCCTGGTTTGGATCTTGAGCATTCTCTGCATCAATCCATGTACTTGCGTTCTGGAATGGTGTTGTTGTCATTTGAAATGTTTAAAATCAAAGATACATAATTATTCCAAAAAGCCAACGAATACTTCGTCTTCTACAATTTTTACGGGGTAGGTTGCAATTTTTAAATCATCACCATTCAAATTTGATCCGTCTACAAGCGAAAATGTTTTCTTGTGCATAGGACAAGCTATTTTAGGAATTTCATCAACTGAACCAATCATTCCTCTTGAAAGTACCATTTCCATTTTATGAGGACATAAGTTTTGACAAGCGTACCATTCGTTTCTTCGGTCAAATTTTATGATAGCGATCTGCTTGTTTTTGTATTTGATACATCCACCACCATTACTTGGAAAATCTGTTGTTTTTCCTGCCTTGAACCATATTTTTACTTCGCTTTGAGAAACGGTTTGGTATTGATTTAGAATATTTTCCATTTGAATAATCTTTTAATTTTTTCGCTTTTAATCCCTCTCTTTAGAGAGGAGTTATAGGCTGAAAACAGTTAATTAGTTGTATTTTGTGTAGTAGTTATTTGTTTTAAAAACAGAAGCTTACCAAGATTTAGGCATTTTTTGGTCTCTTAATGGCACAAAAACAATGTTGTCGTCTGCTTCATCAGAATTGGTAAAATGGCTAAAACGTTTCATCATTTCAGGATCTTCAATGGCTTGTTTCCATTCGCATTCAAAAGTATCCACTAAGCCTTGCATTTCTGTTTCTAATGCTTCTACAATTCCTAAACTATCCTCTATAACCACTTCTTTTAAGTAATCTAATCCACCTTCCAGTTTTTCTAACCAAGTAGAAGTACGTACTAATGGGCCGGCAGTACGGATGTAAAACATTAAGAAACGGTCTAAGTATTTGATGCAAGTGGCTCTGTCAATTTGTTCTGCCAGTAATACGGCATGCTTAGGATTAGCTCCGCCGTTACCGCAGATGTATAAGTTCCAACCTCCTTCAACAGCGATTAATCCAAAATCTTTTCCTCTGGCCTCAGCACATTCGCGGATGCAAGCAGAAACACCACCTTTTAATTTATGAGGAGAACGAAGTCCTTTGTATCTATTTTCTAATTCAATAGCAAAACCGGCACTTTCATCCATTCCGTAGCGGCACCAAGCATTACCTACACAACTTTTTACGGTACGTAATGATTTTCCATATGCGTGACCGCTTTCAAAACCATTATCGATAAGAGTTTTCCATATTTTAGGTAAATCATTTAGTTGAGCTCCAAATAAATCAATTCGTTGTCCCCCGGTAATTTTCGTATAAAGATTATATTCTTTTGCAACTTCACCTATAACGATAAGTTTGTCGGCAGTAATTTCTCCACCTGCTATTCTAGGAACCACGGAGTACGTTCCGTTACGTTGAATATTTGCCAGGAATCTATCATTAGAATCCTGTGCTGTTACGTGTTTATTGGCAGTATCATTATAAATACTGGAGAATATGGAAGAGACAAGGGGCTTGCAAACCTCGCATCCATCTCCTTTTCCCACAACTCCTAAAACTTCATCATGGGTAGTAAATTTATTGATTTTTACTATGTCGTATAATTCTTGTCTGTTGTATGCAAAATGCTCGCAAATCACATCTTTTACTTCTTTTCCTAATGATTTTTGAGTTTCTTTCACAAGGTCAACTACCATCGGTTTACATCCACCGCAACCTGTTGTCGCTTTAGTATGTTTTACAACATCTCCAAAAGTAGTGCAGGTTTCATCAATGATAGAGCAGCAAATAGCTCCTTTTGTTACATTTTCACAAGAACAGATTACGGCAGTATCAGGTAAATCCATTGCGCTTCCAAAAGATGCAGTTTCACCACCTCGTGAACCAAGAATTAAATCTTCAGGGTTTTTAGGTAGCGGCATCGCATTGCTGTAAATTTGGAATAATGCATTGTAATCACTGGAATCACCTACTAAAATCCCGCCTAAAAGTGTTTTTCCGTCTTTGGTAACATTTATTCTTTTGTAAATTCCGTTGAATTTGTTTTCGTAAACAATGGCGGTTACCTCTTCATTTTCTATAAAAGGATCACCAAAACTCGCAACTTCAACACCAATTAATTTTAATTGTGTAGACATATCGATGGTTTCCCTCATCGTTTTTGCCCCTTTCAGGATTTGTTCAGCAGCTACGTCAGCCATTTCATATCCTGGAGCTACAAGACCATATATCATATGATTGTAAAGTGCTACTTCTCCGATCGCATAGATATAAGGATCAGAAGATTGCATTTTGTTGTTTACAACAATCCCTCCTCGTACGCCTACTTCAAGTCCGGAAACTCTTCCTAGTTCATCTCGAGGTTTAATCCCTGCAGAAATTACCAACATGTCTACTTTTAGGAGTTTTTCTCCTTCAAACATCATTCCTGTTATGGTATCTTCACCAGCAATATATTGTGTTGATTTGTTCAGGTGAATGCTAATATTGAGTTCCTCAATTTTTGATTGCAACATATCACTCGCCCCTTTGTCAAGCTGTCTTGGCATCAATCGAGGCGCAAATTCCACAACGTGTGGATTTAAACCTAAATCATATACTGCTTTAGCAGCTTCAAGTCCTAACAATCCACCACCAAGGACGGCAGCTTCTGTAGCACCATTTTGTTTTATTTTTTTGGCGTAAGCCATAATCGCATCCAGATCCTCAATAGTTCTGTATACAAAAACGCCTTCTTTATCAACACCTTCAATAGGCGGTACAAAAGCAGCCGAGCCAGTTGCTAAAACTAAGTAGTCGTAAGTATGTGTTTTTTCTAAATGGGTATGAATCGTTTTTTGATCTCTATTAATATCAGTGATTAATTCAGAGGTATTTAGAATAATGTTGTTTTCTTCGTACCAATTTGATGTTGATAATGATAAGTCGTCAGCACTTTTACCCGCAAAGTATTCACTCAAGTGAACTCTATCGTATGCGCGTCTTGGTTCTTCTCCAAATACGGTGATTTGATATTCTTCTTGTCCTGATTTTGCGATAAATTTTTCACAAAATTTGTAACCTACCATGCCGTTTCCGACTACTATTACTTTAATCATAATCTCATTAATTAAGTATTATTACGCAAATATAAGTATTAATACTTAATTAAGATACTTAATTGTGTGTTTTTAAAATTAATTAGTAATTATTCAAAAAAGGATGTTTTAAATAGGGTATTTATAATAAAAGAGCCATTTTATTAAAATAAACATTCTGTATTTGGGAGGTAAAATGATATTTGGATAAAAAAAAGCTCCCAAAAGTGTTTGGGAGCTTTGTGTTAATTTAAAGCGGTGTACTTATTATTTTTAAATTACTTAGATTGGTAGTATTTTTTTCTTAACCAAAAAGCCACATTCACTAAAATTATCAAAGCCGGAACTTCTACTAATGGTCCAATAACTCCAGCAAATGCCTGTCCGCTATTGATACCGAAAACACCAATGGAAACTGCAATTGCCAGTTCGAAATTATTTCCTGATGCTGTGAATGAAAGCGCTACAGCATCTCTATAATTGGCTCCGATTTTTTTTGAAACAAAAAACATCAGGAAAAACATAATGGTAAAGAAAATAACTAGGGGAATGGCAATTCGAATTACATCCAGTGGCAAATCAACAATCATTTCACCTTTTAAACTGAACATGACAACGATTGTAAAAAGCAAAGCAATCAATGTAATTGGAGAGACAAAAGGTATGAATTTTTGGTTGAACCATTTGTCGCCAATGAATTTCTTGATGGCATAGCGGCTAATTACTGCTAATGCAAAAGGAATCCCTAAATAAATTCCAACTGTTGTAGCAATTTGAGCAACCGTAATATTTAATTCCAATCCTTTTATCCCGAATAAGGGTAACATGATTTCTAAATAGAAATAGGCATATAAACCAAAAAAGAACACTTGAAGCAAACTATTAATTCCAATTAATCCAGCGGTTAATTCTCTATTTCCCTCGGCTAATTCATTCCAGACAATTACCATTGCAATGCAAGGCGCAATTCCAATTATGATTAAGCCGGTCATGTATTCCGGATAGTCTTTCAAAAAGAATGTTGCCAGTAAAAACATTAAAAACGGCCCGACAATCCAGGTTATTAAAAAAGAAGCCGACAGTAATTTGGGTTTTTCAAACATTAAAGGGATTTTTGAAAAATCAATTTTAGTCAAAGGCGGATACATCATTAATATTAGCCCGATTGCAAGAGGAATATTTGTCGTCCCGCTTGAAAAAGAATTGATAAAACCGCTGCTTGAAGGTATAAAATAGCCAATAGAAACACCAATAGCCATTGCCAGAAATATCCAAAGTGTAAGGTAACTATCGAGAAAGTTTAATCTTTTTTTAGCCGCCATTATTCTGATTTTATTTTGGAGAATACATAACACATCTCGGTTGCAATTTGCAAACTGCGTTCTTGATATTTTTCTGCTTGTTGTGGTGTGTTGTCAAATGCTTTTGGATCATCAAATGTGATAGGAATACGCATTTCAGCACCAGCAATAAATGGGCAACCACCATCTGCTTGTGAGCAAGTCAATATTGCTGCAAATTCGCTTTGTGGGTTAAAATCATCATCATAAGTTTTAGAAAAACCAATAATAGGATGCTCATTTGCAGCATATTTTATGGCATAAATAGGGTTGTTTCCTGTTGCAATGGTCTTGATTTTAAATCCTGATTGTTCTAGTGTTTTGGCAGCCATAGGAAATAATGCTGTAGCTTCAGTTCCGCCAGAATAACAAAATACATTGTTTATATTGAAATGTGCCGCAGCTGTTTGTGCCCAAACTTGTGATAAATGGCTTCTTCTGGAATTATGGGTACAAATCAAGTTCAACCTAACTTCTTGTTGGTTCGTAACTTTGTTTTGAATAAAATCAATAAGCGGTTGTAAAGTGATTTTGCGTTCGACTGTTATGTTTTCTAAATTTAATGCGCTAATTGTTTTTTGAATTTCTGGAAACAGGATGGTTTTGGTTAAAGTCATATTGTAGTTTTTAAAAAATTAGCAACAGCCTCCTCCAGGAGTGCAGCAGCTTGATTGCGTAGGGATTTCGGATAATTTCACTTTTTGTTTTTCGGCTGGAATGCCACATTGGTCTTGTGCTAAACAAGCGGTTTGTTTGTTTAATAAAGTAAATGCTGTTCCGTTGAAACCAATGTCGTATTTTCCAATAGTTTCGGCTTGATATTCTACTTCCACTTCATAATCTTGAATACCCAATACCTTTTCTGAAAGTGTGATGATGTCTAAAAGTTTTTGTGGTTTTAGGCGGTGTTCAAAGTCATTGGCATCCCATAATTGGAAATTTACTACGGTTTCTTTTCGAACTTTTCCACCGCAATCAATAAAGTTTTTGGTGATTAAACCCACTTCAGTTACGTGAAAATGCTCTGGTACATAGCTACCGTTTGGCAATTCAAAAGCAACGTTATCTAGCGTGCTCAACTGTTTTTTAATTTCTGATAGTTTCATTTTTGTATAATTTAAAAATTAACAACATTGATTTTTCTTGTTTTCTAAATAGGAATTGACATGTTGAAAAAAGCCTTTCATTTTATTAAAACCTTCTTCGTTGAGGCAATAACAAATCGCATTTCCTTCAAAATTACCTTTAATAAGTCCTGCATTTTTAAGCTCCTTCAAGTGTTGAGAAACAGTAGGTTGTGCCAATGGTAATTCGTTTACGATATCACCGCATACACAACTGTTTACTTTTATGAGATGTTCTATTATGGCAATTCGCGCCGGATGACCTATGGCTTTCGCCAATATTGCCAATTCGTTTTGCTCATCTGTGAAATGTTCTGACTTAGTAATTCCCATTGTTATATATTTATATTGCAATATTACGATATAGGTAAATAAAAACCAAATTTTGAATACTAATTTTTGGTTAAATTTTTAATTGGCTATTCTCATTAGTACGATAAGTATTTTGAAGTTGTGTTTCATAAGGAAACGCCTAACGCTAAAATTTTAAATTTATTCGAAAATAAAAACTGCTGAAGAAAACACCCTTTTTTTGAAAATATGTTTCTAATTTTTGCAATTAGACTACTCACATCCATTTCGATAAGAAATCGATCAAATCTTCTCTCAAATCTTTAAATAATTTCTCAAAAACAGCGATACTTTTTCTATGCTTTTTATGGTCAGAAAATTTTTCATTATCAATGGCATTGGGATTATCTAACACTGCAGCCTCAAGAAACAATTCGTGACTTTTAATCTCGTGAGTTAAGATGTCAATTTGTTCCTTTTGGATGACTATCAGGTTATTAAAGTGATCCGCTAAGGAGCGTACCTCATTAGAAGTATTTTTTTCCGCCACTTCCATAATTCGCTTATCCATAATTTTAAGCTCATCTTTGTAAAACAAAAGTTTGTTTAGCCACGTTTTATGTTCCTCATGTAGTTGATAAATTGTTTTTTTAGTTTCCATTTTAGTCTTTTTTAAATAGTTTGCGATTAATTGCGTTGGAGTTGTTTTTTTATTTTATTGAAAATTGCAAAAAGCAAAATAGTAAGGGTTTTTTATTCCAAAATATTAAAGTTGAAATAAATCTTTTGGAATGGCATGAAAACCTACTGATTTTACTTTGTTTTCAATGTCAGTGATAGCTACCATTTTTGAGGTGTGTACGGTAAATTCTCTGGGAAAGATTTCAGCGTTCAATAGCACGTCTTTTATTCCGCCTAATTGCAATAGGCTCGATTTAATCGAAATCAAATCTACTTCTTCAATAGCATTTGTTCCAAAAATTTGACCATGATTTCCTGGAATTACATTGTCTTTTAATGCGCTCATATTTTTAATTTTTAAGATTAGGAATCTTGTTTAGCTGTATTTATATAAATGTTAGTTAAGTTATTCAAAGTTAGTTATTTATGTCGTATGAATTAGAAAAATAGAATAGAAAAATATCGCTTTTTGGATTTTGGACTGAATATTTATTTGCTGAATATTTTGTAAATCTACTGGTTCATAAAGTCATTTTATTTTTGAAAAATAAAGTGACTTCTTGTACAGCAATAACTTTGTATTTGTAACTTTGAAATCTAATGCTGTCCAACTGCACAATTGCATTTTTGGTAAAAAAACACCAAAATTAATTAGTAGAATAAGACTTCTGTCTATTCAATTTTAGTAAAATTTAGAGTTGGATAAATATAGTAATAAGTCGTAAAAATATTCATTTCAGTCACATGGGTTCATCTGAAACTTTAGAAGAAAAATATTACATAAAAGAGGTTGATACGGATAAAAAAAGTATTTATTGCCATCATGATTTGATGGGTGAATTATTTATTCCAACCCATAAGCATGAAAAAGCGCAAATGCTATATTCCGAAGGAGGTATTGTTTATGTTACCACTGAAACCAAAACGTATTTTCTTCCCGCTCGCCATTTTATCTGGATTCCAGGTGGGATAAAGCACAGTATTCATCCCAATTCAGAGGATGTTATTATGCGTAATTTGTATTTTCCAATAGATTATAATGAACATCCCTTTTATGGAAAAGAGGGTATTTATCCCATTAATGATTTATTGCTCCAAATGATGCGTTTCACGAACCGCTGGAACGGAAATTTGAAAATAGGAACTAGAAATTTTACTATTGCCAATGCCATAAAAGCTATTTTGCCAGAAATCTGTCTGACTAATTTACCTTTATCGTTGCCTTTACCAAAGGATATTAGACTCAATAAGATCATTAGCTATTTAGATGAAAACTTGGGTGAACCTATTTTGTTCTCTGATTTGGCCAATCGATTTGGGTTTAGTGAGCGCTCTTTGTATCGCTTGTTCCAAAAAGATTTAGGTATGTCATTCATTCAATATTTCACGATTCGAAGAATTTTAAAAGCAATTGAATTGTTACTCGAAAAAAAA
Organism: Flavobacterium sp. 83; assembly: GCF_000744835.1. Taxonomy (NCBI): domain Bacteria; kingdom Pseudomonadati; phylum Bacteroidota; class Flavobacteriia; order Flavobacteriales; family Flavobacteriaceae; genus Flavobacterium; species Flavobacterium sp. 83. The sequence goes on from NZ_JQMS01000001.1 coordinate 2,352,374, forward strand.
ATTTCTGTAAATGAAGTGGCACAAGCGGTGGGATATAATAGCGTTCCAACATTTAGTAATACTTTTTTCAAAATTTTAGGACAACGCCCATCTGATTATTTAAAAGGGATTGAAATATTAAAAAAGTAATTTTTGTAGCATTCTTTTCTGCAATCGTTATAGTCATTTTATTGCTTTGTATTTGTCCGAAATAGATAAATAGTTGGCTATAGTTGATTTTAAGGCATGAATTAAATTGGGGAACTTTGCGCCATAATCCTTGATCTATATTATGTTTCTTAAAAAATGGGTTCTTTGGAGCCAATCGAAAATTAATTTTTCAAAAAATGCATTGTTATTATTCCTCTTTTTTCATGGAATCACTTCAATACAAGCACAACAAGCTACCGCAATTTCTTTAAATGATGCTTTAAAAATCGCTAAAGAAAATAATAAGACCATTCAGAAATCTCATATCGAACAGCATATTTCGGAAAAAGAGATTGCCGAAACAAAAAATCTTCGTTTACCTGAAGTTAATTTTAATGCGATGTATTCCCGATTATCAGATTTGACGGAATACGAAGGCGGTTTTTTCTCGGATAAGCATACCTATACGCCAGAACCTGGTACCGTAATATATGATGCAGTTACAAAATTTGACGTGCCGCTTTATGCCGGTAATAGAATTAATAATGCAATTAAAAAGTCGAAAGAGGAAAACGAAATTGCCAAAATCAAACTAGAAAAGACACAGAATGACATTCAATTACAAGTTATAGCAACTTTTTTGGGAATTTATAAAATGATGGAACTTCAGAAAATCATTGACGAAAGCATTAAAGAAGAACAGGAACGATTAAAGGAAGTGAAAGCTTTTAAAACCTTTGGAACGGTTACTAAAAATGAAGTGCTACGTTCCGAGTTACAACTTTCAGACCGAGAACTCAATTCATTGACCAATAAAAAAAATATCAGGATTGCGCTTCAAGAGTTAAAAACAATATTACAGTTGCCCGAAGAAGCAGAAATTGCTATTGACACAACGGGTTTGCTTGATATTGCTCCGCTTAAAGATTATGATTTCTATTTTAAAGAGACGCTTCAAAACGAAGAAATGCGTATCGCAAATAGGGAAGTGGACATTAAAAAAACAGCGTTAAAAATAGTCAAAGGAAGCTATTATCCTAAAGTGAGTTTCTTTGGGAATTATAATCTGAAATATCCTGATTATATGTTATTTACGCTGAATCGTCCGTATCTCTATACTATAGGGCAAATAGGAGTGGAGGCTAGTTATAATTTATCGGGTTTGTATAAAAATAAAGCCAAAGTTCAGGTTGCCAATTTAAAAGTAGAATTGCAAGAAAATGAATCTGAACTTGTAAAAAATGAGATGGTGGATAAAGTATTTAGAAATCATACCCAATATCAGGAAATACTGGACAAGTTACCGGTTACGGAAAAAGCACTGGATTTAGCCAATGAGAATTACCGTATTGTAAAAGTAAAATACTTGAATCAGCTGGTCTTAATTACGGAAATGGTTGATGCGGATAATGCGTTGCTTCAGGCAAAATTCAACAAAGTTTCCACTAGAATTGATGTCGTTATGAAACAGTATGAATTGCTTCATACAGCAGGATTACTCAACAAATAATAATTTCAATTTAATATAATTTAGTTTCAAATTTATATGGTAAAAGTTCATAATTCATCAAGAGCGCATCGATCATTTCATAGATTAATCACCGTAATTGCCAGTCTGCTGGTTCTCGGCGGAATTGTTTTAGGGATTTGGTTTTATATTTTTAATAAAAATCACGAAGAAACTAATGATGCTCAGGTGGATCAGTATGTAACGCCAATTATGGCTCGAATTACGGGTTATGTTACCGAAGTGCGCTATAATGAAAATCAATTTGTTCACAAAGGGGACACATTGCTGATAATTGACAATAGGGAATATAAAGCACATTTAGACATGGCATTGGCTGATGTTGAAAATGCAAAAAGTAATAGTATTGTGATAGCAAAAAATGTCGCAACAACTTCTAATACAACTTCAGTTAGACAGGCACAATTAGAAGCTGCAAAAACGGAAGTTTGGAAAACCAAACTGGAATACAATCGCTATAAAGGATTGGTAAGTCAGGAAGCGGCCACTGAGCAGCAGCTTGAAAAAGTAAAAGCCGATTACGAGTTGGCGCAGGCACATTATCAGGAAATTGCCAACACAATTCAATCAGCAGTATTGAACACCTCAGAAGCTTCGGCTAAAATTCCAACAGCTCAGACAGTAATTCAATCCAAACAAGCGATTGCTGATAATGCGACTTTGTTTCTTTCTTACACCGTAATTACGGCGCCTTATGATGGCTGGGTGGGTAAAAAAATGATGCAACCAGGACAGATGATAAAAGAAGGACAAACCTTAGTTTCTATTGTGAGCAAGGAAAAGTGGATTACCGCTAATTTTAAGGAAACGCAGCTGCAATATTTATCTATTGGACAAGAAGTGGAGCTAAAGGCAGATGCAATAAGCGGAAGAGATTTTGTGGGAATAATTGAATCTTTGTCGCCAGCCAGTGGGGCTCGTTTTTCATTATTGCCTCCTGATAACGCAACGGGTAATTTTATAAAAATAGAACAACGAATTCCAGTTAGAATAAAATTAAAAGAAAATAATGCACAAACGGACTTTCTTAGAGCCGGTATGAATGTTACCGTTATCGCCGAACACAAATAATCAGATGTCAGAAGTAAGTGTTTTTAAATCTTGGGTTCCCAATTGGGCTATTATTGCAATTATCTTTTTCTGCATGCTGCATTCCATGGTTTTATTGGGAGTATATACTTCTAATGTGACCTATGCGGCAAGTTTTTTGGATGTAGAAGTAGAAGATTTGCAGTTTTCCATGTGTGTTACTTATGGAACTTTTTTAGCTACTATTCTTATCGAAAGTCGGTTTTTTAAGTTTTTTCCAACCAAGAAATATTTTCTGGTTATTTATGGCTTAGCTGCGCTAACATTTATACTCACGGCTTACACCCAAAATTTTTCTTTGTTTATTATGTTACGAATGGCCGAAGGAATCTTGATGGCATTGCCAGTTTTACCTTTGCGACAGTTTTTGATTGCTCGGTTTAAGTCTAAAAATGCTGTAATTATCGCTTTTACGCTTAATTATGGTGCTTTGATGCTGGCTTCTCCTTTTATAATGAATATTGCGGTTTGGTTACTAGAGAATTACGATTGGAAATATATGGCGTATGGTTCCGCTTTTTTCCAAATTGTGTGTGTAGCCTTGGTCATGATTACCTTCAATAACAATCGTTTTCATAAAAAAATTCCGTTGTATCAAATCGATTGGGCCAGTTTTATTTTGGTGCTTACCGCTGTTTTGTGTGGCAGTTATTTTGTGGTTTATGGCCAAAAAAAATATTGGTTTGAATCGCCTCAAATTGTTGCAGCACTTATTATTGCACTAATAACAGGAGGTTTTTTTATCGCCCGACAAATGCTGGTGAAGAGACCTACTTTTGATATGCGAGTCTTTCGGTATGCGAATTTACGAACCGGATTGTTGTTGTCAGTGGTTTTTTATATTGCCAGAGCAACATTGAATATTTGTCACAGTACGATGGCTGTAGTTTGGAATTGGGAACCTTCTAGAGTGGCTCATGTGCAATATTTAAATTTAACAGGAAACATAATTGGAATGATTTTGACTGGATTCTTTTTGGCTAAATCAGTTTCTTCCCGCTATATTTTTATAATAGGATTTTCACTTTTGGCAGTATTTCATTTCTGGTTTACTTTGCTTTTTGTGCCGGATGCTTCCTTTTCGGATATTGCGATTCCGTATATGTTGCAAGGTGTGGCTGTTGGAATAATATTTGTTCCGTTGGTCTTATTCACCGTATCTGCTGTTCCTACACATTTTGCTCCGTTTGCTGGAATTGTTGGCGTTGCTGGGCGTTTTTGGGGAAGTATAATGGGTTTTGCGATGATTCAAAACGCAGGATTGTTTTTGCAAAACACCCATTTTACAAAATTCAGACAATTTATCCTTCCCGAAAGTCCGGAAACACAAATACGTGTCGAGCAAATTACCAGAAGTTTTATGGCTAAAGGCTATTCGATAGATGATTCCAATAAATTAGCGATGAAACAAATCATTAGTTCGGTTTCAAAACAATCGGTTTTATTGTCCAATATGGAAATCTTCACCGTTATTGGTTATTTAATGGTTATTGTCGTTATTTTTCTATTGCTTAATCAACATTTAAGACAAACATTTGATGTTTTCAAAAATAGAATTTGGGGGAATTAAAAAATGCTACAGTTTACTAAAACCGTTTAAAAAGTAAAATATCCTATTCTAATTAATTTAAGAATAGGATATTTTATTTATTGGAACAATTAATCTTTGGATTTTTTTAGGATTTGCTGGTTTCTTTTCTGTCCAAACCTCGTTTTCTCAATAGCGGTTCAACACTAGGTTCTGCACCGCGAAAACGTTTATACAAAACCATTGGTTCTTCGGTTCCCCCTTTTTCTAAAATGTTTTTGCGAAATGATTTTGCTTTTTCAGGATTGAATAAGTTGGCTGTTTTGAAAACTTCAAAAGCATCCGTATCCAAAACGCCTGACCAGATATAGCTGTAATATCCAGCCGAATAACCCCCAGAGAAAATATGATTGTAATACGTACTTCTATATCTTGGAATAATAGCTTGTATTAGCCCTATTTCGTTCATTGCATTTTTTTCAAAAGTATTGGCATCTATGGTAATTGTAGACTTTTGAGTGTGATACTTTAAGTCTAAAAAGGAAGCGGCTAAATATTCTGTTGTCATAAATCCTTGATCAAAAGTGCTGGATTCCTGCATTTTTTTAATCAAATCATCGGGAATGACTGCTCCTGTTTGGTAATGTTTAGCATACAATTTTAAAACTTCTGGTTCTCCTGCCCAATTTTCCATAATTTGCGAAGGCAATTCAACAAAATCTCTTGGCACGTTAGTACCGGCTAAACTTCGGTAGGTTACATTCGACAATAATCCGTGTAAAGCGTGGCCAAATTCATGGAAAAAAGTAGTCACCTCGTCAAAAGTCAATAAAGCTGGATTATTTTCTGTGGGTTTAGAAAAATTGCAAACAATAGAAATCACTGGAGCTTGTCGCAGTCCGTCAATTGTTTTTTGGGTTCTGTAGGAAGTCATCCAGGCACCGCCACGTTTTGAATTTCGAGGAAAAAAATCCATATATAAAATACCTACAAGCGTTCCGTCTGACTCTGAAACTTCCCAAACATCCACTTCTTGATGGTATTTTGGAACTTCTTGTAAGGGTTTGAATTGTAAGCCGTATAAGTTTTTGGTAACTTGAAAAACACCTTTTGTGACGTTTTCTAAACTAAAATAGGGTTTTAGTTCCTGCTCGTCCAGATCAAAACGTTCTTTTCGGATTTTTTCAGTGTAAAATCGCCAATCGTAGGGCTGAACTACATCATTGATTCCATCTTTTTTCATCATTTCTTGAATGTCTGCTGCTTCCGTTTTGGCAATTTCTAAAGCAGGTTTCCATAAATCATTCAAAAGTTTGTAAACATTTTCAGGAGTTTTGGCCATGCTTTCCTCAAGAACATAATGAGCATGCGTTTCATAACCAAGAAGGCGCGCTTTTTCGCCACGAAGATTCGCTAATTTCAAGGCATTTTCTTTATTATCAAAATCGTCATCATGATTGGCACGAGTTTGATAGGCTTCCCAGATTTGCTGTCTTAAACTTCTGTTGGCGCTGTATTGTAAAAACGGAATTACGCTGGAATTAGATAAGGTAAAAACCCATTTACCTTCGTTTCCTTTTGATTTTCCATCTGCAAGAGCGGCAGTAATTAATTCCTGTGGTAATCCTGATAAATCGTTTTTATCTTCAATAACCAATTTGTATGTATTGGTTTCAGCTAAAACATTTTGACCATATTTTAGCGAAGTCAGCGAAAGTTCCTCGTTTATTTTTCTCAGTTTATCTTTGTCGGAATCAGCTAAATTTGCTCCACTTCGTACAAATGCTTTGTGCAAATTATCCAAAACCTTTGCTTGCTCTATATTCAGATTTAGTTTTTCTTTTTCATTCCAAAGTGACTTTACTTTCCAAAATAATTTTTCGTTCAAATAGATATTATCGTTATGCGCAGCTAAGTTGGGAGCCAGTTCTTTGGCTATGTTTTGAAGGTCATCGTTTGTATTAGCACCGTTCAAATTAGAAAATACCATATTGACCTTCAAAAGAAATTCCCCAGCATTTTCCATTGCGAGAATGGTATTTTCAAAAGTTGGGATATCTGTATTATCCGTAATTTGATCTATTTGTATTTGATGCAGTTTAATTCCTTCTAAAATAGCGGGTTTAAAATGTTCATTTTTTATTTTATCAAAAGGCGGAACATTATAAGGGGTATTATAGACCTGAAAAAATGGATTCATTACTTCATTTTGATCTTTTTCTTGGGTTTCCATTGGTGTAATTTTGTAGTTGTTTGTGAAATATAAAAAAAAAGTTTTTGTAAATTTAACAGAAACCAGCTTGATTATAAAACCAAAGAATGTTATTTAATTTTATTTTAAGAAATTCAGCAATAAATGAATTTTGTTTATCAGATAGTGCCTCCTCTCGATGGATGGAATTAATTATTTGTAGATTATAAAATTTTAAATTTAAATGAATATTCAAAATATATTTTAAGATAAAATGAGAACTAGTAAGTGTTTTTTTTTACTTATAAAATACATTTTAGTTAAAAAATCATTAACTTAGTGTTCTGTAAGTCAGTTTAATAAAATATAAATATGGAAAATATAGATGATGAGTTAAATTTAAATAAAATGAAACCGGATAAGAAAGATAAAAATAAAGTACCGGATTCTCTTTTATATCCTCCAAGTGAAGATATATATAGCCAGTTCCAAAAAGAAATTGAAATTGACCCAGAAGATATTACTAAAAAGAAGGTGCCGGTTGAAATAAATAATGTCAGGGAATTGAATCAAAAAGATTTTGAAGAAGATGAATCTGGAAGTGATTTAGACGTTCCCGGATCAGAATTTGATGATGATCAGGAAGATACCGGGAGTGAGGATGAAGAGAATAACAATTACAGTATTGGTGGTGATAATCACAGCAATTTAGACGAGAATACAGGAAAAAGTTGAACCCAATCTAAATGATTTTTTAGTTTGTTGACTTATTTCACGAGTTTATCAATCCCTTGCCTTTTAGATTTATTTTAACTCTAATTTTATTTAACATGATATCTTTAAATAAATACAATCAAAAGCGTAATTTTAATACTACTGCTGAACCTGAAAGCGTAATTAAAAAATCAATAACAGAATTAGTTTTTGTTGTACAAAAACACGCTGCATCTCATTTGCACTATGATTTTCGTATGGAAATGGACGGAGTATTGAAAAGTTGGGTAATACCCAAAGGGCCATCGATGAATCCTGTGGATAAAAGACTGGCGATTATGGTGGAAGATCATCCGTATGATTACAAAGATTTTGAAGGAATTATTCCCGATGGAAATTATGGCGCAGGAACTGTTATGATTTGGGATAATGGAACCTATACTTTAGCTGATCAAGAAGGTGCGGATAATGTTGAAAAAAAGTTGAAATCAGATTTTGAGAAAGGACACCTTAGTTTTATTCTAAACGGCAAAAAACTCAAAGGGGAATTTGCATTGGTGGAACTTAACACAAAAGACGAAAACACGTGGCTTTTGATAAAAAAAAATGATCAATTTGCTTGTAATGATGATGTTTTGCAAGAAGATAAATCAGTGATTTCGAATTTGACTTTAGAAAATTTAGAAAGTTTTGAAAATTTGAAAAATTAAAAAAAGTATATAAAAACAAAACTCCAAAGCTTCATTGCTTTGGAGTTTTTTGTTGTCTATAGAAATCTGTATTAAAGGAAAATAATAATTAATGTATTGTTTCTAATTCTAAATACAGTCGATCAACTTCATTTTCTAATTTTTTAATTTCTTTTTGCCAGTGGATAATATCATCTTCTATCAAGTTAATTTGATCCTCTCTTTCATTTTCGGATCTTAATAACTTAAAATCCTTAGCATCTATTAATTTATTTTGATCTTCTTCTAAATTGGCATTATTGACAATAAGTAACTCCTTGATTTCTGATATTCTGTTGTTTACAGAATCTTTTTTTTGTTTTGAAAGTCTATCGTTGTTTATTTTTTCTTGAATAGCAATTTGTATTTTTTCTTCGTCCGTTTGTTTTTGCTGCATTTCAATTTGTTGATTTTGAAATTCAGTTTGCTTATTTTTCTCTTCTAATTCTAAACTTCTGTTGTCTTGATAGGTATTGAAAATCAGTGTTGCAACAATTAATGTTGAAATTCCACAAGCCCAAAAAAAGATGCTTTTGTCCATTCCTAAAATAGTTTGACTTACTACTTTTTCCTTTTCTTTTGGCAAAGGTGGAATGTTTTTCAAAGGTGGTGGTATTACGGCCAAAATACTTCTTAATTCAGGAATGTCTCCGGCATATTTCCATTCGTCCATGCCTTCGAACCATATTAATGTTGTTTTTGTTATTTTTTTAGCCTTTAATTCGTCCAAGAGAAATGGACCACTGTTTTCAGTTCCGTTATGAATGTAATAGGTTTTCATTTTAATGTTTTATAGGGCTATTTTCTCATTTCTTGCTTTAAAAGCAGCTGGTCGATATTAAAAAAGAGTATAATTTAGTTTATTCTCTAGTTATTTTATCTTTCAAAAGCAAAAATAGCTAAAATGACTTTGTTTATAGAATAAAGAATCAAAGAAATATTTTGATTTTAGTGTGTGAAGTAAGTGAGAATTTGCTGCATGAATTTTAGTTTTTTAATGGAAAAATAAAGCTATTGCAATTTCCAGTCCAATTAATATGATAACTACCCATTCCAAACGAGAGCTTTCTCTCACGTTCAATACATCAGTAAACAGTCTTAGGTTATTTTCTACAATTTGCAGGCGATAATCAAGGTCTTTGAAGCGGGTGTTGATATCAAAATTAGCTTTGAGTTGACGGTTGAGGAGATTGAGCTCTTCATTGTCCCAAACGAGATTTGGGTCGTCAAGAATGTATAAATTATCGACAATACTATTTTTTACATTCAGCACTTTGCCTATGTATTTGAGCAAATTAGTTTTGGAGATACTGAGTTTTCCGTGTTGTTCTAATTCCAGAATGTAGTGTTTAGAGGAACTAATAAGTTCATCAGTTAAGACCTCATAATAGTCTAATGCTACTGATTGGCCAATGTTGAGCATCACAATGCGCAATATAGAAGAGTCTATTTGAGGAACGGTTACATAATTGTTTTTTACGGTGACTTTTTGCAGTTTTTCATCAGTTTCAATTCGGTATTCTTCTGATAAATGGATGTCAACTAAAGTTGTTGCATAATTTTTTATAAAGCTTATCAATTCACTTTTGGCTACCGCATCATAATTGGCGAAGACCACAACACCATAATCAAAAACATATAAATAGCGCTCATTTTCTTCCAATGCATAAAATACTTCAGTAGTAGAACCTGAATGTATTTCGGCACGAAAATCGGCACGAAATTTCTTCATATTGAAGAACTCCGCAATTTGAACAGCTTCGATTTTGATTTCCATACCCAAATTATTTTATACAAAATTAAGGAAAATTCAGATTTTACACTCGTTTGTTATTTTAATTTTATAATATAATATTGTAAAAAATAGATAATATGATACCGATATCTTAACTGTAGGTGGATTTCAGAAAAAATCTAAAAAGGATTAAGGAACCGAATGCAACCACCGTATAAAAAACTTCAAAAATTTCTTGTTGTTTTTTGAGTGTTTACAAATTAATGCGTTAAAAAGCATTGATTTTGTTGCGTTCAACTATAAATGTATTAAATTTCGACTTTTATTAAGGTTTTACTTTTAAATAGAAATTAAGTATGTTTACTTAATTGTAAATAGTATTTCATAAGTGAATAAAAATATCTTCTTATAAATTTGATTCCAAATAATTTGAAATTTATTTGAATTCATCATTTAAAAATACAAAAAATAAGTTCGTATGAAAAAAATGTCAAAAATTGATAGCCTTAGAATTGATGAGCTTTCTGCCACTCCAAAGTATCAGCAGCTGGTCAACGCAGTTTTGAATGCCATTAAGCAAGGTATTCTTAAAAAAGGGGATGCGATGCCGTCTATCAATGAATTGAGTTTTCAATACGAAATATCTAGGGTTACGATTGAAAAAGGATATAATAAGTTACGAAAAATGGGCATTTTAGAAGCCTTTCATGGAAAAGGCTACTTTATTGCCAATACGGATGTATCACAAGATTTGAAAATATTCCTGATGTTTAATAAATTGAGTGCGCACAAGAAAATTATTTATGATGCTTTTGTAGAGACTTTGGGCGAAAAAGCAGCTATTGATTTTTATATTTATAATAATGATTACGGTCTTTTCAAAAAATTATTGAACCAACAAAAAAGTATTTATACCCACTATGTTATCATTCCCCATTTTATTGAAAAAGCAGAAGGCTATCAATTGTTGATTGAAGAAATTCCAAAAGAAAAATTAATTATCGTAGGTAAAAAAATTGAAGGTATTACGGGAAATTATGGTGCAGTTTACGAGAATTTCGAAGAAGATATTTACAATGCGCTCAGTAAAGCTTTAGACCTTTTGAGTAAATACCATACCATAAAATTGATTTTTCCTGACAATAGTTATTTTCCAGATGAGATAATAAAAGGGTTTAAAAACTTTTGTTACAGTTATGCTTTCAATTATAAAATCGTACATAATCTGGATCAGGAAGAAGTAAATGAAGGTGAAGTATATATTAATTTAATGGAAGAAGATTTAGTGAAAATTTTGGATAAAATCATCACCTTGAATTTAACGGTAGGGGAGCAAGTAGGGGTAATTTCTTATAATGAAACACCTCTCAAGAAATTTATCATGAATGGACTTACCACTATCTCAACCGATTTTGCTACAATGGGAAAATCTGCGGCACAGCTGGTGTTAAACTCTTCAAAAGAACATATCGAAAATCCGTTTGAACTGATTCTTAGAGGATCTTTATAATACAATATTAATGGAATTACGTAAATTAAAATCGTTTCTGGTTGTTGCAAAAGAATTGCATTTTGGTAAAGCTGCTGAAAAATTAAATATTACTCAACCGGCCTTAACACATCAAATTCAGCAATTGGAAAACGAGCTGGGTTTTGAACTTTTTGACAAAGTAAAACGGGTTAATAATAGAAAAGTTGAATTGACTGAAGCGGGTGCTTATTTAATGAAAGAAGTAAGTCGTGTAATAGATTTACTAGACAGAACAATTAAAAGTGCCAAGATAAATAGTGAAAAAAGTAAACAATTAAAACTGGGCATCCCTAAAATGTCTCCTACAAGTGAGGTTATAGCAGTATTACAAAAGTTACAACTGAAGTTTCCTGAAACCACTTTTAAAATAATAGAATGTTCTACAGTGGTATCAGTGCAAGAAGCGCTTTTTAAAGGGAATATAGATATTGGAATTACTACTTTACCGCTAGTTTTTAAAGGTTTGGATTATCAGGTTTTCCGGAAAGAATCTCTAAATGTTATTATGCCTAAAAAACATCCACTGGCAAAATATCAAAAAATTAAAATTGAACAACTTCGTAATGACAAATGGGTAGAGTTAACTAAGGACTTGTGTCCTGCAATTCTGGAAGATGTAGAAGTCTTTTGCAGAAATGTAGGTTTCTCTAGAGATGCTAATATTGTTCAGGAAGTGTCAAATGTTGAATTATTGATTGGATTGGTTACTGTAGGAATTGGAATTGCTATTTTTCCATCCTATTATCCAACAAATTTAGAGGGGATTATTTCTAAAGAATTAGTTTTTTCTGAAAATACCCATTTAGAAGTTACCAAAATAGTGGCATACAAAGAAACACTTGAGGAAGAATACCAGCAAACAATAAAAAATGTTTGGTAAATAGTCTTTTACCAATAGCGTACTAAATAATGAATTGTTTGAAGGATCTAAAAAAAATGTTAACTAACATTTTAGCATAGAGTACTTTATTTTTAAAACCAACTCTTCTCTTTAAGAGGAGTTGGTTTTCTTTTTGTGTTTTTTTGATTCGAGATTTCCAATAAATAAATTTTATTAAAAAGAATAAAAAAAGTAATCAAAAAGTAGTTTGCGATAACGATTGAGTAGGACAGTTATGTTTTTGATATTTCTTTAATTTACAAAAAAGAACATCAGTAGTATTTCTATATTTAAAAGAGAAATATTTTTTGTAGTATTAAAAAAGGGAAACTTTTAATAAAAATGGCTGGTTACTTTTTAAATATGTCTTTCAGTAAAATTTAAAATAATTTTCAATCTATATAATTTTCAAATATGAAAAAAAATTCGGGATTAATAGCAGCATTTTCTTTGATGCTTGCCTGCAGCTCTGGTTATGCTCAAAATAAGAGTGATAACTTATTGAAAGAGTTTGCTACACCTCCAAATTCTGCAAAGCCTCGTGTATGGTGGCATTGGATGAATGGTAATATTTCTAAAGATGGTATTACCAAAGATCTTTTGTGGATGAATAGAATAGGTATTGGTGGTTTCATGAATTTTGATGCTGCGATGGCAACACCTCAAATTGTAAAAAAGCGCCTAACTTACATGACTCCTGAATGGAAAGATGCTTTTCAGTTTACAACTAAATTGGCCGATTCCCTAAAACTGGAAATGGCTATTGCAGGTTCACCGGGATGGAGCGAAAGTGGTGGGCCGTGGGTAAGTCCAAAAGATGGAATGAAAAAATTAGTGTGGAGTGAAATCCGCATAAAAGGCGGAAAAAAATTCACTGGGGTTTTGCCAAAAGCGCCTACTAAAACAGGACCATTCCAGAACATTCCTTTCTTTGAAGCAATGCCTATGGGAGAATCGGTAGCAGCTCCAGCTGATTATTATGAAGACATCAGTCTTATGGCATATAAATTGCCGGATACAGAAATAAATTTAAGCGATTTAAAACCAAAGATTACCTCAAGTGGAGGGGCTTTTACGATAAACCAACTTACAGACGGAGACTTAGGAACGACTATTTTGCTGCCTGCTACTAAAAACGATGAAAGCGCCTGGATACAATTTGCTTTTGAAAAACCACAAACGTTCAAAGGAATAACTGTTGTTGGTGGTGGAGACAAAGGCCCTTTTGGTCTTTTTGGAGACAAAGCGGATACACGTTCCGTTGAAGTAAGCGATGATGGTGTTCATTTCAAAAAAATCACTTTTATTCCTGCTGGAGGAATTGTACAACAAACTATTAATTTTTCAGTAACAACTGCAAAATATTTCAGGGTTACTTTTAAAAATCCTCCTCCTCTTTTTAGTTTTGCAGCGATGATGGGGTCAAACGAAGCTCCAAAACCTTCGCCAGGAACGGATGTTGCCGAAATAGTTTTGCATAATACAACGCAAATTGATCGATTTGAAGAAAAAGCGGCTTTTGCTGCTGTCAGAAATATCGACATAAATGGTACTCCTAGTACTGATGGAATTGCATTGGAAAATGTAATTGATTTATCAGGTAAATTGAATGCAGACGGAACATTGAATTGGACTCCACCTGCAGGAAATTGGAAGCTTGTACGTTTTGGATATTCATTGTTGGGAATAACCAATCATCCGGCTTCACCGGAAGCAACCGGATTAGAAGTAGACAAATTAGATCCAGTTGCCATAAAAGCGTATTTTGAAAATTACCTCGATCAATACAAGAGTGCTACAGGAGGCTTAATGGGAGATAAAGGTGGTTTACAATACATTGTTACCGATAGTTGGGAAGCTGGAGCGCAAAACTGGACGAAAAATTTACCGGCTGAGTTTGCCAAAAGAAGAGGATATAGTTTATTGCCATGGTTACCAGTATTAACGGGGCAAATTATTAAAAGTTCTGAAGTCAGTGAAAAATTCTTATGGGATTACCGCAAAACTTTAAGCGAAATGGTATCTGAATACCATTATGATCAGTTGACAACATTATTAGCGGAGCGTGGAATGAAGCGCTATTCTGAATCTCATGAGTCTGGTCGTACGTTAATTGCCGATGGTATGGAAGTCAAACGTACGGCTTCTATCCCTATGGGAGCGATGTGGACACCAGGAGGCTTAGGAGGAGATGATGCAGTACATAAGGCAGATATTAGAGAATCCGCATCGGTAGCCCATATTTATGGACAAAATTTAGTGGCAGCCGAGTCGCTTACTGCAATTGGTAACGCATGGGCATTTTCACCAGAGCGGTTGAAACCAACTGCAGATATGGAATTAGCGAGTGGACTCAATCGATTTGTGATTCATACTTCGGTACATCAACCATCAGATGAGCATGTTCCCGGTCTTGGACTTGGACCATTCGGACAGTGGTTTACGCGTCACGAAACTTGGGCCGAACAAGCAACAGCCTGGACAGATTATCTTTCCCGCAGTTCCTATTTGTTGCAACAAGGGAAATTTGTAGCGGATGTTATTTATTATTATGGAGAAGACAATAATATCACGTCTCTTTTTGAAAAAAAATCACCAAACATTCCGCAAGGATATAATTTTGATTATGTTAATGCCGATGCGCTTCTTAACTTGCTTTCTGTAAAAAATGGACAAATTGTTACTCCAAGTGGTATGCATTATAAAGTTTTGGCACTGGATGCTAATAGCCAACAAATGACATTAAAAGTGGCTAATAAAATTAGTGAATTAGTAAAAGCAGGAGCAATTGTTGTAGGGCCTAAGCCAATAGGGTCTCCAAGTTTAAACGATGATAAAACTGCTTTTAATACAATTGTAGCTGAGTTATGGGGTGCTGATAACACGGTAAAATCGATTGGTGACGGAAAAGTATATACAGGAGAAACCATCGAAAAAGTCTTAACCGCTTTAGCTGTTAAACCAGATTTTGAATATACTAAACCGCAGGCTGATACTCAGTTATTATTTGTGCATCGTGAATTACCGGAGCAAGAATTGTATTGGGTAAACAATCGCAATGCAAGAACCGAAGATCTTGAAGCAACTTTCAGAGTTTCTGGAAAAACAGTAGAAATTTGGCATCCTGAAACAGGTAAGTCGCAACCAGCTTCATATTCTTTTGCAGATGGACGCACTAAAGTAGCTTTGCATTTAGAGCCTAATGATGCTGTATTTGTTGTTTTTAAAGACAATACTACTACAACAGCGCAAATTTTACCAGCTGTAACCGAAACTAAATTAGCTGCTGTGGAAGGAAACTGGAATTTGAGTTTCCAAAAAGAAAGAGGAGCGCCTTCAGAAATTACAATGGATAAGTTGACTTCTTGGACAGATAATTCAGATGCTGGCGTGAAGTATTTTTCAGGAACAGGAACCTATTCAAAAACAATTGATGCACCAAAAAGCTGGTTTAAAAATCAGGGACAATTATGGATTGATCTTGGAGAAGTAAAAAACCTGGCCGAAGTTATCGTTAATGGAAAATCATTAGGAATTGTTTGGAAAAAACCATTCAGAGTAGATGCAACTGGTATTTTGAAACCAGGAAAAAACACCTTGGCGATAAAAGTGACGAATCTTTGGGTAAATAGACTTATTGGAGATGCACAACCGGGAGTAGTAAAGAAAATCACCTATACTACGATGCCATTTTACAAAGCAGACGCTCCATTGTTACCGTCAGGATTACTGAGTACAGTAACTGTTTTATCAGTGAAATAGAAAATTATTCCTTTCGAATGATTTGAAATAATTAGAATTTAATTTTAAAGAGGTGGAACCAAAACGAAATAGTTTGGTTTCACCTTTTTGTTGTTTTATAAATTCAAATCCTTTTTGAGGCTTTTTTAAGAGTATTATTTCAATATTTTGGACTATAAAGCATGTGGATTTATTTTTAAAAGAGAAAAATACCCTTTTAAAGATATTAAATGTCAATTTTTTAATTGTAAAAACACACAAACTCCCTTGTTTATGAGGGTTTAAGTAAATAATTAGGGATTTAAGTGTAAGATTTTTAACTGTTTAAAATGTTTTCTTTGACCGTTTGTATGCTTAGAGGCTCCCTTTTTTCTATGCAGTCTTTATCTTTCATAGCTGTTTTGATTAATAAAATTTATTATTTTAATAAATAAAAAGAATTAAAACAATGTTTTCTATTACGATTGCGTAGGACAGTTGATAGAAGTGGTATTGTTAAATTTGAATTATATAAAACATAAAAATATGTTATGTATAAAAAAATCCAAGAATAAATAAATACTAACTAAAAAAAACCAAAAAATGAAGAAGTTTTTACAACAACATCGAGTTGCCCTGTTCCTGATAAAGGCATTGGTGTTGTATTTGGGATTCTGTACCCAAGCGATGGCGCAACAAATTATTCAGGGTAAAGTGACTGATGAAAAGAATGAACCACTTATAGGTGTAAGTGTTACAATAAAAGGAATAAATAATGGAATAAATACTGATGCTGATGGAAAGTATACAATCACAGCTAAAAGTAATTCGACTTTAGTTTTTAATTATATAGGTTTTAAAACTAAACAGGTTGTTATTAGTAATCAAACAACTGTTAATGTTGTACTACAAGGAGACACACAGGCATTAGATGAGGTTGTAGTTACAGGTGTATTGGATAAGCGTACAAGAATGCAATCTTCTGTTTCTATTTCGACCATTAGTGCGAAACAATTTGATAAAATTGCGATTACCAGTTCTGCTGATTTATTGAAAAATATCCCAGGAGTATTTGTGAATTCCTCTTTAGGAGAAATACGTAATACAGTATACTCTCGTGGGGTATCTGTAGGGTCAAATGATGGAGCTTCGGGTTATTATTATATTTCTATGCAAGAGGATGGATTACCGGTAACGAATGCAACATTTGGTAATTACGGTCCTGATTATTTCTTACGCACAGATGCTACTTTAGGTAAACTGGAAGCAGTAAGAGGAGGAACAGCTTCTATCTTGGGTAATAATGCTCCCGGAGGAATCTTTAATTATGTTTCTAAATTAGGTGGATCTAAATTTGAAGGAGAAATTCGTGCTAAATATGGTTTAGAAGGAAACGGAAAAAATCCGTATTACCGAACTGACTTTGATTTTGGAGGGCCTTTGAGTAAAGCCAAATCGGTTACATTTAACGTAGGTGGATTTTTACGTCAATCTGATGGAGCCAGATATTCTGGATACCCGATGAATAATGGTGGACAAATAAAAGCGAATTTGGTAAAAACGTATAAAACGGGTTCTGTTAAAGTTTTTGCAAAGTACCTTAATGATAAAAATGGATGGAACGAATTTACACCAACTATTGGTTTTAGTGATCCACATTATCCAGCTGGGGTTACTAATACTACTTCGGTATTAATTCCGGCAGTTACAGCTGATTTTACAGTAAACCAAACGGGGGAAAAGATGCACTATGATTCAAGAGATAAAGTACATTCTATTGATAAATCTATTGGAATTAACTGGGATCAAGACTTAGGAAAAGGATGGAAATTAGACAATAAAATACGTTATTCTGATAAAAGTGCTGTTTGGAATACTACCGCTGTAGTGTATCCATTTGCTACTGATACTCCTGTTTTTTATGCTGTTTCTGGGAATTTATTCAATTTTGGAACATATTCTTTTAACGATCATGCAACTGGAACTCAAATAGGTTCAGTTACTCATTCTCCAAATATAATTGGCGGTAATTTTGCAGGATTTAATGAAACAGTAAATTATAGTAACTTTCCTGGTGCTTCTATACAGCCTAACTCTTTGTATTTTAATCCTATTTTCTTCAATCAAAATAAAATGAAAGAAATCATAGATCAATTTACAATTACCAAAAAAATCAATAAAATGACTTTTACGGGAGGAATGTTTTTTGCTAAATCAAATTTAGATAGATTGTCATCTACAGGTATTGGGGTATCATATTCTCAAATGACTTCACCACGTCCATCATTAACAGATATTTCATATATTGGTTTATTTGATGGTCAAACGTATCAAGTAACAAATCCTGACGGAATAACTGGTGGTTCAGGAAAAAGTGCTCCAGTAGATATTATTTCAGTAGCTCAAAAACAAATGGCTTTTTTCTTTGGTCATACTTGGGAGATGAGTTCAAAAGTAAATTTTGACTGGGGTATTCGTTCTGAAACAGTATCTTTTAATGGAAACAATCAAATTTCTGAAAGTGTAGCTACAACTAATCCAGGTGGAACAGATGGAAATCCATTGACATTATATGATAATACAATGGGGCGTATTGCTGCAACTTATGCTTATTCAGACAAGAAAGTAAATACTTTTTCTTTTTCAAGTGGTTTGAATTATAAATTTGCTGATAATCAAGCTGTTTATGGTCGTTATTCTCTTGGGAATAAAGCGCCAGATATGGATATGTTTGTAACTACAAACACAGCATTTGGAGCTGCTAATTTGAATCCTACGGCTCAAAAAATACAACAATATGAGGCTGGTTACAAATTGAAAACTGCAGGAACTAATTTATTTGTAACTCCTTTTTATAGTATCGTGAGCAATGTACCGCAACGAACAACTGGTCAAGAAACAGCTGATATTACTACTGCTTACAATACACCTGCTTTGTATAATAAATTTAGAACTATGGGTGTTGAATTTGAAGTAAATCAGGAATTTACAGAAAAATTTAGTGTAAAAGCAGTAGCTACTTTTCAAGATTCTAAAGCAGTTATATACAGAACTTGGGATTTAGGGGCTAATGGATCAGCAGATGATAAAATAGTTGACTTTTCTGGAAACGAAACAGATAATAATGCTAAAGTAATTCTTAGAGTTTCACCTACCTATGCTTCTGGTAAATTTTATTCTTCTCTTGATTTTTCTTATATGGGAAAACGTGCAGCTAACGTACCAAATGCATTCGAATTACCATCTTACAATCAAACAAACTTGAATTTAGGATACAATTTGACTGCAAAATTGCAATTGCAAGCTAACATTAACAACCTTTTTAACCAAATTGGCGTAATGGGTTGGTCAGCACCAGGAGGATTTCCTGCAGCATTAGACAGACAAGGATTCACAGCAGAGAAATTGGCTGCTAATCCAAACGCAGTATATTCTACTTTAAGCTTACCGGCTAGAGCATATTTCATTACTGCTACTTATAAATTTTAAGTTTCATAATTGTTTTTTTAGAAATGACCAGATAAGACTTATTGTCTTATCTGGTTTTTTAGGTAACTTTCAATTTATAAATGATTTAAAAATATCCTCAAATCTTTCAAAAATGATAAAACAAGCAACAATTCTAGTCCTGTTATTGAGCTTTACAATGAGTAATGCTCAAAAAGTAATTCCACTTTACAATGGAAAAGTTCCTAATTCTAAAGAGATAGCAGGATTGACGGATACAACAGCTGTTTTTCCATCAGGAAATAAAATGATTCATTTTGTTTTGAGGGTTGCCAGTCCGGATTTGACTATTTTTTTGCCAGAGAAAAGTAAAGCTACTGGTATAGCGGTTATTATTTGTCCAGGTGGAGGTTATTCGGGTTTGGCAATTGACCATGAAGGGTATGATATTGCCAAAAAATTAAATGAAAAAGGGATTGCGGGTTTTGTTTTAAAATACCGCTTGCCCAATGCGCTATATGTTGAAAACAAACAAATAGTTCCTTTGCAAGATGCACAACGTGCTATTCAGTTGGTTCGGGAAAATGCTAAAAAATGGGGAATCAATCCCAATAAAATTGGTATAGAAGGAAATTCGGCAGGAGGACATTTAGCTTCCACAGCCGGCACACATTATCAAAAAGCACTAATTGACAATCCGCTAAAAACCAGTTTGCGTCCAGATTTTATGGTTTTAAATTATCCCGTTATCAGCATGGCGGATAGTTTGACACATATGGGGTCACGATATAATTTGATAGGCGAAGGATTATCTCCTGTAGCATTGAATAAAATTATGAGTGACTGGAAAACATCAGAACAAAAATTAGTCAGCCTACCAGTAAATGGAGATAAAATTAAAGAATATTCTAATGAATTGCAGGTTACGGCAAATACACCTCCTACATTTATAACGCATTCGGTAGATGATAATACAGTTAAAGTGCAAAATTCTATTTTGTTTATAGCGGCGTTGCAAAAAAATAAAGTTCCGGTCGAATCTTTCTTTTATGCCAAAGGCGGACACGGTTATAGCATGGATAATCCTACTAGCGATGTAGAATGGATTGACAGTTGTACAGCTTGGATTTTAAAGATTAATAAAGGATTATAAAATAAAAATTAACCTAATAGATCAAATAATGAAAAAAAACATTCTGATTTTACTATTCATTTGTTTCAATGCAATAGCTTTTGGACAAACAGAACTTCGAAATCTTACTGTCGAAAATGCAAGTAATCCAATTGGTATTGGAGTAAAAACACCACGTTTTAGTTGGCAATTGGTTTCTAATAAAAGAAACGTAAAACAAACGGCTTACGAAATTCAGGTTAAAGAAGGAAATACTACCGTTTGGTCTTCCGGAAAAGTGACTTCGGAAGCGTCTATTTTTAATAAATATGCCGGTTCGCCATTAGTATCTAATGCGAAATACATTTGGCAAGTACGCGTTTGGGATAATCAAGGCAAGTCTTCTAAATGGGCAACAGCTTCTTTTGGAACTGCTTTACTTCATTCGAATGAATGGAAAGCAACTTGGATTGGATCTGGGTTAAAAAGCGATACCGTAAATGGTGTTGTACCCATGTTCAGAAAATCATTTTTGGCCAATAAAAAAATAGCTTCCGCAAAAGTGTATGTAACTTCAAGAGGTTTGTATGAGGTTCAAATCAACGGGAAACGAATGGGAGATTCCTATTTATCTCCAGGTTGGACCAGTTATGATAAGCACTTACAATACCAGACGTATGATGTTTCTGATTTGCTTTCAGAAGGGAAAAATGCCATTGGAGTATTGTTAGGAAGTGGTTGGTACCGCACGCGTTTAGGTTGGGAAAACAGGCAAAATATTTATGGAAAAGAAACGGCGCTGCTTTTTCAAATGGTAATTAAATACACTGACGGAACAACTGAAACGGTAGTTTCTGATACTTCTTGGAAATCGAGCAATAGTCACATTATCTCTTCTGAAATTTATAACGGCGAAGTTCAAGATGCCCGTTTGGAACAAAAAAACTATAGTGTTGCTAATTTTGATGATAGCAAATGGACAAACGTTGTTAACAAAGACTTTCCAACAAATTATATTACGGCTGCCATCAATGAGCCAATTCGCAAACACGAAAATTTAAAACCAATAGCTGTTTTGACTTCTCCAAAAGGGGAAACAATTTTGGACTTTGGTCAAAACCTGGCAGGTTGGGTAAAAGTAAGTGTTCAAGGAAAAGCGGGTGATATCATCAAACTTTCTCACGTAGAAATGTTGGACAAAAAAGGAACTCCTTATTTTGAAAACTTACGTTCTGCCAAAGCACAAGCTACTTACACTTTAAGTGGTAATGGAATTGAAACTTTCGAACCTCATTTTACGACTTTTGGTTTTCGTTATTTAAAAGTAGAAGGAATTACAGGGAAAATAAACCCAAATGATTTTACGGCAATTGCATTATATTCTGACATTAAAAAAACGGGTGCTTTTGAAACTTCAAATGCATACCTAAACAAATTACAATCTAATATTCAATGGAGCCAAAGAGGGAATTTCTTGGACGTACCTACAGATTGTCCACAACGGGACGAACGTTTAGGCTGGACCGGTGATGCCGAAGTATTTTCAAGAACAGCTTCTTTTAATTTTAATGTGGATCAGTTTTTTGCAAAATGGCTAATTGATGTTGCGGCAGACCAAAAAGAAAATGGAGCAGTGCCATTTGTTATTCCAAATGCTTTGAAAGGATCTTTTTTTGATATGCCTGTTGGAGCTGCAGGTTGGTCGGATGCCAGTGTTATTATTCCGTACAATATGTATGTGAGTTTTGGCGACAAGGAAATCGTAGAAAGACAATATCCAAGCATGAAAGCGTATTTAGGCTATGTGCAAAGTACTGCCAAAAATGATTTGTGGAATACTGGTTTTCAGTTTGCAGATTGGTTGAGCTATAGAGTGGATGATTCGAAAGGGATGATAGGAATGAAATCCGCTATTACCGATAACTATTTGGTTGCCCAATGTTTCTATGCCTACAATACTCAAATTATGATAAAAGCCGCTACTTTATTGGGTAAAACCGATGAAGTACAGGAATATCAAGCGCTTTTGGAACGCATAAAGAAAGCATTTCAAACCGAATATATGACAGCATCAGGCAAGTTAATTTCGGAAACACAAACTGCTTATATTTTGGCTTTACAATTTGATATGTTACCAGAAAACTTAAGAGCGCAAGCGGTTGATCGTTTGGTAAAAAATATCGAAAGTTATGAGTATCATTTGACTACCGGATTCTTGGGAACACCTTTTTTAAATCCCGTTTTGACCCGTTTTGGACGAAATGACGTGGCTTACAAATTGTTGCTTCAAGACACCTATCCTTCATGGTTGTATCCAATAAAAGCGCACGGAGCGACTACAATTTGGGAACGTTGGGACTCGATGAAACCGGAC
The DNA here is from genome assembly GCF_000744835.1 of Flavobacterium sp. 83. NCBI lineage: Bacteria > Pseudomonadati > Bacteroidota > Flavobacteriia > Flavobacteriales > Flavobacteriaceae > Flavobacterium > Flavobacterium sp. 83. The sequence continues at coordinate 2,375,079 of NZ_JQMS01000001.1, forward strand.
GGTACTTTTCAAGATCCAAGCATGACTTCCTTTAATCATTACGCGTATGGTGCAGTGGGAGATTGGATGTATAGAACAATTACAGGTATTGATACTAAAGAAGCCGAAGGTGCAGGATATAAATCAATTATTATTAAACCTGAACTTGGTGGAAATTTGACGTATGCCAAAGCAAGTTTAGAAACAAATTATGGTTTAGTTTCTTCTTCTTGGAAAATAGAAAAGAACAAATTTATTCTTGATGTTGAAGTTCCTGCAAACACAAATGCTACGATTGAATTTCCAACAAATAAAATAGAAACTATAAAAGAAAACAATGCTGTTTTAAATGTAAAAACTAAAACAGTTGGTTCAGGAAAGTATCATTTTGAAATGGAACTTTAATTTTTTTTGCGAGGAACTGTAAAAAAGTATAAATAACTACTCCCACATTCGTATCACGTCTGAGAGGGTCGGGGAGAGGAAAAAAAAGGTGTTTTTATAAGGACTGTATAGGACTGTTTTGTTTTAGATATTCTCTTATTTTACAACACCAGAATCACTAACCATAAATTATTAATATTAAATGGAATCAATACTCGGAATTCTTTTTCACTCGATAGGAGGTTTCTCCTCAGGGAGTTTTTATATGCCTTTCAAAAAGGTAAAAGGTTGGGCTTGGGAAAGCTATTGGATCGTAGGTGGGTTTTTCTCTTGGTTGGTAGTTCCGCCAATTGCAGCCTATTTAACCATTCCTGGTTTTGCCGAAATTATTAGTGCAGCAGTTCCAACAGTAAAAGCAGTTACCTATTCTATGGGATTGATTTGGGGAATAGGAGGACTTACGTATGGTCTTGGTGTACGCTATTTGGGAATGTCATTAGGGAATTCCATTACATTGGGTTTTTGTTCTGCTTTTGGAGCATTAGTACCTTCTATTTATTATAATTTTTATCCAGTTGCAGGTAAAGTTTCTTTTACCGATATGCTTTCTAATACTGGTGGTCAAGTTGTTTTGCTAGGTGTATTGGTTTGTCTTATGGGTATTGCTATTTCTGGAAAAGCAGGAATGCTCAAAGAAGCAGATTTTGCTACGGGACATGAGGGTAAAGACAAAGATTTTAGCCTGGTAAAAGGATTGATTATAGCTGTAATATCAGGTATTCTGAGTTCGTTTTTCAATTTTGGAATAGAAGCAGGAAAACCAATGGCTGATGAGGCAGTAAGACAGGGCTTTAATCCTTTGTTCCAGAATAATGTTACTTATGTAGTGTTGCTTTGGGGTGGATTGACTACCAACTTTATTTGGTGCATGTACCTAAATTTCAAAAACAAAACTTTTGGAGATTATACAAATACTGAAACTCCAATAGCTAAAAATACTTTTTTCTCAGCCATTGCAGGTACGATGTGGTTTTTACAATTCTTCTTTTATGGAATGGGCGAAAGCAAATTGGGTAACGGAGCCAGTTCTTGGATTTTACACATGGCAACTATTATTCTAACGGCTAACTTTTGGGGATTTTATCTCAAAGAATGGTCTGGGGTGTCCAAAAAAACTTTTAGAACATTCCTTTGGGGTATCGGTCTTATCATGGCTTCAATCTTTTTGGTGGGCATTGGAAATTCACTTTAATAATCAAAAAATAAGATACTTTTTATATCACTTTTAATATAACACTATGTCAAATATAAATACAAATAACATGACTTTTCAGCACGTAAGCTACCTTTGGGATGAAGCTAAAGCTAAGGAATTAGCAGGAGATGAAGTAGCACTTTTCATTTATCGCTCTAATTTATTAGGAGCCGATTTGAGATTAACGAACTATGGAGGTGGAAACACTTCGGTAAAAATTACTGATAAAGACCCATTAACAGGAACTGATTCTGAAGTAATGTGGATCAAAGGTTCTGGTGGAGACATTGGGACATTAACAAAATCAGGTTGTGCGGCACTTTATTTAGAAAGACTTCGCAATTTGGAAAACGTATACAGAGGGATCGAATTTGAAGATGAAATGGTGGAATTATTCAATCACTGTATTTTTGACTTAGCGTCAAAAGCACCTTCAATTGATACCCCTTTACACGGTTTCTTGCCTTTCAAACATATTGATCACTTGCACCCAGATGCGGCTATTGCTATTGCTGCTGCAAAAGACGGAGCGAAAATCACCGAAGAATTATTCAACGGAGAAATCGGTTGGGTGGGATGGCAACGTCCAGGTTTCGACTTGGGTTTACAAATGCGTGCTTGTCTGGAAGAAGCGGAAGCAAAAGGAAAAAAATTAAAAGGAGTAATGTTAGGTTCTCACGGTTTGTTTACTTGGGGAGACACTTCTTATGAAAGTTATGTCAATACGCTTGAAGTAATTGAAAAATGTGCCGAATATCTGGAAAGCAACTATGGTAAAAACCGTGCTGTTTTTGGAGGTCAAAAAATAGAAAGTTTAGATGTGGCTGCACGTCAATTGAAAGCGGCTAAAGTAGCTCCGATATTACGTGGTTTCTGTTCCTCAGAGCGCAAAATGATTGGTCATTATACCGATGATGCCAGAGTATTGGAATTTATTAATTCGAATGATTTAGAGAAATTGGCTCCGCTTGGAACGTCTTGTCCAGACCATTTCTTGCGTACAAAAATTAGTCCTTTGGTATTGGAGTTAGATCCAAACGAAGATTTATCTGATGTGGAAGCAATCAAAGCAAAATTAACTCCTGCATTTGAAGCGTACCGTAAGATGTATTCAGACTATTACAATACGTGTAAGAAAGCGAATTCACCAGCGATGCGAGACCCAAATCCTGTGGTAATTTTATATCCAGGAGTTGGGATGTTCACTTTCGCAAAAGATAAAACAATGGCGCGTTTAGCATCAGAATATTACATTAATGCGGTAAACGTGATGAAAGGTGCGGAAGCTGTTTCAGAATATACTTCGTTGCCGCGTCAGGAAGCTTTTGATATTGAATATTGGTTGCTTGAAGAAGCTAAATTGCAACGTATGGCAAAACCAAAAGCGTTGTCAGGGCGAATCGCTTTGATTACAGGTTCTGCGGGCGGGATAGGTAAAGCTATCGCAAAAAGATTTGCAGAAGAAGGTGCTTGTGTAGTTATCAATGACATCAATGAGGAACGTTTAGAAGGAGCTACAGCTGATTTTATAAAAACTTTTGGTAAAGATGCCGTTTCAAGTGCTTTGCTAAACGTAACCGATGAAAAAAGTACTGAAAAAGCATTGGATGCTGCTTGTTTGGCCTTTGGAGGAGTAGATATTGTAGTAAATAATGCTGGAATCAGTATCTCAAAATCGATTGCAGAACACAGTTTAGAAGACTGGGATAAATTATATGATATCTTGGTTAAAGGGCAATTTATTGTCTCTAAAGCTGGAATAGAAGTAATGCGCAAACAAGGATTTGGTGGCGATATTGTAAACATCGTATCCAAAAATGCAGTAGTTGCAGGGCCAAATAACCCTGGTTATGGTTCCGCCAAAGCAGCTCAGGCACATTTAACACGTTTAATGGCTGCCGAATTAGGTGCTGATAAAATTCGTGTGAATACCGTAAACCCTGATGCAGTAATCTCTGATTCCAATATTTGGTCAGGTGGTTGGGCAGAAGGTCGTGCCAAAGCGTATGGCGTTACGGTAGCTGAATTGCCGGCTTACTATGCAAAACGTACGTTGTTGAATGAAATTATATTACCGGATGATATTGCTAATGCCTGTTTTGCATTTGTAGGTGGTTTGTTGAATAAATCAACAGGAAATGCCTTAAATGTTGATGGTGGAGTTGCAATGGGCTTTTATAGATAGGGTTTTTAGATGTTTGTTTTTTAGATTGATTTGTCTAACGTCCCTATATTTAGGGCGTTAGATTTGTCTAAATTTGTAAACAAGTTCTTTTAAAAATTTAAATTGTTTTAATAATATGCTTCATCCATCAACTTCTTTTAAAGAAGTTTTTTATTTACCTTAAAAAAATTACTATGTTAATTGATTCCAATAAAATAGCCTCTCACAATGAAGATTTAATAAAATCTCATACCAATAAATTGGTTTTCACTGCATCAGAAATTGGTGAAACCGAAAGTATTATCCAAAAATTAATTGATTTCCAAATCGCAATTCCATCTTGGGCTTTAGGAACAGGAGGAACTCGTTTTGGTCGTTTTCCAGGTGGAGGAGAACCACGTTCTTTAGAAGAAAAAATTGAAGATGTAGGTTTGTTACACGCTTTGAACAATGCTTCGGGTGCCATATCGTTACACATTCCTTGGGATATACCAACGGATTACCAAGCAATCAAAAACTTAGCGGCACAACACAACTTAAAATTTGATGCGGTTAATTCGAATACGTTTCAAGACCAAGCGAGTCAAGAATATTCGTATAAATTCGGTTCGTTGCAAAACGTAAATAAAGCAGTTCGTAAACAAGCGATTGCCCATAATATCGAAGTGATTCAACAAGGAATTGCTTTGGGTTCTGAATCATTAACAGTTTGGCTTGCTGACGGTTCTTGTTTTCCGGGACAATTGAATTTCCGTAAAGCCTACCAAAATACATTGGAAAGTTTAGAAGAAATTTATGCTGCATTGCCATCAAACTGGAAACTGTTTTTAGAATACAAATGCGCGGAACCTAATTTTTATTCAACTACAGTGGCTGATTGGGGACAATCGTATTCTTATGTGAAAAAATTAGGAGACAAAGCCTTCACTTTGGTTGATTTGGGTCACCATTTACCGAATGCTAATATTGAGCAAATTGTTTCTTTATTATTGATGGAAGAAAAATTAGGTGGTTTCCACTTCAATGATTCGAAATATGGCGATGATGATTTAACGGCCGGTGCATTAAAACCATACCAATTATTCTTGATTTTCAACGAATTGGTAGAAGGTATGGATGCCAGAGGAATGAATCATGCTAAAGATTTAGGTTGGATGATTGATGCTTCTCATAATGTAAAAGATCCTATGGAAGATTTATTGCAATCGGTAGAAGCCATTATGGTTGCTTATGCACAAGCACTTTCAGTTGACCGAAAAGCATTGGAAATCGCACAAAATGAAAATGATGTCGTGACTGCACAAGAGATTTTGCAAAATGCTTTCCGCACAGACGTTCGCGCCTTAGTTGCCGAAGCACGTTTGCGTTCTGGAGCTGCATTAAATCCGGTTGGTTTATACCGTGATTTAGCGGTAAGAAAGGAACTTATCAATGAAAGAGGATTCAAAACAGTAGCGACAGGCTTGTAAAAACCAATCAAAAATGAATGTAGTAGCGATTTTTGATATTGGTAAAACAAACAAAAAAGTCTTTCTGTTTAATGAAAACTATCAAATTGTTTGGGAAAGATCTGCAAATCTTGCCGAAACTGTGGATGAAGATGGTTTCCCTTGTGAAGATATTGCTGAACTCAGAAATTGGATTGTTTATCGATTGTCTGAAATAAAGGAATTAAAAGAATATGTTTTAAAAGCGATAAATTTCAGCACTTACGGAGCCAGTTTTATTTACGTGGATGAAAAGGGTAACTCTTTAACACCATTATATAATTATCTAAAACCATATCCCGAGGCGCTAAAAAATAAGTTTTATGATACATACAAAGGAGAAGAAGCTTTTGCTTTAAAAACGGCTTCTCCTGTTTTAGGAAGTTTAAATTCTGGAATGCAGATTTACCATTTGAAAGAGGAAAATCCAGATTTATTTGAGAAAGTGAAATACTGTTTGCACTTGCCACAATATTTAAGTTCTCTCTTGACCGGAAAATATTTTGCAGATATTACCAGTATCGGTTGTCATACCAATCTTTGGAATTTCAAGAAGATGAAATATCACAAATGGCTTAAGAAAGAAAATATTGCTGATAAAATTCCGCGTATTCATGATGCTGGAGATACTTTAAATATAATAGGAGATATAGCTGTAGGAGTAGGATTGCATGATAGTTCTTCAGCAATTATTCCTTATATGATAAATTTCACAGAGCCATTCGTTTTGTTGTCAACAGGAACCTGGAGTATTTCCATGAATCCTTTCAATGATACACCATTAACTTTTGATGAAATGCAATACGACTGTTTGTGTTATTTGCAATACAAAGAAAAGCCAGTAAAGGCAGCTCGCTTGTTTGCCGGTAATGAGCATGAAGTGCAAACTAAAAAATTAGCAACTCATTTTGGAGTGCCATTAGACACATATAAAGAGGTCGCTTTCAATAAAGATATTATTTCTAAATTGAGAGAAATTAACCTCAAAAATTATTCTTCAAAGGTTGATAAATATATAATTCTTCGAGAATCTCCTTTTGAAAAGAGAAATCTAAGTGATTTTAAAGATTACGAAACTGCCTATCATCAATTGATGTTGGATATAGTTGCACAGCAAATACTTTCAACTAATCTAGTGATTCATAATAGCCCTGTTAAAAAGGTATTTGTAGATGGCGGTTTTAGCAAAAACGCTATTTTTATGAATTTGCTTGCAGAAGCTTTCCCTAAAATAGAAGTATATGCCGCTTCTATGGCGCAAGCCAGCGCTCTAGGTGCTGCCTTAGCTATTCATAAAAATTGGAATCCAAAACCGATTCAAAATGATATGATTGATTTAAAATTTTACAAACATTAATATGCGAATTGGACTTTTTATACCGTGTTATGTGGACCAATTTTATCCAAAAGTGGCTATTGCAACCTATGAATTATTACAGAAATTAGGCTGTGATGTTCGTTTTCCAATGAAACAAACGTGCTGTGGACAGCCAATGGCCAATAGTGGGTACGCCCATTTGACTAAAGGTTGTGATGCTAATTTTATGGCTAATTTTGCCGAATTTGATTACATTGTTTGTCCTTCTGGAAGTTGTGTATTGCATGTGAAAGAGCATTTGCATGATGAAAATAATGAAGAACTGGCTTCTAAAATGAGAAAGCGAGTTTTTGAGTTAACCGAGTTTATCACCGATGTTTTGAAAGTGGAAACGATAGTTGGAAATTTTCCTTACAAAGTAGGAATGCATCAAAGTTGTCATGGACAACGTGGGTTGAAGCTTTCGCAAATGAGTGAATTGAATGCACCATTTTTTTCTAAACCGGAACAATTGCTAAGCAAAATAAAAGGAATTAATCTGGTTTCATTGAGTCGAAAAGATGAATGTTGTGGATTTGGGGGAACTTTTTGTGTAACCGAAGAAGCAATTTCTGTAAAAATGGGCCAGGACCGTATAAAGGACCATGAAGCCCATCAGGTAGATTACATTACTGGTGGTGATATGTCTTGTTTAATGCACTTAGAAGGTATTTTGAAAAGACAAAAAAGCCCGATACAAATTATTCACATTGCCGAAATATTAAACGCTACTGTATGAAAAACAATTTAGAACATAGCGAAGCTGCAGCAATTTTTAATAAAGATGTTAAACGGGTCGATTGGCATGATGAAACGCTTTGGTTTGTTCGTGAAAAAAGAGATAAAGCGGCGCATCAAATTCCCGAATGGGAATTACTAAGAGAAATGGCTTCAGAGATTAAGAATAATGTGCTTTCGAATATTCATGATTATTTACTTGAATTTGAATCGAATGCTCAGAAAAACGGAATCGTAGTTCATTGGGCTGCAGATGCAGAGGAACACAATAAAATAGTCCATTCCATAATGGAAAAACATGGCGTGAAGCAGATGGTGAAATCTAAATCAATGCTTACCGAAGAATGCCATTTGAATGAATATTTATCCGAAAAAGGAATTGATGTAATCGATTCAGATTTAGGAGAACGTATTGTTCAGCTTAGAAAAGAACCACCAAGTCATATTGTTTTGCCTGCGATTCACCTTAAAAAAGAAGATGTAAGTGAAACTTTTCACGAACACCTTGGAACTGAAAAAGGAAATAATGACCCACAATATTTAACCGAAGCCGCGCGATTGCACTTACGAGATACGTTCTTAACCAGAAAAGTAGCTTTGACAGGAGTTAATTTTGCCATTGCTGAAACGGGTGAAATTGTGGTTTGTACCAATGAAGGAAATGCGGATATGGGGGCGCATCTAGCTGATGTACATATTGCCTGTATGGGTTTTGAAAAAATAATTCCGCAACGCAAACATCTGAGTGTTTTTCTTAGATTATTGGCAAGAAGTGCAACCGGACAACCCATTACAACTTTTTCGAGTCATTTCAAAAAACCAAGAGACGGTAAAGAAATGCATATTGTTATTGTCGATAATGGCAGAACTACCCAATTAGGCAGGGAAGATTTCAGAAATTCATTGAAATGTATCCGTTGTGGGGCTTGTATGAATACCTGTCCCGTTTATAGACGCAGCGGGGGTCACAGTTATCATAATGCAGTAGCGGGACCTATTGGTTCTATATTGGCACCCAATCTCGACATGAATAAAAATGCCGATTTGCCTTTTGCCAGTACACTTTGCGGTTCGTGTACTAATGTTTGTCCGGTAAAAATTGATATTCATGATCAATTGTATAAATGGCGTCAGGTATTGGTAAAAGAAGGGCATGCGCCATTAGGAAAAACAATTGCGATGAATGGAATGGCAACTGTTTTAGCCAATCCAATGGTTTTTGATTTAGCTGGGAAAGTGGGTCGATTTGTAATGAAAAACATACCCGTTCTGGTTAATAACAGCCTTAATCCTTGGTATAAACAACGTGAAATGCCTGCACCACCAAACGAATCATTTAGAGAATGGTACAAGAAAAATGGTACAGAATTTAATAACAAAAACAATGAGTAGCAGAACTATTATTTTAGAAAAAATAAAACAAAACCAACCGACCGCTACCAGTGTATTACCTAATTTAGATATTTTAGGATTGGAAGCTTTTGATGTACTTGAAAAATACAAAACCGTATTGAAGGGCATTGGCGGAGACTTTCTTGAAGTCAAAGATTATGATGCTGTGATTGATTTTGTCAAAAAAAACTATGCGCTTGATAAAAGAATAATTACAACTCTTCCAGAGCTTTCTGAAATTGCTGATACTGATTGGTTTAATGATGAACCACATACATTAGAAAATGTAGAATTAACTTTAATCAAAGCACATTTTGGCGTTGCAGAGAATTCTGCTCTTTGGGTAACTGATGCTTTATTAGGACAAAGAGTTACCGCTTTTATAACACAATATTTGGCAATTGTAGTGCATAAAAAAGATATTGTTGCAACAATGCATCAAGGGTATGACCGAATCGGGGATCAAGAATATGGTTTTGGAACTTTCATAGCCGGACCTTCAAAAACAGCCGATATTGAACAATCATTAGTTTTAGGAGCTCATGGAGCAAGAGGATTAATAGTGTTTATTATGGATTGATTTTTCTGTTTTATGATAGAAATCAAATAACCATCCTATCAGAATTAAATCTTCTAAAAAAGTGATAATCTTTTAGGGGTATTTTTTAGGAATAGGCATTGTCGTAGCTGTGATTTCTTTCTGATATTCTGCTGGGCACTTTTCTTAGTATTGAAAGTTGGAATCTCTGTCATTGTACTTTCCGAAGCTAATTTATGACAGAACATTTTTAATCCTTAGTTTACTCTTTTCATCTTTCCTTTTTCTAATTATTTAATACTACAAAAACTACAATATTTCAAGTTATTTATTCGTAAATTAGCAATGGCTATTGCCACAATAATTAACTTAATATTTGCTATTATGAAAAATCTAGGCCTTTTTTGTTTCTTGCTTGCTTCTATTGGCTTCCAAAGTTGTAAAAAAAATCAAAGTGAAAAAGTTGTTGAAGGTACGCAAGTTCAGGTTGAAAAACCGGTAAGTGTTCAGTGTTATAGAGCTTTGTATCAAGAGGATACTATTGAATTAAAAATGAATACTTTAAAAAATGGAAAGATAACCGGAGATATGGTTATGAAATTTTTTAATATGCCGAAAAAGGTTGGTAAGATAGCCGGGGAATTTCGTGGAGATACATTATTTGCTAGCTATACATTTATTCAAGGAACATATGACAAAGTGACCTATAAAAATCCAATGGCATTTTTAAAGCGCGGAAATGAACTTATTTTAGGTAATGGAAAAATAGAAACGACTATGGGAGCCTCTTATTTTGTTAAAGGTGAACCTATAGATTTTGAACGTGTGAAATTTAAGTTATCAACTGTTGACTGCGAGGGTAAATAATTAAATTTACCCGAACAATATTTATAAAAACACCTGTATGAATTTGTTGTATTTTGTCAACTTTTTCACGGTTTATTTATAAAAATGACAAACTCTTACTTCTTTAAAACGATAATATTACAACTCATTTTTAATCCTGTTATTGGTTTACAATAATAGGATTTTTCATATAATAATTATTTCATAATTTTCCTGCTTTTATATTATTTTGATGAACATGATTTGGAGTTAGATTGCCGATACTCATATGTGGTCTTTCATTGTTGTATAATTGAACAACAGCACTTAATAATTCTTTAGCTTCTCCTAAATCATCTACCTGATAATCATTAAGTATTCTTCTTTTATAATACCATTTACTCTTTCTGCAATAGCATTCTCTAGAGGGTCTCCATTTTCTGTCATACTAATTCCTATGTTATTGCTTTCTAAAAGCTTTACATACATGTCGCTGCAATACTGCATTCCTCGATCAAGTATGGTGCGTGAGTTGGAAATTGCAATCTGGCCTCTTCTTTAGCCCTGAGATTGCCATTTTCAATGCTCCCATGGTTTGGGCGGCTTCCATAGTTTGTGCTTCATGATAGCCGACAACTTTTCTAGAATAGGCATCGGTTATAAAACTGATGTAAACAAATCCACTTGAGATTTTCCAAACGGTGTTTTACTTCAACTTCACGTCTGGTTAGAGAACCAGTTAAATAATCATTACATACAAATCTCTTAAATTCTTCCGAATATTTTGATTGCCATTTTGATGAATATTCCTTTGAATATCTTTCCATATTTTTACACTTTTTTGTAAACCTATTTTAGGACAAGACAGTTTCTCCGTTCTGATTTTTCTTGTCTCCTTTTAGGTAGAAGGTCACTTTTTGTTTTTTCATGTTTTACGTTTTAAATTTTCACAAACGTACTTTTGAAAGTTTACCAGCTCTAGTTATAGTTGGCAATTGTCAACTTTTGGTACATTAATTTGCGTATAGATTTATGGGGTACCAAATAGGGTACCTGTCGAATCCGATTTAAAGTGTACAATGAAATTAGGTTCCATTTTACAATTCAATTAGGTTTAACTCTTAGGTGCTGTAAAATAAGGGATTTTGTAAATAAAGGAAAGTATTGAAATGTAAAAAGCCCCTCATTGAGGGGCTTTTCGCGGAGAAAGAGGGATTCGAACCCCCGGACCTGTTACAGTCAACAGTTTTCAAGACTGCCGCATTCGACCGCTCTGCCATTTCTCCAGTATGTCGCTTTCATTACCTGATTGCGAGTGCAAATATAAGAACCTTTTTTGGTTATGCAAATGTATTTTTAGAAAAAAAGCATCTATTTTTAGGACTATTTTTTAAATGTTTCATTTTCTATGCTTTAGAAGTAATTTTTTTTTAAAAAAAATAGCAAATAGGTTTAGTACTTTACATATTCGGTTATTTCTAACCCATATCCAATCATACCGACACGTTTTGTTCCTTCAGTATTTGATACTAATCTGATTTTTGAGATGTCAATATCATGTAATATTTGAGCCCCAATTCCAAAATCTTTACTATCGATAACAATTTTAGGCGCTTTCATTTCTCCAGTTTCCTGTAGCGATTTCAATTCAGTGAGACGACTTAATAAATTAATAGATTGCATATCCTGATTAATAAATATAAAAGCCCCTTTGCCGTGCTCGTTAATGACCTTAAACATATCGTCAAGTTGTTGGTCAACATTATTTGTTAAGGTTCCCAATAAGTCATTGTTAACTTGTGAAGAATGAATTCGGGTTAAAATAGGGTCTCCTAAATTCCAATTTCCTTTTGTTAAAGCAATATGAATTTGTTTGTTAGTTGTTTGTTGGTATGCACGTAGTCTAAATGTACCAAAACGCGTATCAATGTCAAAATCTTCTTTTTTAACAATCAAACTATCGTGTTGCATGCGGTATGCTACTAAATCTTCGATAGAAACTAATTTTAAATCGAATTTTTTAGCCACTTTTACTAATTGTGGTAAGCGAGCCATAGAACCATCTTCGTTCATGATTTCTACAATTACTCCAGCTGATTTAAAACCTGCTAAACGAGCAAAATCGATCGCAGCTTCAGTATGTCCAGTTCTTCGTAATACACCACCTTGTTTAGCTATAAGCGGGAATATATGCCCTGGTCGTGCTAAATCATGTGGTTTTGTTTTTGAATCAACTAGAGATAAAATAGTTTTGGCCCTGTCGGCAGCTGATATTCCTGTAGTTACTCCGTTTCCTCTTAAATCTACTGAAACTGTAAAAGCAGTTTCCATAGGATCAGTATTATTGCTCACCATTACATGCAGTCCTAGTTCTTTACATCGGCTTTCTGTCAATGGAGCGCATATTAATCCACGACCGTGTGTAGCCATGAAATTAATCATTTCTGGTGTCACTTTTTCGGCTGCAGCCAAAAAATCTCCCTCATTCTCTCGATCTTCATCGTCAACAACAATAATAATTTTTCCTTGACGAATATCTTCAATTGCCTCTTCTATTGTATTGAGTTGTATTTTATTTGTAACCATGAGTGGTGTTTAATTTTGTGATGGAAATATTTTTTGAATTATTTTCTGAAATGGAGCCAGAATAACGTCTAAATTTATTAGTCCAATATCGTTTGTGGCTCGGTAAGACAAAAGGACAGCTAATGGTGATAGAATTATGGATGACATCCAGGCCCCTAGAAAAGGAGTCAGACCATCTTCTTGTGAAATTCTTTTACCAAAAGTGTTTATAAAATGGAATGATATGAAAATTAAAACTGCAAAAATTATAGGAAGACCAAGACCTCCCTTTCGAATAATGGCTCCTAAAGGGGCTCCAATAAAAAACATTAGAAAACAAGCAAACGAAATAACAAACTTGTCATAAAAAGCAAGCAAATGATTGTTTATGTTTTTACGTTTGTTTTTAAATTCGGTATTGCTGGCATCAATAGAATATTTTGTGCTCGCCAGGTTACTAATAGCCAGATCTAAGATTTTAGATTTTTGATCATTGTTATACAAGGAAAGAATATTGTTGGGTAGTTTTTTGCTTTTTTTAAGTTGTTGTACTTTATTGTCTTTTGGGAAGGCTATTCGCTGATTCATATTTTCTGAAAAAGAAATAACATCAGTTTTTAAGTTTTTATGCAACGAATCCAATGTGTAATTTAATTCGCTTACCGTAAGCATAGTATTGGTGTTAGCAATACTTTGGTCATTAACATCTACTTGATTTAATTTTGATAAATCAATATTGATTACATATTTTTTAAAGGAGCTTTTTGCAAATGGCATTTTACCTCGGTCCTCAAATTTTTTAGGAATTATATCTTCATAATAGTATCCGTCATTGAGTACTAATTTTAAAATATTGGATTTATCATTGCTGATTAATTCTCCATTCTTAGCTTTAATAACTGTCTTGCTGCCATCACCAAGATTTGATTTTTTGTGAATAGTGATACCAGTAAGGAAATTTCCGTTTTCTCCTGATTTTTTATTCACTTTTATATTGTAAAATCCCACATCGCTAAATTGCCCTTCTGCAATTGCCAAAGCGGGCTTAGCTTGCGCTATATTTTTTCTAAAATTGATAAATTTAAATTCAGCAAAAGGAATCACATTATTTGCAAAAAAAAACGCAATAATACTTAATAAAAGAATGAAAATAGTCAAGCTTTTCATTGCTCTTTTTAAAGAAACACCAGCTGACTTCATGGCTGCCAGTTCATAATTTTCTGATAAATCACCAAAAGTCATTATAGAAGCCAATAAAACAGATAATGGTAAAACCAAAGGAATAATTCTAGGCATTGAAAAGCCCAGAAACTTGATTACCATCATAAAATCCAGATCTTTACCAGCTAATTCAGCTATAAATAACCAAACAGTCTGAAGTATAAAAATGAAAAATAGTATTACAAATACCGTGGTAAATGTAGTAAGGAATGTTTTTAATAAGTATTTGTCAAGAATTTTCACCTATAATTAATCTAATTTATTGATGTAGTAATTTGGGTATTTACTTTCGGTAAAGGTAAATTGATTTTTTGATAAAGGTTGATTGGTTTTAAAAGAATTAACTGTTAAAGTAGTTTTCGTTCCTTTTTTACCCATTTCAATCAAATTATAAATGTGTTTAGTCTGCACATCAATACCTAATAATATTTCTTTTCTCTGATCTTTTGTATTGGTAGGAATCAATTTAATGTACTGAATTTTTCGACCCTTTACATCTTGCAACATATCCATATTGTATTTGTATCCAGAATTGAAAAAAGTTAATAATTTTGATGGTGTAATAGCATTATCGTCTTTATCATTTACTTTAGAAATGGTTATTTCTTCATCTTCAGGGACAATGGTATAGCTTTTTTTACCATCAAAAATTTTTGTAACACCCATGAAATTCAATACAAATTGATTGCCTTTCATGATTACATTTCCTTTGCTGTCTTGATTTATATTTTCTTTGGAATTATTCAAGGAATATTTAAAATCAATTACGATATTGTCATAACTTCTCACTTTTGCTGTAACTTGATCTAGAAGATCTTTTGCTTTTTTATCTTGTGCTTGTATAGAAAAACTAAAAAGTAATAAAGCGGTAATTTGAAAAAACATTTTGCTCATTCCTTTTATATTATTTTTTTTTAATGCTTGAATCGTTGATTTCATGTTGTTAATTGTTTTGTTCATTGTTGAAAAATTGATCAAGAGAACTCATGTCCAGAATATTTACACTTCGTGCTTTACTTCCTTCAAAAGGACCCACAATTCCAGCAGCTTCTAACTGATCTATTAATCGACCTGCTCTGTTGTAGCCTAATTTTAATTTTCTTTGTAACAATGAAGCGGAACCTTGTTGTGCGTTAACAATAATTTCGGCGGCTTCTCTAAACAAAGTATCTCTGTCGGAAATATCCATATCAAGATTAATGCCACTTTCCTCTCCAACAAATTCTGGGAGTAAATAAGCTGTTGCATATGCTTTCTGAGAGCCAATAAATTCGGTAATCTTTTCTACTTCTGGCGTGTCGATAAAGGCACATTGTACCCGGACAACATCATTTCCATTTGTGTAAAGCATGTCTCCTCGGCCTATTAATTGATCAGCACCCTGAGTATCTAGAATAGTCCTTGAATCAATTTTTGAGGTAACTCTAAATGCTATTCTTGCGGGGAAATTAGCTTTTATTAAACCTGTAATAACATTTACTGAGGGTCTTTGTGTTGCTATAATTAAGTGAATTCCAATGGCTCGAGCTAATTGTGCTAAACGTGCAATAGGAACTTCAACCTCTTTACCGGCAGTCATAATCAAATCGGCAAACTCATCTACTACAAGAACGATATAAGGTAAAAATCGGTGACCATTTTCGGGATTTAGTTTTCGAGCTTTAAATTTGTCGTTGTATTCTTTAATGTTACGCACCATTGCATCTTTCAATAACGAATAACGGTTATCCATTTCTACACAAAGCGAATTCAAAGTATTGACTACTTTTGCATTATCAGTAATAATAGCATCATCCATGTCAGGAAGTTTCGCTAAATAATGTCTTTCAATTTTATTAAATAATGTAAGCTCTACTTTTTTAGGATCTACCAATACAAATTTAACTTCAGCTGGATGTTTTTTGTACAAAAGTGAAGTCAGAACAGCATTCAATCCAACAGATTTTCCTTGACCTGTTGCTCCCGCCATTAAAAGGTGAGGCATTTTGGCTAAATCTACTACGAAAGTTTCATTCGAAATGGTTTTTCCAAGTGCAATAGGCAATTCCATTTCGGCTTCTTGAAATTTGGCTGAACCAATAACACTTTTCATAGAAACCATGGTAGGATTCTTATTAGGAACCTCGATTCCTATTGTTCCTTTTCCGGGAATAGGCGCGATGATACGAATGCCTAATGCCGAAAGTGACAAAGCAATATCATCCTCTAAACTTTTGATTTTAGAAATACGAATTCCTGCTTCCGGTACAATTTCATACAAGGTAACTGATGGCCCAACTGTCGCTTTTATTTGTGCAATTTCAATTTTGTAATTGCGCAATGTGTCAACAATTCTGTTTTTATTTTCTTCTAATTCTTCCTGATTAATGGTAATTCCTCCCGTTGAATATTCTTTCAATAAGTCTAAAGTAGGAAATTTATAATTGGACAAATCCAAAGTTGGATCAAATAGTCCAAAATCAGCCACTAATCGAGATGCCAAGTTTTCCTCAATAATATCTTCTTCTGGAGCAGTTTCAATTACGAAAGTATCTGCCTGATTTGAAATAATTTCGGGAGTAGCAACAGGTGTAACTTCCATTGCAATTGGCTTTACAACTGGATCTCTGTTAATGTCAGATGAGTTACTTATAGTGGGTTTCAACGCTTCTTTGTTGATTTCAAATTGAGAGCCATTTGTTTTTAAATGTATCTCATCTATTTCCTCTTCTTCAACTGCAAATTCTTCTAAATTATAGACACTGTTTTTAGTACTATTTAAAGGGATAGTCGCTAAATCAGCATTGATTTCTTTTTTTGTATTGTCAAAAAAAGAGTGGATTTTTTCAGGTGAAATTTTAATTTTGAAAATTACATAGATGATTAATCCAAACAACAAAATCAATAATGTTCCCGTTTTTCCGATGTAGTCCTGCAAAAATAAATTCAGTTCATATCCTATTGTTCCGCCTAATTCAGGAATTGAAGTCGCAAAAAAACCAAATAAAACAGATAGAATGATGATTACAAATAAATCCCAAAACCAAATATTTTTTAGTTTTCTTAAGGAAATACCAAGAACCATGTATATTCCCGAAAGGAAAAATAAACGGACAAATATAAATGCAGCAAGTCCAAATCCTTTATAAACAATCAAGTCAGCTAAAAAAGCACCAAATTTACCGAGCCAATTGTGAACAGTTTCGGTTCTGTTAGTCAGTTCATCAACAGCACTTTGGTCCTGTTGGCCATAAATATAAAAGGAAATGAATGCAAATAATAAAGCAATTGAAAATAATACCAAAAGAGAACCCAGAACAATTTTATGTTGTTTGTTTACTCTCCAGGTATTATTTTCTTCAGATTTAGAATCTTTTTTTTTGTCTAAAGGTGCTGTTTTAATTGTTTTTGCCATTCTTGATTGTAATTCTATCTTAGAATAATATAGGTATATATATGATTAAACCGATTGCTATTGCAGTTAAAGCAGCAAAAAAAACGGCACCTGCGGCAATATCCTTTATGAAGCCAATTCTTTCATGATAATTGGGATGAATAAAATCGGCAATTTTTTCTACAGCTGTATTTAAACCTTCTATACTCATAATAAGGCCTATGGCCATAGTTTGAAATAGCCATTCTGTAGTAGTGATACCAAAATAGAATCCAGCAATAGTCATTATTATTCCTAATGAAAATTGTACCATTATGCTGTGTTCTGTAGTAATTAATTTTACAGCACCATTAAAAGCATAAGTGACACTTTTTAATCTTCCGGTAAAGAAAGTATTATCTTTTTGAAATTCCATCCGTATGCTATTAAAGTGCCGCTAAAGCAGCTTCATAATTAGGTTCGTTTGCAATTTCAGCAACTTGCTCTGTGTGCGTAACTGTTCCGTTTTCATCAAGCACAATTATAGCTCTGGAATGCAATCCTGCTAATGGACCGTCTACAATTTCTAGACCATTTGCTTTTCCAAAACTTCCCGCTTGAAAATCAGATAAATTGATGACATTTTCAAGTCCTTCAGCACCACAAAAACGTTTTTGAGCAAAAGGTAAATCCCTTGAGATACATAATACATTAGTGTTTTCTAATTTACTTGCACTTTCGTTAAATTTTCTAACTGATGTCGCACATGTACCTGTATCAATACTAGGAAAAATATTTAAAACTAATTTTTTTCCTGCAAAATCATTTAGTGAAGCAATAGAAAGGTCATTTTTAATTAATTTAAAATCAATAAGTTTAGAACCTACTTTTGGTAATTCTCCTGAAGTCTGTATTGGATTTCCTCCTAATGTGATTGAAGCCATAATATTTGTTTTTTAATGAGGTTCAAAAGTATGAAAATTATTTAAGATTTAGTTACGAAACTTCGGGATAAAGTTCAAGATTTTGGAGTATCAAGTAAACCCGTATAACCCAATGTTATTTTCATAAAATGCATAAAAAAACGCACTCGTTTGGGAGTGCGTTTTATAAATATTGAATTAAAGAATCCTTTTTTATTTGTCGATGGAACCTAGAACACGTTTCATAAAACCATTTAAAGCCTCTTTTTTATCCGTTCCGGTTTTTACCAGTTTATTGACTTCTAATGCACCATACATATTAGAAATTAATTCGCCAATTACATCTAATTCTTCATCTTTCAATGATGTAATTTCAGTCATAGCTTCTAAAACTTCAATGGTTTCTATGATATAATCTTCATCATTGTCTTCTATAAACTGTGTTAAATGCTTGATTACAGGTAATTTCATATTGTTTTATTTGAAGTTTAAAGTTTAAAAAGTTTAAGGTTTCTTAATTGCTATTGAAAATGGTGTAATGAAGTCTATCTTGACTTTGTCATTCCGTTTTTCAACAAAAAAAAATATTAAACAATTTCGTTTACTAAATCAATTAATACTTCCTGTTTGTTGGTTTGTATTTCGTTTACTAATTTTCCATTTACAAAAGTGGCAAAAGTTGGCAAATTACTCACATTAGCTAATTTTCTAGATTCAGGAAAATTTTCAGCATCGACAAGAGCAAAAGTAATTGTTTCGTTTTCTGAAGCCAGTTTTTTGAATTTTGGTTTCATGATACGACAATTTCCACACCATGAAGCTGAAAATTGAACAACAACTTTTTCGTCTTTTGTGATTAAATCTGCTAATGTATCTTCGTTTAATTCGATTAACATAATTTTTATTTTTTATTTAAATTCAACAGCAATTTTGAAATTTAAAATAGCTGTTGAATTTAGTTTTTTATTAGTTTGCGCTTAAGTATTCTGCAGTACTTTTTCTGTCAGCGCTCATTGCTTCTTTTCCAGCTTCCCAGTTTGCAGGACAAACTTCCCCTTTTTCTTGGATGTGTGTATACGCATCAACCATACGTAAATATTCATTTACATTACGACCTAATGGCATATCGTTTACACTTTCGTGGAAAATTTTACCAGTTTCATCGATAAGGTAAGTAGCTCTATACGTTACATTAGATCCTTCAATAATGATAGAATCCGTTTCTTCACTATAACCCGTTTCTTCAATGTCTAAAATTCCTAAAATATTAGATAAGTTTCTATTAGTATCAGCAAGAATTGGATACGTAACGCCTTCGATTCCGCCATTGTTTTTTGGAGTGTTTAACCATGCAAAATGTACTTCATTAGTATCGCAAGATGCACCTATAACTATTGTATTTCTTTTTTCGAATTCTGGTAAAGCTGCTTGAAAAGCGTGTAATTCAGTTGGACAAACGAATGTGAAATCTTTCGGGTACCAAAACAAAAGTACTTTTTTATTGTTTTTTGTTGCTTCTTCGAAGATGTTGATTTTTAAATTATCACCCATTTCTGAAATTGCGTCAACTGAAATACTTGGGAATTTTTTTCCTACTAATGACATATTATTTATTTTTAGTTAATTTTTTTTGATGGTGCAAAAATAGCCTATACAAAAGGTTTGTTGAGATAGTATTTGATTATAAATATTTATTTCAAAATAGAGAATTGCTATGATGTGATTTTTGAATGATTTAAGTGATTGATTACGAAAAGTTAACCTCTACTGGAAGAGTTCCTTTGCATTCTTTGTTTTCTAAAAGTTGCACTGCAGCGATTTCTTGAAATTCTGTAAAATCTTGATACATTTGAACTATTCCTGAAGCGTTTTTTAAATTTGGTATAACTTGAAGTGCATAAGGATTCCCAAAAAGATACAAAACACATTTTTTGTTTTGGAATACATTATCCAAAAACTGAAGTACTGAATCCTCAATTTCAAAATTATGTAAAGGTTTCGCCTTTGGCACAAACAAAGAAATAATAAGCGTATCAAAACGGTTTAATGATTTTTCCAATTCATATAATGTCAAATCACTTCCCGTTTCATAACAAAACTCAGGAGAAGGTAAAGCAGCAGATAAGCGCTTGAAAAATGAATTATCGGCGTTCTTATAAAAGCTAATTTTAGCGAGATCTTCTCTGTTTTTAGCATCAAAAACCGTCATGGTATTGTGATTGTCTTTTATTTTTGTAATGCAGTTTTGAGCAATTTTCCTATTTAAAACGGACGTAGTTTCAAAATCAAAATTACTTTTGCTAAGGTTGGGTAAAAGGGGTTCTGCATCGACAATTCCCACTTTTTGTTTGCATTTCCACAATCGGTTAAAACTGGCTTCAATTCGCTCCGGAGTTGCGTTTTTTAGGATTTCCTCAATTCCTTCTGATACATTTTCTGCAAAACACAAAACATCATTTCCTGCATTAAAAGCTTCCCATTCCAATTGCCCTTTTTTCTCGTATAATTTCGAGACGCTATGCATATTCAACGCATCCGAAATCACCAGACCGTCATATCCTAATTTCTTTCGCAAAAGCGTTTCAATTATTGATTTGGATAACGTTGCCGATGTGTTTTTTCCGTCATTTAGAGCGGGAACTGCCAAATGACCAATCATAATGGAATCGACATTGTTTTCTATACCTTTTATAAAAGGAACTAATTCATTGGCTAGTAATTCTTCCAATGTTTCTTCTAAAACGGGTAATCCCAAATGCGAATCGACATTCGTATTTCCGTGGCCAGGAAAATGTTTGAGACAACCTAAAATGCCAACCTCATTCATTCCTTTGAGGTATTCGAGGGCGAAATCAGCTACTTTTTCTTTATTTTCACCAAAAGAACGGTACCCAATTACAGGATTATTCGGATTATTATTGACATCCGCCAATGGCGCTAAATTATAATGGATTCCAACTGATTTTAAGTCCAAACCTATTTGTTTCCCCACTTCGTAAACCAAATTTTTTTCACTATTTGGTAGAGCGCCAAGAGTAATGGCATATGGATATTGAGGTGTTTTCTCTACGCGCATGGCTAATCCCCATTCAGCATCAATACTCATCAATAATGGAGTAGTAGCACATTTTTGATACCTGACGATAAGTTCCTTCAAACGCTGAAAGCTATTATCATTTAAAACTATTTTTTTCTTAGTTTCATAATTGGTTGCGGCACTGGCTCTGCTATGAAAAAAAGTCAATCCGCCTATATTGTGTTCTTTGATTAATCGTTCGGTTGCCAGAATGTTTTCTTCGGTATCATTAATGAAAACGGCAGGGAAGAAAAATTGCCCTATTTTTTGTTCTAATGTCATTTTGAAATAGTTTTAAGAATAATTTTAACCATACAAGAAATTTAAGCTGAAATAAAAATCTAAAAAACACACTTACTTAAGTGACCTTACATTTCTTATATGGTTGAAGTTTATATACTTCTATACTTGCTCTGATTTTTTTCCAAAATCGGAAGGGAAAATTAAAAATCGGGAAAGTATTAATCCTGGTATTGTGGCGCAAAATACCCAAATAAAGAAATTTCCATAGCCCAAATATTCTTGAATAAATCCGCTTAACATTCCTGGCAGCATCATTCCTAAAGCCATAAATCCGGTTGCGATGGAATAGTGGGATGTTTTTGATTCACCATCGGCAATATAAATTAAATACATCATGAAGGCAGCGAAACCAAAACCGTAGCCAAATTGTTCTGCAATTACAGTCGCATAAACATAGAAAATAGATTCAGGATGAAAATGGGAAAGTAAAATGAATCCTATTATGGGTAAGTGCATGGCCAGAAACATGGGTAACATCCATTTGCCTAGCCCTCCTTTGGAAATGGCTACTCCGCCAAGAATTCCTCCTATTACCAATGCTGCGACACCAAAGGTCCCATAAATGATTCCTACGTCTTCGGTGGCTAATCCCATACCTCCTTTAATTTTTTCATCAATTAAAAAGGGTGTTAGCATTTTTAATAATTGGGATTCTCCTAATCTGAAAAGCAATATAAAGGCTAATACAAGTCCGATTTGTTTCTTCTGAAAAAAGGTTTTAAAAACAACCCCAAAACTCTGCTTATTTTTAGTTTCACCAGTAACTTTAGCTTCTTCTACTTTTGGAGTGGTAAGAAAGTTGTAGATGGTTAGAAAAACCATAATCAAAGCTACAATTATCATCGTGTACGACCAAGCTTTGCTTTTGTCTCCATATTTCTGTTCCAGAAAACCACCTAGAATAACGATTAATCCATTGGCAGTAAGCATAGAAAGTCTATAAAAAGTGCTTCGAATTCCTAGAAAAAAAGATTGTTGTTCTTTGGCTAAAGCCAACATATAAAAGCCGTCGCTAGCAACGTCATTTGAAGCCGATGCAAAAGCTGCAACCCAAAAAATAGCCAGACTTAGGACGAAAAAATTACTCATTGGGATGCTTAGTCCTACAATCAAAAACGTTATTGCAATAACCAGTTGCATCGTCAGAAACCACTTTCTTTTAGTTGAATATAAATCTATAAATGGGCTCCATAATGGTTTAATAACCCACGGCAAATACAACAAACTGGTGTACACTCCGATGTCTTCATTGCTGACACCTAAACTTTTGTACATAATCACAGATACAGAGATTATGATGGCATACGGAAATCCCGATGCGAAATTTAATAATGGAATCCAATACCAAGGGCTGTTGTCTTTTCTCATTTATAGCGGATTATATTCAATTCAAATTTTATAGTGTAAAGTTCACTAAAGTTGGCTCACTTTCATTACCATAAAAATCTATGAATGTAATGGCGCAGGAGCTATTTTTATCTAGTTTGCAAGTGGGTATAATTACTTCGACAGCATTACTTTTTTCTTGAAACGGTATTTTTTCAATGATTTGACTTGGATCATTAATATCAATTTTAGTAGTTGCATTTGATCCATATACCATGACATAGCGAATTTTGCTGTTCAAAGGGGATTTTACATTGAAGCTAGAAGAAACTGCATTTTTTACGATGGTATTGACTGTTGGTACATCAACTACTTTTCTAATGGAATTAGGTACAACATTAGGAAGCGCAGGGTATTTATATTGATTTTCTAACAGTAGTTGCGTTACGGTTTGATTTCTGTTTAAAAAGGATTTGGCACTAAAAAAAGCATTTCCCTGAATGTTTTTATAACTACGGGTAATGTCAATTTGATTTGGAATTTCATTTGGATTATTCCATCTTTTATCAGAATCAGTATTTATTTTATAAGTTCCGTTTCCAATGTAAATTGCCGTATTAGTCGAGTTTTCGGACCACCAACGCAATAGTTTTGAATACGAAGCTTTAGGATGATCCATGCTCCAATACAATTGAGGAACAAGGTAATCAATCCATTTGTTTTGCATCCACGCTATTGGATCGGCAAATAAATCATCATAATTTGTTTGTCCCGCTTCCGTTTCTGAGCCTTTTGGATCCATTGATTTATTTCTCCAAACTCCAAACGGGCTGATACCAAATTGTACCCAAGGTTTTATGTTTTTGATGGAAATGGAAACATTTTTGACAAAATTATTCACATTAGATCGCCTCCAATCTTCTAAGCTTAAGTTGTTTCCATATTTTACAAAAGCTGCAGTGTCATTGAAATAGTCTCCTTTTACTTTGTATGGATAGAAATAATCATCAAAATGAATGGCATCAATGTCATAGTTTTTAACCACTTCATTTACTACTTTCAATAGATGGTCTTGAACTTCTGGAAGCGCTGGATTGTAATAATATTTACCGCCATATTTAATCATCCAATCGGGATGTTGGTAAAAATCATGTTTAGGACTTAAGATTGCTGTGTTTAAATCCATCGTGGCACGATAGGGGTTTAGCCAAGCATGAAATTCAAAGCCTCTGGCATGCGTTTCGTTTATCATCCATGCTAATGTGTCGAAATATGGTTTTGGCGCCTGTCCTTCTTTTCCGGTCAAAAATCGAGACCAAGGAGCTAATTCAGTAGGATAAAAGGCATCACCAACACTTCGAATCTGAACGATAACGGCGTTATAATTTAGTTTTTTATAGTTGTCTAAAATTTCAATAAAATCAGCTTTTTGTTTGTTAACATTGTCCGTGCTGCTTTTTGGCCAGTCAATATTAACAACAGTTGCTATCCAAACTGCTCTAAATTCATTTTTAGGATTTGTAGCTATCATTTGTGCTTTTACATTCGAAAACGAAAGTAAAAAGAACGAAATAAGTATTATGACAAGCTTGCATTTTTTCATTAGGATCTTATTTTATAAAGTATTCAAAAATAGTTTTTTTAGTGAAATTTACCAGATAAAATAGGTATAAAATTTGACTTATTTTACTAGCGCAATTTCTTTGCCAAAGTATTTTTAAAAAAAAATACTTTATCTCAAAAGATAATTTTTTTTGATTTTTTCTTATTTGATTTTCGGTCATATAATACGCTATATATTTATATTTGTCAAATAATGCTGTAGTATCAGCTTTTATGAAATATAATGTATCAACCATGCCAACCTCACTTCAACTAGAACAATTGTCTCAATCATTAGAAGGAACACTTTTATATGATAATCTTCATAAAACACTTTATGCCACAGATGCTTCGGCATATAGAATTATGCCACTTGCCGTAGCACTTCCAAAAAATGAAGAAGACATTATCAAAATTATTCGCTTTGCAGCAAAAAATAAAATTTCAATAACGCCTAGAACTGCCGGAACTTCATTGGCAGGACAAACCGTAGGTAGCGGAATTATTGTTGATGTTTCGAAATATTTTACCAAGATTGTTGCTTTCGATGCAAATAAAAAAACGGTAACGGTACAACCAGGAGTGATTCGTGATGAACTGAATTTGTTCTTGAAACCACACGGTTTGTTTTTTGGACCCAATACTTCTACCTCAAATCGATGTATGATAGGAGGGATGGTAGGGAATAATTCATCGGGAACTACATCAATACGTTATGGCGTAACCCGAGATAAAATTGTGGAATTAAAAGCTGTTTTGAGTGATGGAAGTACCGCAGTATTCAAAGATTTGACTTCGGAAGAATTCTTGGAAAAAGCAAAAGGAAATACACTTGAGAACACAATTTATAAAGCAATTTATGAGGAACTTTCGAATGTAGAAAACCAGAAAGAAATTGTAAAGGAGTTTCCAAAACCAGAAATTCACAGGCGAAATACGGGTTATGCTATAGATTTATTATTAAAATCAGAACTGTTTTCAGGAACAGAAAAAACAATAAACTTAGGGAAATTACTTTGTGGAAGCGAAGGAACTTTAGCATTTACTACAGAAATAACGTTGAAAGTGGATGATTTACCGCCAACGAATAATGTCATGGTAGTAGCGCATTTTCATACCATTCAAGAAAGTTTAGAAGCCGTAGTCACAGCGATGAAACATCATTTGTACACGTGTGAAATGATGGATGACACCATATTAGATTGTACTAAAACAAACAGAGAACAAGCCAAAAACAGGTTTTTTATACAAGGGGAACCAAAAGCAGTTATTATGCTTGAAGTAGCGTCTCATCATAGCATGGAAGATGCCGAATCACAAGCTAATGCTTTGATAGCAGATCTAGAAAGAAATAATTTTGGTTATGCTTTACCTAAAATTTACGGCTCTGATATTGATAAAATAAATGAGTTGCGTAAAGCAGGTCTCGGGCTTTTAGGAAGTATTGTTGGTGATGATAAAGCAGCTGATTCTATTGAAGATACCGCTGTCGAGTTAAGTGATTTACCCAATTATATTGCCGAGTTCTCCGCAATGATGCAGCGTCATGGCCAGAGCGCCATTTATTATGCCCATGCCGGAGCCGGAGAAATTCACTTGCGACCTGTTTTAAATTTAAAAACGAAAGAAGGATTGCACCAATTTAGAAATATCGCTACCGAAGTAGCTATTTTGGTAAAAAAATATAGGGGATCATTGAGTGGGGAACATGGAGACGGAATAGTTCGTGGTGAGTTTTTACCTTTTATGATTGGAGAAAAGAATTACGAATTATTAAAGCGAGTAAAAAAGGCTTTTGATCCAGATACTATTTTAAATGTTGGAAAAATTGTAAATGCCTTCAAAATGGATGAAAACCTTCGAGTAGAAGCGGGAAGGGTTGAACCGGATATCAAAACGATTCAGGATTTCTCTGATAGTATGGGGATTTTGCGTGCTGCTGAGAAATGCAATGGTTCAGGAGATTGCAGAAAATTACCTTCGGCTGGCGGTACTTTATGTCCAAGTTATCGAGCTACACGGAATGAAAAAGATACGACTCGTGCCAGAGCCAATGCGCTGCGAGAATATTTGACGCATTCAGAAAAAGACAATAAGTTCAATCACGAAGAATTATATAAAGTTTTTGAATTGTGTGTAAGTTGTAAAGCTTGTGCAAGCGAATGCCCAAGTAATGTAGATGTAGCTGCTTTAAAATCGGAATTTTTGTATCAATACCAAAAAGCAAACGGATTTTCATTGCGGAATAAAATATTTGCTTTCAACTCTAAATTAAATAACCTGGGGAGCGTTACTCCTTCGATTACTAATTTTATAGTTAATTTACCTTTGGTAAAAAATAGTATGGGTATTGCTCCAAAAAGAGAAGTTCCTTTATTGGCTCCGACTACTTTTAGAAAATGGTATAAAAAAAATAAATCAAAAGCGCCAAGTACTTCTTTTGCAAACGGAAAAGTATATTTGTTTTGTGATGAGTTTACCAATTATTACGATGTTTCGGTAGGAATAGATGCCTACGAATTACTGACAGGAATTGGCTATGAAGTAATTGTCGTGGATCATGAGGAAAGTGGAAGAGCTTTTATATCCAAAGGTTTTCTGGAAGAAGCAAAAGCAATTGCCAATAAAAATGTTGCTGTTTTTTCGACTATAATTACTGATAATTCTCCTTTAATAGGAATAGAACCATCGGCGATATTAACTTTTAGGGATGAATACATCCGTTTGGTAGATGATAAAGACAATGCCGAAAAATTATCCAAAAATGTATTTACCATCGAAGAGTTTTTTAAAAATGAGATTACAACTGGAAAAATTCATTCTGAACAATTTTCTGATGCGGAGCGAACAATAAAAATTCATGGGCACTGTCATCAAAAGTCATTGAGTTCTATTGAAGCGACTTTTGCTATGTTGAATGTACCAAAAAACAGTTCGGTTACGATTTATAATTCGGGATGTTGTGGAATGGCAGGTTCTTTTGGATATGAAAAAGAGCATTATGACATTAGTATGCAAATGGGAGAAGATACTTTGTTTCCAAAAATCAGAGCGACTGATGCCACTATAACCATTGCTGCTGCTGGGACAAGTTGTCGTCATCAGATTTTTGACGGTACCAATAGAAAAGCGCTGCATCCGGTATCAGTTTTAAAGTCATATTTAAAATAGGATAGTACTTGTTTTGGAACATTAAATGTGTAATATTTGTAAAAAATGAATTTAGTTTAAAAGTTTTGTTTTATATCTGTTATTTCGTAAAAATTAGGGCTATTAAATATTGATTTGATATTTTTTAATGGTTAAAAAAACGAAATATGGAATGAGATGTGAAGTTAAAAACAAAATAGTTTCCTTAAAATTTCTAATATTGAAATTGTTTTATATATTTGATTTTTTATAAAATTTACGTTATTTTCGGATTAAACCGTAAAATTTACGACAGATTAATTTTTAATGATAAAATTTACAATATGGCATTAAGTGGTTTATTCAGAAAGAAAACAGTACAAGACATTCTAAAACAGGTCGAAAAGAATAATGCGGATGGGCATAATGCACTTGGAAAGCATTTAACCGCTCGTGATTTAACCGCCTTTGGAATTGCAGCAATCGTAGGAGCCGGTATTTTTAGTACTATAGGAAAAGCAAGTGCTGATGGAGGTCCTGCAGTTATCTTTCTTTTCTTGTTTACTGCCATAGCCTGTAGTTTTGCGGCCTTTGCTTATGCTGAATTTGCTTCGATGGTCCCTGTTTCCGGAAGTGCTTATACTTATTCTTATGTAGCTTTTGGAGAAATAATCGCTTGGATTATTGGTTGGGCATTAATAATGGAATATGCAGTAGGGAATATAACCGTTGCCATATCGTGGAGTGATTATTTTACCGGATTGCTCGATAGTATGGGGGTTCATCTTCCACAATATGCCCAAATGGATTATTTATCGGCTTCCAATGGTTTTAAAGATGCAACAGCTTTAATGCAAAGTGGGAAAACATTTGAAAATCTAAGTTTAGCAACACAAGCGGCATATACAGCATGGACTACTTCACCTGTTATTGGTTCCTTTCACCTTGTGGCTGATTTACCAGCTTTATTAATTATTGTTTTAATTACGGCTTTGGTTTACCGCGGTATGAAAGAGTCTCGTAATGCAAGTAATATAATGGTAGTTGTTAAATTATGCATTGTACTTTTAGTAATAGCAGTAGGGATTTTTTATGTAGATGTTGATAATTGGCATCCGTTTGCGCCTAATGGAGTTTCAGGCGTTTTAAAAGGAGTTTCGGCCGTATTCTTTGCTTATATCGGGTTTGATGCAATTTCTACAACTGCTGAAGAATGTAAAGATCCGCAACGCGATTTACCAAAAGGAATGATGTGGGCCATTATTATTTGTACCCTTTTATATATTGCAATCGCATTAGTATTAACTGGTATGGTAAGCTACAATGAATTGAATGTAGGAGATCCATTAGCATTTGTATTTGATAAACTGCATTTAAAATGGATGTCGGGAATAATTGCTGTAAGTGCTGTAATTGCCATGGCAAGTGTTTTATTGGTCTTTCAAATGGGACAACCTCGTATCTGGATGAGTATGAGTCGTGATGGATTATTGCCGAAGCGTTTTTCTAAAGTACATCCAAAATTCAAAACACCTTCTTACGCTACAATTGTTACTGGTTTTGTAGTGGCAATACCTGCTTTGTTTTTGAATTTAACCATGGTTACAGATTTATGTAGTATTGGGACTTTGTTTGCTTTCGTATTGGTTTGTGCAGGAGTTTTGGCTTTGCAAAACAGAACCGATATTCCTCGTGGAAAATTCAAAACACCTTACGTGAATTCAAAATTCATTATGCCAGTTTTAATGATAATGGGATTGGTTTTTGCTTTTGGATACAACAAAAAAAACACAATGGATTTCATTACTAATGAAACCCAAATCAATAGTTCAGCAGCAATAATTACATCATTAAATAAAGAAGAAACTCAAAAAGTATATGATTATTTAGTAAGTGTTGATGCTAAAAATGCGACAACAGGTACGCCGGATTTAGAATTTTTGCTAAGTCAATACCAACAAGATGATGCGAAATATGCTAGTGTAATTGCCAGTTTACCAGTATCAGATTCAGTTAAGTATGAAAGTGGTTTAGGATTGTTTAAACATAAAATACCAATGTGGATTTTTCTGATTGTTTTGGTTGGACTATCCGTTTGGTCGTTTAAGGAAAATTTGTCATTAATTCCATTACTTGGTTTAATCTGTTGTTTGTATATGATGGCAGAACTAAGTGTTTGGAACTGGATTTATTTTACAATTTGGTTGTTAATAGGTTTAGTGATTTATTTTAGCTTCAGCCGTAACAACAGTAAGTTGAATTTGAAAGAGGTTTAAATTTTAAATATTTATAAAGTAAATCGTCTTGTGTAAGCAAGACGATTTTTTTGTTTATAAAAAAAATCCGTTCGAAATATATTTTCAAACGGATTCAACAAACTACAACAAACTAAAAAAAAACTATTCCATCAAAACAGATTCTTATGTGAGTACATTCAATTCTATCATGCATTTTTTCATCATCTGGTAGGTTCTTTCAATATCATTATCTAAACCTATAGAAAACCGAATTAAACCATCAGTCAATCCCATTGCTATTTGTTCGTCCATTGGAATTTCGCTTGAAGTAGAAGTTCCCGGCGCACTAAATAAGGTTTTGTAAAACCCCAAACTCACTGCCAAATAACCGAGGTTTTTTGCCTGCATCAATTCCATTAATTCATTGGCTTTCGCCAAAGTTCCAACATCAAGTGTCATCATTCCGCCAAAACCATATTCCGGATTAATCATCGTTTTATAGATTTCGTGGCTTGGATGACTTGCTAATCCAGGATAAACTGTTTTCAGTCCGTCTTTTTCAAAACGTTCTGCCAGATACATCGCATTGTAACTGTGTTGTTTCATTCTAATATGTAATGTGCGCAAATTTTTCATTACACTCGCCGAACGTAAACTATCCATTGTTGGTCCAAGTAGCATACTGGCACCACTATTCACATTTTTTAAACTATCGATAAATTCTTGCGAAGCACACGTTACACCGCCCACCGTATCGCTGCTTCCGTTGATGTATTTTGTCAAACTGTGAATCACAATATCAGCACCTAATCGTGCAGGAGAGACTGATAAGGGCGAAAAAGTATTATCTACAACCAATTTCAAATTGTATTTTTTTGCAATTTTTGCTAAACTGGCAATATCAGCCACTTCCAGCAAAGGATTACTAACTGTTTCACAATATAAAACTTTAGTTTCCGAAGTAATAGCAGCTTCTACAACATCTAATTTTGTGATGTCAACAAAAGTGGTTTTGATACCTAATCTCGGCGCGAAATTCTTCAAGAAAGCATATGTTCCACCGTAAATTGTTCTGCTGGAAACGATGTGATCACCCGTTCCGCATAATTGCAATAGCGTAGGCGTTATTGCTCCCATACCTGAAGCTGAAACATTGGCTGTTTCCGTTCCTTCCATTGCGGCCAATGCTTTGTCTAAATACAAATTACTTGGAGAGGAATGGCGAGAATACAAATAACAGCCTTCCATATTACCTTCAAAAGTATCAAACATGGTCTTTGCCGAGAGGAAAGTATAGGTTGAGGAATCAGAAATCGATGGATTCACACCACCAAATTCACCAAAGTACTGTAAATCCTGAATGTTGTCTGCGGGATTGAAATTTTTCATAATTATTTTTTGTTATTTGAAGCTATTCCTGCTATTCGCTGTATCTTTCTAATCCTGAACTTGTTTCAGGATCCTGAAACAAGTTCAGGATTAGAAAGGATGCCGCTGCTATCAGGGCTAGGGATTTCGGTCTGTATAAAATCTATTCAAAATAACAGCGTTATAGATTAATAATCAATCATATCGTTTAATATTGGATTTTAAAACTATTATAGTTTAATTATGTAATTTAATTTTCTAAATTAGCTTCTCAAATAAGAATTTTATAGATTATTTATCCATTCCAAATTTTTCAATAAAATGACATTAGATTCAATTGATAAAAAGTTGCTTTTTTTATTACAAACAGATAGTAAGAAGACGACCAAGGAATTGTCCTTAAAACTTAATCTTTCTGTAACAGCCGTTTACGAACGCATTAAAAAAATGGAAAGGGAAGGGATTATCGATAAATACGTTGTATTAGTCAATCGGTCGAAAGTTGAGAAAGGATTTGTGGTTTTCTGTCATCTTAAATTAATACAACATACCAAAGAGTTTCTTACTAAGTTTGAAAGTGAAGTTGTAAAACTAAAAGAAGTGATAGAATGCCATCATGTGAGTGGCGATTATGATTACATATTGAAAATAATAGTTAAAGATATGGAAGCGTACCGAGAATTTTTGGTCACAAAACTCACCACATTACAGCATATTGGAAGTACCCACAGCACTTTTATGATTAGCGAAGTGAAAAATACAACCGTTGTTGATATTTAGTATATATGCGAATTTAAGTAGGTATTCAACGGTATGTAAATACGAATTGCTAAAAATTCATAACAAAAAACCTTGTAAATTAAACTTTAAACAAAACTTAATTCCTTAATTTTGTGCAACATTTTATAAAAACACAATAAAAAAATATACTATGAGTTCATTTGACGTAGTCATTATAGGTTCTGGACCAGGCGGATATGTATCAGCGATTCGTTGTGCACAATTGGGTTTCAAAACAGCAATTATTGAAAAATATTCCACTCTAGGAGGAACTTGCCTAAATGTAGGTTGTATTCCTTCAAAAGCATTACTTGCTTCTTCTCATCATTACAGTGAAATTGCTCATTTTGCAGATCACGGAATTGAAGTTTCCGGAGAAGTAAAAGTGAACCTTGAAAAAATGATTGCACGTAAACAAGCTGTTGTTGATCAAACTTCGGGTGGTGTGAAATTTTTAATGGACAAAAATAAAATTACAGTTCTTGAAGGATTAGGTTCGTTTGTTGATGCTACACACGTTGCTGTTGCAAAAGCAGATGGAACTTCTGAAACTATCGAAGCTAAAAACATCATAATCGCAACAGGTTCTAAACCTTCTTCTTTGCCATTTATCAAAATCGATAAAGAAAGAATCATTACTTCTACTGAAGCTTTGAAACTTAAAGAAGTGCCAAAACATTTGGTAATTATTGGTGGTGGAGTAATTGGGATTGAATTAGGTCAAGTGTATTTACGATTGGGAGCGCAAGTTTCTGTTGTAGAATATTTAGACAGAATCATTCCAGGAATGGATGCTTCATTATCTAAAGAATTGACTAAAGTATTGAAGAAACAAGGTATGAAATTCTACGTTTCACACAAAGTGAAATCAGTAGAAAGAAATGGCGAAGGCGTTGTAGTTCAAGCTGAAAATGCAAAAGGAGAAACAATTACGCTGGAAGGAGATTATTCATTAGTTTCTGTGGGTCGTCGTCCGTATACTGATGGATTGAATGCTGATAAAGCAGGCGTGAAAATCTCAGATAGAGGAATGGTTGAAGTAAATGATCATTTGCAAACCAACGTTCCTAATATTTATGCAATTGGAGATGTAGTTCGTGGAGCTATGCTAGCGCACAAAGCCGAAGAAGAAGGAACTATGGTTGCTGAGATTATTGCAGGTCAAAAACCACATATTGATTACAACTTGATTCCCGGTGTTGTTTACACTTGGCCAGAAGTCGCTGCAGTTGGACAAACGGAAGAGCAATTGAAAGCCGCTGGAGTAGATTATAAATCAGGAAGTTTCCCTTTCAAAGCTTTAGGTCGTGCAAGAGCAGGAGGAGATTTAGACGGATTTGTAAAAATTCTTGCTGATGCAAAAACAGATGAAGTTCTTGGAGTTCACATGATTGGTGCTCGTTGTGCGGATTTAATTGCTGAAGCAGTTACTGCAATGGAATTCAAAGCATCTGCTGAGGATATTTCAAGAATGTCTCATGCACACCCAACATTTGCAGAAGCAATAAAAGAAGCTGCATTAGCTGCTACTGATAACAGAGCTTTACATGTGTAATTAAAAAATATCTTTTTAAACAAGAAACCCGCTATCTAAGCGGGTTTCTTGTTTTATAATACTGGATTATTTAGCCACAAATACACTTTTATAATTTTCCCAATGGCTAAAGATTAAAAAGATATTTCCAAAAAACACAAATAATGCAATTGGTAGATTTTGTGGTGTTAAGAAAAAATTGATTAATAATATATTTAAAGTTACAGGTAAAATGATAAGATTAGCCAATGTTACATATCGTCCGGTTATAAATGATAACCCGCAAAGAAATTCCAAAGATTTTGCTAATGGCATCAAATAAGTAGACGCCATTAAACCGACACTAAATGCTTTGAAGTTTCCAGTTGTTTCAGCCTCAGGGGATAGATGTAAAAAAAAACTAATTGAGGTATAAAGGAAAAGTAGCCCAAGTAAAGATCGAATAATAATGATTGCAATTTTCATGATATATGGTTTTATAGGTTACACATTAAAATTTACTATCGTTGGCATAGTATTTCCATTCCTACACAAGATTTCACATTTGGTACACCTATAAATCAGTTATACCTGCATATTCATCCATCATCTTGTCGTTTTATAAATAGCCAGTATCAATTGCATTTTTAACTATTTCATCTCCTTTTTCGCTGCTTTCAGTATCACTAGCAATCAGTTCTTCTTGTATTCTTATCTGTAAATTTTCAAAGGAATTTAAAATCAACTTCCTTTTGACAACCATATATTTACAAATATTTCCTAATTCATCTGAATTAGTTTTCAAATTATTATATAAAGATAATTAATTTTTTAAAACGAAAACGATTGATTTTTAACAGTTTTGATTTTATTTATGCAAATATTTCTTATAAACAATAAAACCAACGGTTCCTATTAACAGAATTGCCCAAAAATTGAAGATAAAAACAATAATTTCTTTAAGCATATACCAACCATTTTTCAGTGCATCCAGGATTTCAATTCCTATATTCGTTTGATAGTCACTTTTATCTTTAGTATTCGCAATTTTTTCCTGTTTTAACGATTCAG
This sequence comes from Flavobacterium sp. 83, assembly GCF_000744835.1. Lineage (NCBI taxonomy): Bacteria > Pseudomonadati > Bacteroidota > Flavobacteriia > Flavobacteriales > Flavobacteriaceae > Flavobacterium > Flavobacterium sp. 83. The sequence goes on from NZ_JQMS01000001.1 coordinate 2,409,664, forward strand.
GTTGATAGATTTGCAACTTTAATGTACTGAAATTTACTTGGTCTTGTAGCGATAGGTTTTCGATTTTGCTGGAATCATTTTGTTCCTTTTGGTCTTCTAAATCACTTTCGGCGATTGTGATGTCATTCAGTTTTTTGCCTTTAGTATTAATGGCTTTTTCCAATCGTTTTTGATGATTTTTTTTTCTGGTTTGTATCAATTGGTTCTTTATCATTTGTATGGAAACATCATCTGCTTTTATCAGTCGATAGTCTAAAAAGGCAATTTGTTTTGCTATCACTTTTATCAGGGTATCGAGCTTGGTATTTGGAACTCGGATAGTAATGTTGTTTTCTACTGAAAACTTTGTAGTTTCCAGAATGCTGTCTTGACTTATTTTGGTCTCTATTTGGTCTGAAATAGTACTTTGTAAATTAGTGTAGGTAACATATCCTCCAAATTTATTGGTTGCATTTTCGATTGCATATGTTGATTGTGGTACATTTTTCACCTTAAATTTAAGGTCTGCTGTCCGAATAAATTTTCGATTATCTCCTTTTTTCTCAACCGCTGCTGATGAAGATATGGCGGCAGTTGATTTAGTTGACGATTCGAGTGTTCTTTCTTCAGCTTGAGCTTCCCCTTTTTTACAGGAAAATAGTAATGTGATAATTGCGAACGATGTTACGCTTAATTTTACAATTGTTTTCATAGAGAATTGATTTTAAATATTGATTAAAAATGATTTACTAATTAGAGCTAATCGAGTTGTTTTTATTAAAAACGGATAAGTAATTTTTTATCAATAGTCAGATCAATTTAAGTACGTACAGTCATTCTTTTTGTAATAAAAATCGTGCCATTAATTTTTGGATACTGCTTCTTGGATGGAATTTTTTTATTGTAATTTTGAATTCTAAAATAAATCGTTTTTGAGAGTTTCAATTTATAAGCAAATATCCGATCTGTCCGCCTTCAAGCAGCAACTTTTACTTTGGTCGCAACAATTCCGTGAAGTCGTTTTCATGGATAGTAATGACTATCCGCAGGGATATTCTAGTTACGATTGTTTGCTTGCAGTAGACGCTTTTACTTCTATAAAAACAGATTATCATAATGCTTTTGAAGATTTAAAACAATACCAGCAAATTACCAAAGACTGGCTTTTTGGTTATTTATCATATGATTTAAAAAATGATGTAGAGCAATTGCAATCTAATAATTTTGACGGACTGAGTTTTCCAGATTTATTTTTCTTTCAGCCTAAGAAATTATTTTTGTTGAAAGGAAATGTACTAGAAATTCGATATCTTAATATGTGTGATGATGAGGTTGATGGAGATTTTGAAGATATAGTTGAAAGTCAAAATTCGAAATTCGAAATAGAAGAAATAGTAACAATTCAACAACGAATTTCAAAAGATAAATATCTCGAAAAGGTATCCAAAATATTAGAACACATTCACCACGGAGATATTTACGAAGCTAATTTTTGCATGGAGTTTTTTGCAGAAAATACAACAATTGATCCCATTGAAAAGTTTATAAAATTGAACGAAATTTCTCTGGCGCCATTCGCTGTTTTTTTTAAGAATAATACCCAATTTTTGCTTTCAGCTTCTCCAGAGCGTTATTTGAAAAAAGAAGGAGAATTAATTATTTCTCAGCCTATTAAAGGGACTGCAAAACGATTTTCGGATCCAGAGGAAGATGAAAAATCTAAAACTCAATTGGCTTCAGACCCAAAAGAGCGTTCTGAGAATATTATGATTACTGATTTAGTCCGAAATGATTTGTCGCATACAGCACAAAAAGGTTCTGTAACGGTAACCGAGTTATGCAAAATATATTCTTTTTTGCAAGTACACCAAATGATTTCTACAGTTACTTCGAAATTAGATCTTCAATATACTGCGGTTGATGCTATAAAAACTACTTTCCCGATGGGCAGTATGACCGGAGCACCAAAAATTTCAGCAATGAAAATTATCGAAAAACAGGAAGAAACAAAACGAGGATTGTATAGCGGGGCAGTAGGATATTTTACGCCAAGTGGTGATTTTGATTTCAATGTAGTAATCCGCAGTATCTTGTACAATCAGGAGAAAAAATATGTTTCTTTTTCAGTGGGAAGTGCTATAACATCACAGTCAATTCCGGCGAAGGAATATGAGGAATGTTTGCTTAAAGCTAAAGCTATGCGAGAAGTTTTAAGCTAAATCAAAATGAATTAATTACTTTTGAATATGCTACAGAAATTCCAAAATCACCTTCTTCACAATTTTCAATTTTTGAATGGGAAAAGACTACTTCTTGCCACAAGCGGCGGTATAGACAGCATGGTTATGGTGCATTTATTTCAGCAATTAGAATATAAAATTGGTATCGCACATTGCAATTTTCAACTTCGCGGAATGGAAAGTTTCGGTGATCAGGATTTTGTGAAAGAATATGCTGTTGCAAATGATATTCCGGTATTTATAACGCAATTTGATACCAAAGCATTTGCTAAGGATTATAAACTTTCTACTCAAGTAGCCGCTCGCGAGTTGCGTTACAATTGGTTTTATGAATTATTGGAAACAGAAAAATTTGACTATATTATCACTGCACATCATGCTGATGATAATATTGAAACCTTTATAATAAATCTTACACGAGGAACAGGATTGGAAGGTTTAAACGGAATTCCAGAGCAAAACGAGAATGTGATTCGGCCATTTTTATTGTTTTCCCGACAAGAAATTGAAGCTTATGCTAAAGAAAATACGATTCAATGGCGAGAAGACAGCAGTAATGCATCGGATAAATACCTTCGAAATAAAATACGCCATCATGTAGTACCAATGTTAAAGGAATTGAATCCAAATTTCCTTTCTTCTTTTCATAAAACGGAAATATATTTGCAAGAAGCGCAAGCTATGGTTGAGGATGCAGCTATAATTGTATATCAACAAGTAGCAAAGCAGAAGGAGGAAAACATTCATTTTGATTTAAATAAATTGATGAAATTGCCCAATTACAAATCGTATTTGTACCAATGGCTGAAAGAATTTGGATTTTCGGCATGGGATGATATTTATGATTTGGTCGAAAGCCAATCAGGTAAACAGGTTTTTTCTTCAGAGTTTCGATTATTGAAAGACAGAGATTCATTAATCCTAAGTCCAATAAATTTCGTAAATGAAAAGGAGGAGTTTTTAATCGAAGTAAATCAGAAAGAAGTTAAGATTCCCTTAAATCTTTCGTTTTGTAAAGTAGCTGACATTAGTATCGTTTCAAATAAAACTATCTTTGTAGATGCCACTAAATTACAATTTCCTTTGATTTTACGACATTGGAATGAAGGAGATGTCTTTCAGCCTTTTGGGATGGACGGCAAATCCAAGAAAGTGAGTAAGTTATTCAAGGATGAGAAATTATCATTGATTGAGAAAGAAAACACTTGGCTTTTATGTTCCCAAAATGAAATTATTTGGATTGTTGGTATCCGTCAGGATAACCGTTTTAGAATAGAAAACGACACAAAAAATATACTTAAAATAGAATTACAATAATGAAAAAATTATTATTTATCTTTTTTACCTTTTTAGCTTTCGCCAAAGGAAATGCCCAAATTCTTGATCCTGCAAAATGGACTACTAAAATTGAAAAAAAATCTGAAAATACTTATTTGTTAAGTTTTAATGCCGTTATCGAAAAAGACTGGCATATGTACTCACAGTTTACACCAGATGGTGGGCCACTGCCTTTGGAAATTATCTTTAAAGATCAAAAAGGCAATTTTACTTTAGTGGGCAAAGCTAAGGAAAGTAAAACGACTACCGCTTTCAATGATGTTTTTGGGGTAAATGAAACTTTTTTTCATGATAAAGCGCAAATTCAGCAAGAAATAAAAATAACAAACCCTAAGATTGTTAAAATTGAAGTTAGCTTGAATTATCAAGTTTGCAAAGATGCTTGTATTAATTTAGAGAAAAAATTCACGTTTACTATTCCATTAAATTCAAAAGAGCCTATTGAGGTTATCAAAACTGATACTGTAAAAGTGGATGCAATAGTTTCAAAACCAGCAGTAAATAAGACCGTTATTCCTGTAAAAACAAAAAATGAGGCTGCAAAACCAGCTACTCAAAAAGGGTTGTGGTCTATTTTCTTTATTGCTTTTTTATCAGGATTTGCTGCATTGCTTACTCCTTGTGTTTTCCCGATGATTCCTATGACAGTAAGCTTTTTTACCAAACAAAGTAAAACAAAAGCAAAAGGGATTAGAAATGCTATTGTTTATGGGATTTCCATAATATTCATTTATGTTGTATTAGGATTTTTAGTAACCTGGATTTTTGGTGCCGATGCGCTGAATGCGTTGTCTACTAATGTTTGGTTTAATATCATATTTTTTATTTTATTGATTGTTTTTGCCGCTTCATTTCTTGGTGCATTCGAGATTATGTTGCCTAATTCATGGGCAAATAAAGTAGACAGCCAAGCCGATAGGGGAGGTATAATAGGTATATTGTTTATGGCATTAGCTCTTGCAATAGTGTCTTTCTCTTGTACAGGACCTATTGTGGGAACCCTTTTGGTTGATGCTGCTTCCAAAGGCGGTATCGCACCTATCATTGGAATGTTAGGCTTTTCTTTGGCTTTGGCCTTACCATTTATGTTATTTGCTATGTTTCCGGGTTGGTTGCATTCTTTGCCAAAATCTGGTGGATGGCTTAATACAGTGAAAGTAGTTTTAGGTTTTCTTGAATTAGCTTTGGCTTTCAAATTTTTATCGAATGCTGATTTGGTTTTACAATTGCATTTGTTGGAAAGAGAAGTGTTTTTGGCGATTTGGATAGCTGTTTTTGGAGCATTAGCATTTTATTTATTTGGAAAAATTACATTGCCACATGATAGTCCTATGGGCCATATTTCAGTGGGAAGATTGTTAATGGGATTGTTGGTTTTGACGTTTACCGTTTATTTGATTCCAGGGCTTTGGGGAGCACCGTTAAAATTGATTAATGCTTTTCCACCTCCAATAGAGTATAGTGAAAGTCCGATGGGTTTTGGAGGTTCAGGAATTAAAAATTCGACTGCTCTTTTACCGGAAGGAGCTAAAATCGGACCACACGGACTAATTGTTTTTGACGATTATGAAAAAGGTCTTGCTTACGCCAAATCGGTAAACAAGCCCATTATGCTTGATTTTACAGGCTATGCTTGTGTGAATTGCAGAAAAATGGAAAATAATGTTTGGTCTGATGATCGTGTATTCTCTATTTTGAATAATGAGGTTGTTTTGATTTCTTTATATGTTGACGACAAGCGTGAATTACCTAAAAATGAACATTATATTTCTAAGACAACTGGATCTGAAATAGAAACGACAGGCGATAAATGGACTGATTTTATGATTTCGAAATATAAAACCAATACGCAACCTTTGTATGTTTTAACGGATTTGAAAGGTAATAGTCTAAACGAGTTTAAACCAACAATAAGTTATGTTGGTGTTGACGAATATGAAAGTTGGTTAAAAACCGGAATATCAAATTTTAAAAAATAATAATTTAAAATTTTAAAATAGTTAAAACCTGTTCAAGTGATTGAGCAGGTTTTTTTATTGCATAAAATTTTGATGGATTTAAATTAGGGGAGGCGATTAAAGCAAATTTATTCTTTGATTAGTCTCTTTTATTTTGTTTAAATAATTTAAATGTGTAGTTAATAGTTTTTTTTAATCCTTTAGTCGAAAATGTATTAAAAATAAGATTAATGTCTTCTTAATTATATAAATTAGTATTTAAGTTGTTGAATTTTAGATAATTATGTAAGTGTTTTCTATTAAGAAATATTTATTATAAAAAGAGTTCAGCTAAAATAAATTAAAAAAATAGAAACCCCATTCTATTGATTTTGCATTTTATAGTTAGGCATATAGTATTCGTTATTTTATTATTTTAAATCAATAAATATGAAAACATTTCTACGTAAATCCGCATTTTTAATGATTATTCTTTTTGTTGCAAATACAGCTTTCGGGCAGGCAACGGTTACCACTGATTTACTGGATTATCCACCTGGAGCAACTGTTTTTATAACGGGGAGTGGTTTTCAGGCAGATGAAAGTGTCGACCTACAGGTAATTCATACTCTCGCAAATGGAGATAATGATACCAGTGCTGCACATTTACCATGGGTTATAATTGCAGATTCAAGTGGGAATATTAATTCAACGTGGTTAGTTCCATTTGATGAAGATGAATTAGGTGCTACACTATTATTAACTGCGAATGGACAAAGTTCAGGAATTCATGCAGAGTGGACTTTTACTGATGCGAATACAAGTTTATCCTCACCATCACCAACGACAGCAGTTTATGGATCTGTTATCAGTTTTTCTAGTACACTTAGTCAAAGCGGTGCAAATGGAACCTGTACATTATGTGTGGGTAATAATAATCCAATTCCAGGAAGGACTTTAGATTTTAGTGTTAATAATGGTACTTCTTTAGGTTCAACTATTACAAATGCATTAGGAGTGGCTACATCGTCTGTAAGTATTTCTATTCCAGTTGGAAATTACAATGGAACGAATAACAAATTAAAAGTAAGTTTTGCGGGAGATACAACACCTTATGCTGCTCAAACGGCAACTGTTAATTTTAATGTTACAAAAGCATCTACTTCTTTTTCTGCGATTACTGGTTTTGGAATTTATGGAGGAAGTATTAGCTTGAGTGCTAATGTTAATTTAAATATTGCCGGTTTGCCTATTGTATTCAGTTTAGATGGAACTGTAGTAGGCACAGGTAATACGAGCGCTTCTGGTGTAGCTACATTAATAGTTCCTTTTTCTTCAATTCCTTCTACAGTAAATAGTGCTGGGGTATATACAAATAAAGTTTCAGTAAGTATTGTTGGTACTACAAATTATTCTTCTACAACTGGAGTAGGAATATTAACAATAGGAAAAGCTATTTCTACTACAGTGGTAACGATTAACGGAGGTCTGTTTACTTACACCGGTTCAGCCCAAACGCCGGCCACGGTTAGTGTGACGGGAGCCAATTTGAATGCAACTCCAACAGCGAATTATTCAAACAATACCAATGCAGGAACAGCCACGGCAAGTTATGCTTATGCCGGAGATGCCAACCATGAAGCAAGTTCTGACAGTAAAACTTTTGAAATAGGAAAAGCAGCTTCTGTCACACTGGTAACAATCAACGGAGGTCCGTTTATTTACACTGGTTCAGCCCAAACGCCAGCGACGGTTAGTGTGACTGGAGCGAATTTGAGTACAACTCCAACAGCGAATTATTCGAACAATACCAATGCCGGAACAGCCGCAGCAAGTTATGCTTATGCGGGCGATGCCAATCATGAAGCAAGTGCTGACAGTAAAACTTTTGAAATAGGAAAAGCAGCTTCTGTCACACTGGTAACAATTAACGGAGGTCTGTTTACTTACACTGGTTCAGCCCAAACGCCAGCCACGGTTAGTGTAACGGGAGCCAATTTGAGTACAACTCCAACAGCGAATTATTCGAACAATACCAATGCCGGAACAGCCACGGCAAGTTATGCTTATGCGGGCGATGCCAATCACGAAGCAAGTGCTGACAGTAAAACTTTTGAAATAGGAAAAGCAGCTTCTGCCACAGTGGTAACAATCAACGGAGGTCCTTTCACTTACACCGGTTCAGCCCAAACTCCGGCTATGGTTAGTGTAACGGGAGCCAATTTGAATGCAAGTCCAACAGCGAATTATTCTAACAATACTGATGCAGGAATAGCCACAGCAAGTTATGCTTATGCCGGAGATGCCAATCACGAAGCAAGTGCTGACAGTAAAACTTTTGAAATCGGAAAAGCAGCTTCTGTCACACTGGTAACAATCAACGGAGGTCCGTTTACTTACACCGGTTCAGCCCAAACTCCGGCTATGGTTAGTGTGACTGGAGCCAATTTGAATGAAAGTCCAACAGCGAATTATTCGAACAATACCAATGCAGGAACAGCCACAGCAAGTTATGCTTATGGCGGAGATGCCAATCATGAAGCAAGTGCAGACAGTAAAACTTTTGAAATAGGAAAGGCAGCTTCTGCCACAGTGGTAACAATCAACGGAGGTCCATTTACTTACACCGGCTCAGCCCAAACGCCAGCCACGGTTAGTGTAACGGGAGCCAATTTGAGTGCGACTCCAATAGCGGATTATTCGAACAATACTGATGCAGGAACAGCCACAGCAAGTTATGCTTATGCGGGCGATGCCAATCATGAAGCAAGTGCTGACAGTAAAACTTTTGAAATAGGAAAAGCTATTTCTACCACAGTGGTAACGATTAACGGAGGTCCGTTTATTTACACTGGTTCAGCCCAAACGCCAGCGACGGTTAGTGTGACTGGAGCCAATTTGAATGAAAGTCTAACAGCGAATTATTCGAACAATACCAATGCCGGAACAGCCACAGCAAGTTATGCTTATGCTGGAGATGCCAATCATGAAGCAAGTGCTGACAGTAAAACTTTTGAAATAGGAAAAGCAGCTTCTGCCACAGTGGTAACGATTAACGGTGGTCCGTTTACTTACACCGGTTCAGCCCAAACGCCGGCCACGGTTAGTGTAACGGGAGCCAATTTGAATGAAAGTCTAACAGCGAATTATTCGAACAATACCAATGCAGGAACAGCCACAGCAAGTTATGCTTATGCTGGAGATGCCAATCATGAAGCAAGTGCTGACAGTAAAACTTTTGAAATAGGAAAAGCAGCTTCTGCCACAGTGGTAACAATCAACGGAGGTCCGTTTACTTACACCGGTTCAGCCCAAACGCCGGCTATGGTTAGTGTAACGGGAGCCAATTTGAATGAAAGTCCAACAGCGAATTATTCGAACAATATTGATGCAGGAACAGCCACAGCAAGTTATACTTATGCTGGAGATGCCAATCACGAAGCAAGTGCAGACAGTAAAACTTTTGAAATAGGAAAAGCTATTTCTACCACAGTGGTAACAATCAACGGAGGTCCTTTCACTTACACCGGTTCAGCCCAAACGCCAGCGACGGTTAGTGTGACTGGAGCGAATTTGAGTACAACTCCAACAGCGAATTATTCGAACAATACCAATGCCGGAACAGCCACAGCAAGTTATGCTTATGCTGGAGATGCCAATCACGAAGCAAGTGCAGACAGTAAAAATTTTGAAATAGGAAAAGCAGCTTCTGTCACACTGGTAACAATCAACGGAGGTCCGTTTACTTACACTGGTTCAGCCCAAACGCCAGCGACGGTTAGTGTGACTGGAGCGAATTTGAGTACAACTCCAACAGCGAATTATTCAAACAATACCAATGCCGGAACAGCCACAGCAAGTTATGCTTATGTAGGCGATGCCAATCATGAAGCAAGTTCTGACAGTAAAACTTTTGAAATAGGAAAAGCTATTTCTACTACAATGGTAACGATTAACGGAGGTCCATTTACTTACACTGGTTCAGTCCAAACGCCAGCGACGGTTAGTGTGACTGGAGCGAATTTGAGTACAACTCCAACAGCGGATTATTTGAACAATATTAATGCAGGAACAGCCACAGCAACTTATGCTTATGCCGGAGATGCCAATCATGAAGCAAGTGCAGACAGTAAAAATTTTGAAATAGGAAAAGCAGCTTCTGCCACAGTGGTAACGATTAACGGAGGTCCGTTTACTTACACCGGTTCAGCCCAAACTCCGGCTATGGTTAGTGTCACGGGAGCCAATTTGAGTGAAAGTCAAACAGCGAATTATTCGAACAATACCAATGCAGGAACAGCCACAGCAAGTTATGCTTATGGCGGAGATGCCAATCATGAAGCAAGTGCAGACAGTAAAACTTTTGAAATAGGAAAAGCAGCTTCTGTCACACTGGTAACAATCAACGGAGGTCCGTTTACTTACACCGGTTCAGCCCAAACGCCAGCCACGGTTAGTGTGACTGGAGCCAATTTGAATGAAAGTCCAACAGCGAATTATTCGAACAATACCAATGCCGGAACAGCCACAGCAAGTTATGCTTATGCTGGAGATGCCAATCATGAAGCAAGTGCTGACAGTAAAACTTTTGAAATAGGAAAAGCAGCTTCTGTCACACTGGTAACAATCAACGGAGGTCCGTTTACTTACACCGGTTCAGCCCAAACGCCAGCCACGGTTAGTGTGACTGGAGCCAATTTGAATGAAAGTCCAACAGCGAATTATTCGAACAATACCAATGCAGGAACAGCCACAGCAAGTTATGCTTATGCGGGCGATGCCAATCATGAAGCAAGTGCAGACAGTAAAAATTTTGAAATAGGAAAAGCAGCTTCTGCCACAGTGGTAACGATTAACGGAGGTCCGTTTACTTACACCGGTTCAGCCCAAACTCCGGCTATGGTTAGTGTCACGGGAGCCAATTTGAATGAAAGTCTAACAGCGAATTATTCGAACAATACCAACGCAGGAACAGCCACAGCAAGTTATGCTTATGCTGGAGATGCCAATCATGAAGCAAGTGCTGACAGTAAAACTTTTGAAATAGGAAAGGCAGCTTCTGCCACAGTGGTAACAATCAACGGAGGTCCATTTACTTACACCGGCTCAGCCCAAACGCCAGCCACGGTTAGTGTGACTGGAGCGAATTTGAGTACAACTCCAACAGCGAATTATTTGAACAATATTAATGCAGGAACAGCCACAGCAAGTTATGCTTATGTAGGCGATGCCAATCACGAAGCAAGTGCAGACAGTAAAAATTTTGAAATAGGAAAGGCAGCTTCAACCGTTAGTGTTTCAGGATTGAATACTTTTGTTTATAACGGGAGTGCACAAGGACCTTCTTCAGCAATCAAGACAGGTTCAACTGGAGCATTAATTTATAGTTATTTAGGAGTGAGCGGAACTACTTATTCAGCGAGTGTAATACCGCCAACGAATGTTGGAAGTTATACAGTAACAGCTACCGTTTTAGCAGATGCTAATTACAACGAAGCTAGTTCTAGTTCGTTTGAGTTTATTATTAGTAAAGCTCAACTTGTAGTATTTGCAGATAATAAATCTAAATATTGTGAGAATTTAACATTAACTGGTGTTATTTCCGGTGTGCAAGGTAGTGATGGTATTACAGTAACCTATGATTCGACAGGATTAGCAACTTTATTACCGGGTACTTATCCAATTATCCCAGTTCTTCATGATCCAAACAATAAGTTAAGTAATTATTCGATAACGTCTAGTAATGGCGTGTTGACAATAACTATAATTACTGTAAATTTAACTACTATTTCGCCGGTACCGTTTAATACGACATTTTCATTAACAGTAAAAGTACTTCCTGTTACACCAGGTATATCTGTTACATTCTATCTTGATGGTTTGCCAAAAGGGACTTCTTTAACAAATGCATCCGGAATAGCTACAATTACTATACAAGGATTGCCTGAAGAGGTTTATGGAGTAAGTGCCATTGCAGGAAATGGATGTGCAATATCTGCCCCAGGTTTTTTACCAGTGTATGATCCAAGTAAAGGTTTTGCTGCAGGAAATGGTTCTTTTGATTCTCCCATGGGAGCGTATTCTTTTAATACGACTTGTATTGCTAAAGCTAGATTTGGATTTTCTATCAAGTACAAGAAAGGAAGTACTTTACCACAAGGAGAACTTGATTTTCAATTGAAAAAAAACAAAATGAAATTTGAAAGTACTTCTTTCCAATGGCTTGTAATAGCGGGTAATAAATCTCAATTCAAGGGTACAGGTAAAATAAATAATATGGGGACATATAATTTTATAGTAACTGCAATCGATAATGGAACATGTGAGGGAGAAGATGAACATGATGGCGATATTGATGATGATAACGATCATCATAATGGCTATGATAAGGACGAAAATCATAATGGTTATCATAGAGATGGTAAAAAATGTAATGATAAAAAGTGTCTAATCCCAGATCAATTTAGAATTGTAATTACAACTTCAGCAGGAATTGTGGTTTATGATAATCAAATGGGTATGTCTCAAGATGGATATGCGGCTTCAAATATTACGCGCGGCTCTATCGAGATTAATGACACTAAGATTACTACTAAAATTGTTAAAAACAAGGTTGAAAAGATTGAAGCGCTATCGTTTTTGCCAAAAGTATATCCGAATCCTTCTAACAATCAGTTTACCATCGAAGTGAAAAGTGGTAGTGTTTCAAAAGTAGAAGTAGTGGTTTATGATTTGATAGGAAGAATAATAAAACAAATTCAAGTAAACGACGGACAGGAAATTAATTTTGGTGAAGAGTTGCCATTTGGAACTTATCTTGCAATAATTAGTCAAGGGAGTAATCAAAAAACAGTGAAACTAATAAAACAATAAAGTTTATTTCTAGAGGCATTTTAACTAACTCCATTTCAATTTTATTGGGATGGAGTTTTTATATCATTTAGATTGATTGTCTTAGTTCTGTTATGAGAATAAATAGAAATTTTGTTTGCCCATACTGACTGTAGCGTAATTAATTGTAGCAATTCATTTTATTTGTGCAATGATGTGGATCTATAAAATAAAAATTAAGGATGTCGGCAAATTTTATATAAGTACATTTTATTGCAGTATTTTTCTTTTAAGGTATAGACTTAATTTATTGTAAACTGAATTGAAGCAAAAAAAAACACTCTGAAAATTCATTTTCAGAGTGTTTTAATTAATTTATAAAAGTGATTTATAAGTATTCTCCGTGTTGAGAAATATCTAAACCTAATTCTTCTTTTTCTTCAGAAACTCTTAAAGGAGTAATTTTATTTACAATAAAGAAAAGGAAATACGATACAGAAAATGCAAATACTGAAACAAGAACTAATGCTTTTAATTGAATTAAAAACAAAGTAGCATCACCAAAAATTAAACCTTGGTTGTCTCCTACAATCGCATTTACAGATTTTGAAGCAAATACACCAGTTAAAAGCATACCTACCATACCTCCAACACCGTGACAAGCAAATACATCTAAAGCATCATCAATTTTTCCTTTAGGGAATTTACTTACTACAAGGTTACTTACAATACTAGCAATAATACCAATTGCTATAGCATGAGGAATACTTACGAATCCTGCAGCAGGTGTTATAGCTACTAAACCTACAACAGCCCCAATACAAGCTCCCATTGCAGAAAGTTTGTGTCCAAGAATTTTGTCAAGAAATACCCAACCCATTGCAGCAGCAGCAGCAGCAACTGTAGTAGTTCCTAAAGCTTGAGCAGCAAGACTTCCAGCTCCTACAGCAGATCCAGCATTGAAACCGAACCAGCCGAACCATAATAAACCTGTTCCTAATAATACATAAGTAATACGAGCAGGATTTGATTTTTGTACTTTTCTTTTTCCTAAGAACATTGCTCCAGCAAGAGCAGCCCATCCAGCACTCATGTGTACAACAGTTCCACCGGCAAAATCTAATACACCCCATCCGAAGAATAATCCATCAGGATGCCATGTCATGTGACATAATGGAGCATAAACAAATAGTATGAATAATACCATGAATAATAAGTATGCCCAGAAACGAACACGTTCTGCAAAAGCTCCAGTAATTAAGGCTGGTGTAATAATTGCAAATTTAGCTTGAAATAAAGCAAACAAAATCATTGGAATCGTTGGAGCTAATTCCCAAGCAGTATTAGCACTTACTCCCTGAAAAAATAAGTTTGGCATAGGGTCACCTATAAATCCACCTATTGATGGTCCAAAACATAATCCAAATCCAACAACAACCCATAATACGGTAACTATAACCATAGCCATGAAACTTTGTAATACAGTACTAATGACATTCTTTTTGCCAACCATTCCGCCATAAAAGAATCCAAGTCCTGGAGTCATTAATAATACTAGAGCAGTAGCAACTATCATCCAAGCAGTATCACCGGTATCTAATTTTAATGCTACAACGTGTGCACCCAGTGTTGAAGATTCAGTAAAAAGATGAATTGAAAAAATGGATAATACTAGAATTGTGATCAATATCACACTTAAAATAATCTTTCGCATAGTTTTTAGTTTTAAATTTCGATAAAAATATAAAATCATTTTAAACCCCCTATAAAAAAAGAGTATATTATTTTATTTTTATTAATTTTTCATTTTACCCCCTTATATTTTATGGGTATATGATAATAAAAGAATAAAATTAATGATTTATTAATGCTGGTTTTCTAAAAAATTGAATGTTTTAAAAATTATTAATATTTTCATAATATATTATTGGTTTTTTAATATTGTGACGATTATTTGTTTATTATCATGCTAATATAGGCTATTTAGTAATGAAAATGTTAAAATTAGTGTTATACGAAAGCGCCTGATACAATCATTATATCAGGCGCTTTTTTACAAATCTTAGGATGTTACTACTTTAAGGTATGCAGGCTTAAAATTTTATAAACCTCATTGATATTGTTTCCTCCTTTTCCAAATTGTTTTGAGATGGGAGTATCTTCACCCTTTAACCAAATTTTTAATTCAGCATCCATATCCAGTATACCAGCGCTTTCTTTTGAAAACTTTTTTATACTTGAATAAGGAATTGACATATAGTCGACTTTAGTTCCAACTAATTGTTTCTCTACTAGAATCAGTCTTTTATTGGTAAAAATAAACATGTCTTTAATGACTTTATATGCTTTCTCGATTATTTCACCATCAATTAAAATAGGTTCAAATTCTTTTGAAACGTTTTCGATAGTAACTTCTGATGCGTTGCCTAAAATGGCATTAAATAGTCCCATAATTTTTTTTGATTTATAATTTTTCAAAAATAAATTAAATTACGTACCATTAATGCCAATATTTTACTAATTTTCATACAAAATTAACACGTATGCTAGTTAAAGTTTTTGGAAGTGCCGTTTTTGGAGTCGAAGCCACAACGATTACCGTCGAAGTAAATATTGATAAAGGTATTGGATATCATTTAGTAGGATTGCCTGATAATGCTATAAAAGAAAGCAGTTATCGAATTGCGGCAGCGCTTAAAAATAATGGGTACGCCATGCCCGGAAAAAAAATCACCATCAATATGGCTCCCGCTGATTTGCGCAAAGAAGGCTCTGCGTATGACTTGACTTTAACTATCGGAATTTTGGTGGCATCTGGACAAATCAATGCCGAGGACGTTGATAAATACATCATTATGGGAGAACTTTCCCTTGACGGCAGCCTTCAACCGATACGTGGTGCTTTGCCAATTGCGATAAAAGCCAAAGAAGAAGGTTTTAAAGGTTTTTTTCTTCCAAAGCAAAATGTGAAAGAAGCCGCAATTGTTGCCGGATTGGATGTGTATGGAGTTGAAAATGTGCAGGAAGTAATTGATTTTCTTGAAGGAAAAGGAACGCTGGAGCCAACAACAATTGACACGAGAGCCGAATTTTATAAAACCTTAGATTTTCCTGAATTCGATTTCTCGGATGTCAAAGGACAGGAAAGCATCAAGCGTTGTATGGAAATAGCGGCTGCTGGAGGACATAATATTATCTTGATTGGCCCGCCAGGAGCCGGAAAAACAATGTTAGCCAAGCGTTTACCCAGTATTTTGCCGCCCATGACGTT
Source organism: Flavobacterium sp. 83 (assembly GCF_000744835.1). Classification (NCBI taxonomy): domain Bacteria; kingdom Pseudomonadati; phylum Bacteroidota; class Flavobacteriia; order Flavobacteriales; family Flavobacteriaceae; genus Flavobacterium; species Flavobacterium sp. 83. Next base: position 2,425,260 of record NZ_JQMS01000001.1, read on the forward strand.
GCGTGAAGCGTTAGAAACAACTAAAATTCATAGTGTTGCAGGAAAACTAAAGGAAGTAGGTTTAATGAATCAACGTCCGTTTCGCAGTCCACACCATACAATTTCAAATGTCGCTTTAGTGGGCGGTGGAAGTTATCCGCAGCCAGGCGAAATTTCGATGGCGCACAATGGCGTTTTGTTTCTGGATGAATTGCCAGAATTCAAACGTGATGTTTTGGAAGTGATGCGTCAACCTTTGGAAGATAGAGAAGTGACGATTTCTAGAGCTAAATTTACGGTTACTTATCCGTCCTCGTTTATGCTGGTGGCAAGTATGAATCCGAGTCCGAGTGGTTTCTTCAACGATCCGGATTCGCCACAAACTTCATCGCCACACGAAATGCAACGGTATTTGAGTAAAATCTCGGGACCTTTATTAGATAGAATTGACATTCATATCGAAGTGACTCCTGTTCCTTTCGACAAATTATCCGAAGATCAAAAAGCAGAAAGCAGTGTTGATATTCGGAAAAGAGTGACTGCAGCACGAGAAATTCAAACCGAACGCTTTGAGCAAATGGAAAACATTCATTACAATGCCCAAATGAATACCAAACACATTCGGGAATATTGCGCTTTGGACGATGTTTCCAAGCAATTATTGAAAACCGCCATGGAGCGATTGAATTTATCTGCTAGGGCCTACGATAGGATTTTGAAGGTAGCACGCACGATAGCCGACTTAGATGCTGCGCCAACAGTCGTTTCGTCTCATATTGCCGAAGCGATTCAATATCGAAGTTTGGATCGTGATGGTTGGTTGGGTTAAAACAGATTTCAGATTCTTGATTTCAGATGTTTCACGGCTGCAAAATTGAGAATACGCTCGCGCTGGAGGAGAAAAAAGAAAAGACAGAAATAAATAAGTCAAAAAAGAGATTTCGAGAGAAATCTCTTTTATTTTTGCCAAATGTTAGAAATTCTGTACAAAGACGAATATATTATTGCAATTAATAAACCAAGTGGATTGTTAGTCCATAAATCGTTTTATGCGCGCGATGCAAAAGTTTATGCGATTCAAGAATTGAGAAATCAAATAGGAGGGCAACACGTTTATCCTATTCATCGGTTAGATCGCAAAACATCTGGTGTCTTGTTATTTGCGTTGGACAAGGATGTTTTAAAAATTATGAATGATCGTTTTGCCACACGCGAAGTCGAAAAAAAATATTTAGCAATTTTACGTGGTTGGTCACCCGAAGAACTAACGATTGATTATGATTTAACCAATGATGATGGCATTATACAAAATGCAATAACCTACTTTCATCGATTGCAAACTACCGAAATTGAGTTAGAATTTAACAATAAACCTACGTCACGATATTGTTTGGTAGAAGCGATTCCTGAAACGGGACGGATGCATCAATTACGAAAACATTTCAAACATATTTTTCATCCCATTTTAGGAAGTCGGCCACATGGTTGTAACAAACAAAATAAATTATGGTTGGAGCATTTTGAAGTGAAAGGAATGATGCTTCATGCACATCAGTTAATTTTTAATCATCCCATAACAAATGAACCACTTATCTTGAATGCAAAGATTAATGAAGAGTTTAGCAGAGTAGGTACTATTCTTAATCTGGATTTGAATACGTATGAATAGCATACTGCTTTGTAAAGTAATGCTTTAAATTATTGTTGTTTTTGGAATCAACAGTTTTCAGTATAAAGAGGAGTAGATTTCAGATTTTTGATTAATTCTTGAGATATTTACGAAAAAAGTCGGGAGACTTTTATATCGTTTGCGATTTTTAAGAATATTTAAATTAAAAGCTCAAAGTATTGAGGCTTTGAGGAGCTGGGAAAGCAGAGGTGGATTAAAGTCAGAGACTTTATGGCGTTTTAATTTTAATAACAAATTCATAAAATTGCGCAAAGTCAGAGACATTTGCGCAGCATTAACGAGAAATTTATTTTTTATAAGAACACTTTGCGGAGCTGGTTTAGTCGGAGACTGAAAAACATATACTCAAAGTCGGAGACTTTGCGGAGCGGGGATTAAAGTCAGAGACTTTATGGCGTTTTAATTTTAATAACAAATTCATAAAATTGCGCAAAGTCAGAGACATTTGCGCAGCATTAACGAGAAATTTATTTTTTATAAGAACACTTTGCGGAGCTGGGAAAAAAGAAAAGACAGAAATAAATAAGTCAAAAAAGAGATTTCGAGAGGAATCTCTTTTATTTTTGCCAAATGTTAGAAATTCTTTACCAAGACGAATATATTATTGCAATTAATAAACCAAGTGGATTATTGGTCCACAAATCGTTTTATGCGCGCGATGCAAAAGTTTATGCGATTCAAGAATTGAGAAATCAAATAGGAGGGCAACACGTTTATCCTATTCATCGGTTAGATCGCAAAACATCTGGTGTCTTGTTATTTGCGTTGGATAAGGAAGTTTTAAAAATTATGAATGATCGTTTTGCCACACGCGAAGTCGAAAAAAAATATTTAGCAATTTTACGTGGTTGGTCACCCGAAGAACTAACGATTGATTATGATTTAACCAATGATGATGGCATTACACAAAATGCTATAACCTACTTTCATCGTTTGCAAACTACCGAAATTGAGTTAGAATTTAACAATAAACCAACTTCACGATATTGTTTGGTAGAAGCGATACCTGAAACGGGACGCATGCATCAATTACGAAAACATTTTAAACATATTTTTCATCCCATTTTAGGAAGTCGGCCACATGGTTGTAACAAACAAAATAAATTATGGTTGGAGCATTTTGAAGTGAAAGGAATGATGCTTCATGCACATCAGTTAATTTTTAATCATCCCATAACAAATGAACCACTTATCTTGAATGCAAAGATTAATGAAGAGTTTAGCAGAGTAGGTACTATTCTTAATCTGGATTTGAATACGTATGAATAGCATACTGCTTTGTAAAGTAATGCTTTAAATTATTGTTGTTTTTGGAATCAACAGTTTTCAGTATAAAGAGGAGTAGATTTCAGATTTTTGATTAATTCTTGAGATATTTACGAAAAAAGTCGGGAGACTTTTATATCGTTTGCGATTTTTAAGAATATTTAAATTAAAAGCTCAAAGTATTGAGGCTTTGAGGAGCTGGGAAAGCAGAGGTGGATTAAAGTCAGAGACTTTATGGCGTTTTAATTTTAATAACAAATTCATAAAATTGCGCAAAGTCAGAGACATTTGCGCAGCATTAACGAGAAATTTATTTTTTATAAGAACACTTTGCGGAGCTGGTTTAGTCGGAGACTGAAAAACATATACTCAAAGTCGGAGACTTTGCGGAGCGGGGAGGAATGATGCTGCATGCACATCAGTTAATTTTTAATCATCCCATAACAAATGAACCACTTATCTTGAATGCAAAGATTAATGAAGAGTTTAGCAAAGTAGGTACTATTCTTAATCTAGATTTGAATACCTATGAATAGGAACAGATTTCAGATTTTTGATTAACGATTTTTGATTTCAGATATTTAACTTCTGCAAAATCGATAATGCGATTGCTAGCGCGAGCGTCCCGCTCGTGCCTATTACAAATTTATAGAGATCTACTTTTGTTAGTGTTCACGAGCGGGACGCTCGCGCTAGCCGGGATTTTCAGCCGAAGCATTATTATTATTATTATTATTATTATTTATTGAATTAAATTGTTGCTTATTAGAATTTTTAACCACTATTCCAAATAGTATTGCTAATAATGTAATTAATAATCTGAAAATTTCAAGATTTTTCATACACGTTCATAAATTATTTTTTTGTCAAACCTAAATAAATTAATACAATCCCAACAATTATAAAGCCATACCCTACTATTTTACCTCTAAAATCTCTAACATAGTCATCTAACTTAAAATTTTCGATAAAACTTTTTGAATATCCCTCCTTTTCTAATCTCTCTTCTTTTTTTTCGTCAAAAAAAGGTTTGCTAAAAAAATGGAAATAAATAAATGCTGCTATAAAGCATCCAATCCCTTTTGAAATATTGATATAGTCCATTATCCTTAATTTTTCTTATCCTCTTTTTTTGCATCATATAATCGTTGAGCACCGGTGATTTTAAGTCCAGCACCCTGCTTTATCTATAAAACTAGTGATAGGTCTGACAAAATCATCCCAATTTAGTAAAGGCCTACTTGACAACGGTCATATTATTTTATCTCAAATATATTGATTTTTTCTTACAATTCGTCTGGCTATTGTAGATTTATGAAGTGAATTTACAAAATGGTATTATGAAAGTAAAACGCTCTAAATAGCCCCGATAGAAACGAAAATCCTTTACACCCTGTCAGGGTTCAAAACCCTGACAGGGTGTAAAGATTGTAGTGTATAGCGGGAAATACGTTCTAAAAAAACGAACTCGTTCTGCTCCTAAAAAAGAATAAAAATTAATTATCTATTAGAACGTCTGTCATTATTTTGACTTGGGCGTCTTGGACCAAAACTGTTATTGCTGCTTCGGTTTGTAGTGTCGGTTTTTGGTTTTCGCGGAGTTGAATCGCGTTGTTGTCTTCCTTGCCCTTGTTTGATTGGTTCTTTGGAAGCGTTAGGATCGGGTTCGAAACCTTTGATATTTTCTTTAGGCAAATTTAAACCCACTAATTTTTCTATATCACGCAAAAAGACCGTTTCGTCCGGACTGAATAGCGAAATAGCTTCTCCGCTTGCTCCAGCTCTTCCGGTTCTACCAATGCGGTGAACGTAATCTTCGGGAATGTTAGGCAATTCAAAATTGACAACATGCGGTAATAACGGGATGTCCAGACCTCGTGCGGCAATATCTGTAGCCACTAAAGCGGTTAGGCTTCCGTCTTTGAAACCGGCTAAGGCTTTTGTACGGGCACCTTGTCCTTTATTTCCATGAATGGCTGCTGCTTTGATTCCGGCACTAATCATGCTCTCTGTCAATTTATTAGCGCCTTGTTTGGTACGGGTAAAAACCAAAATTTGCTTCCAGTTTCCTTCTGTAATCAATTTAATAATCAGTTCAGTTTTTTTCTCTTTGGCAACAGGATACACTATTTGTGTAATAGCATCAACAGTAGTGTTTTCCGGTGTTGCTTCCACATGAACGGGATGGTGCAAAATACCCATCGCCAATTTCTTGATGTCTTTTGAAAAAGTTGCCGAAAATAGTAAGTTTTGTCTTTTAGTAGGCAACACTTTCAATATTCGTTCGATGTCTCGTAAAAATCCCATGTCCAGCATACGGTCAGCCTCATCTAAAACTAAGATTTCCACTTTGGCAAGTGATATTAAACCTTGGTTTTGCAAATCGATTAATCGACCTGGAGTGGCCACTAAAATATCAACTCCCTGACGCAGTTGTGTTACTTGTGGATTCTGGTTTACACCTCCAAAAATTACGGTGCTTTTTAGGTCTACAAATTCACTGTATTCTTTGATATTAGCCAATATTTGTGCAGCTAATTCTCTCGTTGGCGTCAATATTAAGGCACGAATAGGTCTGCGACTTAAGTGTTGCCCTTGTGATAATAGTTGTAAAATAGGTAGTGTAAAACCGGCTGTTTTTCCTGTTCCTGTTTGTGCAGATGCTAAAACATCTTTACCTTCTAATATTGGGGGAATTGCTTTTTGTTGTATTGGAGAGGGAGTTGTGTACCCTTTTTTGCTGATGGCTTTAAGTAAAGCATCAGATAAACCTAATGAGTTAAATGACATAAATGGTGTTTATAAAGTAAACACTATTGTTTAGGTTACTTTTTTAATTGGGCGCAAAGGTACTGTTAATTTTTCGATGTGCTTTTGATTGCTTCGATTTGTTTAAATATAGGCACAAAAAAATCGGGAATTAGTTCCCGATTTTTAAATTCTAATTGTTTGATTGAATCGTGATTTATCTTATTTCTGCAAAAGTATCTCCTTGTTTGATATCACCTGTTTTATAACCTTTCATGAACCAAAATTTGCGTTGTTCAGAGGTGCCGTGTGTAAAAGATTCCGGTACAATATGTCCTTGCATTTTACTTTGAATGGCATCGTCACCTACTGCCTGAGCAGCGCTTAGAGCTTCGTCAATATCGTCAATGTCAAGGTTTTCTTGATTGTATTTTGTCCATACTCCTGCATAAAAATCAGCTTGTAACTCCAATGCCACTGATAATTTATTAGCTTCAGCCTCGCTTTTTCCTGCTTGCATTTCTCTCATTTTATCAGAAGTGCCTAATAAATGTTGCACATGATGTCCTACCTCATGAGCAATTACATAGGCTATTGCAAAGTCTCCCCCTTTAGCGCCAAATTTAGTTTGTAATTCATCAAAAAAGTCTAAATCCATATAGACTTTTTGATCTCCGGGGCAATAGAAAGGGCCTGAAGCTGAGGATGCTCCTCCACAGGCTGTTTCAACAGCACCAGTAAATAAAACCATTCCAGGATTTTTATACTGCATATTATTTTCACTAAATATCTTTCCCCAAATGTCTTCGGTATCGGCGAAAACAGTTTTAGGAAATTCAGCTAATTTTTTTTCCTCAACAGTCAATTCTCTTTGTTCAGTAGGAGCATTTTGCCCCTGATTCATTTGTTCTAATATAGGAGTCAGCATTTGACCATTTTCTCCTCCAAAAACATTTAATAATAGAATTATAATTCCTATTATTCCGCCCCCAACAATGGTCTTACCCCCTGACGACATGCCTCTTCTATCTTCTACGTTGTCACTTTGACGGCGTCCTATCCATTTCATGATTTTATGTTTTTAAGTTCTTTTTATATAATTTACTCTAATTTAAAATTATTTTTAAAATAAGTGCAAATTTTATTCGAATTAATTTGTCCATTTAGAAAGTGTCTCTTCAATAATCCCTTTTATTATTGGTTTTGAAATATAATCATTCATTCCTGCAGTAATACATTTGTCTTTTTCATCTTTTTCAGTACCCGCAGTTATTGCGATTATAGGAATTTGTCTGCCGTTTTTTAAGTTGCGAATCTCTTTAGAGGCTTCATATCCATTCATTATTGGCATTTGGATATCCATGAAAATAATATCAGGGTTTAGATTTTCAAATTGATCAACGGCATCTTTACCATTGAAAATTTCAGAAATGATGACATCAGAATATAAGTTTTTTATTATCGTTTTTAGTAATAACATATTGATTTTATTGTCCTCAACAATCATAATTTTTATTTTTTTATTGCTCTTAATTGATGGTTCTTTTTTATCAATGAATTCATTATTTTCATTTTCAGAAATTATGTTACTTATCTCTAAATCTACATCAAAATAAAAAGTACTCCCTATATTAATAACGCTTTCTAGTTTCAATTGACTATCCATCAAACCTAATAATTGATTTGAAATTGTTAAACCTAAACCTGTTCCTCCAAATTTTCTGGTTGTAGAACTATCCTCTTGGGAAAAAGCTTTAAAGATTTTCTTTTGGTTTTCCTCTAAAATTCCAATTCCAGTATCCTTAACGGCAAAACGAATTTTGGCTCTGGAAACCTCCGTTTTTTCAATAACAGAAACATCTAATTTAATGCTTCCATTTTCTGTAAATTTTACTGCATTTGCTAAAAGGTTAATCAAAATTTGTTTTAAACGAACATTATCTGTCCAAAAATATTTTGGAACATCAGGGAATATATTTAGTTCTAAAACTAATTTTTTTTGATTGGATTCATATAAAATTAAATCAATTATTTGTCTCAACATTTCTTGCACATCATGTTTTTCAATAAATAAATCCAGTTTTCCTGCTTCTATTTTTGAAAAATCAAGAATGTCATTTATAATTTCTAACAACGAATGTGCCGATTGATTTACTGTCGTCATGTACTTTTCCTGGGTTCTTCCCAAATTAGTTTTCATCAGCAAATCAGTGAATCCTATAATTCCATTCAAAGGAGTTCTGATTTCGTGACTCACGTTAGCTAAAAATTCTGATTTAGCTTTGTTAGAAGCTTCGGCTAATTCTTTTGCTTTTATAAAAGTTTCAGTTTGTTTTCTTTCTGTAATATCAATAAAAATTCCTTCTATAAATGCAATTTTTCCGTCTTTATAAATAGCATCACCAAATTCTTCAACCCATACAATTTCTTTGTTTTTATGAAGAATTCGATAAATAGAATGTATTGGTCTTCCGTTTTCAATAGCATCTTGTTCTGCAAGTAAAGTTTGTTCTTTGTCTTCAGGATGAATTAAATCTATGAAAGATAGTTTTTTAGTAAGAAAATCTGATTTAGGATAACCTGTCAGTTTTTCAATTTCATCGTTGATGTAAATTTTTGTGGCGTATTTATCATATTTTGACAAATAAACTGTACCAGGAATATTATTGGCTAATAATCGAAATTTTTCTTCACTTTCATAAATTGCAGTCTCATTTGTATTACGTTCAATAGAAGCCGCAATGTTTCTGGCTAATGTTTGTAAAATATTAACTTCATCTTCATTCCATATCCTTTCATTGTGAGTGTCATCAAATCCTAAAAAGCCATGAAATTTATTTTTCACAAAAATTGGAAAAAGAATTAATGAGGTAACATCTACATTAGATAATTTATTTCTTAATGATTCATTCTTAATTTTTGGCACAGTTGCTTCAAAAATCTGATTGTTTAGAAGTGGAGTTAATAATTCCTCAAAAAATGCATGTGGTAAGTTTTGAAGCTTTATGTTATTTTCAGTTAGTTTTATATTGTTGATTATCCATCGGTATTTCTGACTTATTAATCCTGTGTTTTCATCGTTTTCATAATAATATGCTCTGTGTGATTTAGTAGCTTTACCCATTATTATAAGAACATCCGAAAAGATATCATTAAAATCTTTACTATTTAAGAATTTTTCTGTACAAAGTGCCATTGCGGATAATAGTTCACTTTTATATTCTAATTTTTTATCCGTTTCATGTCTCAGTTGAGATGCTATAGCTAGGGAAATAATATCTGCTATTGTACGGGCAAAATTGATGTCTTCATTATCCCAATTCCTACTAGTTCCTGTTGCTTCAAAGCTTATCGTTCCAGATAATTCACCATTTGTAAAAATAGGTATGTCAAGCAATGACTTGATGTTGTTTTTCAAAAAATAATTTTCTACAAATTCTGAAACTTCTATAGTGTTAAAAACATCTGGAGCACAAATTTGTTTTTTGGTTTTTATAGATTCAAAATAAATTGGAAATTTTTCTCTATTTAAAATAGTTCCTGTACTAAATTCATTAGTATCTAAATGATACAAATTCTCACAAGAAATTAATTCATCAGAGTATTTCCAATAGCTGACGCGATTGCATTTTGAAGCTTTTGCAGCAGTCTCAAGAATTAATTTAATACTGATTTCTAGATTATAATAACTGTTGAAATTTGTAGTAGATAATGTTTTAATTATTTTGTTATACTCTCCCGTTTTTTCTTGGCGTATCTTATTTTGAGTTTCAATATCCTTTAGTGTTGATATATCTCTGGCAATACCAGAGTAACCAATGATTTTATTAGAATCATTTCTACGAATAATTACTTTTTGAGAAATCCATATTATTTCTCCGTTCTTTTTTAATAAAGGGATTTCGATTGTTGGGAAATCATTTTCGTTTTCTTCTAAGTTTTGATAAAACCGCATCATTTCCTCAGTGTAATCAATTCGAATGAATTCAGAGTAATTTCTAGTTAAAATCTCCTCTTCGGAATAACCTAAAATTTTAATAGTAAAGTCATTTATAAATGTGAAATTACCATCATCATCTACTTCAAAAATAATATCAGTTGCGTTTTGAATTAAATTTTTATATTGATTTTGAATTTGAATTTCATTGGTTACATCTTGCCCAATACCTATAATCAGATCTTCTGTGAATTTTTTATCTTTCCACTGGATGTATTTGTATTCACCATTTTTGCATTTAAGTTTCCTTATGAACATTGCTTCTTCATTGAAGTCATCATGGTATGCTTCTCCAAAAAAATTGCTATCCTCAGTAAGCTCCCAATACCCTAATCCCAAAACTTCATTGATGGAATATCCTAAAATTGAAGTAATTGTTTCACTACAAAATGAAACTTCTCCTTTTTTATTTGTCGCAATAATAAGAGAATTTCCCTTATTTATAATTTGATCATTAAAACGAAACTTGTTCTTTATTTTTAATGAGGATATGTATCGAATGTAGTTTATAATGAATGTTATTAGTATATAATTTAATAATAGAATACTTGTTTTAATAGAGATTAATTCAAAAAAGGAAGCAATAAACAAATAAGAAATAACAGATATAACAAAAAACCAATATAATTTTAAAGGTTTAAGAATACTGTAGGAAAAGAAGAAAGTGACTATAAATGCTATAATTGGAATAATGTCAGTAGGCGAGAAAATTAAATTCCGACAGATTAAACTAAAATAAAGAAGAAAGATAGTTATAAATAAAGGTTTAATTTTTCGAAAAATATAATCTGATATTGTGCTAATATAATAGAAAATCAATAGAAAAAAACCAATAAGTCCGTTTGTAATCAATAAGCTTTTTGGCCTTATGTCAAAAAGCTCAAAATTAATCTCTATGATAGGTAGAATAATTCCTAAAAACAAAAGATAGATTTGATATTCTTTATTTTTGGAATCGTTGTACTGGTTTTTTTCTATAAAGGTGCTATTTAAAAAGTCTTTTATTTTTAAAAAATTATAGACTAATAAAAAAATAAAAAAAAGTAAGACAGTAATTAGTAACCAAAATTTCAGATTTGTATTAATCAGTTTTTTAATTACTAAAAAATGATTGGAAATCGTGAAGTTATTAAACCAACTAAAAAAAGTAAGGTTAAGTTTCGTTAATAATAAGGTGCTATAGTAGAATACCATAGAATATATTTTGCTTAGGTTAGAAAGACACGATTTGGGTTTTGATCTTTTTGGTCAGTAAATTAATAATTTTTTAATAAAAAACAACAACATAGTTTTTTTAGATGTGTGTTTTTTTTAAAACAGGCTAATTTATTCCAATTCACTTTCTGAATCAATTCCAATAATAGAAACATAAATGGAATAATACATGGAATACATAAAAGGAATAGTGAAAAACACACCAATACAACATCCTATAAATCCTACCATTGATGCTATAATAGCTACAATAATTAATCCTAAAATTACTAAGGGTTGTTTTGCAATAATGATGGCGCTAGATTTAATAGCATCGATTGCTTTTAGATTACCAAAAATAATAAATGGAATAGTTAAAAACGTAAAAAAGGATACAGTCATAGATAACAAAGTTCCTATAAATTTAATTCCACTATAATCAAAAAGAGAGGATAGAATGGAACTTAAAATAGAAATTGCTAAAGTTGAAATGACTAATTCTTTAAAATGAGGTGCTTTATAATATTCGAAAACTGTAGAAACATGAAATTCTTCATCTTTTTCAGCGCAATGAGCCATTTTGATTAATCCTGCTGGAAAAGGGCTTAGCAGACAAGTGAGAACAATAGCACTTACAATATAAATCAAAAGATAAATTCCAGTAAAATTTTCATTTTTTAAATTTTCTAAAAACTGTTGATTCATTTCACCTATTCCAAACGTATAAATTATAATTCCAGCAGTTAATATTCCTATTAATACTGAGAAAACAAATATCATTAAGCCGGCATATATGGCAATTTTTTTATAGTTTTCAAATGCCAAATTAAAAACGTTTGCAAAATCTAATTGGTATCCATTGTTTTTTATCTCTTCAATTTTTTCTTTTGTAGTTCTCATCAATTGTTTTATTAGTTTTTAAGGTATTAATTGAATGTGTTTATATTTTAAAATAGACTTCTTCGAAAGGAATTCTAAAGCGTTCTCCATAAATGCCCTGTTCTTCTCTAATACCACATCCTATAATCATATTTATTTCGGATGAAGCGGGTAAATGTAATATTTTTTTTATTCTTAGCGAATCAAAACCTTCCATAGGACAAGTATCATAATTTATTGCGGCCATACTTATCATGAAATTTTGAGCAGCAAGTCCGGCACTCTTATGTGCAACAATGCGCATATCACTCTGTCTTGCTTCTCTGTAAATAGGTTTGAATATTCCGATGATTTGAAAAGCAATAAATTTTATTATTCCAATAATTCCCAGAAAATCAAAATAAAGTGTCGGAATAATTTTTTGATAATAATTTAAGGCAAATTTTTCTCTTTTGGAATAGGTTGATTCAGGTTTGTTACCGTAAAGTGATTTTAAATGAGAAATATTTGAGTTCACTCTTTTTCTCCATAAATCTTTTCGGGCTACAACAACAACCATTTGTTGTGCTGTTTTTGCAGCATTTTGACCAAAGCTAGCGGTCGTTATTTTTTGTATGATTTCTGGAGAAACAATATGATAAAATTCCCAAAGCTGCATATTACTACTCGTAGCTGCAAGTGTTGCTAAGTGAATGCAATCTTTTACTTTTTGGGTATCAATAGGTTCGTTTTTAAAAACCCGAACAGATCGTCGGTATTTAATGGCATCACTTACTGATTTTTCATTTGTTACATCCATTTTAGTAATTTTCGAATTGTTTTTAATTTATCATTGTATGGGGCATAACGCATTGGTAAATCGAGCCAATTTGCTTTTTTTACGATTCCTTTTTTATGTGAAAAAGTGTCAAAACTCAAACTGCCATGATAAGCGCCTATCCCGCTATGGCCAACACCTCCAAAAGGCAGCCTTTTATTTGAAAAGTGAATTACAGTATCATTAATGCAACCTCCACCAAAAGAATATTTTTGTATCATTTTTTGTGCAAACGAATGGGTTTCAGTGAAAATATATAAGGCTAAAGGCTTCTCATATTTAGAGATTATAGTATTTAAATCTTCCTCATTTTCATAGGAAAGAATAGGAAGCAAGGGACCAAAAATCTCCTCTTTCATAATGAGGCTATCAACATCTGACTCATCAATAAGTGTAGGGGAAAGGTAACAATTTTCAATTTCACTATGACCGCCAAAAGCCACTTTATCTTCGTCAATCATATTGACTAATCGAAGCCAGTTTTTTTGATTTATTATTCGAGCATAATCAGGAGAAAGTTTAGGCTCTTCCCCATAAGCTTTTGTGATTTCCTCTTTCATGAATTCCAAAAAATGGCTTTTCATATTTTTCTGTATCAAAATATAATCCGGTGCAATACAGGTTTGGCCTGCATTTATAAATTTCCCCCAAACGATTCTTTTGGCAGCGAGTTTTAAATTGGCAGTTTCATCAATAACACAAGGGTTTTTTCCTCCAAGCTCCAATGTTACTGGCGTCAGGTTTTCGGCTGCAGCTTTTGCCACAATTTTACCAACCGGAACGCTTCCTGTAAAAAAGATATAATCCCAACGTTGTGAAAGCAGATTCTGAGTAATTTCAACTCCACCTTCAATAACTTCTACTTGATTGATTTGAAATGTTTTTTGAATAATTTTTGCAATTATTTCAGATGTTTTTGGAGTCAGTTCAGATGGTTTTAAGACTACTTGATTTCCTGCGGCCACAGCCGAAATTAATGGACAAAGAGCCAATTGAAATGGATAATTCCAAGGGGCTATGATTAATACTTTGCCGTAAGGTTCTTTGTAAATATAATCGGTGGAAGGAAAATTGAGAATGGAAGGAAAAACCCTCTTTGGCTTTGCCCATTTATGTAAATTCTTTATAGTGTCTTTTAATTCAGAAATAACGTAATTGGTTTCTGTGAGTACCGCTTCAAAAGCCGGTTTCTTAAAATCATCGTATAAAGCCTGAATAATTTCATTTTCATGGGTTATGATTACATTCAGCAACTTTATTAGAGTTTCTTTTCTGGAACCTATAGTAGTTTTGTAATTCATTAGAGACACACCGTTTATTTAGTGCTATGCAAGTTAATTTTTATAATTTACATAATGAATTATTCTTTAAAAAAAAATCATAGTGCATCCCAGATAGAGTCAGATGGAGTGGGAGCAGTTATAGTTATGGCCTCTTTCGTAACTGGATGAATGAAGGTTAATTTCCTAGCGTGTAAATGAATTCCTCCGTCAGGATTACTGCGGTCAAAACCGTATTTTAAATCTCCTTTTATCGGTGAACCAATGGCAGAAAGTTGTGCCCTGATTTGATGATGTCTTCCGGTATGAAGATTGATTTCCAGTACAAAATAGTTGTTTAATTCTTTGAATATTCTATAATCTAAACTAGCTAATTTACTCTCAGGAACTTCTTTGATATGCGCTTTTGAGGTGTTATTCTTTTCGTTTCTTTTTATATAATGAACGAGATTATCTTCCTCTTTTGAAGGTTTATTTTTTACAATTGCCCAGTATGTTTTTTGGGTTTCTCGGTTGCTAAACAGTTCATTCATTCGGGTTAAAGCCTTGCTTGTTCTGGCAAAAACGACTATACCGGTTGTAGGTCTGTCTAAACGATGTACAACACCCAGAAAAACTTCCCCGGGTTTGTTGTACTTGTCTTTTATATATTCCTTTACAACCTCGCTCAACGGTTTGTCGCCAGTTTTATCGCCTTGCACAATATCGCCTACACGTTTATTGACCACAATAAGATGGTTGTCTTCGTGTAGAATTTGGAGATTGTTTTTGTTCGAAATTATTTTCATTTAGACTTTTAGATTGTTGGATTCCTTAGATTTTTAGGCATCTTGATTATTAGATTTTACTAATATCTTTATTTTAATGTGGAACGAAATTTAGAAGTCATTTTTAGAATTCTATCACTATTAAAACATAGTTCGTCAAGTTTTATTTGTTCTATATAACCTAAATCTAAAGCGATTAATAACTGTGTTTCAATTTCATAAATTGAACCAATTGCTATTTCAAGAAATCTAGAAAAATCTTTATTACTGCTTCTGGAACAACCTTCTGCAATATTAGACGGAATAGAAACTGAAGCACGGCGAAGTTGATTTGTGAGCCCAAATTTTTCTGAATCAGGGAAATTTCCCGTAACAATATAAATATCAGAACAAAATTTTCTACTTAGTCTCCAAATTTCTAAATCCTTAAATCGATGCATCTCTATTTTTTTAGTCTAACAATCTAAAAGTCCAATAATCTAAGAACTCTAATTTAATACTGTTCATTAGCATTGGGGAAATCGCTTGATTTTACATCAGTAACATATTGACTGATTGCAGTTGTCATTCCGTCATATAAATTCATGTATCTTCTCAAGAAACGGGGACTAAATTCATTGTTCATTCCTAACATGTCGTGAATAACCAAAACTTGTCCGTCAACTCCGCCTCCAGCACCAATACCAATAACTGGAATCGAAATACTTTGAGCCACTTTTTCGGCTAAATGTGCCGGAATTTTTTCTAAAACTAAGGCAAAACAACCTAGTTTTTCAAGCAATTTGGCATCCTCAATTAATTTATGCGCTTCTTCTTCTTCCTTAGCACGAACAGTATAGGTTCCAAATTTATAGATTGATTGTGGGGTTAAACCCAAATGTCCCATAACCGGAATTCCGGCATTAAGTATTTTTTTGATAGAATCTTTAATTTCTTTTCCACCTTCCAATTTTACGGCGTGTCCACCACTTTCCTTCATGATTCTGATGGCAGAACGCAATGCTTCTTTAGGGTCAGATTGGTAGCTACCAAAAGGTAAATCAACTACAACCAAGGCTCTTTCTGTTGCTCTTACTACAGAAGAAGCATGGTATATCATTTGGTCCAAAGTAATAGGTAAAGTTGTTTCGTGTCCAGCCATAACATTCGAAGCTGAATCGCCTACAAGGATTACATCCATTCCAGCAGTATCAACAATTTTAGCCATCGTATAATCATAAGCGGTCAGCATGGAAATTTTCTCTCCATTGGCTTTCATTTCAATTAATGACTTTGTTGTAATTCTTTTGTAATCTTTTTTTGCTACAGACATGGATTGTTGCTTTTTGTCACAATTTTAGGTGACAGTTTATAAAATGTAAAAGTAGTAAAACAAATTCTTTAGAAACAAAAAAATGGGTTCGTTTTATGAACCCATTTTTAAGCAATTATGATAAATAATATTCTTTATTTTTTCAAATCAGAAAATACTGTGTCTGCTGCAAATGCTGCATTTGTTTTTTCAACAATTTTCTCTTTTGCTAAAGTAAAATTTGCTGTTTGTTTAATATCTAATGACGAGGTTCCAATTGCCACTTTGTAAGAACCTGCTTCAGCAATCCATGCATTTTTTTTAGGAATAAATGAAGCTAAATCTTTTGAGTTTAGTGTTAATACAATCGTTTGACTTTCTCCTGGTTGCAATAATTTAGTTTTACCAAAAGCTTTTAATTCTTCAGTTGGTTTGTCAATCTTTTTTGCTGGGGCAGAAAGATATAATTCCACTACTTGTTTTCCTGCTATTTTACCCGTATTTTTTACAGTTACACTAACAGTCATTTTGTTTACAAATGTACTTGAACTTAATTTTAAATTAGACACATTAAATGTAGTATACGATAATCCGTAACCAAATTCGTAAGATGGTTTTACATGGAATGTATTGAAATAACGGTATCCAACATAAATCCCTTCTTCGTAAGTTACACTAGTAGGATTTTCAGCAGGAGTTCCAATCCAGTTTTTAGCTGATGGTGTATCTTCATATTTTACAGGGAAAGTCATGGTTAATTTTCCTGAAGGAGTTACTTTTCCTGAGAAAACATCTGCAACAGAATTTCCACCTTCTTGACCCGGTTGCCAAGGTAAAAGTATAGCGTCTACTTTATCTTTCCAGCTTGCCGTTTCAATTACGCCACCAATGTTCAAAACTACAACCACTTTTTTTCCTTTAGCATGAAAAGCTGCTGAAACCGTATTGATTAAGTTGATTTCATCTTGAGCTAAATTAAAATCTTCATCTACTTTACGGTCATCACCTTCACCAGCATTTCTACCGATTGTGATTAATGCTAATTCAGAGGTATTTGCTTTATTTTGAACGACTTCTGTATTTAATGCTAATTCAGGAAGTCTTTTTGGTGTTGCCAATAAACCTTCTTTTTCACGTCTTTTTGTTTCAATCTCTTTTTGAGTAGCCATAAAAGGTTTGTATAATCCTTCTAATTCTTTGTCAATAGAAAAGCCCGAATTTGTTAAACCATCAATTAATGAAACAGAGTATGCTTCGTTAACATCACCACTACCAGTTCCGCCAGAGATAAAGTCATAAGAAGTTACACCAAAAACGGCTAAAGGAGCTGATTTTGAAGTGAAAGGCAATACGTTGTTATTGTTTTTTAATAGAACAACACCTTCTGCTGCTGCATCTCTTGTTACTTGAGCGTTTTCTTTTAAGTTTGGTTTATTTGAATACTTGTAATTGCTCATTGCAGGAGATCTCATTACCAATTCTAATACACGTCTTAAATTGATGTTGATATCCTCTTTAGATAGTTTACCATTTTTTATGTTTTCAACAATTGCATTTTGTTGTGCAGGTAAACCTGGCATCAATAAATCATTTCCTGCTTTAAGTTGTTTAGTTACATCACTAATAACATCTTTAGCCATAATACTTCCAAAACCATTATAACCACCAAACCAGTCCGTCATTACTAATCCTTTGAATCCCCATTCGTTACGAAGTACAGTAGTCAATAGATCTTTACGTGCTGATGTGTATGTACCGTTTAATAAATTATAAGAAGACATTACTGTCCATGGTTGTGCCTCTTTTACAGTAATTTCAAATCCTCTTAGGTATATTTCACGTAAAGCTCTTTCGCTCACATGTGCATTAACACCCATTCTGTTTCTTTCCTGATTATTAGCAGCAAAGTGTTTTATAGAAGTTCCTACGCCATTAGATTGTACACCATTTACCATTGCTGCAGCAATTTTTCCGGCGATTAATGGATCTTCAGAATAGTATTCAAAGTTTCTTCCACACAATGGATTTCTGTGAATATTCATTCCTGGACCTAATAAAACATCTACTCCATATTCTTTTACCTCATTACCCATTGCTTTACCAACAGAATTGATAAGTGCTTCATTCCAAGTAGAAGCTAATGCTGTTCCTACAGGAAATGCGGTAGCATAATAAGTGTTAGGATCCTCTTCTCTGATAGATTTAATACGCAAACCGGCAGGGCCATCAGATACAATTACTGAAGGAATTCCTAAACGAGAAATTTCAGTTGTTCCTCCCGCAGAACCTGGAACTTTTGCAGTGTCTTTTCCAGTGATAAACTGCATTTTAGCCCAGTCAAAACCTGGCATTCCAATTCCGATAAGCATACTTGCTTTTTCTTCATCAGTCATTTGATTGATTAAATCTTGAATTCTGTCCTGAGTAGAAAGACGGTAATCTTCATATCGGTCTAACTTTCCGTTTTTATTTAAATCAGAAAAGGTAAATCCATTGATAGTGATTATTGGGTTGGATTTAGTCTCTTTAATTTCTGGGTTTTTCCCCCATGAAATTCCAGAAATGACAAGCGCTGAAAGAAGCGAAGTCTTTGCAATTTTTGAAATTGATTTGTTCTTCATTTGGTTTTTTAGTAAATAGTTTTTTTTATTGCTTCAATATGAAGCAATATTAATTATTTTTTTTAATATTTGCAAAAAAAGATAGTTTATTTTTTGATTATCGGTTTTTAAAGAAAAAATTATAATCAATTTCGTATTTTTGCGATCAATATAAAATAATGGAATTTAATAAAATAATTGAGAAGAATTCAGCCGAAGCTTGGGATGTTTACATTCCAAATTTATCAATAGATTGTGTAGTTTTTGGATTTCATGACACCACCTTAAAAGTATTGGTAACGAGATTAAAAGAAAAAAATCTATGGGCACTTCCTGGCGGATATGTTTTAAAAACAGAAAATCTAAAAGAAGCTGCTAATAGAATTTTATTTAGTAGAACGGGTGCGGAAAATATTTATTTACAGGAATTTAAAGTTTTCAGTGATTTGAATCGTTCTGACGGTATTTTCGATGAATTTCCGGATACATTATGGAACAAACAGCGATTTCTTTCTGTAGGGTTTTATGCGCTAGTCGATTATCATCAAGTAAATTTAGTAATGGATGATATTTCAGATGCTTGCGAATGGAAATCAATTGATGAATTGCCAGATTTTATGATGGATCACAGAAGCATTTTTGATAAAGCGTTAGAAACGCTGCGCAGACAATTAAATCATAAACCTATTGGTTACAGTCTGTTGCCTGAAAAATTTACTATGCCTGAACTTCAAAAATTGTATGAAATTATTTTAGGAAAGAAGTTGAATCGCGGTAATTTTTATAGAAAGATGCTGCGCTATGATATTCTCGAAAAATTAGAAGAAAGCAGAAAAGGGGGAGCGCACAAAGCACCGGATTTATATAAATTTGATTTGGAAAAATACCAATTAGCTCTTAGAAATGGATTTAATGAAGGGTGGTAGAAATTTTAAGTTGTTGAATGAGTGATGTTTTATATATTCCTCATTGACGATGAATAAAAATTACAGCTTTTTTTTATAGGAATCGTTTTAAGTTATCAGCGAAAGAAATCTTTATAAAATCTTTATGTCTTGTTTAGATATATTATAAAATACTTACAACATATCATTTAACTTTGTATTGTTAATAAGAAAGATAGTTGTGAAAAGTATTTTAAACCAAATTAAAAGAGAAAACCAATACCTAATTTGTGTATTGTCTGTAAGCATAGTCGCTTCACTATGTTTGTTCACCAGAGATTATTTGGATTACAAAATTGTGGGTTATTTATTGCTGGTTGTAGTTTCTTTATTAGCTACATTTTTAGACATTTTGCCAGTATTATTAAGTGCTATTCTTAGTGCTTTAATCATGAATTTTTTCTTTTTGAAACCCTATTATACATTTCATATCAGTAATGCCGAAGATTCTTTATTATTGTTTTTGTTCTTTTTAATTGCACTCATCAACGGAGTTTTGACCTACAGAATTAGAAAAGCCGAAAAAATATTGCAAATAAAAGAACTCAGGATAAATACAATGAAGCTTTACGATGCATTATTGGATTCATTATCACATGAATTACGTACTCCCATTTCAACAATTATGGGTTCCATTGATACAATACAAAGTAAAACGTTAACTATTTCTGAGGAAAATAAACAAAAATTATATTCAGAAATTGAAAAAGCTTCTTTACGTTTAAATCATCAAGTGGAAAATTTATTGAATATGTCCCGATTAGAATCGGGGGTAATACAACCAAAAATGGATTGGTGTGATTTAAAAGAATTGGTTTATAATGTTCTGGATAGTTTGAAAGATGATCTGCAATTTCATAAAGTTGTTGTTATTGCCGATGAAAATTTACCACTTTTCAAATTGGATTACGGTTTGATGGAACAAATTATTTACAATTTGGTTTTTAATGCTTCTCAATACACTCCAAAAGGAGCTAAAATAGAAATCAAAGTAGAATATAATCCGGATATTGATTTTGAATATAATCCAGATAAATTAATGCCGTGTGTCATCACTATTTCCGATGATGGGAACGGTTTCCCAGAAGCTGAAATAGATAAAGTCTTTGATAAATTTTACAGATTGCAAAATTCTAAAACGGGAGGAACTGGATTAGGATTGTCTATTGTAAAAGGTTTTGTTGAAGCCCAAAATGGTAAAATAACTTTAGAAAATAAGGAAGAAGGCGGTTCCGCTTTTAAAATATATTTCCCAACATTAGTAATGAATACAGCAGCCATTTCAAATGAATAATTCAGCCGAAATATTAATCATAGACGATGAAATCCAAATTAGGAAACTACTCGAAATCGCTTTAGATTCTAATGGATATAAAACTATTTTCGCTGTAAATGGAAAGGAAGGTATATCCCTTGCAGCAAACCATCAGCCGGATTTAATCATCTTGGATTTAGGTTTGCCAGACGAAGATGGACAGGTAGTTTTAAAAAGATTGAGAGAATGGTATAAAAAGCCCATCTTGATTTTAACCGTAAAAAACACCGAAGAAGAAATTGTAAAAGCACTCGATAATGGGGCCAATGATTATTTGGCAAAACCATTTAGAACCCAAGAATTATTAGCTAGAATTCGCACCGCTTTAAGGAATTTAAACCAAGATGAAAATGAACCAATAATCGGGTTTGGAGCAATTTCGATTGATTTTACTTCGAGAATTGTCAAGTTAAAAAATGAAATTTTAAAATTAACAACCACTGAATATAATTTGCTTTCCATTTTGGTTAAAAATGAAGGCAGAGTACTCACACATCAGTATTTGCTCAAACAAGTTTGGGGCAACAGCTATTCTGACCAAACACAATACCTGCGTGTTTTTGTGGCTCAACTTCGTAAAAAAATAGAAGAAGACCCAAACCGACCTAAATTTATCATCACAGAATCCGGAGTCGGTTATCGCTTTAACACCAGCTAAAATTTACAATGCTTTGAGTAATCTCTTTAAGCAATAATCAAAAAAAAGATAAAAAAAATCATTGAATTGTATGTTCTAAACATCACGATAAGGATTTCTGTTGTCTATTAATTAATACGTTTTACAATCTTAAAAATTAAAATTAAAATGAATAAATCAACTATTCAAAAAGTCAGTGCCGCATCGCTTTTAGTGGCATTAGGAATTATTTATGGAGACATAGGAACCAGTCCGTTATATGTTATGAAAGCCATTATTGGACAAAGAGAAATATCAAAACTGCTGGTTTACGGTGGGATTTCCTGCATCTTTTGGACACTTACATTTCAAACTACATTCAAATATATTTTCTTGACACTTTCGGCTGATAATCATGGTGAAGGTGGTGTTTTTTCGCTTTATGCATTGGTAAAAAGGTTTGGGAAAGGTAAATTAGTAATTCCAACAATACTTGGGGCCACAACACTTTTGGCGGATGGAATTATTACGCCTCCCATTTCCGTGGCTTCCGCTGTTGAAGGATTAGGAGATGTGGTTCCCGGTATTCCAACACTTCCCATTGTGATTGTAATTTTATCTGGATTATTCTATTTTCAACGATTTGGAACCCAAAAAGTAGGTTTCTTTTTTGGTCCGGCTATGGTAGTTTGGTTTTCGATGCTTTTTGTTTTAGGATTTGTACAAATACTGGATCATCCTGCTATTTTGACCGCATTAAACCCAATGTATGCCTATCAATTACTGGTTGAATATCCTCATGGATTCTGGCTGTTGGGAGCGGTTTTTCTATGTACAACCGGAGCAGAGGCTTTGTATTCGGATTTAGGGCATTGTGGAAAAGAGAATATCAGGATTACATGGATCTTTGTTAAAATTGCTTTAGTCGTGAACTATTTAGGTCAGGCATCTTGGCTTATGACCCAAGGAAATACATTTCTTGAAGGAAGAAATCCTTTTTATACCATTATGCCACAATGGTTTCTTTTTTCAGGTGTTATCATTGCCACTTTTGCAGCAATCATTGCTTCACAAGCTTTGATAAGTGGTTCTTATACATTAATAAATGAAGCGATGTCACTTAACTTTTGGCCAAGAGTTTCTATGCGAAATCCGACCAATTTGAAAGGACAAATCTATATTCCTTCAGTAAATACTATTCTTTGGGCAGGCTGTGTTTTGATGATTTTATATTTTAAAAACTCCTCCAATATGGAAGCGGCTTATGGGTTTTCCATTACCATTGCCATGTTGATGACCACAGTACTTTTGAATTATTACTTGATTTATATCAAAAAAATGAACCGGGTTTTGATAGCCATAATTATTACAGTTTTTGGAATTATTGAAATTGCTTTTTTTATTGCCAATATTGTAAAAATTAAAGAACGTTGGATGTTTTTGTTCTTTGAGCTTTTCATTTTCATGACGATGTATACTTGGTTTTTCGCAAGAAAAATTAATAATAAATTTCTAAAATTTACAAATTTAACGGAGCATACACTGCAACTTCAGGAATTGAGTAATGACATCAGTATTCCAAAGTACTCCACGCATTTAATTTATCTGTCAAAGGCAGATAGAAATTATGAAATTGAAGAAAAAATATTAAAATCCATTTTTTCCAAAAAACCAAAAAGAGCAGATGTTTACTGGTTTTTTCATATCAACAGAACCAATGATCCTTTTACTCTAAATTATGAAGTAATTGAATTATTAGACGACAAAGTAATCAAAATTGTTTTGAATATTGGTTTTAGAATCCAGCCAAAGGTTGAATTGTATTTCAAGAAAATTGTTCAAAATCTGGTTCAAAATAAAGAATTGAATTTGCATATTCGTCCTGACGGTTCTACAAAATACAATGCCGAACCTGATTTTAAATTCATTATTTTGGAAAAATTCCTTTCTGTCGAAAACGAATTTGCCGTTAAAGATGCTTTACTGTTGAATTCCTATTATATGCTTAAAAACTGGTCCCTTTCAGATACGAAAGCGTTTGGATTGGATAAAAGTGATGTTGAAATTGAAGAGATACCTTTTGTATATCAACCTATTCAAAAATTGGAATTGGAAAGAAAAAAGATTTAAATATAAGTATTTGGTGATCAGTTGCAGTTATTGTGAACTACGACTGATCACTGAATATTTTCTTAACAATCGGCCATATTCACGGCAATAGCCAGACCTCCTTCGGAGGTTTCTTTGTATTTGTTATTCATATCCTTAGCAGTTTGCCACATGGTGTCAACCACTTTGTCTAAGGGAACTTTAGCGTTTTTTGGATCGGTTGATAAGGCTAATTCGGCGGCATTAATCGCTTTTATGGCTCCCATTGTATTTCTTTCGATACAAGGAATTTGGACTAAACCACCAATAGGATCACAGGTTAAACCCAAATGATGTTCCATAGCAATTTCGGCAGCCATTAAAACTTGTTCCGGAGTTCCTCCCATTAATTCACATAAAGCTGCTGCTGCCATTGATGAGGAAACACCAATCTCTGCTTGACAGCCACCCATTGCTGCTGAAATAGTAGAGCCTTTCTTGAAAATACTTCCTATTTCGCTGGCAACCATCAGGAATTGTTTGATTTCTTTTTCGCCAGCATTATGGTTTTCGATAACTAAGTAATACATTAATACAGCTGGAATGACTCCGGCACTCCCGTTAGTTGGTGCTGTAACTACACGCCCTAAAGCTGCATTTACTTCATTTACAGCAAGTGCAAAACAGCTCACCCATTTTAGGATTTGGCGAAATTTGACTTCGGTTTTTCTAATTTCTTGTAACCAAGTTTGTGGCGAATTATAATTGGCTAAACCAATAAGATTTTGATGCATATCAAAGGCACGACGACGGACATGCAATCCGCCGGGTAAAATCCCTTCGGAATGGCAACCAATATACATAGACTCCAGCATGGTGTTCCAAATGCGCATTAATTCGTGATGAATAACTTCTTCGGAACGCATCGATTTTTCATTCTCGTAAACGATTTCCGAAATCTTTTTATTTTCTTTTCTGCAGTAGTCCAAAAGTTCAGTTGCTTTATCGATTGGGAAAGGAAAAGCACATTTTATAGCAATTTTTTTCTTGGCATTGATGCGTTCTTCTTTCACCACAAAACCTCCGCCAATTGAGTAGAAGGTGGAAGTATATTCTTTATCATCCGTTATGTAGGCCGTAAAAGTCAGACCATTTGCATGAAAAGGAAGGAAGTTTTTATTGAAAATAATATCGTGTGAAAAATGGAAGGGAATCTGGTTTTCATTACCAAGATTGATTTCATTTTTATCCTTGATTGATTTTATAATTTTATCAATATCCGAAATAGGAATATACTCAGGATCTTGTCCGCTTAGACCTAGCATAATTGCTAAATCAGTGGCGTGCCCTTTACCAGTTAGCGAAAGGGAACCATATAAATCTACTTTTACTCTGTTTACTTTAGGAATTAAATTTTCGTTTTTCAATTCACTCAGAAAACGTTCTGCTGCACGCCAAGGCCCAAGTGTGTGAGAACTAGAGGGGCCAACACCAATTTTAAGCATATCAAAAACAGAGATACATTCTTCCATAATTTATTAGTAGGTTTATTTAAAACAAAGATAATAGAATGTAGCAATGAAAAGGTTTTAAAATGGAGTTTTGTTAGATATTTGGCAACGTATCAACTTAAATTCTAATTATTCAATAACGTAAATAAATAGGAACTTAAGATTGGAGTTGCAATAGGTTCTTCTGAAATTTTGGGTAGTTGGGCTAATTTGTACTAATGAGCTATTGAAATCACTTAAATTTAATTTAAAAACAGAATTAGAATAGATTTTAGCTTTATTTTTACGTTAGCTATGAAAATACTCCTAATAGAAGACGAGCCAGAATTGCAAAAAAGCATTGAGCAATACCTTGAAATGGAAGGGAATATTGTTGAGATTTCTCCTGATTTTTCTCATGCGCAACAGAAAATTGCGATTTACGATTATGATTGTATTTTGGTTGATATTACTTTGCCAAACGGCTCTGGTTTAGATTTACTCAAAGAAATTAAACTGAAAAAATCTAAAGCGGGTATTATAATAATTTCTGCAAAAAATTCTCTTGATGATAAAGTAAATGGTTTGGACCTTGGAGCGGATGATTATTTGCCAAAGCCCTTTCATTTGTCGGAACTTAATTCACGAATTAAAGCTTTGATTAGAAGAAAAAGTTTTGATGGAAATTTAGAAATTAGTATCAATGAAATAAAAATTTTGCCTCACGAAAGACGTGTTTTAGTTCATAATAATGATATAATTTTGACGTCAAAAGAATATGATTTATTGCTTTACTTTATATCTAATAAAAATAGAGTAGTGAGCAAAAGTGCGCTTGCAGAACATCTTTGGGGTGATAATTCGGATAGATTGGATAACTTCGATTTTATATACAATCACGTGAAAAATCTGCGCAAAAAATTATTGGAAAAAAAATGCGAAGATTATTTGCAAACTATTTATGGCATAGGTTATAATTTTAAAACTCAAGAATGAAATTATTAGCTAAAACAAGTTTGTATTATTTGATTTTGAGTATCCCGATATTAATTCTATCAGGATTTATTTGTTTTCATATCATTACAAGAGAGGTTAGAGAAAGTAATAACGAACTATTGCTAAATCGGAAAGAACTAATTGAAAATTATTTAAAAGAAAATGACACCATTTCTTTGAAAATAATCACTAAAAGCAGTGAAGCTACAATTAAAAAAATAGCTAAAATAAATGCTAACGAAATTTTTACACCTATTTTTTCGGACACTTTAATTTTTGATAAAAAAGAAAATGAACTGGCGGAAAATAGATTACTTTCTTCTGTTTTTAAAGTTGGAAATACTAATTATTCCATTAAAATATGGAGAAGCACATTAGAATATAACGAATTGTTCAGAGGTATTTTTACTTCGTTAGTTATTTTATTGATTTTGCTTTTTGTGACCTATTTGATTATAAATTTTTGGATTTCAAAAACAGTATGGAAACCCTTTTATGAAACAGTAACCAATTTAAAGAAATTTCGTGCCAGTGATAATGTAATTCCACGTTTTGCAAATACATCGGTAACTGAATTTGATGAATTGAATCTTTCCTTAAACGTTATGATGCAGAAAATGATAGTTGATTTTAATAGCCAAAAAAAATTCACTGAAAATGCTTCGCACGAAATCCAAACGCCATTAGCGGTTATAAAATCTAAGATTGATTTACTTATTCAATCTGAAAATTTGAAAGAGAATGAAATGAAATTAATAGTAGCAATTGATTATGCTTGCTCTAAAATAATTCGATTGAACAAAACATTTTTATTACTTACCAAAATTGAAAACAGACAATTTAATACCACAGAAAAAGTATCTTTTGAAAATACAGTTGATAACTCCTTAGTCTTTTTTGAAGAGCATATTCAAGCCAATAAAATTGAGATAATAAAAAATATTGAAAGCGATTTTTGTGTTTTGATGAATGCTGATTTGTGTTTAGTATTGGTTAATAATTTATTACAAAATGCAATTAGGCATAATATTAATAGTGGAAATATTGAAATTTTTATAGCGAAAAATAAAATTACAATCTCAAATTTGGGGGTTGATAACCCAATTGACAGTCAGTTATTTGAACGCTTTCATAAAAACTCCACTTCACAAGAATCACTTGGGCTTGGATTGTCTATCGTAAAAGAAATTGCTGATGTAAGCGGATTGGTATTTAACTATAAATTTACTAGTGGTAAACATTGTTTTATTTTGACAAAAGACAATACTGTTGAATTAAAATAAAAAAGAGTTAGTGTAATGAAATCAAAAAAGCTGTTTAACTATTTTTTTCTTATTGTTTTATTTTGCTGCTTAATTTCTTGTGACGTATTTCGATCCTTAAGATATGGGGGAATTCCTAGCCAAAGTGATTATAAACATTTTCCTCACAGAGTAATTAATAATGGAGGTCCCGCTTATAATTTTTATAAATCCAATAAAGAATATCAGTTAGGAACAACAATAGGACTAGCCAATCGGGATTTTAATTCTACAAATGTAAGCTTGGATAGTTTTGCGACATTACATAAAACGATCACATTTTTAATTATTCGCAATGACACAATTGTTTACGAAAAATACAACAAAGGATATACCTCAAACTCATTTGTTTCCTCTTTTTCAATGGCTAAACCATTTATCTCTACATTAATAGGAATAGCAATTGATGAGGGGAAAATAAAAAGTGAAAATGATTTCATCGTTGATTATTTACCTGAATTTAAAGATAAAATAGGTTGGGAAAAAATCACCATAAAAAATTTGTTACAGCATACCTCCGGAATACGATTTACAGATAGCGAATTGGATCCTGCATCTGATAATGCGGAGTTTTATTGGGGTGATAATTTACGGGAAAGAATGATTAATATAACTCTCGAATGTCCACCCAATACTAAATTTAGATATAGTAGCGAAAACACATTGCTTTTAGGATACATCATTGAGAAAGTGACCGGAGGTACTATTTCAAAATATTTGGAAGATAAAATTTGGAAGCCATTAGGAATGGAGGCACCAGCGACCTGGAGTTTAGACCGAAAAGATGATAAAGCTATCGAAAAAACCTTTTGTTGTTTACAAGCTAGAGCTATTGACTTTGCTAAATTAGGCAGACTTTATCTGAATGGAGGGAACTGGAATGGGAAGCAAATTGTTTCTAAAAAATGGGTTGAATATTCGACACATTCTGATCCATCCGGAAATAATAAACACTTTTATAATAATAATTGGGGAATAGGACCTTTTAAATATGGCAGTTATTTTGCTGTTGGTTTGTTTGGTCAATATCTCTATATGTATCCTGAAAAGAATATTATTATAGTCCGTTTTGGAGATACAGAAACCTCGTATCATCCTAATTATTGGCAGGAAGTATTTTTGCAAATAATTGACCAGATGTAATAAATAGTTGAATTTTATTAGCATTAAAAAAACTGAATTGCTATGATTTTCGCATAGAATTAAAATAGAATTGTATTTAATATTTGTACTATGAAATTATTTACAATTAACTTTTAAATGTAAAAAAATGAAAAAATTAGTAATGATTATGTCGATTGTATTCATTTGCAGTTGTGCATTTGCAGGAACTCCACCGGATGTAGTAAAAAAAGCCTTCGCTAAAAAATTTCCTACTGCAACAAAAGTAAGTTGGGGAGTTGAAGGTCCAAAAGAATGGGAAGCAGAATTCACATTGGAAGGAAACAAGATTTCTGCTAATTTTTCAGAAGATGGAACCTGGCTGGAAACGGAAAGAGAAATTAAAGCTGTCAATTTACCAAAAGCGGTTTTAGCAGCAGTAAAATCGAAATACAGTGATTGGAAAATTGCAGAAGCTGATAAAACTGAAAGTTTAAAACACGGAACTATTTATGAAGTAGATTTAAAAAAAGGGATGAAGAGTAAAAGTCTTGCTTTTAAAGAAGATGGTACCTCGATAAAAGAATAATTTTTTTAATTAATTAATATCCATCATAGAGAGTTGGGTTTCTATATCCAACTCTTTTTAATAATCTAAACAGTTGTGATTTCCATAGAATTAAAATAGAATTACAGCTGAAATTTGTCTCATAAAATTAATTACAATTAACTTTTAAATTTCTTTAAAATGAAAAAAATACTACTATCATTTATAATTATTGCTTCTATTTCTAATAGTTACAGTCAAACCTATAAATTATCCAAAAAGATCAGCACTTCTGGCAATGACGGATGGGATTATCTCGCTGTTGATGATGTGGCGCAACATTTATTTGTTTCACACGGAAATATGGTCAATGTGATTGATTTAAAATCAGATAAAACAATAGCTACTATTCCAGATACAAAAGGAGTTCATGGAATTGCGGTTGCCAATGATCTCAATAAAGCATTTATCAGCAACGGAAAAGACAATTCTATTGCAATTGTCAATTTGAAAACATTTGAATTACTTGAAAAAGTAAAAATTGCAGGAGTTAAACCAGATGCCATTTTATACGATCAATTTTCTCGAAAAGTGTTTGTTTACAATGCAGAAAGTAATGATGCTACGGTTATTGATGCCAATACAAATAAAGTGGTAAAAACAATTGCATTGGGTGGAAAACCAGAGTTTTCAGTAACCAATACTAAAGGGTTAATTTATGTGAATATTGAAGATAAAAACCAAATAAAAACGATAAACGCTTCGACATTAAAAGTTACAAATACCTGGAGTATTGCTCCCGGAGATGAACCATCAGGATTGGCAATAGATTTAGTTACGAACCGATTGTTTTCTGTTTGCGGTAATAATTTGATGATCGTTGTTAATGCTACAAATGGAAAAATAATAAAGACTTTACCAATTGGTGATGGTTGTGACGGTGTTGCTTTTGATGCCAAAAAGAATCTTATTTTTAGTTCTAATGGCGAAGGAACGATTACCGTTGTAAAAGAGAATAACGCAAATACTTTTTCAGTTCTTGAAACTGTAAAAACTCAAAAAGGAGCCAGAACCATTGCACTGAATAAAACTACGAATCAATTGTATTTACCTACAGCAGATTTTGGTGCAAAACCAGAACCAACAACAGAAAACCCGAAACCACGAGCAGGAATAGTACCTAATTCTTTTGTTGTTTTAGTTGTTGAGCCAATTTCTAAATAGTTTCATTCTTTTTATCTAAATTTATCCAATGAAATGGAAGCTTTTACTACTAATTTTTATTTGTTTCAAATCTTTTTCGCAAGAAAAGGATTTGAATTACTTCATTACTAAAGCACAAAATAATTCTCCTTTAATTAAAGATTACAGCAACCAAATAAAATCGGCTACACTGGACAGTTTATTGAATCGAGCAGTTTATAAACCACAAGTTTCCGGAAATCTTAATGCTAATTACGCCCCTATAATTAATGGTTTTGGGTATGATTCGGCTTTAAGTAACGGGCAATCCGTTTCGGGTTTGGTGGGTGTTAACCAGAAGATAATTGGAAAAAATAGAATCAATTCGCAATCAGATTCGTTTCAATTGATAAAAGAAGCTTTGGTTTTGAATCAAAAAATTACTTTAAAAGATTTAAACAAAACCATTGTTGCTCAATATATTTCGGCTTCGGCAAGTTCAGAGCAAATTGGTTTCAACCAGAAAATTGCAACTCTTTTAAAACAGGAAACAAGCATCCTAAAAAAATTAACCCAAAATGCCGTTTACAAACAAACGGATTATTTGATTTTTAGCGCAACTGTGAAGCAACAGGATTTAGTATTGTTACAATTAAAACAGCAATATCAAAATGATTTGGCTTTGCTGAATTACCTTTCTGGAGAAACCGATACAACTTTTATCAATTTGAAAAAGCCTGAAATAACTCTGAAAAATATTCAGTCTTCGGATAAAATAGTTTTTTTGAAACAATTTGAAGTGGACAGTCTGAAACTTCAGAATCAAAATAAATTTATTGATTACAGTTATAAACCTTCCTTGTCTCTGTTAGCTGATGCGGGTTACAATTCCAGTTTTGTCTACCAAGCGTATAAAAATTTTGGATTTAGCGTTGGTTTAGGACTGTCAATTCCTATTTATGACGGAAACCAACGCACTTTACAGCATCAAAAAAACGATGCAGCATTAGCGACTATTTTGGCGTATAAAAACAATTTCAATAAACAATACAAACAGCAAATAATGATGTTGAATTTGAAATTGAAGCAAGCAGTGGCGATAGAAAATCAGTTGCAATCGCAGCTTATTATTGCTGATGCATTAATTGAAGCCAATAAAAAATTATTGCTTACCGGAGATGCACAAATCACCGAATATAGTATTGCTGTTGGCAATTTAATAGCAATCAAAAATGCCATTTCCCAAAATAACAGCACCAAACTCCAAATCATAAATGAAATTAATTACTGGAGTTTTAATGACTAATTCTATGAAGAAACCAATTCTGTTTTTTATCCTGATAGCGCTTTTTTTTATTTCCTGTAAAAATAGCAACGAAGCGGAGAAAGTAATTGACGCAAGTGTTCCTGTGACTTTAACGGCTATTGATACCAGTTCAATTGAAAGTTATATTGATCTGAATGCTACAGCAACTTATTTGGTTAAAAATGTTATAAAGGCAAATGCTACTGGATATTTGAATTCCGTTAATGTGGCTCCCAATGATTATGTTTCTAATGGGGCAGCATTATTTTCGATAACAACCCGTGAGGCAAAAGTGTTAGGGAATACGATTAATAAAATTGACCCCAGTTTAAACTTTGGCGGAGCCATAAAAGTTAGAGCAAATACAAATGGCTTTGTAACTTCAGTAAATGTGCAACAAGGCGATTATGTTCAGGATGGGGATGCCCTAGTAACGATTAATGACACCAATAGTTTTGCCATCGTTCTGAGTTTGCCTTATGAGTTCAAAAAATATGTTTCAATCAATGAAGAACTAACGGTGATTTTACCGGATAGTACTTTGATAAAAACGAAAGTTCAAAAATACATGCCCACCGTTGACGCCACTTCACAAACGCAAAGTGTGATTCTAAAAGTCATTGGTAAACATGACATTCCAGAGAATTTAATTGTAAAAGTCAGAATTAATAAAAGTTCAAATTCAAAAAGTATTTCGTTGCCAAAAGCGGCTGTTTTGAGTAATGAAACAGAAACGGATTTTTGGATTATGAAACTGATTAATACCAATACTGCCATAAAAATCCCGATAAAAAAAGGAGTAGAAACGCAAGATAAAGTAGAAATTCTAGCGCCTGTTTTAACTGCTGAAGATAAAATTTTACTTTCAGGAAATTATGGTGTTGCAGATACAATTAAAGTAAAAGTGATAAAAACGGATTGAAATGAATAATTTTTTTGTCAAACATAAAAACGGACTGAGTGCCATAATCTTTCTAATTATTCTGGGAGGCTTTTTTGCGTATTCTAAAATGCAAACCAGTTTGTTTCCGGAGATTACTTTCCCAAAAATAAAAATCATTGCTGACGCCGGTCAACAGCCGATTGATAAAATGATGATTACGGTTACAAAACCGTTGGAAAATGCCATTAAAAAAGTTCAGAATTTAAAAACGGTCCGAAGTACAACCAGCAGAGGAAGTTGTGAAATTTCGGCATTTATGGATTGGAAATCGGATATCGATTTGAGCAAAACCAGAATAGAAGAGCAAATCAATCAGATAAAAAATAATCTTCCGCCCGATACCCAAATTTCAGTCGAGAAAATGAATCCTTCCATTCTTCCTGTAATTGGATATGCTATAGAAGGAAAAGGAATCTCGGCTATTGAACTCAAAAAAATAGCCAATTATACCATAAAACCTTTCCTTTCTCAAATTGATGGCGTTTCCGAGATTAGGATTATTGGCGGAAAAGAAAAAGAATATTGGTTGTCACTTGATTTCACTAAAATGACAGCATTGGGAATTACGCCAGATGCTATCACACAAGTATTGAGTCAAACTAATTTTATTAAATCGAATGGGTATTTATCGGATTACCGCTATTTGTATCTTACGATTACGGATGCCCAGGTTGATAAAAAGGACGAACTGGAAAATTTGGTTATTCGCAATAACGGAAAAGGAATTGTAACCTTAAAAGATATTGCTGCTGTTGAAATTCGGGAAGCTAAAGAATACATAAAAGTAAATGCGAATGGTAAAGAGAGTATTCTTATTGCCGTTCTCAAGCAACCCAATTCAAATTTGATTGCACTATCAGAGGCGATGCATGATAAACTGGAATCATTAAAAAAAATCCTTCCAAAAAACATAAAAATAACTCCATTTTATGAGCAGGCCAGTTTTGTAAATGATGCTGTAAAAAGTGTAACGGATAGTTTGTTAATAGGGCTTTTGTTAGCCATAATTGTTGCTGTTTTATTTTTGAAATCGGTGAAAGCCAGCGCCACTATTTTGATTATTATTCCCGTTACTTTAGGGTTAACATTGATAGTTTTGTACTTAACCGGACAAACGTTTAATATTATGACTTTAGGTGCTATTGCTGCGGCTTTAGGATTAATAATTGATGATGCGATTGTAGTTGTAGAACAAATTCATAGAACACACGAAGAGCATCCTGATGAGCCTACTGTTTCGCTTTTGCAAAAAGCGATTCACTATTTATTCCCGGCAATGGTGGGTTCATCCATAAGTACGATTGTGATTTTTATTCCTTTTGTATTAATGAGCGGTGTGGCGGGTTCGTATTTTAAAGTGTTAACAGATACTATGATAATCACTTTGGTCTGTTCCTTTTTTGTGACTTGGCTGTTACTTCCGGTAGTTTATTTATTGCTTTCCAAAAAAGAAAATAATTCGGAAACGAAAAAAGAAATTGAAATCCATGATGTAAAAACGCAGACTTGGGTAGCTTATTTTATTGGAAAACCGATAATTAGTATTTTATTTTGTATTGTACTGGTGCTTTCTATTTTTATTATTTTGCCCAATTTAGAAACCGGTTTTTTACCGGAAATGGATGAAGGTAGCATCATTTTGGATTATGAAAGTCCACCAGGAACTTCACTAGGAGAAACAGACAGAATACTCAAAGAAGTAGAGAAAATAATTATAAAAATACCTGAAGTAGAAGCATACAGTCGCCGAACTGGAACGCAAATGGGATTTTTTATAACAGAGCCCAATCGTGGAGACTATTTGATTCAATTAAAAAAAGATCGAAGTAAAACAAGCAATGATATTATTGATGAAATCAGGCAAAATGTAGAGGCTACCCAGCCTGCTTTGCGTATTGATTTTGGTCAGGTAATAGGGGATATGTTGGGTGATTTAATGAGCTCCGTTTCTCCAATTGAAGTAAAAATATTTGGAGACAATCAAGCTGAATTGCAAAAAATAGCCAAAAAAGTAAATGCAATAGTCGAAAAAGTAAAAGGAACTGCTGATGTATTTGATGGTATTGTTTTGGCGGGACCATCGATAAATATAGAGCCTAATTATAGTCAGTTAGCGCAGTATGGAATCACTCCAGCCGACTTACAATTTCAGTTGCAAACTGCGCTTGAGGGCAATATTATTGGAAATTTATTAGAGAATGAACGTGTAACTCCCATTCGGTTAATCTATAAAAATTCAGAAAAAAGAAGTTTAGAAGACATTAAAAAATTACAATTGTTTTTGCCCAATGGTCAATCGATTCCTATTTCCAGTTTAGTTACTATTTCAGCTCAAAAAGGAGTAGCTGAAATAGAACGTGAAAATCTGCAAATGATAAGTGTTGTTACGGGAAGACTGGATAATAGAGATTTAGGAAGTGTGATGAAGGACATTCAAACACAAGTTTCAGAGAATATTCATTTACCAAGCGGGTATTATATAGAATACGCGGGTGCTTATAAGGAGCAACAGCAATCGTTCAAAGAATTGTTGATGATATTAATCGCTTCTTCTTTATTGGTTTTTGGTGTTATTTTATTTTTATTTAGAGATTTCAGAGTAGCATTAGTCATTCTTTTAATTTCAGTATTGGGAATTGCAGGGAGTTATCTTTTGCTTTTTATAACTGGAACACCATTAAATGTAGGGAGTTATACAGGAATTATTATGATTGTTGGAATAATAAGTGAGAATGCTATTTTTACTTTTTTACAGTTTAGAGAAACGTTCAAATTGATACGAAACGTAAATGAATCTATAATTTATTCGATTTCCACCCGATTGCGCCCCAAATTAATGACTGCACTTGGGGCGATCATAGCTTTGTTTCCCCTTGCTATAGGTCTTGGCACCGGTTCAGAATTGCATCAACCACTTGCCATTGCTGTGATTGGTGGATTTATAATTGCAATGCCTTTACTTTTAATCGTATTGCCTACTTTATTGTGTCTAGTGTATAAGAATGAAAAACATTTTACGCACTTTAATTGATTTAATTTTTTATTTAGATTGTTCATTTTTAAATGAATACAAATTATAATTCGAATAAAATGTATAACTTTGATAGAGAGAATGGTATAGAATAATACACTTTTATTTGAATAGGATCACGAATTTAAAGATTGATTTTTTTATTATATAAGTTGGATTTGAAGGAAACTAAAAATATTTAATTAATTTAAAATGCTGACAAAATGAAAAATTTATTATTAATACTATTGACTGTAGCATTTACTGCTATTGGATTTGCCCAAGATACTGTTAGTAAAAAAGGCGATATGCATGAGATGATGGACGGGAAAATGCATGATTCAATGCATAGCGGTATGCATGAAAAAATGTATACTTGTCCCATGCATTCTGATGTAATGCAAGATTATCCTGGGAAATGTCCCAAGTGCGGAATGGATTTAGTTGAATCTAAAAATATGACCAAAGCGTATTGCCCAATGTGTAAAGAAAAAACCATGATGAAAGATGGGAAATGCACAAAATGCGGTAAACAAATTACAAAATATGGAGAAAAAGGACATTCTAAAAAAGGCTACGTGTGCACAACCTGCCATATGAAAGGAAAAAATTCAGATAAATGTTCAAAATGCGGTGGAATGATGGACGAAATGAAATAAATATAAACCATTTAAATCCTTTAAACTCTGATAAAAGCAATCTTGTTTTGTCAGAGTTTTTTATTTGCCTCATTCAAATACTTGTAAGTAAATTAAAGTCACTGCAGCAATAGTCATAATAACAAAAGCCGTAATTCCAAGAATATTAGCGGTTTTACCATTAGTAAATTCTCCCATTACATTTTTGTTATTTGAAATATGTAGAATAATAGCAATTAATACCGGTGCTGTCAAACCATAAAGAATAGCCGTATAAATTAGGGCTTTAATAGGTGAAATACCAATATAATTCAAAGATAAACCAAGTATTAGAGATATAGCAATCACAATGTAAAATGCTTTGGCTTCATGAAACTTTTTATCTAAACCTTGTTCCCAACCAAAAGTTTCGGTTATGATATAAGAAAGGGAGCCACTTAAAACAGGAATGGCCAAAAGACCTGTTCCAATAACTCCAATTGCAAATAGGAGGTAGGCTGAGTTGCCTGCTAATGGTTTCAAAGCCAATGCCGCTTGCTCCACTGTGTCAATTTGATGGATGCCGCTTTTAAATAAAACGGTACCGGTGGTCAGAATAATAAAAAACATGACTAAGCCTGAAAATGACATACCAAAATCGACATCTTCTTTCATGTCATTAATTATTTTTTTATTAACCATCAAATGATTTTTCTTGTGTTTCATTTCTTCCACCTCCATGGATGCCTGCCAAAAAAACAAATAAGGTGAAATAGTTGTGCCAAGAATCCCAACCAGAATCCCGATATATTCTTTATTGAATTGTATGGTAGGTATAAAGGTTGCCTTTAATATTTCGGTCACATCTTGTTTATATAAAAAAGGAACTATTAGATAGACTAAAAGAACAAGACAAAGATATTTAAGAGATACCGCAATTTTTTGATAGGGTAAATAGATAATTAGTATTAGCAGAATAATAGTAAAAACAACACTGAAAAAAGTGGCGTCAATTGCGGGAAATAATAAATTACCAACAGCTCCCATTCCTGCGATATCAGCACCAATATTCATAACAATGGCAGGAAAACTAAATAATAACATCAGATACAAGACAGGTCTTGGATAGTTTTTTTTTAGTGTACCTGTTAAGCCTTGTGAAGTTACTAGACCAATCTTGGCACACATTTGTTGAATAGAAGCCATAAGAGGAAATGCAATGACTGCTGTCCATAACGTTGAAAGTCCAAATGCTGCACCTGCTTGTGAATACGTAGCAATACCAGATGGATCATCATCACTAGCACCTGTTATTAATCCGGGGCCAAGGAGTTTCCAAAAACGCACAAACTTAGTAGATAATTTTTTTCGGGTATTCATTTTTAGCTACTTTTGAGTAATTTAACCAAGCACTTTAGCGTGTAATAAAAGTACGACCATCCCATATAATTTCAATAAAAAAATATGTAAATGTCTTAAAACATTATTATTTAATTATTAAAAGAATCAATTGAATCACGACTAGAATGGATAACCAATTGCCAAATTAAACACTAAATTTTCTTTTCTCCACGTACCATTTCCAAAATTGATTTGATCTAAAACCCAACGTTGTCCATCTGGTAAATAAGGTTTTCTAATAGGGAACGCAAGATCTGTCCTAAGGATTAGAAAAGAGAAATCAAAACGCAATCCAGCTCCGGCTCCAACAGCTATTTCGTTCATGAATTTTTTAGAAAATTTTGCGCCAGGTTTTTCAGGGTTGTCGTGCAAGAGCCAAATATTTCCTGCGTCTATGAATAAGGCGCCTTTTACTAAGCCGTAGATTTTTGCTCGATATTCGGTGTTAAATTCCAGTTTTAAATCTCCTGACTGATCTGCTAAAAAACTACTGGCAGTTGCAGAACCATCATAAGATCCTGGTCCTATGGATCGGGCACGAAATGCTCTTAAACTATTAGTTCCACCAATAAAAAACTGCTTAATAAATGGTAGCTCATTCGAATTTCCATAAGCGAATCCTGCACCCACAATAATTCTGCTGGCAAGTTGCGAATCTGGCCCTAACTTTAAATAATGCCTGAAATCGTTTTCTATTTTTATAAATTGACTAAAAGGAACATCAAATACTTTAATTGTATCTCCTTTTTTTATGTTTGCTCCAGTAGCTAATCCTGTAATATTTCCGGCCAAGTCTATTGTTCCCTTGTAGTAAAAAGTGTTTTTTCTTCTTTTTTCCAATGTGTTGGTATAGGTGAAAGAGTAGGTAGGCCCAAAAATTAATTGTTTTTCAATTACTTTACCCAGTGATGGATTGCCAGCTATTTGTTCTTGATACAAGGACGTTACATTTTGTGGACTGGCATACGTAATTTCAGTAATATTTAATAAATGTTCTTTTTTCTCGCTTGCTTTCCATAAATAACCAAACGATCCTTTGAATGTTTGCAATGAATATAGTTTTAATCTGTTTTGAAATTCATATCCTAATGTTGCTTTTGTTTTCGGTACAAAACCACTTGAAGATCTAAACTTAAATGGTGAAACAAATCTAGGCCAAACTAAATTAGCTTCGGTTCCAAAGCGATATACATTAAAGCCATTATTAAGCCCCGATACTTGTACCTCTATACCGCCAAACGCAGATATAGTAAGTAATTCAGCACCTCTAAAAGCATTTCGATTACTCCAGTTTATATTTAATTCTGTCCCGGTGTAGTTTGCAGAATTGGTTTTTGCCAAAACCTCTAAACGCAGTGATTTTTTTGGTAATGGAGTGAGGTAATAATACGCATCCAGATAATTACCTAAAGTGTCTGAAGGTTTGAACTGATTTTTTACGAATTTGAATGTGCCCAGATTCACTAATCGGTTCAACGATAAATTGTGATTGGTACGATTGTATAAATCTTCTTTTTTAAAATATAAAGTACGATCAAAAATTCGTGGTTTGAATAAGTTTTCAGGATCTATAATGGTAAAGTCATTGTATTTTTTAATAGAGTTATAATTAGGTTTCAAACTATCAGAACCAATTGAAAAATTTGGATAAACAATAATTTTATTGATTTTATATGGTATTTCTGCAAGCTTAGGAGCTTCTTCTTTTACTTTGACAATTAAATCGACTTGATGATCAGCAACAGTGCTATCTACTTGCACTTTAAGATAGTCTGGATTAAAGTAATAAAAACCTTTCTCCTTAAGCCTGGCATCTATACGAATTCGTTCTAATTTAATAATATCCAGGCTGTAACCATTATCTTTTTTTAATAAGCTTCTGCGGCTTGTTCTTCGGACGGCGCTTGATATTACAGAGGAATCTGTTGGGAATTTTACTTCTCTTATTTTATATTGTTTCCCTGGTTTTACACTATATTCCGCGGTTGCTTTTTTACCATGACGGGTTGAATCAGCAGTAGTTTTAGTGTTGAAATAGCCACTATTTTCAGAAAAATTCTGTAAAACACTTTTACTATATTCTAAATCTACTTTAC
Source organism: Flavobacterium sp. 83 (assembly GCF_000744835.1). Classification (NCBI taxonomy): domain Bacteria; kingdom Pseudomonadati; phylum Bacteroidota; class Flavobacteriia; order Flavobacteriales; family Flavobacteriaceae; genus Flavobacterium; species Flavobacterium sp. 83. Next base: position 2,464,721 of record NZ_JQMS01000001.1, read on the forward strand.
TGTACAAAACAGGCGGTTCTCCCACTTTGGTTTTTAACCAATAACGGAATCCTTTTTCTTTTTTTGGTGTCCCTGCTATATTGTAGATATATAGCTTAGGTCTTAAACCTAAAATTGTGGAATTGGGTTTCGGTCTAAGAATATCTTTTAACGCTGTTTTTAATGCTTTTTTTTCTTTTTTAGAAATTTCATTTCCTTCCACTTTTAAAGTTGCACCGGTATACAGAAGTTCTCCTTCGGGCAAATATTTTGTATTGCTACATGACGCAGCAAACAATGCTAAAAAAAGAAAATATAATAAATGGCTCTTATTCATCTGATTTTGTTGAAGTGTTTTTAAAAAATTAAACCCGTAAGAATTTATGTTTCTTAAGAAGAATCAATTAGTGAATTTTCTTAATTTTATAATGGTTCAACGGATTTTATTTGTCTTTTTTCGCTGCTTTTTGGACTTTACTTTTAACAAATAGCTCCTTGAATTTATTATAATCCAAAGTGATGGTAAAAGCAATTCCAGTTTCTACAACTTCACCTTGAAGCGCTACTTGATATTTATTTACTCGATAAACTCGCATTTTATACCTTCCGTCTTTTGAAAGTTGGTATTCCAGAGAAACATCACCTGCTATATTATTTGCATTCTGATTAACTTGCTGTGGACCTTCAATGCCAAAACTACTTCCAACAGTAACTTTCAAGCGGTCATTTAGTAATTTTTTAGAAATACCAACATTAAGGTCGGTTTTATTCGCACGCTGCCCTGTTGTATAATCATCAGCGGTATTCAAATCAAAATTAAGTTCGACACCACTAATTAAGTCACCAGCCAGATTATTTAGCTGCTGTGATAAAATTTTACTGGCACTTTGTCTGGCAAGTGATGAAACGTTTATTCCTCCTGCTTCACTCGCAAAAGGGTTTTCTCCTATAAAACGATTTAGTAGCAATAGGGCAAAAACCTGCTTGTTCAATTCATCCGGTTGCTGGCGTAACTGAGTCAGTTTGGCTTGAGTCGTATTTATGATTTCTGTCGAAACGCTATTATTTCCTTCTGGTAAAACAATGTCAAATGAAATAGTAGGTTTCATTATTTCACCGGTCATTTTTAATTTAGTCTCAAAAGGAATTTTTTGTTTGTACGTATTTCTTACATAAGCTGTAACAGATCCCAATTGATCATTAACTAAATCAATTGGCGCTGCTTGCGTTTTATAAATTGCCGTAATACTGATGTCGGCCGTGGTTGGTTCCCCGGTCCATAGGATATAACTTCCTTTTTTGATGTCGAATTTTCTTTTTATAGAATTAAAATTCATCTCATAACTTCCTTCAGATAATTCATATCGGCCGGTCAAAGTCGTTTTCCCTGAAGGGTCAATTCCACCGTTTAATTGTGCTTCCCCTTTTAGTTTCAGGAAATCTCCACTTGCTTTATCAATAATAAGGGATAATTCTGCGTCTTTGTCTATTTCTATATTTACAGAAGCATTGATTCCTTTTACGTCCGATTGGCTATTTAATTCATTGATGGCAACCGTCTCAATTAATTGTGGCTGGTCTTGATCAATAAATTCAACAATTCCTTCTCTATCAGCTATTGATGGGTCTGATTGTGGTAAAACAATAGTAAATTTAGTGTCTTTGTTGATTTTGATATTTCCTTCCACTACAGGGTTATCAAAATTGCCTGATATTTTCAAATGATTGTCTAGGTATAATTCGCCATAATACAAATCGTTGTCTTTGGATTTAGAATTGATAGCTTTGAAATTATCAGCATCCAAGGCTAAATCAAAACCAAAATTGCTGAAATTGGTACTGTTTATTTTTCCGTTAATGGTTAAATCATTGTCTTTTTCATCTTTTATAATGAAATTATCAAAAAGGATAGCATCGCCGGTAAAAACGATTTTATCATTTGCCGATTTGAATTTTGAATTAAGTTGCGTTGCTTTAAAACCAATTTCATTGAATTGTAATTCTCCAATAACTTTAGGTTGAGAAGTATTCCCTGTTATTTTGAAATTACCGCTAAAAAAGCCAGTGCTTTCTATGATATTATTCAATGTGAAACCCTGAATGCTTTTCAAATTTAGTTTTCCAATGGCTAGGTTCATATCAAAACTGCTGTCAGATGCTTTATAGTTTCCATCTAAATTGACTTGGTTTCCCTGACCAGTAATCGAAATTACGGCATCATATCTATTTGCTAATGCATTATTGACTTTTATACTAATGGTACCAACGGTATCTTTTTTGAAAGTAAAATTTTCAATATTTAAATCCGAAGTAAAAAGTGGCGATGTCGCTAGATTTTTTATCAACGCATTTCCATTGATTTTTCCGCTCATTTGCAAATCACTTTTCTCTACGATACTAGTAATGGTTTTGATGTCAAAATCCTTGAAATCTATTGCTATAGGTGCATTCGCGACGTCAGATTGAGATTGAATTCTAATACTGCTTCCATCTTTACTCAATTCGAAATTATTAGCATAGATCCCTTTTTTACCAAAACGGATTAAATTATCTTGTGATATTTTCCATGATTCATAATTAAGAAGTAAATTCTTCGGATCAAAAACTATTTCGTTACTCCCGTTTGTTGCATGTAATGTTCCCGTAATTAAGTATCTTTCTTTGTCTTTTACATCTTTTAATTGCAAGGTATACTCTACAAGGTTGTCTTGTATTTTTCCAGATATATTAGTATAAGGCAATTGGATTTGTTTATTTTGAATGTCGTCTACAATTAGGCTGTAAACAAGTGCTTTGTCTTTTGTATCCACTTTAAGAACTGCATTTGTAACGGTGTTTTGACCATAAATTAATTTAGGAATGGTGGCGCTCAGAACAATAGAATCGTTAACTGAATTGTATCTTCCATTGATGTTAATCGGTTCCAGACTTTTCAAATCAGGAATAAGTTTTAATAAAATTGGACTGTCTTTTATGTCAATTTTAAAAACTAATTGTTGTTTTTCAACAGCAATTTTTTTTGAATTTGGTTTACTGTCATAATACTTTGCAATCGAATTAGATAAAGCAGAAGCTATTTTTGATAATTTGTATTTACCGTTTACTTCAGCATCTATAAAAGGAGATTTCAGTAGTAATGTATTCTTTTCAGAAGTTGATGTTGCTATTATATTGATCGAATCAATTGCAAATTGTTCTTTCGCATTTGCGATTGTTATGTTATGTGCATTTACAATTCCATTGAGATAATCTAAATTTCCCGATTGAATATCAGCATCTACAACACCTCTTATTTTCATTGGCCCCGCATGCAGATTCAGTTTTTCTAAATCAGCGATATCAACATTGAGTTTTAATTTTCCGCTTGGATATTTGTCTCTAAAACTCCCACTACTGACTAAATCAAAAGTCAGATTTGGATCTTTTGCCACAGCAGTAACATTGAAATTTCCATTGCGAATTACTCCTTTTATGTTTAAATTATTATAGGTGTATTTATTGTAATAGGCTTTTAGAATTGTTCCGTTGAGCGAAGCCGTCGCTGTTTTTAGATTAGAACCGCTTCCTTTTATATTGGCTTTTAATGTAACCCTACCAATCGAATCGTTTTTGATAAATTTTCCTAGATCAAAATTATTCAACTCTATTTGAGCATCGTATTTATCTTTATTTTTTATGCTACGGTCGTATGCGCCTTTGATTTTTGCATTTCCAAAATTGCTTACCACATTCATATTGGTTTTAAAAGCAGCAATAGTTCCTTTGAAAGTTCCAACTGCACTAAATTTTGTAGGAAGCTGAATCGAATTTGGAATCGTTCCAGGAGGTAAAATTCCATTGAAATCTTTAGAACCGGATTGTAAATCTTTAATATCCAAATCAAAGTACGCTTTATTTACATCTGGCAAACCAATGATTCTTCCGCTGGCTGCCACTTTCGTAGTTCCAATACCGCTAATTTCAACACCTGGAAATGCAAAATTCTTCAATTTCCCCGACACTTTACCATTTACGAGCAGAATCGAATTCTGATAACTCATGAATGGATTCGTTTTTATTAAAATGGGTGCAAAAAGCAAAATATCTTTAATACCCAATTTACTTTTCTTCAAGTTAGCAGTGATCCCTAATTCCCCTGGATTTTTCACCAATGATTGAATTGAAGGATAACCTACTAGAATTTCATCTCTCAATTCGGTTTGAGGAGTTTTTAAATATAATTTTTTAAGAAAAGCATTCTTTTTGCCATAGAAAAATTCAGCATTAAACGATTGAACGTTTAAACCACTTTTATCTTTAAATGTTAACGAATTTGCATCTCCGGATATGTTTTCGGGATTGTAGTAAAGTGCGTCAACTTGTAAATTTAATTTATTAAGATACAAATGGTTGTAATCTAAACCTTCTTTTATTGCAGCAACATTATTATCGTCATAACGGAAATAAACGCGCTTAAAATCTGTTTTATTTACTTTTACTTCCCAGTTGTTTGGTGCTGAATTTACAGATTGTTTTTTTGTTTTTTCTAATTTTTCAAATGCTAATGCACCTTCAACACCTGTCAGGTCAAATCTGTCGATTAATAAAATCTGATTATTGAAATCTATTTTATCAATTTTGGCTAATAGTTGTTTTAAATAAAAAGTAGTAGATAACTTGGTTTCTTCACTTTGGTAATCAACATCAATTTTGGATAAATCAATTTCGCCCAGTTTTAATTTTAAGGCAGTTTGGGAAGTTTTTTTTTCGGAAATTGCTTTTGTTTGTACCAAGCCTTGTTTCAATTTAAACTTTAATCCTTTGATTTTTACTTTAGGGATTTCAAAGTTCATTTGTTCTAAATCAAAAGTCTTTATCGTTGTTTCAAAATGATTTAGATTCGTGACAATATCATTTTTTGAAATAGCATCAGTATATTTAAATTGAATTCGATCCAATTGTATTTCTTCCACAGAAAACTGCATCGGTTTTGAATTTGCTTTTTGTTTATCAGGCGAAGAGAAAACTTTTATAATATAATCAAAATTGAAAATGCCATTAGAATCTCTATTTAAATAAGTTGTAAAACCTTCGAGTTGCATGGAGTTAATCTCAACTTTGTTATTTATTAATTGCAACAAACTGATATCAACAGCGAGTTTTTCTCCAGCTAAGAGTGTATCTTTTTTTTGATCCTGAAAATAAACGCCTTCGAGAATTAATTTTTCAGGAAAAGCAATTTTTAGTTTGTCTATTGAAACTTTGGTTTGAATTTTTCCTTCAAGGTAGGTTACCGCTTTTTCTTTGGCATAATTCTGAACGGAAGGGAATTGAAGAACAATGATTAACAATAGAAACAATAGTAAAATTGTCCCTATTGTCCATAGGAAAATTTTAAAACTTTTTTGTAAGTATTTTTTCAAATGGTCTTGATTTTAGGTCTAAAATTAGCCAATTTAGACTAGAAATCCAATTTAAAGTCTAAATTGGATTAAACACAAAGATGTAATTTTAAATCAGAAATGTTTTATATAATTTGGATATTAACTTGTAAAATTTTTGGATTTAAATATTACAAATACAATTCCATGACCTGTTTAATTGAAAATGAATGGTAAACGAAACAATTTTTATAGGTTAGGTTTTATAAACAGGAATTTCATTGAAATATTCCGCCTGTTTTTCTTCTAATAAAATTTCTTTTATTGCCATAAGCATTGCTTTATTTGAGGTGAATAATTCCCTGTTAAAGTTAATGACAGTCGTTATGTCTATTTTTTCAATGGGTGCATTTACGGCTTCTGTATAGAACGTATTGAGAGCAGTTGTATAGTTGTTTTGTATGGAATCAAATAGATGTTGGAGGTCTTCAAAACTTGCTTTTTTATTTTGAGTAAGGAACGTATTAAATTCAAGATACAGGTTTTCAGTTTCTTTTTTATGGTGTAGGAAAAAATTATACTTGATATCTTTTGATGAATTTCTGAGGTTTGAAATATTAGTGCCAATGTCTTTTATACTTTTTGCAGAATGCATCGCACTGCGCACTGCAGAAATGAGTTGGTTGAGTTCCACTTGCTGATCGCCTTCTAATTTTGGTCTTAAGTCTAAATAAAAAGACTGTATCTCGCCTTGTAATTGTTTCATGAATTCATATTTTTCTTCTATGGTTTTCGAAAAGAAATTTCTTTTTTCATTGGTAGTTTTAAAGTCCTCATTTTTACGAAGCATTAAGGTGTCAATCTTGAATAATTCCAAATTGAATAACATGGAATTATGGACGAAATATTTTGTTTCCATACGGAGTAAATCAAGAGCAGTTTCAGGTTCTTTGATTGTCGCATGATTAATAAAAGCTGCTGTATCGGCATCGGTATCTTTGAAAAATAGTTCCAAAAATTTTGTGAAATAGTTGAGTATTGGAAAAAAAATAAGAATGGCCATAAAATTGATCAGACTGGAAAAAGTGGCCAGACCAATTAATGGATCTTTTATTTTTAAAACATCAGTAATCAAGAAAAGAATTGGATTTAGAAATAGAAAAACCAATGCTGTAATGAAAATATTAAAAAATAAATTACCAAGAACAATTCGTTTTTTAGAAGCATTACCGCCTATAGCTCCCAATACAATTTTGATAATTGTACCTGTTTCTGATCCTAGCGCAATTATAGCTGCAATAGGAAAACTGATCGCTCCGGCGTGAAGCGCACTAAGTGTTAGCGCCATAGTTACGGAGCTAGATTGTACGATAAGGGTTATAAGAAAGCCTATAAGTATGAAAATAACTTTAGGCATTTCGACATATTTTGAAAAATCAAAATCCAGTACTTGTGATTCCATTGCCGTTTTCATGAAGGAAAGACCAATGAATAACAAACCAAAACCAAAAAGGAAGTAGGCTAGATATTTCATCGACTTGCGATTACTAAAAAGGATAAGAAATATTCCTCCTAAGCATATTGCAGGATATGCAATTACTTCAATATCTACTTTAAAACCAAGACTGGCAATTAGCCAACTATTAACAGTCGTCCCTAGATTTGCGCCCAAGATAATTGCCATGGCATTTCGCATACTGAAAACCCCTGCGCCGACGAAAGCCAGTAACATCAGCGTAACCATAGAGCTACTTTGTAAAATACCCGTTATGATGACACCACCTACAACAGCGCCCAATTTATTTTTGGTAATGCGTTGCAGAAAAAGTTTGAAACTCCGCCCCGAAAGATTTTTTAAGGATTCCTCCAGTAGATACATTGCGAAAAGGAATAAACCAATCCCGGCTGCAAGTTTGAAAAAATGATTGAGATTTTCCATAGCAGAATATACAAATAAAGATAACTAATTTAATTATATAATCGTGTTGGAACTGTTGTCTAACAATAATCTAAAGTCTTAAATAAATTTTGTCAAGAATCAGTTTCTATATTTTGAACAATTTGTTATTTTATTTCAAAAGGATAACTTAAATTTTTTCAATAATAATTAATTGGAATTAAAGCAATAATTTTAAAGATATGTACCCATATTTCAGAAACAAAATCTTAAATTTGAGTGTAATTTAGTAGGAATAAACAATAATTAATTTTCTGTAAAATATTGTTTATCAGAATTGTATGTTTTTTTTTTTATGTTACTATTTTTCTTTTTGTCAGAATAGCTAAATATTTTTCAAATGAAACATTTGATGTTGTGCTTATTTTGCCTTTTAGTGGTTGTGATTTTTAATCCTGTTCATGCACAAATTTCAGATTCTATTCGGAAATGGAGTATTGAAGAGTGTTTTAAATATGCGATGGAGCATAATATTGAAATAAACACACTGCTACTTATGGAACAATCTTCTGCCCAAGATTTATATGCAGCCAAAGGGAGCCAAATCCCTAATCTTTCTGGTTCTGTTAATAACCAATTCAATAATAGTAAAATTGAAAGCGCTGGTAGCGGCAATTTGGAAAACCAATTAACCAGTAGCGGAAACTATTCCGTTAATTCATCGATTGTTCTTTGGAATGCGAATTATATAAAAAACAATATAAAGCAAAGAGATTTGCTAAGACAATCGGCAGGACTTTCGGTGCAGCAATCAAGGAATACAATTACGTTTTTGATTACGCAGAGTTATTTGGCTATTTTACTGGCAAAAGAAAACCTAACCTACCTTTTGGATCTTTATACCACATCAGAAGCCAAGGTAAAACAAGGACAACTATTTTACGATGCTGGCAGTATTCCAAAAAATAATTTGCTGCAGTTACAAGCACAATTGGCAGGCGATAAATACTTAGTGGTACAAACCCAAAACACCATTAGGCAAAATATCCTATCACTAAAACAAATATTGCAATTACCAACTGAGGTTTTATTTGATGTTTTTATACCAGTATCAATAGAAATTGTTACCGTTGCACCTTCACTTCAAAGTGTGCAACAAACTGCCTTTGAAATTTTCCCTGAAATAAAAATTGGAGAATTAGAAGTTGCGATTGCTTCTCTGGATATCGCCAAAGCGAAAGCGGGTTTTAAGCCAACGCTTGCTGCAAATGGGGCATTGGGCACGGGTTACAGTTCGGTAATTTCCAATTCAAATTTCTCGAAAACTAGCTATTTTACGCAATTAGATAATAATTTTTACCAACGTGTAGGACTCAATTTATCCATTCCAATTTTCTCAAACAGAATCAATAAAACCAATCTTGAAAAAGCTAATATTGGTTTTAAACAAGCCAATATCAATCTGCAAAATAGCCAACTGGTTTTATCGCAAGAGGTGGAACAGGCGTATCTCAACTTTACAAATGCCTTACAGGCTTATAATGCGGCGAAAGAGCAATTGAGCGCCGTGACAGAAACGTACCGAATTGTCAATGAACAATTCCGGCTGGGCGGTATAAATTCATTTGATTTATTACAGCAGCGAAATCAATATGTACAGGCTGTTCAGTCTTATACACAAACAAAATATACCGCTGTTTTGCAACAAAAAATATATGATTTCTATAGAGGAATTCCAATACAATTATAAAATCACTACGATGAAAAAAAAGATAATAGGGTTATCCGTTTTAATTGTAATTGGAGTTGCTGCCATTCTGTATTTCATGTCGCGAAAAAAAACGCAGGAAATTACTTTTGTAACCAGTAAAGCGCATTATGGGGCTATTGCCAAAAGTGTGACGGCAACAGGAACCGTTCAGCCTGTGGATACCGTTTCTGTTGGTGCACAAGTTTCTGGTGTTGTAAAAAATATTTATGTTGATTTTAATAGTGTGGTTAAGAAAGGGCAATTGCTAGCCAAAATAGATCCGTCAATTATTATAGCACAAACCGAACAATCAAAAGCAAACCTCATGACCGCCAGAAGTAATCTGACCTTTCAGGAAAGCACTTTTGAAAGACAAAAGCAATTGTTCAACTTGGGAGCCATCAGCAAAGCCGATTACCAGTTGGCGCAAAATCAATATAATAGTGCGAAAGCTTCAGTTGCTAGTGCCGTTGCCCAATTAAATATTACGACTAAGAATCTTTATTACACCAATATTTATTCTCCTATTGACGGAGTTGTACTCAATAGAAATGTGAGCGCTGGTCAGACCATTGCTTCCAGTTTTAATGCGCCAACATTATTCGTTATTGCAAAAGACCTTACTAAAATGCAGGTTCGTGCGTCCGTCGATGAAGCTGATATAGGCGGAGTCAAAGCGGGACAGAAGGTAACTTTTACGGTAGATGCTTTCCCTAATGACACGTTTGAAGGAACCGTTGAAGAAATTTTGCTGCATCCTTCGGTATCGGCAAATGTGGTAACTTATAAAACTTTAATCAATGTTGAAAATGTCGAAATGAAACTTAAGCCGGGTATGACGGCAAGCATCAATATTTATACGGAACAAGACGATAATGCCTTATTAATTCCATCCCGATCATTGAACTTCAAACCTGATTCCACTATGACTGCTCGATATGTTATTATAAAGGAGGAAAGAAGTTTTATAGGAACCGACAAAAATGGTATCAAAAGAAATAAGCCCCAAAAGGATAGTGTAAATGAAAACATGCAAAAAGCATTTGTTTGGATAAAAAAAGGAGACACTTTACAACAGAAAACCATAATGATTGGTTTGAATGATGATGCTTCTGTAAAAGTGATAAAAGGGCTTTCGCCAAAGGACGACGTAATAACAAATGCGATAACCAATGGTGAAAACAATAATGCGAATAATGCACAAAAAAGCCCGTTTATGCCGCAAATGCCAGGAAGAAGAAGCTCAGGCGGTTCCAGAAATTAACGAATAAAATAAAAGAGTAATGAACTCCATTATAGTTGAAATAAAAAATCTATTTAGAGAATTCCAAATGGGTGGCGAAGTTGTTAAAGCGCTTAACAATGTCAGTTTTACCATTAATTCCGGCGAATTCATCACGATCATGGGCAGCAGCGGCTCGGGTAAAACGACCTTATTGAATATATTAGGGTGTTTAGACCAACCTACATCTGGTGATTATTTTTTGGATGGAACTAATATCAGCACATTTTCCAAAAATGAGCTGGCAAGACTTCGCAATTTGAAATTGGGTTTTATTTTTCAATCGTATAATTTATTGCCTAGAACATCAGCAATCGAAAATGTGGAGTTACCGCTTTTGTATAATCCGAAAATATCTTCAAAAGAGCGCAAGGGAAAAGCCACGAAAGCGCTGGAAGCTGTTAATCTAAAAGACAGGATTAATTATCTTCCAAGTCAATTGTCTGGAGGTCAACAGCAACGTGTTGCCATTGCGAGAGCTTTGGTAAATGATCCAATATTGATTCTTGCCGATGAAGCCACCGGAAATCTGGATTCCAGAAATTCTTATGGGATTATGGCATTGATGCAAGAACTAAATGATGTTCAGGGAAAAACAATTGTTTTTATCACCCATGAACCGGATATTGCTACGTTCAGTAAACGAACCATTACACTGCGAGATGGTCAGATTATAAATGATAGTATCAATACCAATGTTCGCTCTGCAAAAGAAGTTCTGCAGAGCCTTCCGCCACTTAGTGAATTACCAACTCCAGCAAAATGAAAATAACTAATCTTTTACGCTTGGCCTTAAGGGCAATACAACGCAATAAGATGCGCTCCTTTTTGACTATGCTGGGAATTATAATTGGTGTAGGTTCCGTTATTGCTATGATTGCCATTGGAGAAGGCTCCAAACAAAGTATTCAAAGCCAGATCAAAGGCATGGGTAGTAATATGATTACGATACGACCAAGCAGCAATGTGATGGGAGGTACAAGAATAGACAATTCAAATGTTCAGTCACTTTCAGAACAAGACGTAAAAGCAGTTCAAAATCAATCAGAATATATCAATGCGGTTTCCCCCATGGTTTCCTCCAGAGGACAAGCTATTAATGGTCCTTATAATAGTTCTACAATTTTGCAGGGCGTATATCCGGAGTATTTATTTATTCGTGCCTGGAATTTGCAGGAAGGCATTTCTTTTACCAATCAAGATGTAAAATCGGCTGCCAAAGTTTGTTTGATAGGACAAACCGTACTGAATAACCTTTTTCCCGATGGAGAAGAGGTGTTGGGAAAAAACATTCGTTTCAAAAAGATTCCTTTCAAAATAATTGGTGTGTTGAGTAAGAAAGGGGAGAATACTTTTGGTCAGGACCAAGATGATGTAATCCTTACCCCAGTTACGACGGTACAAAAACGAATACTTTCTACTACCTATTATCAGACTATTTTTGCCTCAGCGGTTAATGAAAATACAACAGATAAAGCGTCTTTAGAAATTCAGAAAATGTTGCGCATCAGTCACAAAATCCAGAAAGGGATGGATGATGATTTTTCGGTACGAACACAAGCGGAACTCATCAGTACTTTTTCATCAACCAGTCGAACCTTGACGGTATTGCTGACGGTTATTGCAGGAATATCATTGATTGTAGGCGGTATTGGAATCATGAATATCATGTATGTCTCGGTAACGGAACGTACCAAAGAAATTGGGTTGCGAATGTCCCTTGGCGCCAGAGGAATCGATATTTTAATGCAATTTCTAATTGAAGCCATTATGATCAGTATAACTGGAGGATTGATCGGGGTTATTTTGGGAATTAGCGCTACCAAACTGGTTACTTATTTTATGAATTGGCCCACCTTAATCACACAATCCTCCGTACTTCTTTCTTTTTTAGTTTGTTTTATTACAGGAGTATTTTTTGGTTATTATCCAGCGTTGAAAGCATCGAGATTAAATCCTATCGAAGCCTTGCGTTATGAGTAAATAGCAATTGAGTTTTTACAACTTATTTTTTAAGTATAAGTTAGAAAACAACAAATTAATAATCAGAATAGTCCGTTGGGTATAAAAAAGTAATGTCCATGTGGGAAATGTTATTTTTGTATTTTTCCATAGCAATTAGCCCTTTCCATTCAGGCGATTCCGAAAAAGCCTTCCAGTGTGCGTCTCGACTTTCTTGGTTTGCAAAAGTGGTCATGTACATCAAGTTTGGCATTTTCGCACCCGAAAGTACTTCACCATAAAAAACCGCATTAAAGGCTAGTCGGTTAAAGAGTTTTACTTCTCCGCCGGCATTAAACATATCGACTTTATTGCTGTAAATTGCTTCGGTTGCTGATTCGTAACTTCTTAATTCATAAACTCTATTAGCTCTAGGGCTATCTAAAACAGGAGTTGTCATAATGGGATGATCAGCGAATGCTTTTAATAAAACAGATTCGATACGCGCATAAGGAGCTTGCTTATAGCTTGCATTCAAATAATCTGCTCCGGCAGCCAAATAGGTTTTGTCTTTGGCTAGTTTTTCTTCTAATCCAAGAAATTGTGACAGGGAAGAAAACGGAATTAAAACTATAATCTTTTTTAAGGTATCAGTTGCATTTGGTCTTGGTTTAAAAACACCAATATTCTTTATTCCTAGTTTTTTTAATCCTGGTAAATAGGCTTCTTTCAAAAATTTGTCAGTCGTTTGAACCTGCTGTTCCGTATTCAAAATGTAGGTTTTGAGCTGGTAGAATTCTCTTGATGGCGTTACGATTTTAGTATCAGAAGTTATTGTTTTAAAGCTGGTAATGGCTAAGGCGATAACCGCTAATAATAGTAATTTTGTTGCTTTCATATTTTATTTGATTTAAACTTATTCTGGTTTAATTGAAAATTATGGTAATGTATTTTTAGCTTAAAGCAAATGCTACTGCAGCTGCCGAATGAATTAATGCAGTGTCGAAAATAGGAACTTCAATATCCTCTTGTTGAATTAATAATGGAATTTCAGTGCAACCCAGAATAATTCCTTCAGCACCATTTTCTATTAATTTATTGATAATATTGATGTAACGCTGTTTCGTATCAGGGTTAATTATTCCTTTTCCAAGCTCATGATAAATGGTATCTTGAACGAAATCTCTGTCTTCTGGTTCTGGAATACAAGTTTCAATATTTTCATTGCTGAGTTTGGAGGTGAAAAAATCCAGCTCCATTGTGAATTTAGTTCCTAAAAGCCCGACTTTCGACAGATTCAGTTTTTTTATTTCTTTTGCAGTTTCAGTTGCAATATGAATTACAGGAATATTCATTTTTTGTTCAATTCTATCCGCCAAAAGATGCATTGTATTTGCGCATAGAACAATTGCTTCTGCACCACTTTGTTGCAGGTTTTCGCAAGCTTCTGAGAGCATTATAAATGTTGATTCCCAATCATTGTTGTTATTGTTTCTTATAATATCTGCATAATTGAAAGAATGGATTATGCATTTGGCAAAATTAATATCTCCCAGTTTCTCGTTTACTCCTTCATTAATAAGTTTATAATAATCAGCAGTAGAAACCCAACTAATCCCACCAATAAGTCCCAATGTTTTCATCTCTATTTATTTTTTGGCTGTTGATTTGTAATCTTTTTTTAAAACCGATCATAAATCTTGTTGTGTTTATAAAAGTATAAAAAAAAGTATCACTTTTTTGGAATTACATAAATAGATTGAATATGATTTAAGAATCTGATAAAAGCAATTTCGTATAATTGAAAATCTATTACCGAATGTTAATTTGGAGTAGTTTTAATCTAAAATTTTTCTAACTGTGATCCGGTTATTGTCTCCCATTTTCCAGATTTCTCCAAATAAAGTTGCGTTTTCTCCTATTTTGAAAGTGCGGTATTTCTCTGTGCTTCCAAGGTTAGGAATACTAATTACAGCAAAATAGATTGTTCCTTCAGTTGTTTTTATTTTGGCAGTATAGCCATCTTTTCCTTTTTCGACAGATTGAACTATTCCAGTAATTTTTGCTTCGGCATTATTCTTCTTTTTCAGTTCCAATATTTCTCTAACACTAATTTGTTTTTCTTTTCCCATTTTCCAAACTTCTCCTTTTACTGTTATTGTATCTCCAATTTCTGCCTGTTTGAATAATTGAGGATAGCTCATATTAGGAATGCTAATTGTTCCGTGAAAAAAATTGCCTTTTGCATTTTCAATTGTTACGGTGTATCCATCTTTCCCTTTTTGAATAGCTGAAACTTTCCCACTAACAGTAGCTGTTTTTACTGATGAACATGATAAGAAGCATATAATAATCAGGCTTAAAATACTTTTCTTAAATGGGAATATTTTCATATTTTTTGTTTTCTTATTGACTAATTGAGTTTAAATTCCTTTTAAAGACTTACGAAATCGTCACTTTTAGGAAAAATACTCAGGGCTTCAATTGCAATTTCAGGAGTTGGAGAAGCTAATTTTCGAAGTTTGGTATCCATCCAAGCGCCGTCAACGGTTATGGTTGCGCAAAGTTTGTTTTCTTCATTCAAAAACTCATGTACAATAGACCAACGAGAAGCATCAGCATTTACTTTTGAGGTTTTGGTATGCATAAAGATTTTGTCCGAAATTTTTATTTCTTTTCTAAAAACACATTCTTCCCTAAAAAGAATTGGGCCAAAATTTTGTACTTGCATCACCTTCATCGTTAATCCTAGGCTTTCCAGAATTTCGATACGGTGTTGTGCGCCAAAATCATAATAAGCGCTATGACGTACATGAAAATTAGGGTCTAGGTCTGACCAACGAAAGGATAATTCTTTTATAAATGAAGTCATTATTGTTTTATTTTAAAATTATTGTTAATGCGTTTTCAGTATTAAATTTAGAAAATCGAAAATACTAATAAAAAGGAAAGTTATAGCGGCAGACCTTGATTTTTAAGGCTTTTTTATGATAATCCAGACTGAAATTCATGCAATTCTTTGACAAATTGTTTTCGTTGGTACCAATCGTTATAAACCAAGTGGTATTTTTCAACTTTAAATTTTCCGAAATCAAAATTCCGATACTTTTCTAAAGTTTCAATCAACTTTTCTTTATGGCTGATTTCTTTTCGAAATCGTGCTACAGTTGCATGCGCCGTATTAATGGAATAGCGTTTGTCAATACTTTCTTCTAATCCTGAATTCGTGAAATTTGTTCTTAAATTGTTTCTTAAATCATCCAGGGAATCAGAATTGGTAAAACCCTGAAGCATTATAGCCGATGGGGAAGCAGTGATACCTTGAAAATTAATTGCTATATCCTGTATTCCAACAAGACTTTTTTCGATAATTGCAACATAATCGGGAATCGAAATTGTTTCCAAATCGAAGCCATCATAACAGGAAATAATTGATAGTACCGTGATATGAATATCTGAACTTGGATAATAATATTGCTCTGGATTGCTCTGCTTCAGTTCGTCTAAAAAGCCCTGAATGTTTTTTTTGGTTTCGCTATCAGGTCGAATTACTACAGTAATGCCAAATCTATTATCTGAAAGCGAATCGATTTGATTGTCAATTTGATACGTGTTCGTCACAATCTTTTCAATAGATTCGTTGTATAGCGCAGTATATTGCTGTTTTAAATCCATTTGTTTGCTTGTTTTATGTTATCATATCCCAAAGCAAGTCAAAAGTGTCATTGATAACGGTGTCTTGTTCGGGTTTTGAAAATTCTTTAGCAACTAAATATTGATTGATGCTGAAAGTGTGTCCGCAGATGATTGTAAAAATGAGTTCAACATCCATCGGCTTTATGATTTTGTCCTTTACTCCTTTTTCTAAAAGCGTCATAATTGGTTTAATGTATTTCTGAGTTTCTTCTTCTGCAATTTGTTTTAAGTAAGGCGAAGAGTTGAATTGTTCCATGAAACGGAACTCCGTCTTGTGCTTTAATGCCCAATGAAGTGTTGCAGAATAATAAATTTTCAAAATTCCCTGCAACGATTTTTCGTCTTTAATTATTTCTGAAATGTGTTCATTCAGACGGCTTTTAATGGCAATATACAAAGCCTTGACTAATTCGTCTTTTGTTGGGAAAAAGTAAAACAAGGTGCCGCTGGCAATACCTGCTTCCTTTGCTATTTTACTTGTGGGTGTATCGTGAAAGCCAAACTCAACAAATAGTTTGAGTGCCGCCGCCAGTAATTTTTCTCTCTTGTCCATTATTCAGATTTTATTTTTCTCCAACGTTATACCGCTACGGATTGCTTTATTCACGGATAATTGAGGAGATTATTTTACACCTTTCCACCATTGTGAAAATTGCTGTGTGGTATCTTTTAAATTTACCTGTTCACCAATCATCGGTGTGATGAGGTTTAGGTTTTCTTGTTTGTTGTTTTCTATAATCAATTCCAGAGGTTCGTACCAAGGGTGATTCCCGAGTGCAAATTTTGAAGAGTGAACGGGAAAAATTCGTTTGGCATTTAAGTCTTTTGCTGCTTGCAAAATTTCATCTGGCATCATGTGAATGTATTTCCAACTCTTGTCATACTGACCGTTTTCTAAAATGGCTAAATCAAAAGCGCCAAACGTTTTCCCAATTTCGGCAAAGTGTTTGTCGTACCCACTGTCGCCACCAATAAAAATTTGCATTGTTGGTGTTTGTAAAACATAGGAGGTCCAAAGTGCTTTGTTTCTAGTTAGTCCACGACCTGAAAAATGTCTAGAAGGAACCGTATGCGCTGTAAAACCATCGTCCAAAACTATTTTCTTGTTCCAGTCTTTTTCAATGATTTTAGTGGTGTCAAAACCCCAATATTCAAAATGTTCGCCGGTGCCAAGTCCACAGATTATTTTTTTTATTTTAGGTTTTAATTTTAAAACGGTTTTATAATCCAAATGATCCCAATGGTCATGCGAAATAAAAAGGTAATCAATTTCGGGAATGTCATCCGTTGTGTAACGGTCGGTTCCTTTGAAGGCTTTTGTTGCAAATGAAAATGGAGAAGCAAAGCCACTTAAAACAGGATCAACTAAAATTCGTTTTCCGTCAACTTGAAGGTAGTAGGAGGAATGCCCGAACCAAACCAAAATATTTTCGTTTAGGTCTGCATTCAAAAGATCAGTCTTTGTAGATGGAATTTCGTCTACTGGTGTAACGTTCTTGTGCTGCCCAAAAAAGAACTCTTTACCAACGGTATAATAGCTTGCTCCTTCTGTCAGGTCAGGCGTGAAGCTTTGGTTTTGAAAAGTGCCGTTTTTATAATTTGGTGATTGTTTAATTTTTTCCAATCTTTTGCCTGTAGGCAGTTTACCAAATTTTACTTGTTTTAAATAAGATAATACGCTCATTTCGAATAAGATAGTTAAAGAAATTGAAATAAATACAGGTTTATTACTGACTAATCAGTCAGTAAATGTAAATCTATTTTTTCAACTGGCAATAGTTTTTCTAAAAAGTAATTTTTTTCTAAAAAATAGCGGGTTTTATACAATCGTGTTAGTGTCTTATTTTAGTCCTTTGCTTGAGAAAGCAAAGGACTTTATAATGTTCAATGATTTAGGACTTTGAAATTTCTTCCAATACTTTTTTTCCGTTTTCATTTTGAGGATTTAGTTCTACGGATTTTTTATAATTTATAATGGCAAGCTTTTTATCTCCATTTTTCAAATAGGCTTCTCCCAAACTATCGTAGGTATTCCCTGATTTTGGAAACGCTTCCACATTTAGTTTGAAAACTGCTATGGCTTCTTTTACTTTTCCGGTTTGTAATAATTGGTATCCTGCGTTGTTCATCTCATTTTCGTTGATAGCGTAGGTACTTGAATTTTTATTTTCTTTAAAATAAGTTAGTCCAGAGACGATTCCCTTTTCCAGAATAACGTCTACTAAAGCTGTGGCTAATGATTTTTTAGGCAAACTGTATGGTTTATTGTATAGGATATTTCCAATCGCTGTATTCATCTCGGTTAAGTTCGCACTGCCCGTATTGTTTAATAATACAACCAGATTTTTGTCAGACGGAATGCGGGAAACCAAAGTGTTGAACCCATTTATTCCACCACCATGCTCAATAACCGTAATGCTGTCATTCTTTTCTCCATTGAAAGCCTTATTGATAAACCATCCGTAACCATAATGTCCCGGTCCAGCAGGAATGTAAGGATTGAATAATAAATCTCGATATTTTTTCGAAAGTAACTGTTCCGTGTACAGCGCTTGGTCCCATAAATACAAATCTTCTACAGTAGAATACAAAGAACCGGCAGCGTAGGGGATAGACAAATCAAGATAACTGGCATTACTATAGTTTTTACCATTTTTCTCATAACCGGAAGCTCTATTTTTTAGAATCGTTTCATGATGATCAAATCCTGTATTATCCATTTTGAGCGGCGTAAGAATATTATCTTGTAAAAACTGCTCATAAGTTTTGCCAGAAACTTTCTCTATAATATAACCTAATAAAAAATAACCGGAATTGCTGTACGCAAATTTTTCACCTGGCTTAAATTCCAGAGGCAAGTCAGCGAATACTTTTACAAATGCTTCCGGGCTATACGGATTGATGCTTAATTCTTTTACGAAATTAGGAAACGAAGTATAATTTGGAATTCCGGATGTGTGTGTCAGTAAGTGATGAATAGTGATTTTATCGCCCGATGTTTTAGGATAATCAGGAAGATATGTTGAAATGGGAGCATCCAACTTTAATTTTCCTTGCTCGACTAATTGAAGTATTAGCATGGAAGTAAACTGTTTGGTAACAGAGCCTAATCGGTGTTTAGTATCGGGTTGATTCGGAATATTCCATTCCATGTTTGCCATTCCAAAACCTTTTTTATAAATAACTTTTCCTGCATCAGCGACAAGGACAGAGCCGTTAAATTGTCCGTAGTCGGAATATAGATTCATCAATTTATCGATTTGCTCCGTTTTGGTTTGCCCAATGGAAACCGTCAATGTAGTGAGTTGAATGAATAGACCAATTAAGATAGTCTTTACTGCAAAATGTTTGGAACCTTGTTTCATAATGATTGTTGATTTTTGTGATTGATGTTGTGTGCTATTTTTATTCCTCTAATAAATTTTCAGTTTTTGTCAAAAAAGCTTCTACTGATTCATTAATGTCTATGTCCATTCGGTCTGCAAGTACTGTCAGCCACCAAATACATTCACCCAATTTATGCTGCAGTTCAGGGTTTGTATCTCCTTTTGGCCAGCGGCCTTGTTGTGACATGGTGTGACGTCCTACCAATCCCGCATCCGTAAGAAAAGCCAAAGCATCTTCCTCTACTGTCCATTCACTGCCGTGGTGGGTTTTTTCCAGTTGATGGTATTGTTGTCTGATTTTTAACGCTCTTTCCTTGATTTCTTTTAAATCTAAATTCTTCATTTATTATTTATTTGGGTTAATCGGGACATTGTCTTAAACTAGTATTTGTAATTAAAAAAAAGTTCTAAATTTTTGAGGGCACGAGCGGGACGCTCTCGCCAGCTAGGGGCACTTATGCACAAAAGTGAAGAAAAACACTCAAAAAACAAGCTAAAACCACTCCAAAAAAAGAGGACACTAAATCCTCTAATAATTCTTTCTTAAAACTTTACGATAACTCCATAGTACCTGCCAGTGACTGGTTCCGTTCAACAGGAGTTTCATTGTTCGTGCTACGCACGCAACGAAGCATCCATGTAAAAGCAGTAAATTTATATATTCATTATTCTCTTTTAACTCCATATAAGACTTTCAAAGCACGACTTGTTGAAGCAGCTACTACAGAAGTATGCGTTTCATTCTCAAAAATTTGAGTAGTTAATGTTAAACCTTTGTAGTTACGTTCTTCCAATGTATTTATAAATGAATTAATGGATGGAAGCATAATTTCAGGTTCAAGACTACCATAGGAAATGAAAACTTTCCCATTTAGTTCGGCATTTTCTGTAATGAAGTTTTTTTGATTAGATAGAATCTCTTGATTATTCCAAAGAAAAGAAGGACTGTTTATTCCATATCTTTTAAATAAAGTAGGAGCATTAATTAAACAATAACCAGCAAATAAACCACCAACAGAATGTCCTAATATACCATAATCATTTTTAGTTTTGTAATTATTATTGATAAATGGTATAATATTGGTTCGGATAGTTGCTAAAAATTCTTTTGCTCCTCCGGTTTTTACTTCGGATTTAGGTATGTTGAGTCCATTTGCTATTTCTGCATCTACATTTGAATTATTTGAAGGAGTACAATCTGCCATTCTACTAGATATCCAAGTTGTATTTGATTGGTTTTTATCTCCAATAGCAACAATTATTATTTTCTCTATTTCTTGACTAGAATCTAGTAAATTGTGAAGAGAAGAAATTAAAGGATATGAATAGGTGGCATCTAGTATATATAAAACAGGATAATGTATTGTGTCTGATGGATTATAATTTGAAGGAAGTGAAATGTACAACTGGTAATCTTTTTTATTAAATGAAGATTTTACATTATGTCCATTCATTGAAAGGTTTTCATTTTGTGCTTCAGATAAATTTGGAATAAAGAATGAAATAATAATGATTATGAATAAAGTTTTAAGTTTCATTTATGTTTTTAATTATTAGGTTATGTTCGGCGATTTGGTTGCTGCCAACGTCTTGGCACTACAGCGGGTTTGGGACTAAATTAAGCTCTATTTTCGGATTTGCCAAATCTTCCAAATACAAAACCAACTTCCCATTAAGCCTATTGCCCAAATCCGTTGAAGTAGCATTTATCTTCAGGCATTTTTTTTAAAGTGCTATTGTTTGAATAAATGCTCTCATCATATTTATTGAGTCATTGAGATTGTCAAAAGTATATTTTGTATTATTAATGTTTTCAGGATGATGAATTTGATGTCTAATATAATCTGTGAGAATTATTTGCTCTACTCTCAAATTTCCATCTCGCATTTGCTTATTGTAAGCAACCGTTGGTTTTGCATTTCTAAAATTATTTAATTCCCCCTCTAACTCTATGTAGCCATAGAGTTCATTATGGTATTCTTCAGTTACTTCTGAAAATGCAAGGAAATTAACTTCGTTAAGTGAATGATAAGGAAGTTGATTTGGCAAAATGGCTTCTATGTTTTTTGTATTATTTGCATTTGTAACTAATCTTAAATGCTCAAATTTTAGCGCTTTAACCAATGTTGCACTATGTGTCGTAATAATTACTTGTGTATTTGGTGTTGTAGCCAGTTCCAAAAAAGCAGAAATCAATTTTTTTTGATGGTCTGTATGTTGTGAAGTTTCTGGTTCCTCAATTGCATAGATAATACTTGGTATATTTTCTTCTGCTTTTCTTCTTTCTGCTTCTGCTCTGAAAAAATTAAGTAAAATAAGTCTTTTTACTCCGCTACCTCTTTTATTAATTGGAATATCATTATCGCCTGTAATGGAAACGCTTTTAAATACATCAGCCCATTTTAAACTCTCAACTGGTGGAATAACTGGATTTAAACTATTTGCAATTTCGGGATTCATTTCTCTTACTTTTTCAAGTGTTCTCGTAGAAACTTCTCTTAATTTATTTTCTACTTCTAATGCAATTTCAGCAAATTTTTGTTTAAGTACTGTATCATTCAAAATTTGTTTTACTGCTTCTTTTAATGGGTCTTGAACTTCACTATCTCCATCACTATTTTTTCTATCAGATTGAAATAACGAATAAAGAGGCAAGTAATTTTGTAATTTGTCCCAAATAGATTTGGTGTCACCTTTAGTTACATCAATTTCAATTTCAGCTAATTGTAAGTCAGAACTAAAATGTGTCCAAATTGCTGTACGCATTATTGCATTTATCGTTTGATTAGTGCAAGTAATTGCGTTTTCTCTAATCGTCTTTTGATAGTCAGTATTTTTCTTTTGTAGTAAGTCTTTACAATTGTCGTTTGTCGGGTGATTTGCTTTAACAAAAACTTTTTCTTTACCTGCATTTGGATATTTCTTTATTATTTCAAGTTGATTGTTTGAATTTAATAAATACTCTGCTTGTAGTGTAGTTTCGTTTGTACTGTCAATTACTATTGTTGTTGGTAATTCTTCAAAACAAACGGATATTATTATTTCATTGTCATTGTCAGCAGCTGCTTGTTTGTTTATATCATCTTTGTCAAGTTTTACAACACCTTTGCCGTCATTGAAGAAAATATCCAAAGCTTCTAAAACCGTTGATTTTCCAATGTCATTTTTACCAACAAAAGCAGTCAAATCATCAAATTCAATTTCTACTTGGTCTTTGTAGCTTCTAAAATTCTTAATCTTTACTTTTTTGATTTTCATATGTAAATTCTGTTTTTTGTTAGGTATTGCGGTATGCTTGTAGGTAACTATACTCGCTACAAACTAGCGATATACGCACAAAAATGGTATGCCTTACACTACAAATAACTTTTCTGCCGTTTCGCTAATGTAATCAATTTATTACGAATCATCGGCATTGAAATTCTAAAGTAATCGAATAGAAATAAATAAACTTAGGAATCAGATTCCCTAGCCCCGATAGCAGCGGCATCCTTTATGTTCTTTCTTTAAGAACATAAAGATAGAGCGGAAAGCGGGAGAGAGCTCCTGATTACGACTTCCGCCAGAATGACAAACCCTCTAAAATGTCATGTTGTCAGATTTTTTTACGCCAATTTTAACATAAACTGACAATTTAAGGAGCTGTATTGCATTGGCACAAAGATTGACTTATCGACTTCGAGCTATTAAAATGAGTATATAATAAAATTAAATATATTAAAAATGGGTAAAATAATCGGAATTGATTTAGGTACAACAAACTCTTGTGTTTCTGTAATGGAAGGTAATGAAGCAGTAGTTATCCCTAATGCTGAAGGAAAAAGAACAACGCCATCTATCATTGCATTTGTAGAAGGTGGAGAAATTAAAGTAGGAGATCCTGCTAAGAGACAAGCGGTAACTAATCCAACTAAGACTATTGCTTCTATCAAACGTTTTATGGGTCATTCTTTTTCAGAAGTTTCTGCTGAAGCAAAAAGAGTTTCTTATTCAGTAGTAAAAGGGGACAACAATACACCACGTGTTGATATTGATGGTCGTTTATACTCTGCACAAGAATTGTCTGCAATGACACTTCAAAAAATGAAAAAAACTGCTGAAGACTATTTAGGTCAAACAGTTACTGAAGCAGTTATTACTGTTCCTGCTTACTTTAATGATGCACAACGTCAAGCTACGAAAGAAGCGGGTGAAATTGCAGGTCTTAAAGTTATGCGTATTATCAACGAACCTACTGCTGCAGCTTTGGCATACGGTCTTGATAAAAAAGGTAAAGATCAAAAAATTGCTGTTTACGATTTAGGTGGAGGTACATTTGATATTTCTGTTCTTGAATTAGGAGACGGAGTTTTTGAAGTATTGTCTACAAACGGAGATACTCACTTAGGTGGAGATGATTTTGACCACGAAATTATTGACTGGTTAGCTGCTGAATTTTTAGCTGAAGAAGGTATTGATTTACGTTTAGATCCAATGTCTTTGCAACGTTTGAAAGAAGCTGCTGAGAAAGCTAAAATTGAATTGTCTTCTTCTACTGAAACTGAAATCAACTTACCTTACGTAACTGCTACAGCTTCAGGACCAAAACACTTAGTTAAAAAATTAACTAGAGCACAATTTGAAAAATTAACTGACGCTTTAGTAAAACGTTCTATGGCACCAGTTGCTAAAGCGTTGAAAGATGCAGGATTATCTGTTTCTGATATTGACGAAGTTATTCTTGTAGGAGGTTCTACTCGTATGCCAAGAATTGCTGAAGAAGTTGAAAAATTCTTTGGTAAAAAAGCGTCTAAAGGAGTTAACCCTGATGAGGTTGTTGCTATTGGAGCAGCTATTCAAGGTGGAGTTCTTTCTGGAGATGTAAAAGATGTATTGTTACTTGACGTTACTCCTTTATCTTTAGGTATCGAAACTATGGGTGGTGTTATGACAACTCTTATTGAGTCTAATACAACTATTCCAACTAAAAAATCTCAAGTTTTCTCTACAGCTGCAGATTCTCAACCAACTGTTGAAATCCACGTTTTACAAGGAGCTAGAGCAATGGCTGCTGATAACAAAACTATCGGTCGTTTCCATTTAGATGGTATTCCACCAGCACCAAGAGGTGTTCCACAAATTGAAGTTACTTTTGATATTGATGCTAATGGTATCATCAAAGTTTCTGCAACTGACAAAGGAACTGGTAAATCTCACGATATTCGTATCGAAGCTTCTTCTGGTTTAACTGCTGAAGAAATCGAAAGAATGAAAAAAGATGCAGAAGCTAATGCTGATGCTGACAAAATTGCAAGAGAAAGAGCTGAAAAATTGAACGAAGCTGACGGAATGATCTTCCAAACTGAAACTCAATTGAAAGAATTAGGTTCTAAATTATCTGATGAAAACAAAGTTGCTGTAGAATATGCATTAACTGAATTGAGAATGGCACACCAATCTCAAGACATTCCTGCAATTCAAACTGCTCTTGACAACATCAACGCTGCTTGGAAAAAAGCAACTGAAGCGATGTATGCTCAAGGTGAACAAGGTCAAGGTGAAGCACAACCACAAGGTGAGCCTCAAGGAGACAATGTTGAAGACGTTGAATTCGAAGAAGTAAAATAATAATTCCTGTAGAGACGGACTGCTGTCCGTCTTTATTGTAGATTTACAAAACCGTTCGCCTTTGGTGAACGGTTTTTTTTATGGAATTTTTTAACCCCGACTGTTTTTTTAAATAATTCGGGGTTTGTTTTTATGTAGAGACGTACTGTAGAGACGCACTGCAGTGCGTCTCTACATATTCCAATTTTATATCAAATATTATAATTCAATTAACACCTAAGAATTTAGGTCTCCATAGTAAATGATTATTTTTGTTTAAATAGAAAAATTATAATGTCAAAAAATATTCCAGTCTCCCTATTAGAATTAGCAATAATTACCCAAGATAGCAATGCAAGCGAAACGTTACAAAAAACAGCAGTACTTGCACAACTTGCCGACGGTTTAGGCTACAACCGATTTTGGTTAGCAGAACATCATAATATGGCACACGTCGCAAGTACAGCAACGGTAGTACTGATTGGTTATATTGCCAGTCAAACTCAAAATATCCGAGTAGGTTCCGGCGGAATCATGCTGCCTAATCATGCCCCGCTAATTATTGCGGAACAATTTGGAACATTAGAAATACTGTATCCGAATCGGATTGATTTAGGGTTAGGAAGAGCACCGGGAACCGACTCTTTAACCGCACAAGCCATTCGAAAAGATTTTTTTGAACAATCGCAACGCTTTCCGCAAAATGTGGCTGCGCTTCAGGAATTTTTCTCTG
Organism: Flavobacterium sp. 83; assembly: GCF_000744835.1. Lineage (NCBI taxonomy): Bacteria > Pseudomonadati > Bacteroidota > Flavobacteriia > Flavobacteriales > Flavobacteriaceae > Flavobacterium > Flavobacterium sp. 83. The sequence goes on from NZ_JQMS01000001.1 coordinate 2,490,331, forward strand.
AAGATAATGCGACTGCAAATGTGCGCGCCTTTCCTGCTGAAGGGACTAAAGTTCCCATTTGGATTTTAGGTTCCAGTATGGATAGCGCTTCTTTGGCTGCCGCCAAAGGATTGCCGTATGCTTTTGCCGGACATTTTGCTCCCAAACAAATGCATCAGGCGTTTGAATTTTATAGAGATAATTTTCAACCTTCGGAATATTTAGACCAACCCAAAACAATGGCGTGTGTCAATGCAATTGCTGCCGATACAGATGAAGAAGCCCAGATTTTGTCAACCAGTTTGACTCAGATGTTTCTAAATTTGATTCGGAATGATAGAAAACCATTGCAACCACCATTAGATTCTATGGATGGAATTATGAGTGAACAAGAACATTTTCATGTAAACCAAATGACTGCCTGTTCATTTGTAGGAAGTAAAGAAAAATTAATTGCCGAATTACAGCAGTTTATTGATTATACCCGTATTGATGAATTGATGATTACCAGCCCGATTTTCAATCATCAGGATAAATTGAAAAGCATTCGAATAATGAAAGAAGTAATAGATTCCATGAATTAAACATGAAATTTATTGTAATACTTTTTTAAAACTTAAATGAACTTACATCCCTTATATGTTGAGAAAATTAAATCATATAAGGGATGTAAGTTCATTTAAGAAATGGTTCAATTATTCAATTTTGTTATTGAAAGATAAATTTTAAAACAAGAAAACCTGCAATGTTACATTGCAGGTTTTATTTTAGTAGAGATATACTGTAGTGCGTCTCTACTTATGATTTATGATTATTTCAAGCTTCCAACCATATCTTCCGGTTTAACCCAAGCATCAAAATCCTCTGGAGTTACATACCCCAAACGAACAGCTTCCTCTTTTAAAGTAGTTCCGTTTTTATGTGCGGTTTGAGCAATTTCTGCTGATTTGTAATATCCAATTTTAGTATTTAAAGCTGTAACCAACATTAATGAATTGTCTACCAATTCTTTGATTCTTTTGTAGTTTGGTTCAATACCTTGTGCGCAATGTTCGTCAAAAGACATACAAGCATCACCTAACAATCGTGCTGATTGCAGGAAATTTGCAGCCATCAATGGTTTGAAAACGTTCAATTCATAATGTCCTTGCATTCCTCCGACAGAAATAGCTACATCATTCCCCATAACTTGAGCGCAAACCATAGTTAATGCTTCACATTGTGTTGGGTTTACTTTTCCGGGCATGATAGAAGAACCTGGTTCGTTTTCCGGAATAAGGATTTCTCCAATTCCTGAACGTGGTCCAGAAGCTAACATACGCACATCATTAGCAATTTTATTCAAGGAAACGGCTAGTTGTTTTAATGCACCATGCGATTCTACGATAGCATCATGTGCTGCCAAAGCTTCAAATTTGTTTTCGGCAGTTACGAATGGATGTCCGGTAAATTCAGCGATATATTCCGCTACTTTTACATCGTATCCTTCTGGCGTGTTTAATCCGGTTCCAACAGCTGTTCCTCCCAAAGCCACTTCTGATAAGTGTGCCAAAGTATTTTTAACCGCTTTTAAACCGTAGTTCAATTGCGCTACATAACCTGAAATTTCTTGTCCTAATGTAAGTGGCGTAGCATCCATTAAATGCGTACGACCAATTTTTACTACAGTATTGAATTCAAGCGCTTTGGCATGAAGTGTGTCTCTTAGTTTTTCAACGCCTGGAATGGTAATTTCTACTACTGCTTTGTAAGCTGCAATGTGCATTCCTGTTGGGAACGTATCATTAGAAGATTGTGATTTGTTTACATCATCATTAGCTTTGATGAATTGCTCGCCTTCGCCAATGTTGAATCCTTTAAGAACTTGCGCACGATTAGCAACGACTTCATTTACGTTCATGTTACTTTGCGTACCTGAACCAGTTTGCCAAATTACCAATGGAAATTCGTCATCAAGTTTTCCGGCTAGGATTTCATCACAAACGGCCGCAATAGCGTCCCGTTTTTCGACTGGTAAAACACCTAAATCGCAATTAGCGTAAGCAGCTGCTTTTTTTAAGAAAGCAAAACCTTCAATAATTTCTTTTGGCATGGAAGCCGATGGACCTATTTTGAAGTTGTTACGGGAACGTTCTGTTTGTGCGCCCCAATATTTGTCTGCAGGAACCTGCACTTCACCCATCGTGTCTTTTTCTATTCTAAATTTCATTGTGTTGTTATTTATAAGTATTAAGTAGTTTAGTAGATTTTTAGCCCCGATAGCAGTGAAAATCCTTTTATGCTGTCCCGAAACTTCGGGACGGCATAAAAGATTGCAACGGATAGCGGGATCAGCTCCAAATTCTGAGCCCAAAAATACGGATAATTCCCTTTTTATAAAAATTGATTGGTAGTTTTTGTTACTTTTTATTGGTAAGAAAAGGAATTAAACTTACATTTGTGGCTACATTCAAAAATTCCGGAAAACATGTTTGAATTTTCACAGTACTTAGGCTTTTTACTTTTCTTAACCGTTCTTACTATAGGATTTTGGTTAATGTTTTTTCTTGTTGGTTTCGTATCCTATTGGTTAGGAGGAGCGACTTGGGAAGCATATAAAGAGAAAAGAGCAAAAAAGAAGCAAGAACAATCAGTTTAATCTAATTGTTTCATAAAATAAGGACCCGTGAAAACGAGTCCTTTTTTTTTATGCTTTTATTTTAATTTTTTACATAAAAAAGACCCGTTTTCACGAGTCCTTTTTGTTTGTTAGTTATCCTTATCCTGGAAATTCTCCTCCATTATCATTATTTTCGTTTTTAGGCGCTTGTTTTTCTCTTTCATTTTTAGTCTTATTAAATCTATAAGTAAAAGAAAGATTGAACTGTCGCTTACGAAATTGCATTTCGCTATATGATGTCTGACCTTCAAGGTGAGTATAAGACTTCATTATTCTGGAATTGAAAATGTCACTTATATTAAATGCTACTGTTGCTTTATCTTTTAGAATGTCTTTGCTAAAAGCTGTGTTCATACCAAATTGACCTAAGTTTTTACCTTGTGCAGTATTTTGTGGGCCATTATACGTTCCGGTTAATTGCCAATCTATTTTATGGGGTAAGGTTAATTTTGAGTTGATTCTTGCAAACCAAGAATTTGCTTGATTATCAAGATTTTGAGTTACAACGACACCATTTGTATCTGTATAACTGTTTTCTCCAGTTGTTTTTACATTGTAAAGATTAAAATTACTATTTAATTTCCACCATTTAAAAGGGGTGTAATTTATAGTGAATTCGAAACCAAATTTTTGTTCTTTTCCTAAGTTAATTGGTCTGCTCAAAATAACTGGAACTCCGTTTACATCTTCACCTGTAGGAGATCGAACAAAACTAAAGACATCTTTTGTATCTTCAAAATAAGCTGAAGTATTAAAAGTTACTTTATTCCAACGCTTGATATATCCAATGTCGTATTTGTCAGTTAGTGACGGATCTAAATCAGGGTTTCCTTGAAAAATATTAATATTACTTGAGTAATTCGTTGCCGGGTTCATGAAACGCCCTCTTGGTCTTGATAAACGTTTACTATAACTGGCAGTGAAGTTACTTTGCTTAGATATTTCATAACTAATAAAAGCACTTGGAAATAAGTTGTTGTACTTTTTAGTATTGAATACATTAGTGTCTAATAAATTAACCTGGATATTGGTGTCTTCCCAACGCAACCCGAATAAAGAAGAGAATTTATTTACTTTGAAACCATACTGCGTATAAATTGCATTTATGTTTTCTTTATATTGTAAAGTGTTTGACAATCTCGGAATTGTTGCGCCCTGGTCATCAAGAACGTAATATTTATTATTTAAATCCCCAAAACTTCCTTTGTAACCCGCTTCAAACTGGCTGCCTTCACCTATTGGAAGAACGTAGTCAGCTTGCAATTGAACTTGTTTTTGAACTTGGTTATTTAAGGTGTTATTAAAATCATTTGTAGCGGTTATTAGAGTATTGCTATCATCGGTGTTTCGAGAAATCGATCCATCAACGGTAAGTTTGTGCCCTTTATCGTTAAAGTTTTTTATTAAATTTGAACTATATTCAACGTTTTGACTGCCCGTATTTCCATTATTCAATCGAAATGATGTGTTTGTAAAAGCATGAGCTGCATCAAAACTATTATAATTGATTAAGTCTCTAGTATCACCTGAATTCTTCTGGTAGTTAATGGAATTTGTCCAAAAAGTCGTTGGGGATATCACCCATTCGATACCAGCTCTTCCATTAAATCCATCTGAGGTTCTTTTAGTATCACGGTTTTCTTCTAAAAAATTTTTTGGTGTGCCGTCAGTATTAAAGTACTCAGAATTAGTCAAACCGCCGCCTTCATTTGTTCTGTGGTTGTATCCTGCAGTGGTAAAATAGTTTAATTTTTCGGTTTTATAATTCAAATTTGCACTTAATCCGTACGTTTCTGGAAGACCAGTTGAAGCGATAAAAGTTCCGTTTATACCTTGATTTTTTCCTTTTTTAAGGATAATATTTATTAATCCTGAACCTCCTTCGGCATCATAACGTGCAGATGGGTTTGTAATTACTTCCACTTTATCAATTGCATCAGCAGGGATTTGACGTAATGCTTCGGCAATGTTTATAGCATTTGAGGGTCTTCCGTCAATTAAAATTCTAATGTTATCGCTTCCTCTTAAGCTTACATTCCCTTCGGTATCAACTGAAACCGATGGAACGTTGTCAAGAACATCACTAACAGTTCCGCCTTTGACCATCATATCTTGGCCAACATTATAGACTTTTTTGTCCAATTTGATTTCGACTGTAGATTTTTCAGCACGAACTACAACTTCATTCAGTTGGTTAGCATCTTCAACTAAAGCAGTTATGCCTAAATCAATATTTCCTTGAATACTTTTTTGTTTGATTTCCGTTGGTTTGAAAGAAATGAATTCAATTTTTACATCATAAATGCCTGGTGTTACATCAATACTATATTCCCCTTTTGCATTTGTAATTCCGCCGGCAAGCGCTTTTGGATTTTTGGTGTTTATAAACGTAATTGTAGCATACTCTAATGGTTGTTTACTTACTTTTTCAATAACTTTTCCATTAATTTTTACTTTTTGGGAAGGAACGGGTTGCTGTGCAAAATTTATCAAGCTTGTAAATATAAATGCAAGAACAAGTAGATTTTTTAATTTTTTCGGCATTTTTATAGTTTTAGTTTCTTTTTTAGATTGCAAAAAAGAACTTAGGTTTAATGCATTAATCATAAAAAAGTGTTAATTTAATTATATGAAATTAGTTACATTATCTAAGTCTCTTCCTAAGATTGCTTTATCTCCTATGATAACAATAGGTCTTTCAATTAAAATAGGATGGGTGACCATTGCTTGAATGATTTCGTCATTGGTCATCTTTTTATTTTTGAAATTTTCTATCCAAATTTTTTCTTTTTGGCGGACTAATGCAATCGGTTCAAAATTTAGTTTTTGAATAAGCGCTTTTAATTCTTCAAATGTGGGAACATTTTCAAGATAATTAATGACTTCAAATTCTTTTTCAGATTCTTTTATAAAAGCCAGGCAGTTTCTTGATTTTCCGCAACGCGGATTGTGGTATATTTGTATCATAAGTAATTTTTTGATAAAGAAAATGGTGTATTAATCTCGTTCCATAAGTGTAACAAAAGTAAAATTTGTTACTCTAATTTTAATAATATAAAAAACAAAAATCTATGTTTATAGAACAAGGAGTGAAATCTGAGAATAAGTTTTGGAAGTATATTGTCGGTTCTTTAGTTATTATTTTTGCTTCTTTTTTAGGTCAGATACCATTATTATTAGCATTGCTTTATGAAACATTTGTAAATGGAAAAAAATACCCATCTTCTAATGAAGATATTATGGCCTTTTTTGAGCCCAATATGACTTTGTTTTTGATTCTTGTTTCATTTGTTTTTGCGATGTTAGGTATTTATTTTGTTATTAAATATGTTCACAATCAAACGATGCTTTCCATAACGACATCCAGATTAAAAATGGATTGGAAAAGAGTATTATTTTCGTTTTCTATTTGGTCAATTTTTACAATTGTATCAACATTATTGTTTTATTTTTCAAATCCAAGTGACTTTGTAATCAATTTTAAACCTATTCCATTTGTTATTTTAGTTGTTATTGGGACATTATTAATTCCCATTCAAACCAGTACCGAAGAATATATTTTTAGAGGTTATTTGATGCAGGGTTTTGCCAATCTCGCTAAAAATAAATGGTTTCCTTTAATTATGACTTCTGTTATTTTTGGAGCCATGCATATTTCAAATCCCGAAGTTTCTAAAATAGGGAACATTGTTTTAGTGTATTACATCGGAACAGGATTGTTATTAGGAGTCATTACCTTAATGGATGAAGGAATGGAGCTGGCTTTAGGTTTTCATGCTGCCAATAATTTAGTCAGTGCTTTATTAGTTACTTCTGATTGGTCAGCGTTTCAAACCCATTCTATTTTTAAAGATATTTCGGAGCCATCGGCTGGAGTAGATGTTATATTGCCTGTTGTAATCATTTACCCGATACTTTTATTTATCTTTAGTAAAAAATACAATTGGACAAATTGGAAAGAAAAATTAACAGGAAAAATGGAAGAACCAACACCTTATAATCATTTAAAATCAATATAATTACCATGGATAAAATCACTTACAAAAACGTGAATAATCATTTTAAGCTAAATGGGTTTCATCTGAATCGAAAAGATTTATGTAGAGTAGCGTACAGTTTTATTAAAGAAGGTGAGGAGCACGAAAAATCTGTTGGGGATTTTATACTCGATTGGTTTGATAAAAAAAGCTACATCGAATTAAACACATCAGGAACGACAGGAAGCCCAAAAATTATTCAAATGGATAAACAGGCCATGGTTAATTCGGCTTTGGCGACTGGCGATTTTTTTGATTTACGTCCAGGAGATAAAGCCTTACATTGTTTGCCAACGAAATATATAGCTGGAAAAATGATGTTTGTCAGAGGTTTTATTTTGGGGCTTGACATGGATTTTGTAGCCCCAAGCTCGCATCCGCTGTTGCATAATGAAACTAAATATGACTTTGTTTCGATGGTACCTTTGCAGGCTGAAAATTCATTAACGGAATTAAAAAACGTAAAGAAAATGATTGTTGGCGGTGCTAGAATGAGTAAACCGCTAGAAAAAAGCCTATCTAAATTGAGTACTAAAGGGTATGAAACGTATGGTATGACAGAAACAATTACGCATATCGCTGCCAAGAAAATAGGAGAGAAGGCATTCGTTGTTTTGCCTAACATAAAAATTTCTCAAGATGATAGAAATTGTCTGGTTATCAATGCGCCAAAAATTTCAGAAGAAACAATTGTAACGAATGATTTGGTCGAATTGATAAATGAAAATGAATTTGTCTTTTTAGGCCGAATTGATAATGTTATAAATAGCGGTGGAATTAAACTGATTCCCGAGCAAATTGAAGAGAAATTATCGCATAAAATTCATTCAAGATTTTTTGTTACAGGAGTTCAGGATGCTACTTTAGGAGAAAAATTAGTATTGATTATTGAAGGAGAAAAACTTCCTTTAGATGAAACTATTTTTGAAGGTTTAGATAAATATGAAAAGCCTAAAGAGGTTTTTTATGTTTCTAAATTTATTGAAACACAAAATGGAAAAATAAAGAGGAAAGAAATTCTGGAGCATATTTAGTATTCTCTATTTTTCATAATATGTAAAAGCATCCCGTTAAAAAAACAGGATGCTTTTATAGTTTAATTATTTTTGCATTTTGAAATAGTAATCTGCAGAATGTTTTCCGCTTCCATAAAATAAAAAAAAGACACATATCGCAAGTATAACAAACGCTAACAGTAAGTTTTGCGAATGCATTTCTCCCATGAAATTCACAATAATTGCGCCAATCAGTATAGGCAATTGTGCTATTATTGCCCATCTGGTGAGCAAACCAAAAATAATCATTATTCCACCAACCATATGTGCCGGAGCGATATAATGAATCAGAAACATACCACCGCCAATTTTATCAATTGGGGATATTAAGTCTTGTAAATATTGGATGTTTGTTATAAAAGATATTCCTTTCATAAACAAAAAAACACCAAGTGCTATTCGTACCAAATCTAATGGTAAATAAGTGTGTGTATTTGCCCACTTATTCAAACTTTTTACGTTGCTCATAATGTGTAGTTTAAAATATTTAATTCTAAATTGCTAATTTTTAAATATATAAGTTGTTTTTAGTTTGTAAAAATTCAGTAATTTGTTCGTAACAAAACTTTTTTAAAATAGCAGCTGAACACTTTTTTTATGTGAAGAATTAATGAATTTATTTAATGTGTAAATCGGTATTTTAGCTTTAAACCAAGACTATTTTCAGCGTGACCATGAGCTAAAAATTGAGTAAAATCCAATGACAAACCAAGTTTATTTCTTTCATTGCCAATAATAAAATGCCTTCCTAAGTAGAAAGCTGAAGAAAGGCCAAATTGTTGCGGTCCTCCTCCATATTCAGATACAAAACCAAGCCCAAATTTTTTATCAGCGTCAGAAAGGGCATATCCTAATCCTGATTCTATTCCCCAATACCATTTGCGGGTAAAACTATATTGAGTATTGACTTTTATAGAGAATATACTAAAGTTACTGTATAATGTTCTGTCTTTTAAAGTGCTTTCAGGTGTTAATGTTGGTGCATTTTGCTTGACCAGCCAATAATCATAATCGAATTTAATACCCAAATCCCATTTTGGAGAAATTTTTTTCCATGCTCTTATATTAGCGCCAATTTCAAATTTATGGGAGCGGTACATTTGTATGTGTACTGGAATTGATAAGTTAATGCCATATTCTAAATATATTTTTTTTTCTTTTTTTGGAGAAATACTGTCATTATTCGTTTTTTGCGCAGAAATAAACTGTGCGGAAAAAAGTAGTATACATAATAATATAGTCGGAATTTTTTTCATTTTTTCGGATAATTAAATAATTCAAATCAGCGTGAATATTTTTATTGAATTTAAAAAAATGATATTATAAAGTTGATTTCTGTTTATTTGTTTAAAAAGAAAGAAGAATACTAAAGTAAAGATACAAATAACTATTAATCAATGTTGTAGGTTTTCTTTTTATTTTTTTTAATGAAAAAATATAAATCTAAAATTATTTTTTTTGAATTATAGAAATATCTTTTTCTTGAATTTTAATAGTATCTAAAACCCAAGTCATTTCAGGGTCATTTTCTTTTATTCGATCTTCAATTGTGGGGATTATTTGTTTATCAGGAAATATACCTCGGCCTTCTAAAATTGTTTTAAAAGGAGAAGCCATATACATTAATCCAATGCGTATTTGGATGTTAGTATTTGGCAATTTTACTCGAGGCATAAAGCCGGCTACAGTTCCGTTGTAGGTACCGCCAGTTTCTTCACCCACAAAATAAGCCCTTTTAGAACCTTTAAAATTAGAAGAAATAATGCTTGAAGCAGAAAAACTTCCGCCGTTTATAAGTACATAAATTTTTCCTTTGAAAGTATTTTTACTCACCTTATGAGGTTTCGTTTGTGTTGCAAAATAATTTTTTCCATTTTTATTTTTATGAACAGTAAGCAGTAAATAGGAGTACATTATTGGCGAAAAAAATGTTTTTAAAACTTTAAAACCAAAAGAACCACCATGCAAATAAGCTCCTTTAAACAAACTGGATCTTGAAACTACTTCAGATTTATCTAAAAATACAAAAGTGCTTTCTGCTAAATAGGAATATAAATCGGCAATTTCACTGACACGTCCACCGCCATTATTTCTCAAATCAAGTATAAGTGTTTTAGTTTTGTAATCAGAAATTTTCGAAAAGCTTTCTTTGTAAAAAGTTTTATAATCACCAATCTTAAAACTTCTAATTTTCATTACAGCTATACTACTGTCTTGTTCTAAAAAATGTAGGTTCCGATTATAATTTTTTTCAACGAAATAATAACCATTAATCCTTTTCTTTTTTCTAATTGCTTTCGATTTTGTCTTATTCTTAATAGCTAGCTTTTTTTTATTTTTTTTAAGATCTTTCCTAGAAGTATCTTCAGCTTTTCGTTTGATAGTAATCGTTTTTAAACTGTCATTATATTTAAAATTATATCGGATGCTGTCTTTAAGACCATTTTCATTTGTAAAAAAAGTAGAGAATAGTTTACCAGAATAATTGGTTTTATAAGTGCTGTTGTAACCATCGGAGCTATAATAATGATTGTATTCAATAATTAAATCAATCGGTTTTATACCATTTACAGCATTAACTTCAGTTCCGGGATGTATGTTTTTGTTGTAGGACTTATTTTTGATAACGTATAATTTCCCATTAAAAAAGTCGAAATCAAATTGAGAAAAAGGACCAGTTCCTTTTTTGATAAGAGCTTTGGTTTGTCGTTTCGTAAATAATTTTATTGGGGGATATAGGACTAAATGTCCTTGACGAACAGCAGCAACTACGGGGCTTAATTTTTTGTAAAACTCAAATTTTGTTATTGGTTTTGTGATGGTCGCTTTTAGGCTGTCAAATTTATAATCTAGAGCTTCCTTACTGATATACCAGTATAAATTGGGGTGTAATTCCTGTAATTTTCGATAGGTAAAATCAACATCTGATTTCAGTTTTTCTTCAGCTATCAAATCATTCAAATGTTTGTTGTGCTTTTTTATGGAAGTACATTGCGCAAAGAATAATATCGCAAAACTAAATAGAACTATTTTTCTCATGTTTTCATTGCCTAATTTTTTCCTCAAATCTAAAGACTACAATTTGAAATATGTGATTTGAGATTTAAACCTGAATAACGCCTAAATTAAATTTCTTTTCAATAGGAGAGTGGTTTGCGGCTTCAATTCCCATAGAAATCCAAGTTCTAGTGTCCAAAGGATCAATTATGGCATCTGTCCAAAGTCTAGAAGCAGCATAATAAGGCGAAACCTGTTCGTCATACCTTGCTTTGATTTTGTCAAAAAGAGCTTTTTCTTTTGCTTCATCAACTATTTCACCTTTTGCTTTAAGCGAAGAAGCTTCAATTTGTGCCAATACTTTAGCGGCTTGTGTTCCGCCCATAACAGCTAATTCCGCACTCGGCCATGCAAAAATTAATCGTGGATCGTATGCTTTGCCACACATAGCATAATTTCCTGCACCATAAGAATTCCCTACAATAACAGTGAATTTTGGAATAACTGAATTACTGACAGCGTTCACCATTTTGGCACCATCTTTTATGATTCCGCCATGTTCAGATTTGGATCCTACCATAAAACCGGTAACATCTTGTACAAAAACTAAAGGGATTTTCTTTTGGTTGCAATTGGCAATAAAACGAGTGGCTTTATCGGCACTATCGGAATAGATTACGCCTCCAAACTGCATTTCGCCATTTTTGGTTTTCACCACTTTTCTTTGGTTAGCAACTATTCCCACTGCCCAACCATCAATTCTGGCATAGCCGGTGATAATCGTTTGACCATAACCGTCTTTATAGGCTTCAAATTCTGAATTATCAACCAAGCGATTGATGATTTCCATCATGTCATATTGCTCATTACGAGCTTTTGGCAAAATACCATAGATTTCATTTTCATCTAAAGCTGGTTTTTCTGATTTGATTCGGCTGTAACCCGCTTTATCAAAAGCGCCTATTTTGTCAACTATATTTTTTATTTTGTCTAATGCGTCTTTATCATCTTTGGCTTTATAATCCGTCACCCCCGAAATTTCACAATGCGTGGTCGCTCCGCCCAATGTTTCATTATCGATGCTTTCGCCAATGGCAGCTTTGACCAAATAACTTCCAGCCAGAAAAATACTGCCTGTTTTTTCGACTATTATAGCTTCATCGCTCATAATTGGTAAATAGGCACCACCAGCAACACAACTTCCCATTACAGCAGCAATTTGAGTGATTCCCATGCTGCTCATTTGAGCATTATTTCTAAAAATTCGACCAAAATGTTCTTTGTCAGGAAAAATTTCATCTTGCAAAGGCAAATAAACGCCCGCGCTGTCTACTAAATAAATGATTGGCAACCGATTTTCCATTGCAATTTCTTGTGCACGGAGATTTTTCTTTGCGGTAATAGGAAACCAAGCACCAGCTTTCACAGTAGCATCATTGGCCACAACAATACATTGTTTTCCTTTGATATATCCTATTTTAACTACAACACCGCCAGAGGGGCATCCGCCGTGTTCTGCATACATTCCTTCACCTACAAATGCTCCAATTTCTATACTTTTAGCTTTGGCGTCAAGCAAATAATCGATGCGTTCTCTGGCAGTCATTTTGCCTTCACCATGTAATTTTTGAATGCGTTTTTCACCACCACCCAATTTCACAAGACTCAATTTTTGTCGCAATGCCGAAAGTAAAAGTTTATTGTGGTCTTCGTTTTTGTTGAAGTTCAAATCCATGATGCAATAATGTTAAAATAGTTTGTGCTAAAATACAAAATCCAACGAAATAAAATTTATTATTTTATAGGTTTTGAAAGGAAATTGGATATTAGTTTGGTATAAAAACAAAAAAACAGAAGTTACCTCCTGTTTTTTTATGAATTTAATAAAAAAAGTGATTATTTGCTTTTAGATTCATTTACGAGTCTTTTCAAAATTGCCCATTGTTTTAATGCATCACGAGCTTCAACAGCCGGATAGCCTAACATGGTTTTTCCTGCAGGAATATCTCCCGTAACACCTGAACCAGCGCCTACAATTGCACCATCGCCAATGGTTGTATGGTCTTTTATAGAAGCGCTTCCGCCAATAATTACTCCGTTTCCTAGCGTTACAGAACCTGCCAATCCGCTATTTCCTGCCATGATACAAAAACGGCCTAATTTACTGTTGTGTCCAATTTGGACTAAATTATCAATTTTACAACCGTCACCTAAAATAGTGGAACTGAATTTTCCTCGGTCAACACAAGTATTGGCACCAATTTCTACACTATTGCCTATAATCACATTTCCAATTTGTGGAATTTTCACCAAACCTCTTTGAGGATCTGGACGAAAACCAAAACCATCTGCACCAATTGTCGCATTGGGATGTATAATACAATCATTTCCTATATGACAACGCTCTCTGATTACCGCTCCAGACCAGATTGTAGTATTTTTTCCTACGGTACATTCATCTAAGATAGTAACATTTGGATATAGTGTTGTATTGTCTCCAAGGAATACTTTTGGTCCTACATAACAACCTGCGCCAACTCTAACACCGTTACAAATAATAGCGGTTTCATCTATAACAGCAGTTGGATGAATATCGATATTAAATAATGGCGTTGGAGGTGCAAAAAGAGCTAAAACTTGCGACATCGCCAAATCTGCATTTTTCACCTTAATGAATGCTCTGTTTTCTCCCGGTTCTATTGAAATATCCTCATTAACAACCGCTACACATGCTTTTGAAATTGCCCAAAGTTTTTCATATTTTTTGTTTCCAATAAAAGAAATTTCAGATTCAGTTGCAGCTTCAAGTTGTTCAGGAGCAGTAATATTTTGGAAAGTACTTCCCACAATAACTCCTTTTAAAATTTCATTTATTTCTTGGATGGAATAGGATTTCATTAAGTGTAGTTTGATTTTGGTTTAGTTATAGTCATCAAATAAAACAAATTGAGATTATAATTCCTAATATTTCGGGATTCTTTAACAGGATTAAAAGTGTGATTTATGAAACTAAAATATTTAAATGTATAACGGAAAACTATAACAAACGGTTAGTTTTACTAGCTAAACTACTTTTATATATTATGAAATTAATTTCAATAAAATTATTAAGTTTTATCTTATTCTGTTCCTGTTTTTCCGGAAATGCTCAAATTCAAAGTTTATTTAATAATAAAACTCAACTTCGTAATCTAACGGAGCGATGGGAATTAGACACGACTTCTTTAAGAGGAACATTTTTAGTTACTCCTTATAAGCCTATGTATGCTTTACCTTTTCGATGGTCAAATAATACAAACGAACAACCACATTCCGGGAATATTGATCCCGATTATATTGCTCCTCCAGGAGTTGATTACAATAATATTGAAATTAAATTTCAATTGAGTTTTAAAACTAAAGTTTTGCAGGGTATTTTTTGGGGACGCGGTGATTTATGGGTTGCTTATACACAAATATCCCATTGGCAAATTTATAATAATAATCTTTCACGCCCCTTTAGAGAAGTTAATTACGAACCGGAACTGATTTTGAATGTTCCTGTAAACTTTAAAATTTTGGGTTTTAAAGCACGAATGATTGGTGTCGCATTCAATCATGAATCCAATGGTAAAAGTGATCCATTCTCCAGAAGTTGGAATAGGGTAATTTTTCATGCGGGATTTGAACGCAATAATTGGACAGTTTATGTCAGACCTTGGTTGCGAATGCCTGCCAAAAAGGATGATAATCCAGATATTTCAGAATATGTGGGACGAGGAGATTTGAATGTAATATACGCCAAAAACGGGAATATATTTTCGTTTATTGGGAGTCATAATTTGAATTTTGGTTCCAAAGCAAGGGGGAATTCCTCGTTTTCATGGTCGTATCCCATCAAAAATAATTTAAAAGGATATTTGTTAGTTTCTCATGGTTATGGTGAAACCTTAATTGATTATAACAATCTCCAAACTACTGTTGGCGTTGGGGTTTCATTGATTGAATGGTTATAGGTTCTGAAAATCGATGCGTAGATGTTAAATTAGTTTTACAATAAATTTGTTATGTTTGTAGATGAATGTTCAATCGAATTTTTATTCTTAATTTGATTTTCTTGTTAGCTATAAAATAATATCTCCACAATAAAATGAATTTTTTAAACCGTTTTTTGTTTTTGGCTACAGTATTGTTTTTGTTTATTAACCTGCAGGCTCAAACAAATAACACTACAAACAAAAATGCATTATTAATTGCTTCTAATAATAAAAGTAAGTTAGAAAATACCGAACAATTATTGGTAGTGTACAATTATCAGCCAAAAAGTTATAGTGCTTTTCTTGTAGCTTTAGAAAGAAAAGAGGGGAGTTGGGTTATAAAATATAATCCGGTAGAAGTTGGTATTGGAAAAAATGGTTTTGCACCGCCACTTACTAAACTTGAAGGTGACGGCAAGTCCCCAACTGGAATTTTTCGTTTAGGTAAATTATATACGTATGAAAAACAGTTAAATACGTTATTGGAATACCAACAAACAACCAAAGAAGATAAATGGATTGATGATCCGAATTCCAATGACTATAATAGATATGTAAAAGGTGTTACCAATGCAAAATCATATGAAAATCTATTATTAAACAATGATGCTTACAAGTATTGCATTGTAATTGAATACAATACAAATCCTATTGTTAAGGGAAAAGGAAGCGCCATATTTTTTCATTTGGCTGTAAAAAAACCTTCTTTTACTGCTGGTTGTGTTGCTATTGATGAAGAAAATATGAAATTGATGGTGAAATGGTTAGATCCTAAAAGAAACCCAACAATTATTATGGGGAATTTTAATGTTTTGAAAAGCGGATTGTAATTAGTGCAATAAAACGTTTAGAATAAAATTTTTTTAAAAAATCCTCTCAAACATTTCGATAAACGAAAGTAGAGAGGATTTTTACATTAGTTGTTTTCAGTTGAAAGTATCAAATCTGACCACTGATATTTGCAAACTATTCTTCTTCTTTCTGTCCCATCATCATCAGATAGGCTTTCAGGAACTCATCAATTTCTCCGTTCATAACGCCATCAACATTACTGGTTTCATGGCCGGTTCGAACATCTTTTACTAATTTATAAGGTTGCATCACATAATTCCTTATTTGTGATCCCCATTCTATTTTCATTTTACCAGCTTCGATATCAGCGCGTTGTGCCTGTTTCTTTTTTAACTCAATTTCGTATAATTGAGAACGTAACATTTGCATCGCACGTTGTCTGTTATCTTGTTGCGAACGTGTTTCGGAACATTGTATTTGAATCCCCGTTGGTTTATGAAACAATTGTACTTTGGTTTCCACTTTGTTTACATTTTGTCCTCCCGCACCACTGGAGCGCGAAGTTGTAATCTCGATATCGGCAGGATTAATATCAATTTCGATGCTGTCGTCTACAAGCGGATAAACATAAACAGAAGCAAAGGAAGTATGACGCTTGGCATTACTGTCAAAAGGCGAAATCCGAACCAATCGATGCACTCCGTTTTCTCCTTTTAAATAACCAAAAGAATAATCACCTTCAAATTCGAGTGTTACGGTTTTAATACCTGCAGCTTCTCCTTTTTGGAAATTCAGTTCTTTTATTTTGTAACCGTATTTTTCGCCCCACATCATGTACATACGCATAAGCATTTCGGCCCAATCACAACTTTCAGTTCCGCCGGCACCCGCAGTTATTTGTACAACAGCACTCAATGTATCGCCTTCATCCGAAAGCATGTTTTTGAATTCAATCGCTTCAATATGATTTGCTGTTAGCGAATATTGTTCATCTAATTCTTCTGCAGTGAGTTCTCCTTCTTTGTAAAAATCATAGGCGAGTTGCAACTCGTCAGTCATTTCGACTGCTTTGTTGTAATCTTCAATCCACTTTTTCTTGTTTCTAAGGTTTTTTACAATGAGTTCAGCTTCTTTTGGATTATTCCAAAAGTCAGGCGCAAAAGTTTTTTCTTCTTCGTTTGAAATTTCAATTAGTTTGGCATCAACGTCAAAGATACCTCCTCAACGCACCAAGGCGCTCTACAATACCTTTAATTTGTTCGGTAGTTGTCATAAATTATAGTAATTAAATAGGTCCGTTTTCAAATATTTATATAAAATACCGTTATGTCATTTATTATAGCTTAGTTTTAACTGAACTAGTTTGAATTAACAAACGGTATTGTGTAATTTTGTCGCACAAAAATAGAAAAATTTTACGAAGGGACAATTCTCGAATTGTTCGTACTGAAAATAAAAAATAATATGGAAATAAATTTAGTTAGCGATACGATTACAAAACCTTCTCGCGAAATGTTAGTACACATGTTAAATGCCAAAGTTGGAGATGACGTGTACAAACAAGATCCTACTGTTATTGAGCTCGAAGCTAAAGTTGCCGAAATGTTCGGGATGGAAGCTGGACTTTTTTTTCCATCAGGAACTATGGCAAACCAAACGGCTATAAAATTACACACTCAGCCTGGCGAACAATTAATTGCCGATAAATATGCGCATGTATATCATTACGAAGGCGGAGGTGTTTCATTTAACAGTGGCGTTTCCTGCTGTTTATTAGACGGAAATCGCGGAATGATAACTGCGGAACAAGTGGCTGGAGCAATCAATGATCCTGAGTTTTATCATAGTCCGTTAACAAGTTTAGTTTGTGTAGAAAATACAACTAACAAAGGTGGCGGAGCTTGTTATGAGCTGGAAGATTTACAAAGAATAAAACAGGTTTGCGATGCCAATAATTTGAAATTTCATTTAGACGGTGCCCGAATTTGGAATGCATTAGTAGCCAAAAAGCAAGATCCAAAAGCATTTGGAAAATTATTTGATACTATTTCGGTTTGTTTGTCCAAAGGTTTAGGAGCGCCAATTGGTTCGGTTTTATTGGGAGACAAAGCAACTATTCACAGAGCATTACGAATTCGAAAAATATTGGGAGGAGGAATGCGTCAGGTAGGATATTTGGCCGCAGCCGGAATTTATGCATTGGATAATAATATAGAACGTCTTGCTGATGACCATCGAAGAGCTAAAGAAATTGCCGAGGTTTTAAAAAGGGTAAGTTGGGTAGCTTCGGTAGAACCAGTTGAGACTAACATTTTAATATTTTCGTTAGTTCCTAATTGTATTGAAAAGAATTTAATTGAATTATTAAAACAAAAAAACATTTTAATAAGTTCTATGGGGCATGGAAAACTGAGAATTGTCACACATCTTGATTATAAAGAAGTGATGCACACCTATGTACTGGAAACGCTTCAAAAATTAGTGTAATACAGCTTGAAAATGAGTTTAAGGTTTAAAGTTTTTAGGATTACTCCAAAAACTTTAAACCTTAATTTTTTTATTTAAAAAGATTATCCATTCCTGGAATCATTGGCATATCCATTTTTGCAACAGCATCAAGTTCCGCTTCATTGGTTTTAGTTGCTTTTTCAATCGCTTTATTCAATACTAAAATCATATAATCTTCTAGTTGTTCTTTGTCTTCCAATAAAGAATCGTCAATTGTGATTGATTTTATTTTTCTATTGGCTGTCAAAGTAACTTTCAATAAACCATCAGTGCTTTGTTCATCTATAAGGACTGTGTCTAAACGCTTTTTAGTATCTTCTATTTTTTGTTGGGTTTCTTTTAGTTTACCCATCATTCCCATTAAATCCATTTTGATAAATTTTAAATATTGAGCTACGAAATTACTACATTCAGAGTAATAAGCAATGTTAAATTAGATAGAAAATTGAATCGTTTTAAAAGGTGTTTGTGCTATTTTTGTAACTTCACTTAAATATAAAAGCGCAAACGATGCCAGAAAATATACAACCACCAGTTGCCAAAATAATCCCTGAAAAATTAGAGAAGTTTGATGACTTGCGAATCGATAATTACTTCTGGTTGAATGACAGAGAAAATACTGAGGTTATTGACTATCTGAATAAAGAAAATGAGTATTATCATAATATGACTACTCATACTAAGGGGTTTCAAAAGGAATTATTCGATGAAATGAAAGCTAGAATCAAGGAAGATGATGAATCAGTTCCTTATTTATACAATGGATATTACTACATCACCCGTTTTGAAACTGGAAAAGATTATCCTATTTATTCTCGAAAAAAGGAAAGCCTTTCGGCAAAAGAAGAAATTATGTTCGACTGCAATGAATTGGCCAAAGGACAATCGTATTTTCAATTGGGAGGATTAAGTATAAGTCCGGATAATAAATTAGCTGTTTTTAGTACGGATACAGTTGGAAGAAGAATTTATACCATTCAGGTCAAAAGTTTGGAAACGAATGAAATTTTAGAAGATAAAATAGAAAAAGTTACCGGAACTGCTGTTTGGGCAAATGATAATCATACTATTTTTTATTCTTCGCAAGACGAAGTTACCCTGCGCTCTGATAAAGTTTTTAAACATAAATTAGGTTCAAAACAAGTAGATGATGTTTTGGTCTATTTTGAAAAAGACGACACCTATAATGTTGAAGTTGCAAAATCAAAATCCAGAAAATACTTAGCAATTGAGTCTGGAAGTACGCTTACAACAGAATATCGAATCTTAAATGCAGATACTCCGGACGGAAAATTTGAAATCTTTCAGAAACGAATCAGAGGAGTTGAATATAGCATTAATCACTACAAGGACAGTTTTTATATTTTGACCAATAAAGACAAAGCGGAAAATTTCAAACTGATGAAAACGCTGGAAACAGCAACATCACAAGAAAATTGGATAGAAGTTTTAGCGCATCGCGAAGATGTTTTATTAGAAGATATCGAAATTTTTGCTAATTATTTGGTAGTTGAAGAGCGTTCGAATGGTTTGAATAAAATCAGAATTATGCCTTGGAGTGGGGAAGGGGAATATTATTTGCCTTTCGAAAGCGAAACCTATACTGCTTACACCACAACTAATGTAGATTTTGAAACAGAAATTTTACGTTACGGATACCAGTCGATGACAACTCCCTCTTCGGTTATTGATTTCAATATGAAAACTAAGGAAAAAGAAGTCAAAAAAGAACAACAGGTTCTTGGAGGTAAATTCGATAAAAATAATTATAAAGAAGAACGTGTTTGGGCTACAGCCAAAGATGGAACTAAAATTCCAATTTCGATGGTGTATAGAAAAGAGTTGAAAAAAGACGGAAATAATCCATTGTTACAATATGCCTATGGCTCTTATGGACACTCCATGGATGCTACTTTCTCTTCGACACGATTAACGTTATTGGACAGAGGATTTATATTTGCTATAGCACATATTCGAGGTGGCGAAGACTTAGGAAGACAATGGTATGAAGATGGAAAGTTATTAAAAAAGAAAAATACATTTACTGATTTTATTGATTGTTCTAAATTTTTAATTGATCAAAAATACACTTCACCAGCGCATTTATATGCCGAAGGTGGCTCCGCAGGAGGATTATTAATGGGGGTTGTAGTAAATTTAGCACCTGAACTGTATCACGGAATAATTGCTCAAGTACCTTTTGTCGATGTGATTACTACAATGCTGGATGATAGTATTCCGTTGACAACTGGGGAATATGATGAATGGGGTAATCCAAATAAAAAGAAATATTATAAATACATGTTGTCTTATTCCCCTTATGACAATGTAAAAAAACAAAATTATCCAAATATGTATGTCTCTACAGGACTCCATGACTCACAGGTTCAATATTGGGAGCCTGCAAAATGGGTCGCAAAATTAAGAGAGTTTAAAACAGATGAAAATATCTTATATCTTGATACTAACATGGATGCAGGCCACGGAGGAGCATCTGGAAGGTTTGAAGCCTTGAAAGAATTAGCAAAAGAATTTAGTTTTTTACTAGATTTAGAGAAAATTAAAAAGTAATTAGATTTTTTTTGTTAAATTTGCAACGTTCGAGGTTAAATTAAAAATTCTCCTCGACTAACTATTTTTTTATGAAAGAAGAAATAAACGCTTATAATAATGTTTTAGAATTAATAGGTAACACTCCACTTATTAAGCTAAATAAAGTCACCGAAGAATTAGAGGGTAATTTTTACGCAAAAGTAGAAGCTTTTAATCCTGGACATTCTTCTAAAGATAGAATAGCATTATATATAATCGAAGAAGCTGAAAAAAGAGGGATTTTATCTCCAGGTGACACGATCATCGAAACTACATCCGGGAATACTGGTTTTAGTTTAGCCATGGTGAGTATCATAAAAGGCTATAACTGTATTCTTGCCGTAAGTTCTAAATCTTCTAAAGATAAAATAGATATGTTACGTAGTTTGGGAGCAAAAGTTTATGTTTGTCCCGCGCATGTCTCTGCTGATGATGAGCGTTCATATTATAATGTAGCTAAACGTTTGCATGAAGAAACGAAAGGTTCAGTATATATCAATCAATATTTCAATCAATTGAATATTGATGCACATTATAAATCCACTGGCCCTGAAATTTGGAAACAAACAAATGGTAAAATTACGCACCTTATAGCTTGTAGCGGAACAGGAGGAACTATTTCAGGAACTGCAAAATACCTAAAAGAACAAAATCCTAACATTAGAATTCTTGGAGTTGATGCTTTTGGTTCGGTATTGAAAAAATACCATGAGACAAGAGAATTTGATAACGATGAGATTTATCCGTATAGAATTGAAGGCTTAGGTAAAAACTTAATTCCATCTGCAACTGACTTTGATCTTATTGATAAGTTCATGAAAGTAACTGATGAGGAAAGCGCACATTCTGCTAGAGAAATTACCAGAAAGGAAGGTTTATTTGTTGGATATACATCCGGAGCAGTTTTGCAAGCAATAAAACAATATGCTGACGAAGGTGAATTTGATAAAAACAGTAATGTAATTGCCATATTTCCAGATCATGGTTCTCGTTACATGAGTAAAGTATTTAGCGATGACTGGATGAATGAACAAGGCTTTTTTGATAGTATTAACGAAGAAGAAGCTCAAAAAATTGAATTTATAAAATAGGTCTTTTAGACTTCTAGATTGTTAGACTTTTTAGATTTTTAGACATAAAAAAAACTCCATTCAGACTTGTTTGAATGGAGTTTTTCATTTTAACAGAGTCATTCTGTTTTTTGCTTTAATAAACATAATGTCTAAATAAAGACTCCAAAGCAGTACTTTGAAGTCTTTATTCTATTATCCTTTTAGTTATATTCTTTTCTCTTTTCTAAGAAGTCTAAAAATCTAAGAAGTCTACTCTTCCTCCATAGTGTGATATACGTTCATAACGTCATCATCTTCTTCTAGTTTTTCAATCAGTTTTTCAACATCAGCAACTTCTGCTTCAGAAAGTTTTTTTGTGATTTGAGGAATTCTTTCAAACCCAGAAGAAAGAATTTCCAATCCTCTGTTTTCTAATTCTTTTTGGATTGTTCCGAAGCTTCCAAAAGGAGCGTAAATCAAAATACCGTCTTCATCTTCGAAAACTTCTTCAGCACCAAAATCGATTAATTCTAGTTCTAATTCTTCAGGATCAATTCCATTTGCAGGAATTCTAAAGTTGCAGGTATGGTCAAACATAAATTCAACTGAACCTTGTGTTCCCATTGCACCGTTACATTTGTTGAAATAACTTCTAACATTAGCAACAGTTCTGTTATTGTTATCTGTAGCTGTTTCAACTAAGATTGCAATTCCATGAGGTGCATATCCTTCAAATAAAACTTCTTTATAGTTAGCGGTATCTTTATCAGTTGCTTTTTTTATAGCACGTTCTACATTTTCTTTTGGCATATTAACTGCCTTGGAATTTTGAATAACCGCTCTTAATCTTGAGTTGGCATCGGGATTTGGTCCACCTTCTTTTACTGCCATTACAATATCTTTACCAATTCTGGTAAATGCTTTGGCCATTGCTGACCAACGTTTCATTTTTCTCCCTTTTCTGAATTCGAACGCTCTTCCCATTACTTTATGAGTTTATTTTATTTAAGTGCAAAAATAGAATTATTCAATTGTTTTAAAATAGTTTCTGTCGTTTTTTTTGTGATAAATTTTAAAAAATTAGTATTTTACTATTTTAAGTTTGCCATGATTTTTACAGATTCAAAAACACGAAAGTTGTTTTTTAAATTTTTAATTTGGGTACTATTTATAGATTTTAGGTAATCGTTTGTTAGTATTTTGTTAGCATCATTACTAGTGTTATTTACAATAAAAGGGTACTCAGTTTTGACAAATGCTTCTATTTCTTTCCAATGTTTTGAAAATGCAATTGATTTATTAAAAATGACATTAAATTGCAATGGTATGATTACAGCTGCTTTGAAAAACTGATTAAAAGTAGTTTTTAGACGGATGTTTTTTTGAAATTCTGTATTCGTTTTTGATTTTTGGGTATATTCTAAAATAGCTTGTTTTTGTTTTTCATTCATCGGGAATCTATTGGTGTCGATGATGCTTTCAATTTTATCATTTTTTAAAGCAGTTGGATAAGCACTTTCTTTAGGCATTTGATCGTCAAATAACCCCGGGATTATAATATCAGGAGTAATACCGTTGTATTGATTGGTTTTTCCGGTTACTCTATAAAATTCTCCAATGGTTACTTTTAGAAATTGATCTTTTTCATCTTTTAATGGAACTATTTCTTGCATTGTTGCTTTTCCTAATGATTTCGTTCCTACAATTAAGGCTAAATTATAATCCTGCATAACGTTAGCAAAAAATTCGCTTGCGGAAGCAGAAAAGCCATTTATTAGGATAATAATTGGGCCGCTATAGCTGTTTTTTGGTTTTTGATTACCAATGATTTCTTTTTGATTTGTTTTGGTGACAACTTGCGCTAAATAAGGAGTATTTATAAATAAACCGCATAGCATAACGGCTTCTTCCATAGAACCACCTCCGTTGTTTTCTAAATCAATTATTAGCCCGGTGATTTTGTCTTCTTTTAGTTTGGCTATTTCTTTGGATACATCATCACTAACATTTGTTTTTCCGTTTTCTAAAGTTGAGTAAAAGCTAGGAATTTTGATATAGCCCGTTTTTTGATTATCGCGTTCCAGTACATAACTATAAACACTATTTTGATAATCTCTCATCACTTGTTTAGAGAGGTTTGTGGTGTAAATTTCCCCGCTTTTTTTCTTAAGTGTCACGGAAACATTTTTGTACTCATTAGAGCTTAAAATTTTTTCTATTTTTTCAAAATTATAACAATTTACTAAGTATTCTTCTTGCTTCGATTTTATTTTAATGATTTGATCTCCTACTTCAATTTTTTCTGAAAAATAAGCCGGACCACCAGGTAATATTTCATCTATGGAGATATCATTTTTTTCTTTTATTGAAACGATAAGCCCCAAGGTATAGTTGTCTGAACTTACAGATGATAAAAAATCTGATTTTTGATTGGTTGAAAAGAATTCGGTATGAGGATCAAAATAAGAACAATAAACAGTAAAAAAGATGTTATGAAATTCTTGGGATGTAAGGTTGTATTTGGTTGCTTCGCAGGTATAATCGTCAAATATTTTTTGTTTTATATTTCCTGAAATGCTTGGAAATACAGCGATAAGTGAATCTTTATTAGAGCTGCTTTGTGCTATTTCAGTAAGCACATCGAATAGCATTCGTTTTTTATTAAGTTTTTTTAAATCTGCTTCTGTTTTTAAATATGGAGTAGGGGTTTTGTAAGATCTAATTATTTCAGGGCTACTCAGTGGGAAACTTTCTTTCTTTAGAGTTTCTATAATTGTAGTATGGCGATTAACGGCTTTTTGATAAGCAATATAAAATTCGTTTAAAAAACTGCAATTAGAATGGATGATATTGTCGTCTAATTTGTATTTGAATTTTTTTAGGCTGTTAATTTCGTCTTCTAAAAATAAATCGTTTTTGCTGTCTAACGCTTTTATAAAATTGTTAAAAACGTAAACCGATAAACTGTCATTTATCGGTTTAGGTTTGTAATGAAACTCTTTGACCAATGCATTAATTTTGGATAAAGTTTTGCAGGTATTCGTTTCAGATTGAGCAATAAGCCCTTTTGAATAAAGCAAGAATAAAAATAGGGCTACTTTTTTCAATTGTTATTTCTTATAAAAAGGTAGTTTTATCACTTTGGCAAGAACTTCATTTTTACGGATTCTAATGAATATATTGCTGTCTAAAGCACTGTTTTCAACGGTTACGTAACCTAGTCCAATTCCTTTATTCATGGATGGCGACATGGTACCCGAAGTTACAATTCCTATTTTATTTCCTGATCCATCTACAATTTCGTAATCGTGTCTTGGTACGGCACGTTCCTGCATTTCAAAAGCCACTAATTTTTTAGATACTCCAGTTTCTTTTTGTCTTTTTAGATTTTCTGAATTAGTGAATTCTTTAGTGAACTTTGTGATCCATCCTAAGCCAGCTTCAAGTGGAGAAGTGGTGTCGTTAATGTCATTTCCGTACAAACAAAATCCCATTTCTAATCGTAATGTATCACGAGCGGCAAGACCTATTGGTTTAATTCCAAAAGCTGCACCCGCTTCAAAAACTTTATTCCAAATTTGTTCTACTTCGGAGTTTTTGCAATAAATTTCAAAACCGCCTGAACCAGTATACCCCGTAGCTGAAATAATTACGTTGTCAATTCCTGCAAAATCACCCACTTCAAAATGGTAATATGGAATAGCTAATAAGTCCTTTGAAGTTAATGATTGCATCGCTTCAACAGCTTTAGGACCTTGAATTGCTAATAAGGAATAATCATCTGATAAATTTTTCATTTCAACTCCTAAGTCATTGTGAGCCGAAATCCAATCCCAATCTTTGTCAATATTCGAAGCATTTACGACTAATAAATACTGCTCGTCTTTCATTTTGTAAATGATTAAATCATCTACAATTCCGCCATCATTGTTTGGTAAACAAGAATATTGTGCTCTTCCTATTGTTAAAGTTGTAGCATCATTCGAAGTTACTTTTTGTATTAAAGCCAACGCATTTGGTCCTGTAAGCAAGAATTCGCCCATGTGAGAAACATCAAAAACACCCACTGCATTTCGAACCGTTTCATGTTCAGCATTTACCCCTTCATATAAAATAGGCATATTGTATCCGGCAAACGGAAGCATTTTTGCTCCCAAACTCTCGTGTATGTGCGTAAGCGCAGTATTTTTCATTGTTATTTTGTATTGAATTTCAAGTGGCTAATTTATTGATTTTATTTCGGGTGACAAAGACGTAAAGGAGCAAAATTTTAAGTTTCAAACGTTTTCGGAATTACATACGGGACAATTTTAAAATAATAAATTTAAGGATTTAATCCAATGCAGTCACAGAGCTATTTCCTACTATTCATTACAGTCTTTTCCTTTTTAATGTTTAATTTTACAATCAATTTATTTGAGTTCTCCAATTTGTGAAAGCAAAAAAATCAAGAATCATGAAAAAAAGTAGTTTAGTTATTATAGCTCTGTTTTTTGTTAGCCTTTCCTATGGTCAAAACGGAACTGTTATTGGCAAATGGAAAACCATTGATGATGAAACTGGGAAAGCTAAATCGATAGTCGAAATCTATGAAAAATCAGGAAAAATTTATGGTAAAGTAATTGAAATTCTCGAAGAAGAACATAGAAAAAAAGTCTGTAGTAATTGTTCAGGTGAGGATAAAAATAAACCTATTCTAGGAATGATAGTAATAAAAGGATTGACTAAAGATGGAAACGAATATACAAGAGGTAAAATTCTAGATCCTAAAAACGGGCAACTTTACAAATGTTACATTACATTAGTTTCAAAAGATAAACTTAAAGTTCGTGGTTTTATTGGGATTTCTTTGTTTGGACGAACGCAATACTGGTATAGAGTAAAAAGTTAATTCATATTAATGAATTTGTTATATGTTAAAAAAAAGTAAATATTTAAAATTTAAAAATGCATTTCGTCGAAGTAATTTTACCCCTTTCTCTAGCCAAAACCTTTACCTATAACGTTTCTGAGGCCGAATTTCATTATGTAAAAAAAGGGATGCGTGTGGCTGTACCTTTTGGTAAAAGTAAAATTTACACGGCCCTTGTTATTGAAATTCATCAAAATAAACCCACTTTATACGAAGCAAAAGAAATTCACCAAATTCTCGATGAAAAACCGATAGTTACTGAAATTCAAATTGCACATTGGCAATGGATTGCTTCTTATTATATGTGCGCTATCGGTGATGTATACCGTGGTGCCATGCCAAGTGCACTTTTGCTTGAAAGCGAAACGATAATTTCTCAAAAGCAGGATTTGTTTGTGGATGAAAGTTTGCTTTCGGATGATGAATATCTAATTTATCAAGCCTTGCAGCAGCAAAGTTCACTTAAAGTGCAAGATATTATATCAATTTTAAACAAAAAAAATATCTTTCCTGTTATTCAAAAATTGATTGACAAAAATATTGTAGTGCTTCAGGAAGAAATTTCAGAAAGTTATAAACCTAAGTTAGTTCGTTACGTGCGTTTGCATTCTAAATACGATTCGAATGCCGGTTTAGGTGAATTGTTGGAAACTTTGAAAAGTGCCAATAAACAAAAAGAAATAGTACTGAGTTATTTTCAATTGAGTGCTACCGAAAAGAAGCCAATAACCGTTAAGAAACTGGTTGAAACTGCTAATTCTTCTTCGGCAATTATAAAAGCTCTAATTGAAAAAGAAATATTTGAGGATTATTTTCTTCAGGAAGATCGAGTGCATTTCAATGGAAAAATAAGAGAAGATCAACTGCAATTAAGCCAAGCGCAGCAAACTGCTTTTGAAGAAATTAAAGATAGTTTTATTCAAAAAGATGTCTGTTTGCTACATGGTGTAACTTCCAGTGGAAAAACTGAAATTTATATTAAGCTTATTGAAGAATATCTGGAAACGGGAAATCAGGTATTGTATTTATTGCCCGAAATTGCTTTGACAACTCAATTAGTTGGAAGATTAAGAACTTATTTTGGAAATAAAGTAGCTGTTTTTCATTCGAAATATAACAATAATGAACGTATCGAGGTTTGGAATCAGGTTTTGTCAAATTCAGACAAAGCACAAGTTGTGATAGGAGCGAGATCCGCTTTGTTTTTACCCTTTCATAATTTAGGATTTATAATTGTTGACGAGGAACATGAACAAACTTTTAAACAAGTAGATCCTGCGCCACGATATCATGCGCGTGATGCTGCAGTAGTTTTGGCTCATTCTCATAAAGCAAAAGTTTTATTAGGTTCGGCGACGCCAAGTTTAGAAACCTATTTTAATGCAAAATCAGAAAAATATGGTTTAGTCGAAATTTCAAAACGATTTGGAAATGTAATGATGCCAAACATTGAATTGGTGGATTTAAAAGATAAATACTTTCGAAAAAAAATGACTGGACATTTCAGTGATGTTCTAATTGAAGAAATAAATATAGCGTTATCATTAGGGGAACAAGTGATTTTGTTTCAAAACAGAAGAGGTTATTCTCCTATAATAGAATGTATCACTTGTGGCAATGTTCCTCAATGTCAACAATGTGATGTGAGTTTGACCTATCACAAACATAAAAACCAGTTGCGTTGTCATTATTGTGGGTATACAATGGCAAAACCCACGCATTGCCCTTCGTGTTCGAGTGTTGATTTGACTACAAAAGGCTTTGGAACCGAACAAATTGAGCAAGAACTGATTTCTATTTTTCCAAATTCTAAAACGGGAAGAATGGATCAGGACACCACAAGGGGGAAATTTGGTTTTGAGAAAATTATAGATAGTTTCAAGAATAGGGAAATTGATATTTTAGTTGGAACGCAAATGCTGGCCAAAGGATTAGATTTTGACAATGTAAGTTTAGTAGGAATCATGAATGCCGATAATATGTTGTACCATCCTGATTTTAGGGCTTTCGAAAGAAGTTTTCAAATGATGACTCAAGTTGCAGGAAGGGCAGGGCGTTCTGAGAAGCAAGGAAAAGTGATTATTCAAACGTATAATCCCAATCATAATACGATACAGCAAGTAACGAACAATGATTATCTGGGAATGTATAAAGAGCAATTGTATGACAGACAGATCTATAAGTATCCTCCTTATTTTAGAATCATAAAACTGACATTAAAACAGCGCGATTTTGACAAATTGAAAGAAGGCGCCATGTGGTTGTATCAAGTACTGAGTCAAAATCTGGTAATGCCAGTATTAGGACCCGAAGAGCCAACAATTAATAGAATTAGGAATGAATATATCCGAACGATTATAATTAAAATTCCTCAAAATACGTCTGTGGTAAGTACAAAAAAAACTATTCAAAAGATATTGAATAGTTTTGAGTCGGTTGCTCAATATAGAGCTATAAAAGTTACGCTAAACGTTGATTTTTATTAAAAGTAGTTTTATGCAAATGATAGGGCTTTAACTAAATCTTCTTTTTTGTTTCTGCTCAACGGTATTTTAGTAACTCCAATTTCGGCAAACTTACTGTTGAAACGCTCTACTTTGTCTATGTTTATAATATAGGACTTATGTACTCTGATGAATTTTTCTTTAGACAAATCATTTTCAAAAGATTTCATTGTAGAAAGTACCAGATTGCTGTCTTCCTCGGTCACAACTCTAACATAGTCGCCAAAAGCTTCGATCCATTTAATTTTGGAAGTGAAGATTTTTAATTTTTTAAGATTACTCTTAATAAAAATATGTTCGCCTTCTTCTTCTTTATTTTCTTTTTTAAGAGAATATAAATCGATTGCTCTTCTAACTGATGCATTGAAACGATCTATAGCAATAGGTTTTTGCAGATAGTCGGTAGCATCATAATCAAATGCTTTCATAGCATACTCAGCTTTTGAAGTAATGAATATGATTTGTGGTTTTATTTTTAAACCATCTAAAAAATCAAATCCGCTAATTACAGGCATCTCAATATCAAGAAATATTAAATCCACATTATGCACGGACATACAACTTCTAGCTTCAATTGCATTAGAAAAATCACCAATTAAATGCAGATTTGGGTGATTATTTACTAACTTTGCGATAATCATTCTTTGAATGGAACTATCATCAACTACAACACAATTAAGTTTCATAATTTTGAATTTTAAGATTTGGATGAGTAAATTTAACATAATTTTATTTAAAAAACTAATCTTTGTCGATTTTTTTTACCATACAACGAATAAAGTAAAATTTTGATTGTTTATTTAAAATAATTAATTACTTTTGCACCCAAATTAACAAATAAATACATATTTATGAATCATTATGAAACTGTTTTCATTTTAAATCCCGTTTTATCTGAAGTTCAGGTAAAGGAAACAGTAAGCAAATTTGAAGATTTTCTTACTAGTAGAGGAGCAGAGATGGTATCGAAAGAAGACTGGGGTCTTAAAAAAATGGCTTACGAAATTCAAAACAAAAAAAGTGGTTTTTACCATTTATTCGAATTCAAAGTAGCAGGAGAAGTTCTTATTGCTTTTGAAACTGAATTTAGACGTGACGAAAGAGTAATGCGTTTCTTGACTGTAAGTTTAGATAAACATGCTATATCTTGGGCTGAAAGAAGAAGAACTAAATTAAAATCTACAAAAGCTTAATTATCATGGCAACATTACAACAATCGGCTTCAGGAAAAAAAGACGGAGATATCAGATATCTTACACCTTTAAACATAGAAACTAACAAAACTAAAAAGTATTGTCGTTTCAAAAAATCAGGTATCAAATATATTGATTATAAAGATGCTGATTTCTTATTGAAATTTGTAAACGAACAAGGGAAAATTCTTCCTCGCCGTTTAACAGGGACTTCATTGAAATACCAAAGAAAAGTGTCAGTTGCAGTTAAGAGAGCACGTCACTTAGCTTTGATGCCATATGTGGCGGATTTATTAAAATAATTAAAAATTAACAGTTGTTGGTTTTCTGAAATATGAAACCTAACTTCTCAAATAAAGGACAACAACATGGAACTTATTTTAAGAAAAGATGTTCAAAATTTAGGATTTAAAGATGACGTAGTAAATGTGAAAAACGGATACGGTCGTAACTTTTTAATTCCACAAGGTCACGCACATTTAGCTACTTCTTCTGCAAAGAAAGTATTAGCTGAAAATCTAAAACAAAGAGCTCACAAAGAAGAAAAAGTAGTAAATGATGCAAAAGCATTGGCTGAAACTTTGAAAGCTATTGAAATTAAAATTTTCGCAAAAGCTGGTGGTGAAAAATTATTCGGTTCAATCACGAATATTGATATCGCTGAAGCGTTAGCAAAAGGTGGTCAAGTAATTGATAGAAAATTTATTACTAGTGGAATCGTTAAACGTACAGGAAAATATACTGCTAACGTTAGATTACACAGAGATGTAATTATTGAATTACCTTATGAAATTGCTGCTGAAAAAGCATAATTTTTAAATTTATTTAATTAAATCCCGATGGAAGTCGGGATTTTTTTTTGTTTAATCTGAACTTGTTTCAGATTTTTTAATTTAAATATAATATAAAGAGCATCTTGTTTAAACATGAGATGTTGAACAAAATTTAGCATAAATGAAATACTCAAGATTAACAAAAGAACAGTTTGAAGAATTAATGCCTGAATTCACTAATTTTTTAGCTACTCAAGCAATTGATAAAGCGGAATGGGATAAGATTAAAACGGAAAAACCGGAAGTAGCTGAACAAGAATTGGATGTTTTTTCTGATTTAGTTTGGGAAGGGGTTTTAACTAAAGCGGAATATTTAGAGCATTTTTCTAAAAATCATATTTTTCTTTTTCATTGTTTTGATACCTATGTTCAATCTATTGTTTTGAAATCATTGGTTCCTGAAACTGATTTTCTGACCAAAGAAGGATTGCAATGGCTTAGTGATAATATGTTTACCGATACGATTGAAATGAAAGTGGGAAAAAAAGAGTTTACCGATGAGCGTAACACCTCAGTTTTTGGATTAATACAACAAGGTTCTTTTTTAAGTGATGGACTTTTATACAAGCAAATAAATACAATTATAGAGTCATAATTGTATTGCAGTTTCTTTTAATTTGGTTATTTTAGTACACTTTTTCAAAAAACTAAAATAGCCAATTTTTATTTTCTATGGATATTCAAAATACAATTCAAATTTTAAGAGAGGAATTAAATCAGCACAATTATAATTATTATGTGTTGGATAAACCTATAATTTCCGATTATGAATTTGATTTGAAATTAAAACAACTCCAAGATTTAGAAAATAAATATCCAGAATATTTTGATGAAAATTCTCCTACACAACGAGTTGGGGGGGCAATTACAAAAAATTTTCAAACTGTAGCTCACGAACACAGAATGTATTCTCTTGATAATTCCTATTCTAAAGAAGAATTAGTTGATTGGGAAAAGCGAATCCAAAAAGTTCTCGGAGAAGTTCCATTAGAATATACCTGTGAATTAAAATATGATGGAGCATCAATCAGTATTACTTATGAAAACGGAAAATTAAAACGGGCTGTAACCCGTGGTGATGGTTTTCAAGGGGATGATGTTACTAATAATATTAAAACTATAAAATCCATCCCGTTAAAATTAAAAGGAAATTTTCCTTCTGTATTTGATGTTCGTGGTGAAATCATTTTGCCATTTGCCGGTTTCGAAAAAATGAATCTAGATTTAATAGAAATTGGTGAATTACCGTATTCAAACCCCAGAAATACGGCTTCGGGAAGTTTGAAATTGCAAGACAGTGCCGAAGTTGCTAAAAGACCGTTAGATTGTTTGTTGTATTTTTTAATTGGAAATAATCTGCCTTTTAAATCTCAATATGAAGGATTAGAAACAGCAAGGGAATGGGGGTTTAAAGTACCTAAAGAAGCAAAACTAGCTCATAATCTAGCAGAAGTTTTCGAATTTATAGATTATTGGGACACACATAGACATGATTTACCTTATGAAACGGATGGCGTT
This sequence comes from Flavobacterium sp. 83, assembly GCF_000744835.1. Lineage (NCBI taxonomy): Bacteria > Pseudomonadati > Bacteroidota > Flavobacteriia > Flavobacteriales > Flavobacteriaceae > Flavobacterium > Flavobacterium sp. 83. The sequence goes on from NZ_JQMS01000001.1 coordinate 2,522,978, forward strand.
GTTATAAAAGTAAATTCTTTTCATTACCAAGATGAGTTGGGTTTTACAGCTAAGTCACCGCGTTGGGCAATTGCTTATAAGTTCAAATCAGAACAAGTTTCAACAAAATTAAACTCGATTTCGTATCAGGTGGGAAGAACTGGTGCAATAACGCCCGTGGCTAATTTAGAACCGGTACAATTAGCAGGTACTATTGTAAAACGTGCGTCTTTACATAACGCTGATCAAATTGAAAAATTAGATATTCGTGTTGGAGATACTGTTTTTGTAGAAAAAGGAGGGGAGATTATACCTAAAATTATAGCTGTTGATTTTAGTAAACGTCCAGAAAACACTGAGCCAACAAGCTATATCACTCATTGTCCGGAATGCAATACTGAGTTGGTACGAAGTGAGGGAGAAGCCAATCATTATTGCCCAAATTTTTACGGTTGTCCTCCGCAGATTATAGGAAGGATTCAGCATTATATTTCGCGAAAAGCTATGGATATTGAAGGCCTTGGAGGAGAAACTGTAGCGTTACTTTTTAATAATGGATTGGTTCATAATTATGCCGATTTGTATGAATTGACGGTTGATCAAATTCTTCCTTTGGAACGAATGGCTCAAAAATCAGCTGAAAATTTAGTGAAAGGGGTAGAGAATTCAAAAAATATTCCTTTTGAACGTGTTTTGTTTGCTATTGGTATTCGATTCGTGGGTGAAACGGTAGCTAAGAAATTAGCAAAACATTATAAAAACATTGATGCTTTGTGTCATGCCTCTTTGATGGACTTGATTTTAGTTGATGAAATTGGAGAACGAATTGCGCAAAGTGTGATTGACTTTTTCGAAAATCAGCAAAACAGGGTTATAATTGAAAGATTAAAAAAACATGGTGTACAATTTGAAATTGTAGAAAAAATAAACCCCAATGCAACCGATAAACTTTCGGGGAAAACCTTTGTAGTATCGGGTGTTTTTGAGCAATTTTCCAGAGATGATTTAAAAAAAGCAATTGAAGATAACGGTGGGAAAGTAGGAAGTTCTATTTCAGCAAAAACTGATTATGTTGTTGCGGGAGATAATATGGGACCAGCAAAACTGGAAAAAGCTAATAAGCTAAATATCCCTATAATTTCTGAAGATGATTTTATGCAAATGTTAACCAAAAGCTAAAAATTGTAAATACTGATTGTGAAAAATAAAGAAAACGTTAAAAATATAATAACAGGTTTGTATTTTGCAGTTGCTATGGCAGAAGTTACTACCGAAGCATTTGCATATAAACCTTTGCTTTTTGTATTAAAACCATTAATTTCAGTGCTGTTGATGGCTTTATATTGGAGTACTTCTGAACAAAGAAATAAGCTATTTTTTGCAACCATATTCTTTTCCTTGATTACAAATGTTTTTTTTATTCCAAATACAGAAACAATGTTGTTTTTAGGACTTATTGCTTTCTTGATACATCGAATACTGATGATTTTTTATATAAATAAATTGACAAAAGTGAAGGATTACATTCCGTTATTGATAGCGACAGTTCCTTTTTTGTTTATTTTCTTTTATTTATTATCTATTTCAGAGGGATTAACATCTAAAAGTTATAATATTTTAATCCTACAAAATATATTAATTTCGATTCTTGGAGGTATTTCATTATCTCATTATGTTATGAATGATGTCAAGAAAAATACTTGGTTGTTGATTTTCGGGTTGTTATCTGTCACACAATATTTTATAGTTTTTATTGAGAAATACTATCTTTCTAATCTAGCTCCAGCTATTTTTAGACCATTGGCAATGCTATTAAATATAACATTGTATTATGCTTTTTATAGATTTTTTATGGATGTAGAGAATTCAAATTCTGGTGTCGTATTAAACAACAATTGATCTTCCTATGGATGTATTTTCTTTACTATTGTCTAAATAAAAATCAATTCGACCTAAATTAATTCCATAACAACCCACTTGATTCACTAAAACGTCATTGCCTGCAAGGTTTTTTACAACAGTTGGCTTGTCAAGAAAAGTGTGGGTGTGACCACCTATTATTAAGTCAATATCTTGGGTTAGTTCTGCTAGTTTTAAATCGCAAATTTTATTAGGCTCTTCCTTGTATTTATACCCTAAATGTGACAAACAAATAACTAAATCACATTGTTGCTCTTTTTTTAAATTCCGAACCATATCTTGCGCTGCCTCAACAGGGTTGTTGTAAATAGTCTCCTTGTACATTGCTTTGTCAACCAATCCATCAAGTTCTACTCCAAGACCAAAAACACCAACTTTAATTCCATTTTTATTAAATATTTTATATGGTTTTACAAAGCCATCCATTACTGTATTTTTAAAATCATAGTTTGCTGATAAGAATTCAAACTTCGCATGCGGCATTTGTGCGTGCAAACCTTCTACACCATTGTCAAAATCATGATTTCCTATTGTTGAGGCATCATATTGCATCATACTCATCAATTTGAATTCTAATTCTCCACCATAATAATTAAAATAAGGAGTTCCCTGAAAAATATCCCCGGCATCAAGCAATAATACATTTGGATTTTCTTTTCTGATTGTTTCTATAAGAGCCGCTCTTCTTGCAACACCACCCATATTAGGGTTTCTGGGATGATCCGCCGGAAAAGGATCAATATAACTATGAACATCATTCGTATGTAGAATCGTCAAGTGTTTTGTATCTAAAGTTGTAAAGCTGACTAAAGGCAATCCTAAAGTTAATAATGCAGTACCAGCAGCAGTTTTTTCGATAAAATCTCTTCTTTTCATTTTCTTGTTTTTGGGAGCCATTTCCTGTCGTCCGCTGTATCTTCTGTTTTTAAAGAAAAAATATAAAGGTAATTGCAAGAGCAATTCGACCATCAGGGCTAGGCTATGTATTTGTAAAATTATTTCTTTTTGAATTAAATCTTTCTTTATTCAACACTAATTCTAATATCGTTTACAACAGGAATGGTATCTACTTCCTTGAAATAATCAATTAAAATATTTCGTAACTTATAATCCAAAACATATTTTGCAATGCCTTTTTTAAAGAAATCCATATTATCGCCACCATTAGATAAATAATCATTGGTACCCACATAATAAATTTTGTTTTTATCAATTGGTTTCCCTTGAACTAAGATATTTTTGGCTGCAGTATTTTTATCAATTGTAAATGTAATTCCAGATAATGGATGTGGTTTTTTTTCAGCAATAAAATAATCTACTAATTCAAATATTTGCTCTCCTTTTAGACCAATAACAACCATGCTATTTTCAAAAGGCATAATTTCAAAAGCGGTTCTTGCTGTTACATTTCCTTTTGGTAGAATAGAACGAATACCGCCGTGATTCAGTAAACAAATATCAATATTCTTTTTCTCTCGGGCACTAAAAACTAAATTACCACGCATCAAGGTTACATCAGCCAGTAAATTACCTATTGTAGTTTGCCATTTTCCAGAACTTTTGTCTAATGTTATTGGGCAATATGCCAAAACACTGTCTAAATCCTTATTAATATGTTCGCGGTAAGGTTTAATAAAGTTTTCAATTTGCTGCCCTTGTTCGTTATTTGTGCTTAAATCAGTAACTTGATTTTCTTTTTCACTAATCGGGATTCTTTTGCCTTCTATCTTTGTAACGTAATAATTTTGTTTACTACAGCAAATAATAAAAATAAATGTTAAGGATATAACAAAAAGTTTTAAAACATCGTTATACTTTTTTAGATTTACCATTTCAAATGCAACTTAATTAATTAATTTTGTAAATAAGTAAAAGTAATATGTTTTTAAATTACATAAAGGATTTTTCTGTAAAAAAAATATTAAAAAACAGCTTGCATAATGTTAAAAGCAGTTCGCTTTCAACGTCGATACAAACCGTTGGTTTACTTATAGATTCTAGTTATTTTACTGAAAAAGAGGCCTTGATTAACGATTTAATTGCAAACGGAATTTCACAAGATAATATTAAAGTTCTTGTTTACAAAGACAAATTTAAAAAAAGTGATGCGTATACTCATCCAACTTTTGGAGCAAAATATCTCAATTGGAAAGGGGAGATTGCTGATTCACAGGTAAATGATTTTGTAAAAGAAAAATTTGATT